>CAVRNU010000031.1:0-63227 GCA_963722585.1 Bryobacterales bacterium | reverse complement strand
GCCTGGAGAAGAAGATGATCACTGAGTTTAATGAAGCTGAATTTCGACGGGTCGAGCGCCTTGCGCAGGTTATGCACGACGGAACCGCAAGCGAGTCCGAGAAGCTCTGGCTTGTACGTCATGTTCTGAAATCCTCTTACTCCGGCGTGCGACTCTATCACAAAGACTGAAGGCGTCTCTTGGTGATTGGTGGCAACGTGTCGGAAAGCCCCCGCAACTCAGAGTTCGAAACGCCCCGGCTGCGCGTACGAATGCTTCAGCCCGGCGATGAAGAATTCTTGGCGACATTAGATTGCGATCCAGATGTGATGCGATACATTCATTCGGGTCCTCTGTCTCAAAAAACTGCGATGGAGTGGGCCAAGGCCCAGATGGAAATGGCTCCGCGCCGCTGGCATCTGCACAAGTGGATTTTAGAAACGCAGGATCATCCCACCAAGGTCGGTTGGATCGAGCTCTCCAAGTTTCGAGGCGTTTTCGACCCGGATGAACATAGAATCAGCGACGATGTCAGCCTTGGCTACCAACTGGCACGAGCTTACTGGAATCGGGGACTTGCTTCGGAAGCTGCCCGACCCGTACTTGTGTATGCGTTCGACAGGCTCCAGCTCGACCGGGTGGTAGCTTTCGCCCATATCGAGAACATTCGTTCCATAAGAGTGCTGGAGAAACTCGGATTCCGGTACCAGGCTGCGAGGCGCTATAAAGACGAAGGAGGGAATGAATGCGCCTTATACGCTCTATCCGTAAACGACTGGAGCGCGTGATTGTGGGAAAGCTGAGACCCCTGCGGATGCTGGTGGCCTTCGACGGAGAAACTCAGATTCCGGTACCAGGCTGCGAGGCGCTATAAAGACGAAGGAGGGAATGAATGCGCCTTATACGCTCTATCCGTAAACGACTGGAGCGCGTGATTGTGGGAAAGCTGAGACCCCTGCGGATGCTGGTGGCCTTCGACGGTGCGTGTGACGTGATCGCTTCGCGCCGTAGCGTGCTATGGTCTACGGCAACGACGGCAATTCCGGCACCCTCGGCAACGTGGAATCCGCAACTTACGGATTTCAAATCTCGGAAGTCGGTTCCACCCCACCTCCAGCACCAAGATACGTCTTTCCGCCTTCACCGGGGACAGCTTGCCTCCTTTGGTGAATCAAGTCGATAAGCTGCGGACGGACGCGCCCGGCGAGCGCAAAAAAAGACCGGCCGATTTCTCGACCGGTTCCAATGAGCTAGCGCATTTCATTCGCCCGGCAAGGGGATCTCCGGAACGGACGGTTGAGGTAATGCGCTTCGCCGAAGCTTCGATATCACCACTACGCGGTAAGATTGCGCTGCATGGCAAACTTCACCAAGCCCGCCACGTCGTGGATCTCAAGCTTGCGCATCAGGCTGGCTCGATAAGTATCCACCGTCTTTGGGCTGAGCGTAAGCCGCGCAGCGATTTCCTTCGCCCGGACGCCTTCCACCAGCAATGAAAATACCTGGTATTCGCGGCTGCTGAGGGAGTCGAGTGGGTCGGCCGTGCGTTGGTGCTGTTGTCCTTCGTAGACCAGCGACGCCAGCTCAATCTGCGGCGATACGTAAATGCCGCCATCGGTCAGATTCTGCAAAGCCTCGTCAAGCTGCTGGCGCGTGGCATTCTTCAGAATAAATCCACAGGCGCCTGAGCGCAGCGCGTCGGTCACCGTCTTTCGGTCGCGGCGCGCGGAAAACACGGCGCAGCGAGTCTGGATCTGGGCCGTCATCGCGCGCTTGATGACTTCAAGAGCCAGCATGTCGGTTAGTTCCAAATCAATTAGAGCAATATCCGGTTTGAATAGCTCCATTTTTTCGAGAGCTTCGCGGCCGCTCCCTGCCTGCGCCACTACGTCGAAATGAGCGATTGCGGCACAAAGCGATACTAGACCCTCGAGCAGCAGGGTCTGTTCGCTAGCAACAAGGAGCCGTGTCGGCGACGGCTTAGCCTGAGCGGGTACGGGGGTGCTCGAAGCTGGAAAATACGATATTACTGAGGGCGTTGGGCTTGACACAGGTCTCTTTGAACATAAAGTGTCCCTGCCTCCGGATTCTTCTCACGCCGCTGACGCGCAGGGATAAGGTTAACGGCTGAATCTTGGTGTTTTAGGGAAAGGTTCGACGGCAAAGCATGCGTTTTGGCATATCGCCAATCAGACGGTATACACAGGGATAAAGCACTCGTGGCACTAACGAATCATCATTCAAAGGCACGAGTACTCGTTTTAAGCCCCCCGGTAAAGCAGGAGAACGACTCCTATCAGGGCAAAGCAGGCGGGCCAAATGCGAGCCGCTATTTGATGCGAAGGACCAGGAAGGAGGATCTCGATCCATCTGGCCCAACCAGCTGTGACCGCCAATAGAGCCAGCGGGATATGCGTCAGTTCGGCGAGGAGGAGTTCCTCTCGTATGTTGGTCACAGCGTGCGTACGGGTGAGAAGCAAAGCCCTTCCCAAACCGCAAACAGCCGGAAACACAAGCGCCGCTTTTTGCGAAGTAAGTGAGACGACCGGTTTGCACACCCCACTCGAACGCGGCGAAGAGAACAATAAGGAGAACGAATAACCGATGTTGCGCGACATCGGTTGAAGTAAAACTTTCCCAGAAGCCGCTGGGCCCTAGCGGCCAGTTCTCCGGATCGGCTCGAAGAAGCAGGAATACAGCAAGGCCAACAAAGGCGACAGGCCAATGTTTCGCCCACGAAAACCACCGAGATCGCGCTAACACGGTAACGCACCCATCACCAAAACGATAAGACGGCCCAGTGGTGATTGTACTCTGACCATGCGATGTCGCCCTCGGTAGGAGGACGTATTGCCCGTGGCCCGGGATATACGCCTCAGCGTTAGAAGAGCCGGCCGGGTGCTGCTGTTTCCAGAGTTCGCGCGTAGAAGGCGACAAGGTTGATAGCGGCGGGGTATTCATCCGCGGCAACTTGGGGGAGATTCGTTGAGCGATTGTGACGAGGGCTACGCGATCGTTCGTCAAGTCGATAGCGGGAGGTTGAGAGGTCAGCGAAGCGGCAGCCAGAATCACAGTTATTCCGATTCCGATCTCGGCTTCCGATATCCCACTCAGGCTTTTGAGCCAGCTGGAATTCTCTTTGTTGGGGTTCCGGATCAGGCGGAAATTCATTGCGCCGAGTAAGAGAATGAGAGCGAAGAGCAGCGCCTTTGCTGTCACCCTAATGCCGTAAGTAGTGCCATAGAGGGCAGCTGGATCACTAATGTAGAATTCCGAGAGTACCAGCCCGGCACAAAAGAGCAATGGCACGCTACAAAGCGCCAGTTTGGAAAAGCTCTTACAAATGGTTACTGCATCTAATGAATTAGTGCACTTACGCGATGTAGGCAGGAGGTACGATAATGCGCCGATCCAAGTTGCGGCGGCCGCTTGATGGACTCCCGTCGCAAAGGTCAAGATCAATTGATGATCCAAGCGAGCGGCGGCGTGACTGGTAGCAACAGTCGCCGAGAGGATCACCAAAGAGCACACGAGTTTGCCCGCTCGATGCCCGGAATTTCGCGCCGCGGAGAGAAGACCGAGGGCCAATGCGGCGCCGCAGCACGCAATACAACTGAAAGAAAACCAAACAGATCGAGAAATTGCAACACGCCAGGCTACCTGACTTGAAATGCGATTTCACAGCGCATGATGTGCCCATCCACGGCCAAAACCTGCCAGCGCAATTTGTAGCTGCCGGGCGCCAGACTCGAAATCTTTCCGGTAAGCTTTTCGGGAGAAGATCGGCCCGCCTCCACAACTACTCTCGATGTTGAGTGATTTGGCTTCTCCAGCTTAAGAGTCGATCTCGCCTGGTCCACTCTTGAGTTAAAGCTCAAATTTTTGATCGCCGTTTGGAGATTCCTTCCAATAGCACCGGACATTTTGGAAACGAAATATTTGGAACTTCCATCGCCGTTTTACACTCCGTATGAACGAGGGGCGCCCTCCGCATCCGCGAACACGGCGGCCTAAATCCTGCGCGGATGTTTTGCATGCAAAGTAAGTCCGTCACGTTATCGTTGATGATCTTATTGTTCACAAACCCGGCGAATCCCGGAGGCGAACACTGCCGGTGTTATACCGAGCTTCGTAAGTCCGGGCACATGGAACTGGGGGTACGCTTCGATACGGCAAACCCTATCTTGAAACGGGAGTTCCGGCATGCCATGGATTTTTGGTCAGGCGTGCTGGATATGGACTGGCACAGCGATAATACCTCGAGTTGTGCGATTCGAGTCGCGGAGGGACATCCCAAGGACTTCGCGCAGAACGACATCGCTCAGGCCGACTCGCTCGAGCTGGACACTTTTGGCGGCGAAATTGCCTTCAATCCCGCAGCTCCCATGGAACCTTCCGAGATGTACCTGATTTCCATTCACGAGATTGGACATCTCTTCGGACTGGAGCACAACGCGAGTGCAATGTCCGTCATGTATTATCTCGAGGTTGAGGGTACTCAGAGGCTGGATGAAACGGACATAGCTGCGCTCGCCGCGCGTCACAAGCTACGAGACAACAAAAAGACAAGCTACAATCCGCTATCGCCATCCAACTTGCGTGCCGGAATCCAATAGATTATAGGAGAAACCGCGCCGCCGGAGTCTGCTGCGAACAATCTAGCTTGCCCACGTTTTTCAACAGCTTAGAAGATCCTGAATTTCACGGCCTTGCTCCGTTTTCCACCTATGAATTGGTATGGGCAAGTGTCTGGGATAAACGGCTGCGCTCCGGAAACAGTAGATACACTAAAGAGTGCCTCAAGGCTCTCGACCGCTAGATCGAAGCCGATCCTCGCTTCCCATTCTCGATATCGGCTGCGGTATCAACAAATACCCTGGCTCGATTGGGCTCGACCGGAGTCCAAATACGCGGGCCGATATCATTGCCGACCTCGACCGTTTTCCCTACCCGCTCCGCGATCATTCCTTCCGTGAAGTCCGGGCTATACACGTCATTGAGCACGTGGCCGACGTAATCCGCATGATGGAAGAAATTCACCGCCTCCTCGCCAGCGGCGGCCGTGTATTCATCGTCACGCCGCACTATACCGACTTCAGTTCCTTTTGCGATCCTACGCACCGCTGGCATCTCAACAGCTTTTCGCTACGCTATTTCGGCGAGGACCACGGCGGCTTTGGCTATTATTCCGCCGCGCGTTTCCGCGAGATTTCGGTGCGAGTCCGCCTACTTGCACTATGGAGATATCTGGGATTCGAATTTCTTGTGAACCGCTTTCCGCGATTCCGCCGTTTCTGGGAGTATTACCTCTGTTATGTCATCCGCGGAAAGGTGATCGAGTGGACGCTCGAAGCGGTCAATTGAGAACCTGCCAACCTATCTGGCGAATGCTCGACATTGTGCGGCAGCTTCGCGAGCGCCGGGCTCTCGCCGCCACGCAGGCACTCGGCCGTAAGGGCGAAGATATTGCCCACCGGTTTTTGAGAGGCAAGGGCTTTCACATCCTGGCTCGCCGCTTTCGCCTTCCTGACGGTTCCGGCGAAATCGACATCATCGCCCGTCAAGGAGAGTCGATCGTTTTTGTCGAAGTGAAAACCAGACAGACCACCGACTTCGGCGGACCGGAACGCGCGCTCGGCCGCGAAAAAGAAACCAGCATCGTCCGCGCTGCCCGGTCCTATCTCTTGAAGGCTGGCGCGGATTGGTCCCAGGCTCGCTTCGATATTGTCACGGTCGTCGCCTCCAATCCTCCCGAAATCTCTCATTACCCGGATGCCTTCTTTCCGCGTAGAGCGATATAATTTCCACTTCGCCACAAAAACGCGTGAACGCGCTTCCGCGCAGTCGAGGCCAAAACCAACTTGCCAGAATTTCGAAGAGATCCCGTCACCGGGCAGTGGATCATCGTGTCCACTGAACGAGCTAAGCGGCCGTCCGATTTTGTCCGCACACCTGTAGTTGCACAGAAGCTCGGAGTCTGTCCTTTTTGCCCGGGTAACGAGGACCTTACGGTGGCCGAGGTTCTTGCCTTCCGATCGTCGGGCGCGCCCAACAAACCAGGGTGGACCACTCGCGTTGTTCCCAACCGATTCCCCGTATTACGAATTGAAGGCGATTTCGACCGGGAAGCAGAAGGTCTCTACGACCGCATGAACGGCGTTGGCGCGCACGAAGTGATCATCGAGTGCCCGGAGCATGTGACTTCGCTTCCCGAGACCAGCGAAACGAATGTCGCCAACGTATTCTGGGCATTTCGCGAGCGGGTTGAGGATTTGAAGAACGATCCGCGTCTGGTCTATACCCTCCTCTTCAAGAATCACGGCGAGGCCGCCGGCGCTTCGCTCGAGCATTCACATTCCCAGCTAATCGCGCTCCCCGCGATTCCGAAACGCGTTCACGAGGAGCTGGACGGATCGAGGCGTTACTTCGAATATCACGAACGGTGTCTATTTTGCGACATGATCCGTCAGGAGCGGCGCGATGGAGCGCGCCTGGTTTCCGAGGACGAGCATGTCATCGTCCTTGCCCCCTACGCTTCCCGGTTCCCGTTCGAGATGTGCATCCTCCCTTCGAAGCACGGTTCCCATCTCGAGTCTGCCACGCCTGAAACCGTGTGGTCTCTCGCGCAAACGCTCCGGACGCTGCTCGGCAAGATCGATCGCGCGCTCGAGCGGCCCGCTTACAATTTCGTCCTCCACAACGGCACAATGAAGGACGCCAGCCTCGCCCACTACCATTGGCATCTCGAAATTATTCCGCGCCTCGTGCGTATTGCCGGCTTCGAGTGGGGAACCAGTTTCTACATCAACCCCACGACACCCGAAGAAGCAGCGCGCTTCCTGCGCGACTTTCCCGCGTAAGAAGCTCCGCTCCCTGTGGTCGCGGTTCCGATACAGAACCGCGCGCGTTTAGCAAGCGGTTAATAACGAAAGATCGTTTAGTGTGGCGCGCCGCCGGCTGCTAACTTCTTCGGCCGCCTCAGAATCAGCACAAAAGGAGTCAAGCCCCCGATCACCAGCGCCAGAATCGCGATTGCGTCTACGTATGCCAGCGAACTAGCCTGTTGCTGGATCATGCCGTACAGCATTCCAAATGATTGTTGCCGCGCTGCGAAGCTGTTCACGCCGGAATGCTGCAGCGCTGTTGCCATTCCATTTAGAGTCCCTTCATATGCCGCCGCTCCGGGCACGGCGTGCGCTACAAGAAGCGTCTGGTGCTCCTGCGCCGATCTCGTCAGGAAATTGACGATCAGCGCGATGCCCAGACTCCCTCCAATATTCCGGACAAAGCTGTTGATTGCAGACACCTGATTGTTCTTTTCCACCGGTATGCCGACATAACTGAGCGTACTGGACGGAATGAAAATGAACGCCAAACCCATTGTTTGAAAAATCCGCAGCAGAAAAGCCGTCCTGAAATCCATTCCCAGGCTGATGTTCTGCGACATGAAAAAAAGCGCCGCCCCGGTACTGCTGAATCCAATCGCCATCAGCAAGCGCGGATCAATGCGGCCCGACAGCGCGCCCGCCAAAGGCATCATCACCATCATGATGAATCCGCCGCCCGCCAACGCCTCTCCCGCAGTCACCGCCGGATAGCCCAGCAGATCCTGCAAGAATTGCGGCAGCATCACTGTTGTACCGAACAGCACAACGCCGAGCGTAAACGTAAAGAAAATAGCCACAGCAAAATTGCGGTGTTTGAACAGCCGGATGTCGACAATCGGATCGGGATGACGCCATTCCCAAACGATCCAGGCGATCAAACAAGCGACCGCAATGATGAATGTCACCGTGATCCAGTGCGTCGAAAACCAGTCTTTCTCCTGGCCCTTGTCCAGAACCAATTGCAAGCACGAGATTCCGACGGCAACCAGACCCAGGCCCCACCAATCGATCCGCCCTTTCTGGAACCGCTTCCGCTGCTCTATCAAATATGGCGGGTCTTCCACCAGTTTGTTCGTCAACAGCAGCGAAATAATTCCCACCGGCACATTAATATAAAAAACCCAATGCCACGTGTAGTTGTCGGTAATCCATCCCCCGAGGGTAGGGCCGATGGCGGGCGCAACCACCACGGCCATTCCGTACACGGCAAACGCCATGCCGCGCATCGAAGGAGGAAAGGTATCGGCTAATATCGCCTGCTCGCTCGGCTGTAAACCGCCGCCGCCCATGCCTTGCAGAACGCGGAAGAACACGAGCGCCGCGAGGCTCGGGGCAAGACCGCATAGAAACGAGCTCGCCGTAAACAGCGCGACGCACGTCATGTAGAAGCGCTTGCGGCCGATCAAGCGCGAAAACCAGGCGCTGATGGGAAGAACGATGGCGTTCGAAACCAGATAGCTGGTGAGCACCCACGTCGACTCTTCCTGGCTGGCACCCAGGCTCCCTGCAATGTGGGGCAGCGATACGTTGGCAATCGAGGTGTCGAGCACCTCCATAAACGTTGCCAGCGTCACCGTCAGCGCGATGATCCAGCGGTTATACTTCGGCTGCCACGCCGCTTCGGCCGGATTGCGAGGACGTGCAGCCTCCTGCTCCGGAAGAGTGGCGGCCGTATCGGGCATTCAAACTGAATCTCTCATTTTAGAACGATTTGGAGCCCCTCGCCTGTTCCGCAAAGTCAAGACTTGTCCGCCCCTATCATAGAGACTTGAAGCTCAAAATCTGTCAGGTAGGCGAGCCGGTACTTCGCCAGACGGGCCGGCCACTGTCGAAGGAGGAAATCCTCGACGGCGAGATCCAGCGTCTCATCGACCTCATGCGCGAGACCATGCGCGATGCGCCCGGGGTAGGTCTGGCCGCGCCGCAAATCGGAATGCCGCTGCGGCTCGCGGTTATCGAAGACCAACCCGCCTATATCGAGAAAATGCCCCCTGGTCATGCCGAGGAGCGCCAGCGCGTAGCGGTTCCCTTCCACGTCATCATCAACCCGCGCCTGACTCTATTGACCAAGCAGACAGCCGAATTCTTCGAAGGCTGCCTGAGCTTGACGGGCTTCTCCGGCATCGTTCCGCGAGCCCTCTCCGTCCGCGTCGATGCCTTGAACGAAAAGGCCGAGCCGGTAGCGATCGAGGCACAGGGATGGTACGCGCGCATCCTACAACACGAAATCGATCACCTCGATGGCACAATTTACATCGATCGCATGCGTAGCCGCACATTCATGTCGCTCGACAATCACAATCGCTATTGGAAAGACGTGCCGGCCGCGGCAGTGCTAGAAAGGCTCGCAGATAAGCCGGCCGCAAGCCAGTTCTGAAGTGTCCTCGCGCGGCCGTTATTTACCATCAACCGAAAACGCTAGGAGAACATTGCCGGGCATCCCTCCCCATTGCCCGTATCCCGAGTTGACGTAAACCATGCCTCCCGCAACAACCGGGCCAGCAGCGTCAAGAGAGCCGCCGCGAGCTTTTTGTCCATTGACTGTGTCATACTCGCGCGCTGTATCGACAGCCCATACGATTGCTCCAGTAGCCGTCGAATAAGCGCGCAGATACCCGTCGACTGAACCCGAAAAAACCACGCCGGGAATAGCAGTGACGGCTGCCGACTGCGCTGGACTGCAATGCTTGCGGCCGCCGCAGCCCACCGGCTTAGCGATCCATACCTTCTCACCATTAGTCAAGCGAAGCGCGAAGAGGCCGCCTCCCTGATTGGGGTTCAACTCCAGCCGGTATCCCTGCGGAGCCGTTTTGTCGGCCACGCCGGTCATACCCAAATCGGAGAGAGCCACATACATGTTTTCACCGTCGGCCGCCGAGCCCCATTGAATTCCACCCAGCGGTCCGCCCGCGCCAATGCGCGTCTCCCACAAGATTTCACCCTGACGGTCGGGATCCAACGCGTGCGCCATGCCCGATTTCTGGCCAATTACGAGCGCTCTGCGCCCGTTCGCGAGCGCAACGAGGATTGGTGGTTGCCCAAAATCGAGATCGTGGCCGGCGGGATTCAGGCTTACGTTGTAAACGTCGTTCGGCGTTAGCTGCTTCGACCACAGAAGCTTGCCCGTTTTGGCGTCCAGCGCCAGCACAGCATCGCTCGTCGCCGATGGCGGGTCCGAATAGTTGTCGCCAGTCGCAACATAGAGCGCATTGAGTTTCTCGTCAAAAGTAGGCGTCGACCAGACCGCGGCGCCCGACGGCCCGCGCATTTGTGCGCCGGTCTTGCTCTTCTTTGTTGGCTGAGGCGATTCCGCGACGGTGTAAGTTTTCCAAAGACACTTGCCCGACGCGGCATCGAACGCGGCCACGCTGCCTCGGAACGTGCAGCATTCATATTTGGGAGAACCGGCCAGCACTTCCTCATACGACGAGACCGGCACGTACAGCACGCCCCCGTGCAACTGTGGGGCGCCGGTGATCATAGCGGCGAAATGATCCGCCGCATGAACCTTCCAAAGCAATTTTCCCGTCGATGCGTCAACCGAGTACGCGTTCGCGCGCATATCGCTGAAGTAGATTGCGGGCCGTTTCGACGCGCTGTCACTCATCCCGAAGACAATGGCGCTGCGGACCTGCGTTTCCGCTTTGAAGGTCCACTGAATACACCCGGTACGTGGATTGAGCGAATAAACCTCTCCGGTCAGGTTCGCTGCGAATACGCCGCCGTCGCCAACGGCAGGCTGGGAGTGCACCCCTGTCCCCTCACCCAATCCGAAAGCCCATTGCAGCTTGAGCTTTGGAACATCGGCAGCGGTTAATCCTGCTTCCGCCGCGTCTTGAAAGCGCGTGTTTGCAATATTCGCGCCCCATAGGCTCCAATGTGGACCTTCGACAGCATTCGATAAGGGCTGCGATTGAGCATTGCAGAACGCTGCGGGAAGCGGTGCAGCTGTGCGAGTTTCGCTCCGGGCGAAGCAAGGAACGTCACCAGAGCGTACCGCTCGCCGCTGCTTAAGCCAGCCGCTTGCGTTTTCATTGGTCCGTTTTCGAGCGATTCGAGAATCTTTGCCGGAGCCATGGTCCTAAGCGCGCTGAATGGTGGGATGCGCCCGCTCGGCGTATCATGACATCCCGCGCAGCGAGCCTTATAAATCGCTGCGCCGTCCTGAGCGAAAACTGTAGCCGCGCTCAGAACGAAAAAAAGTAAGTTTCGCATCACGGCGCCCCCAAACCAGTCTGCCTCGATCAACGCCCCTCCGGAAAGCCGATTTTGACTAACTGGTCGAATCGCTGTACGAACGGGCAGTACTGAAATTATCAGAACGGATTGGCCGATAGCGCTCGAAGTTTTCCGTTATAGACACGCCCGGACTGGAGACGTACGCCGTTCTCGAGAGTAATCACGTATTCGCCGTGCAGCGCTGGCTGCATTTCTCTGATGCGCTGTATGTTCACGATCACCGAACGATGTATGCGCACGAACATTTCGGGATCAAGCGATTTTTCGAGAGTATTCATCGCAACATGGACCAGATGACGGGCGCGTCCGGAGTGCAATTGGACATAATTTTCGGCGGCCTCCATCCAATCGACGTCTTCGATATCGACGAAAATCGTTTTGCCCGCAGTTCGTACAGCCAGACGCTTTAAATAGCGCCGGGGTGACGCGATGGTCTCGAGAAGCGAAATGATATGGCGGCTCGTGTCATGCCTCGCTCTAAGGCGAATGCGTGTTTTGACGCGCTCAAGCGCCCGCGCAAACCGCTCCTCTGTAACGGGCTTGAGCACGTAGTCGATGGCGTTAACTTCAAATGCCTGTATTGCGTACTGATCGTGAGCCGTGACGAACACCACCGCCGGCATCTGAATCGCGCCGACCTCCTTCACGACCGCGAAGCCATCCATTTCGGGCATTTGCACGTCGAGAAAAACCAGATCCGGCCGCACATTCCGGATGGCGATTACGGCTTCACGGCCGTTCTTGGCTTCGTGAATCGCCGAAATCTCCGGATCGAGGGAAAGCAACATCGAGAGACCTTCACGGGCGAGAGGCTCATCGTCCACGATCAACGTTGTTAAGGGCATGCACTTCGACCGCCTCCATTTCTGAAATATCAGGCGCAAGGCGAAACGGAAGCGCGATGGTCACAACCGCGCCGCCCTGTGCTCCATTCTCGATCGTCAACCGTCCGGCATCACCGTAGAGCTGATTGAGACGCGCTCGCGTATTCGTCAATCCGATTCCTGACGGCAGATCTGAATTCGCGTCGGAGAGTCCGGGACCGTCGTCCTCGACGGTGACGTTCAGCGTGTCGTCGACGCGAGTGGCCCTGATCCGGATTTTGCCTGCCGACGAACTTCGGCCGATGCCATGGCGTATGGCGTTTTCCACAATCGGCTGCAGCCCCATGTGCGGAAAGGCGGCATCGAGAACCGCCGGATCGGCGCTTATGCCGACGTCAAGCCGATCCTGAAAACGAACCTGTTCAATCGAAAGATAAAGATGCAGATATTCAAGCTCTCGCTGAAGGGGCACTTCTTGTGCCTCGACATCGTCGAGAACGCAGCGCAAAAGGTCGCTGAGGCGGGCAAGCATTTCCTCCGCTTGCCGCGCTCTCTGCTGGCGAACCAGCACCATGATCGCATTAAGAGTGTTGAAGAGGAAATGAGGCTGAAGCTGCATCTTCAATGTGCTCAAGTGAGCGCGCGCAAGCTGCGTCTTAAGCTCCGAGGCATGAAGCTCGAGCCGTAAGGCTTCGCGCTCCCGCTCGTGGTATCCGCGGTAGTACCGGATAGCATACTGAATGCCCAAGATCAGCCAATACATCGTGACGTTCTGGTGAAAGCCGATCATCAGGAGAAAGAAAAAGGTCGTCATGAAGGTCTTCATCACCGAAGGAAAGACGCCGAAGTGAAAAAGAAGCTCGCTCTCCCAGACGAGTTGAACGAAGGAGAAGGCCAAGCTGAACATCAGATGAACGATTGTCCGGCGTGGCCAGTTACGTCGCTCGAAAGGAAGTCGTCTGCCGAGCCATAGTATGCCGGGAGTTAAAAAAGCCGAGACGTACACGCCCGTCATCCAGGAAACCAGGTAGTGCCACCATGGCGTCGCATCGCGCGAAAAGAATTTTTGAACTAAGCCCTGGCTGAAGAAGAAAAGGCCCAAAGCCGTCCAGGCGAGGAAGCAGATCGCGTATACCTGCAGCCGCGATTTGAGAGCATTTCTCATCAGGCACGTAGCTTACCGCAAATCAGCCAGGCGCAAATACGACGGGTGTATCATTCGCGCGGTTTTCCCTGTCCAATCGGGTGGCGCAAAACCGGCCCAGGAGGCGGTAGCGTTATTTCAGAGAGATCATATGAGCGCAATCAAAATCGGCATCATTGGAGCAGGAAGTGTAGGCGGAACATTGGGGCTCGGCTGGGCCAGGCGCGGCCACCAGGTTGTCTTTGGATCACGCAATCCCGGGTCCAAGGAGGTCCAGGATTTGGTTCAGAAGGGCGGAGGAGGGACTTCGGCTGCAGCGAACAAGGAAGCGGTTGAACGCAGCGAGGTTGTTGTGCTCGCGACGCCCTGGCCCGCGACTAAGGAGGCGGTTTCGTCACTTCCGTTAACCGGGAAAGTGGTCATCGATGCGACTAACCCGGTTTCACCTGACCTCAGCGGGCTTGTGCTTGGAACTACGACGTCGGCGGCCGAGCAGGTGGCTCAATGGGCGAAAGGAGCCGATGTGGTGAAAGCGTTCAACACCGTCGGATTTAATGTGATGGCGCGCCCGGAATTTGCGGAAGGCAAGGCCGTCATGTTCTATTGCGGTGACAGCGCCGCTGCAAAGAAAACTGTTCACCAACTGGTTTCCGATCTCGGGTTCGACGCACGCGATGCCGGGCCGTTGACCCAAGCCCGTTACCTCGAGCCGTTCGCGATGCTGTGGATTACGCTGGCCTTGAAACAGGGGTATGGATTCGAGTTCGGGTTCAAATTGATGTCACGCTGAAATGATGGCGTGGCGCACGCTTTAGCGTGCTGGAGCGAGCTTTAGCTTGCTCTGGCCAGACCGGAGCGTGCGCCACCAGGCCCACAAAACCCTCCCGCTACATGCCTGCCTGCTGCTGCTTATTCTGCGGACGGGCCGCCTTGATTTTCTTAATATCCAGCGACTTATTGGCCCAGTCTTCCGCCTTTGCGATGTCGGCCTTGGCAGTTTCGGGATCGTCGTCCAAATCAGCCTTCTTACGGAGAAGAAGGTTGAGGTACGTCATCGCGTCGTCATTCTCTTTGTCGATCTCGATGGCCTTCTGGAGATCAGTCAGCCCATCATCAAGCGTTTTTCCGTATTTCTGCTGCAACTCCTCGCGAACCTTGTTGTCTTTGATCGGGCCCGCATCATCGGGCTTCATTCGGAGCTGATTGCGCGCCGTCTGAATATTTGGATACGTCTGGGCCCAAGCAATAACACCCAAGCTGTAGTAGGCCTCTGAATCCCTCGGATCAGCCTCGATCCGGCGCAGATTCCATTTTTTGGCCTCTTCGAGAGCCTTATCTTTTTCCTCTTGTGTTCCGACGCCGGCTTTGCTGTATGCCATAGCTGCAAGCGAGGCGAGGGCGATCTTATTTTGAGGATCTTTATCGAGAACCTTCTGGAATTCCTGTTTCGCGGCCTGTTCCGCGCGGTTATTCTCCGGCGAGTCGGCGCCCGGCACCCACTGAGAAAAATAGGTGGTAGCCAGGTAAAGTTGGGCGTTCTGGTTCGTGGGATCGAGTTCCACCGCCGACCTGAAGTGCTTCACCGCGTCGACGTAATGCGAGTTTTTGTACGCCTGAACTCCCTGATTCAGTTCATCTCTCGACCTGAGCTTCGTACACCCTGTTGTCAGAACGGCAACGGCAATCGCCATTGCCCCGATCGTCCATCTTGATCTTTGCATCACCGAATTCCCCTCTTGTGCTGATGTCGATGACAAAGCGTGCGGGGCAGACCTACTGACCCGCCTCCACCTTCGGCGTCATGATACCAACCTTCATATCCGGATCGGCTCCCTTGGCCGCGTCAATGGCCTGCGCCACCCACCGGTATTCCAGATCCTTATCGCCCTTAACGAATACAACCTTCGAGGCCCGCGACTTAAAAATGTCCGCCAGCCGAGCCTGCAAATCCTCCGGCTTCACGGGATCGGTATTGATCGTCATGCTGTGGTCGGCTTTGATCTCAATCACGACGTTCGGGTCCTGGTTCGGAGGCGGAGGCGGCATATTGGGCGGCGGCGGCTGCGGCACCAGCGCATCCAGCCCATGGGGTGTGAGAGGCGTGATCACCATGAAAATGATGAGCAGCACCAGCAAGACGTCGATAAGCGGCGTAACGTTCATATCGACTAGCGGACCGTTTCCGTGGCCGCTAACTGCCATTGCCATAACGAAAACTCCTTTTCTATCTCTCAATAATCTCGTTGCGGCGTGGTTACAGCTCTGAGTTTCTGCGATTCCGATCCTGGATTTGTTCCGTGATAAGACCCAGGTTATCGACTTGCACAGTGCGAAGGAGGTCGATCACGTCTTCGATGACCTCGAATTTCGCGCGAGCATCCCCTCGAAGATATACGGTCTTGTCGGAGCGATTGGTCTGAAGATCCTTCACCTTATCAGCCAACTTATCGAGACTGATCATCATATTGCCGGGACTGATGAACACCCTCCCATCGCGGGTCACGGAAACAAGGATTGCATCTTCCTTATCGGCCTCCTGCATCTTCACAGGGTTGTGAGTCTTTACAAGGTCCACGTTCTGGCCTTTCGACAACATAGGCGTGATGACCATGAAAATGATGAGGAGCACAAGCATGACGTCCACCATCGGGGTGACGTTGATCGCCGACACTACATCGGGCGCCTTTGGTTTATGGAACATAGTCTGGATCCTTCCTAGAGGGCCGGGCAGGCCCGGCCACTACAAATGCATTCAGGCTACGCTACTTGGCCACCTTCTGAGTGCGCTTCAAGAAGTAGTCGATCAATTCCGAGCTCGAGTTGTCCATCTCGACGTCGAACGCCTCGATGCGGTTGGTGAAGTAATTGAACATCCACACAGCCGGAATCGCAACAAAGAGACCGACAGCGGTAGTGATAAGAGCTTCGGAAATACCGCCCGCGACCGCGCCGAGCCCCGTGGACTTCGAGGTCGAAATCGACTTGAACGCGTTCATAATGCCAACCACCGTTCCGAACAGACCAACGAATGGTCCGGTGGAACCGATAGTCGCCAGACTACTGACGCCGCGCTTCAGCTCCGCGTGAACAATCGCCTGCGCCCGTTCGAGCGCGCGGCGCGAGGCTTCAATTTCCTCGCCGGAAATCTCAGCGCTCAACTGGTGCGCTTTGAACTCCTGCAAACCGGCGACCACGACTTTGGCCAAGTGGCTCTTACTGTAACGGTCGGCGATCTTGATGGCCTCGTCGAGCTTCCCGTCGCGAAGGGCACCCGCCACAGCCGGCGCGAACAGGCGCGATTGCTTGCGCGCCGCGCTATAAGCAATTAAACGGTCGATCATGACTCCAATGGACCATGCCGACATAATGAAGAGGACGAAGACGACGACTTTCGCCATCCAGCCCATGTTCTGCCAAACGGAACGCGGATCGAAGCTGATACCTCCCTCCGACGACGCTTCCTGAAAGAGCCAAAGTGCCCACACCTGAACTTGTAACAACATGCCTTTTCTCCTAAGAGGATTGAATCAAAATCTGTTTGAGAACTTTCTAACCACTCGCTACTGACTCAACGTAAAATTCACCACGATATCCGTGATCACATCCACTGCCTCGCCATTCAACATGGTCGGCCTGTATCTCCATTGCTGGACGGCTTCGCGAGCCGCATTCACCAGAAGCGGATGGCCCCGGACTAATTGCAATTGGCGGATGGTGCCATCTTTGCCGATAATGGCGGTAAATTCCACCGTGCCCTGCACGCGCGCCGACTTGGCGAGCGGCGGATAAACGGGCATCACCTTCCGGATCAGGTTCGCTTCTTCCACCTTGCCGCCGATACGGACGGGACCGCTCGGTTTTGCCGCGGGAGGAGGGGGAGGGGGTGGTGCCGCGCCAACGCTTCCCACCACGCCGCCGATGACGCCGCCCACCGACCCGCCGGGCACGCCGACACCGCCGACAACGCCTGCGTCAGGAGGCGGCTCGGCTTCCGAGATCTGCGCTACCTGTTTTGGAATTACCTTCGGCGCCACTAGCTGATTCGAGACAAACTGTCTCACCACGGGCTTCACGATCTTGACCGCTGGCGGTGGC
Organism: Bryobacterales bacterium; assembly: GCA_963722585.1. Lineage (GTDB taxonomy): Bacteria > Acidobacteriota > Terriglobia > Bryobacterales > Bryobacteraceae > KBS-96. Next base: position 46,059 of record CAVRNU010000031.1, on the reverse strand, counting down.
GGAGGAGGCGGTGGCGGGGGCGGCGGCGGCGGCGCGATCAATGTCGCCTTCAACTGCGCCATTCCAAGCGTGTCCGTGTAGATCAAAGGAATCAGGATCAAAACGCCGAGCACCAAGCACTCAAATATCATCGATATAAGGATGGTGGCCGGTCGTTTTGTTTTGGCTTGGCCATCGACGAGAGATTGTTCAAACATCTTCAGTCCCCTTTTTCAGGCCCGCCCTGTCTACCCTGGCTTCGGCCCGCATCATCGTAACTCGATAGCAGATGCTACCACTTTCTAACTCACCGTGCGATCGTAAACGCTTCCCCATTCTTCGCCCGGCTGACATTGTATTACTTTGCCGCCTTCGCCGCATTGCGTGTGGCGGCCGGCGCCGTGCGCACCGATTTTTTGCGCTGATCGACGACGTTCTTCCAGAAAATGAGAATCGGGCTCGCTACAAAAATAGACGAGTACGTGCCCACTAAAATTCCAATTACCAGCGCGAAGGAAAAACCGTTCAGCACCTGCCCGCCGAACACATAAAGCGACAGCGCCGTTAGTAACGTTAGTCCTGACGTCAGCACCGTCCGGCTCAGCGTTTGGTTGATGCTCAAGTTCACAAGATCACTGAACGAACCGCGGCGCTGTAGCTTGATATTTTCGCGTATACGATCAAACGTCACAATCGTATCGTTCATCGAGTATCCAACTAGTGTCAGCAATGCGGCCAGCACCGTCAAGTCAATCGGTTTATTAAATATCGAAAAAAGTCCTATCGTGATGATGGTGTCATGGAAGACGGCAATCACCGCCGCGACACCGTAGATCCACTCGAAACGGAACGCAATATAGATGAGCATCGCCGCCAACGCATACAACACAACGAGTATGGCTTGATGCCGAAGATCGGCGCCGATGCGCGGACCGACTATCTGATAACCGCCGATGTGAAACCCCCCGGGATAGCATTCCTGCCGGATCGCCTGAAGCACTTGCGGAGTCACGCCCTGAACTGCCGAAAGCTCATCCAGATTTCGAATCAGGCCGGACCTCGGACTCGAGTCGCGATACGCGAGAATCGCCTTGGCAAGCGACTGAAGCTGATCGTCCGTCATCGGCACCGACGCCCGCTGTAACGGATCGCGAAGGCGGTCGGCTAGAGCCGCGGCGCCCGTATTGTTGATATCGAGCTTGCCGCTCCGGTCGCCAAACGCATCGTTAAGGGCCTCGACCATTTGCTGCTGCTCGAGGTTAAGTGTGCGCTCGTCCTTTACTTCCGTCGATACCAACACTTCCGGTTGTCCGCTGATTTCCTGCACATCAATTTCGCCCCGGATCCGTTTCCGCAGCGCCGACCGGATCTTCTCCGTGGGAGGCTGGTGGGCGAATTTGACCTGCATCAGAGCTCCGCCGTTGAAATCGATGCCGTATTTCGGGCCGCCTTTGATCCACAGGCTGACAAGGCCGCACGCCGTTAGCAGAAGCGACAGGCCAATAAACGGCCACTTCCGGCCAAGAAAGTCAAAGTTAGTTGCCTTGAAGATTTCCATTGAACCTTACAGGCCGGCATCCTTTTTTCTTAGACACCGGATATTCACACAGTGTTCCCAACGCGGGGGCGGAAATCGCGATGAATTAAACGTTTTCATCGTCAGCTAGATGCTGAGCCGCGTCACGGGCTTCGGTCGCGTCAATTCCCAGTCGAAAATAACCTTGGAAACGAAAACGGCGGTAAAAACATTGGCCATAAGGCCGATAACCAACGTGACGGCAAATCCTTTGACAGGTCCGCTTCCGAGTAGGAACAAAATGGCACAGGAGACGACCGTTGTGACGTGGGTGTCGATAATCGTGAGCAGTGCCTTACTGAAGCCCGTATCGACGGCAGCCCTCACCGCTTTTCCGGCGCGCAATTCTTCCCGAATCCGCTCGAAAATGAGGACATTACTGTCAACAGCCATACCAATAGTCAGGATGATACCCGCAATTCCCGGCAGTGTAAGAACGGCATCAAAATAACTGAGACACGCAATCAAAATTACGGCGTTTAAAATCAGCGCCAGGACCGCGTTAACGCCTGCGCGCTTGTAATAGACGAGCATCGCGATGATGACAGCCAGCACTCCGGCGATACCCGCCGTGAATCCTTCTCGAATGGAATCGTTGCCGAGCGAGGGGCCGACCGTGCTTTCCTGAAGATAAATAACACTCGCCGGCAGTGAGCCCGCGTTCAGATTAAGCGCCAGATCGGATGCATCCTGCTGGCTTCCCATATTTTCGATGACGCCGTTGTCGCTAATCTGGCCATGGATGACCGGCGCGCTGATCACGTCGCCGTCGAGCACGATGGCAAGCCGGTCGCCTATATGCGCGCCGGTAAAGGCTTCAAATCGCTTAGCTGCCATTTGACTGAGGACGAATGCCGTTTGCCAGCTTCCGTTCTGGCCCTGCTCGCCGCGGGCGCTTCGAATATCCTGACCGCGAACGAGAGGAGCGCGATTCAGCAGATACCAGCTCGTGTTGCTCCCGGCTCGCTGGGGAAAAAGCTTGCTCCCAACCGGCAGCACGCCTCCATTTTGAGCGAGCGCTTCCTCCCGGCTGGGGAACGGGCCGCCCTTTACTTCGTACCAGTCGAGAACGGCGGCCGTCTGTAGGATCTGTTTCACGCGGGCGGGGTCGTCGACGCCCGGCAACTGAACCAGCAGCTCGGCATCCGTATCGGCGCGGCGCTGCTGGACCGACGATTCCGAGAGGCCCAGCCCATTGATTTTCTTCTCGATCGTATTCTTGGTCTGCGCCAGTACCTGCTGGCGCATGGCGACCGCTTCAGTCGGCTTCATCGTCAGCCGGTAATCGGTCGGATTTAACGACGTAAGCACCCATGCCGGATATTGCTCGGTTGCCATCTGCCGGAACTGCCCGGCTTGCGTGGTAGGCACGCCCTTCACTTCGATTGCGACTTTCGAAGCGTCGGCCAGCGACTTCGCTTCATCGACGGTGATTTGGCCTACTTCGATGCCCGCCTTGCGAGCGGCGTCGCGAATCTGATCGGCAATTGAATTTGCTTCCGTATTAAAGGCGTCCTGCTCCTGAACCTGAACCACCAGGTAGGTCCCGCCGCGAAGGTCGAGACCGAGGTGGATATTCTTATGCCAGTTGTCAACCAGCTCCGCTTTGCTCTTTGGCAGTCCTACCACGCCATAGATGCAAGCCAGAACGACGGCCGCGATAATTGCGAATTTGACTTTCAGATTTCGTTTCATGGTGCTGCTTCACGACATATAAATGACGATTAAATGACGATCACGGAAGAAGAGGCCCGCTCACTTTTTCGCGACCTGTTCTTCCGCGGTGACGAGGCTCGTGATCGAGCTCCGCGACACCTGCAATTTCAAATTATCCGGCTTAACTCGAAGTATCAGAGTATCATCACTATTCACTGCCACGATGGTACCGATGATGCCTCCAGAGGTGAGAACCGTCTGCCCGTTCTGAAGGCCTTTCAACATCTTTTGCGTATTCTTCCGCTGGCGCTGCACGGGAAGAAAAATCAAAAAGTAGGCGATGCCGAACATGAGCACGATGGGCAGAATGCCGCTCAGCAAGCCGTTCGGAGACGCCGTCTGTAAAAGCAGGAGTGCGGGAAGCAACATAAGATCCATTGAAGATTATATGGTTACGGGGAGGTACCCGGATTGAGGACGCCCGGTCAAGTTAAGACGATAGCGCACCGGCTAATACTACCTACGCCTGGCTCGCCACCGTTTCGTCAGGCTGGCATGCTTTCAGTAATTCGGGAAAGCGTCCAACAAGGATAGACTCCCGGATGCGGCGCATGGTGTCCAGATAGAAGCGAACATTGTGCAGGGTGGCGAGACTCGAGTACAGAATCTCACCTGCCTGAAACAGATGGCGAAGATAGGCGCGCGAGTAAGTTCGGCACGTATAGCAATGGCACTGGGCATCGAGCGGGCTCTCGTCGTCCATGTATTGCGCCTGTTTGATCACTACCTTGCCGGTTGATGTGAACAGATATCCGTTTCGGGCGTTGCGCGAAGGGAGCACACAATCCATCATGTCGATGCCTTTGGCCACGTAGAGGGGCAACTCGGCGGGCATGCCGACGCCCATCACATACCGCGGGCGGCCGTGAGGAAGCAGCGGAGCCGTAATATCGGTCATCTGCTGGCTAAGCGTGCGGGGTTCGCCCACTGAAAGTCCGCCAATCGCGTATCCCGGGGCATCGACCTCGAGAAGCGCTTCGGCGCAAGCGCGGCGCAGATCCGGGAACATAGAACCTTGCACAATCGGAAACAATGCGCAGTTGAAGCCTTTTTCGCGACGCGCGTAATGCGCCCACCCACGGCGCGCCCACTCGACCGTCCGCCGCATCGACGAAGCTGCCTCTGCATGGCTGATGCCATACGGCGGGCACTCATCCAACATCATCAAAATGTCGCTGCCCAAGGCAAGCTGCACATCAACGGTCGACTCGGGCGTGAACAGATGCGCGTCGCCGTTGAGATGCGAGCGGAACAGCACGCCCTCGTCGGTCACTTTACGAAGCGTGTCCAGGCTGAAAATCTGAAAGCCGCCCGAGTCGGTGAGAATGGCGCGCGGCCACGCCATGAATCGATGGAGGCCGCCGAGACGCTCGATACGCTCGTGGCCCGGACGCAGAAACAGATGATACGTGTTTGCAAGAATGATCTTCGCGTCAAGATCGTTTTCAAGATCGCGCTGCGTCAGGCCCTTGACTGTAGCCTGCGTTCCGACAGGCATGAACACCGGCGTTTCAATAACTCCATGAACGGTGTGGAGCAGTCCGGCGCGCGCATGCGTCACGGGGCATTCGGCCTGAATCTCGAAACGGAGAGCGGACATTCAGCTTTCATTGTCGGATGAGGGCCGAGGCGGCCGGCTTGACAAGCAGCTTATTCTACTGTAATTTCTGTATAGACAGAAATTGCTGATATGACAAGTCTGAGCGTTGGGCAGAAAAAGTTCGTGCTCCACTGGGGCGAACTCGGTACCCGTTGGGGACTCAACCGCTCCGTCGCCCAGATCCACGCTTTGCTGTACCTCTCACCAGCCCCTCTCACAGCCGAACAAATGGCGTCTCTTCTGTCTATCGCGCGATCGAACGTGAGTTCCAGCTTGCGCGAGCTACAAGGCTGGGGACTGGTGCGCGTCGTTCACGTGATGGGCGACCGCCGCGACCATTTCGATACCGTCCACGACGTATGGGAGATGTTCACGATTATCGTCGAGGAACGAAAACGCCGCGAGATCGATCCCACGATTGCCGTTCTTCGCGAATGCTCAACGGAAATCGACCGAAATACGGCCGATGACAAGGAAGCGCGAAAGCGCATCCGCGAGCTTCTTATTTTTTTTGAACAGGCGACCACAGTGTACGAAGAATTTCGTGGACTCCCGGGCGGCGTGTTGCGCCAGCTCTGGAAACTGAAAGGCAATCTGAAGCGCTTGTTTTCAACGGCGACTTCCTGAGCTTGATGACTGAAAGACAGACCGGGAATAGTTGGCGGCACAAGAATTTCCTATTGCGGCTGCTCGCGAGCTATCTCGTGATTCCAATCGTGCCTCCTGTTCTTTTGCTCCTGGTCACGCGGTCGAGCGAGATGCCATTGAGTTATTGGCTCGGCATCGTTGTCATTCACGGCATTTTTGGATTTGCCGCAATGGTTCTGCTCGGAACACCGCTGCTATTTTTCTTTCTCCGGCTTCATTGGACTGGCTTTGTTCCATTTATGGCAGGCGGCGGGCTCTGCGCGGGAATCACATCCTATACAGTCCTTCGGGGCGGGGGTAGCCAGAACATGGTTGTTATCTTTACGCTTTTCGGCGGCATCTCGGGCGCGTTGTTTCGAATGACCCTATTCAGTCTGAAGCGGCAGTAGGTTGGACATCGTTTCTCCCTCATGGTTCGACTTGAAGAACTAACAACGATCCAGGCGCCCATCGACCGATGTTTTGATCTTGCGCGAAGCGTCGAAGTCCATCTCGCCGGCAATGTGCATTTCGGAGAGCAGGCCGTGGCGGCCGTCGGAGTTACCTCCGGTTTGATCGGCATATCACAGGGCGTTACATGGCGAGCGAAGCATTTTTGCCGCTGGCAGACGCTCACGAGCGAAATCACGGCGATGGACCCACCGGTTTACTTTCAGGACGCTATGGTTCAAGGCCCCTTTCGTTTTATGCGGCATGATCACTGCTTTCGGGCGTTGCCATCCGGCGAGACGGAAATGAGAGATATCTTCTGCTTCGCCGCTCCCTTGCCAATCCTCGGCCTTATCGCTGAGGCATGTGTCCTCGGCTGCTACATGCGGGCACTTCTTCACGAAAGAAACATGGTCCTGAAGCAGATAGCCGAATCATCTGAATGGCAGATATACCTGCCCCAAAAGGAGCCGGAAGCGTGAGCGACTGGCCTTGGTCGATCCTCCAACGCATTCAGGGTATGTAACTTTGCACCATGCAATCGTTATACCGGGCGGTAGCGGGCAAGTCGGCCATATCCTTGCTCGCCATTTTCATGCGGCAGGACACGACGTCACTATCTTGAGCCGTCGCTCGCAGGCCGCGCCCTGGCGAGTCATCATCTGGGATGGAGCGACGCAAAGCAAGTGGATATCGGCCCTCGAAGGAAGCGATGTTTGCCTTCATCTAACGGGCAGGAGTGTCAATTGCCGCTACACGGCTGAGAATCGCCGCTCAATTTATGAGTCACGCATCCAAAGTACGCTCCTATTGAACGAAGTCATTGGTTCTCTCAACCATCCTTCCCGGCTCTGGGTGAACGCGAGCACAGCAACCATCTACCGGCACGCCCTCGACCGAGCTATGGACGAAGTAAGTGGCGAACTGGGAGGCAACGAGCCAGGAGCTCCCGGGACCTGGAACTTTTCGATCGATGTTGCGAAAGGATGGGAACAAGCTTTTTTCTCGATTCCTACACCGCACACCCGCAAAGTCGCGATCCGGAGTGCCATGACTTTCAGCCTGGATCGAGGAGGAGTCTTCGATGCCTTTCTGGGCCTCGTTCGCCACGGCCTTGGTGGCGCAATAGGGCCGGGTACTCAGTTTGTTTCGTGGATTCACGAAGTTGACTTCGCGAGAGCCATCGACCTGCTGATTGCCCGCGAGGACCTTACTGGCACAATCAATCTCGCCTCTCCCAATCCGCTTCCCAATCGTGATTTCATGCGCATCTTGCGTCACGCGTGGGGTGCTCCTATCGGTCTGCCGAGTCCAGAATGGGTCTTAGAGATCGGCACATTTCTGCTGCGAACCGAGTCGGAGCTCGTACTCAAGAGCCGCCGCGTTGTTCCGAGTCGCCTGCTGAGCGCAGGGTTTCACTTCCTGTTCCCAGAATGGCCTGCTGCCGCTCGCGATCTTGTCGATCGCTGGCGCGAGAATTCACGTCGAAGCAATTAAAATGATTCCGAATGTGGTCTCTACGCGCGCTTGGCTTCGTTGTGCTGTGTCTGAACCTGGCGGCTCGGGAGCCGCAGAGCGTCCAGCAACTCGAGGCCGATGCGCGGCAAAAACTGGCTGCGCGCGATGCACAGGGGGCGCTGGCCGACTATCAGAAGCTCGCTGAGCTTGCGCCACGATCGGCGCTCTATCAGGATGAAATCGGATTCCTGTTGGCGGCCACGAATCGCACCCCAGAGGCCCTTCCTTATTTTCACCGTGCGACGGAGCTCGATCCCAAAATGGCGCAGGCATGGTTTCATCTGGGCGCCGCTTCCATGATTTCCGGGAAGAGTGAGGCTGGAGTGAACGCGCTGCGGAGAGCGGTGGAGCTCGCTCCGGAGCAGGCCGACTACCGCTTTCGCCTGGGAACCGCTTTGAGCGATACGGGCCAATCCGCGAAGGCGATCAATGAGTTGATGGTGGCCGCGAAACAAGCGCCCGGGAATGCAGCGACCTGGGAAGCGCTAGGGATCGCGTATCAGCGCGACAACCACCCGGCGGAAGCGCGCGACGCCTACCGCAAGGCCCTCGACCTCGATCCCAAAAACGGTAGCGTACGCGATAACTATGCTTATACGCTCGTGGTTACCGGCAAACCGGCGGAGGGGCTGAAGGAGTTTCGCCGCGTTCTCGAATCCGATCCAAACAATGTTCATGTTCTAGTGAACGTCGGCTACGCCTACATTGCGGCTGCGAGATATCAGGATGCCATCAAGGAGCTTTCCGAAGTCGTCCGCAACTACCCTGACAATCCTTCGGCTCACTATGATCTTGGCGTCGCCTACAAACAAAGCGATGACCTTCCGCACGCCAAGGAGCATCTCGAGCGGGCCGTTCAACTGGACCCGTCGCTCGCCGCTGCGCATTACACGCTTGGGTTGACCTACGTTGACGCGGGCGAGCCGGACAAAGGCGTTGCCCAATTTCGGAGCGCCGTCGAGCAAAAGCCCGATTATGCCGAAGCGTGGTTCGAGCTGGGCACGCTGCTCAAAGATCAAGGCGACGCGGATGGCGCGATTGACGCCTTACGGCACTCAGTGGCGCTCAACGACACCGATGCGGGAGCCTTTAATACGCTTGGACTTCTGCTGAAACGCAAGGGCGATTCCGCCGGAGCCAAGGAAGCGTTTGCCAAGGCCGCAGCCCTCCGGCAACAGGAAGCGGACAAGAAGGCAAAGGCGCTGCAGGACGGCGCCGCGCGGATTTCGAAGTAATCACACAACGTTACTAAAACAACGCTCCAGCCACTTGTTCGGCTATCTTTCGCGTATTCTCTTCGAGCACGTCCGGCGACATAGAGTGACCGGGGGCGCTGACCCGAACAATGAACATTTGATCGCGGACGCGGCCAAGCACACCCCGATCGTCCCGACAAGCGAACGCCTCGTTGCCAATGCCTTTGAGCGGCGTTCGATGGCGCCCACAGCGTGAAAGATAGGACTCGAAGCTGTTATGCGCAGTGATCGGTCGGACTTCGATACGCAGTTGATATCGGGCGCGATCCTGCGCGCGCACGAACTCGCAGGTAGTTGGGTTGGCCTTCAGTTGAACGGGTCCACCCAAAATGCCGGCGGCAGTCGCCCCGTTCAGCCACGGGCAGGCTTGTGCGCCCGACAGCTCGGTCAACAGCAGAAACACCAGGCACCGCATCCGGTGCCTAGCTCTTCTTCGCCGGTTGCAATTTATCGGAGCTGAGAATCTTGCCGCCTTCCTCGATGACGTACAGGCGATTGACCTCGAGATCCTGCAGCCGGTCAACTTGTCCGCTCAACCACCGAAGTTCGACGGATTCGACCTTTGTGGCCTGGTCCAGTCCGAAGTGCATCCGTAGATCGTTCTGTGAAAAGTAGCTGCCGCCGCTCCGTAATTCATCAATTTGAACGAGCGCCTTGGGCGCATCAGGCTTGTTCTTGGCCGTTACAATGACACGCGTGCCGATGGCGGTGCGGTTCGATTTTGCGCCCACTAATTTGATCTTGATCCAGTTGCGATTCAGTGTTGAATCGCAGCGCAACAATTGCGGAATGGCGTTGACACAATTGACCGCGACATCGATGTCTCCGTCGTTGTCGTAATCGCCAAAAGAGCAGCCACGCGCCGGAGCGTTCTCCATAATACCCGGGCCGCCCTTTTCCGTAACTTCCTCGAACTGGCCGTTCTGGAGATTGCGGTACAAATATTTGTGCTCGGCATAAGTGAGGTCGGCTTTTGAACGATCGACTTCTGGATAAACATGCCCGTTCGACATGAGAATATCGAGCCAGCCATCGTTATCCATGTCAAAAAAGCCCACGCCCCAACCGAGAAGTCTCGTGTTTACACCAATGCCGCTCGGGTAAGTGCGGTCCTCGAAATTGCCGTCGCCCAGATTGGTATAGAGCGAGTCGGTATCGCCGGCAAAATTCGTTTTCACTACGTCCAGGTTGCCGTCGCGATTGTAATCGCCGATCGAGACGCCCATGCCGGCCTGCGGCTTTCCTTCGGGAGACAGCGCCGCGCCCGATTCGATCGCAATATCTTTGAAAGTTCCGTCTTTTTGATTCTGATAGAGCGTGGCGGTCGAGGAATCGTTCGCCACGTAAATATCGGGCCAGCCATCGTTGTCGAGATCGGAGGCGGCCACACTCAAGCCGTATGTCCCCGCGGTGTTCCACATGCCGGCTTTTTGGCTCACATCGGTGAAAGTACCGTCGCCATTGTTGTGGTAGAGAATGTTCTTGCCACCTGGCAGCCCTGGCGGACCGCACGCTACGAGTAATCCCTTGTAAGTGCAGGGGCCGGCCTCGGGCGGCGGCGCAGTCCCCAGTTGTAAGTCGACGTAATTTGCTACAAATAGGTCGAGCCTTCCATCCTTGTCGTAATCGACAAAAGTACAGCCTGTGTTCCAGCGGGTCTTGGGACCCTGCTGAATCAGTCCAGCTTCCTTAGTTACATCGGTGAAGGTGCCGTCGCCGTGATTGCGATATAAGACGTTCTGGCCATAGTAAGTGACAAATAAATCGTCGTGGCCATCGTTATCGTAATCGCCGACACAGCAGGCCTGTCCCCAGCCGGTTTTATGTTCGAGCCCCGAACCCTTCGTGACGTCGGTAAACGTACCATCGCGATTGTTCTTGAACAACCGGCAATGCGGCTCCTGCCCGGCTGTGAATCCCTCGAGCCGCCAACCATTCACCAGAAAGACGTCTAGCCAGCCGTCGCTGTCGTAGTCGTAAAACGCCAGGCCACACCCAGTCGTTTCAAGCAAATATTTGTTCTTGTGCTCGCCGCCGTATATTGTCTTGACGGCCAGCCCTGATTCGTGAACCACATCGACGAAACTGACGCCAAGAGGGGTGCCTTCGATGGGAGATCTCGGCCCTTTCGCCGCCGGCCTGGCCTGGGCGTGGTACTCGCGTTCGATGGGACCCGGCAGCTTGGCTTGCGGTGGTTCGGCCAAGGCAAGTATGTCGGCAAACGGGAGAACCAGCGCGGTCCGGCTTAAAGAACGAATGAATCGTCTGCGATCAGCTTTCAAAAGACCAAACTCCTTGACGAGTCTACCTCCCGTCACCCGCCACAACGTCGCCTCCCGTCAAATCCTTGTGCATGTGCCACGGCACGCTTTCCACCGACATCTCAGGGTGCTTGCGCAGATAGTCTAACGAATACGTGGGCGAGCCGGGGTCAACTTGCTTGACGGCGAAGAGCGCTGCCTGTTCGGAAGCCTCTTTCTTCATACCCATTCGCCGGTACAGAACGGCGAGATTGTAGTGCGCAGCGAGATCGTCGGGATCAATGGCCTGGAGCGCCTCAAACTGCTGCCGGGCCTCCGGATATTTGTGCTGCTGATAATACGAGATGCCCAACTCGCGCCGTGCGTCGCGGGCTTGCGGGTATTGCCTCACTACTTCTTTTAAGTCCGTCAGTTCGGCTTCGCAATTTCCTTCACGCCGCTCGACCAAAGCCAGATAATACAGCGCGCGCGCGTTGCCGGGACTCAAACTCAACGCTCTCTCTAAGCTACTCCGCGCTTCGTGGTACTTCTCCCACTCGATGTTAGTAAGTCCTATATTGATGTAACCGTCGGCGTAGGCGGGCCGAATCGCAACCACTTGTTGAAAAGCCCGAGTCGAATCCGCATACTGCAACTGGTCGAGAAGCGCAATGCCGAGATTGTTCCAGCGCATCCAATCGGGGTTGTCTTGCGGATCGCGCGGTCCAGCCGGGTTCTCGCCCAGATATAACGTGCGACTCTTCGCGGCCAGTTCGACAACCGGGTAAGCGGGATGATCCGGACCGAATACATTGTTCAAATAACTTTGCCGCAGATGGCGATAATTCACCCGCGCCGAAACAGAAAGCGGTCCTTTGGCATCGGCCGGCACGTGAAACTCATAACGAATCAGCGCCGAACGGCCCGATTGTATCGTGTTGTCATAGGCCATCGAGTGAATCGTCCAGACCTTGTGATTGTCGACAAAATCGCCTTCCATATTCACCGGACGATTCGTAAACGTATGCGCGCGAGCATCCAGCAGCCCATTGGGTTTCAAGAAGCCGCTGTGGGCAATCTCTTTACCGCTCGCATCTTTCACCGTGAACTCGACCCACGCTTCATATAGGTCGCGCACCTCGGGAACGAGCGAGTGCCCTATATTCTTGTTCTGCACGACCACCATCGCGTCCACCGTCTCGTTCGCGGCGAGCTTGAACGGCATTGAACCAAGCGGCGCGATCATTTTGTCGTCGCCCGCTTTCTTGAGCGCGAACAGGTCGATATTCAGATACATTCCGGACTTGAGAAACTCGATGGTTTTCTGCAACTGTTCGTCGAACCCGTAGTAAAAAGGAACTGCGGTGTTGCCAGCCAGCCAGCGATGGGAAGCGAACGTGCCCTTCTTCGCTCCGTACTCATCGGTCCGAGCCATTTCGCGCATCATGTGGCACTTCTGGCACGTGGTGTAATCGGCGGAATAAAACGTGAGCGGATTTCGTTTCGAGAACTTTGAATTTTGCCACTCGTCATATGACGTGAATGCGCGGATCCACTTGTAGTCGTTGAGCGCGACGGGAAGGTTCGCTTTGTGGCACGAGGCGCAGAACTCGGGCTGCCGGTACAAATCCTGCATTACGGCCTTGGCGTGGCGCTTCGGATACTGCATGATTTGCTCGTAAGGCACTTCACCCGGAACACGGCGGCCGGCTTCGTCCACCATAACGGAGGGAACGCCCATCACAAAGCTGCCATTGCCCAGAAGCGTAGAAACTTTCTGGATGGAGTGGCACGTCATGCACGTGAGACCGTCTTCATCGAAGTGGCGGTCTATCTTTGAATCCCGAGTCAGGGCTCCCGACAGGACACCGATGGGGTTGTGGCAGCTATCGCAATGACGCGTGAACTCGATGCCTTTCGTCCGCGCGAGAATATTGACGCTCGTTCGGTAAAAAGGCGCGCGGAACGAGTTCGAGTGGAGAGCCTGACGCCATTCGTCATACGCTTGCTGGTGGCAGTGAGCGCAATATTGCGCCGAGGGAAAAGCGCCTGGCTGGAGAAACTGCCCATCTTCCGTGGCGGCGTTGCCCGGCATAGCCATGCTGTTCTTGCCGAAGCGAAAATTGTAATAACCCCGGACATTCGCGTCGAAGTCTTGGCGTTCATCGCTTGAATCGCGCACAACGCCACCCGTCGGCTGTGCGCTTTTGCCCCCACTCGATTGCGCCCGCGTTCGCCCGGTAAAGACACATAGGGCCCCAACGAGAAAAGCGGCAAACGCGGCACTATATCTGATCCATGGCTTCAATCCCACGGCCAACCCCGAATAACTGGATTCTCTCACTAATCAATCGGGCTATTGCTACTTTTCGCGCGCTTTAATCAGCCGGTCGGCCGTACGGAGACCGCCTACACGCAAGATTCCTGGCACGTTGAAGTTTGTCAGGTACGCCGCTTCAGAATCCACCAGGCTTTGATTCGGCATGTGCAGGCGGATGAAGATGTCTTTCGGCGCGACAGCTACGGCAAACTCGGCCCACCAGGCGGCGGGCCCTTCAGCGTACACATCGATGGTGGAACAGTGTTGGGCGACAAGGAACTGGAGCGCAGTCAGGACATCTTGGACACGGTTGGATTCGTCGCCGCGGTTGAATGTAAGGAAATGAGGGTGCGAGCGATCGCGCGGAGCAACCGCCGCTCCCGTCTGGAATGCGTCGATGGCAAGCAGCGTCTGGCCGTTTACAGTCAATCCTCGGGTTTGCGCGATTTTCTTTCCCACCTCCGAGCCCGCCGGGTTTAACATCAGCACCGCGTCTCGGCTGTGATGCTCGAAGTAGCCTGGTACGCGATCGCCCATCCCTTTGCGGCTCAGGACTATTCGATTGCCTCCCATTTTCCTGCTTACGACTTCGGCGGCCCAGTTGACTTCGAGCGTGTCCTCGAGCAATTGCCGCAACTGAACGCGATCATCGACCGCGGAGATTTGGCGGTCGGATTCGTGACGCCAAAATTCGAACAGCTGCCGGTAAGTGACAGCGTTGGCCGGGAGGGTTCTCTCGAAGAGGGCCAACATGTCGGGAAGCGCTTCGGTATGAATGCCCTGTTCGCCGATCGAATCGGCATCGGGTGCGTGCAGGATTGTTTTTGCGAAATAACGCTCGACCGCGACGCGGCTCTGCTGATTCAGATTGTGCGGCGCATCGAACTGCACAACCGAAACTGCATCCTTTTTGCCGTACAGATCGTATACTTTTTGAATTTCGGGAAACTCTTCGACCGGGACATGCTTTGTCCAATCGCCCGTAGCCGAGACAATCAGCATCGGCCGCGGAGCTGCCATGGCGGCGATTTCGACATTGTTTGTGCCTACGCGCAATCCGGGCGCATTCTCGCACGTATCGCCGCCTTGCATATACGCGGAAACCATGTTCACGGGAGCAGTGAACCGGATACGATCGTCCACCGCAGTCAGCATCAGTGTTTGGGTTGCTCCACCGGAGGGACCAGTCATTCCTATGTCGGAGGGATCGACATCGGGAAGGGCCGCCACAAAATCCAGGGCACGAATGGAATTCCAGAGCTGTAGTCCGAGCGGTCCGAAAGACCACAAGCGCTCCGAGTCGCCACCGAAATCGTGTGGCGTTTGGAGAGTATCGTCGTATCCGACCATGTCGTACATGAAAACGACGAAACCTGTGCGGGCAAGAGCCGCCGCCAGAGCCTGGGGACTACAGAGCGGCTCGTTTTCCAGCCGTCCATAAGGCCAATGACCGTGCGCCAAAAGAACCGCTGGGTGCCGTCCAGCACCGGATGGGCGGTAGAGGTTCCCTCCCAGGTAGTAATTGGGGAAAGTGTCGATGAGAACCTTCTCGATTGTGTAGCCCTTACGGACCATGCGCCCAAAGATTTGCGGATGCTGTGGAGCTTTGCCGGGCATGGGATCGAGCCCCGCGGCTGTCAGGATCTGACGCCTCAGTGACACGCGGCGCTGCTGCCAGTCTTCGAGCGTGGCTGGAGGCGTGAAGACAAAGTGCGTATCTGTGTTGGGAACAGTTGTGTTTCGGACGTCCTGGTCCGGGATCTGGGCTGCGCCGAGAGCAGAGGCGGAGAACAAGACGCATATGGGTAGAATGTGGCGGAGCAAAGGGCCTCCTCAACGCCTGCTGCCTGTTGTTCAAGAGAAGTTACAGTGCAGTGACTATTTTCAGTCGAAATCGCCGCATCTGGTAGATATCATTCGGGCAGATTATTTTGCCCTGTCTGACCGCTTGGTATACTAAGTTGTCTTCTATGTCCTCGACCGGCCTCGCGAACGAAATAGAAATGACGACCGGCCCGACTCCCCCGAGCATTGCGGCTAAAAAGATCATCCTACTGAAGCCGCGAGGCTTTTGCGCAGGGGTCGTGCGCGCTATCGACGTTGTAAAGATTGCTCTCGATCTGTACGGCGCGCCGATCTACGTTCGGAAGGAGATCGTACACAACCGGTATGTTGTGGATGAGCTGAAGGAATCCGGAGCGATTTTCGTCGAAGAGCTAAGCGAGGTACCGGAGGGTGGGCGTGTGATTTTCAGCGCCCACGGAGTTTCGCCGGTTGTTCGCAAGGAGGCGGTAGATCGTCGCCTCCAAGTCATCGACGCGACTTGTCCGCTAGTGACCAAAGTGCATCTGGAAGCGGTGAAGTTTGCAAGACACGGTTACACGATCGTCCTCATCGGCCACCGCGACCATGACGAAGTGATCGGCACTCTGGGAGAAGCGCCCGATTCGATGGTTCTTGTCTCAGATGTGAATGATGTAGACCGCCTCAGGGTGAAGGATCCGGAGCGTATTTCGTACCTGACCCAAACCACGCTGTCGCTCGACGATACAAAAGAGATCATCAAGCGGTTGATAGAGCGATTCCCGAAAATTGTGGGTCCGAAAAACAAGGATATCTGTTACGCGACCGAAAACCGGCAACTTGCGGTGAAGGCCGTAGCGCCGCTGTGTCAGGCCTTGCTGGTAGTGGGTTCCCAGAACAGTTCAAACTCACGGCGGCTGGTTGAGGTCTGCGAGAAATCCGGCATTCCGGCTTATCTTCTCGACGATAAGAGCGAAGTTCGTCTCGAAATGCTCACCGGTGTCACAACCGTGGCGGTTACAGCCGGGGCGTCGGCGCCTGAACATCTGGTGGAAGAGTTGATCGAATATCTGCGAGATGCCGGCTACTCGGAACTTGAGGAGGCGGAAATCAAAGAGGAAGATGTCCGCTTTACGCTGCCGGCGGATCTGGAGAGCTTTGTGCCCAAATTACACATCGCCGCGCCGCGCACCTGAACCACTTCGAAACCGATGACGCCTAGCTTATCCGTTGCCGATAGCTTACTAGCGAACGTTTCCAACGCCGTTAAAAGCGCGTCCCAATCGCTGCTGGAACGGCAGTACGCCGAAGGCTTCTGGTGCGCCGACCTGACGGCCGACACAACCCTCGAATCCGACTACATCATGCTGGAGGCGTGGCTTCATCCGACTGTGGATGGAGTGTGGAATCCACCCGAGACCGACCGTATTCGTAAAGCTGTCCGAAGTATCCTTGCGCGCCAGCTTCCGGATGGTGGATTCAACATCTATCCGCACGGCCCAGCCGACGTCAGCGCTTCGATCAAGGCCTATTTTGCTTTGAAACTAGCTGGGTTGCCCACCGGCGACTTGCGCATGGCGCGGTTGAGGGAGAAGATTCTCGATCTGGGCGGCCTGCAAGCTGCAAACAGCTACGTTCGCATCAACCTTAGTCTTTTCGGTCTGTTTCCGCGGGAGGCTTGCGCGTCCATTCCGCCGGAGCTGATCCTGCTGCCGGGCAAGTTCATTTACCAGATGTCTTCCTGGACGCGAGCGATTGTAATCGCGCTTGCGATTGTCCACTCGGCGGACCCACGCAAGCCCGTGCCTGTTGGCTTCACGCTCGAAGAATTATATGTACCGGGAAGGCCGCTCGGATTGACCCGCGACGAAAATCTGTTGACGGTTCGCAACGGCTTTCTTGCGGTGGATAAGCTGCTGAAATTCTGGGAGAAACATGGCTCGCAGCGTTTGCGGCGTTATGCCGTGAAGAAGTGCGCCGAATGGATGCTCGAGCGTTTGGAAGGCTCCGATGGCTTGGGTGCGATCTATCCAGCGATGCAATACTCGGTGATGGCGCTGGATGTGCTGGGGTTCCCCCCGATGACCCGCGGCGCAAGGCGGCTCTGAGCGAGTTTTTCCGCCTCATGGTAGATGATGAACGCGGTTTCTTCTTCCAGCCTTGTTTCTCGCCGGTATGGGACACAGCCATCGCCGCATTCGCGTTGAAGGAAGCCGGAATTCCAGCTACGGGCGCATTTGAGCGCTGCGCCGACTGGCTGGTTTCGAAGGAAATCAGACGCCGCGGCGATTGGAGCGTGAAGCGGCCAAACGTGGAGCCTTCGGGATGGTGCTTCGAGTTCGCCAACGAGTTTTATCCGGACATCGACGATACCGCGATGGTGCTGCTCGCGTTGAACAGGATGCAGGCCTCGGATGCGGCCAAACAGCAGGCATGTGAAAAACGCTCGGTGAACTGGCTGCTTGCGATGCAAGGCCGGTACGGTGGCTGGGCCGCGTTTGATGTCGACAATAACTGGCAGTTTCTTAGCAAGGTTCCGTTCGCCGATCACAACGCGATGCTCGATCCGTCATGTCCAGACATCACCGGACGCGTGCTTGAAGCGCTGTGCAGCTACGGCCTGAGCAGCGATCACCCGGCGGTTCGCCGCGGCATTCAATACCTTTTCGATTCGCAGGAGGCGGATGGAAGCTGGTACGGGCGATGGGGTGTGGATTATCTCTACGGGACATTTCTCGCTCTTCGAGGGCTCGAGGCAGCCGGCGTCAGCGATCGCGAAGCGCCTATTCAACGAGCCCTGGAATGGATTCGCGCTTACCAGAACGCGGATGGCGGCTGGGGTGAAAGCTGCGCCAGCTACGACAATAATACGTTCACCCCGGGGCCGAGCACGGCTTCACAAACGGCATGGGCGATCCTCGGATTGTTGGCCGGAGGAGACACGCGTAGCATCAGCCTTCATAAGGGAGTCGAGTATCTGATCGATACGCAACGTGACGACGGAAATTGGAACGAGACTTACGCCACCGGAACGGGTTTCCCGCGTGTGTTTTATCTGGCGTATACCGATTACCGCAATACATTCCCGATTCTCGCTTTGGCTGCTTTCGCGAAGGCGAAAATGCGCTCGCGCGACGATTATTAGACAAGTGTGTAGATCTCGCGAGGCCGGCCGATTGCCTGAACCGCCCACAACGCCACCAATCGGCTGTGCGATCGAACACTCGCGGGCCGTTTCTGGCGACCCATGAAGCCGGTGTGCGTGACTGGCGCCAGCGGCTTTCTCGGCTGGCACGTGGCGCGGTTGTTGGTGGAGCGAGGCTACAAAGTACGGGCGCTGTGCCGTCCATCGAGCCAGATCCGCGAGCTTGAGGCCGAGCGCGTGGTTGGCGACCTGCGCGATGCGCCTTCGCTCGAAAGGGCTGTATCGGGTTGCAGTCTGGTGTTTCATGTAGCTGCCGATTACCGGCTTTGGTCGAAACATCCTGACGAGCTCTACCGATCGAATGTGGAGGGAACGCGTCATATTCTTGAGGCCGCGAAACGCGCGCAAGTGGAACGGATCGTCTATACCAGTACGGTAGGTTGTATCGGTGTTCCAAAGGACGGCCCTGGTGATGAAGCTATGCCGGTTGATGCCGGCGAGATGATTGGGCACTACAAGCTATCGAAGTGGCGCGCTGAGCAGGTAGCGCTCGAGAAGTCGCGCGACGGCGTACCCGTGGTCATCGTGAATCCGACAGCCCCGGTTGGAGATCACGATTGGAAACCCACACCAACTGGCAAAATCATCCTCGATTTTCTGCGACACCGGATGCCGGCATTTATCGATACGGGTCTCAATCTGGTAGATGTGCGCGATGCGGCCGAGGGCCATCTGCTCGCGGCGGAACGCGGCCGGATTGGCGAGCGATATATCCTCGGATGCGAAAACTTGACGCTCGAACAAATTCTCAGCCGCCTGGCCGCGATCGCGGGCACTAAAGTTCCCACGATGCGAATTCCCTACGCGGTTGCGTACGCCGCGGGAGTGATCACAACGGCTTGGGCCAATCTTTCCGGCAAGGAACCGGCCGCACCGCTTGAAGGCGTAAGAATGGCGCAGAAGCGGATGTTCGTCACTCACGCCAAGGCCGGACGCGAACTGGGATATCAACCACGTTCCCCGGAAGAAGCGTTGCGGCGTGCGGTCGCCTGGTTCCGCGACAACGCATATTGTTAGCCATGGCCATCCTCTTCACCGCCGCGGAAGCATTTGAGCTTGAGCCATTAGCGAGCCGCCTGACCGGGCTCAGGCCGCTCAAGTGGCCTCTCGATTACGCTCAGGAGGGAGTCTGGGAGGGCAAGCGGTATCTGCTCGCGGCAAATGGCGCGGGACCCAAACTCGCATCGCATTGCGTCGAAGTTGCCCTGCGAGCGACTTCGATGGCCGAGCTTTCCGCGTCGAAGCTCGAGGCGGTGGTAAGCACGGGCCTCTGCGGGGCCTTGCAACCCGATCTCCAAATCGGAGATATCATTGAAGCAAGCCGACTTTTGGATCCGGACAGGCACGAGAGCATGCCCTGCTCGAGAGTGCAAACAGATCGGGAAAGCAAGTATGGAAGCGTGCTTTCAATCGATCGGGTTGCGGGAACCATTGAAGAGAAGCGTGTTTTGAGCCAAACAGGAGCTCTGGCGGTCGAGATGGAAGCAGCCGGTGTGGCGAGGCGGGCAGCGGCGGCTCAACTGCCGTTTTGTTGCCTGAAAGTTGTAAGCGATCGTGCAGATGAAGAATTTGTAATGGACTTCAATCAGATGAGGTCTAACGATGGTCGTTTCTCACGTGGGAAAATTGTAGTTTACGCACTGACGCACCCTCGGACCGTTTCGCGTCTGCTCTCGCTGAGGCGCCGGTCGCACGAAGTCGCGAGTGCATTGGGAGTATTTCTTGCCAGTTGCCGATTCCAGTTTAGCGACGGAGTTGCGGAAGCAGAAGCCGCGGGACAGCAATAACGTTTCGCGTACGATGCTTGCAGCCGTGTACCGGGGGGACAGCCGGGTTGCGGCGGAAGAAGTTGCCACGCCGTTGATTGCCGACGACGAAGTTCTAATTCGAGTGGAAGCTTGCGGCATCTGCCATACCGATCTGAAAAAGATCCAGCACAATCTTCTCGCGCCACCGCGTATTTACGGTCACGAAACGGCCGGAGTTGTGGCGCGGGCCGGCGGTAAGGTCCGGCAATATAGTCAGGGCGACCGAGTGATCGTGTTTCACCACGTGCCTTGCCGCGACTGCTTCTATTGCGCGCGACGGCTTTACGCGCAATGCGCCGTGTATAAGCGAGTGGGCGTTACGGCCGGGTTTGAGCCTGCTGGAGGCGGCTTTGCTCAATATGTCCGCGTCATGAACTGGATTGTCGACCGCGGGATGGAGCGTATTCCAGCCGCTGTGAGTTTCGATCAGGCTTGCTGGGTTGAGCCCGTGAACACCTGTCTGAAGGGCGTGGTGATGCTGGGGCTAGGGCACAACGATGTTGTGGCGGTACTTGGCCAAGGCCCGATTGGTCTCATTTTCACGATGCTCGTAATGCGCACTGGCGCAAGAGTGGTTGCTTCCGACACGATTTCTCACCGGCTTACGCTCTCGGCCGAACTTGGCGCTCTCGCCGCCAATGGCAGAACAGAAGAATTTGAGCGGCTGACGCGGCGCGAGACCGATGGCCGGGGCGCAGATGCGGTAATCGTCGCCACTAACGCCCCAGGACTGGTCGATCAGGCCTTGAAGATTTCCCGCCCGGGCGCGAAGATCCTTCTCTTCGCCCAGACGTCGGCCGCCGAACGGATCGAGATCTCGGGGGCCGATATTTGCGCCGGTGAGCGCATTTTGTTGGGTTCCTACAGCGCAGATGTGGATCTTCAAGCCGAGTCGGCACGTCTTGTATTTGGAGGTGATTTGCCGCTCGAAAGCCTGGTCTCGCATCGCGTGTCTTTGACCGAAATAAACGATGGAATTACGACCGCGCTGTACCCGAGCGAGCGGTCCTTGAAGGTGGTTGTACACCCTCAGGAGGCCTTGTAGCCATGGACTCGATGAAGGCTGCTGTTCTTTACGGGAAAGAAGACATTCGTCTTGAGGACGTACCGCTTCCGGCGCTGGGACCGGGCGAGATCCTGGTTCGGGTGCGGACGGCGCTGACCTGCGGAACCGACGTAAAAGTGTTCCGCAGAGGATATCACGCCCGCATGATCGTCCCCCCGGCTCTCTTCGGCCACGAGTTGGCCGGCGATGTCGCGGAGGTGGGGCCGGGCGTAAAAAAATTCCGGCCGGGCCAGCGCGTAGTGGCCGCTAATTCCGCGCCATGCGGCACTTGTTTCTTTTGCCGGCGGCAAAAGGCAAATTTGTGCGAGGATTTGCTTTTCAATAACGGCGCTTACGCGGAGTTTATCCGTATTCCAGCGCGGATCGTGGAAAAAAACACCTACGAGATACCCAAGCATCTCCGCTATCAGGATGCGGCGCTCATCGAGCCGCTGGCATGCGTGCTGAAGGGCCTGGATGAATCGCACGTGCTGGCGGGAGATACGGTGGCCGTCGTGGGATTGGGGCCGATCGGACTCATGTTTGCGCGGATGGCCAAGGCTGTGTGCGGAGCCCGCGTGGTGGCCGTGGCGCGCAGGCAGTTACAAATTGAAACTGCGATTCGCCTCGGAGCCGATCACGGAGTGATTCTCGATCTGGACCACCCGGGCCGCACTCTACATCAGATCAAGCATTTAACCGATGGCCGTGGAGCCGATGTTGTCATTGAGGCAATCGGCCAGCCAGTGGCATGGGAGCTCGCGACTCAGATGGTTCGCAAGGGCGGCATCGTCAACTTTTTCGGGGGCTGCGCCAGTGGTACACGCGTGGGCCTGGACACCCAGTTGCTACATTATTCCGAGATCACCTGCAAGGCCAGCTTTCATCACACTCCCGACCACATCCGGCGCTCGCTCGAAATCGTGGCAAGCGGGCGTGTTACCGGGAACCATCTCGTTAACCGCGAAGAACCGCTCGAAAATCTTCTCAAGGTGATGTACGATTTGATGAGCCGTAACGGCCATATCAAAACGGCAATCATTCCGTAAGCGTCTCTCCAATCCATGCCGGTCGCGCATCTGCAGCCCAAAGATTACGTGCGGGAGATTCCGCTTGAGTCTGTTTCCTACAATGAGCGGGAGGCTCTTGAATACACGCGGTGGCTGGCGACGAACCACTATGAAAATTTTCATGTCGCCAGCTTTCTGTTACCAAGGGATTTGCATCAGGATTTCTACAATATTTATTCGTTCTGCCGGTGGGCGGACGATTTAGGCGACGAGATTGGGGATCGTGGAGAGAGTCTGAAACTGCTCGCCTGGTGGCGCTCGGAGCTTGAAGCTATGTATCACGGCGACACGTCGCATCCGGTGTTTGTCGCTTTGCGCTCGACGGTGAAGCGGTTTGAAATTCCGATAGTTCCGTTCGACCGTTTGATACAGGCCTTCGAACAAGATCAGCGTACCGGCCGGTATGAGACATGGGATGATGTTCTCGCTTACTGCGTCAACTCAGCTAATCCCGTCGGTCATCTGGTTCTCTACCTGTGCGGCTATCGGGATGCCGAGCGCCAGCGATTATCGGACAGCACCTGCACGGCGTTGCAGCTTGCAAATTTCTGGCAGGACGTCACGGTCGATCTCGAAAAAGACCGCGTCTATTTGCCGCTCGAGCTATTGCGAAAGAACCAGTATACGGTCGACGAACTGTTCGCGCGCAAATTCGATGGCCGGTTTGAACGGGCGATGCACGAAGCAGTCGATTTTACGGAAGATTTGTTCCGCCGCGGGCTCCCTCTGATCAAGACTGTCAATCGCCGCGTGGCGCTTGACCTCGAGTTGTTCAGCCGCGGGGGGATGCGGATTCTCGAAAAGATTCGCGTCCAAGGCTATGACGTTCTGAAAGCTCGCCCCGCTATTTCCAAGTGGGAGCGCGTTGGAATTTTAATAGGTTGCCTGCCGCGGCTCCTGCGGAGCTGATGTCGGCGACGGTGGAAGAATCCTACCGGCACTGCCGGCGGGTGGCGCGCTCTCGCGCCAGGAATTTTTATTATTCATTTCTTTTGCTTGACAAGATCCAACGCGACGCTATGTGCGCCGTGTACGCCTTCAACCGTTATTGCGACGATTTGAGCGACGATCCCTCGGCGGGCGATTCTGCGGTAGAGCGTATCAGGGAGTGGCGGATGGACCTTCATCGAGCCCTGCATGGAGACTTCGAGCGAAACGTCATTTGGCCCGCTTTTCATGACACGGTTCAGCGCTACAACATTCCTCACCGCTATTTCTACGAAATGATCGACGGTATTTCGTCCGATCTCGAGCCCCGGCAGATCGAAACCTTCGACGAACTACGCCGCTACTGCTACCAGGTAGCGTCAGTGGTTGGTCTTACGATTATCCATATCTTTGGCTTTCAGTCGGTCAAAGCGTTGCTGTTGGCCGAGAAATGTGGAATCGCGTTTCAACTCACAAACATTCTGCGGGATGTACGCGAAGATGCGGGGCTCGGCCGGGTATATCTGCCGCGGGAGGATCTGGACCGCTTTCAAGTGAACGTCGAGGAGCTTCACGCAGGCTCAGAGAGCGCGAATTTCCGGCGATTAATGCAATTTGAAGCCGCTCGTGCCTGGGAGTACTACCGGGATTCGGGGCCGCTCGCGCAGCTTATCGATCAGCGGAGCCGCCCGTCGCTATGGGCGCTACGAGAGATCTATCAAGGCCTGCTGCGACGAATTGAAGCGGCCAACTACTCTGTGCTCAGCCGCCGCATCAACGTGCCCACCTACACCAAAGTGGCCTTGCTTCTCAAGGCTTTTATGTTGAAACCCTCCGGCATTTGACCCTTTGGCGGAATACCTTGCGAACTCCAATAATGGTTCGGAAATAATGAAATAAGCGATGACAACACGAAAATTAGGAAACAGCGATCTCAAGATTACAAGTATCGGCGTAGGTTCGTGGGCGATCGGGGGTGCCGGATGGCAATTCGCCTGGGGCGCGCAAGACGATAGAGACTCGGTTGCCGCCATTCGCGCCGCGCTCGAAACGGGAATCAACTGGATCGATACGGCAGCCGTTTACGGGTTCGGACACTCCGAAGAAATGGTTGCCAGTGCAATTCAAGGGCTCGGCAATCGTCCCTATGTCTTCACGAAATGCGGGCGTCTCGGCCGTGACGATGGCTCCATCTTCGCCTCCTTGAAAGCCAGCTCCGTGCGGAAAGAGTGCGAAGCCAGTCTTCGCCGCTTGAAGGTCGATGCGATCGATCTGTATCAAATTCATTGGCCCGAACCGGACGCTGAAATAGAGGAGGCATGGACGGAATTGGCAAACCTGCGGGACGAGGGGAAGGTCCGGTGGCTGGGTGTCTCGAATTTCAATGTCACGCAGCTGAAGCGCATTCAGAAGATCGCGCCGGTCACGTCCCTGCAGCCGCCTTACTCTCTCGTAAAACGCGGCGTGGAGGACGAGATCCTGCCGTATGCCAAGTCTCAAAATATCGGAGTGATTGTTTATTCGCCTATGGGGGCTGGGCTGCTGACGGGTAAAATGAGCCGCGAGCGGGCGGCGAGTCTTCCCGAGGACGACTGGCGCCGGCGCAATCCGGAGTTCCAGGAGCCGAAGCTTTCGCGCAATCTCGAATTGGTGGAACTCCTCAAGAAAATCGGCGACCGGCATGGACGCACACCTGGCGAAGTGGCCATCGCTTGGACACTCAACAATCCCGCAGTGACGGCAGCCATTGTTGGTATCCGGCATCCGGACCAGGTTGCGGGAGTCGCTGGCGCACTCGAGTTTCGCTTGTCACCGGCGGAGATAGAAGAAATCGAAACGTTCTCCTCGACTCATGCAGCGATTGCCTGAGCGCTGCTTGATTCAACGTGGATGACGTCTTCTCAAGTAGTGTTCCTGACCGCTGCCGCCGCAGTTGGCGGAGCATTGAACTCGGTGGCAGGCGGCGGCACGTTTGTTGCATTTCCGGCCTTTTGCTAGCGGGTGTACCCGCGGTTGCCGCTAATGCCACCTGCACATTTGCGCTTTGGCCGGGTGGCGTGGCGAGCGCGTACGCATACAGGCGCGACCTCGATGCGCCTCCAAAACTGCTTTGGATACTCGGCATTACCAGTGTTACTGGCGGGGTCATTGGCGCTTACCTGCTTTTGCACACGCCTAATCAAGCTTTCGAGAAGCTGATCCCTCCGCTGCTGTTGTTTGCGAGCCTCGTTTTCACGTTCAGTGGCTGGATTAACAGCAAACTTCGGAAGGTTTTCGACCGCCCCAAGTCGCTCCATCCGGCGGCGATCATGGCGAGCGCGCTAATTCAATTCATCATTTCCGTATACGGCGGTTACTTTGGAGCCGGCATCGGCATTCTCATGATTGCAGCCTGGTCCGCTCTCGGGTTCGGAAATATTCATGGAGTAAACGGGCTGCGGTCGGTCCTGGGAACAACGATTAACGGTGTCGCTCTGCTGTTGTTTCTTATTGCTCATTCAGTCGCGTTCGGTCCGGGCGTACTGATGGCCGTAAGTGCCATCGCAACTGGATACTTCGGCGCTGCTTATGCGCGCCGGCTGCCGGTGCTCCTCGTTCGCAGAGTGGTACTGGTCACCGCGTGGAGCATGACGCTCTATTTCTTTTGGAAGTACTACCGGGCAGGTGCTTGAGCCCGGCGAGCTACACGAGCTTCGCGAGGAGCGGCCCGGCGATCGCCAAAAACAGAACATACGCGGCGGACAATGGTCCGAGTTGCGGCTGGAGCGAAATGCCAAGGCCCGCGATGACGATCGAAAATTCTCCTCGAGGCACGAGCGCCACTCCGGCGCGAATGCAGCCGCGGCGCCCGGCGCCCGTCTGGTGTGAAGCCCAGTATCCTGTAGCCAGCTTTGACAGGGCGGTGAGTATGCCCAGCACAACCGCAACAGGAATCTGCTTCGGCAATGTCGATGGATCGATCTGCAATCCGAAGAAGAAGAAAAATATGGCGGCGAACAGATCCCGCAGCGGCGCGAGCAGCCGGTGCGACTGCTCGGCAA
Organism: Bryobacterales bacterium; assembly: GCA_963722585.1. Classification (GTDB taxonomy): domain Bacteria; phylum Acidobacteriota; class Terriglobia; order Bryobacterales; family Bryobacteraceae; genus KBS-96. Next base: position 19,878 of record CAVRNU010000031.1, on the reverse strand, counting down.
TCGGGCCGGAGACTGCGATGCCAACGAGAAAAGCTCCGATCGCGGCGGAGACCTGAAAACTCTGGGCGATGCCCCCAACCAGCAAAACCGTTCCGAATGTCGTAAGCAGAATAACCTCGTCCGATTCATGGGCGACAAGGCGGCTGAGGACCAGGCCATAGCGGACTGCGATGAACAGAATCGCCGCCACCAGTCCGATTGCAAGCCCAACTCCGCGAAACATGGCCCATCCGCCGCTGCCCATGATGAGAACCGAGACGAGCGGAAGATAGATTGCCATAGCCATGTCTTCGAGCACGAGGATCGAGAGTACCGGGCGTGTTTCAGGATCGTTCAAGCGCCCAAGTTCGGCCAGGACCCGGGCAATCACACCCGAAGAGGAAATGTAGGTGACTCCGCCGAGGAGCAGGCTGGGAAGCGGCTTCCACCCGAGCAGAAGACCCGCCGCGAAACCAGGAGGAAAATTGAGAAGCAGATCGGCCACACCCGATGGCAATGCAGTTTGCAGGTTACTCTTCAGCTCATCGCCCGTGTATTCGAGCCCCAGCATGAATAACAGCAACAGAACACCAACTTCTGCGCCAACTTCGATAAATCCTTCGCTGAGGTGCAGCGGCGCAATGCCTCCTTTGCCGAACGAGAGACCGGCAATCAAGTACAGGGGGATAGACGAGAAGCCGAATTTATTTGCAACTCGGGCCAGAATTGCTAAACCGACAATAGCGAGCCCCAGTTCAATAAACAGGTGCGAGACTTCCTGAGCAGACTCGTTCATGGATTATGGCGAGAATACCAGGACCCAGAGTGAAGGAAAAGATTATCGGGGCAGGCTCGTGCTCTTGAATCGAGGATTGGACATCCAGTTGCGCACGGCCTCGGAATTGGCGAGCGCTGTGAACTCGTTTGGCTTTCCGGCGGCGGGCGCTGTTTGGGGTCTTCCCGCGGGCTCGGCGGAACTGAAGATTCCACCTTCGAAGCACGGCGGAGCGAACACTGGATTGACCTGAGGCAGCGCAGGAACCTGTGCGACAGGGGAGGCGAAATTGAAACTTAAGGCCGGATTGTTAATTGCCGCGGAGCCGTCACGAGCGGTTAGCGGCTGAAGTCCCCAGCGCCACTCGATCAGTTTCAAGGCGGCCGTATGATCGTAGAGCGCGGAATTCACACCAGCGCCCGAAGTAAATGGAGAAGCAATCACTGTAGGAACGCGGAAACCGAGCAATGCTGCGCCATTCACAAGGTCCGTATCCACATTGTTGGGAGCAACGACGCGTGGCGGCGCCACGTGCTCGAAAAAGCCGCCCCATTCATCGAAAGTGACGATCAGCACTGTGTTCGCCCATTTCGGTCCGTTCGCCAGGGCATTGAACACCTTGCACAGAAATGCATCGCCATTGCGGATGTCGGCGTGTGGATGATCGTCGTTGCCCGTTCCGTCGTCTAGCACGGTATAGTTCGGGTCTACAAACGAAACAGACGGTAGGTTACCCGACGCCGCATCCGACAGGAAATCGGAAAACAACGAAGTCGAGGAGATATACTTCAGATCCCAGAGCGCAAGGTACGGGACGTTGTTGAAGTAGTAGCGGTGGCTGACGCCCTGGTTCGAGAGACGATCGAATATGGTCGGCAAGCTGGTGAGGCTGACACTATCGTCAAGGCGGTCAGTTTGCGCCGCCCAGATGAACATCCGGTTCGGAAATGTAGGACCGAGAATAGCCGCAAACCAGTTATCGCACGCCATGTAGGCCTGCGCGAGCGCTGCGTAAAACGGAATATCGGTCTCCACGTAATAGCCGATCGTATACACATCATTGCCGGCGGCGCGCAAAAATCCGTCCATCGCTCCGTTATCGTAGGCCACTCGGTCGGGACCATAGGAGTGATTCGGATCGGGATGCCCGCATCCGGTGTAGTCGGGCGCGAGCCAATACGTCGAGTGCGCGACGCCCGAGTTGTCGATGTATGAGAGACCAGCTTGGCGCCCATTGCCGCCCGGCAGCCAACCGAAGAGATGGTCGAAGCTGCAGTTCTCCATCGTTACCATGACAATGTGGTCAATTCCAGATTCTTGAGGAGCAGGTTGAGTGCCCATATTTTGTGCGAACGTGCGAGAAGCGGATGCCCCTATTAGATTCAGAGACGTTCCCACCATACCCTTAACGAACGTCCGGCGATCGGCGAACATGTCACGCCTCCGCGACGAAGAGTTTGAGCGCACGTCATGTGCGCTCTTTATTAGGACGCACTTCTTTCCGTATGTGTTTCGATCAAGAGTGTTTCGGAACGGTGACGATAGCGTAAGTCCTCAGCATGCGGCGCAAAGCTTTTGGCAACCATACGGCCGTTCAACCGACCAAATCAAGAACAGAGTTCCCAATTACGCGAAGCCTTCCGACCTGAGTGGATAGATCTTTTGCCGATGACACTCCTCGACGTGCATTTTCAGCCGTCCGCTGTGTCACGCGCTCGATTTCGACCATGGATTGGCATACCCGGTCAGTGTCGGATCGCTGTTGCATCGCTCCGGAGCTTACCCGTTCGAGCGACTTCTTCAACTCGCCGACTTCGCGGAGGATATGCTTTACCGATGCAACCGTGTTATCCATGCTGGTCTTCCCTTCGACCGACCGGGCCGTGGATCGTTCGATGAGCTCCGCGGTTTCACGGGCCGCGCGCGAGGTTCTTTGTGAAAGATTGCGGACTTCGTCGGCGACAACCGCGAAGCTGGCGCCCACTTCTCCGGCGCGCGCCGCTTCGATCGCGGCATTCAACGCCAGCATATTTGTTTGAAACGCTACTTCATCTACCAAGCCAATGACTTTCGAGATAGCGGCGCTGGACTGAACGACATCGTCGGCCACTTTCAAACTCTCTTCAAGCAGCGCGCCGGCTGCGGCCGCATTGGCCTCGGCACGGACTGCGAGTTCCGCGGCTGCTTGCGCATGCTCACTATTCGACCGGGCCACCGTGGAAATCTGCTCCGTCGCCGCAGATGTCTGCTCGATGGAGACAGCTTGATCGGAAGCGCCCTTCGCGATCTCGTCCGACGAGGCCGCAATGTTCTGCGATGTCGACGAAATTTCTTCGGCGCCCCGCGTCAGCTCTCCCACCAACGTCACGAGCGATTTCTGGGTCGATTTGGTCACTATTCCCGCCAGAAAAATGGCCCCGATCAACGAAGCAATGCACGAAACAACGGCAATCAAGGAGCTTGTATGCAAGTTCGCCGCCAGTCCGGCGGTTATCGCGGCTGTCGAACCGGCGGCGGTCCGGCTTGATTCCGCGGCAACATCGACGAGCGTCCCGCCTAACTTCGCCCATTTAGCGATCACGCCGGTAAAGTCGGAACCGCGATTCTCCCGTTTGTCAACTAGATCGAGAATGTAACTGAGCATCGACTCGTATCGGTCGAAGTCCGTTCTCAACCGAGCTATATTCGACTGGATCTTGGCGTCCTGACACACCTTGGCAAGATTCTCCAGTGTAAGCAGCGCTCGCCGCGCGGCCTCAAAGTTCTGCCGTCCTTTTTCCTTCGACCCGGGTTTCTGAATGGTGACGTAGTAAATGAAACCGATTCGCGCGTTGAGAATCTGCCTCTCGAACTCTTCGGCCGTATTGCGCAGCGGATCGTACCGTTCTTTAATCGGCATGACCGACGTAGCGGCGCGAGTCATCGCGACTGTGGAGACTATCCCGCTGCAGAGGCACATGATAGTTAGCGCCCCAAACGCGAGCTGTAACCGCCGGCTTATCGTGAGCTTGTTCACCTTCAGACTCCGCGCCAGTGGTTGGCTGGCGACGTTTCTTACACACTTATCGACGGTGCAAACGCCAATCTTTATTCTTATAAGCCGGGGTCAGATGGGACGTTAATCGCCTTGCCGCACGCGATTGTCGAAACCGTTCAAGATATTTACCTTCGGCCGATCGCCCGTTCTAGCCCGCTCCCAGGTCACTGTATTGGTGTGCCCCGAAATGCTGATCTGCTCCGCCTCTTTAATATGCACGTGGTTGCCCCAACCGTTCATCGAGACAGTGCCGCAGCTTCCAACCAGAGTGATGTCGTCTTCATAGCCGTTGATGTTCACGTTCTTGCCATCTTTGCAATCGCGTGTAATGCGCTGGTTAGACATGACCAGGTTGACGCTCGATGCATCGGTTTGTTCGACCGTTACCGAGCCGGCTACTCCCGCTGCCGTCTGGGTAGCGGCGGCTACAGCTGCGCCGACACTACCGCCCAATACCGCGGCGCTGGTTGTAGATTCCGAGTCTGATTTCTCGTTTGACGAATCATTCCCCGTCCGCGACGCGTTTTGATTCGCCAAATTGAAAACATTGCTCTTCCCCGTATCTTGTACGGATGGATCGCCATTCAGCCAGTGGATAGAATTCGCCAGGCCGGACGTCTGAATACTATCTACTCTATCCACTCGAATCGAATTGTGGTTGCCCGAGACCTGCAGGGACCGGCAATGACCGATCAGCCTCACAGAATCATTGTTGCCGCTGACCTGGACGGAACGGTCCTCGCAGCTCCGGGTTATTTGCTGGCCATTCGCATTGATCTGCAGCGCCGTGGCCGAAAAGGCATTCGCGGCGCTGACGAATAAAATCGCCGCACCAACGTGCAAGCAAGAATAGTCGCGTTTCATCTGTCTTCTCCAAGAACAACGTTCTCCCCATGCATACGATCATTCATGCGATGCGGTTCCCATCAATCGCCGTACCCATGCAATGCCGCAGGAAAGCGGCCCCTGTGCACATGTTTCCTAGATGCCGATTCATTTGAATCTGTTTCCCTCCTCCGGTCAACTAAAACAAAACGTAGTGCCGGGCACCGCGCCGATTGTTCCCGACCGATGAGGTCCCTCGCGTCTCAGGTAGAATTCGGCATGGCCGAAGAAGCGCAGCAATGTTACGACCAACTCGCCGCTTTCTACCACTTGATATTTGCTGACTGGAATAGCACGATTTCGCGGCAAGCCGATGTGATTGGCCCTCTCGTCGAGCAAAACGGACGCGCACGCGTACTCCGGATACTTGATTGCGCCTGCGGAATTGGGACACAGGCGCTAGGCCTCGCCCAAAGAGGTCACGACATCACTGGTTGTGACGTTAGCCCTGTAGCTATCGAGCGGGCTCGCCGGGAGGCATCCCGCCGGGGACTCCAAATCCGGTTCCTCGTTTCTGACATGTTGGATTTAAGCGCTCTTTCAGAGGGAGAATTCGACGCCGTAGTGTGCTTTGACAATTCACTTCCGCACCTTGAAAACCACGAGCAGATACGTCGCGCGGTGACCGAAATTCGAAAAAGGCTCCGGGCTGAGGGAGTTTTTATCGCGAGTATTCGCGATTACGATCGTCTAATCGAGGAAAAACCATTAGTGCAAGGACCAACCTTCTACTGGGACGAAGGGAAACGGCGCATCGTGCATCAAGTGTGGGACTGGATTGATAACATGCGATACACGTTTCACCTATACATCACCCGCCAGACCGTAGCTGGTTGTGTATCTCACCATTTCACATCGACCTACCGGGCGCTGTTGCGACGCGAATTGACGAGTGCCATCGAATCCGCGGGTTTCGTCGATTCGCGTTGGATGTTGCCAGTCGAGACAGGATTTTATCAGCCGATCCTGATGGCCAAAGCCGGAAAAACAAGGCCGCCAGCCTGACCTGTACTGTCTCTCGGAACACTAGATGCGGTTCAACTTTGAAGTTTTTTCGAACTTTCCTCCTCAAAATGACGTTAACTAATAATGCTTGGCCGGCTGAGCGCCTTCCAGCGTTTTGTCCGCCTGAGACCTGAAATCGTTTTCCAGGGAGGTTCACTTGAACAAGAGACTCTGTTTTGTGCTGGCCGCATTGGCGGCCGCTTCAGTTGCCGCGCTCGCACAGGAACCGCCGGCGGCGCCGGCCAATCCGATCGCAGCGAGCGAAAAAGGTTTTTATACGCTGGTCAGCGGCGAAGCAATTGCTGCCGCCGAGAAGATGCCGGAAGAAAACTACTCCTTCAAGCCAACACCGGATGTTCGCAGTTTTGGTCAACTAGTCGGCCATGTGGCTGACGCCCAGTACATGTTTTGCTCGATGGCTACTGGGGAACCGAACCCGATGAAAGGGATCGAGAAAACCAAGACTTCAAAAGCGGATCTGGTCGCGGCTCTGAAGGACGCGGTGGGCTATTGCAGTAAAGCCTACAGCGCCATGACTGACGCGCAGGGCGCCCAGATGGTGAAGCTGATGAACTTCGACGTGGCACGGCTAACGGTGCTTTCAGTTAACACCGCTCACACCGATGAACATTACGGAAACATGGTCACATATCTACGAATGAAAGGCATCGTTCCCCCAAGCAGCGAACAGCGCAGTAGCCCGGGACAAAAGTAAAACCGGCGGCGAGCATCGCTTCGTCGCATGCCTGCGTGCTTCTCTCTCTTAGGGTGTCGGCTGGACGCGGACCTAAAGATCCGCCGATGAGCTAACATTCGCGTTAAGGGAGCACTGTGATCGATCGCCTCATCCTTCTCATACTGCTTGGAACTCTGGCCGCCAACGCTCAGACGCTACCGGTCCACATAAAGTGGCCTGCCAAGGACGGCACATACATCATCAAGAACTTCCGCTTCGGGACCGGCGAGTCGCTCCCCGAGTTGAAGCTCCACTATCTCATGTTGGGCAAGCCCCACCGCGATGCTGCCGGACATACCGATAATGCCGTCCTGCTTCTCCACGGAACCGGTGCCAGCGCCCACTCGCTGCTCAATCCGGCCTTTTCAGAAGTTCTCTTCGGCCGCGGCCAGCCACTCGACATTGGCAAGTTCTACATCATCCTCCCGGACGACATCGGCCACGGTGAGTCCAGCAAGCCGTCAGATGGGTTGCGCATGCACTTTCCTCAATACGACTACACCGATATGGTCGCGTCTCAGCATGCTATGCTGCTCGACGGCCTTCATGTCGACCACCTCCGCCTTATCCTTGGTACCTCTATGGGATGCATGCAATCGTTTGTCTGGGGCGAGAACTACCCCCAGTTCTCCGACGCCCTCGCGCCCTTTGCTTGCCTGCCCGTCGAGCTGGCCGGGCGCAATCGCATGTGGCGCTACATGGCCATGCAGATCATCCGCGACGATCCCGCGTGGAAGAATGGCGACTACACCAAAGAGCCCGTCGAGGGTCTACGCGGCAACGATCTGATCCTGATTGCCGGCTCGGCTCCGCTCCTGATGCAGAACAACTTTCCCACACGTGCCTCAGCGGAGGCCTACGTCGACCGAACCCTTAATACCCTCATCGCTCACACCGACGCCAACGACTTCCTCTATTACGTCAACGCCTCGCGAAATTACAACCCAGAGCCGAAGCTGAGCACTATCACCGCCCCCGTCCTGTGGATCAACTCTGCCGACGACTTCATCAACCCGCCCGAGCTTGGCATCGCTCAAAAACTGGTCACGAGAATGCCTCACGCGAAGTTCATCCTCATTCCCATTTCCGATGCCACCCGTGGCCACGGCACTCATACCCAAGCCGCAGTGTGGAAGGACTATCTAATCGAGTTTCTTCGGGAAACGGAAAAGAAGTAGGGTTACCCAGCCGTGCGGCAAGGCAGACGCAACTTTTTAATCCGCTGCTGTGAAGCGGCCGGAGCCTTCCTGGTTCCCGCGAGCGTTCGTGAAACCGCCTTTGCTGGTTCGATCTCTACTAGTCCTGAGTTTCATTTACACCCGCATTATCGCGATCAAACGCCGCTCGACGCTGCGCTGCTTCAGATCGAGCCAGGCCTGGATGATTTCGTAAGGGAGCAATATCACGACAGGATTGCCGCCATTCTTAACGGGTGGAGTAAGAGCTTGCTTCACTCGACCCAAAACACGGACGCGCTTGAAAAGGCGCTGCACGAGAAATTCGTGGGGACTTCGTGGCAGCCGGTCGAGTCGCGTCCGCTGCGTCCGGCTTCGAGGACAATCGAGGCGAGCCGTGTTCGCTTCGCAACGCAACCTTCCCTGACGCGGGAGGCCTTTGTTAGCGAGCTACGGTCGGCCCTCGGTAACTTTTCGAAAATTCTAACGGCGGAATTTCAGATTACGAGAATCGACTCCACGACTGCAGGCCTGGCCACTCGAGTTCGCTATGAATTGGTCGGGACAGGGCAAGGTTTCTATCGCGAGCAACGCACCGGCTATTGGTCGCTCGAGTGGGAGCCCGATCCACAAGGCGGTTACCGTCTTGTGCGCTGGCAAGCTCATGATGAAGTCCGCAGCCGCTCGGCCCTGCCTCTATTCGCGGATGTGACTCAGGCGGCTTTCGGCGCCAGCTCTTCGTACGCATCTCAGATGCTGCACGGGGCCGATTATTGGCGGACCGTGCTCGATGGCGCGAGCGGCATCGACATCTATGGACACAACGGCGTCTCGGTGGGGGATATCGATGGAGACGGTTTAGATGACGTCTATGTGTGTCAACCGGCTGGCCTTCCGAACAGGCTGTATCGCAACCGTGGCAATGGAACGTTTGAAGACGTTAGCGAATCGTCTGGTGTAGCAATCCTCGAGAATACGGCGTGTGCTTTGTTCGCGGATTTCGACAATGACGGCCGCCAGGATCTCGTGGTTGTGCGCGCGAATGGCCCGTTGCTGTTCTTGAATCAGGGCAATGGCAAGTTCCGCCTAAAGCCCGGCGCGTTTCAGTTCGCCAGCCCTCCGCAAGGCACATTCACCGGCGCGGCCGCGGCGGATTACAACCGCGACGGATGGCTCGACATCTACTTCTGCCTTTACGTTTATTATCAGGGCGCCGATCAGTACAGATACCCGACCCCTTACTTTGCCGCCGAGAACGGGCCGCCAAACTTCATGATGCACAACAACGGCGATGGAACCTTTCGCGATGTAACCGCGCAGTGCGGCCTCGACAAGAACAACACGCGCTACAGTTTCTGCTGCGGATGGGGCGATTACAACCGCGACGGGTGGCCGGACCTGTATGTGGTGAACGACTTCGGCCGGAAGAACCTCTATCGCAATAACGGCGACGGTACATTCACGGATGTGGCGGACGAGACGGGCGTCGAGGACGTTGGTGCCGGGATGAGTGTGTGCTGGCTCGACTACAACAACGACGGAGCCGAAGACCTCTACGTTGCCAATATGTGGACCGCCGCCGGCGAGCGCATTACAAACGAAAGCGCCTTCCAGAAGGATGCTCCGATACCGATTCAAGGGTTGTATCGCAAGCACGCCATGGGCAACTCCTTATTCCGCAATAGCGCGGGTTCGGCCTTTAGCGACGTAACCGAAGAATCGCAAGTAGGAATGGGCCGCTGGTCGTGGTCGAGCGATTCTTTCGATTTTGACCATGACGGCTTTTCAGACATCTATATCGCCAATGGGATGATCTCCGGAACGATCCGCCAAGACCTGAATAGTTTCTTCTGGCGCCAGGTGGTTGCCAAATCCCCGAACACAGCGAAGCCCGCGCCCGACTATCAGCAAGGTTGGAATGCAATCAACGAACTGATTCGTTCGGATCATAGCTGGAGCGGCTTCGAACGAAATGTCCTATATGCAAATAATCGCAACGGGACGTTTTCGGATGTTTCAGGCGCAGTGGGCCTCGATTTTCTGGAAGATAGCAGAGCTTTCGCTTTATCCGATTTCGATGGCGACGGGCGCCAGGAACTCCTGTTGAAGAATCGCAACGCTCCGCAGCTTCGGCTGATGAAGAACGCGATCGCAGATTTGCCTCCGGCCATCGCATTTCGTCTTCGTGGAACAAAGAGCAATCGCGACGCGATTGGGGCTGCGGTAGCGATCGCGGCCTCGACGGGCCGACAGACGAAGTTCCTCGAGGCGGGATCGGGATTTCTTTCTCAGCACAGCAAAGAATTGTTCTTCGGATTGGGCGAAGCCAAGGGCAATATATCGGCGATGATCCACTGGCCGAGTGGACTGGTCCAGGGAGTGAAAAATCTTCCGCCGAATCATCGCGTATGGATGACCGAAGGCTCTGAGGCTATTCACATCGAGCCCTTCAAGGCGCATACGCTCGAAAAGAACTTACCGGCTCACTCGGTAAACGAATCGATTCCCGACACCGTTGAAACGTGGCTGCTGGCGCCAATTTCCGCCCCGGGTTTTTCACTTACCGATGCACAGGGTAAGAACCGGACGCTTTCGGCCCTTCGGGGGAAGCCAACGCTGCTGACTTTCCGGGAGCCGGCCGCGCCTGAGGAGTGGATGCGGGACGACCTCCAACTCGTCGCCGTTAATGTGAATGAACGCGCTTCCGACGATGTCGCCGCTACGTACAATCTGCTCTTTCGATACCTGTTTGACCGGCATCGCGGCTTGCCGCTGCCCACGTCATTTCTAATCGACGAACACGGACGGATTGTAAAGGTCTATCAAGGACGCATTGATCCCGAGAGCCTCGAGAAAGACATCAGAAACATTCCACGCACCGATGCCGAGCGGCTTCGAAAAGCGCTCCCTTTCCCGGCTGAATCCAAGACTTTGGAATTTGGAAGGAATTATCTTTCGCTAGGCTCGATTTTCTTTCAGCATGGCTACATGGAACCGGCGGAAGATTTTTTCCAATCGGCTTTGAAAGACGACCCCTCGAGCGCCGAAGCATTTTATGGGTTGGGAAGCGTTTATCTGAAACAAGAGAAGAACACGCAGGCGCAAGCGTGCTTTGAGCATGCGGTAAAACTAAAATCCAGCTATCAGGAAACTGCGCCGAACGCTTGGAACAATCTAGGGCTTCTGGCGACCCGGGAAGGCGACATGACGAAGGCCGCCGGTTACTTCCAACAAGCGCTCCAACTCAATCCCGACTACGTCGTTGCGCTGGACAACTTGGGCAATGTCTACCGACAACAACAGCGTTGGGAAGAAGCTCGCGAGACTCTCGAGCGAGCGGTGGCCATCAATCCTGCCGATCCAGAGGCCAACTACAGTCTTGGTATGGTTTTCGCGCAGCAGAACGATACTGCCCGCGCGTACGAGTATCTGCAGAAAGCTTTGCAGGCCAAGCCAGCGTATCCCGAGGCTTTGAATAATCTGGGAGTGCTCTACCTTAGAACGCACCGCCGTGACGAAGCGGTAGCGGCATTTGAAAAATGCATTCGCGTCTCGCCTGCCTTTGACAAGTCTTATTTAAACCTTGCCAGAGTCTATGCCATGGAAGGCGATCGCGAAAAAGCGCGCACGGTTCTGCTTGCTCTCCTTAAGCAGCATCCGGACCATGTCTTGGCACAACAGGCGCTGGCGCAACTGCATTGAGCCGGAGGCAAATGATACGTCCCATCATTATCGATACAGATCCTTCGCCTGACGATGCTGTCGCGATTCTGATGGCACTGGCATCGCCCGAGGAACTGGAAGTCTTGGCCGTAACCACGGTGGCCGGGAATGTGCCGCTGTCGCTGACGTCGAAGAATGCTTTGAAGGCACTCGAGCTGGCGAGACGTACTGAGACGCCGGTTTATGCGGGAGCTTCAGCTCCACTCGTCCGTAAGCTCGTGACGGCGGAGCATGTTCACGGCCGGACCGGTTTCGATGGATACGAACTGCCGGAACCGACTACGCTTCTCGCGGCTGGCTTCGCTCCCGAAGTGATTGTCGATCTTGCGATGCGACGAAAGCCGGGCGAAGTCACTTTGTGCTGCCTTGCGCCTCTCACGAACATCGCTCTCGCTTTGGCCAAAGAGCCGCGTTTGGGAAGTCATGTCAGGGAAATTGTACTGATGGGCGGCGCATTTTCCGAAGGCGGGAACGTCACACCGGCCGCGGAGTTCAACATTTTTGTCGATCCGGAGGCGGCGGCGCGCGTTCTTGAATGCGGAGCGCCGGTCACGATGATTCCGCTGGATTGCACACATCGCGCGCTTACGACGGCGAAGCGCCTCGACAAATTGAGAGCGATTGGCAGTCCGGTCGCGGAGGCGTTCTATCACCTACTGAAATTCAACAAAATCTTTGATGAAACGAAATATGGAACGGAGGGCGGACCGTTACACGATGCCACGGTCATCGCGTACTTATTAGCGCCTGAACTATTCTCAGGACGCAGGGTAAATGTGACTATCGAGTGCGCGAGTTCTCTCACGCTTGGCATGACCGTAGTGGACTGGTGGTCTGTAACCGGAAAGCCGGCAAACGTCCAGTTTCTTCGCGATGTGAATGCAGACGGATATTTCGATCTGGTTATCGAGAGGCTCGCGCGGTTATGATCGACAATTAAGGTTCTATGCAAGGCTGGCGATCGGCGTTAATAGCGGTGATGTTGACGCCTCTTACCTACGCGCAATCCGCGGATTCCGGGAACAGAGGCGTTTTGACGGGCTGCGCGCGCGATTCGAATCGTCACCCGCTTTCCGGAATTACGGTGTACCTGCAGCGCAGCGGTGAGAAGGAGTTATTAACGGCTCAGACAGACGCCAACGGCCTCTACCGATTTACTGTTCTCAGCGGCGCCTATACCGTGCGCGCCGAGAGCGAGGGAAAGGGAGAGGCATCCGCCGGTCCTTTCGTTGTGGAGCGCAACAAAGTTACAACTATCGATTTGATTCTCCGGCCGAGCGCCGCAACGCAGCCGCAATTTTCCGACGAACCGACGTTCACCGTGGCGGGTGTCACGGACTACACCTATCGCGGTGCCCATGGCTCAGGCGCAGATCTACGCTCTTCGGAAGCGCTGGCAAAGGCGACGGCTTCACTAAGCGGCCCATCGTCGAATGCGGATGCACCCGAGCCGCATCATGCGCGTGGGGAGATTGATGAGCGTGCGGGTCACCCGCTGGAGGCGGTTCAGGAGTTTCAGCGTGCAGCGGAGTTGAATCCAAGCGAGCCCAACCTGTTCGATTGGGGAGTCGAATTGCTGACCCATCGCGCCCCTCGGCCCGCGGCTGAGGTGTTCGCGAAAGGAGTTCGGCTCTTTCCGCAATCGGCGAGAATGCTGCTTGGACTTGCAACAGCCTGGTATGCGGCCGGCTCGTATGAACAGGCGGCGCAATGCTTCTTTAAAGCGGCGGATCTTGATCCAAGCGATCCAAATCCTTACCTGTTCCTGGGCAAAGTGCAATCTCGCGAGATCACGCAATCCGCCGGTTATGAGGAACGCCTGGCTCGCTTTGCGAGATTGAAGCCAGACAACGCTCTCGCTAACTATTATTACGCGGTCAGTATATGGAACCGGTGCGGTGGACCCGAGGATTGCAAAGCTTCGAACCAGGCGCGAACCCTACTCGAAAAGGCAGTGTCGCTTGATCCGCATCTCGGCTCCGCTTACCTTGAGCTCGGCATCATCGACGCCGGGCAGGGGAAATATTCCGACGCCATTGGCTCTTATCGGAAGGCAATCGCGGCGAACGCTGAGTTGGAAGAAGCACACTATCGATTGTCCGAAGCCTACAGGCTTACTGGCGACCCTGAAAAAGGCCAACAGGAGCTGGCTATCTATAACCAGCTATCAAAGCAGTCCGCGGAAAAACTGGAGCGGCAGCGCCGGGAAATTCAGCAATTTGTCATCGCTTTGCGAAGCCAAAGCCCAGGTTCACAGACGAAGCAAGCTCAGTGATGTGAACTCAGACGCGCAACCGGGCGTCAAAACCGCAGAACAGCGCCAAGTTGAATGGCGCGCGCGGCGGAAGCCGAGGAAATTTTCCCGCTCCAGTGGTCCCAATTGCGGAATCGGGATTACCGAAGCTCGGATGATTCGCGATGTTCGTCGCGTCAGCCCGAAACTGCAGCAGCGATCGTTCTCCGAATTTTGGAATGGCGAAGCTCTTGGCCAAACCCAGGTTCACAACGGCAAATGCCGGTCCGTACAGGATTCCTCGGCCAGCATCTCCCAACGTGTAAGCCGCCGGCACTTCGAATGCAGCGGTGTTGAACCACTCGTTGATACTCTGATTCGCCAGACCGGGGCTGCCAACGACATTCGGATGCCAAGCCCATCCGCTCGAACTCGTCTGCGGGCCGCTCAAGTTGGCTGTGCCGACAGTCGGCGTGAACGGCGTGCCGCTGTGAAACATATAGGTCGTCGAGACCTGCCAGCCGCCGGCGGCTTCGTTCAGGAATCCGCCCCGGTCTAAATACCGGCGACCCTTCCCGAACGGCAGGTCATAGATGACGGACCCATTTACCATCTGTGGCATGTCTTGAACGGAAGGACCGTAATTCAATCTTGGATTGTAGGAGTATTGATAGCTGTCGCCATAATCGAAGTTTTCGAAACCGGCGGTTCCGCTCCGCTGCCAACGTCCAGCACTTTCGCCCACGTGTAATTGAACAGGTACGAGAAGCCATTCTGGAACGTTTTCTTCGAAGTAAACTGCAACGAGTTGTAATTCGAGAACCCGCTGTTCGTTTGCGTTTTAATATCGGAGAATTGTGGATAAGGCCGTCTCAATTGCGCGTCTCCCGGCCCGAGCAGACTTAGCGGAACCTGATTCAGACCGACGCCCCACTGCAGCTTCTTACCCTCGTTGCCAAATAGGCAAGGTCGAATACATAACCCGCAATCTGGTGTTGAACGCTGAACTGGTACTCCTCCATATAGCTCATTGGAATGTTGTAAGGTTGCCACGTAACCTGCTGGCCGTTCAACAGCGCGCCGGTTCGTGGTTCGTTTTGCGGCGACAACGCGGCGGGCGGCCCTTGCGCCATCGTAAATATTGGAATATTGGCGTGATGTTGTCTGTCACCTGTTCCTGCCCTTGCACGTTCCAGCCAACTCCCATGCCTCCCACGTACGATGTGGCCGACCACGGCAGGTTGAAGATTCCGTAGCCCGCGCGAACCACCCAGTTCTGCACCGGCGACCAGGAGAGCCCCGCGCGCGGTTGCAAGAAGAAGTTGATGTCGTTTTCGGCCGCGGTGGGCGCATTCACTCCCGCAAATCCGATCGCTCCTGAAGTGCCAGTCACAGGATTTGTGGCGTTCGGGAGAAACGTCGAAAGGCGGTTGTAGGTTTCTGTCCAACCAGTCTGCCGCATGTAACGGACGCCAAAATTCAACGTAAGGTTGGGCAGAATCTTGTAGTAATCCTGAACGAACGCCTGCAAGTTCCAATCGTGGCTGCATACTCTTCGAATACATACGTGTTCCAGGATTGGGGCAACCCCAGCAACAAGTCGGCGACACCCTCGCCTTGACTCGACGTAACGGCCGGATTGCGCGTGAAGATGCCGCTGAAGTTAAAACTGCCCGCGTCCATAGAGCCCCATGCGGTCGAGTTTTCCCATTTATCAAATTCACCCCCGAACTTAAGCGTGTGCTTGCCGAGAAGCAGGCCGACAGAATCGGAGGTAACGTAAGCGGTCTGGTGTGTTCGAGCGGCCGTGCCGCCTCCGATGCCGCTTAGCGAGATCGGGCCGCCAACCGAGATATTGGGAAAGGCATTTGCCGTTGCATTGTTCAGGCCAAGTTTCTGCGGAAAATCTTCGCCCTGGTTCGGAGATGTGAAATCGAACGCCTGGCGCGAAACGGCAGTGCGGAATTCATTTACGAGGTTGGGTTTAGGTGTCCAAACGTCTGTGATCTGGCCGGTATATTCAGGGCTCGAGATATTCTGGCAGTCGAGTGGACAGTCCGGCGAGTTCGTGAACCCGGTCTGGGGCACGGCCATCCCCGATACACTAAGCCGGTTACCCGAGGCAATGTTGTAATCAACCCGGAAGTTGTACCACGTGTACGTAGACGTGTTAGCGCCCGAAAAGAAATAGTTATTAAATGTTCCAGGCAGCGTCGGATTCGGGTAGTATTGCATGATTTTCTGCGATACCGGATCGAAGCGACTTGCGGGAATGCTGTTGTTCGGAAATGGCTGCCGCACATATGTGCCGTTTACCAGCGTGGTTGAGCTTGGGTCATAGATTGTCGTGCCCAGGCCGGAGAAATTGCCGGACCGCATCGCGCTCGTGGGGTACGTATAATAGCCGGTTGAATAACTGTTGTTCGGGTTGCGCTGGTAGGCAAAGAAGAAAAACAGCTTGTCCCGCCTGATTGGGCCGCCAATGGACCCACCGAATTCATCCATCGTACCGGAGGGACCGTAGGGCTGAAAAAATTGCGCGTGTTAAAAACGTTGTTCTTAACAAACTCAAAAAGAGAGCCATGGAATTGGTTGGTTCCGCTTTTTGTAATCACTTTGAAAACGGCGGGGCCATTGCCCGATTCGGCTCCAAAACTGCTGGTGTTGATATCGATCTCGCCGATCGCTTCGAGCGGAACCTGAATTGCATCCGGATTATTGCTATTCGGCAGCGTAGCTGTTCCACCATCCGCTAGCCAATTGGCCGAATCCGGCAGTGTCCCGTTGATGCTCGAATTGGAGGCCGATCCGTTTGTGCCGGGTAACTGCCCAATCAGATTGAACCAGCCTCGGCCCACATTGGGAAGTTCGGTAGCGGATTCGCTGGTAAGCGTCAAGCTACGCTCTGAACTCTCCGTTTGGAGCAGCGGCGGTTGTGATGCCACGGTCACCTGCTGGGAGACCGAGCCTAGCTGCAAGCTGGCATTCACCGTTATCGTTCCGACATGCAGAACCACATTCGGGCGCACGAGTTTCTGAAAACCGTCTTTCAAGAAGGTGACCGTGTATGGTCCTGGAATCAACGGCGTTGCATCGTAGGTACCGCTGGTATCACTTCTGAACGTTGTCGTGACGGAAGTGTCCGTGTTGGTTACTTCGACTGCGACGCCCGCGACCGCCGCTCCCGTCGAGTCTGAAACGGTGCCGCGAATTTCACCGGAATTTCGATTCTGCGCGCCGAGCGGCACAACCCCTGCGGCGTTTGTCAGTACTAGACTGGCGAAACCGACCAGCCGTAACTTTGTAAGCATGTTCTCCTCCCGGTGCGAGACTCTGTGAGTCGTTAAGGCTCTGTGAATCATTGAGCACACAATCTCACCTAGAAACAATCCGCGACAAGGAATTTCACGGAGAATTCACGAGAAGAGAGGCGTTAGCGCTCAATCCACTCGGGAGGCGACAACTTGAAAACGAGGAGAACTGCTCGTCAGCAGATCCGTCTTCAAGAGGATTTCAAAAAATGGAATTCGGGATGAAGAGCGCGTGCCTAACGTGGCGTAAAGAGTACGCAGCCAATTGGCCTCGGTGATAAACCGGCCGCCTGCGTCTAGCGACGACAGATCGGTGCCTATGATGAGCAGTGCGCTGCCGTTGCCTCCGGGTCTTGGGCGGAAACTAACCGCGCAATAACCGGATTTCTGAAAATCGACCGGATAGCTTGAGCTTTCCCCGCTCCGCGGATTTCGATTGACGATCATTGGCGCAATCGAGCCTTGGGGCCAGACGTAATGAAAGTTCAACTGGCTGTCAAAAAGGTCGAACCACGGATTCCCGTGATTGTGTCCCACCAACACCAGGTTGCCCGAGGCCCGCGTGTCACTGAGATTTTCCGGAAATCGAGAAGCACCGAGATCGGCTTTAGAATCGTTGCCGGCCCCCGGGCAATCGGAGAACCATTGTCAATTTCGTTCGAATGGGTTCTCCTGAATATCCAAAAGGAAGCGATGATTGCGAGTACAGCCGCCGCAGCAACTGCAATCATCGGGGCCTGCCGCCGTTTCCGCGGACCTTGCCGCTGGATCTCGGTCAGCTCGCGGAAGCAAGGCGAACAGTGGACTACGTGATCAACTCGCGGGTCAGTAGCACGGATCGATGATCGACGGAATGCTAACTGGGTGAGGAAGTCACGTCCTGGGCATCCGTTTCGCTCGGGATTGGGGTAATCGTGAAGAGCGGACTCTTTGAGCAGCTCGAGAAGCTTGCGCTCCTCCTCTGTAGGGTTCCAGGGATTGGCCATCCAACCCGCTATTCTCTCGCAGAGGGGAGGCGCCCATTCAGCTTACGTAACGCGTATTCGAGGCCCCGCCTCGCGCGTGCCGACAGGCAGTCTGGAGTGACGTTGAGCTCCCTCGCGAGTTCCTCAAGCTCGTAACCGAGCATCCGTTTCTCCCAGAGTTGCCGATCCTCCGGCCTCATGGCGTCCAGAACCTCGCGCCGATAAACTTGATCTTCTAAAGAATCTAGCCATGCATGCGAGACCGGCTCTGGTAATTCTTCCAGTCGGGCTGTCGCTTGTACAACAAGCCGATTATCCTTCGCGATCCGTTCGTCGACTAGTCGTGCAAAGGTCTTAAACACGTACGCTTTAGCATCCAGAACCGGAAAAGATTTTTTCGCGCGCGATGCAATGTAGACAGCGGTTTCAGCTAGTTCAGCGCGAACCGCGTCATCCAGTAATTCGTCTGCGCGATAGTGGCGAAGATCGCGAGCTTTTCTGATAGGCCGCTTTTGCAAGACGTTTGTCAACCTTGAAGCCCTTTTCGTCAACAGGATGAATCCAAAAAAAGACGTGCGAATTCTCGCGATAGAGGTTGAGAAACTCCGCTGGCGCTGAAGACGGCATGGGAGACGCTCGTTTGATGTCGCCCCCTCAGGAGTGGAGGCGGATCTGTTCTATGCGGTCCTGTTCACCGGCATTCCATGCTGGAACAAGACCAAGTCGTTCGGATTCACCTTGCTCTATCTTGCGGTGGTCCTCAGCGTCATTTGGCTGCTCACCCGGAAAGATCCAGACCGGCCACTGTTCGGCGTCAATTACTTTTTCCGGTCAGCGACAATTATTTTTCCCTATCAACGACAATTACTCCTGAGACGGCGCGGAGCGCCCACCTTTTCATGTTTTGATTTTTCCTGAGGGTGAATGATGGCGGTGGGAAAGTGGGAAACCTGTTTTTGGTTTTCCACTTTTCCATCCGCCTTCGTCGTCGACGCTGTGGGAATGTGGGAATCTCGCCTGCTGTCGGCGAGATTTCCAAGGGCTGTGGTAAGAGTGGGAAGCCTGCGTTTGGCTTTCCACTCTTTCCATAGCCCGGCATTTCCACAGCTCAGTGGGGTTTGGTTTCTGGTCGCGCCGCCCCGCATTCATTCGCCCTCCGCCTGTTGTTTCTTCTTGGCCTCCTCCACTCGATAGCTCGGAATGTTCAGCTCGATGATGACGCAATGATGCACCAGTCGGTCGATCGCCGCCGCCGTCATCATCGCGTCTTTGAAGATCCCCTCCCATTTGGAGAAGGGCAGATTGCTGGTCATCAGCACGCTGCCGCGCTCGTAGCGTTCAGCCAGCAGCGTAAATACGACATCCATGTCATCCCGGCTCTGTTGGATGTATCCCAGATCGTCGATGATCAAGCCTTCATAGCGGCCCAGCCGTTTTATCTCCTTGCTCAGCCGCAGGTCTCGTTTGGCCGCCAGTAAATCCTGCATCAACAGCGAGCACTTGGTGAAGTGCATCTTGCGCTCGCGCACTATTGCCAACTCCTGCGCCAACGCGGTCAGGAGATGGCTCTTTCCCGAACCAGGATTCCCAAACACCAAAACGTTTTCTTTCCGGTCCAGGATACCTCCTTCCAGCAGCGTCCGTAACTGCCGCTGAGCTTTGGCCGGCAGCCGCTTGACATCGAAGCTCTGCAGCGACTTCTCTAACGGCAGCGCCGACTCCTTCAGCAATCGCTGCACCCGCTTCTTATGCCGCTGCTCACATTCCCTAGAGATCACTTCCAGCAGGTACTGCTCATAGCTCAGCGTCTCCCGTTCTGCTCGCCGTGCCGTATCTTCATAGCATTGCCTCACCGTCGGCAGATGCAACTCTGTCAAGTGCCCGATCAGCGCCGGGCGCACATCGGCCATGGCGCTCATTGCCGCACCACCATCTCCGTGTACAGCTGGTCGAAACTCGCCAGGTC
This sequence comes from Bryobacterales bacterium, assembly GCA_963722585.1. Lineage (GTDB taxonomy): Bacteria > Acidobacteriota > Terriglobia > Bryobacterales > Bryobacteraceae > KBS-96. The sequence continues at coordinate 88 of CAVRNU010000031.1, read as the reverse complement.
TACCGGCGCCACCCCCACTACTGTCACCGGTGTGATCGCGTCCAGCCGGGGCAGCAGTTCACCAATCGACTCGGCAGAGATCGCTATG
>CAVRNU010000030.1:0-152259 GCA_963722585.1 Bryobacterales bacterium | reverse complement strand
GAACAACATACTATTACACGGTAGGCTCGATGGGGGGTGACGGCACTAAGGACAACGTAAAAGTCGACGTGTATCACTTTACTACGCCGCCAGCGATGCAGGCACCCACAACATCCGCGCGTCGTCAATGACTAGCTGTAAATAAGTATGGCTTTCGCAACAGCTTCTCCCATTGTAGTCGAGTTCTAAATAATCTTTTAGATCCGAATCGCGAAGAAATCTGTCGCCATCAAACACACATCCGGTTTAGGGACATAGTGTCGTGCTGGCGTGCGGGGATCTGGTCGCGAATGAAGATCATGCCCAGTGTTCGACGCTATGGATTTGCGGCGATTTCCTGCGGCTTAGCGCTGGCCCTGGCATGGCCGTTGGATGCCCCTTCGTCTTGCTTCTTACTCGCCGTGATGGCGAGCAGCCTCTATGGAGGTAGGGGCCCGGGCCTCTTGTCCGTTGCGCTCTCAGCCCTGGCCTTCGATTACTTTTTTCTACCTCCGCGATTTCACTTGTCGGTCGAGCCGTCTTCCTACTTGCGATTCGCAGTCTTCCTCGGCGCGCTGTTGTTGGTCGCTGGGCTAGTTGAGGGCAAACGGCGCGTCGAAGAAGCCCGTAAGCGAGCTGAAGAGGCCGTGCGCGCCGGTGCGCAGGACCTTGCGCTAATTATCGAGACGATACCCGCCCTGGTATGGTGCGCGGCTCCAGATGGCGAGCTCACCTACGTGAACCGGCGCGTGCTGGACTACACCGGCACCAGCCTTGGCGCATTGGCCAAGCTTGGCTGGCTGAATTTCCTTCACTCGGACGATGTGGAGGCTACGATGCGCGCGTGGTCGCATGCAGTCGCAACTGGTCAGCCGCACAAGGTCCAATACCGGTTACGCCGGTCCGACGGGTCATATCGCTGGTTTCACGTACTCGGCGAGGCCTTGCGTGACAGTGACGGCCGCATTCTCCGCTGGTACGGCTTGCTCATCGACATCGACGACCGAAAGAATATGGAGGACGCTTTGCGCCGCACGCAAACGCGACTGTCGCGAGCGACGCAGGTTGCCACCGTGGGCGAGCTGGCTGCCTCCATTGCCCACGAAATCAACCAACCTTTGGCCGCCGTCGTGGCGAACGGTCATGCCTGCCTGCGCTGGCTTTCGGCCCAGCCACCGAGCTTGACTAAGGCGTACGAGGCCGCCGAAAGGATTGTTCGCGATGGGAAGGAAGCCGGAGAGGTGATCCGGCGCATCCGGGCGCTCTTCCGGCGGGGGCCGCTTGAAAAAGTCGTGCTCGACCTGAATGAGGTGATCGCCGAGGTGCTCCGCCTCATTAGCGGCGAAGTTGCAAAAAGACGCGTTATTGTGAAGACTGATTTGGAAACAAATCTGCCACCTGTATTGGGCGATCGCGTGCAATTGCAGCAGCTGGTTCTCAACCTGCTACTTAACGGGATGGACGCGATGGACCGCGTCTTTGACCGCCCCAAGGGGCTTTCGATCCGTTCGAAGCTTCAGGCCGGCAGTATCGTCCTCGTTGAGATACAAGATTGTGGCGTGGGTCTGGAGGATCCGGAAAAAGTCTTCGAAGCCTTTTTCACGACGAAAGAGAACGGTCTAGGAATTGGATTAGCGATTTGTCGCTCAATCATCGAAGCACACAACGGCCGGCTGTGGGCGGTCTCCGGAGACAGCACTGGTTCGACTTTCTGCTTTACGCTTCCGACCCAAGCGGCTGCGGAATTATGAGCTTCGACGCACCCATTGTCTTTGTCGTGGATGACGACCGTCGCGTAAGGGAGGCGCTATCGAGCCTCATTTCCTCCGTGGGACTTCGCGTGACTACCTTTGCCTCAGCTTCCGAGTTCCTGAAATCGGAAAAGCCCAACGGCCCTGCGTGCCTGGTCCTGGACGTACAACTTCCGGACGTCAGCGGCCTCGAGCTGCAGACCGAGCTGGCAGCAGGAGATGCACCGCCGATCGTTTTTATTACAGGTCATGGCGATATCCCTTCTTCGGTCCGCGCGATGAAGGCTGGCGCAATTGAGTTCCTGCCGAAGCCGTTCGGCGAAGAGGAGTTGTTACAAGCGATTCACACCGCAATTGAGCTTGATCGAACGGCCAGGCAGAAAAGATCGGAGCTGGCCGAATTGCGAAGGCATTACGATCTTCTCACGCCTCGCGAACAAGAGGTCCTTCCCTTCGTGGTCGCGGGCTTTGCCAACAAACAAACCGCCGCTGATCTAGGCACCAGCGAGATCACCATCGGAGTTCATCGGGGCCAGATCATGCGCAAAATGGGCGCTCAGTCGCTCGCAGAGCTTGTGAGAATGGCCGACAAACTCGGGATAGCACGCATTACTAAACCTGCCTAAATAAACCTATAATAGCCGGCCTCGTACCTTCGCCGTTATCATCGAAGCGTACTGGAGAGCTTCTCCATAATGGCCGAGATTCAAAAACACATTGTGGCGGGAGTGGACGACGATTTTCGAATTCGAGAGTCCATCGAGAGTCTCGTCGAATCTGCTGGATACACCCCGTTTGTGTTCTCGTCCGGCGAGGCATTCCTCCGGTCGGGGATCCTTCGAGAAGTGGTCTGTGTCATTACCGATGTCCGGATGCCAGGAATGGACGGAATCGAATTGCACCGCCGGATCAGACGCGAGCGTCCACAGCTGCCAGTCATTTTTATATCTGCCCATTACGATGATGAGATTCGACAGCGCGCCCTCAACGAAGGCGCCGTCGGGTTTTTGTATAAACCATTTGACGCCTCGGAGTTACTTGACGTGATCCAGGCGGCTGTAACTAAATCGCTGGAGAAATGAGCAGTATTCGAAAAGCGATTCCGTAAGGAACAAAACGATGCCCGTTTCGGATTTGATAGGATCCAGCCCGGAATTCCGGGCGATACTCGACGAGATAAACGTGGTTGCGCCGCCGACTGTGCGGTTCTGATTCAAGGCGAAACAGGCACTGGCAAGGAACTGATCGCTCACGCGATTCACAGAGCCAGCCCGCGGCGGCATAACCGCTTCGTAGCCCTCAATTGCGCGGCGATTCCAAGTTCCTTGCTCGAAAGCGAATTGTTTGGGCATGAGCGAGGCGCCTTCACCGGCGCGGTCACTCAGACCGTGGGACGCTTTCAAGCTGCCGACCGCGGCACACTGTTTCTCGACGAAATCGGAGACCTTCCCCTTGAACTGCAACCCAAGCTGTTGCGCGTTCTCCAGGAACAGGAGTTTGAACGTCTGGGAGGCGGCCGCACGTTGCAGGTCGACGTGCGTGTTATCGGCGCCACCAACCAGAATTTGTGGCGTATGGTGCAGGAGCGAAAGTTTCGCGCAGATCTTTACTACCGGTTGAGCGTTTTTCCGATCAAGCTCCCCACATTACGCGAACGAGGAGACGATATCCCGCTACTAGTCGAGTACTTCGTTCGCAATTTTGCCAACCGTCACGGCAAGTCTATTGACCACATCCCGGCAGGCCTGCTGGATAATCTGAAGCGCCACGATTGGCCTGGCAATATCCGAGAGCTACAGAATTTCATCGAGCGCGCAGTGATCATGACGACAGGGCCTGTGTTGTGCGCGCCAATCGCGGAGCTCACGAGCCAGCAGGATAGGCCTGCCGCCGTCCGCACTCTCGCCGATGCGGAGCGGGCTCACATCGTGGCGACTCTTCGCGAAACGAATTGGGTGGTTGGCGGACGGAGTGGCGCTGCTGCCAGACTCGGACTGCCGAGGACGACCCTGATTAGCAGAATGCGGAAATTGGGAATCTCGCGCGACGCGTTGGGGCACAGAGCAGATCAACAGAGCCGGTCGATTGTGATGCTTTCCAGACGGTATCCGCTTGCCCCTGACGGCATTGACAGCGTGTCCTCGCGCTCTGAGGAGGACTCGATGGCAACGGCGGCTAGTGATGAGCGCTGTGGCCTCGCGCGCATGGCGAACGCTTAACAGGAGGCAATAGAGGTTCAAGTTATGTTTCAGGCTGATTCGAGTGACAAAAAATCTTGCTGAACGTCAACGGTCCGGGATAACGGTTCAAGCCGGCGCCCCAGCCATGCCGCTGCTCTACGCTCTTCGCAACGACCTGGGCTTACAAGGCCCGCGGTTTGGCTGTGGGTTGGCGCAGTGCGGAGCCTGCACCGTACAGCTCAACGGAGAGGCTGTCAGTTCCTGAATTACCCCGATCTCTGCGGCAGCGGGTAAGGCTATTGTTATCTTCGAGGATCTGGGCACGGCGGAGAAACCTCATCCCCGTCAGGAAGCCTTCATTGCGGAACAGTCGACGCAGTGCGGTTACTGCATCAATGGAATGATCATGCAGGCGGCGGTGCTGAAAAGAATCCGAGCCCGAGCGGCGCACCGCTCTCCACCCACGCGGTCAGCGTAAGCCCAAAGTCCAGCGCCGCTGATGTCACACCCCACGGAGCATACCCTAGGTAAGCAAGAGATGATATTCGATGGCTGACCAGCACAGACCTGGTGCTACTGCCTTGATCAGAACGGGCATGATTTCAATGTTCAATCTTTATAAGCGCGTAGTACGTGACAAGGAGAATAGGCCGCTCGCCGTCACTCGTCCCGCAAGCTAATAGCGGGATCAACGCGCGTCGCGCGGCGGCTGGAAGATATGTCGCGAGCGCCGCTACCAGAGTGAGGAGCGCCATCGCACTAAGGAAAGTAAGCGGGTCGGTTGGAGTTACGCCAAACAGAAGCGATCGCATAACGTGGCTTGCAGCCAGGGCAGAGATTCCCCCTGCCGTTAGGCCATAGAACATCACACGGCCCGATTCGCGGAATACGAGCGAAAGAACTTGCTGCGGAGTGGCGCCGAGCGCAAGGCGCACCCCGGACACTCTTATTCGGGCAGTGACGGAATAAGTCGTGACTCCGTACAATCCTACGGCCGCCAAGATCAGGGCGATTACTCCGAAGAGACCCGACAAAGCGGCGGCAACCCGACGCTTTGCAGCAGCACCGGCGAGGATGTTGGTCATAGTATCGAATCCGTAGATAGGTGCGTCCTTGTTCACGCTTTGCACTTCATGGCGAATGGATTCTGCCAGACCAACTGGTTTGTTTTTGTATCGGATAATGAGGGTGGCCCAAGAGCGCGGCTGCTGCGTCACAGGCACATAGGCCTGCATGGTCGCTGGTAAATCTAAGCCATATTGTCTGACATCACTCGCGATGCCGACAATCGTTCGCCAGACGTGATCACCATTAAGCTGGATTCGCTTTCCGAGCGCATTTTCCCCAGGCCAGTAACGTTCTGCTAGCATAAGACTCACAATCGTAACCGGCACGGCTTGCAAACTGTCGGCAGATGAGAACGTTCGTCCTTGCAGCAGTGGAATACCCATGGCTGAAAGGTATTGGTTACTCACGACATACTTGTCGGCGCTAGGTCCGCCCGGATCATTGCAACCGGGAAAGCCTTCTATACACAGGCTCGAGCGGTCGAACCCATTGAGAGGAAGCGTTCCGCCAATTGCTGCCGTCTTCACTCGAGGAATGGCTTGGACGCGACGCAATAATTCACTTGAGAAGGACAGTTTTTGAGCCGCGTTTAGTTCTTGGCTTGAGGGGAGGTAGGTATAAGCAAACAGTAGCTTTTGACGAGTAGGCCCGCACAAGTTACCAGCACAAAGGCAAGCGCGGATTCCGCAATAATAATCGCCCGACGCAGATGCAGGTGGCTGCGTGTCTCAACACCACCGGATTGGCTTTTCAGAGCCCGCTGCAGGGATAAATCGAAAATCTGGAGAAGCGGCAGGAGGCCGAAGACAAGGCTCGTAAATAGAGTCGATGCAACCGCAAGCAGGAGAACGTGGCCATCAACAGAAAGTTCGTCCGCGCGAGGGAATATGTCGCCGCAATACTTGGTTCAGCAACATAGGTCAAACCGATTCCAACAGCACCTCCGAGGCTCGAAATCAAAACACTCTCTGTCAGCATTTGACGGAACAGCCGTGCTGGCCCGGCGCCGAGCGATAGCCTTAGGGCAATTTCCTTCGTACGCCGCGTAGCGCGCGCAACGAACAGATTCGCTACGTTGGCTACCGCGACTAAAAGCAGAACGCCGACAAGAGCAAACAAAGCCAGCAATGTGTTGCGGATGTCGCCGGTCATGTCCTCTGAGAAACGGAGAATTGAAATGGTGGAGTCAGGAGCGTAATCCTTTGGATATTCGCGAATGAGTTCCCGGGCAACTCGGTTCAAATCGCTTCGCGCTCGTGTAACCGTGACGTCTGGCTTGAGCCGCGCGATTACTTTCAAGTGCTGGCAGTCTCGGCAAGCGTACCGATCGGAAAGGCTATATCCAACGGGCTTCCAAATTTCAGGCTCGTGAGCGGCATCCGAGAATCCTACTGGTCGAAACCAATTGGGGAGCACGCCTATTATTGCGGTGGACCCCAAGGCTGAGACAACCAGTTAACCCACTGTTCGCCGTCCGCTGAGATTTCATTGTACGGCGGGTTCCTTCGATTCCAGAATTGGGTCCATGTTCGATCGTGGACTCAATCTGACCTTGCGGGCCGTGCGCCGCCAGATCGCAGCCATGCCTCACGAGCTCTACCTGATCCGTCTGATTCACTATCAGACCCGAAGAGCTTTCCCGGGAGAGCGCCTGTGGACCGCGGCCCAACTCGCCCATCCCGCCACACTGCGGTTCCTGCGCGTGCGCAACCGCGAAGGCTGCGACGTGTACATGCAGCCCTACGCCGAGAACCGCAATCCCGGCTATATCCTGGTGGACCTGGATCACAGCGGCCCCGAGGTGGTCGATACCATGCGGGCCGACGGTCTCGCGCCCTGTGTCGTGCTCCAGACCAGTCCCGGCCATCTTCAGGTCTGGATGCACGTCAGCACCACACCTGTGGAACCGGCCGTGGCCACCTTGATCGGGAAGCAATTGGCCCAGCGCTACGGCGGCGATTTGGCCAGCACCGATTGGCGTCATCTGGGCCGCTTGGCCGGCTTCACCAACCAGAAGCCGCAGCGGCGCAACGCATACGGTCACGCTCCGTGGGTCAAGGTGCTGCAGGCTCATGCTGGCTTGGTAGCGCAAGCTGCCGCTTTGCTCCACGCCGCCCAAGGCGGTTGGTCTGGCCCATCGCAGCGGGCACACTCGCCGATCACGCACGCCGACACGGTGGCGTCCGCCAGGGAGGCTCACATCTATGCCGAATGGTTGCACCGTCTGCGGATTGTCGAACGCTTCTCCCAACCGGATTGGAGCATTGTCGATAAATGGATCACCAAGGAACTGCTGCGCCGTGGAATGGCCGCTCCACAAATCGCGGCCATTCTGCGCGCCGGCAGTCCGGGTTTTCCGCGCCGCCACTCGCAACCCGAAGACTATCTCAGCCGCACCCTCGCGCGTGCCGCGAACGAGCTCGATGCCGCTGCTTTTCCCCGGCACGATCGTTCGCTTCAGGATTGGTGATTGCTCCCGCCCCTCGCTCCTGTGTGGAATCTTCATGCCGATATCCTCGCGGCTGGCCGCGGCCCCAGCCTGCTCTCAAACTGCGCCGGCGAACGGTAGTCCAGTGCCGAGTGCAACCGCTTTTCGTTGTACACCTTCTCCAAAAACTCGCCGATGCGCGCGCGGGCGTCGATCAAATTCCGATATTCGGTTCGGTATACCTCTTCGTATTTCAGCGTCTTCATGAATGACTCACAGGCCGCATTGTCCCAAGGGTTCCCCTTGCGACTCATGCTGATGTCGATGCCCTTCTCTCTCAGCAGGTCCGTGTACTCGCCGCTGGCATACTGCACCCCACGGTCCGAATGATGCACCAATCCGGGCCGCACCACTCTCCGCTCCAGCGCCAGGCGCAGCGCCGTCAGCGTCAACGAATCGTCCAGCCCCTCGCTCAGGTGCCATCCGATCACGCGCCGCGAATACGCATCCAGAATGACCGCCAGGTAAACGAACTCCTCCTCCAGCCGGATGTATGTGATGTCCGCCACCCATAACTGATCCACGTCGGTGAGGATCATCGATCCCCCCAGGTTCGGATAGATCTTCAGCCCGTGTGCCGAGTCGGTCGTCACCACGAACTTCCGCTTTACCACGCACAGCAGATTGTCTTTCCGCATCAGCCGCTGCACTCGTTTGCGATTAACCTCCCAGCCGCGGGCCTTCAGCTCCTGTGTAATGCGTCGGCTGCCATAGCTCGGCCACTCCAGCGCGATCTTCTGCATCTCGTCGCGCAAGTCCATATCCGCCGGCCCGGGCTTCTCCGGGTCCAGAAAACGGTAGTAGCCCGCGCGGCTGAATCCGGCCACTTCACACATGCGGATCACGCTCAACCGGGTCTCGGTCTTCACTTCTTTTTCGACCTGCTCGTAGAAAGCGCGCCGTTGTTCAGTGCCCGCAGCAGGCGCTGCTCCTCGACATGCTGCAAGGCTCGCTTTAAAAAATCGATCTCCATGGCCTGCTGGCCGACCTTTCGTTCCAGCTCGGCTACCCGGCTTTCTTCGGCGCGCTTCTTGCCCACACCGCTGAACGCGTGCTCGCCGTGTTCCTGCAATTCGCGCCGCCAGCGGTGCAGATCACTGGGATTGACCTCCAGGGCGCGTGCCACCTCGGCCACGCTCTGTCCATTGTTCAGGCGGCGTACCGCCGTCTGCTTGAAATCCTTGGTGAATTTTCTGCGAGATCCCATGTTCCAGTTTTCCCCTTTCGATGATTTTCAGGGGTTAACTGGCTGTCTCAAAAATGGGGTCCACTCCAATCACTCCAGATAGAGTCTTAGCGTTTATTCCGGAAAAAGGCCCAACAAACTTCTTGGCTCGCCGTCATCGGACCCTAGGTGCCAGCCCGGTTCGCGAACACCTTCAGCACTTACTAGGGTTATGCTAATCGAGTGGTGATTATCAATTGAGCATCACGCGACGCGCCTTGGTTCTTGCGGGAGGTGGATACGCTGCGAGCGCCTGGTAGATCGGCGTCATTACAAGGTCACCATTACATTGATGGCGGGTTCTATTCCTCTGACAATGCGGAGCTGGCAACCGGCGTCGATCGAGTGCTGATCCTCGCGTTTCGCACGGCTGGTCCTCGCATGTGTCTCGTTTCTCTTGACTCGGCGGTTGGAAACGCCACGAGCCGGCGGTGCGCACGTAGAGGTTATCCATCTCGATCAAGATAGCGTGGAGACACTAACCTCAGTTGGTGGTCTGATGAACGCGGCAGCTTCTCGCGAGAAGTCGGGAAGGATAGATTGATCTACGATAGGCCGTAAGGATGGATCTATTTAGTGCAGTTCCGGCCGCGGTTCGACCGCTTCCGTCTGAATCGTCGCGACGCCATCCGTCAGCCCGGCGTTCTGGCCGTCAGTGTGATGGGTCCGCTGTGCTTCGAGGTACGCGCCACAATGAGTGCATGCCCCTGATACAAGTTGCGTCGATCACCCTGGTACGAAGCGTGGACTGACCCCCAATTTTGAGACAAACAGTTAAGACTCAAAATCCATCAAAAGGAGAATTGAGTCATGGGATTGTCTCGCAGGCAGTTCACCAAAGAGTTTAAGCTGGCCGCGGTGCGGCGGCTGGAGCAAGGGGTCTCGATCACGGAGGTGGCGCGAACCTGGCGCGACACACGGTGCTGACCGACGTTGACCAACTCTGGGTGGCTGACATCACATATATTCGGCTCCAGGAAGAGTTTGTTTTTCTGGCTGTGATTCTCGACGCTTACTCGTGCCGAGTAATCGGCTGGCCATTGGACCGGACTATGGAAGGCAGGTCCACAGCTGCATGCGGAACATGAGTGACTTGATGGAACCGCTTGCTAGTTAGATTCTTGAGGTTTTGATCTGAGGATTTTTCTCTCACATACTCAGGCGGCGAGGAGATCGAGAATCTGTTGAATCGATCGGTCAGCTTAGCGATAAGCCGTTTCGATCCTGGTGGCGGGTTTGAGTTCTGGTTGCGGTGGTGAGTTGAACAGGCTATTGGCGAGGGGTCCACATACGCGTTTGTGAAAGAGGACGAACAGGAGTGCGGCCTTGTTACCTTTCGGGGTGAGCCGGTAAGCGTAGCGCTTGCCGTCACGTTCGATGAGGCCATGAGCCTTCATTTTGCGGATGTCGTAGCGGAGTTGGGTAAGGGTGTAGTTGTTGGCTTTGAGGCCGAATGCAGCGAGGATGGCCTCGTGAATCTGGGCCGTGCGCCAACCGCCGATTTTGGTTCCGCTGTGGAGAAGAACTTCCATCAGGCGGATGATGCGCGTGTCCTGGATCTTAATGCCGGGCACGCGACTACGGCCTGAGGTGATGGGCGAGGCCATGCGCTGAAACAGTGGGAAGTCGACATGGACGTTGAGTGCTTCGGCCTCGAAGGCAGCGAATCGATCGGAGACGGCGGCCAGCTTCCGGCGGACCGCATCCAGATTCTCTAGAGACTTCTTCAGCCCGAAGTCCTTGAGATTATTGCTCAATGCTTCCAGGCGGAGGAAGGTAGTGAATTTTTCGTACATGCGCAGGACGGCATTCCGGCCGCAGGCGCGGAAGACATGATGTCCATGTTCCATCCGGTCGAGCACGCTCTGCAGTTTGCCGTGTAATTTCTTATTGATCCGGAAGCCACAGATCTGGGTGATTTTGTCGGGCGTCAGGCGCAGCAGACCGATATCGCAGGATCGTTCGAACAGTTTGTGGATGGAAAGTTGCGGCGGAAGGCGAGATTCCGGCAGTACTCGACCTGTTGAATCGAACAGTGGCGCTTGAGGTTGATCACCTGTCGATCCGCTTTGGAGAACTTCGGCCCTACGATCAGACTCCAGTAATCGAGGCGTTTGCGGATGAGATCAGCACTCAGGCGGTCAGCGGCGGCCTGGAGGGCCGCAGGATCTGAGACCCCCACGAAAGCATTGTCGTCCTTGCGGAAGGCAACTCTGCGGCGCAGCAGTTCCCGGTCGATGTAGTGATGGCCATTCAGATAATACGTGATCTGGAACGGCAGGAAGGAACCCACGCACATCGCTATGGCGCCCAGCACTTCATCGCGGATGTAGAAGTAATAGTGGGTGTAGCGGCAGCGCTGTCGCGCAATGATCCGGTAATTCGGATCATCGACCGGATAGCGGCACGGTGGAGCGAAAGGATGGCCCCACCTCCATGCTCTTCAGAATGAAATAGATGCCGAAGCGATTCTGGCGCTCCATGCGCCGCAGGTGGGAGCGGACGTAATCCTCCTTCCGCACGCCCTTTTGCGCCCACTCGGTCGGAATCCGCTGGTTACGGGCGAAGGCATCAACCCAACGGTTGTACTCACCGGTGCGCTGGCGCAGAACGTCCTTCGTGATCACGCTGGCGTGAGGAAAATCGCGGAAGAAATGGACGATGTTCCGGACGCGTCAATAAGGGTATATGACCGAGAATGACAATGCGATCGAAACAGTGGTATACAAAGCCAGCAGGCTGCCAAACAGCTTGACGAAGGTTTCCATCGGTCCTTGGCGATCATTCTTGCGTTGACAACAAGATAATCGTGCCGGGGACCGGTGGAAATCAAATGCCCCGCACGGCCGAGTGGACTACAAAGGGAAGAAAGGCTCCCAAGGAAAAGAAAACGCAGGTGTCGTTCCCTTGGATTGGCGGCTCCAGAAAACTTCAAATATCTTTGGGTAGATCTAGAAGCCAAATATCGGTGGGGCGAACTCGAACCGGAAATCGTCATGGCCAGCAACTTGTCGTCTCGGGAAAAGACAAGTTCGTCAGCAATCTCGGCGGGCAGTTTGGGCTTCGCTCTCATCCGACCGGTTAAGAGATCCATGAACGCCAACTCATCGCGTCCTCCCACGTTCCAAAACAACGCTGCCGTAGTGGACCGATGGTTAATCTCGAAGCTGTCTAGTTCAGCGTCAGAACGCTCAGCAATGACCTCAATGGGTCCACGCTGGCCGTTCTCTGCCAGTCGAATACGCGCGAATGCCAGTAAGTCTCGATCCTTATTAGAGGATTGGGTCAACTGACTCAGCCGGAACTCGTGACTTTCAAGGCTTATGGCGGTCTGCCGTTGAGCGGTTGGCTGTACCGGTCGAAGGGTCATCTTGGGCCTGGAGCCTATGTGATCAAGTTTCCATGGAGGTCCGGAGGGGCAGGAGCGACCGTATCTGCGAAGCGATTATCAGGCGTTGCTATCTCAAGGGATTGGCGTGTTCGCACCAAACGTGCGCGGCTCTTCGGGATTCGGCAAGCGCTTTGTCAACTTGGATAATCGCGAGCTGCGATTCAACGGGATTCGCAATATCAAGTCATGCGTGGACTATTTGGTTTCATCAGGCATTGCCGATCCCAAGCGCATCGGAATCACAGGCGGATCCTACGGTGGGTACATGACGATGGCTGGTGTCACAGAGTATCCGGGTCTGTTCGCCGCAGGCGTAGACCTGTTCGGCAATTGTGAACTCCGCGACCTTCTTCCAGCATACAGAACCCTGGATGGCGGCAATCTCGACAATTGAGTACGGTGATCCAAAGACGCAAACCGATCTTCTCCAGAAGCTCTCACCAATCGACAAGCTCGACAAGATTAAAGCTGCGATGATGGTCCAGCACGGCGCTAATGACACAAACGTACTTGTTGTAGAGGCCGAACAGATCGTCAATAATCTTAAAAAACGTGGCGTGCCGGTGCAATACATACCGTTCGCCGATGAGGGTCACGGATTTCGTAAGGTACCGAACCGCATCCGCTCGACCGTGGGCATGGTGGAGTTCTTCGTGAAGTACCTGCAGCCGGGCAACGCGGTGGCCTTAAAGTAGAGAACTTGCATTTTGGACGCACGGCGCACGTGTCCCCGGCGGCACTAGGCGATTGCCTTCTTGTAGCGAGGCTCTCCCGGCTCATTCCGGCTGTTGTCAACCAACAGGCTGTCCGAAATGCCGACCGTGCGGACACAACTCATCGATGTGGCTGTCGCTCGTTCAAGCAGCGGATTTCCTCCAGGTGTGTGCTCGCCAGCACGATCAGCCCGAAGGAGTTCTTGCACCGCAGCAATTCCCGAAAACGCTGCACATGCCTTATCTGGTCTTTCGTACCGCTGGCTCAGCGACTGCCCTTACTGCATCCAACCTGAGATATCCACGCCCTTAGGAGCCATCTCTTTCATGTGCGCCGCGAAGATCGGCACGTAGTAAGTGAAAATCGATTCGCCAGCTGGTATGTCCCCACGTAACAATGGGGCTTGTTATTGCCAAAATCGAAACTTCCCGCATAGTACGGTCCGTCCCCAGCGTGTTTCGTGCTTTCGAGGAAGTCCTGCATCCGATGCGCCGCCGCGTCCAGATAGAACGTGTATTTGGTCCCGCTCGTAATGTGCAGCTTGCCCACTAGCTTTGGTCCAATCTGCTTCCAATCGCGTTCGAGCAGCGCCGTCAGATCGTAGTGCTTTTCCCAATACTCCGCCACGACAGGGTTGATTGCTCCCGTCTCCGCGTTCCAGAGCTCGGCCGGATAGCCGTCTGCGTCCCACGGTCCGAACGTGGCGTGAAATGCATCGAACTGGCCGCCCGAACGCTCCTTCGTTCCGAGCACTGCCTCCTGATCGCTCATCGCCTCCATAGTCGTGAGAACGTGATGGTTCGGCAATCGTCCCACGAGCTTGGGTAATCGCGCGAACGGGCCTTCATCAAAGTAAGCGTTCGAATCCGTATACACATTTACCATCTGATAAGCGTGAAAATCCACGGGATCGGGACAAAAGCCCCACGCTCCTCCGAAATAATCGGGATAGGTGATTTGTTCCGCCAGTGTGATCCACCATGCGGTCGATCCGCCGAACAAAACCCGCGCCCAAGGCTCGCCGATGGCCCATTTCTCTGGAAGTTGGCTTTCTGCGACCCGAGGCTTGGCGTTGAAGACGCCGGGATAGAGATAGGACCGAGCGTTGAACATTTTGAGGTTATGGCGGTGCCCGCAGGGTTAACATGCCCGCAGGGTTAACAAAGGTTACGACGATGGACGGACTCGAAGGCTGACTCGCGTTTTCACGATTCTGTTTTGCGCTCCTGTTTCTACGCCATGCCGTCGCGGGCGAATCGTTGCCGGTCCGGCGGACCTTCAATCGGGTAAGCAATCTCTACTATCAGGCTTTAGACCTTGCGGCACAGCTTCGACTGGTATTGACGAAAGTAAGTTCGGAGAGGGCTGAACATGATGATTGCCATCGACGAGCGGCAAAGAGGCTCCGGCACGAAATTGCAAACGATTCAGCGCTCGCATGGCAGCTCGCTCTCCGCAAAGAAGAGCAGCGCCTCGAAACACTTGTAAAAGAACGGGTCGCTTTGCAACGCAGGCTGGACGCGATCGAAGAAGAAACGCGTTGATTGGAGTTCGCATCGAGGCGCTGAGCTATAAATGCCCTGGATGAGCCAAGAGCTCAGCATCGAGTATTTCCTCCAACTTCAAGCAAGGTTCCGGGATACAGAGCGGAGACCAGTTGGGGGCGTAATGGGCTATTCACATGATTGGTACCGTCCTCCCGTTATCCCTGATAACATCTACGAGCGCATCGGCGCGGATTTTGAACGGCTAGTCCTTCCATTGGAGGACATGGGCATCCTGATCGCCGGACCCGGTGGCGAGAATGAGCCTGAAATCGATAATGACCGGATCCAGTTTAACGGGTTCGCCATTGCGGGCATCCCCACAACGAGGAGATTGCGATTCCATATCCTGCTGAGGATGCAAGAGGCATTGGCCCGAGTGCGACCGCAGTCATTGGACCCTGGAAAAACGTAGGCGTCGAATTACGACGTCGGTGCTGCAATGGCCACTACGACCTGGAGACATTTCCCTTTTCGAAAATTGCCTCCGAGCGGAATCTCAGCACTGAGCCCGAGACGTCCGGCCTTGTTTTCAATTGGATTACGATGTCACTGTAACTGCAGCGCTATTGATTGCAAGGCGGTATCTCCGCAATCAACCGATGATCCATAGCGGCTGCACTGATGCACGGTGGGCGGACGCAAAAGAGCTAACAGTGGTCACTCTGGATCCATGTCAGGATTCCTTTCTCGACGCTGAATACTTGGTTTCCTGCTGTGACTCGTTGTGTCAGTTTCAAACGCGCACGACTCAAGCGGCATCGCGTCATAACCGCCGCTCATCATGAACTCATGAATGTATCGGCGCAAAAAACAGCGACGCCAAGTAGCCGGTACTGCACGACGTGTGTCGTCTCGTGAACCAAAAGGGAGAGCGTCATCGGCTCGGGACACGCGATGACGTGATCGAAGGTTATTGCGATTGTGAGGGCAACACTCGGGAAATCAATGCCGAATCGCCGGAGCGTAAGGGCAAGAGGGGGGCTCCGGAATTGGCAGGGGATCAGACTCTACGATACGAGAACGTTCGAGATCGACTGCATCGAAATAACCGGCGATTCCGGCCCTGCTTGATGCCGATAGCCCAAGAGAGTGATACGGTCGCAGGGTACGACTCGCGGATCTATTTCAATTTCGAGCACGCTAACCTGCGTGCCATCCAATAAAGACGGACTAATGAATCGCCAGGCAGGAGCATGTGGAGGGTTCCACATGAATTTTGCCAATGACAATTAGTCTCAACAGCCAATGCGCGGGACAGAAGCCGTTCCGATCTATACACGGTACTCGTCCGATATGCAGCGGCCCACCTCCATTGAAGACAGATCCGAGAATGTGGGGCCTACAGGTGGCTCAACTATACACGATTCCGGCCTGAGGTCGCTGAGCAACCCCTCTGCCTCGGGTCCTTCGGATTCATTTCGCGATTCGCCCAGCGACTTATAGATTGAGAGAGCGCATAGCAGAGCCGAGGAAAGTGGAAGCCCGGTGTTGGCTTTCCACTTTTCCACAGCCTTGCGTGTTTGCCGTTTGGTTGGATTGCCAACCAGGAGTCGAATGCCGCGCGGGCCCACTCCGATTCCGAAGAGACGAATAGTCTCGTTTGTGAGGTCAGTTGAGCGATGTCTATTCCTGGCCAGCACGCATCGGCGAGTTTCGCATGCGGTCGCGTACAATGGCGCAGCAGTGACAAAGAAGCCTTTCACCTCGAAACAAGGGCAATACTTAGCGTTCATCTTCTACTACACGAAGATTCACGGCTTCGCTCCGGCCGAATCCGACATGCAGAATTATTTCAAGGTATCGCCACCATCGGTGCACCAAATGGTGCTCGCGTTGGAAGCCAATGGTTTCATCGAACGGGTTCCGGGGCGCGCTCGATCGATTCGTCTGTTGATTCCCCGAGAGGAACTGCCCGATTTGGAATAACCATCACTCCATGTACAGCAGGCTACGCAGTCGCTTTCGAGTCGCCGGCTTTTGGCTCGCGACATATCCGGCAAGGTCATATTGATTTAAAACCTGCCAGATGGCAGCGAGAAATCGTGGCAGTTCTCTGGCGAACTCGGGTCGGCACTCGGCCTCCTGCGCGAACGTTACCAGCTTTTCGCCAATGAGGTAATCGAGCGCACTCTTAGCGCCGAATCGTCGCCTGATTCCCCTCGTTGCTCTACATTGCTTGACCCACATTTCTCGAATCTCATTCGGCGCTACTATAACGCCGACCACCATGGCCTGCAACACAACACATGATCTGTGATCTCTACTCCGGCCGCCCGACGTGACCGACGTCAATAACTAAATTCGGGCGAATTGCCTCCGGTAAAAATTTGGATCTTCCGCACTTTCGGTGCAACCGGCCGCAGAGCGCGGTCTCAGGGCAATATTCTGCGAGGTGATGAAGCTGTTCGCGGAGATGGATTGTGTCAGCCAGCCGATAGCCGGCTTTGCTGGATTCCGGTCCAACGTGAATACTCCAAGCATCGGCAGGAAGGCGTGCGAACAGGTCCTCGTCCGTGCGGTCATCACCGATGCTCAAGATAAACCCAGCATCGGAGTACTCTGCCAGGAGCTCGTTCGCGAGCGCTCCTTTGTTGGCCCACATTGGTTTCGTCTCGACAATCTTCTTGCCGCGATACACACGAAGTTCGGTTTCGGCGAGCATACCTTCGAGCACCGCGACTAATTCTCTGCCTCCAGCGCGCCCAGGCAAAAATTGTCCCTTTTGTCCTCCAACATTAGGACAAAGGAACTCCGGTATCCGGTCAAATGACAACACTTTTTTGTGACCTGCCAGTACGTTAGCGGGTCTCAATTCACGAAAGGGATAGTACAGCCCAACGGATGACGATGTCGTCAGCATTTGAGACCGATCCGAATAGGAAAGCCGACGCTAATCGGCAGGGCTGTTCGAACATTGGCGGATCTCTGCAGGAAGGCCACAAAGCCGTCACGCCTAAGATGAGGAGCATATGCGGACATTTCTAGCACTTTGTTTTATCGCGCTGCCGTTGTTCGGAAAGGAAGAATCAGTCACTGATAGATTGTCTGATGCTGGCGATGTGTTCTCAGAACTCATGAATACAAAGGATAAATCCCTTCCGCAGGATCTCTTAGATAAAGCGGAATGCATAGTCGTCTCCCGGGCCTAAAGGTCGGTGCCGTTCTCGAGGGGTCTGGTGGTCCGTCACTCTGGAAGCGACAAACGCCGAGTAACGTTCGTTCCGAATAAGCTTCTTGTTTCGTTAATAGGGGCAAGTGTCGGTGTCGGCCTGCTCTTAGTAGCAATCATTTCCCTTGTCAACTGGCCTTTTCGACAGCAACGCGTCATCCGCTCATTGGAACTGCTTTCGGTCTGCGAGGTGAAAGCGCAGACTTTTCAGGCTATCTTCTTCCCCGAACCTGGCTATTTGGCAACGGGGCTTAAATTTGAGCGCCGCGAGAAAGGAAAGTCGGTCGTTCTGGCCACCGCACGTCTTTTACGCGGTCGAATGTCCTGGATCTCATTATTGACTCTTGATCATCGCATTCGAGAGTTGCAGGCTGATGGACTTCGTATTGTTATCCCGGTGCATGTTCCACAATCACCCAACTATCCGCGTGAAGAGCGTCTCCAAGCGATCGTGAATCACTTGACGGCACAAGGTGCAGAACTGGACGTTCAGCAACGAGCGGGCGTGCCGAAGCTCCACATCACGTTCTCGCGCCTCGACGTAGGGCAGATAGAAAAAGATCAGCCTATGTCGATTGCAGCGGAACTACATAACGAGTTCCCAACAGCGGATATTCTTTTGAACGGCCACTTCGGACCGCTGATCTGGTCCGACACAAAGCGGACACCTGTGGCGGTTCGGTTCAAGATTATTCGGCTGGATCTAAATCATTTTGCAAGCGCAGGAGGGACGGCGGTTGGCGATGGAGAGTCGAACGGACCATTCGATCACCTTAGAGTCTCCGGGCATATTGGGGTTCCGAATTTTCACACCTCCAACTTTCGTACCTCTACCCAGCTCACTCTGGAAGGTTCGGCCATTGTCAATGGCGCAACTGGCAACACTTGGATAATGGGAACGAACATCCGCTTTGAGAACTCGGAGGTGCAAGTGCGCGGCAGCGTCATTTACGGGCCGGATGACCGGCGGAGGGCGACGCTTCTTCTGACAAGCGCGCACGCCCGTATTGAGGATCTGCTGGGACTTTATCTTGACGCAAAGCCGCCTGTTGCAGGACTCATGACGTTCCACGGACAAGCTTCTTTTGCAACTGGCATACAGCCATTCCTAAACCGCGTGAAGCTGGCGGGAGATTTCCGGATCGACGATACGCACTTTCGCAATCTCGAGATCCAACGCAAATTGGACAACTTGAGTTTTCGAATTCGCAAAATCAAGGTAAAGAGGGGAACGCCGCCGGCTTCGGTGCGATCCACGTTGGCTGGCAAGCTATCGGCTGAAAAAGGCCGGGCCGTTTTCTCGAATATGCAGCTGACTAGTCCCGGCCTGGATTTCCGCGGGTCGGGCATTCTAAACCTGGTCGACCCCGAACTCGACCTGAGAGGACTATTACACGTTCAGTCCAGCCTGTCGCGCGCGGTAGGTGGATTCAAAGGAATAGTCGCCTTTCCGCTGAATCATTTTTTTCGCAGCGAGCGTAGGGGAGCGGCGATACCCTTTCGCATCTTCGGGCGCTTTGACGCGCCCTCGTTCAGTATGTCATTTCGCAAGCAAAAGTAGAGCAAAAGTTTAGGACATCGGTAGGTGGGGAGCGGACTGCTGAGCTCGACCCGGAAAGGGTAGTCTTCGAGTTCGTTGCTAACTTGGAAATGTATTGTCGTTTGGTTGAAAAGTCGACATATCTCGTCCCCAGCTAGTCTCACCTAGCGAACGCCGTCTGTGCTCTGCTATTGTACGTTTCCAAGAGCTAAATACCCTGGACGCAGGAGATGGAGTGCGCCAGGAAGTCGGGGTGTAAATGGAGAATGGTCTGTCTCATCTCGGTACCCGACCACCTGGCGCTCTCAGAATTCCATAACATCATGCGCGCCATTCTCGGATGGCATGGCGACTTAGGCTACTGCTCTTTCGCCTCGGGCTGCTTAATGTTTCCAAGAAAATCGTCCGGAGCGATGCCAATTGGGATCACCTTGCAGACGCACCTCGCGCCCCCTTACCTTGAGACGGTCCAGCGTGCTTTCAATCTCTAAGAGGCGTCGCAGAGAGTGCAAATGCTGCAGGTGCGAGTGCGTGTGAAACGAGACGAGATCGGCGCCGAGCAGCCGTGCGATTAGTTCGTCGCTACGGGGCAGGGTCGAAAAAATGTCTGACGCCCGAAAGGGGGTGTGAAGGAAGAATCCGATCGCCGCGTCCGGAACCTTCTCACGGAGCATTTCAGGCAAAAGCATTAGATGATAATCATGGATCCAGATCCGATCGCCCGACCGGAACTCATCGAGAACTGCAGAGCAAAACCTCTGGTTGGCTTCGTCATAGGCATTCTAACTCTCAGAGCTATATCGCTGCCCAGCGTGATAACGCCGCGCAGGAGTCCGTCCCCGATGGAACCGGTACTCTTCGGCTGCCAAACGTTAGTGAGCTGAGCAGCTCCAAAAGCGCTGAATACGCGCGCGTACGCGACGTATCCCGTCCTCCATTATCGGTCTTAGCGAAGATGGCTTGCTTCAGCGCATTGATGGCAGCCGCTTCTTACTCCTGTCTTCTGAAGGGAAGTAGCGCGGATCTTCTCGCAATGCGCTCTCGAGAGTGAATGCGAAAACCTGACGGGAGAAGTTGCCGGCGAAACCCGAGGCGTAGCGTTTGCAAAGCCAGTTGTCCCTTCGCACCATTCGCCCGGCGATTCTGGGGCTTGGCCGATGGCGGCGCCGACCGCGGATCCAGCAAAACCTCGGAGGTCGAAAGTCTGGACCACGCGGTAATCGAATTTGTCGCGTATAGTGAACGGCGGTGCGGACACTGTATCAGGTAGCTGGCCGGGCTGCTGAGGCGTTTGGGTGCGGGATGCTCGACTCTCCTGCGACCCAGAAGGCACCTGCGCGACGGAATTCGTTTGCGTTGCAGAATTCGTCGAATTAACTTGTCCGTGCAGGGCGCCGCGGTCCACACAAGAAGACAGCCGGATAAAAAAGCCCTGCCGCGAAGGTTTCGAACGCAAAACCCCCTGCTTGGTGCCTCAAAGTCTCCTTGCCTGTCCCCGGCTTCGGGTACGGCATTCAGACCTGGCGCGCGTATTTGTCACTCCACTTGTTAACCCGAGAATTAGGATTTCTTCACTCTTGGTGAGTATTCGTTGAGTTGGGCCAGCAGCTTTCTTGCGGCTGCCGGCATTCTAACAGCTCGCGATGTCACGATCTCCTTGTTTTCCAGTTTCTTTCCGTAAAGCGCACCGTTGTCGTCCAAATCTTGTCTAAGGCTGGCGCCTTGTAAAGAAACCCCCGCAAAGACCCCTCGAGAACGGGAATACGACAAAATCCCTGCGTTCATCCAACCACTTGTCTGTGCCGATGCCGACCGCCCCACGGGGCCAGCGGCTACGTCTGCTGCTCCTCCTAAGGTGTACTGGCTTGAAAGAACCGCATTTACGCCTTGATCGTTCATGACCAGCATGACAATATCGGATGCGGACCCGCCGGCCTGAAAACCGAAGCTTCCACCTTCGATGCGAACCGCACCGGGAGCCGACCAGCCGACGCCACTCTTTCTGCGGCAAAGAATGAATCCTTTCCCATACTTGGCTCCCACAATGAAGGCACCGGCCTTTAGGCCCGGGACGACCACTACGCATTCCGCTTTATCTAAGAGATCCTGCGGAAGTGATTTATCCTTTGTATTCATGAGTTCTGAGAACACATCGCCAGCATCAGACAATCTCTCAGTGACTGATTCTTCCTTTCCGAACAACGGCAGCGCGATAAAACAAAGTGCTAGAAATGTCCGCATATCATCCTCTTGTCAAGCGTGCCAACCCCCCCGTGGGCTTTTGCGGAGATCCGCGCCCTTTAACTGCTCTGCCGACCATCATTGGTTCCGCATATTCGGGAGCTGTCGCAACGGTCAACCCATTGAGCAGCTTGCTGGTGATATCGCCACCAACTGTGAATTGAGACCAGGTAACGCAGCGGAAGGTCACAAAAAAGCCCCGTCATGTGACCCGATATTCGTCCAGCACTAAATCCTGCGAGTTACACGCAGCGGGTTGGCGTCGCAGCAAGCATCGACAGCCGACTTGTACGGCCATCCAGAATGCCAATCCCGCAAATACTTACGCTCACTAGCCGCGATCATTCCTCAGATGCACGCTCTTCTTGTAAATCATCGCTTGAGAAGTTCAGTCTTTCATGGGCTGTTCTTCTGGATCTTCGGCGGGCCAGCAAAAGTAACTGCATGCCTGCTCGCTCCTGGTCGAAAGCGCTGCTGCTCGTCGGATCGACCTCTACTTGGGCTAAGGTAAAAAGCGACTGACTTCCTCCCTGCCCGCCTCGTACTGCTTGCGCTGGCCATCGAGAGCGGCTCCTGACAATTGAGATTCCATTTCCCTGACGCGAAGCACCCGTGCGTTTGCTCCACTTCCAATTGCCGTTTGTGAGCCAGCAACCACGTGGGGTAAAACCAAGTAAACCCCCCAGACAGAATGCAAGGAAAAATCACTGTATCAGTCTTCGTGATTTCAGGGAAGGTCGGTCAGAATGATCGGCGAAATCACGGTCACCGACTTTGTTCATGGAACCTCGAATATCATTCGCTTGGCACTCTGTTTCATCCAATGACGTTATCCATCAGGATCGTGTTGGGTATCGTCACCTGGCGTCCATCGTGCTCGATTTCTGTCCCTACTGATCCCACTTCCACGACTTTACCTCGCATTCCCTGCACTTCGATTTCGCGTCCCTCGGGAAAATGGTCTCGAACAAACGCACCGGCTAGCAGGTTTGCCACGACGGCTCGACTTCCGAGCCCGAAAGCCAGGGCGAGCGCGAGGCCAGCAGAAATAATCAGCACTGCAAAGATAATTGTCAAAATGCCAGTTTGTACTCCGAGTTGAGCCAGCGCAAGGATCATGACGATTATAGACAAGAAGTAGCGAACGACGAGACCTATTGCTGAGGCGTATTCAAGCCCCGCATTGCGCGCCGATGCTGTGACGGAAGAGGCCACAACTCGAGAGGCAGCCAAGCCAACGATCAAAATCACGACGGCGGCGATGAGATTCGGAAGGTACAGGACAAACTTCGTAATGAGCTGAGAAAGAGAACTAAGTTTGAGCGCTTCTACAGCGGGAAGCAAGAACAAGATCATCACGACCCAATACGCAAGTTTTCTGATTAGGGTGGCGGGAGATTGTGTTAGCCCCGCATCTAGTAGCACACCATGCACACCACCCCGCCGGGCTGTGTCATTGATGCGCATCGCTCTAAGGACCTTTGCGGTCAGAGCTTCGGCTATTGTGGCCGCAACCCAACCAAATCCAAGAATGAGTAGCGCGCTTGCCAGATTAGGGAAATAGTCAATTACCCGTTGAATGCTTCCAGCCAATGCTGAATTGATCGCAGCGAGCACAATTTCATAGATTTTCTGCATAAAGGTCTACTCCATTCTCATCACGTGCTTTACACACCCTTTGTCTCATGGCTCTGGTCTTCTGTCTTCTCGGGCTAAAGAAACGAATCGAAAGATGACTTTCAAAAAAGCGTCAAGCACAATCCAGAATCCATACACCTGGGTGGCCAACAGTTCGCGGCCGAGTAGGAACGTTCTGAGTCTCTTTCGTAGCCGGTCCATGGTGTTCGCCGGTGCCGCCACTTCCAGATTTTCTAATGCTCGGACTAATTCGTCCTGATCGTCTGGATCGAAAGGGTTTCCGTTTTTCATCGCTTCTCTAAATACAAAGCTCGGAGCTCGTCACGAGCGCGAAGCAGCCTCATCTTGACGGCGCTCTGGCTAATTCCCAGAGTCGCGGCAATTTCCCGAATTTCAAGATCCATGATGTACTTCATAATCAGAAGGGAGCGCTGCTCTTTATCTAGCCGAAGCAACGCCTGTTCCAAGATGGCCGACATTTCAGGGGAGCTTCCTGATAATTGCTGAGTTTGTCGTGTATATGCTTCATTTCGAGCGCCGGATTGCCGCTGTTTTGCCAAAAAGTTGAGACAGTGATTGTAGGTCACTCGATAGAGCCACGTGGAGAACTTAGCTCGTTCTTCAAACGAGGGCAAAGCAACAAACACTCGCATAAAAATCTCTTGCATCAGGTCCTCTGCATCCGATGCATTGCCAATCATCCGATAGCACAGCGTATATACCTTATTTTGGTATCGCTGGATCAGCTCCTTAAATGCGCCATGCTGATGAGGCAATTCGCGCTTACACCGAACAACCAGCGAAGAGTCGTCATTGGCGCCCCTCATGGGCAAAAATCCTGGCGTCCCAAAGTGATCTCACGGTCTGCATCATTGGTTCCCGCACTCTCTGCCGGAGAGGAGCATTCAATTTCAGCCGTGCGCTCCAGTTGTATCAGTCATTCACGTGGCTGTACCCCTCCTTTTGTGGATTGAGACAGGCTAGCCCATTGAACGGTCACAAAAAAGTACTGAAATGTGACCGATAACGATGTTGCCCTGTCTTAGTGTCAATGCCACATGAGAGTTGGTGCCCAATGTTGACAGTGACGGTTGCAGGAACAATCAGCGGCTTCAGCTTGCCGCGACGCAGGACGCAAGGACAAGGGGGAAGAAGAATGTGACGAGTTGCTGCAGCTCTCTTCGAGGAAGGCAGCCACGTGCGAGAGCTGCACGCGGCCCAGCTCGGTGATGCCATGCTGTTCGTAACAGGCGGCAAATCGTTGCACATCGCCCAGGTACGCGCACTCATGTTCGGGTTACCTGATATGGGCGCCAAAAAATTCAGCGGCACGCACGGCCAGGCCCAGCTGCGAGCAGACGCGGCGCCCGAATCCCTGCAATGCTGACGAATTCCTCGGGAAGTATTTCGGCGGTCTCGCCCGCTTCCCTGCACCCATTCCCTTGGGTTTCGGCTCCGTCGCGATCAGCTCGCCGCCATTCATCGCCGTCGGCCTCTCTCCTCTCTTCTGCTGCTGCGGGTCCGGTCGCCGGATTCCCGCACGAACTTAGCTCGCGACGCTTGAGTGCCGCGACGCCAATGGTCTCGCCGTCCCCGCGGCCGCCGAGCTATTCGACAAGGTGGCCAGCACGGACTTGAAATCTCGCTCCGGGTTCGTGCACCGTGAGTTCCAGGGCATGGAAGCGGCACGCGCCCTCTTTGTACAATTTTGGAAGCCCTGCGCGGCGGGTTCAAACAGCGACTGCGCCACAACGGTGACGCTCTTGGGAAGCCCGCGTAAATCAACGCCCTTCAAGGTACATACCTTGGTCGCCACATGGTGAAGCTTACCTGAAAACATTCTCCCGTTGTTCGCCTACGCCGCGGACTGAACTGGGCCACCGTTCCCACAGCGCTTGCACTTGCGTGCAGAACCCAAGATCCTCCGCATAGACGTGCCGTTCGCGCAGCAACTCGAGAACAGCCCAACATATCGCTGGCGTTTCGTTCATCCCCCGTCAGATCCCACCCACCGCTTTCCTCAGCGTTGTGCCGGGCCAACAAAAACATTAGCGATGCGGCGCGACTGGCCGGTGTCCCGCAGGGCGATCGGGAACAGGCGTTCGAGGGCGTCAAGACCCGCTGCGTGTTTGTCCATTACGATCCATTCCCTTGTTCGTGGATAGCCTCCACATCGTGACTGCCGCGGCCGGATAATGGCAATGTTCACCAAAATGGCTCGCTCGCTACTCAGGACAGCATCGCGATGCCCTGCTCGGTGAAGACATAAGGCGCATATTTGCGGTGCTGACCACGCTTTAAGGTCACAGTTTGTGACCTTAAAGATTCGAGTTGGCGGCCTCCTCCAGAGTAAGCCGGAACATGAAATCTTCGGGGAAGCGCTGCCGGTTCCGCTTTACCGCTTGATTGGACGCTTTGGTCGGAGCTCCATACAGTTCTGCCAAGTCAGAGTCGAGCAAAACTTTACGGCCGCGCACAACGTAGATACGGCTTTCAATGAGGGCAGGAGCGATTTGGGTAGCTGTAGGCATGGCGGCGGGTTAGGAACCAGTGTACTTATAGTGGGCGTTCACACGTGAATAATAACGGGCGGTTATTGTTCGCGTGTACCTTGCAAGTAACAGAAGGATCAGTATTTATAGACTACCCTTCTCAGCGCGTAATTTCAGGCGAACTCCTCGTAGAATCAGCCGGGTTTCGCTGGGCAGCCTTCGCTCGCATCACCGACTCTGGTACTGCAAAGCAGGATTTCGATGTTTCTTTCGCTTTATAACCGTGATGCGGTCGTGTCGTCCTGGCAGAACCTACACGTAATGAGCCAAGAAGCGGTAGCTCTCACGCTTAGCCTTGGCGGTTTGCTAGGAGATCGAGAAGGCTAAAAAGCTCAGCTATGAGCTAAGACAATTACTTGCTAAGAATACCGGGGAGTTGGCCGAGAGAAACCGGCGGATCATTGAGCAAGGCGAAGCGAAGACCGAAATAAATCATCTGCTTTGCACCTGTAGCAATGGGTGCCATACAGCGATTGCGAGACGTGTCGGCCGTCGAGGACAATCCTGCAGATGTTCATAAGGGATGCTCTGCAATGGAGGGAAGGCGATCGTGCATGACCGCATGTGTCCATCTTTTCCCTCCGGTAGGAGTTCCGTGAAACGGCGTCACGGAACTCCGAAGGCTTTATCCTTGCGCGATTAGTAGATGTGCATGAGCATTCTTGAGCAATAGGAATCCCGGTCTCTCTGCCGCTTAAGCAACTTTGACGCGACGTTGGCGATAGCTCTATCCGGCTTTCTGAAATCTGGACCCGACACGCCAATGACCAGTTTCAGCGCAATTGTCAACGTCGGATGAGATTTGGATCTTCCGCACTTTCGGTGCAACCGGCCGATCTCCAGACGAGGCGCATCAACCACAAAACAAACAAGTTGATCAAAAAGGAAGCCTCCAAGCGTAGAGATGTATCGGAATTGATCCATCTGCCTCAAAACAGTAGGGTTCACCGTCAATGCTGCACCGAAAGTGAGGAAGATCCAAAAATTTGGCCAAACCGCTAAAACATTGTTTCCCTCGAGCGCTGCCTCAGGGGCCAGACCAAAGAGGGGCGACCCGTTCGCCCCTTCTGTATCCGACGTTGCGACTTTGGGATGGCAGAAACGCCGTTAAACC
Source organism: Bryobacterales bacterium (assembly GCA_963722585.1). Lineage (GTDB taxonomy): Bacteria > Acidobacteriota > Terriglobia > Bryobacterales > Bryobacteraceae > KBS-96. The sequence goes on along the minus strand of CAVRNU010000030.1, from coordinate 125,662 downwards.
CTGGGGTTTGGGGCAAAGCCTCCATTAAAGGGTGACCACATCCTTGCTCGTACGGTCTGCTTGAATTCCAGACAGTATCTTTTGCGCGTCGGCATCATAGTTGCAGCCCAGGACAAGTCTTCGAGCGAGGGACGTTCGCCATTCTTTGACTCGCCGCTGAAGGGTCCGGAGCTGACTCGGCTTAAATCGATTGGGTATTTGCGTGTTCAGACGGAGAAATAGATCCTTCGCCGTTGTGTTCGGTTCATCGTTTAGCCACTGTTGCACCATTGGCCAAACGTCTTCGAACGGGTCGGCGCGTGTTCGCCAAGTGTGAGGCTTTGCATCCGGCCGCCGCTTGCGATAGGGCGCACGAACCTCTCCGTCGCGCCATACGGTTGCCAGACTCTGAACGAACTGATTGAGTTGTCTGCTCTGTTTCTTGTGTTGCTCGGAAACTGCTCCCGCTTCCTTGCTTGCTATATTTCGTTGCGCTCGCCGAATCTGGTTCAGGAGTTGTACCGGATCCAGAGTCGCGAATTGCGCTCGAAGCTGCTCCTTCACCGAGATTCCTACGCGTTCATCAGCCAGCAGTTGCTCGCAAGGTGTAGCAGGCGGATGATACTTCTTAATCACCTTGGCCCCTTCACGCTGTTTAGACTTCAGCTTGAGTGACGGCTGAAAGTAATTCACGTACAAGCGCGCCACCTTATGCAATTCCGCCAGAACAACGGCGGCGGCGCCCTCCAGTCGCCCATAGCCGACCAGCTTCCGGATGACTGCTCCGTTTTTCTGCTCGATCCAGGCCTGATCGTTCTTCTTGTACGCGCGTGATCTTGTCAGTTGTAGTTCGCGGCTCCTACAATACCTCAAAACCGTTTCGTTAATGAAAGCGCTGTCGTTGTCTACATCCAATCCAAGCATGGAAACGGCAATCTGGATTGAATCTCATCAAGCGTCACGGTGATTACCGTTTGCTCTCGCACGATCAAAGCCGCTGCTTCTATCCAGCCCGATGCGATATCGGTCAATACTTGCTACTGAGTTTCCACAGTGGGCCCCCCATGTCCATCTCAAAATAGCCTGGTGGCGGATTGTTCCAATCGTTGAAGGTTCGGATGCTGATGTTTTTCCGAAGCGGTGTACTGAGAAATGCTCTTCGTCTTCGTTGCTTGGCAACTTCCCGAATCGGACGCAAGAGCCGATCAATCGTTGCCGCACTCATCCCCAGCAATCGCTGGCGCACTTCGGAATCCAAACACAAGTGCCGGTGGTGCTCCATAGATTCCACGAACGTTGCCAGAACGGCCTTCAGTCATTTTCCACAGATTCGGTCTGCCGCTTCCCAGACAATCATGAGCGCCGTAACCACCGCCTCGTTGTAAATGCGTCGGCCCGGTGATCGCGTCACATTTGTCTTCCGACGCCCGCCTCTCAGTACTCGAATTGCATACTTGCGGTGGTATCCCGCAATCTCAGCAAACTCGTCGAGAATTTGCTTTTTCTGAATACGTCCTGCCCCGCGGTATCGCTCTCTTACTGCCTCTATCAGCTCGCGTCTCGCCTCCACGCTGAGTCTCCTCCTCACTGATCTCGTTCCATTTCCTAGAAATGGGTAACATTTTTCATGAGGCAACGACCCCTCACCGGTAACAAAACGGATGAGTCAATGCGCCGACCATTACCGTCGCGGCTGAACTCGCGATGGCTTTCGTCACGAACTATTGCGGCGCCACCGGGACGCTGGGTCTCGCGTTCGCGGCCACGGGAGCGATGTTCCCGTTCCTCAGTTCTCTGTTGGGATGGTTGGGCGTGTTCCTAACAGGTTCGGACACCTCCGCGAATGCCTTGTTTGGCAGCCTGCAAGTCGTCACCGCGCATCGGTTAGGGTTCGGGCAGACATTGATTTCCGCTTCGAATTCCGCTGGAGGTGTGATGGGCAAAATGATCAGCTTGCAGACGATCGCCGTAGCTGCAGCAGCCACCGGGCTCTCCGTTGCTGAACAGGCAAAGTTGTTCCGGTTCGCCCTGCGCCACAGCATTCTGCTGGCGGCGGTGGTTGGGCTTGAAGTGCTGGTGTATGCATATGCATTCCGCATGAATTGATTCTTTTGGCAGAGGAGAACGACTCGCATTGACTACTCTTGGGTTTCTCGGTCTGGGGATTATGGGCGCTCCGATGGCCCAGCATTTGATTGAGGCGGGATATGAAGTAGCGGTCTGGTCGCACAACGCGAAGAAATCGCGTGTCTTCGCGGAACGGAATCAAGCCATCAAGTGCGCTACGCCCGCCGACGTTGCTCGGCGGGCAGAGTGTGTGTTTCTGTGCGTAGGCGATACGGCGATGTCCTCTCAAGTGATCTTTGGCGAAAAAAGCCTAGCGTCTGGCGCCTCTGCGGGGCTTGTGATCGTCGATTGCAGCACCGTGTCTCCACTTGAAAGCTCCAAAATCGCGCAGGAACTACGGACCTGCCAGATCGCGTTCTTAGACGCGCCCTGCACGGGCTCGAAAGCGGGTGCGGAAGCAGGCACGCTCACTTTCATGGTCGACGGCGATCGCGAGGTATTCGAGCGAGTCCGCCCGTATTTCAATGCGATGGGCAAGTCGTTGTATTACTGCGGCGGATCAGGAATGGGGCTGCGGGCCAAACTGACGCAGAACCTGATACTTGGAAATTTGCTGCAGGCGTTCAACGAGGGACTGGTTGCGAGCACAAAAGCCGGGGTCGATCCCGAATTGATGCTCGACATTTTGAACAACAGCGCCGCTCGGTCGGGATTGATCGCCGCCAAGGCTCCCGCAGTGTTCCGCCGCGACTTCTCGACCAACCTTTCCGTGAAGTGGCTGGAAAAAGACCTAGGACTAGCCGTCGATTACGCCGGACAGCTAGGCGTTCCGGTTCCACTTATGTCGTTGAGCCAGCAGCTTCTGCGGGCCGCGATCGCGAAGGGGTACGGAGAAGAAGATATTTGCGGTTCCATTCGCGTTTTCGAAGATCTGGCCGGGATTCAGGTTCAGAGTCCCGCCTAAGTGAGTAAGTACCAGTTCGAAGCAATATCAGGAGATTCTGCCATGTCAGCAACGTTCCGGTCCGTCACGCTCATTCTTCTCAGTCTAGGCATCGCCTGGGGACAAGTCTCGACAGGCACCATCACGGGGTATGTCCACGACGTCACCAACGCGGTTGTGCCCGACGCCACGGTCTCGATCACGCGCATGGCTACGTTTGAAAAGCGTCAAGTTGTTACCAACGATCAGGGACAATTCACCGTGCCGTATCTGCCGATCGGCGAGTATTCGGTGACCGTTACGATGAAGGGCTTCAAATCGGAGACGATACCCCACATCGTGCTGCAAGTGGATAACACGGTAACGCTGCCAATCGTGATTCAGGCGGGAGAAGTGACGGAGTCGGTGGAAGTGACGGCGGCGGCGCCACTGGTGGATGCTTCCACGTCGTCTCTGGGACAGGTAATCAGTAACCGAAACGTGATTAACCTGCCGGTAAACGGCCGCGACGTATGGTCGTTGGGACTGCTCGCTAACAACACTGTTCCCATTAAGGGCGTTTCGTCGAATCTGCCATTCATCGCCGGCGGCGGCCGGTTCCAGACGAACAACATTATGCTCGACGGCATTGACAACAATACGATGGCGACCTCTGGCGGTATTGGCGTGAACGGCATTAACTACACGCCGTCGGTGGATGCGACGGCAGAATTCAAAGTCATCACCAACAACTACAGCGCCGAATTCAGCCGGTCGGCTGGAACCGTAGTTAGCGCAGCGACCAAATCGGGCACGAACGAATTACACGGAGACCTATGGGAATTCATCCGCAATGATCAGCTCGATGCGAACAATTTCTGTTCCAATGCCGCCGGGGCGCCAAGGCAGCCATTCAAACAAAACCAATTCGGGTTCACGCTCGGTGGACCGGTCGTTCTCCCCAAAATCTACAACGGGCATGGAAGGACGTTCCTCTTTGTGGAATATGAGGGTCTTCGCCGCGCGACAGCAGCGTCGTCCACCATTGACGACATACCGCCTGAAGCGTTTCGAACGGGCGATTTCTCCAGCTATCCCTACACCATTTACGATCCCGGGAGCCGGCAGATCGGGCCAAACGGATTGGTGATCAGCAGTCCCTTTCCGGGAAATGTGATGCCGACTTATCAGCAACAAAGGCGCTCTGGCCACGCTTGCGCTGCTTCCCGCGCCAAACTATGGTCCTCCCGGCTCCCAAGCCAACAACTATTTGAACATTGCCAGGCCAGCCGTTTGACAGCGACCAATACGATATCCGGATTGACAGCCAGATCTCAGACAAGAACACGATGTATGGGCGGTTTTCGCGCGCGCTGCAGTCGAGCGTCACTCCGGGCAATTTCAGCGGATTCCTGGGTGGCGGAACAAACAATATCAACAACTCAATTAACTCGATATTGAACGATGTCCATATCTTCACACCGAACCTTGTGAATGAAGCAAGGTTCGGATACACGCGGCGTAACGGAAGTTTGGAAGTTCTCGATCAGCAACAGGGAGTGACGTTCGTTCAGCAGAATGGAATTGCGATGTATACGTTTCCGGTGCAGATGTTCCCGCAAATCCTGTTTTCTTACCCAGGCTTGGCCACGGGAGGCACACAGGAGTTCACATCGCTCGGCTCTGAAGGTCCGAATCTGAACATAGAGAATCTTTTTCAAGGCGCCGACGATTTGTCGTGGACTCGGGCGCCCACACGATGAAGATGGGCGTCGATGTGCGCCGCGATCGGGTTCGACACGATCTACGGCGGCGGCCGAACCGTTTTCGGATCTATTTTCACCTCTTCCTCCAACGCACCAAACTCTGGCGCCCCACTGGCTGATTTTCTGCTTGGCTATCCGGCTCAGCTTACCGGAACGCAGCTGCTCGATTGGGCACGCTTGCGCGAATTATACGCAGGAGCCTATTTCCAGGACGATTGGAAAGTAACTTCGCGACTGACTCTGAATATGGGTTTGCGTTATGAGTTGTACACGCAACCGGTAGACGCCCGAAACAGGGGCGCTTGTTCGACGCAGCCACCGGGCAATTTGTCATTCCTGGCCAGGACGGCTACTCGGATGCGATCGTCAAGGGCCATCATCTCGATTTCGCGCCCCGCTTTGGTTTTGCATACAGTCCTCTTTCAAAATGGATCGTTCGTGGTGGCGCCGGGGTCTTCTATGCCCGCGCGAGGCCAACCAGTCGGCGACCGTGTTCGGAGCAACCCCTCCGAACGCTCCGACTGTGATTAGCCCGGCGATTTCGGCCACAGGAACCGTTACTCCGCCGATATCGATTGGAATGCCGATTCAAGTCGGGCCAGGTGCAGCGGATCTAAGTACTTTTACTCCCCAGAATCCTTTGGGCCTGTTAATCAGTACAGCAGATTTCAACAACAGCCGCCCGGCGCAGCTCTATCAATGGAACCTGGGCATTCAATATCAGGCGGCACAGAACCTGGTCCTCGAAGCTGCCTATTCCGCGATGCGTGGCAATTACTTGACGAGCCGCGTCAATCTGAACCAAATACCTTGGTCGGAAGCGATACGGGGTTTCACCGCGCAAGCAGACCGTTTGTTCCCGAACGTCGGGAATGAGGTAGTGATGGACTCCTCGACGGGAAACAGTTTTTATAACGCGTTGAATCTGCGGGCGGAAAACGGCTGAGCCACGGGCTGAACTTCCTGGCTAACTATACATGGTCGAAGAATCTGGAGAGCAACGGCAGCGGCGAAAACAGCGCCTTCAGTCAGAGCGGTGGAACGACAAATCCTTTGGATAGCTGGAACTTGAAGAAAGAAAAATCATATGCACCACTCGACATTCCGAATGTGTTCGTAGCCAGCGCGGGTTACGAGCTGCCTTTTGGAGCCGGGAGACCGTGGTTGAGCCAAGCGGGAATCGCCAGGAGCTGCTAGGAGGTTGGCAGGTGAACGGCATTCTTACGCTCGAAACGATCTCCCTACCGATATCAGGAGTATCCTTGTGGCGGCGACCAATCAGCTCTATGCGACATTCAACGTGCCCAATGCGGTGTTGGCCAGTCGATGTATTTGCCGAATCCTGGACCGAATGGATTTTTCAATCCGGCAGCATTCAGCGAACCTGGTCAAGTAATAAATGCTGCTGGCGTACCTCTTACGAAATTTGGAGACCTGGCGCGACGTGCGGGGCGAGGGCCTGGTACGGAAAACCTGGACTTTTCGGTATTCCGAAATTTCAGGTTTCTCGAGCGATATACTCTTCAATTCCGCGCAGAAGCATTCAATTTGACGAACACACCGGCGTTCTTCCTTCCTGCCGCCAAAAGCCCGGAACTTACGATTGGTAATACCAACTTTGGAAAATGAATTCGTCCGCATCGACCGGACGGCAGGTGCAGTTCGGAGTAAAGTTGTACTTCTGAAGACGTGAGGATTTCACCATCATGAATCGTCGCGAGTTTTCTGCAGACATCGGCTAGTGGAGCCTTGCTGGCGGCAGGCAATGTTGGGGCGCCGGGGCAGACTGCTACGGCTCCGGTGCAGTCGGGATGGTATGACCGGCCGATGCGCTGGGCGCAGTTGGCCTTTGGGAAACTACGATCCTAATCACTAAAGACTTGGCTCCTCAGGCAGGACTCGAACCTGCAACCCCTCGGTTGACAGCCGAAAATCAGCGTTACCCGGCGTGACGCTGCGCAGCTGCTTCAAGTACTTACGGACTGGACAGTGCCGTGGCTTCGCACAGCTGCATGCAAAAGTTCGCACAAAAGTTCGCACAGTAAGGTGCTCAGACCCTCCCTGATGTTCCCGCGTGGGCAGCATCCGACAGTCAGCAGTGGCACATTCTTGCTTTTGCAGTAAGCTCTCACTGAGCGGATGGCCACGCGCCTAGTCGCCGACAAGGAAGCGGGGCTCTTGCCGGCAGAATTCGACCCCAAACTTGTTGTGCCGGTCATCGTCACCTATTTGCAAGGTCTATGGCGAATGGCCTTGGTCACCGACGATCGACCCCAATTCGAACGACAGATCCACGTGTTCCTGACCAGACTGAGACTCTGAGACCTTCCACTTTTTGAGCCACCGTGCCAAGTCGTTGCTGATCGTGACCTGGACCTCCCGTGACCAATCCTGCGCCGTCCCATCTCATTACTGACCTTCGTCAGCCTGCTGCTGGCGTTGGTTCATCCATCCCGCGGGAGCTATCACGACGAATTGGAAGGGATCGAGGACTCTCGGCATCGGGTTCGCTCATTATCGCAACCGACCTCTCATCGATAACATTCAACGAATTTAGGCAGATCCAATTTTTGACCATATAGTGTTTGGTCTGAGCTACAAAGTGAAAGCAAAGCTCCCTAGATCAAACTTTTGCGACGTCGGTCAGCGAGGGCCGGCAAGCCGATTTCGACGATTGAGGAAGCGGCTAACAGCTGGGTCCAAGTGCCTCCGGCAGATCATCCACACTTAAGGCATTCGGCCGGGCTACTTCAGAGCCACAGAGAACCTTGCGTATAAGCCCCAGATCTTTCAGGATTACGCGGCTCTTTTCTACGTGGCAGCTCAACTGATTCATCTTATAGAGTGCGAGACGCAAACCATCGGCGTAGCGTTCTCCAACTGCGTCGGCTGCTTTCTGGTTGAGTTCCTCGGAGACATCGGAGACTATATCTTGGAGAACAGTCATAAACTCGAGGGCGCTTTCGATCGATGGAAATGGTTGTGAAGGTTTATTGTGCATGTTCTGTTTTCGCTTCTAAAGTCCTTTGTGCCGTTGACACGCCGAATCGAAAATACGGCTGTAATTCTGTTTCACAGGAAGCCAGCTGATTCTCGCGCCTTTCCAGAGTTTCTGCGAGAAAGGCTAAAACGAGCTTGCTTATAGCCTGATGCATGGTTTCGATGGAGACAGGTCTCCTTGCAGCCCAGGGCCATGGTTCTTCGAGCAACGCTAAGTCGGAAAAATCGAGGTGTGTACCGTGTAGAAGGCTGGCAACCTGCGCGTCGTAAAGGGCAGCATCGCGCCGCACGCACTGATGATATTCGAGCGTTCCCAGACGCACCATGCCATCCACGTTGCCCTGATAAGGGCCTTCATTCTGAAACCACAGCGGATCGTCTTCAAGAAGGAACAGGAATGGCTTGGGGATGCCATGTTTCATAACTCCGCTGAACATCCAACCATCCATATTCACGCCAGCCCTGAAGCGCGGATCGATACGGCAAGCTTCCGCGGCCACCGCGCCCCCGAAGCTATGACCGATAGCGGCTGTACGAGAAAGGTCCATGTGTTCGGCGATCCTGTCAAGTTTGGTATCGCCGCTTCCGCGTGTCAGTTGATTGAAGACAAACTCTATGTCTTCCACGTTGGTTTCAAGGATCTTCCCGGTCTTGATCGCCGATCGCTGTAGGGCGGCGCGAGATTCCAGATTGAGCCAGGCATCTGGGAGGCCTTTTATGACGGTACCATCCGGGAAGGAAACGCGGGCACAACTGTCGGGATGATCGAAACCGATGACAATATACCCATAGCTGACCAGAAATTCCGTCAAGTAAGTGTTCTGGCTTCGATACCCTCCTGAGGACGGACTGAAGAAGACGACGGGAAACCGTTTAGGCATTTGGACTATTGGCGCATCGGTGTGTGCGTGCGTCTTGACGTATCGAAGCTGGCTCGTTCTCCAGCTTAAGGCGCTGTTTTCACGGTAAGGAGCCGCCGGGCCACTGGTGGAATACGCCGGATACCAGATCTGCGCAACGAACCGGCGCCGTTCGCCAGGCGTCGCGGAAAATGCTTCTGCACGGTTCGGATCGGTGAAATAAAAGGTATGGGTTCCGATGGCATAGGGACCCGGCGGCTTGGGAAACGCGATGACAGGCATCCTGTAGCAAGCAGCGAGGCCGATCACTGCACCGACAAGCGCCGAGCAACAAACAATGTCTTTGAGCGGGATGAGGTGAAGCCCAAGCCTCGCGATTAGCAGACACATGGCGAGGTACAGGGGAATGGCCGTCAGGCGAGGCCCTTCTGCGACGCAATGCAATATAAATACGAGTACAGAAGCCATCGCGAACGCCCAGGCCACGGCCCTCCCCCAACAAAAAAGGGAGAGGATTGCAGCGGCTATAACAAGACAACCGAGCGTGGCTTCGAGTGGGCGCATCGCTTAGGCGACCTTAGGTTGGGATAGGCTGCTGCCGGGCTGTTCGGCTACTCCTGCCTGGCCGTTCGAGCCTTTTGGCATTGCGATATCGAGATGTTTGCGTAATTGTTGGCCTAACGCCGATACGTTCGGTTCGCGGAATAGAGAATCGTGCTCTCCGGGCACCTCGACGACGTAGAGATTGCTCTTGCAGCTTTGGCCCCAGCCTAAGTCATGCTCGTCGATGCCAGCCTCATGCGGCCTGAGAAGGAGAACGGGAAAGCTGGAGTTAGCACGGTTGAAGTTGTGCTGCTGCACGATGAAAATGCGCTCTTTCGCACGCTTCATCAGTGGCGGAACGGTCTTCGCCATGGCTGAAACCGACGACATCAAGCCATTTTTGAAAGTGCAGGCGAGGGTGTCTTTGAGCAGGCCCATCGTGTTCGCGGCGGAACGCATAATTGTGCCCGCTTCGGCGTAATGTTCCGGATTAATGGCATCGATGAGCACAACCAAGCCAATCTGTCCGCCTTGTTTTTCGATCGCACGCGCCGTCTCATACGCGGTGATTCCGTCCGCGCACCAGCCTCCCAAGTAGAACGGCCCTTTGCCCTGGCGTTCCATGAGCAAGTGAGCGAGCTCGCGAGCCACCTCCGGACGCCGGCTCCCAAGAGGCACTGTGATGTAATCGTCCGGAGTCTCTGAATCCCGGTACTTTGCGAGAGACACCGCCAGAAACGGCTGGTCGTCGCCCACGTGTTTGGCGAGAGTGCGGTAGAAATGACCGCCGCCGAGCATGAAGAAGGGCATCCGACTTCCCTTCGGCTGCACAGGCACAATATCGCGATGACCTGCCTCGGCGCTCTCGCCGGAAATGACGGACGACATGGCCGCGGGAGTGGGATCGGCAAATAACTCGGATAGCTTCATATCACTGCCGAAACGTTCGCGAACCTGAGCGAGCATTCGGACCGCACTTAGCGAATTTCCACCGGCGTCGAAGAAATTAGTAAACGCTCCGATCTGATCCACCTTCAATACCTGCTCCCAGATGTCAATTACCGCCTGCTCGACCTCATTCCGGGCGGCCACATACGCGTCCACATAGGAAGGTGCGGCCCCAAGGGAAACGGCCTTCGAAATGTCTCTGACCGCCAGCTTGATTTCCGCTGACCGGATCTCCGCGTTTGCAGCCACGGCTTCGAGAATCCGGCTGTAGTTTTCAAGCAGATGATCCGCGATTTTGGGGTCGAATACATCGGTATTGACGTCGACGGAGGCTCTCCAGCCATCTGCCCGCTCCACCAAGAAGAAGTTCAGATCGACGAACGTTCCAGTGGATTTTGAGGGGATCGCAGTCATTTTCACTCCGGCGCGCTCCCATGGGCGAACAAAATCCCGCTGGAAAATGAAGTTGACTTGAAACGGAAGCTGCCTCGGATGTTCGAGCCGGGGTTGTATCGCGCTCATCACCCGTTCGAAGGGGATGTGCTGGTACTTTAGGCTGTCAAGAACCACTGCGCGGGCCCGGTCGACGAGATCCTGGAAACTCGGGTTGCCCGCTGCGTCCAGGCGCAGAATCACCGAGTTAACAAACCAGCCGATAAGGGATTCGAGTTCCATCTGATCGCGGCCTGAAACCTGTGTGCGGACTGCCAGGTCGGTTTGAGAGGACTCGTGATTCATCAGGATGGCGAACGCCGAGAGCATCGTGACAAACAGCGTGCATCCGCGCCGATCGCTGAAACGCTTGAGTGCGTCAGTAAGCGCGCGTGGCAGGACGCGAGAGCGGATCTCGCCTTTTTGAATTGTCGATGTGGGCCGCTCGAAATCGGTAGGTATGGCAATTGGGGTGAATCCGTCCAACCGAGTCCTCAATTCCTGAATCTGTTGGTCGAGTTCGCCCTTTTCAATCCACTCCTGCTGCCAGCAGGCATAATCGGCGTATTGGACCGGCAAAGGCTCAAGGCCGGGATCTCCTGCTTCCTCCAACGCTTGATAGAAACGGCCCATTTCGTCTGTGACGATGCCGATTGACCATCCGTCGGAGATGATGTGATGCATCGTCAGAAGAAGAACGAAATCCTGATCGGCAACTTGCAATAACTTGCCGCGAAATAGCGGGCCGTGTTCAATATCGAAACCGATCCGGGCTTCTTCGCACGAAAGACGATCGACTTCAGAGGTTCGTTCAGCTTCGGCAAGATCTCGCAAATCGATGAGGGGCAGTGAAAAGCTGGCATCGCTTGTGACCAGTTGCTGGGGTTCGCCATCGCGTGTGACAAAGCGAGTGCGCAGAACCTCGTGCCGTGCGACAACCTGGCGGAGGGCTTCTTCAAGGGAGGAGGCCCGGACAGGGCCCTCGAGACGGAAGCGAACCGCGATGTTATTGGCGGGCGTACCGGGAGAGATTCGGTCGAGGTACCAGCACGTCCTCTGTACAACCGAGCAGGGAAACAGGTAGCTTTCAGAATCCTGAGAAATTGTTTCGTCGAGTTGATCTTCGGTTCCAATCATGAAAATCCTCCGTTAGTTTCGACTGGCGACTTCGCGCGGCGTTGAGACGCGATAGGCTTGTCGCGATACCGCGCGAATGCGAACCCGATCTGGAGTAGCGCCCGCGCCGCCATCCGGCTGCTCGCTGCGCGCTAGAACCTCGATCGTCGGCCACTGCAGAATCTGCTGCGCGGTGAGGTTGAGACCCGTGCGGTTGGCACGAGCCAGGATGCGGAATATCTGAATGGAGTCCGCCCCCATTTCAAACAAGTTGTCGTCGATGCTGATTTTGTCGAGATTCAACACTTCGCAGCAGATCGACACAAGCTGTTCTTCGTTCTTGCTCCGTGGCGCCCGGATGGATCGTGCCGGCGCGGCTTGTTCAGGTTCAACCTTCGGCAGCCCATTCCGGTTGACCTTGCCATTCGGTGTTCGAGGCATCTGGGTCAGATACATAAAGAAAGCAGGCGTCATGTAGGCCGGCAGGGACGCACTGAGCAATACTCGCAATTCGGCGCTGTCGAGGGATTTACCGCTTGCCGAGGTGTAATAGGCGGCGAGTTGCTTGTTGCCGCGATCCTCGTGAACAACAACCACCGCTTCGGCAATCGAAGGATGCTTCATCAGAACTGCTTCGATTTCTCCCAGCTCAATGCGGAATCCACGAATCTTTACCTGGTGGTCGAGCCGGCCAAGGAATTCGATATGGCCGTTCGGCAACAGGCGAACCAAATCGCCGGTCCGGTACATTCGGGCATCGCCGGTGAGGAATGGATTCGGCAGGAACTTCTCGGCTGTGAGGGCTTCGCGCTTGAAATATCCGCGCGCCAACCCGTCACCGCCAATGAAGAGCTCGCCAGGAACTCCAAGGGGCTGCGGCTCGAGATTCGCGCCGAGTACGTAGAACTGCGTGTTATCAATCGGCGGCCCGATGCGGACGGGAGCGGGCCCCGGCTCAACACGGGAGACGGCCGACCAAATAGTAGTTTCCGTTGGTCCATACATGTTCCAGAGATTGTCTCCGGAGGCAAGCAAGGCGTCCGCCAGATCGCGTGGAAACGCTTCGCCGCCGCACAACATCTTGAACCCAGGACGCGGCTTCCATCCTGCATCGAGCAGTAGCCGCCATGTTCCCGGCGTGGCCTGCATGACCGAGATGCGCTCGTCTTCGATCATCTGCGCGAGGCTGAAGCCGTTGGTGGTTGCTTCCCGGCTGGCTACGACTACGCGGCCCCCGCTTACCAGCGGCAAGAAGATTTCGAGACCGGCGATGTCGAACGACAACGTGGTAACTGCGAGAAGTCTGTCTTCGGCCTGGAATCCAGGCTGCCGCTGCATCGAGTTCAAAAAATTCACAACTGCGCGATGTGGGATCTCAACACCTTTCGGCTTACCTGTTGAGCCCGACGTATAGATGAGATATGCGAGATCGGCAGACGTCGGCTCGATCCGCGAAGCCGGGGCCGTTTCGCGCTCGATCATGCTCCAATCGGAATCGATGCATACGATATGAGCCTCGGTATGGGCGAGACCCGTCGCAAAGCGTTGCTGGGTAAGAACCACGCGTGGCTTCGCTTCATTCAAAATAAAGTCGACCCGTTCTTTGGGGTACGCCGGATCGAGCGGCAAGTATGCTCCTCCCGCTTTGAGCGTCGCAAGCATGGCGATCACCATTTCGAGAGAACGATCGAGCACCAGCGCGACCACCTGGCCGGGCGCAACCCCGTGTTTTACCAGGAAACCAGCGAGCTGTTCCGCTCGGCTATCGAGTTCGCCGTAGGTCAGGCTCGAACCGTCGCACACGGCGGCAATCGCTTTGGGATTTTCCGCGGCGCGTTTCTCGAAAAGGCTGTGAACGCAGAGATCGTACGGATAATCCCGCTCGGTCGAATTGAAGTTGAAAAGCAACTCATGGCGTTCAGCCTCGGTCAGAAGGGACAGACGCGAAACAGGCTGCCGCATGTTATCCGAGGCCGAGAGCAGTAGCTGTTCGTAGTGTGCCAGCCACCGTACCATGGTGGATTTGTCGAAGAGTTGGGAGTTGTAATCGAGATCGAGAGTCAGACCCTGATCGCTCTCGACCACGTTCAGGAACAGATCGAAGTTCACAAACTTCTTGGCGCAGCTATCTATTTCTGTTTCGAGATTACCCACGCGAACCGGCGAAAACCGTTCAACGTTGAATTGCACATCAACCAGGGGAAGGCGGCTCGGGTCGCGCTTCAGGTTTAGTTTGCGAACCAGCGTTCCAAACGTATACTGCTGGTGCTCATAGGCATCGAGCAGCGTCTGCTTCGATGAGGCGAGTAACTCCGCGAATGTGATGTCTGCTGGAAGCTGAGCCCGGAGCGGCAGGAGATTGACACAATGCCCAACCAGCGTCTCGCCTTCGAGAACGGATTGGCCCGCTGCGGGAATGCCTACAACCAGATCGTCCTGTCCGGTCAAGCGGCCCAACAGAGCCTCGAATCCCGCGAGGAGAGTTGCAAACAGAGTGCTACGCTCCGCGATGCCGGCCTTCTTGATTTTGCGATATTCGGCAGCGCCTATGGTCCTCCGAACCGTGGCGCCTTCAAAGGCTTTCACCGCGGCCCGGGGGCGGTCCGTCGGCAGGTCGAGTAACGGCGGCAATTGCCCAAACTGTTTCAACCAGTAGCTTTCCACTTTTTCCTGCGAAGCTGAGGCGGCTTCCGCATGAAGGTCCCTTGCATACTGGCTGAACGCCAGAGCCTCGGGCAGATCTGCTTTCTGATTCCGCAGGCGGGCCGAGTACAGAGCACTCAACTCGCTGAGAATGACGTTCGTAGACCAACCGTCGCACACGACGTGATGTGAAGTGAAGAAAACAACATGGTGGCGAGCCGCTAGGCGAACGATGCGAATTCGCACAACCGGGCCGTTGTCAAGATCGAAAAGTGTTTGTGCGTCTTCATCGATCAGGCTTTCGAACGCGCTTAGCGGGTCCGCGACAGCCGAGAGATCGACCAAGGGAATCTCGATCTCGAGATTATCGTGGAACCGGACGGTCTTGGTTTCGAGATCGAAGGTTGAGCGCAAACTCTCGTGCCGCCGAATGATTTCCGTTAGAGAATCGCGCAGACACGCTTCGTTGAGATTGCCTTTCAGGCTGACGGTGAAGGCTTCATTAAAGGAACAAGAGGCCCGTTCGCTGAGCTTGGCGGAAACCAAAACTTCGAGCTGCGATTCCGTGATTGGGGCTTCCATGATGGCCGGAAGAGTCGCGGCGGGATTGGGCTGCGCGTCTTCCTCAGGGCCGGCGACCTGCACCCGGTAGGGCAACAGATCGCCGGCCTGCATTTGGCGAGCGCTTTCGTCAAACGCTCGCTCAATTGCCCGCAGATCCTGCTCGCTATGCGCGGTCGTCAGGAAGCAGGGGAAGCCTTCCAGGATGTGAATACCTTTTTCACGCAGATGATAGTAGAACAAGCTGCCAAATCGAAACTCGGTCGGGAAACTGAAGTAAAACCAGCTTCCGCAAGTCTCGATTTTCGATGGAATCTGATAGCGTTCAAAGATCGCGTTCAGCTTTGCAACGAGTGCCGCAGTCTTCTCGTTCAGTTGTTGCTGCAGAGCGGGCCCTTCCTCCTTGAGGTGGGTCAAGACGGCGCGTGCAGCGGCCATCGCCAGCGGATGGCGCACGAACGTCCCGGCGAAGAATGTGACGCCCACTTCAGGGAACGAATCGTCTCCATAGTTCCACATACCGCCGTCGAGCGCATCCATGAATGCCGCTTTTCCGGCGAGTGCCCCGATGGGGAACCCTCCGCCCAAAACCTTTCCGTACGTCACCATATCGGCGCGAATTCCAAATTGGGCCTGTGCGCCCCCAATATGAAGCCGGAACCCGTTGACGACCTCATCGAAGATGAGCGCTGTGCCCGAAGCGGCTGTGATCTCACGGAGCGTTTGCAAAAACTCTTTGGGCTGAAGATTGGGATGCCGGCTTTGCACGGGCTCGAGGATGACTGCCGCCAGTTCCGAAGCCTGCTGCCGGATAATTTCAATCGATTCCGGCGTGCCGTAGTCGAGTACGATCACGTTCGCCACGGCTTCTGGTGCGATGCCGGGCGCGATGGGCCCTGTTTTGAGTGAACCGTTCTTGCCGATCCGCTTCACCAGCACTTCCTCGAAGTTGCCATGATAATCGCCCGCGAACATTACAACTTTCTTTCGGCCGGTTACGGTTCGAGCCAGCCGGAGCGCCGCCATGACGGCTTCGGACCCGGTATTGCAGAAGGTGGCCCGCTCGTTACCTGTCAATTCGCATAACAGCGTGGCAACCTCTCCAGCCAGCGGCGTCTGCGGTCCGATCTCGATTCCTTGTTCCAATTGCTTCTTAACGGCGTCGCTGACGAAATCGGGCATGTGGCCCAACGCGATGGGCCCGAAGCCGTTCAGAATATCGATATATTCGTTGCCATCGACATCCCAAAGCCGCGAACCGCGAGACCGGACGGTAGTGACGGGATAGACAATCTCTTTCCATTCGGTCCGGAACCCTGATACTACGCGCGGGTCCGCCAAAACTGGCCGATATTTCGCCGTTATTTCTTTCGATCCACGCGTCCGCTTTGTGAAGCGATCCACGAATTCCGAAATGTATTTCTGCTGGGCCGGACTGAGAGCCGGTGTTGCATCGTGTTGGATAGGCTTATATGGCCCAAACGCTTTAAATTCCTTTTCTGGAATTTTTTCCGCAACCGGCGCGGCCGGCAGATCGGCCGTAGGCACGACGGGGCGTTCAGGTGCGGGGGTTGGGGGCGGAGCCACAACCGCATGATTTGGCGCAATGCCTCCAAGCATCTCGAGTTGCCGGTTGACAAGCTGCGACATTGCCTGCAATTGCTCTTTCATGACGCGCTCCAGGGCACTGTCGCCAGAGATGAGACCTGGCTGCGGAACCGGGGTGGAAACAATGGCAACGGTCGAAGCAGATTGCATCGGAAAAGGCGGCGCTTGTGCCGGCACAACCTGTTGGGGCGCTTCCGGCTCGGCCATCAGACCAGGCGCCGCCGTCTTGTCAAGATAATCCGCCAGCGCGTCAACGGACGCGAGATCGGTCATCAATTGACGGAACGTCACCTTAACTGCGAACTGTGCCTGCAGCGCCTGTGTCACTTGAGTCAGGAACAGAGAATCGAAACCCAATTCCAGGAAGCTTGCAGCCGGGTCGATTTGCGCCGCCTCCATGCCTGAAAGATCCTGCAGAATACCGATCAACGCCGATACAAACCGGGGACGCCGTCCCGCGGCGGGTGTTACTTGAGACATTTGCACTCCTTTTCCTTTTTGCGCGGCGCCTTGTTCGGCGGCCATTTCTGCTGTTGCTTCTGAAACCTGCTCTGACGCCTCGATCCAATAGCGTTCACGCGCAAATGGATACGTGGGCAGCGAGACTTTCGCCCGTTTGGCGTTTTCGTGAACGGATACCCAATCCGGTTTCACACCCGCGGTCCAGAGCGTGCCGAGAGCGGTCAGCACGGAACGATAGTCTCCGCGGTCTTCTGTGGAAACGGGTTCTGTCAATGACGACGCGACAATCTGCTCGCCCCGATCCGCCGTGGGATGCTTGCGTGCGAGAACTTGCAGTATCCTGCCTGGCCCTACTTCGAGTAGAAGATTTTTCGAGTCCTTCCGCAGATGCGCGATTCCATCTGAAAACCGGACTGGCTGCCGGAAGTGGCGAGCCCAGTATTCAACGCTCGTAGCCTCTTCGTCCTTGATCCACGAGCCCGTGACGCACGAAATGTAAGGAATTCGCGGCGGCGCGAGTTCGACCCTCTGCACGCACGCCGCAAACGGCTCGAGAATGGGATCCATCATGGACGAATGGAACGCGTGCGACGTATGGAGGCGCCGGTGCTGAATGTTCTTTTCGGCGAGCCGCGCTTCGAGTGCCGCCATCTGATCGTAAGGACCGGCCACTACGCAGAGCGCCGGGCCATTGACGGCTGCAATGCCCAAATCGCCTTCGAGCATCACCGACACGTCGGTTTCGCTCAGATTCACGGAAAGCATCGCGCCGCCGGGCAAATCCTGCATCAGGCGGCCTCGCGTGGCGATCAAGCGCAAGGCTTCGGGCAATGTGAATACGCCCCCAAGACAAGCCGCGACAAACTCTCCAACGCTATGCCCGATCATACCGGCGGGCTGAATGCCCCAGCTCATCCAAAGCTTTGCGAGCGCATACTCGGTAGCGAAGATCGCAGGCTGCGCAAATTGGGTCTGGTTCAGACGTGCACGCGTCTGCTCGGTAGCGCCTTCAGCAGGGAAGAGCACTTCTCTAAGATCCGCGTCAAGATAGGTCTTCAGCAAGTCGGCGCAGGCATCCAACGCTTCCCGATATGCACGCGCATGCTGATACAACTCCAATCCCATGTTGGGGTATTGAACACCCTGTCCCGGAAACATAAAATACACGGGCGGCATCTCCGGCCGCGTCTTTACTGGCTTGCCGGACCGCTCCCATTTTGAAAGCTGCGCGAGCGCGTCCTCATGGGACTCCACTGCAACGGCGGCACGATAATCAAAATGGCGCCGCCCGATTTGCAGGGTGTGGGCGGCATCGGCGAGGTTAACCGAGGGGTGCTCGATCAGAAATGTTTTGAGACGAGACACGGCCGCACGCAACGCTTCTGGCGATTTGGCGGAAAGGGGAAGCAACTGGCACCGTTGGGAACTGGCTTCGGAGGGCTGGGAAGGCGCTTCCTCGAGAACGACATGGGCGTTAGTTCCACCGACGCCGAAAGCGCTAACGCCGGCGCGCCTGGGTGCGCCGGATGGTGTTTCCCAGTCGCGCAGCGCGGCATTCACAAAGAAGGGACTGTTTTCTAATTTGAGATTCGGATTCGGCCGTGTGAAGTGGAGAATTCCGGGTATTTGTTTGTGTTCGAGCGACAAGGCCGTCTTGATGAGGCCCGTCACTCCGGCCGCTACGTCGAGATGACCGACATTTGTCTTCGCGGTTCCAATCGCACAAAATCCGGTATCGTTCGTTGACGATCTGAACGCCTCAGTCAGAGCGGCCACTTCAATTGGGTCGCCAAGCGGCGTTGCCGTTCCGTGAGCTTCGATGTAGCTGACCGAGCGCGGATCGACATCGGCGGCCGCTTGGGCCATGGCAATCACTTGCGCTTGGCCTTCGACGCTCGGCGCCGTGAAGCCAACCTTACCCGCGCCGTCATTGTTGATAGCGGAGCCTCGGATCACGGCATAAATGTGATCTCCGTCCCGAAGCGCATCTTCCAAGCGCTTCAGCAACACGACGCCGGCGCCCGATCCAAAAATTGTTCCGTTGGCATTCTCGTCAAATGTCCGGCAATGCCCGTCGGGCGAAACCATGCCGCCTGCCTGATACAGGTAGCCGCGTTTTTGCGGATATGAGATTGAAACTCCTCCCGCGAGCGCCGCATCACATTGGTACGTGAGCAGGCTCGTACAGGCTTGCGAGACCGCAACCAGCGATGTGGAGCAAGCCGTTTGCACAGTAATGCTGGGGCCTTGCAGGTTCAGCTTGTACGATACGCGCGTGGCAAGCGTGTCGTGGATCGCGCCAAGCATGGTGGTGTAGAAGCCGACCTGGTAAGCTGCCGCGTAGTCGCGAGCAAATTGTTGATCGGGACAGACGTGCGTCAGAAAGTAACTGTTCTGACTGCATCCGGCAAAAACCCCAACTACGGCGTTACCGGCGGACGGGTCGCAACCGGCGTCTTCGAGGGCCTCCCAGCAACACTCGAGAAACACGCGGTGTTGGGGATCCATTTGTTTCGCTTCCTGCGGATAGATGCCGAAGAACGATGCGTCAAACAGCTCCGTGTCCGCGAGCACGGCTCTGGCCCGAACATAAGCAGGATCCGCAGCTTGACGCGCCGCGTCCCGAACCTCCAATTCGTCCACCGCGAAATGAGAAATCGATTCAATTCCGTTTTTGAGGTTTTCCCAGAATTCGCGGTGATTCCGCGCGCCGGGAAGCCTGGCTGCCATTCCTACGATGGCAATACTATCTGGCCTGATATCCGTGTCGCCCATTCATCCCCCAAATCAGTTTTCGCTTATATTCAAGACGCCACCGGCTGCTTCCGAAGGCTTTGCAGTAAGTCTTTCTGCCGTCTGGCGCGCTCGCGGGCAGATGTCAACCGGTTGTCCGCGACTGCGTTGTCGGTTAAGAAGGCGGCCAGCTTGCGCACCGTCGGAAACCGGAACAGATCGGTGATTGCGATGGACGCGTTCATGCGCGCGTGCAACTCGCTTTCGACCGCTGCCAGCAGAAGCGACGTTCCACCCAGATCGAAGAAATTGTCGTCCAGTCCGACAAATGTTCTTCCCAGAACGGATTTCCATATACTTGCAATCTGGTTCTCCATGTCCGTTGTGGGCATTTCGGCTGCCGGCTTCTTTAGGCATGCAAAGCAAGGCAAGGCCTTTCGATCGATCTTTCCTTCGGGCGTGAGCGGGAAGGCATCGACGATTCCAATGTGGGTTGGGACCATGAAGCCGGGCAGTGTGCGCGCGAGAAAAATTTTGAGTTGCTCCTCGTTTGGATTGCAGTGCGGGCGCTTGTCCGCATACGCGACCAGGCACTGTTCTCCGTTAGGCCGCGCGCTGACTGTCACTACGCTGTCGGCGACCTCCGGGTGCTTCCGGAGAGCAGCCTCTATCTCACCTAACTCGATCCTGTGTCCGCGGATTTTGACCTGATGATCCGTCCGCCCTGCAAATTCAATGCTGCCGTCTTCCCGATAGCGGCCCTTGTCGCCCGTTTTGTACAGCCGCTCGCCACTGTGTGGCCTGAATACGTGCGGAACGAAACGTTGAGCGGTCAACTCGGGCCGGTTGCGATATCCGCGGGCGAGCCCATCGCCGCCGAGATAAATTTCGCCCAGCACTCCGACCGGAACGGGCTGCAAGAACCTGTCGAGGAGATAGGCTTCGCTATTGGCAATGGGATGTCCGATTGGGATGCTGCCAGATTGGTCTGCTCGATCGATGCGATAGCAACAAGAGAATGTCGTGCATTCGGTCGGGCCGTAGCCATTGATGAGACGCTCAGGGGGCGCCGTGGCGAGCACGATACCGGCGCTTTCGGGTGACACAACGTCTCCACCCGCGAGCAGATTGCGAACGCTGCCAAAGGCATCGGGTTTTCGCTTCGCCATCACGTTGAACAGCGCTGCCGTTATGAACATCGAGGTGATATTCGAACTGCGGAGCGCCTCGGCAAACCGTACCGGGGACAAGATCGTCTCGTAGGGGAGAATGACCAGCTTCCCCCCGTTGAGCAGTGCGCCCCAGACCTCGAACGTGATGGCATCGAAGGAAAATTTCGCGATCTGGGCAAAGATATCCGTGGAATCGATCTGAACGTAGTTGGTGTTTTTGACCAGCCGCACAATGCCGCGATGCAAAACCTCGACACCCTTCGGCGTACCGGTTGAACCAGAGGTGTACATCACGTAAGCGAGCGCTTCGGCTGTACCCTTCTGCGTTAGATTCTGGATCGATTGCCGGGCGATGATCTCGCGTTCGGCATTCAAGTCGATGACATCGAGCGCGATGCCGTCAAAGGCCTGGCGGCCGATCTGATCGGTAAGAAGCATCTCGGCATCCGAGTCCTCGACCATAAACCGCAAACGGTCTTGCGGGTAGGATGCATCCAACGGGAGATAGCAGGCCCCGGTCTTCAGGACAGCAACCATGGCGACGACCATGGGAATGGAGCGCTCGAGAGCGATGCCGACCACGGAACCCAGCCCGACTCCCCTCTGTTCCAGGTAGCAAGCCAATTGATTGGCCTGTTGGTTCAGTTCCTGATAAGTAAGACTCTCGCTACCGGAGATCACTGCAACCGATGCGGGGCAGACGGCTGCCTGCTCTTCAAATAGCTCATGGACTAACGACTGGCGCGGATAATCGGTCGTCGTTTGATTCCAGCTTGCGATCTCCTCGTGCTCCTCGCGAGTGAGCAGAGGGATTGTCCAGACCGAACGGTCCGGATTTGCCGCTATCGCGGAGAGAAGGTTCTCGAAATGCCTCGAGAAGCGAAAGAACCGGGCTTGATTGAAAGCGGACCCGTGATACCGCAACAAGCCTTTCAACCCTCCGACGGGGGTTCCTGAAAGCACCAGACGGTACTCTGCGTTCGACGGAACTGATACCTCACCTGGTCGGTCAATCGTTGAGACCGGGAGTTGCTCGAACATGGCGCCGGAGACTCGCAAGACCTCGCGAAAAGTGAGATCATCCGGCAATCCGTTGCCAGCGTCGATGCCTTTGTAGCGCTCGAGCAAGGTTCGCAATACGGAAAGCAGCACGTGGTCGAGCGTCAAGCTTTCCGCTTCAGACAGCTCCCGAAGGCGATCGATTACTTCCGAATCCAAATCTATTGGAGCTTCGATTGGGGCATCACAGTTCATCATTTGCTGGAATCAATTCCCTGAATGATTGATTTATTGCTCATTTAGCTCTGAATAACAACACTTACTCCTGGGTTCTTGTGTCATAGGGAGTTTGGCATTTTATGCTTTCAGGAGCTCGGTAATATTACTTCTTGACCACTCGCCATTGGACGGAAGTAGCCTTTTAGGGCCACTCGCTCGCTGGCATTTGGCTGAAAAACGACAACTCACCTTAAAATCAACGAATTGGCAGCTCATCTAGAGCGAGTAAAAGTTTAGATTCGATTTAGCAGTCAGCATCGGACTGTTAGTACCTAAACATATCGGATTGATTGACAGTAGATTCCATGATTTGAGGGAATGGAGTTTGTCGATATGACAAATGAGAGGAAATAATGCTGCTGGGCGCCGTAATGCCCTGGCAATGAGAGATTGGGCCTTCAATCAGCCGCACCAGCATGACACAAGCAACCATCCCAGTCGAACTAGAAGCAGAAGAACAGTTGGAGTCTCCCGCATCTGAGCTATTGGTGCCCCGAAACGTAGTGCATCGGCTGCTCAGCGGCACCTCTACGCTTGGCGCAGCGGTTATGATCGAGCGTGGCCTAGGTTTTGCCGCCAACATTTTGGCGGCGCGCATAGGGGGCGCTGCGACATTCGGCTCCTACTCTCTGGCAATTACGACTGCCAATAACATCGGCACTTACGCGGCAGGAGGAATCGGTGCAACAGCCACCCGTTTTTCCGGCCAATACCCGAGGGGAAGCCGAGGCTATCCGGCACTTGCGAAGGCCCTGGCGTGGATATCGTTAGCCTCCGCGCTCGCGGCGGCGCTCGGTCTGTGGTGGGGAGCGGCTCCGCTGGCGCGTTTGCTTCACAAGGAGAGCCTGACCGGTCTATTGTCTTGGGCCGCCTTATCGGCGGCAGGAGTGATTGCACTAGAATGCTGCCGGGGCTTTCTGGTAGGTCAGCACCGGCTGCTGGGAGTACTCGTTCTGTCCGGCTGCACTGGCCTTGGAATGGTTTCGCTGGTGCCGATTGCAGCGCATTTCGGTCCGGTTCCGATGATCCTGAGTCAGGGCGGAATCGCTCTGGCGAGTGTTGGTATTTGCCTGCTGTTTTTTCGGCCGCTCGGTCTCGCTTCTCCGATTCCGATCGTCGACCCGGAGCCGCTGCTCCCTATCGTGAAGCGTGTCTGGTCGTTTGGGCTCGTGCAGCTTGCTGGACTGGTTGGTGTTAATGCCGCTGGTTGGTGGCTCACTTCGCTCATTGCCCGGTCAGACGGCTCGATGATTCAAATGGGTTTTTTTGCAATCGCCCATCAGCTGCGAAACATGGTTGCCTTACTTCCGACCCTCCTGTCGGAAAGCAGCTATGCGCTTATGGCGGCGGACCGCGATGGGAACGAGCGTACGCCAGACCGCGTTATGGCAGCTTGCACGTCTGCGAATACGATTACCGCGTTCCTGCTGGCCGGCATCGCCATCTTAGGGTTGCCATGGGCAGTTCCATTGTTCTATGGCAAGTCCTATACCGGTGCGGAAGCCGCTGCCGCAGTCGCCCTTGCGACGGCGGTGTTTCATACGGGTACTTCGCCTGCGGCGGCGCGGCTCAGTATTCTTTCACTTCGTTTAACTGGGCTCATCAACACGGCTTGGGCGGTGGCTGTTGCCGCCTTCGCAACAATTTTGTTGTTTCACGGAAATGCGCTCGCCGGTGCCGCCATTTACATGGCTGCGCACGCGGTTTCGGCTAGCCTGGTTTTCGCGAATCTGCGCGCGCGTAGGTCCCTGCCAGCGGGAACGGTCCTTGTGTTCTGCTTGGGAAGCGCAACGAGTCTGCTGTTATCGCTTCTGGCAGTGATCCGTAGCACTGCTACAGACAGAGCGCCATCTCTTACTGCGGCTATGTCGATCATCTTCGTTGCGGGCGCGGCCGCGTTGATTTGGACTGGCCGTCGATATGGCTTGGTACCGGGCAAGGCCGCTCTTCGGAAGCTCCTGGACAGCGCAGTCGCGCGGGTCGTCAGGCAGCGACTGCCTGATTGAAAAGGGTAACCATAGCCACTTCCCGGTGCAAATGCCCAAGACGGCTCCGCTGCGGTCGCGGCTCTGGAAACGCGCGTTGATTCGAGTGGCCTTTCGTGGCCGGTCGGCTCACGCTTCCGGCTCCTTTTCGAAACGATCTGAGCCTTTACCTCAATTGGACTGAGCGGACGCCCGCTTACCCTGCCGAACGGCTTCGAAGACATTCGCAGCGATTTTCTTTGCGGAGTCTGATAAAACTGACTGACCCGGTTGCCTTGGATTTAAGCGCGCTCGCCGCAAGTAATGATTGATGCGATGTAGATTTGGTATCGTCTCGTCCTTGAAGCAGAAATTTATGCTCGCTGAAACGGAAACGTTATCGTGATTCTGCACCCAGTGCGGGAAGGTTACTGGCACGTGAACGCCTAAGCCCGGCACGAGGTTATATTGTTTCGCTTTTGCTTCCAACTCTGGCTTGTATTGGGCTGCGTTGACATCGCCAAGATAGAATCGTTCGAGTTCCTGTGGCGTGACCACGGATCGGTCTGAGCCATCAAACACATGGATGGTTTTAGATCCGTGGATTTGAAGTAGATAGTTACAGTCCGCGTCAATGTGGTACGGCGTGATTCGGTTGGGCGAGGTGAGAATGATGCTAATATTCTGGCGGTGAATGAGCCCTTCATATTCACGACGGCTGGCCTGGTGCACTTCCCGCAATATGCTGTGCAGAACGTCGCTATAAGCAGGTTCGCGCTGCACACTCTTAAGAATCATCCATGCATCTGAACGTTCGATTCTATCGAGAGCTTCACGAGCTGAGAAGTCTTTGCAAAAATCCCATCCGTGTCCCACGCCCAACTGACCCACATTGAAATAGACCGCGTTAGGAATGTTTGACAGCCGCTGAGCCAGGTCGATCAGCGAAGGCATGCTGAACAGCTCGGACTCGCACACAGAATGCTGCAGCAAAAAGGAAACACGGTTATAGTTGGCCTCAAACTGAGGGCGAGATTCAAGGGTTAATGGAATTAACGCTGGCTGCGCCAGCAGCATATTGTTCGTTTTCATGACATCTCCATTAGCAAGTTAAGCGACTTTTACAGGAAATGTTGCCCAAAGATCCGCATCCGCGCACGGTAACGTCCGTTGGATTTGTACGAGGGGATTCTTTTAAATTACTCAATTTATCGCAGCGGCTCGCGCCCGACTATCGTCGTAATCTGTTCATAAATATTGCACACACTGCCGTAACAAGCTGCCCGAAACACAGAGAGTCTCAGAAAGTGTCCTGCTATGTCGACTTACATTTTAGTGTCGGAAATGGCTGAGCTCGGTGGCAATTGGGAGTTTTCTTGCCTTATATACCCTACGAAATATTTCATGGAGTAAATATGCAGCGCCAGTCGTCCAAGCCGTATAGGAACATCATGCGACCGCTAACTATCTTTAGCCATGAGCGCCTGAAATCGATGCCGCCAGCGGATTACGTTTCGTTATATTGACGAGATCTGCACAAGAATGCACACAGTGTGCATCCTGGGAGCTAGTTGCCGCTGCACTCGTTGAAAGATCCAGTGGCCCGGGTACAAGCCATGTCACGTCTGCGAGCGCCCGGTGCTTCCACAAACAAATGGACAAGGCCCCGTCGCTGCATCATGCCGACGTCACAGTCATTGAGGGAGAAAGTTATCGGGTCCGCGAAAGCGAGCAGGAAACCGCCGCACGGCGACGAAAGAAATGACTTCCCTCGCTGGCCCAGCCTAAGTCGCTGCCGTTCTGAACCTCTACGTAGATCTGCCGGACACGCCGTTGCGAGCGAGCACGCCGGATCAATGGCTAGCCCGCAGGCTGTATGAGTGAGGTGTTCCCCTTTCGCTCGTTGAGTCCGCTCTGCTGCTGGCCTCACTGCGTCGCTTCTTCCGGCCTGCGGATCTTCCGCCGCTTCCCCCGATTCGTTCACTCGCCTATTTTTAACCTGTGATCACCGAACTGCAACAAGACCCGCTATCTGACGGCTATCTGGACTACCTTCGACTCAAATCCGCAATGCCGCCAAAGAGCCACGGGTCGATGTCCAAAAAAAATACGTTTTCTGATGATCGGTAACACACCGCCACAGTCTTCGCTGTTGTTCTCCGCAGGATCCCCAACCCGTTTGGTATTACGCAGCGCCGAGAGGCAGGTGTTGCCAAGCGCCTCTTAGACCAGAGCGCTCGAACACCAACGAGCCAACCAGCTACGCCGATTTCGGATCCAGGCTTCCTTGGACCACGTTCGCCGCACGCTGTCACTGACACTTCCGGCAGGCGATTCGGATGTTGACAAGGCGTCCGGACAATGGGAGAGCACGGGATCGGCACGATTCTGTATGCGATTGACAACGAGATACACCATCGCGGCCAGGGGTACGTCTATCTGAGAGCGCTTACGATCGAACCGCCTTCGTTTCTAACCAATGGAACTTGTTTTGATAAGAAAACATAGCTCCGGTCGTCGCAATACAGGGGGCCTGACCGCTCTTCAGGCAGATTGTAGATTGGCTCTCCGTGCGGCTCATAGCCGCACTCGTCCAGCAGGTCGATGACGGCAAGTCGGCTTACACCACGGTGTAGCTCGAGCACGAGCTTTGGAGTGTAAGCCGCGAGTAGAGATTTCATGCCCTGCAAGACTTCGAGTTCCATTCCCTGAACGTCGATTTTCACGCCGTCTATCCGCTGTTCGTTGCCGCAGATTTGCGGCCACATCCAGTCGAGGCGGGAAACAAGAATGGTCTCTTTACTATCTCCCTCGCTAAGGCTATCTACCATTGCTCCGTTCACCGCGAGTGTCTTCAATTCCAGGTGATCCGGCTTCCCCAAGCCCATGGGTACCACCGTGACTTCCAGGAACCCGTTCACAGCCATTGTTTGCGCCAGGCAGCCACAGGTGCTTAGCTTTGGCTCGAACGCAAAAACACGCCCTTTACCGCCGACGCACTGCCGGAGCGCCAGCGCCGTGTACCCGTAGTTCGCGCCAATATCCAGCCAGGTTTCTCCCCGGTTGACGTTCCGCTCGAACCACGTTATGAGTGGGGGTTCAGTGGTTCCGATCATGGCGGTGTGGTACTGCTGCCAAGACGCGACGATCGATAGACCACGCAATGGCCCCGCCAGGATACGATGCTCCTTCAGTTGCGAGGGGAGCAGCCCTCGAATTCGTGACTTCAAGCCACTGCTGGTGTTCCGGATGACCCAGTCGATCTGCCCGAAAATCAGATCGCGCATATTCAGTTTGTCTCCCATTAAGAACCCTGTCTTTGAAAGAAATGATGCCGTGTTAGTGCGTATGGATACTTGTTTCTTTAGACGTTTGCTGCGTTTTTGACGCTGTCCTTGATTGAGGCCCCCGAGCCGGAATGATTTTACCTATCGTGACCGGCGAATTAGAGGTCCGGCAACAGACGCGGTCATAAATTGCTATGGTTTGTTCAACCATGCGTTCTTGGGAAAAGCGCGCCCGGCACTCGATCGCCGCATTTCTTCCCATGGTCTTTGCGGCTGCCGGATCGGAAAGCACTTTGGCGATGGCATCCGACAAAGCGGCTGAATCGGCGGGAGGCACTAAGAGGCCGGTTTCTCCGTGTCTGATGACCTCTCTGTTCCCTTGGATGTTGCAGGCAATAACCGGCCGGCCCGCGGCCATTGCCTCGAGGAGCGAAATAGATAGCCCCTCGGATAATGATGGTTGGAGGATAATATCGAACGCGGCGAGCAATTGCGGAATGTCCGGACGAAAACCCGGAAAATGGACGTGGCCGGAAACACCCAGCCTCGCGGCTTCTCGGCATAGACTTTTGCGCATGGGACCTTCTCCAAAGAGGACGAGCTGAATCGACGGAAATTGCGCTATGGCCGCCGGCATCACTGGAATCAAGTACTCGAGTCCCTTCTTTGGCGCCAGTCTGCTTGCAACGCAGAGCAGAATGTCGCTATCCCCAAAACCAAGGCACCGGCGTGCGGCGGCGTGATCAGCTTCCATAAAGCAGGTCGCTCGCTCTGTTGATCCATTTGTGTGATCGGTAACCAGACATGAATCGAGGATAATGCGCCTTTAGCCGCTGAGAAAATGCCCTCTCGAGGCTAAGTGGTTCCAAAACTGACAGTACTTCTTTCAAATCCTTAACCAAGCCCGATGAAAGGGCACAGTTGAAAGTGGGCAACTTGCTGAGAAATGGGAAAAGTTCCGCCGTGAACCTCGGTTTGGGCAAAACAATGATTGCCCAAAACATTTGCCATGCCGCCGTCTTAGCCGGCTATTCGGTGCTGTTCCGTTCCGCCGCCGCCATACTGGAGGAGTTGCAGCGTCAGGGTCCCGAAGGCCGTCGTAGCAAGCTGCGCACCTACGCCAACACGGGCTTGTTGTGCGTGGACGAAGTAGGATATCTCTCCTTCGACGACAAGGCGGCCGACTTACTCTATGAAGTAATCAACCGCCGTTATGAGCGCAAGTCGGTGATCCTGACAACGAACAGACCTTTCAAGGAATGGAACGAAGTGTTCCCCAATGCTACCTGCATTGTCACTTTGCTGGACCGCCTGCTGCATCATGCCGACGTCACAGTCATTGAGGGCGAAAGTTATCGAGTCCGCGAAAGCGAGCAGGAAACCGCCGCGCGGCGACGAAAGAAATGACTTCCCTCGCTGGCCCAGCCTACGTCGCTGCCGTTCTGAACCTCTACGTCGATCTGCCCGACACGCCGTTGCGAGCGAGCACGCCGGATCAATGGCTAGCCCGCAGGCTGTATGAGCGAGGTGTTCCCTTTCGCTCGTTGAGTCCGCTCTGCTGCTGGCCTCACTGCGCCGCTTCTTCCGGCCTGCGGATCTTCCGCCGCTTCCCCCGATTCGTTCACTCGCCTACTTTCAACCTGTGATCACCGAACTGCAACAAGACCCGCTACCTGACGGCTATCTGGGCTACCTTCGACTCAAACTCCGCAATGCCGCCAAAGAGCCACGGGCCGATGTCCAAAAAAATACGTTTTCTGATGATCGGTAACAGCCGAAGGCGAGCACAGCAGACTTACTCCTCACGTAAGGCTGACATTGGATCGGCTGTAGCCGCTCGTTGCGCGGGCACCAAGCTCGCAGCTAACGCGACAACAACCATTGCGGCGATCGCGGCGGCAAGAGTGAACGGATCTTTCGGCTTTAGCCCGTAGAGCATAGAGGCCGCAATATTCCCGGCGACCAGTGCCAGCCCGGCCCCTATTGCAAGACCAATCCCCAACAGAATCGCAGCCTCGCGCAACACCATGACAAGAATGTCGGTGCGGTTTGCTCCCAGTGCCATCCGCAGACCAATTTCACTCCTGCGGCGTATCACCAAGTAGGAGATCACCCCATACAACCCGATCATCGCCAGAACCGTTGCCAGAAAGCCGAAGAAGCCAGATAACATTGCCATCAGCCGATCGCGAAGTAAGCTTTCCTGTATCTGTGTCTTTAGCCCAGTGAAATTCAGCACCATGGCCGGATTGATCTCGCTCGCCATAGACTTGATAGACGAAATCAATAGTGGGAACTCTTCGCTTGAACGAATCACCAGCGTTGAATGCTCTTCCGGTCCGTTGGCCTGAGTAAATGAGACAAAGATAATCGGATCTGGTTTCTCACGCAGGCTGTAGTATTTGGTGTCTGCCACCAAGCCAATCACCTCATATGTTTTATCCGGTTTGCCGGCGTCGTGAAACGTTCTTCCCAGCGGATTTGAGCCTGCGAAAAACTTGCGCACGAATGCCTGATTGACGAGGGCCTTGCGCGGTGATGCCGGCGTATCGGAGAGGTTGAAATCCCGTCCGGCCAGCAGCGGCGTTTCCATAGTCTGAAAATATCCGGGACTCACTCGATTGAACAGAACATCTTGCCTTTGCGGACCGTCAGGAATGTCCACGTTATCGTCCCAGTCGCCATGGCTCAAAGGAGCAAACAGGACTTCCGCAACTGAGCTCACTCCCGGAATGGTTTGAATGCGAGTAAGTAAAGCCCGCTTGAACGCCATTTGGCTGCCTTGAGGCAAGTTCAAAGGCGAGTAGTCAAAATCGGTAACCAGGACGTGATCGTCCTGAAACCCCATATTCGCCACCATGAGATTTTGAAAAGTCCGCACAAACAACAGCGCGCTTATCAGGAGCACAAGCGAAAGCGCTACCTGCGACACAACCAACGCGCGCCGCAGCAAGAGGCTTTCCCCATCAGCCGAAAGACCGCGTCCGCTCGCCTTCAGCACCACATTGGGTTCGGTGCGGGAAGCCTTGATCGCCGGAGTCAGCCCGAATAGAACACAGGCCAGACCAGCCAAGCCCGTCACGAAGCCCAGGACGCGCCAATCCAGAGTCAATTCCAGGAAAATGCGCTCCTGTTGCGTGCTCAGAAACGTAATCATCGCCCGGCTCAGGATCTGGGCCAGTCCTGCTCCCGCGGCTGCTCCTAAAGCGGCGAGCAATAGACTCTCAGCCAGCAACTGCCGAATCAGCCGCGAGCGTAACGCACCAAGCGTTAATCGCAACGCCATTTCACGCTGCCGGGCGCTGCCCCGCGCAAGCATAAGATTCGCGAGATTGGCGCAGGCGATCAACAGTACCAGCCCGGAAAGGGCCAGCAGTAACCAAAGAGGCTCCTGGTAGCCGCTACGCAGCATAGAAAAGCCAGTTGCAGCAGGGACGGCGCCCAAACGAAATGAAAGGTAGTCCCTTCTTGCCTGGTTATCGAATTCGGCGGGCACCGTTGCCGCGAATATTCCCGGAGAGATCGCGGCTAACTGCGCGGAAGCGCGTCCCAACGTCCAGCCGGGCTTTAAGCGGCCAATCGTTGTAAGCCACCATGAAACGGGGCTATCCATCAGAGAACCTTTTCTGGAAAAAACTGCCTCAGCGCACAGCGGAATCGCAACATCGAAGGTCCGCCCTACCTCGACGCCATGAAAGTCGGGCGGCGTCACGCCGACGATCTGGAATGCGTAGCCATTTAGCCTGACCTTCCTTTCCAGCACGGCGCGGTCGCCACCGAACTCTCGCTGCCAAAAACCATAGCTCACAACTGCGCTCTGCGCGCCGCAGCCGCGATAGTCGTCCGGCAGAGAAATCGGTCGTCCGAGCGACGGCTGGACGCCAAGGACTTCAAAGAAGTTGCCGCTTACCATCAAGGTATCCACATGGCGGGCTTCACCGCCCGCACCAAGGTTCAGGGTCCTCGGATACCAGGCCGCGATTTCAGAGAATCCTTGTTGCTCGCGACGCATGTGATTCCAAAGTCCGCCGGTAAGGTCCGCGTGGTCAGAGTAGAAGTCGCCCGTACAGCAATGGGGTGAATCGACGATGCGGACCGCGGCCAGTTGCTCGGGCTTTGCCACGGGGAGCGTGCGCAAGCGTACGGCGTTCAGCAGCTGAAAGATCGCCGTGTTCGCGCCAATGCCAAGAGCGAGCGAAACTATTACAACGATCGCAAAACCGGGGCTCTGAAGCAGCAAACGCGCACCGTAGCGCAGATCGACCCATATAAGCTCAAGTAGCTGTCCGGTGCTGTCTCCGCCAACCGGCAGTGGCGGCCGTTCGCGGCGTATGGTTGCTCTCAGTCCGGCAATCAGCGCGTTATCATGCAATTCCTGCATCAGAGCTTCGTCAACCTGTTCGGCTTTCATGCCGGATGCCAGCATCTCTTCGCGCCGATCGAGCAGATGCTGGCTCAACTCGTCCACGATCTCAGATTCCCGTGTTGCCGCAAGATTCAGTACGGCAATCACAGAGCGTATCTCTTTTCGCCAGTCAGGCATTCTCCGCCTCCGTGATGCGGCGAATCGCATCCACCAAACCGAGCCAAGTAGACCGCTGAGCTTTTAGCATTTCTTTGCCCGCCGCGGTCAGCTTGTAGTAACGGCGCCGCCGCTGGCCTGCTTTCTCCACCCAACGTCCGCTAATCAGGTCGCGCTGCTCCAGCCGGTACAGCAATGGATAGAACGAAGCTACATTGAATTTGAGCACGCCACCCGATCGATCCTCGATCAGCTTGCTGATCTCGTATCCGTGCCTCGCCCGATGCTCTATCAGCGAGAGAATCAAGAGCTCGGCACTGCCCTTCTTTAACTCCCGGTCAATAGGTTGCGGCAGCATATATGTCGGTACAACATATATTATGAGGACTCTTGGCTTATGTCAAGAACTGGATCCGGACAGTCACGCATTCGGCTCGGTACAGGCTTCAGCCTGCCAACTTTGGAACTCAGCATTCGGAGGTCTCACTCTCTCACGCACGCGAAAACACGGTTATCTCCGATTGAAATCGTTGTTCAGGTCCGGTTGCCCGGGCCGTTTGTCAGTTGGATGTGCGGAACAAACGATAACGTGACGGCAGTGCATTAGTGTGTAATGATATACACACTAGATGTTTATTGGAGCACGCGCCGCAATGAGCAAACGCATCAACGTGATGATTGACGAGGACACCTGGACGTTCCTAGGCAGAGTCCCAGCTGGCGAGCGCAGCCGGGCTATCAACGACGCGTTACGCGCCTGGATCACTCGGCGCCGGCGCAGCGATGCGGTGCGTGAGATGGAGGCCCTGCGCACACAACTGCCGAAAATCAGCACGGAGGAAGTGTCGAGGTGGATCCGCGAAGATCGGGAGCGCGGCCACTAAATGCCAATTCCACTAGTGGTGCCTGATGCGTCAGTCCTGCTCAAATGGGTGCTGCCATCGGATGACGAGCCGGACGCGGACAAAGCGCTACTCCTGCGCACTGCGATCCGGGATGAGACGGTGCACGCGCTCTTGCCGGCGCTGTGGCTCTATGAAGTCGGCAATACGATCGCGCGACGCTTCCCGATACATGCTTCGGGCTGGCTGTCTGCGCTGATGAAGTTTAGGCTCGAGGAGGCGTCGCCATCTCAACCTTGGCTCGCGAAAACCCTGGAATTGACCCGCCGCTACGAAGTGTCGTTCTACGATGCAGCCTATCACGCGCTCGCGCTCATACACAAGGGGCTGTTTGTCACGGCTGACAGCCGGTATGTCAACCGGGTCACGGAACCGGGATCGGTCATAGCACTCAGCGAGTGGCAGCCGCCGCTCGCACAATCGCCGCGTCGTCGTAAGACAGGATCGACATCGTGAGCGAAGAGGAGCTATCCGTGTCTCGCGACTGGGAAAACGGTCCGGTCGTACGCGGACCGAAGTCGAAGGGCTCTCGGCAGGGTAAGGCGGCCGACCGCGGCAAGCTCAAGATCGGCGATGACTGGAACGCGATCCGCATCATCGCGCTCTCGCAGAGCAATCCTTTGAAGGCGATCGCCGAGTTCGTCGAGAACAGCATCGATGCGCACGCAAAAACTGTCACGATCACGCGCGGCCGGCAGCACGGCGAGCACTATCTCTCGATCAAAGATGACGGCGATGGCGTGCCACGCGATGACGAGGGCCAACCGAACTTCAAGTACGTCGCGACGCACATTTGCGACTCGATCAAGCGGCGGCTGAAAGCAGAAGGGGTTGGAAACGGCCTGCAGGGAGAGTTCGGCATCGGCCTGCTGTCCTTCTGGACGGTCGGCGACCAGCTCACAATGATCTCCGCCGGTAGCGACCAACGGTCTTACCAAATGACGATGAGCAAGGGTGACTCGAGCTACACGGTGAGCCCACGGCGGGTCCTGTTCGCCGAACGCGGCACAGAACTTCGCATCAGCCCGCTGCTTGAGGGGATCCGAATACTGTCTGGCGAGAAGATCCAGTGGTATCTGGCCTCGGAACTGCGTGATCGGATCCGAAGCGCGAAGGTTCGTGTGACGGTCATCGACAAGCTCGCGCGCAAGCAGTACGAAGTCGAGCCGCGCGCGTACGAGGGTCGGCTGCTGCATCAATTACCGGCGGTCCGGACACCATTCGGCGATGCATACGCCGAACTCTATCTCGCGGAGCCTGCCGACAGTTGTCGGGTCGCGCTCACTCGCACGGGGACCCGAGTTATCGAGGACATCGCGACACTTCCAGGGCTCGAGCATGCACCTTGGTCCTCCAGGTGTCTGCAGGGGCTTATTGACGTGCCGTTTCTAAACCTCACACCCAGCACGCGCACCGGCATCATCCACGATGAGCGCTATGCAGCCCTGTCCGAAGCGCTGCAGCCTCTTGAGGCGCATCTGAATGGGCTCATCGAGGCCCAACAGCGGGCGGAGGAAGAACAGGCGAGTCAACAGTCGCTGCGTGCAATTCAGCGCGCGTTTCGCGAGGCGCTTCTCGCTCTCCCACCCGAAGAGTACGACTGGTTCGACATCCAGGCGCGCGCCCGCAGCGAGAGCGGACCGCCGCGGCCAAGCGCCGGCGAGGTTGGTCTGGCAACAGGAGAGGAGAGGCCCCCTGATCTCGGCGTAGCGGAACCCAGCTTCAATCCCGGGATACAGAGACAGTTCTTCGATTACGCGGGACCTCTATTCAGCGTGGTCATCTCACCGGCCTCCAGCACCACACCCGTCAATGAGCGGCGGCGCTTTCGCGCGCTGCCGCGAGATCGATCCCGCCGGCGCGTGGAGGATGACCTGCAGTTTTCCTGGGAGATCACCGCAGGCGGCGGCTTACTCGCGAACACAGTCGACCAGGAAGTCGAGTACTTGGCGCCCTCTACGCCGGGTCTTGCACGCCTGAAGGTATTGGTCAGGCAGCGCGAGGTCACCTGCACCGCGGAGGCCTTAGTAACGATCACCGCCAGTCTCGAGACCTCAATGAACGAGGCGATCGTCAACGCGCGTGGCCTGCCAGGCTACACATTCGAACGGGCGGCGGGCGAGCTATGGAGATCCCGGTTCGATGTTGAACGCAACCTCATCATCGTCAACAGCGGGCATCGTGACTTCGTGTTCGCGACGAAAAATCGTGCCCTGCAGCTGCGCTATCTGGTGCGCCTCTACGTCAAGGAGCTGGTGCTGAGGAACTTCGCAGGTATTTCCTCAGAGCAGCTGCTCGAGCGCATGATCGAATTGTCGCTGTATGCCGAAGAGAAGCTCAAATCAGGTTGACGATGAGATCCGCGCCGCGAGAGCCCAACAGGAGGCAATCTCCGGTGCTGTGTTGCGGTCGCGCTGTAGTTAAATCCCAGGCGCAATGCACATTTTGCAGTACTTGGGTCTTGAGGGGAGCACGGGGAGAAATCGGCATTGCTTACATCCGAATTTGGTGCGCTCGCCTCGCCGGCGTGAGCACTTTACCGAGTGTTGAGTTTGCGAACTCTGGAGAGGATTTTGGTGAGGCGATTAGAGAGCCGATCGAGGCAACGGCGCGAATGGCCATCAGGAAGGGCACGGCGGAACATTTCCATCACGTGTTGAGTGGCGAGCACGGAATCAACGACGCCATCTAAACCGGCACGACGCGAAGCAAGATGCGCTTTCGGTTGCGGCGTCAGATGCCGGGGTTGTGAACGGGCCAGGTGAAACTCGCGCTGCAAGTCAGTCAAAGGGATGTCGAGATACTGCATGGTCATCTCAGGCTTCGTCATTTCGAATCTCCATAAGAATTCTTTGCGGTCCTTTCATCCGAGAACCGATCACAAGCAATGCAACCGACTATCCAATTGAATTTCGCTGAAAACAGGGCGCGAAAAGCAATCGAAAAAGGAACCGGAGTGACAAAATCCTGGAAGTGCCCGGATTCTGGAAGTTAAATGAAGTGGCGGTGTCGGCGCCATCCTGGTGACCCCGACCACCCTCGCGATTCTGGAAAGCGGCACCAAGTGCGGGTAAGACGCTGTCTCGTGCGGCTCGCATTTGTACATCTGTGCGGAACGCTCTGAAGAACGCTGAAGCAAGATCTCTTGATCCATCAGTTGCGTGATGAGGTGGCTTTGGAGCCGCTGCGGGAAACGGAAATCGCTGTGTATTTGGCCGCCGAGTCGCCGGACGCTAGTCTGCCGGACGGCTTAACCGTGGTGCTTCACCGATATTCGGAGGGAAATCCGTCGTTCATGTTAGCCACGTTGGACCACATGACCGAGTGAGGCCTCCTCTCGCAGGAAGAGGTTGAGCGAGGAAGAACGTAGAGCGTTAGCAATAGCGAGAGTCAACGGGACTTCGTTCTCATGGCGATGTGTTTACCGAAGCAACTTGTCCGGTCGGCGATGCTTCCCTGTGGTCGTGTTAGGAGCGAGGGTGATCTCAGATCGGAGCAACGCGCGCCTATCGGCCAAGGAATAAAAAACCTCTCCTTCAGTGTTGCTGAATCAGTCTGGCCGCAGTGCCTGTTTATACGGTCGGATTCTGTCCACCATCCACAATGAAGTTGCAGCCTGTGATCCAGGCGGCGCGATCCGGAACGAGAAATCCAACCATCTCTGCGATGTCCTGCGGAATGCCCATTCGGCGCAAAGGAATCGCGGCAGTCATGGCCTCCGGGGTAATGCCAAAGCCTTCGTAAAGTCGGCGCGCACTACATCCGCTCCAGGCGTCGCGACGTTGCCTGGGGTCACCGTGTTCACGCGCACACCATGCGGCGCTACTTCGGTAGCAAGCGTCTTGCTCCACGCATTCATTGCCGCCTTCGCGGACGAATAGTGGATCATCGCGCCACTCGGAGGAGTGAGCGCCGCTCCAGAAGAAATGTTGACTATGGCGCCGCTTTTGCGCTCCAGCATCCCCGGCAAAAGTGCAGCCGTCAGGCGCACCGCCGAGAAGAAGTTTGTATTAAAGTCGTCCTGCCACCCGGAGTCGGGAATCGTCAGTGAGCCGCCGGGATAAATCCAGCCCGATGCTGCATTGTTAATCAAAATGTCCACGCCGCCAAGAATTGCAGACGTCTGTTCGACGATCGCCTGCACGCCCTCCACGCTGCTTACGTCGCCATGTATCCATGCCGCGTCGGCAGGAAAATCCTCAACTGGATTGCGGGCGACAGCAACCACCCGCGCTCCGGCGGAGAGCAAACGCCGGACAATCGCGCCGGCAATGCCGCGCGATCCTCCGGTGACCAGCGCACGCCTGCTCTTCAACTCATTCGGATCGTTTATGAAAGAAAGCATCGGCAATTTCCGTTATTGATTAGCTATTTCGAGAGGAGATCCCATGGCGCAGCCCCCTCTCACACGGAATCAGACCTGCGCCAGACCGCCATCAACGAATACTTCGCTTGCTGTCATGAAGCTGCTGTCATCGGAGGCGAGGAACAAGGCCACGGCAGCCGTTTCGTCCGGATTGCCGACATGTTCGAGTGGTGCCGACTGGCAAGACCGGCAAGAAGAGCTTCTGGCATTCCCGTCTTCGCCAGCCCATTGAGGAGACCTGGCGTCGTTGTAGCCCCCGGCGGGAGCACATTGACCCGTATGCCTGTACCCTTCAGGTCCAGTGCCCAGTGTTTTGAACATACTCTCCGTAACGAGGATGGTCGAGCATAGTCCTTTCTAAAGCACTGCTGGTGAGTGCAGGTTTGTAAGTGGCTTTATGAGCTACGGCTTCAGCCATCGTATTCAGTTCCGAAGCGAAGGCGCGACGCATCTCGATCAGTCTGGGATCGCGCAGAAAATCCTCATCTTCCGCGCTGTAAAGAATCACAAGCTGGTTCCAGAACATCGCCACTGCACTGAAAGCCGCTCGCAAAATCGCGTGGCTCGCATGTAGGTGCAGCTCACGGTCCACGCCGAATTCGAATTCTACTGCGTCGTTCATGGAGCGGAGCCCCGCGACCTTCTTGCCAATTTGATCGCGTAGACCATTCGCCTCGCGAAGCTCTTTACTCATCGGCTGCCCGGCCTCAGCGAGTTGAAGGAGCCTTGCATCGCTGCGCAGGACGGAGGCCAGATCGCGACGCATGATGGTAACTGTTCGTACGGGCCACATTTGGTCGAAGATAAACCACATGACGACCAGGGCTACGAGGATTCCTACAAAACGATCGCGAGCTGGAGCTAACTCCGTGGGTGGACCGAACCCCTCAAAGGCCACGAAGTAAAAGGCGAGAGCAATCTGCAACCCAACATAGTTGAAACGCCGGCCGGTTCCGCACCACGCAGCGATGAAGGCGATCGCCGCTACCAGAACAACCAGCGACGTAATTTGAATCCATCTGAGGAAACAGCAATGCCGTGGCTCCAATGCCAAAAACAAGGCCACCGATGGCCGCACCCAAAATGCGGAATGCGAGCTTCTGTTTGGAGGCGCCGGTGGAGCCCAGCGCTGTGAAGAACACAGTGGTGACCGATGTTGAAATTCCCGGCCAGTCTACTGCGTGATAGAAGATGTAGCAGACGGTCGCAGACAAACTCAACTTGAGGGCGAATGCGACGTTATCTTGATTTCTGAGCCCACCCGGAACAAGGAGAGGAACGTTCTTTGTCGGCAAGGCGATGAGTTCCTTCCCGTTTGCCGAACGATCCTGCTGCGGCATACCGCGAATGGTATAAAGCATCGTCTCGACGCGATCGAGCAGAGTCGAAGGTGGTTCCGCGTTAAATTCAGCCTGTCTTTCCAGTGTCGACGCGTCAGGAAACGCCAATTGGTGACACCCCGCTGCAATTCGGGCGCAACGTCGCGCAGTTTGCGGGTCGCTAATGATGGGATGTTGTGAAGCGAAAGCTGCCGAAATATCCATGAGTTGAGCCAGTATGCTGATGTGCACACGCGATCCAATCGGAAGCGGCCCCGGATCCAGGTCCCTGTCGACAATCGCGTTATAAAGCTCCTGCATGGTTGCCTGGCCGGACGCAGCAAGGCGACTGACCTGAATAGTTGCTGCGGACACTTCGTCCGCGGCGGCTCGGTTGGCGATTACCGTAAAGAGGTTTTCCAACGCTCTGTATCTTGTCCGGAGTTGTTCCTGTAATCTCGCCACCGGATTTGTCGCTCCAAACATGTATTCGATTGCCACAGAGCACCCGACCGCCACGGCGCCGGCGCCCACCAGCCAAAGCGAATTCTTCACCTGGGCCTCTGCGGGCGCGTGAAACTCCCAATTCGCGATGAGAGTGCAGAACATGAATCCCCATGTGACGCCATTGTTGGGCATGGTGGTGGCGCGCATCACCATTGCCGCAAGGAAGCTGACAGCGGCGACGCTTAGGACGCGGGATATGGGACTGTTGTCTGTCAGGATGACGACGGCAAGTTCCGTAACTACCGCGACGGCCAGCGTAAGGATCGATACGATGCCTCCCCGCATGGACACCGAAGGCGAGTCTCGCGCGAGAAGGAAGACCATATACAAACCGAATGCGGCCGAGGGAATTTGCCACGTCATCAAGAGAATCAACGTGAGGATAGTGGCCAGAACAATCCGCAGCGATGTGCCTAGCCGCCCCGGAGTAGGCTGCAAGTCCTGCCGAAACTGGTTAATCCACCTCACCAAATGCGCCGCAATTTGTCACCTTGCCACGGTCACGGCGGAGGCTCCGATACGAAAGAGCGAAGGGTCGGGATGTTCCACCCGGACCCGGACAGGAAACCGCGATGAGAGATGCACCCAGTTGAGTGTTTTGTCGATGTCGGGGAGGCCGGCCAAAACTTTTCCGTCTTCCGGGAAGACCGCGTGACCGATGCTCTCTACCACACCATTGAATTCGCGATCGGGATGTTCCATCAGGTACACGTCGACGCGGCCGCCCCGATGAATACTCTTTAAATCCGATTCGCGATAGTTCGCGACCACCCACCAGGCGCGGGTGTCGACGAGAGTGAACATCGCGCCGCCGGGATGAGCATAGGCGCCTATCGAAATGTTCATGTTCGTCACGTAGGCATCGAAGGGGGCGAGCACGCGACAGCGCTCCAGATCGAGCCGCGCGTTATCCACTTTTGCGGACTTCGCAGGACGCTCGGATATGAGCGTTTCTATCCGGTCGATGGCATGAATCGACTGGGCGAGCTTGGCCTGCGCTTCGGCAGCTTGAGAATCGGCCTCGCGCCGG
This sequence comes from Bryobacterales bacterium, assembly GCA_963722585.1. Classification (GTDB taxonomy): domain Bacteria; phylum Acidobacteriota; class Terriglobia; order Bryobacterales; family Bryobacteraceae; genus KBS-96. Next base: position 85,675 of record CAVRNU010000030.1, on the reverse strand, counting down.
CGGAACTCGGCCTGGGCCTGCTGCGCCTGTGCCTGCACGAGTGCCGCCTGCGCTTCGTCATAGTTTCCTTGAGCCACCCTCAAGGCGGTACGTTCGGTGTCGACTTGCTCCACGGTGACGTACTGCTTTTCAAGCAATGGCTCGATGCGGTTCAGGTTGTTTGTGGCGAGGATCAGTTGTGCGTGCGCGGCAGCAGCGGTGGCCTGCGCCCGCGAGACCGTCGCGCTGGCGACATCTACGCTGCTGGTCGCGGTGTTTATTCCAGTGGTCGACTGCACGAGAGTTGCGCGCGCTGCTTCCACGGCGCTGTTCTGTGCGGCGATTTTGCGCCCCTCGTCGATGATTTGCTCTTCCAAATCCGCCTGATCGGAGAGTGCCTGGCGAAGTGCATATTCGTAAGGGCGTGGGTCAATCGCGAACAGAAGGTCGCCTTTCTTGACCAACGCGTTGTCCTTCACAGGCAGTTCGACGAGACGACCGCTGACCTCGGCAACAATTTCGATAAAGTTTGCCCTTACGTTGGCGTCGTCCGTCCGCGGGTGCTTTTTGGTTTGCTGAAGAACGACGAGCAACAGCACCGCAGCCACCCCCACGGTTGCAATTCCAATGCTTCGGCCAAGCCGTTTGCGGCGCGGGCTTTCAAGTGCGGGTTCCACAGTACGTCCTTATCGAAAAGAGATAAGCCACAGCAGGCAGGAGAACAAGATGACGAGGCTCGGATAGAAGAGTGCGACCGGACCGACGTGCGATTCGAGCTTGTATCGGAGTAAGAGCTTGCGCGCAAGAAAAGTAAGAATCACGGCGGTGCTTGCGCAAACCATCCAGATGGGAAAGAAGGAGCCGAGGACGTCAACCGATGGCGCGCGTGCACAGCCCGTGACCGCGGAACTGAGCGCAGCAAGCAGCGCGACCTGCCTATGGACGATTTTCATGGTTTCGACCCACCTTGGGTTTGTGGTTTAGTGGCAGGCGGACGTGTTCGCAACAGATTACCGGTGACGAATTCTAGATTGACCGCCTGGAGAAAAAGGTCGGAGCGAGCGGATACTCCTGAGAGCCGGGCCAGGGCCAACTGCTTCTCGGCGGTGACCACGTCGACCAGGTTCTTGACGCCATATTTGTAGGCATCAAGGGAGGCCGAGTAGGAAGCGTGGGCGGATTCCAGGAGCGCGACCGCGGCTTGTTCCTTGCGGATTGCGGTACGAAATGCAATGTACGAGGACCAGACTTCCCGTGTTGCCTGGTCGCGCTTATCGGTCATTTCGTCTTGCGCTTGGCGGCGAGTGGATTCGGCAGCTGTTAATTCGTACTTGCGAGCGCCGCCGTCGAAGATGCGCCATTCGATTTCAAATGAAGCGGACCAGGTGGGCTTGCTCGCCGAGCCAAGTTGCCCGTAGCTGGCAGTGGGCCAGATCGACGTCTGCGCGGCAGAACCCAAAAAGCTCATGCGGGGCCCGTATGCTGCTTTGGCAACCCGGATTTCATCCTGCGTAGTTTGCGCCGTATTGAGAGTGTCCTTGGCGGCCTGCAGGCGCTCCTGTGCAGTCAAGAGCTTGTAATATGCACTGGTACATCGTCCCGTTAATCCTTTATAGAATCGCTCTTTTTTCGTTTGGCTCGGCGGCGGCGCGGCGTTTTGGGATGGGCAGCCTGATACTCCCTGGTGGTTTCGATAATGCGCTGAAGTTGCTCGGGGCCTTTGGTCCAGGTGAACGGATTGCAGGTCTGGTTGTAGTTGGAGAGGAAACGGTTGAGGAGTTCTTTGAGGTCCTGCTTAGAGCGTTGCACGCTATGCGCAAGCCCTTGCTTGCTGAGGACGCTGAAGAAGCATTCGATGAGATTCAGCCAGGAGGCGTGGGTAGGAGTGTAGTGAAAGCGGACCTGGGGATGACGGCTCAGCCATCGACGAGCCGCTTCATTTTTATGAATGTTCAGGTTATCGACTACCACGTGTAGTTCGCGATGAGGGTACGCTCGCACGACCTCATTCATGAATCGCAAGAAGTTTACCGAAGTGCGCCGGTTGCGGATGTGAGCGACCACCTTCCCGGTGGCAATTTCCAAAGCGGCGATGAGGGTCTGGGTTCCATGCCGAACATATTCATTGGTCCAGCTGCGCGGCTTTTTAGCACGCAGCGGTAGTAGCGGCTGGGTTCGATCCAGGGCTTGAATACTGGGCTTCTCGTCTACACAAAGAACCAGCGCATTCTCCGGCGGATTCAGATACAGGCCGACAATGTCCAGCAGCTTGGCTTCGAATTCGGGATCGGGGCTAAAGGTGAAGGTTCGAATTCTGTGGAGCTGTAACTCCGACGCGTTCAAAATCGCCTGCACCGTACTAGCCGGTAAATCCACCGCTCGCGCCAAGGTGCGTACGGTCCAACGCCCTTGAGATTTCGGCTGCTGACAGGCCAGGGTCTGCACTTTCCGCCATACCTCGGCATCGTGTTTAGGCGGTCGGCCCGAACGCGGCGCATCGTTCAATCCTTCCAAGGCTTGCAGGGCAAAGGAGCGGCGCCACTTGCCCACCGTAACTTCTGGAATTTGCAGTTCCGACGCGATCTGCTGATTAGACCGACCGGCAGCCGCTTCCAAGACAATGCGACTGCGCAGCGCCAACGCCTGCGGAGTCGATGCGGCTTGCACCCAACCGTTCAGCGTGGAGCGAGTCGCAGGATCGAGAACGATCGTAGGGGCGCTGCGTGGCATACCCTAGCGTACTCGAAATGCCTTATATTATAAAGAACTATTTGTACGATGCACTAGCAACCTGAAACGCCACGTCCTGATTTGTCTGTACGAAGTTCGCTCCAGCGACCAGCGTCTGGGCAGTCGCGGCGTCCACGCTGGCTTTGCGCTTACCGGAGTCGAAGAGAAGATACTGCAACGTGATTTCCGGCTGCACGAGCGGACTTTGGACAGTGATGTAGCCCAGGGGAGCGAGGGGTTTCGGGAACGGCTCGAGGATCTGCTCCTCAGCAAAGGTGGCCACACCCGCCAGGATGGGATAGTATGCACTTCGCTCGATGCCGAGTTGGTCGGCTTTCTGTTTTGCGTGTTCCCACGCTATGCGAGTGCGAGGGTTGTTATGCTCTGCGATGTCGATAAGCTCCGCCAAGCTATAGGAATGACTTGGGTCTATGCTCGCGGTTCCAGATTGCGGAGCGCTGCGGGTGGTGCAGTTTGCAGCCCCATGCGGCGTTCCAACATCTCCGGCACACTGGCCCCATGCCTCGGCCGCGCATGTCACCATCGCCAGAGGTATGAGCAATCCAATCGTCCGCAAAACAGGCAATCCGAAGAAGCTATCTAAAATTTCAATTTCACGACAAACGGCCGCAATCTCTTTCGTGCCCGGCGGAGTCGACTTTTTACGGTCGGTAGGGTTAACCGCAATCGATCTGCGGCTTCTTTTAGAGGAAGATCTTGCAAGTCACACAACTCCACGACGCATCGATACAACTCGGGGAGACGAGACACAGCTTGCCGGACAAGGGCGTCGCGCTCTCTCGCATGACAAGTAGCGTGCTGAGACTCGATCAGAAGAGATCGGTTGCTCTCAAAGCTCTCGATTATCAATGGAACAGAGCGCGTCCGCCGCTCACGCCGGTAGACCTGACGAACCTCGTTGATCGCGATAGAAGCCAACCACGTCTTTAGGCTCGACTCGAAGCGAAACTGATCGGCATGGACCAGCGCTTTCAATACCGTTTGCTGAATGATGTCCTCTGCCATTGGATCGCCTCGCGTAAGACCACGAACCATGTGATTCAGAAATGGAAGTTGTTGAACGATACAATCTGTGAATCTTTCTTTGTCGGTCATTAGTTACTCGCGCCGCTAAACGAACGGTCCGTTGGAGTTACTTGCACACGGCTTCGAAGCCTGCGTGGTTCACGTCTTATCAGCCCATGCGCGCTATCTTCACTCGTTTTCGCCTGCCGGTCACAAGCTTGCCAATCTCGGCGTGATTCGTGTACTCTTTGCCGCGATTCTTGCACTTGGCGTAGTTATCGTACGCAAGCGGTCCGCCCACATAGTTGCCGAATTCAACAGTGACCGTCGCACCGCAGTTCGGGCAGTCCAAGGTTCGTTCTTCTTCGATCATCAAATTTTTGCCTCGTTTTCTCTTTTCATCCATTCGCGAATATACGAAGCGCAGTTCTCAAGCTTCACGCCATCCGCTTGACAACGCATGAAGAAGTGCATTGCGTCGCGATTGATTACGCCAACGTCTTTCAGATCTAAAGCGATGTCGCGGACGTCTGTTTGGGATTCAAATAGTTTCCTTAACTCGGAGATCGCTTCTTTTTCGATTCGGCCACTGAGGATGAATATCGTGAATCTGCCTCGCGCCACAGTCTCAATCCTAAAAGCCATGCATTTAGGCCATTGGAGTGAAAAATCCTGGAAGTGCCAGAATTCTGGAACTCCTTTCCTCAGGGATGCCCCATGACATGCAGGTGGGCATACGGTGACCCAGCCCACATGATGTAAGCGCCAGTCGGCTTGTGTGTGGTCGGCAGTCCAGTGGTCTTCGGATCAAAGGGCCACATGATCATCCAGTGCGGACCGATCGGTATGGGTGGGCTCGTTACGTTGTAGGGATCCGTATCACTGCGCTGTGTGGCGCCCGCGAGCATGTAGATGATTCCCGGCTGCGTGTTGGTCGGCTTCGCTTTGTGCGCTCTAAAATCCGCTGACCATTGCATCGCGGCCGCGTCTGCACACATCGGCGGGGCTCCCACCACGTTCGGATTTCCCGGCATACAGGTGAAGCCGTTGTTCCCTTCGCGCAGCACTACGGTGTTGCCGTGCGCGTCTGAGTCAATGATTCTTGCTGAGTTCGCGATATCGGTCGGTCCGGCGACATCGCGCGGGCTATCTTCGCTTGCTTGGTCTCGCCGGCATCTATCGCGGAACTATGATCAGCCGTTTTCACGAGCAGGCCGCCCCCTGAAAGTGCCAGTAAACAAAAAAACCGCGTTATTAAATTCATGCAGCCTCGTACACCGAAGAAAGCAGTGCAACCGGCAACCCAATCGGATTTCACTGAAAATAGGACGTGAACGAGAAATTGAGAGTGACAGAATCCTGGAAGTGCCAGGATTCTGGAAGTTGAACGAGGGACCTATCGGACGTAGTGGTTGTTTATGTGGAGCTGTTTGATTTTCAAAGCTAGCGTCGACCGTGGAATTCCGAGTTTGGCAGCGGCTCCATTTAGCCCGCCAACTTTTCCGTTGCTTTCCGCGAGAGCCGCTTCGATGACTTCCTTCTCATAGCTCTGGACGGTCTCTGCGAGAAGGCCTGTTGACTTCGGGCGAGGTGCGTCCTGACTTGAAAGCCAGGCCTCATCGACCCAAAAGGTATCTCCGGGGCAAAGGATTACTGATCTCTCGACGATATTTTGCAGCTCGCGAATATTGCCTGGCCAATGATAAGACTGGCATAGCTTGAGCGTATTTTTGTCGATTTGGGTGATGTGCTTTCGTGCCTTCTCCGCATAGCGCTTCACGAAGTATTCGACCAGCATCGGAATGTCTTCCTTCCGGTTCCGGAGAGGCGGCACATCAATCGGGAAAACATTCAGCCGATAGTAGAGGTCGGCGCGAAAGGATCCAGAAGCAATGGCGGAAGTCAAATCCCGGTTGGTAGCGGCGATTACTCGAACATCAGTGAAAATGGCGCGGCTACCGCCTACTCGTTCAAATTGGCGCTCCTGAAGCACTCGAAGCAATGCAATCTGCGTCTCCGCGGGGAGCTCCCCAATTTCATCGAGAAAAATGGTGCCCGAGTGCGCCAGTTCAAAACGACCTTGCCGGCGCTGCAACGCCCCGGTGAACGCCCCCTTCTCGTGGCCGAACAATTCTGAGGCAATCAAAGAAGCCGGAATCGAGGCGCAATTCACAGCAACAAAAGCCTGGCCGGCACGTTCCGAACTCTTATGTATCGCGCGCGCAAACAGTTCCTTTCCGGTGCCCGTTTCACCTGTAATCAGGACCGTAGAGTCGGTGGGGCCGACTTTCATGATGCTAGAGAGGACGGCTTTCAAGGCGGGCGAGGAGCCCACGATCTCCTCGAACATGAAGACCTGATCGATTTGCTCCTTGAGCGCCACGTTCTCGTCATGAAGGCGGTCCTTCAGCCGCTTGATTTCTTCGAAAGCCTTCTCTAATTCATCCTCGGCGCGCTTCCGGTCGTCAATGTCAGTCAACAATATGTACCAGCCGGTGATACGACCTTCCGTGTCTTGCGCAGGGAGGGCGCGTGATTGAAACCAGCGGTACACGCCATCGGCACGCCGCTGGCGGAAGTCAAGATCATGGGGCTGCCCGGTTTCGAGCCAGTGCCTCCACGCTCCGATCACGCGGGGAAGGTCATCCGGATGGACAGCTTCAAAGGTGGGCGAACCCTTCAAGTCCTCAGTCGTTTTGCCGAAATATTCCAAGACTTGGCGGTTGAGAAGGGTGATCGTACCTGCGGCACTCAAGATACACACTTGCCCTGGAATGGTGTCGATAATCAGGCGCAGGCGGGCTTCATTCGACCGGAGGGCGTCCTCGGCATGCTTCCGCTCTTCAATATCAGTGTTCGTTCCGTACCATTTTTCGATTTCTCCCGACTCATTGCGCAAGGGACTCGCACGGAAGAGGAACCAGCGATATTCTCCGTCGAAACGGCGTAGGCGCGCTTCAATCTCACCGGCCTCCCCGGAAGCCAGTAGATGCCGCCAATAGTTCACGAGCCCATCCCGGTCTTCTGGGTGAACGGTAACAGTCCAATCCCAATTCGATGCCTCTTCCGCAGAAAGGCCGGTATAATCTAGCCAGCGCTGGTTGAAGAATTCGGCTGAGCCGTCGGGACGGGCAGACCAAGCCAGTGCCGGGATCGTATCAATAATGGTCGTGAGTCTCTTCTCAGATTTCTTAATCTTGACGACTGCATTTTCGAGGGCCAGGTGTGATCGTTCCAGCTCGATCGCAATGCGCGCAATGTGTCCGGCTGCCTCAATTAGCTCAAAATCGCTGTTCAGTGGTGCACGCGGTTCCGGATAGAACATTGCGAACGTACCCAGCACCTTGCCATCCTGCGAAATGAGTGGTTCGGACCAGGCTGCAGAAAAGCCGTGGCTTAGAGCCAAGTCGCGAGCGTCATCTGCCCATCGGGGATCTTCGGAAATATTCGGAGCGATCACCCTTTTTTTGTAAACGCGGCCGTTCCGCAAGAAGCCCTGTCAGGGCCGATCCGCCAAGGTGTGATGGCGGCTTTAAATGCGGCAGAGACATGAGGCCCTGCACACGGCGACAGCGCCTCACCGTCCATTAAGCAAACCATCGACATAACAGGAGGGGCGTGCTCATCAATGGCCGCGCACAAATCGTTTAGCACCTCTGGGAGACTTGCGCCATTGGCTATCATCTCCAGCGTTCGCTGCTCCGCAGCTAATAGGGATTCGGCCTGCGATGGAATTGTGGCACTCAATGCTTGTTTCGCTTCAGGTTCAGCCGGCTGCACCACACTAGCGGCACCGTTCAGTCGCATTTCATGGTCCGGCTTGAGGCGCGATTCCAGGAAGCTCTTCATATCGATTGGCCATCGTTCCATAGGCCCATCATGCCAGACTGACGGCGCCCCGTTTTTCGACGAGCGCAAACGGAGTGTTGCAGCAAAGCGAACATCGCTTGCCTTTTTCCGTGGTGAAGTCGGGCGCCAGTTTCGTCGCGATGGACACAACTGAGCTGATGAGCACACCAGCGCCTTCCATCTGACGGAGAGCTGCCTGTTCGGTCCGCTCAGACAACCCGCCGCGTGCATCGACAGCCACGATCCCCTGGTAGCCCTGCTTTTGGGCGTCGAGTGCGGCGTGGAGCACAACGACTTCCGTAGCGAATCCCGCGACGATCAGAATCTTGCGATCTGTTCCTGCGAGTCGCTGGACTGTCCGTCCATCCAGGAAGTAGGTGCCAGTTGCTGAAGTAGATTTTGGGTAAACACACCGGACTGATTGCCGTGATGTCACGAATGGCGGGACGGTTCTGGAAACTGTACCGTGCGTATGGCCCCGTCGTTTTTCGGCTTTCGAGTCGCTGGAAAGCACGAATCTGAAGTCGCAGCGCAGCGTTCTCTAATGCGATCGATTGATGGCCACTCCACAACAGACAAACGAACCGAAAGAGACATAAGAGCAGGCTGGCACACCTCTGATTGTTTCCTCAAATCTCGATCTGTCAATCGGTTGCAGCCGGACATATTATTGCCAAACCACAAGTGTGGTACGAGAACCCAATTTCGGCTGGAAAGGGTTGTCTCGATCCTCGAAACCAGATCAGTACGATGGGGCCGATCCGGACAAGCCACATAGCGAGCAGTGCGACGGCGTCGGATCGCCACGTAGCGCAAAGTTTTACGACACCAATGGCAAAGCCAAACAAATCTCTCTCCCAACTCGTGGCCCGGCATCGGTCTAGCGGCGACGATTTTGCAGTTAAAAAAATCTGTAGAAATGGGGTTTGTTAATATTCTGAAGGTATTTACACAAAATGGGTGTAATTCTTCAGGGTACGTTCAAATTCTCGAACGGGCACACCGTTCCTTCTCCATTCGACGGCAACCGCCGAGTTCCCTGGTGGTGGGATCATCTGGCCACGCAGGCCAATTCCTTCCGCCAAGCCGGGTTTACGGCCATCCTGCTGCCACCCGCTCTAAAGACGAGCGCCGGCGCGTTTCCGTCGGCTGACGGATATGGTCCGTTTGACGACTACGATCTCGGGAGCAAGAATCAGTTCTACTCAACAGCCACCCGGTTCGGCACTCGCGAACGGTTACAGCGGTGCTCGGCGGTCATGCGCGCCAATGGACTCGATGTTTATCTCGACATGGTTCCACACCAGCGAGACGGCGGGAATAAGTTCGTCTACAAGTATCTTGGAGTCGACGGAACGAACGGTGACGGGCGCTTTCCGAAATATCCCAAGTGCTTCTTTCCTAATGTTCCGCGCGATCCTATCGCTGGCCCCGTTTCGGACGATTTCGGATTCGGCGACGAGCTTGCTCCGGTGAACGCGGTCCCGAAGGGGTATGTGATGAATGGGCTGATCGACGCCGGCGATTGGCAGACGAGGGCGATCGATGCACAAGGATATCGCATCGACGACACCAAGGGGCTCGCTGTCGAATTTGTCAGTCAATTTCTCAATTCGAAGGCGATGCAGGGTCGATTTGCTGTCGGCGAGTATTTCGATGCGAATCCGGACACTCTCAACTGGTGGGTGTGGAACTCGGGTATGAACGGTCGCTGCTGCACGTTCGATTTCGGGATTCGGTTCACCCTGGCGGCCATGTGCAATAACGCCGGCCGTTGGAACATGGCGCAGTTACGGAATGCCGGTTACATCGCGCGCGACGCGATTCACGCCGTCACATTTGTGGAAAACCACGATACAGATTTGAATTATCCGATAATTTGGAACAAACTGCTAGGTTATGCGTTCATCTTGACCGCGGAAGGCTATCCCTGTGTTTATTACAAAGATTACTCGAATGATTCGGGTTGTTATGCTCTGAAGCCGTGGATCGATAACTTGATCTGGATTCATGAAAATCTGGCTAACGGAGCGACAGCGTACCGGTGGACCGATTTTCAATTTGTGGTTTATGAGCGCACAGGTTGGCCAAACCTGCTAGTTGGCTTGAATAACGACCCAAGTAACTGGTGGAAGACAGTTACCGTTCAGACCGGGTTCGGTGCGAACATTCATCTGCACGACTACTCGGGTCACGCCGGCGACGTTTGGACGGACTGGCAAGGCCAAGCGACGATCGGAGTGCCTCCCAACCGAAACGGTCTCGGATACGTGTGTTACAGCCGCGCGGGTCTGGACGGGGCGTTCCAGGTTGCACGTTATCCCACAACGCAGGTCTTTGAAGGAGCCGAAGATCTCGATATTGGCCCGGCCATCGGTGGAGAAACTGCCACGATCGGCCGAATCTGGTGCGATGCCGGATTCCCTATTCATCTCGAGTCCGAGTCCGCCGGCCCTGAGCTGAGCTTCTCAGTACTCGATCGCACGGGTAACGCGATTCAATTGGATCAAGGACACGGCCGGACACGTGAACGTGGATGGCACACCTTGCAGGTAACATCCACGGGAAGCGGTCCGCGGCCATTTACCCTGGCCGTTACCTATACGAGCACACAGCATTTGTAAGGAGATATATGCAGCGCAGGCAGTTTCTTTCCGCCGCTGGGGGACTGGCAGCAATATCGAAAGTGTTGGCCGGCCAAATCGCGGGAAAGCCTACAAATTTGGACGAGCACGGCGACATGGGGCAGATGCCATCCAATGTCGATCGCCCGACTGCCCATGTCATGGGCGGGGTGCCTGAGAATGCAGTTTCACCACGCGCTCAACGACTGCTCGCTGCCCGCGCAGCCGCGCCCGAACGTCCCATCCCGGTACTGACGCGGTCGTTCGATAACGCCCGGTCCGGAACTAATCTGCAGGAAACGACGTTGACACCCGCTGTCGTGCAACAGAATGGATTGCGCAAGCTCTTTACTCTCGCGATCACCGACGACGATCGGGGATGCGAAGCGCAGCCGTTGATTGTTCCCGGCGTGAAGATGGCGGATGGAACAACGCACGACCTGGTGATCCTGTGCTCGATGGCGGATACCGTTTGGGCGTACGACGCTGACGACGGAGCGTTGCACTGGGTACAGCGGCTTGGTAAACCGATTCCTGGTTCCCGAGCCATTGATGGATGGCTGATCAACGATAACTGGGGTATTCTTAGCACTCCAGTCGTCGACCCTGACAGTCAGACGCTGTTCTGCGTCACCTGGTCCAGCCCCGATGGCAGCGCCGAAAACGCAATTCATACCCTCCACACGCTCAATCTCGCCGACGGTACGCACGCGACACCGCCGCTGAGCCTCGAGGGAGCCGCCTACGATCCCGGGCACGGCATCCCGCCACAGACGTTCAAGGGCTCCGCTCGAAAACAGCGCGCCGGCCTATTGATGACAAACATCAACGGGCGCAAGACTGTGTTCATCGCATGCGGAACGATCCTTGAAACCGCTGGATCAGCTCGGGGTTGGGTCATCGCCTGCGACGTCGCCTCGAACTCGATTTCAGCGGCGTGGGCGGCGACATGCGCGTACTCGGGCGGCGGAATCTGGATGGCCGGGCAGGGTCCAGCGGCGGACTCGGACGGCCACATCTACGCCCTCACGGGCAATGGCTCCTTCGATGGCATCACCGAATTCGGCGAGTGCTTTGTCAAGCTGCTCTACACACCTCCTTCTCCCAAATCGCCCGGCAATCTCGCGGTTGCCGATTGGTGGTCCCCGTTTTCGGATTCGGGACGCGCCGGAGGCGATCAAACCGCCACTCATATCACGGTCGATAAAGGCGGCGGCTGGGACGATATGGACCTGGGATCGGGCGGCATTGTGCTCGTTCCATCGCTAGGCCTGGTTCTCGGTGCCGGCAAAGATGGAATCCTCTACGTGCTCGATCGGAACAACATGGGTAAGACCACGCCGAAGGATTTTGTCAATCCAGCCGCCAACTATGCGAAGCTCAAAGCTCCGCCCATCTGGTTTACTTATTATCCGGGCAATAATGCCAGCGCGGCTCCCAACAAGTTCACCGGTCTGAATTTCCTTGCGGCGGGCCGCACGCATCACGAACATTCGACTCCTGTAGTCTTTGAAACTCGAGACCGGGGCGTATTTCTCTATTGTTGGGGAGAAAACGGTAACTTGCGGGCATGGTCTCTCGACAAATCTGGAAACGCTAAGTATCTGGCCTGCAGCGCGGAGACAGCTTCTCCTCAATCGCCCGTGCCACCTGGTGGAATGCCAGGCGGAATGCTTAGCCTTTCCGCAAATGGCGATAACGATGCCATTCTTTGGGCATGCGTACCGATGCAAGATGCAAACAAGGTGGTTAGTCCCGGCGTATTGTACGCGTATGACGCAACAAACTTTGGTAAGTACGCTGATGGCTCTGGTTCCATCAAACTGCTCTGGCAAAGTCCGCTATACACTTACAATAAATTCAACGTGCCGGTCGTATCCGGCGGCCGAGTGTATGTGCCGACTTATGATGGCAAAGTCGACGTATTTGTACTGAACGCATAATCATAAGTCGCGTTCAGAGTGACGAAGTTCGTCAGAATCGCTCCCTTAACGGTTCAGAAAGCACGTTGATTCACAAGAACTTACAGAACCGCGCGCGTAAGCAAGCGGTTTGGTGACGAAGTTTACCTAAAAGAATAGCCTCACGCCAAGCTGAGCCTGCAGCGGCGTGCCTTCCTGATACATGGTTGCCGCGTTGTACTGCCCGTTTACACGCTGCTGGAGAAAGCCCGGGCCGGGCGGCAGGACTTGGCCGGTCGTCGAGATACCGAGACCGTAAATAAATGCCGGATTATTTGGGCTTTCGTAATTCGGGAGAAATGCGACGTTGTTAAAATTGAAAAGATTGAATGCCTCGGCATAAAGTTCCAGCTTGAAGGTTTCCGAGAAGCGAAAGGCTTTAAGTACGCGCAGATCCACGCTTTTGAAGTCGAGGTTGCGGAACGCATTTCGGGGAAATGGAATGCCGGGAGCCGCGAGAGGACGATTGCCTAAGCTGGTAGCCAGCAGCTCCGACGTATCGTCGCCCGTAGTCGCGTCGATTGGAAGACCGCTTCGGGCCTCGAATAAGGTTGTGACTTCGATCCCTTTTGGCGCGTGAAACAAGGCGTAACCCGCCGCTTCATGCCGCGCGTCCATCGACGACCAACCCCACTCCTCTTTCAGATTGAATGGGTTTTGATAGGTCGTAGTTACAAAGGGCCATTCCAAATCGTCATCGGAACGGTTGAAGCTGAGCGTGTAATGCGCCGCCAGGTCCACTAACTTGGAGCGGTACGCCACTCGAAGGGTGTTGCCGAGAAAGGTCGAGCGCGCGCTCGAGTCGAGTACATACACGGCCCCAAGATCGGGATTCGGCCGCGGCGTCCCGGAGCGAAGTCCAAAAAACGGCCGCTCGCTCAGGTCTCCCGGCCGGATAAATGGTTCGGGAACGTTATAATCGACGACGCGCGGCAGATGAACTGCATTGAGCTGGTTCAACTGGTAGGAGACAACCACGCCTTTACCCAGCTGATGCTCGATCCCCAGCGAGAGCTGAAGAGAGCGCGGATTCCGAAAGCTGTTGCCCGAGGTGGTGAATACACTCGACTGCGCAAACTGGTTAGGCTTGCCAGCAATCTGCTCCCAGACGTCGACTACGGAGAGGATTGGAAGTTGGCTCAGAGGGCTTTGATTCAAGTTAAAGCCGGCGCGCGCGAACTGCTCGTAGACCGTCGCTCCATTTGACGGAGCGATCTCGAGCGAGAGATTGCCGCCGGCCGCTCCGAAATCGTTCAGGGCTGCGGCATAAAAGCCCAGTGGTGTTTGGCCGTAGAATAGTCCTGCCCCGGCTCGCACAACAGTCTGCCCGGAGCCCGTTACGTTCCAGGCCAAACTGGCGCGGGGCGCCCACTGTCCCAATTGGCTGCTGATTTCGGTAGGATCGAGCCGGCCTAATGGAAAAGGAAAATCGCGAACGTTATTTACGAGAAAACTGTTTGTGTCCAAGGGCGAAGGATTCAATTGCGCCTCCCAGCGCAAGCCGAAATTTACAGTAAGGGTGGGACCGACACGCCAATTGTCTTGCGCGAACAAGCCGATCTCGTGCGCCTGTGCGTTGAGAGCCGTGTTCCCGACCTGCCGCCAATACACTACCGATGGATCGTCGAATCGATTAGAACCGTTGCCGGACGCGGAAAGAATCGCCAGTATATCCGCTACATTCGATCCCGGAATGACGAAGGAGCCATACTGATTCGAACCGTTAAGCTGAGTCGCCCGTAATAGACTGTAGTCGGCGCCGGCGACAATGTTATGCTGCCCCTTCTGAATCGTCAGCGCATCCGCAAACTGGAGTCTGTAATCGTTTGTTGTTGCAGGCAGATTGAGTCCAGTGCCAAACGAACCGATCACACCGGCTTCGACCAAAGGCTGCGCAAAATTTGCCTTGTTCGCAAAGTCTTCGGCGGAGTATTCAAACCGCAAATCGTTGATCGTCGTGGCCGAAAGCACGCTCGTATATTGTGCCGCGGCAGTGCGCGTGTTGTCCCTTACGGTTCCATTGTTCGAGAGAGCGCTATCGGTTTGTGTAGCCCAGCTTGGGCCAGTGGACGCGGCGTTCTTCGCGTCGTTCAGGCTGCCGCTAAACCGGGCCGTCAAGCGGCTGGCGTTGGAGGTCTGATAATCGAGGCGCGCAAATCCTGCCAGCGTGTTATTGGTTTGCGTATAAGGGCCCTGCAAGGAACGAAAGTAATTGTAGGCTGGTTCGATGTTCGGCGTTACATTACCCGCCACCGAATCCAGCTCCGAAAAATAAACCGTGCGCGGGAACGAGGCAAGTTGCCCTTCCAATGCCCCAAACCAGAATAGGCGATCTTTTCGCAAAGGCCCACCTGCCGAGCCTCCCATCTGATGCTGATTTTCGATTGGATCGACCCCAAACGGATTTCTCAAGCCCAGGGCGTGATCGCGAAACTGGTAAAAGGCCTCTCCATGAGTTTGATTCGTACCCGATCGCGTGATCGCGTTCAAGATGCCCGAAGTGGACCGGCCGTATTCGGCAGAATAGCCGCTGGTGACGACTTGAAACTCCTGGATGGCGCTCTGCGGAACGGTGAACGTGAACTGCGCCTGTGTGCCGCCGCGGATGCCGCCGAGGAACGGTTCGTTGTAGTCGGTTCCGTCGATCATGATGTTGCCATAGACTTCGCGTTGGCCAAGAAAGCTCAGCTCGTTCTGCGTCACGGCATTCGATTGAACCGTGGGGGCAAGCGTCGCGAAATCTTGAAACCGCCGCCCATCGATCGGCAAATCTCGAATCGCTTCAAGGGGAAATACCTGGGTTGTCGTGGAATCGGTAATGGTTACGAAAGAGGCGCTGAGATTCACGTGCTCGGGCGCGCTGCCCGCAGCCAGGGTGATATCCACTTGGACCGAAGATCCGACGTTGATCGTTATGTCCTTAATGCCGGCTTCGAACGAACCCGCTTCCACCGTTAGCCTGTAAGAGCCGGCATCGATTGGTCCGAAGCGATAGATACCTGCCTGATCGGTGTGAGTTTTCCACTCCATTCCAGTCTGGTTACCGGTCACAGTTACTACGGCATTTGGGATCGGATCGTGGAGTGAGTCGAATACGAGCCCGGATATGCTGCCTTTGTTCGCGTTTATCTGGGCAGAGATTCCGGTGGCGAGGCAGGATAGCAATAATAGGACGTTCGTTCGACGCATGCAGGTTGTTTGTGACTACGAGAACGCCTAAGGAATGGATGTCGGTTCGAGTTGGCTGACGCGTACCAAAACCCTTAGTACCGGCCAAGTGGGACAGGCGCTTTCGCCACAGCTGTCCAAATTAGTCCGAGGATCCGCTCGGGATCGCGAAGAATAAAAGGCTTTGGGCTGTGTTGCGGGCGCATCTGCTGTCCAGGTTGCCTTCAGGAAAACGCCATTTCTAGTTGCGCCTCCGGAGGTGGTTCCGGCGGCCCTTCAAACGGGTTATTCAGCCAGGTCGTTAGATCCCGGTAGACGAATAATTGCATCCGCAGCATGGCCACCAGATTGGACAGAGACCACCCATAGGTGGCCTTCAGCAGCAGCCAGCGCAGCAGAAGCATAACGATCAATGCTGTCCAAATCTGGGTCAGCACCGCCTTCTCACTGGTCCCCACAAAAGTCTTTAGCTTCAGCAGTTGCTTGAGGCTCTTGAAGAAGGTTTCAATGCGCCAACGGTCACGGTAGACAGCGGCAATCGTGCTGGCGGCTAACCGGGGGTGATTCGTCACCAGTACCAGGATCTCCTTTTTGTCTTCCAGCCAAACCTCCATACGGCGCAATTTCAAGCCCTGCTTGCCCAGTTGCCTCCATCCCTCCAGCACGATGTCCTCGTCTTTGAGAATGTTGCCCTGGCTGGCGGGAATTTCCCGCGGCTGTTCCACTCGGTATTTAGCGTCGTTGCGCAGACGGGAGACGAAGTATACGCCCTGCTGGTCCAGTTGCCGCCACCAGGCGTAATCGGCGTACCCCTTATCGAACACCACAACCGTGCCCGCTTCAAACTGCATCTGCCGCGCCACCGTGATTTCGTGCTTCTTGCCCGTAGTAATCACTGCATAACTAGGCAGGTAGCCATCATGGTCTAGAACCAGATGCAGCTTGACCGCCCCTTTGGCGCGCTGAAAATGCGCCCAGTCAAACATCGATACCGACAAGGCAATGGTCGAGGCATCCAGCGATACCAGCTTGTTTTTAAAGCGGAAGCGGTGGCCGCGCCCGCTCGCCTCTTTCGTGCAGCGTTCGCGCAGCGTGAAGAACAAATCGCGATACACCTCCCAGGGCCGGTGTTCGTTGGCCTACGCCAGGGTGGACCGCGACGGCGCATCGTTCAGCCCTAGATGCCGCAGTCTGCCTTCGCAGGTTGCCAATCCTCCACAAATCTCGCGCAAAGAATGGGCCCGTCCCAACTGGCAGAACAGCATGGCCACCAGTTGTCCCCAACATGTGAATCCCCGCGCATGGCGTTCGCCTTTATGCTTCCGTACCAGCGACTGGAACTCCAGCCGCGGGATGCACTGCAGGATCTGGCTGAAAATGCTGGATACTCTATTCAAGGGCGGCTCCTCTCAGCTTGCTTGCTCGTTCTTGCCGAACTGCAATCAACCTATCAGGGCCGCCCTTTGAAATCTAATTTGGACAAGAGTGGCGCTTTCGCCTGTCCAAGGACGCCTTGGGGGCGCACCGAAACATCCGCGCTAATGCCGGTAATTCGCTACCAGGTCGTCGCCTGGATTTGGTATCGAGGTGCTGCTGAACGTGATTGTGTTCGCCGAGAGCGAGTAGTCCGTCCCCATTCGCAGGAGGCTGCCATTGCGGAAGAGCTGCAAGCTCGGAGCGGGGTTCGGTGAGGCCGCCAGAGTGAACGTGGCGTTGCTTCCGTTAATCACTCCGCTCAGCACCTCAGCATCCGAGAAAGTAACCAGGGTCGAGCTGCCCGTCACGCGGTAAAAGGCCTGCAGAATATCGCCGCTTTGAGGTGCTGCAATCTTAGCGAAGCTGACCGTATTTCCTGAGAGCGTGTAATCCAGGTTTTGGAGCAATTCCAGACCATTGCGGTACAGGGACAGGCTCGTAGTGGGGCTGGGCGTCTGACTCAAGACGAAGGTCAGATTTGTACCGTCCTCGGTGCCCGCCGGTGAATCGGCATCGACGAACGTCACATTGACCGTCACCGCGGCTGGCGTGCCGCACGCGCCCGTCGTCCCATCCACGTGTACGCAATCGGTCGTATTGCCCGACGCTGCCGCAAGATTTCCGGAGGCATTAATAATGGCCGCGTGCGAAGGCGAATAGAGCGAACTCATGATGGGCCGCGCCGCGAGATCGCTCAGCAGGTTGGTAACGTCGCTCTCCGGAATGGGAAGCGAAATCGTTCCCGAGCTGCCCGTGCCGCCCGAAGTTCCCGAGCTTGGCGGCGAAGCGACACGAACCTGGCTGAGAGTGAGCGCCGTCCAGCTTGGCGGCACTTCCCAATATTCCGTCCACAAAACCAAGCCGCTGTTCGATTCGTATTGAACCGTGTAATAGGCGCCCGCCGACGCGTTCGTCGTCGGCGTGAGCACCACCGACAGATATCCGTTCGTGATGGTGATCGTAGTGCTATTCGGCGCAATCGCTGCCCCAGTTGCAGCCGTAAAGCCCTGCCACGAGACGGTGGCCAGACCGTTGAACGGCGACCCGTCGGCGTTATTTACCGTGTCCCGAATTGTGGTGAGCGACTGTGCCCTCGCTGGGACAGTCCCGAACAGAACTCCGAAGAGAAATGAAAAAGTAAATAGTTTGCGAAATCGACTCATGTCGCCTGACCTCGAGTTGGCCGGCTTTGCCGGGCGATTTCGAGTCTGGCGTGAAGAGGTTCGAGGCTGCGAGCTTCCCTGTCGCTGCGATTTGCGCCAATGCATTCATTTCACATGAGTTGCTTGCTTTCTGGAAAGTCGAAAATTGTTGTGACTCGCGAAAATGCTACAGTGCGATTCAATTACCAATTTCAAGGAGACATCGCATGGAGCAAAGCAGTCGAGACGGTTCGGACCCGAGCAGACGCGGTTTTCTGAAGGTTGCCGGTGGAGGATTAGCAGTCGCCGGCATGGTACGCGCAGCCGACGAGCATTCGGTCACGCGCCCCCTCTCTGACAAAGAAAGACATGATCGCATCGCGTCGAATACCTGGCCGATTCGCTACATCTTCAAAACGCCCGCCAACTGGGTCGAGCGCGACACCGTCGAAGCGCATACGGTCGAGACGATGAAGAAGAAGTACGGCGAAATCACGATGCTCGATTTCCCGGACTTCACCAAGGAAACCTTTCCCGGCGTCTATCAAATGGACTTGTTCTCGGGATTATTTGGCGATTTCAACGACTCGAGCATGTACGTCGAAAGCACCGTCAACTACTCCGGAACGCCGCGCACCGTGCATGAGTTCGATCCATCGAGCGCCTCCGGCAAGAAATGGCTCGAGAAGATGCAAAACAAAATGGCCGCCACAGGGACCAAGTGCCTCCACATTTCAAACAACGCGCCACGCAACATATCCGACCTTGACGACGAGAAGCGGCGGGAGGGGATTGAAGTCGCCAAGAAGTGGATCGACGGCGCAGCAACGCTGGGCGCGAAGTCGATGAGGGTGAATAGCGGCGGCCCAAGGATTGCGCCTTGCGCGGTCGCCTCCGAATATTATCCGAAGAACGACGAATTATCGAAGTACCTGGCCAACTGCATCGAATCGTTCAAGGAGATGTCCGATTACGGCGGAAAGCGCGGTGTAAAGGTCACGCTAGAGAACCACTGGGGCCTCACGGCAAACCCGATCAACATACGCATCATCGTCGATGAGGTAAATCATCCATACTGCGAAGCCTCGCCCGATTTCGGCAATTGGGAAAACGAATACCTGCTCTACCACGGCCTCGAGGCGCTTGCGCCGTACGCCCACACCAACGTTCACGCGAAATATTGGAGCCGCTGGAAGAACCCCGACGTTCAACGCAGCGTCAAGATCATGCTGAACGCCCGATATATGGGAGTTTTCGCGCTGGAGTATGAAGAGGGCCCCTGGGATGGTGTCGAAGGCGCAAAATATCTCTACAAAGAAGTGATGGCGGCACTCTAGCCGAAAAGCTATTGCTTGAATTCCGGGCTTTGCGTCGTCGCCGGCTCCTGGCCCCAGTTCTGATGAATCACCAGCGTTTGGTCGGAGAAAAACGTGCGGCGCCCGCTGCTCCCATAACTCTTTGGCACAGCCGTCACGGAATAACCTGTAGGCGATCCCTGAATCGCGAACACATACCCCGTATTTTCGCCCTGCGCGAGAGTTGCGGGAATTAAGTCGGCGGAGGATGGGCCTGCCGCTCCACCGCCCGCCGGCGGTCCCAGCTCGGCAAGCGTCGTAGCGTAGCGCCCAAACTGCGAATAATACTGAACTTCAGCTTGATGGATGGTGCCAATTTGGCGAATGGCGGCCGTCTCCTGAGTATTCATGCGCGCCTGATTGAACTTCGGCAGTGCGATCGCCAAAATGATCAAAATAATGGCGATGACGATGAGCAGCTCAATCAGCGAAAAGCCGCCCTCAACCGGTCGCCGCCGGTTCCTGACGGGCAAAACAGTGTCCATACGTTTCACATCATACGACGACTTATGGTGAAAAATCGTGGACCTCACGCACAGACCTTTCTGGCCTACAGAAAAAGATCCGCGGCTTGCATCAGACCACCGCCCCGGACAACCATTTCGGGGTTCAGCAGACTGACAATATTGGCGATGCCGATTCCCAGTTATTTTGCCGTCTTTTCAATCGCGCTCTGGGCCTCTGCATCGCAGTGGCGAGCGGGTGCAATGACCTCTTCGGCTGAGGCGCGCTGAAGGCGCCGCGCCAAGGCTGGTCCGGGCCGCCTCCGCTTCCCAGCATCCGACTTGCCGATACATGTCCTTGAGATCGGAACTTAGCGCGAACCAGCCCGCCGCACCCGCAATACCTGCCGCCCCACGAAGGAGCTGGCCATTGGAGATGATGCCCGCTGCAATGCCCGTACCCACCGAAAGAAACACCACGTCGTTTAATTCTTTCGCGACATCCATCCGCTGTTCGCCGGCGACATAGCCCACTCTGTCGCTATCGATCACCAACGGCAAGCCGAGCCGCGGCTGCAATTCTTTTCGCAACGGGACTTGCTCGGATCTCCAGAGATTCGGGGTTCAAACGTTGCCAGTATCGGCGAAATAGATACCCGGCACGAGGATGGCGACTGCGCGGATTTCATCCCGGCATGCCTTGCCGATTGCCTGGCCCACCGCCTTGGCAATCCGTTCCAGGCACGCGCCCGCATCTCCGCGTGCCGCGGCGACGCATCGCGACCCGACTCTTTGCTCAGCTCGGGGTGCGAGAAGAAGCCGAAGATTCCGAGCCGGTAATTCGTGCTTACAACCGGCACTCCTCGCTTCGATAGATTGCCTCCATCCTGGCGCGGCTCGGACGACGTTAAAGCCTCCGGAGTAAATCCAGATCATGACGGGCAACCGGTCGGTTGCGAATGCACAGATGCCAAAGAGCCATAGCCGCAACGCCCTATATCGTTTGTTCCAGCTCGCCTGTGTCCGAAATGCACGCTCTCCAATTTTCCCCAAACGAATTTTTGTCAGGGACACTCTGAGTGCACGCAATTCTTCCAACTAAGTTTCCAGGTGCTGGATTAGCGATTAGGAACGAGTTTCGCGCCACGTAATCGTGCTTCCCGCGGCTTGGCCTCGATTTATTAACGAAGCCTTGGCTTCATCCAGTGTCGCAAAACTCCCGATGTGAACGATTTCGCCATTTTCGAGTATTCCAGCGACCCACGTAATCCCATCATCGGTTAGTGAAACTTCGCCTATTTTCGAGTTTCCCGCCAGAGCCTCTATCACGCGATGGCCCGTACGTTTCTCTGAGCGCTTTGGTTTCGTCCCCATCTCAACCCCTCCGAGCTGCATCCTACTTCAAAGCGTCCCGCACTTTTTTCAAGTCGGCGACAAACCCTTGGTACTCATTATGTCGCTGCTCGTCGGTTTGAGCGCGCAGAACTGCTGATGGGTGAATCGTCGAAGTCACCAGCGGCGCCCACGGATGCTCGACGAACTTTCCACGCTCCTTCGTCAAGCGGTATTCTCTCCCGAGGATTGACTGGGCAGCTGTTGCGCCGAGACACACAATTACTTCAGGCCTGATCAACGCGACTTCGGCCTCGAGCCAAGGCCTGCAAGCCTTTATCTCCGATATTGACGGCTTCTTGTGTAACCGGCGTTTACCTCGTTCTTCATACTTGAAGTGTTTGACCGCGTTTGTGACGTATACGTCAGCTCGATCGATTGCCGCTTCCTCGAGCGCCCGGTTCAGTAATCCACCGGCCGGCCCTACGAACGGATGTCCTTGCCGGTCTTCCCCATCGCCGGGTTGTTCACCCACGAACATAACTCGAGAGGATGTAGGTCCTTCCCCAAAAACCGCTTGTGTCGCCCGCGCGTAAAGCTCGCAACCTTGGCAAGCCTGAGCCGCCTCTTTAAGGTGCGATAGACTCGGCGGACCTTCCGGGATGAAAGTGGCGGCACTCTTCGGTCGCTCGCGTGACATTACTCTTAATTTTTACGGAGTGGTTCGACGGCCCATTACAAGACTGATCAAAAACAACACGATAAAGATCAGGAAGCAGATTTTAGCGATTCCCGCCGATGCAGCGGCGATACCGCCGAAGCCGAGTACTGCGGCTATGAGCGCAATGACCAAAAATACCCATGTGTACCAGAGCATGTTTCGAGTGATCCTCTCCTTAGCTGACGCTCGCACGTGATGTGCCATGAGCAAAGGCCGCGGGGCGCGAATATTTGAAACCGGCGCAGCTTCAATGTTTTACAGCAGCCAGCAAAGAACCCCCAGGCATTTAATAGACGTCCGCCATTCCTAACCAGCGGAAAAAATTACTGCTGTCTGCAAATCTGAAGGCTGCATTTTCTGCGGTCCGAACCCTCCATCTAACTTTGGCGTCGTCCCGTAAACCTGTCATCAATTTCAAGTCGCGTCATATCAGTGCATTACGTGATCCGCGAGAGCTATAGATTGTCAAACGGCGATGCATGGCCATCTCCGTGCTCACTACCTCAAAGGGGAGCTATATGTATCAAAATCTCGTATCCATCGTTAGCCGAATAGCCATTGCAACCGCGTTGCTGGTGCCAGGCAGGGCTCTAGCCGCGCAAGACACTAAGCCGGACAACGCCGCAGCCAACAAGCAGGATCGCAACTCGTCACAGCCGACAGCCGACCAAGCGAAGAATAGCATGTCCGATCGCGGGTTGATGAAGAATATCAGGCACGATCTGGTGAATGACAAGTCGCTCTCAACTTACGGCCACAATGTCAAAGTCATTGCCGATCACGGCAAGGTGACACTCAGAGGACCAGTTCATTCTGTGGACGAAAAGCGCGCCATCGAAGAACACGCCCGCAAGTACGCCGGCGATGGCAATATCGTCGATGAACTCACCGTTAAGGGCGAGCAAAAGTAATCTGAATCCAAAAACGAGAAGTGAATAGTGAGATAAATATGCCTGAATCAATTCAGCAGAAAACAGAGAAGGTTCGCTACGCGGTTGTCGGACTGGGTTGGATTGCGCAAGAAGCGGTTCTGCCTGCATTCCAAAACACATCTAAAGCCGAACTATCCGCGCTCGTAACAGACGATCCCGAGAAGGCAGCCCGGCTTGGCCGGCAATACAAGGTTCCTCAAATAACGAATTACGAAGAGTACGACGAGCTTTTGACAAGCGGCATGATAGATGCCGTTTATATAGCTTTGCCGAATAGTAAACATAGGGATTTCACCCTACGCGCTGCGAAAGCCGGCGTTCATGTGCTATGCGAGAAGCCGATGGCAGGCACCGTCGAGGAGTGCGAGGAAATGATCCGCGCTTGCGAAGAGGCAAATGTCAAGTTGATGATCGCTTACAGGCTACACTTTGAAACCGCAAATCTGCAAGCGATCGAGGCAATTCAAAAAAATACGATCGGAGAGCCTAAAATATTCAGCTCAGTCTTCAGTCAGCAGGTAGCTGAGGGCGACATCCGTTTGAAGAGAGAATTGGGAGGAGGACCTCTTATGGATATGGGCGTCTACCCAATCAATGCCGCCCGGTATCTGTTTCGAGATGAGCCTGTCGAAGTTATTGGGACGGCCGCGAACACCGGCGACCCGAGGTTCCGCGAAGTATACGAGACAGTAACCGCCATTCTTCGCTTTCCGAAAGATCGCCTGGGTATTCTGACATGCAGTTTCGGCACCGCTGCGGCAGATAGCTATGAAGTCGTTGGCACAAAGGGCGACTTGTGGATGAAGCCGGCGTATGATTATCACGAAAAACTTCAACTTCGTGTCAAGACGGAAGACGGTGAGCGAGTTAGCGAAATACCGGTGCACGATCAGTTTGCGCCGGAGCTCGAATATTTTGCGAATTGCATTCGAATCGACCAGGAGCCTGAGCCCTCCGGATGGGAGGGTCTCGCCGATATCCGAATTGTCCAAGCTGTGAATGCTTCTATAAAGACCGGCCAGCCCGTCAAGCTGGAGCCCTTTGAAAAGCGAAGTCGTCCCAGCTTAAAGCAGCAATTCGAGAAACCTCCTGTCAAGCCGCCGGCAATCGTTCATGCCAGCGCACCCACAGGTACCTAGCCGATAGCTCAATACAGCACATGATTCGGAAGCTCCAGGATGGCCGTTACAGGCTCTACTCGAAAAAGAAGAATCCCAAGACCGGCAAGCGTAGGAATTTAGGCACCTTCGCCAGTCGGGCCGATGCGGAAAAACACGAACGCGCCGTACAGTATTTCAAGCGGGCTCGATGAGCCCGCGCAGTCGCGCACTGCGGGATTTTTTCGCGCTAAATCGTTAAACAGTTTCCCTGCACAGCTGCCCGGGTCTCGCCTCCAGAAATAGAATCAGCCGCGGCAAGATCATCGGGCGCGATCGAAGCAACCCTTGGATGCGCCTTATTGCTTCTTTGCGCAACCAAAGCACAATGCGCAAACTGGACAACTTGCACGGCTATTCGAGCTTCCCAATGCCTCTCGCTTCATAATGCTGGTGATTGCAAATCTGCGGCACATCATACAAAACATCCTAGAATCCTGATATATCAGCTTTGTTTGCCAGGCCGCAACCTGCCATAGGCCTGCTCATCCAACATAAAGAGAATTTCTAACGAGCGATGCGGGGCATAGATCGTCCGCGAAATAACGGTCGTCTCGTATTTAGTAACCAGGAGCACTGATGGTTGAAATAACAGAATTTGTAGAGCAAACGGCGTCTGAGAGAGCGGAGCTCTCATCTGCGTGGTGGGCGGTTGTCGCCCGATTCCTGCTGCACGGTCTCATCGCCGCCACCTGGGTCTCGCGGATTCCAGCTATCCAAACCACCCTAGGTTTGACAAATGCCATTCTCGGCTTGTGCCTGTTAGGCACGGCGATGGGATCGATGATTGCGGTCCCCATTACGGGCTGGCTCGTGACGCGATTTGGAAGTAAGCGCGTTACAACCTGGAGCACCTTAGGATTCTGTCTCGCCCTGATCGCGCCTTCGTTGGCCGAGAACTCTGTGACGCTCTTTGCGGCCCTGACGATCTACGGCGCCATGGCCGGCGCAAACGATGTTTCGATTAACTCACAAGCCGTGGCTGTCGAGGCGGCTTTGGGCGGGCCAACCATGTCACGCTTTCATGCAATGTTCAGCATTGGCGGTATGGCCGGCGCGACTTTCGGAGCTGTGGCCGCAGCTCACAACGTCGCTCCTCGAGTTCATCTCGGAATTTTCTCCGTACTCTTTCTTATCGTCAGCGCAGCCACGGCGCCCCTCATGCTCGAGGCTCACGACAATGCCCGGACGCAAAGTACTCGGCTGAGCTTGAAACGAATTCCCGCAATACTTGTCAGTCTTACTGCTATCGGCTTCTGCATGTTCCTGTCCGAGGGCGCGATCGCGGACTGGACTGCCGTTTACTTGAAACAAGTTCTGTCGGCAGGGGCGGGAATGTCCGCTATTGGATACGCCGTGTTCTCGGCCGGAATGGCGATCTTTCGCCTGCTCGGCGACATCGTGACAAAGCGCCTTGGCGCGGTACTTACGGTGCGCACGGGGGCCACGCTGGCGGCTCTTGGTTTGACGGCTGCCTTGGCCGCCCACTCTCCAGGTTGGGCTCTGCCAGGGTTTGCGTTGACTGGAGCGGGTTTCTCCGTCATCGTACCGCTTGTGTTTGGCGCGGGTGGACGCGTGAATTCAGTTCCCAGAGGGGCGGGCATCGCGATGGTAACTGGATCCGGCTACATCGGTTTTCTTTTCGGCCCACCATTGATCGGGTTTTTGGCCCAGCTAACTTCGCTGCGTACAGCCTTGTTTCTGGTCGTAGCGCTGACCCTGCTGGCGGCCGCATTGGCCAACTCAGTTCGAGGAGCAGAAGACTAAGCTGGAATTTACGAGTCCGCAGCCGCCATGTGTGCGCCACAGGACTGTCGAACGATCAGTTCGCCATCTAGCAGAAGTTCACGTGGCGGCATATCGGGCCTGTGGATGCGGTCGAGCATGGCTCGGAGGGCCGCATCGCCTATCTCGCGAGTCGGTTGCCGGACCGTGGTTAAAGGGACCGGCAACAGACTCGCATAGGAAACATCGTCAATCCCTACGAGGCGTACATCGTCAGGTACTCGAATATTCCGTGAAACAAATAGATGCATCAGGTGGCCTGCGACCCAGTCGTTCACGCATACAAAAGCCTCGACGGATCCAATACCGCCTTTCCCGCTCCATGAGACGGGTTGCTCTTTATCGGGATCGAATTGCACGCGAGATTCAAGGCGCGGATGCAAACCATGCGCGGAAAGTGCTTCCCTGTAGCCAGCTATGCGCTCAGCGATCGTCGATGCTGAGCCATGATAGCCCACGAACCCGATGCGCTTGCATCCAAGCTCAATCAAGTGCTGGGTGGCAATGTATCCGGCCTGCCGATTATTGATGCCGACCAGATCCGGGCGCCTTCGCTCAGGAACTTTCGAAGCTTGCCGGTCGAGCAAAACAACAGCAATCTGTGCCTGTTTGAAGGCAGATAACACACGCCGGTTCGTCTTTTCCGCTTCGCTTTCGAATTCCAGCGGAGCAAAAAACACGCCCGATACTTTTCTGGCAATATATTGCTGGCACAGGTGCCATGCCTGTTCAGCTTTCTTTGTTTCTCTACTCACATGTCCCCACAGAAGGGCATGTTCGTTTGCTTGAGGTGCATTCGCGATACCCTGGCAAATCGGTTCAAATATTTCGGTCTCGCCTAAATCAGGGATCAAAAGACCGAACAAATAGGGATGGCGATCGTCCTTGCCCAAATGCCGGACGTATGTGCCCGATCCGGCAACGCGGTCAACAAGACCCATGTTTTGCAATTCGCGGATTGCACGGCCCACGGTAATCCGCGAGACACGCGACCTGTTCACAAGAGCCGCTTCGCTGGGCAACTTCTGACCCGGCTTGAATCGCCCCGAAAGAATGTCAGCTTTTAGCGATTCCAACAATTTTTGGTATTTCGGTTTCGGCGTATCAGTGCGCTTATTATCCATCTGAATCAGACATAACAGGTTTTTTCTACGCTCTGCAGCCCGTTATCGAAATTCTCTCCAAGAGTAGTCGACGACCGAGCCGGAATCGCTATCACTGCTCGCCGTCCGCGCTTTCGCCAAACCAGGTCGTGAGCGCAGACCGAAGGGAAATCTGGGAGTCCTCTTCCGAATCCGTTGACGACACCGCCCGCGCGACGTAGCCGTCTGGGCGAATAAGAAGTCCCTTCAGGTCCGCCGGCGAACGATGACTCCGGTCGAAAACCAGATCGATTCGATCCTTCCAGTCAGCCGCGACGCGGCGGAGGCTCTCAAGCGGGTGCGAGTTCCAGGAACACGCCTCTACCTCCGTGCATCAGTTCTGCCACTCGCGTACTTCCATTCGTGGCAACGACCGGTAGATCCGGCGCCCACCGCCCTATAAGTGCGTGTCGCGTACCCTGGCCGGCGTTCATGCTGTAGTGGATCTCCACTCCTGTAGTCATTTCGACGATATGCCGGCGAGTGCTCTCCTGCTCAAGCAGTTCAGCCATTACCTCGAGCAGCGCCGTCACGTGATCCCCAGGCCGCGCAAACGCCTCCTGGGCTCGGGTCGCCATGAGCAGCCGCTGTCCAACAGGATGCCGCTCGGAATGATACGTATTCAGGAGTCCCGTTGGCGCCCAGCCGTGCACTTCGGCCGCCAGCTTCCAGCCCAGATTGCCTGCATCCTGGAGAACGGTCTGTAGCCCCATTCCGCCATATGCCCAATGAATATCGGCGGCATCGCCCGCGAGCAATATACGCCTATCCCGATAGCGGTCCACCAGGCGCGATCTGTCTGTGGGCCCGGTCAACCACACGGGTTCGCTCATCGGGAGTTCGATTCCGGTCACCCGCCGGATCGCTGCCTGCAACTCATCGAGTGACATCTCTACCTCTCCATCAGCGTGCGCCAGATCCCACTCAACGGCTGCTACGCGATGAATTCCTCCGCCGAGCGGAACAATCGCAAAATGGCCTGTCTTGGTCCGGGCGATTCCGAAATCCTTGCCGCCCAAATCAGGTACTGTTCGCTTCAGGAGATCCAATCCGGCTGTACTGACCCGAACATTTCCCATCCGGCCAACAAGAGTCGGTTCCACTCCCGGAAAGGCAAATCCCGCGCGCTTGCGTACAATACTATGCCCCCGTCGCAGCCTACCAGGTAAGCGGCGCGAATCTCGTACGCGCCCTCACGCCCGTGAACCTTCACCGTTACGCCATCGTCGTCCTGAGATAGATCGAATACCTCGTGTCCTCGCCGGATCTCCGCGCCGAGTTCTGTTGCGTGTTCTTCCAGCAATTGTTCAACGCGAGCCTGTCCAATGACCAATCCATGCGGGTGCGGAAAATCCAGAGTGCGCAGATCAAGCGGGAACATTCCGAAGTTTACGAACGGTGGCGCGGAAGCACCGGCGCTGAATCGTTCCAGCAACCCGCGGTGATCAAGCATCTCCATTGTCCGCGATTGGAGCCCTAATGCCTTAGAAACTCCAGTGGGTTTGGAAAGTTGTTCCAAAATCAAAGTCTGTACGCGACCCAGACGAAGCTCGCATGCAAGCATCAAACCAGTCGGCCCACCCCCTACCACGATTACGTCGTCGGTCATTTGAAATTCTTCCAGTGTTGGAAATGCGCCATTTGTGCGCGCCCTCTCCACACCTGCTGAGACTGCTCGCCACATTCGATAGACAAATTCCTCGCGGCCGAGGGTTCGGTCTCGCCTTACGCGGCTCCTATCACTTCATCGCTACTGCGTGCCGTTTGACGTACTCTTCGACTGTTGGATCGGTTCCTGCGCCCGCGCTTCCCGCTGGCAGGTAATGGAAAGCTTCTGCATATTCGACCCCGTACTTCTGGCCGAGTTCCCGGCTGTGGCGCATGCCAAATTCTTTAATGTAGTTCCGGTCGGCGGTGATATCGTCATCGCCAAGCAGAGGCAGCCGCTGGCCCTTCTTTGCCAATTCGGCGCGCAGCCTCGATCCCAGATGCCCTGCCGGACCCTTCGCAGTGTTGGCGCGATTGGCGTCTACTTTCTTGTCGATCTGGCGGCTGATATCAACCACGCGAGTGATTTCCGGCCGGCGCGCGAAGTAGTACTTGTCCGCAACGGCGTGCGGCTCGAGACCGGCGGCGAACTGCTCAGGGTAGTCATGAGCGCGCCCAGCCATCCAGCAGGCGGCCTCCACCCCACGTGCCAGCATGTAATGATCGGGGTTCTCCTCGTCGTGTGCCCACGGGTCCCAACAAACTACCGTGTCGGCTTTGACAACGCGAATGATTAAAATCAGGCGGCTGATTAATTCGTTCAGCGATACGTCCGCCATACGGTGATTGCTGTAGTTCAAATTGAAGGTGCGCTTGCACCCCAGAATGCGCGCGATTTCCTCGTTGTTCTGCTCATTTCGCTGGACGTTATCGCCAATCGTGCCGGGCGTGCCAAGTCCTGGAGCATCGCCCATATCGTCGTTCGTGGCTCGAACCAGATACCCGGTGTATCCCTCTTCGATCAGCTTCGCCACTGTGCCTGCAGCCGATAGTGGTATGTCGTCCGAATGGGCCTGCAATGCCAGCAGTACCTTTCCTTTGTGCGGTTGGCCAGCGGCCGGGCGCTCCAGAAAAACACTCGAGCCGGAGGTTTCACCCTGCGCCGCCAGCCGACTGGAGGCAAGCTGCGCAATTGCGCCCCCGGCCATCAAATTAACGAAGAAGTTGCGCCTGAGCATGGCGGAATTATATGAAATAGACGTTGCGTGTCAAGTCGCATAAGCTAAGAGCTTCATGAAAATTACCGAGATCAAAGCGGCAGGCCTGAAGAATGGGACTCCAGAAGGCGGTTGGTCGAATGAGATTCGGCCTGAGGACTGCATCCATACCTTGGTTGCCGTGTTCACCGATGAAGGCATCACAGGGTGGGGATCGGCCTTCACGAATGACCAACTCGTTCAGGGCGCGCTAAGGGTACTCGAGCCGCTCTATGCCAGTGAAAACCCTTTAGAGCCGGAACGAGTCAGCGAGAAACTTCACGCGAATACGTTCTGGATGGGCCGTGGCGGGTCGATCACACACACGATAAGCGGTATCGACATCGCGCTATGGGACATTCTGGGCCGCGTAACGGGCCAGCCGGTCGGCCGGTTGTTGGGCGGCCGTTATCGCAACCGGGTGCGGCCTTACGCGTCGATCCTGATGCGTGAACCTGGCCCTTTGGCCGAACAGTTGCTTTCTATCCGCGCTCAAGGATTCCGGGCCTTTAAGATCGGATGGGGTCCGTTTGGGCGTGTTTCGACCGCCCTCGATGAACAGGTTGTTCGTGCAGCCCGTGAGGCAGTAGGTCCTGACGCTCTGCTAATGGTGGACGCGGGCGCAAGCGACGCCTTCTGGCCGCAAGATTACAAATGGGCTTTGCGGACCGCACACATGCTGGCTAATTACGATGTGCATTGGTTTGAGGAGCCGTTGCCCCCTGACAATTTCGAAGACTATATTTTGCTGCGGCAGTCCTCTCCCGTTAGAATTGCGGGAGGCGAGGTTCTGACTCGCCGCCAATCGTTCACGTTATGGCTCGAGCGAAGAGCCTTCGATATCGTTCAGCCTGACGTCACGAAAGTGGGCGGAATCAGCGAGGAGCGGCGGATCGCCTGGATGGCGGAAGAAAATGGCGTGCGGTTTATTCCGCATGGATGGAACACCGCGTTAGGCTTGGCTGCCGATCTCCAACTTGCATCGGCAAGCCGCAGCTCCGACATGGTCGAGTACCTCACCGGATCGCCATTCATTGACCGCATTGTTTGCCATCCATGGACAGTCGACGGAGACGGCATGTTATCCATCCCCGATTCACCCGGCCTGGGCGTCTCTCTCGACCTGGAAGCAGTCGAGAGGCATACTGGCGTGCGATTTGAGGAGGGGAAATCTAATCATGTCGCTTTTCGAATGAATAACGCGGCTCATACTTAAGCGTGGCGCCAAAAATCTTAGCCACCGATGAATTGCCGCGCACATTGGGGATGCTCGATGCCTCAGCCATGATTATTGGCATTGTCATCGGGTCCGGCATTTTTGTTCTTCCAAATTTGATTGCGAGCGATCTGCGCTCCGCTCCGGCCGTCCTGTCGGTTTGGATTATCTCAGGCATCCTTTCGTTTTTTGGAGCCCTCGCCTATGCGGAATTAGGCGCGATGATGCCTGCCACGGGCGGTCTATATGTCTACCTGCGCGAAGCGTACGGACCACTTTGCGGGTTTGTCAGCGGGTGGACATTCATGTTCGCCGTCCTGTCCGGCGGAACGGCCTTCCTGGCGGTCACGTTCTCCATCTACGTAGGCCATTTCATTCCTCTAACACCCGTCATGAGTAAGGTTGTGTCGCTCGCTCTCCTTGTAGTCCTGTCGGTCGTAAACCTGATCGGCGTGCGGGAAGGGGCGTGGGTGCAGCGCACTTTCACCGCTCTAAAGATAGCGGGATTGATAACGCTCATTGGAGCGGCGATGATAAGCGCACGGCCCGCCACGGAACATCTGAACACATCTACGCCACAACAACCGTTCTCCTTGAGCCACTTTGGCCTCGCCATGGCAGCCTGCTTAATGGCTTACAACGGATGGAGCTACGTAAGTTTTATCGCCGGCGAAATTAAACACCCCGCTCGAAACCTGCTTCGATCGCTGATGATAGGTATGGCCGTTGTCATAGCGTTATACGTTCTTGCCAATGCAGCCTACTTGAAGGTAATGACAATCTCTGAGATCGCGGCCAGCGAGCGAGTTGGGGCGGATGTCGCTGCACGGGCCATGGGACCTATTGGAGGAACCTTCGTAGCGCTGGTCGTACTGCTCTCGATTGTGGGCGCAGTGAACGGATGTATTTTTACTTCAGCCCGGATCCCATTTGCTCAAGCAAAAGACGGACTCTTTTTCTCACAATTTGGCCGCGTGCATCCACGATTTCAAACACCCGCGTTCGCTATCGTCATGGGCGGGCTTTGGACTGGGGTGCTGATTGTTAGCGGTTCCTACGAGACACTTTATTCCTACTCCATTCTCGCCGCCTGGATTTTTTACACTCTGAGCGTCCTGGCAGTGTACATCTTTCGCCGGAACCTGCCGGATGCGCTCCGGCCCTACAAAATGTGGGGTTACCCCTATACGTTATGGGCGTTCGTAGCGATTTCTGTATGGTTCATGGTGAACGCGCTCATCACCGATCCTCGCCCTTCTCTCATGGCTTTCGCGATCGTCGCAACCGGTGCGATTGCCTATCGGATCTGGCGCAAACCCGCGCCGATCTCAGAATGGTCACGATTGGAACCGGCGCCGGAAAAAGGCAAAAACGGCGCCCGCGGATAGCCATAGGAAGCCTGCAAGGCGAGCTTGCCAGCGTAAGCTGAACCAGATATACAGGCAAACGGCGCAGCCGGCAAGAGGAAGAACCAGATAACTCCAATGACGATTCCGCCGTTTCACGTAGTAGTGGTTGAAGGTTGCGGCATTCACGCCGGTGAACGCGAGAAACGCTCCGAAATTCAACAATTCTGCGCCCAATTGATAACTGATGAGCAGAGCGCCGACTAACGCGATGAGCGCCGCTTAGCAGAACGTTATAGCTCGGAATGTTGGTCCGGGCGCTTACATGGCCAAAGATGCGCGCGGGCAGCGCGTTGTCGCGTCCCATACCATAAAGCAGGCGGGCCGCTCCCAGTTGCGATCCCACTCCTGATCCTATGGTCGCCAGTAGCAGCGTTCCGTTGACAATGTGAAATAGAACCAGACCTCCCGCCCGCCCAGCCACAAAACTGTAAGCGGTATCAACGTCGGGAAAGTGGCGAAAGTCAGGCCATACGAGTTGCCCAGCATACACCTCGATGGCAGCTAACAAGCCAGTCGCCAGGCAGGTCAGCACAGTGGCCCGCAGAATATTCCTCGCCGGATCGACAACTTCTTCCGAAAGCGTCGAGATGCTGTCAAACCCTATATAGGTAAGGGCGGCAATTGATGTACCCGTAAAGACAGCCGGCAGCGAGAAGGTTGCCGGATCGTAAAACGGCTTTGTGAAGAAGCCTGGACTGAAGGGCGCCAAGCCGATCAAATAGCGAACCACCGCAATGAGCAGGTATGCGACCACTCCGAACATGACGATTGCCATCCACCGGTTCGTCGCGGCCGAAGACTGTACCCCGCGCAGATTCAGCAAAGTGAACAGCAGAGCGAAAAACACGGCCCAGATCGGGAACGGTATGGGCAGAAGGTTGGCCGCCGCTTTGCTGCACCAGATTGTGCATATCAGCGGATTCAACAGGTAGTCGAGAACGATTCCCCAACCGGTGAGATAGCCGGCGAACATTCCAAACTCTCCGCGCACGTAAGCATAAGCGGAGCCGGCACTCGGGTAGACGCGAGCCATGCGGCCATAGCTTACGGCGGTCAACGACATGGCCACCAGAGCGATGAGGATCGCGGTAACAACGTGGCCTCGAGCTTCTTGAGACACCACGCCGAATAGCGGCATGGGAGCGGTGGGCTGGATGACGATAATTCCGTAGAAGACCAAATCCCAAAGCGTCAAAGTGCGGCGAAGCCTTGGTTCTTCTAGTTTGTCGATCTTTGAGGCGGTCATGTAGATTAATTTGCGGTTGCAATGTTAGAGTAAGCCGAGTTTCCCGCCGCGTTAGCAGCCCGCACACGATAGGAGAGCGCTCCGGCCGCGGAAGTCCGCTCATCAAGGTACGTACCGGCCCCCGCAGCGAGTTTGGTTAGCGGCTGCCACGGGCCATGTTCCCCTCGACGTTCGATCAAGACAAATTGCGGACCACCGCCGTGTACCTTCCATGTGAGCCGCGTCCCTTCCTTTTCCTGAGCCAGCGTCAAGTCGCTTGGCGCCTCCGGCAATTCGCTCCAGGAAAGGAAACTCTTGTCGGCGATAACCAGCGCGCTATCCTTTAAGGGCAGCTGCTCCAATATATCGGTGCTTCCGCTCTTCCAGGAAATCGCAGTTACCTTTCCAGAACCGACATCAATCAGCACAGGCGTTTTAATACCTGAATTCGCAATACGCAGAGTACACTTCTGCGCCGCAAACTGATTTCCGGGCTTGCTGAGCGCTGGAAGCCAGTACGCGACGATTGCCTGTTTGTTGGAAGACCGAAATCCATAACTACGTATCGAAGGCGCCGAAAAGTTTCCGAGAACCTGAATCTCGATCGATGAATCGGGCTGCGCATCCGAGAACAAAGTATTTGTATTTTGAAAAGCCGCGAAGACCGGACGAGCCGTGAAATCGTCCGCCTTCAACATGAGGCCGTGCAGCATTCCAAAATCGTCAGACTCGTTTCCGTCTGTCGCCCCGACGATGAGCCATGGAAAAGTTCGAATGGCCGCCGCTCGGTCGGCAATCATTCCGCGAGGGATGTATTTTGCCTGAACGGATTCATCTGATCCGACCCAGCTCGGAATGCCGTCGTTGAACTCGTCGTTAAAAAATGCCAGGTCATTCCGGATTCCGGGGTAGCTGCGAACCATGTCTCTGAGTTTTTTCGGCGATTCATCCGCATGGTTTGGATCGTCCACTGCTTCCGGGTTTAAGTTGTGCCCATAATCGGGGTAGGTGTGATACGCAAAGACGTCGATGTTAGCCGCGCAGTCGCAGGCGTCGAGAGCTCGTTTGGCAAATTTCCTGTCTGCTCCCGCGAGTCCACCAAAGATAACTTTAGCCTTTGGGTCCGTGTCGTGCACAACGGCGGCCGCAGCCTTGAAGAGCTTGCCGTATTCTTCTGGGCTAGCAATAGGATTCCAATAATCGATGTTGGGCTCGTTCCAGATCTCGTAGTATTCAACGCGCCCACGAAAGTGATTGACCATCCATCGCGCGTATCTTGTGAAGGCTGCAATTTGCGTAGCTGTTTTAGGCGGCCAAAATATCGAGTAGAGACTTCGGTCCGGATTGTGAACGCTGCCCGGCGCCGGCTTGATGATCTCCGGCAGGACACCAGCCGGCGATGTATAGAGCGGATTACCGTAGAGTAACTGTATCTCAATGTGGACGCCATTCTCGGCGAGCGAACCGATGTAATCATCGACTTCAGGCGCGATCGAGTATTCACCTTTCTTACGTTCAACCCAATCCCAGCTCGTGCAGTCCGAGCTGTTTTCATACTGGCCGATACGGATGAAGTTGATACCGGCGTCGAAGAGACGCGTCCACCACCATCGGCTTGAGGGTATGTAAGGTTCGCGAGGAAGATCGGCATTGATGCCGAAACCATCCTTAATTTGACTTGACCGCCGCGGAATCAGGCGTTCCGACGCGGCACTATCCGGCCCTGCAGCAATACAAGGGCTTGCGAAGTGCGGTAACCATAAGGCTACGATCAAGCAGATGCGCACGGGGTTAATGGCCGTCATTTTGAAACGTTCTACCATTGTTGACGCGAGGCAGCCAATGAGCGAGGGATGATTTCATCTGTTGCGAGGAATTCGAGAACGATTGTTGTCACGGGAGGAGGCGGAGGGATCGGTCGAGCCGTCATTCTTCTCTGCGCCGCTCGGGGAGACAAAGTCGCCGTGCTGGACAAAGACGGGGTGTCGGCCAGGAAGACAGCCGGGGACGCGTTGGCACAAGGCGCCGCGGGAGCGCTCGGCCTCGAGTGCGATGTCAGGGTCGAGGAGCAAGTGGAAACTGCGTTTGAGACGGTTTCGAACGAGCTTGGCGCGCCATACGGTTTGTTTGCGAATGCCGCCATTGACATCGGCGGGTATATTCACGAACTTCCGAGCGAGACCTGGCGGCTGGTTTTAGACACCAATCTGACGGGTGTCTTTCTTACATGCAAACACGGACTTCGCAAAATGTTGCAGGCTAGTACGCCTGGATCAATTGTTTGCACATCTTCTCCAACGGGATTTGTCGCGCTTTCCTCTGGAGCGGCGGGGCCGTACAGCGCTACGAAAGGCGGAATTTCATCTCTGGTCCGCTGCATGGCGATAGACTACGCTCGTTATGGTATCCGCGTGAACGCAGTCGTGCCAGGCGCCACTGAGACAAGACTCATGTGGAGTAACGTGAGTCCCGAGGATATTCCCCGAATGCGAGCGGAGGTTTCAAAGGAAATCCCTCTGGGCCGGTTAGCTGAGCCTGAGGATCCCGCAAGGGCAGTCATCTGGCTCCTTTCAGAGGAATCCAGCTACGTGACTGGTTCGCATTTGATGTGCGATGGTGGCATTCTCGCAAAGGCATCGATTAGCGTGTGACGTCGTCTTTCCACAAATTCGAATTCCTGCTGGCGCTGGCCGCGGCTCTTCCTCTCGGCGCTAGTGGATTTCGCGCATCGGCCGTCAAGTTAGATATCACGCCTGACACGTCCCAGTGGTTGAATGGGTATGACCCGCGGCAATCGATCGGTGTGCACGACAGGATCTATCACCGCGTCGTCGCGATGGATGACGGCGCGACGCAGTTCTACCTGATTGCTAGCGACCTTTGCTTGTTCTCTCCAAGCGTGTACGACGAAGCTGCCGAACGTTTGAAGAGAGAACTGAATATCCCCGCGGATCATGTATGGTGGTCCGTCACCCACACACATTCGGCTCCTGAAGTCGGCGCGCCTGGGATGTATCGGGCGCTGCTCGGTCGCTCGAATCACGAATGGAACCGCCAATATACCGCTCAAGTCATCAACGCCTTGGTGGAGGGCGTCAAGACCGCAAGAGCCCGCCTCGAGCCCGCCCGCATAAGCATAGGCGTTGGCATGTCGATGGCAAACATAAACCGCCGCGCTAAGGACGTCGATGGAAGCGTCACTCTGGGATTGAATCCTGACGGTCCGGCGGACCGTCAAATTGGGGTCTTGCGCTTCGAGCGAAGCGATGGCTCGTTAATCGCGGTTGTCGCCAATTATGCGATGCATGGCACAGTGTTGAGCGGCAAAAATCTGCTGATAAGCGGCGATGCGCCCGGCACCGTCGCAGCTTACGTCGAGGAGAAAACGGGAGCGCCGATGCTCTACATAAACGGCGCTGCCGGAAATCTGGCGCCGATCTACAGCGTCTATCCCGATCCAGTGAGCGGTCATCTTGGGCAGTTCAGGGTGCTGCTGGGAGATCGGATTCTCGCCGCGCTGCACTCGATGGGGCCAGGGACAAACCAAGTCAACCTTTCAATCGGTGAGAAAATCGTCGACACTCCGCGCAAGCCCGGGTTGATTTGGCCCGAGGAACTGGCCGGGTACAGCGCACAAGCCGGTAACGGTTCGCCACTGGTCCGGTTGCCCGTTCGATTCTTGAAAATCAATAATACTTTGATCTGGTCGGCTCCGATCGAACTCTTCTGCGAGATAGCGATGGCGATCCGCAATCAATCGCCGTTCTCATACACTTTTTACTTTGGCTATACGAATGGCTGGTTCGGCTACCTTCCGACTAAGACAGCATTCCTTGAAGGCGGATACGAACCGAAAACATCGCCGTTCACGGAAGCCGCCGCGCGCGATCTGACCGCGGGTGTCCTCGCGTATCTGCGCCACCGCGCTGCCGGCGGACAATAGAAATGTTTACCGCCATCGCCACGAAATTAGCCAGCAACCGCTCTAAAGAGACCCCCTGCTCTTCACCCTCTCTTGACGTAAACTCCCAACCCTCCCGGCCATCCTTGAGCTTGATTCCCGAAATTGTGATAAACTCGCCGTCCAAGATGAACCCGCGAAGCAGACGGCAAATCGCAAGCTGCTGAACGGTGGGCGGGGTGTGTGGTTCGACGTGCAGATGGCCGCCGTCCTTCATCAATGACTCAGGGGGGAAGTCCGTATGGTCCCAAGCAGGATCTTCTGGCGTAAAGCGGTACCGGTTGTAGCGTTACTAATGGCAGCGTGCTGCAGTGCATGGGCGCAGTCGGGACGCGGCAATGTATCGGGCACAGTTCGCGATTCTACCGGGGCCGTTGTGCCCGGAGCCAAAGTGGCGGTCACCAACATGGCAACGAACGAGACTATTGCGTTGGAGACGAACGCGTCGGGAGATTACACGGCGCCGAATGTTTCTGTGGGCACGTATGATGTCCGCGTTCAGAAGGAAGGCTTCAACCAGGCCGACGTGAAAGACGTCATTGTGAATGCCGCGGAAACAGCGCGCGTCGATGTTACGCTGCAGATCGGCCAGTCGCGCCAGGTCCTTCAAGTGGAAGCGACCGCGTTGCAAGTGAATTCGGAAGATTCGCGAACAACCGTCACGGTTAACCAGACGCTGGTCAATGAGCTGCCGCTGGTTGTCGCCGGAACAGTGCGAAGCCCCTTCGATCTTGCAGCACTGACGCCGGAAGCCAAAAACACAGGGACCTCCGAAGGGTTTGCTTTGGGCGGCGGACAGGCCGACAGCTATCAAGCAACTCTTGACGGCGTGTCGATCAACACCTCGCGAGCGCTGCAAAAGAACTGGGTAACCTCGAATGCCCCTTCGGTAGAGGCAATTACCCAGTTCACCGTCGACACAAACGGCTTCAAAGCCGAATACGGCCACGCTGGCGGCGGTGCGATGTTATTTATCGCAAAATCGGGGACGAATAGTTTGCACGGATCGGCGTACGAATTTGTTCGCAACACTGACTTCGATGCGAACGACTGGTTCAGCAACCGTGCGGGAAAGGCGCGCCAGATCTACAAGCAAAACGATTTCGGTTTCACAGTAGGCGGCCCGGTCTACATTCCGAAGGTTTACCACGGTAGAGACAAGACTTTCTTTTTCTTCTCATACGAAGGATTCCGGAATCGCAACGGCGCAACGAACGCGACTGCAACCGTGCCCACCCCCGAAATGTACAACGGAAATTTCAGTAACTGGGTAAACGCGAACGGCGCTGTAATTCCGATCTATAACCCCGTTTCGCAAGTCGCGAATGCCAATGGAACCTACACTCGCGCGATCTTTCCTGGAAATCAGGTTCCTGTCTCGATGTTCAACGGGACGGCTATACAAGCACTGAAGGTATTTCAGAGCAGCGGAATACTTGGCCCGAACAATGGCGCCGCACCCGGTACTTTGGCTTACGTCAACAACAACTACATCATCAGTAATGGTACAAATGTACAGCCTGTAAACAAATGGAGTATCAAAGGCGATCACCTTTTCAACGAAAGGCAGCGGATCTCTGGCTACTACGGTTACGATCGCGAAGCAACTACGCCTGGCCCTGATGGGCCTGCGACTTTGCCCGGAAACTATTCGAATTACAACGATTTGCACCAAAGCTCCGACGTTCTGCGATTCAGTTGGGACTGGACGATGACCCCCAGCAAGTTCAATCACTTCTATGCTGGCGGCAACAACTGGCGCCAAGACCATAAGCCGCCACAGGAATATATCGGAAATTGGCAGGACAAGTTTTGCCTGGGCAATGTTCCGAACTGTAATGCAAACCTGGTGAACCTGTTTTCCGGCGGAAACGGCAACAACTACACCACGTGGGGTGGCCAGGCGGATAACGGCTCAGAGAACACCATCTACTCATACAACGACGATTTCACCTGGATCACCGGACCACACACGTTCAAGTTCGGCGGGGCGTGGCAGATCAATCACTACAACGGATTTGGTCGGCAATGCGAAGCAGGATGCGTGGGCTTCAGTTACACGGAGACCGGCGTTCCCGGCGTGACGGACCCGACTAAAGGCGGAAATGCATTTGCATCGTTCTTGTTAGGCTACGCCGACTCGGGACAGATTGATACGCCGCGCTTTATTGGCCAGCAGTTCAACTATTTTGCAGGATTCGCCCAAGACGATTGGCATATCAGTCCGAAGTTGGTGCTGAATCTCGGACTTCGTTGGGAAACGAATTTGCCGCCTACCGGATTAGACGACAAATGGAGCGATTTTTCTCCAACCACACCGAATCCGGGGGCAGGCGGACTTCTCGGCGCCGTGATCTTTGCCGGAAGCGGACCAGGGCGGCAGGGCTCGCGCAGCCTCGCCGATTCTTATTTCCATGCGTTTGGACCGCACGTCGGATTTGCCTATTCGCAGAACGAGAAGCTCGTATTTCGAGGATCGTATGCCCGCTCCTATGGACCGCTCATGGCAGTAACAGGGTCGGCACATAACATGGGCTTTACATTGACCGACAGTATTTCGAATCCCAATAACGGCATTCAGCCCCTTTTTCTGCTGAATCAGGGATTTCCCGCCTACAATGTGCCTCCCTTTATCAATCCGTCGGTTTCAAACGGCACAACCGTGTCGTGGTGGCAGGGCAACGAGACAACTCATCCGCCGACGACGGACAACTTCAACTTTTCCATTCAGCGGCAACTTAGCTCAACCATGCTGTTAGAAGGTGCGTACAACGGCGTGCTCGGGTCGCATTTACAGGCGCAGTTACTCGATTAC
This sequence comes from Bryobacterales bacterium, assembly GCA_963722585.1. Taxonomy (GTDB): domain Bacteria; phylum Acidobacteriota; class Terriglobia; order Bryobacterales; family Bryobacteraceae; genus KBS-96. The sequence continues at coordinate 45,483 of CAVRNU010000030.1, read as the reverse complement.
AACCAGGACAATCCAGCGCTGCTGACGGCTTTTGGGAATATACAGCAGAGCACTAATGTGCTGAACAGCCAGGTGGGGTCTGCGCTAGCAAATCAGTACGGGATCGTGGCGCCGTATCCAGGGTTCAAGGGAACCGTCAAACAGGCTCTACGGCCATATCCGCAGTACACGTTAGTCGACACGTATGGAGGTCAAGGCGATCACAGCGGCCACTCTACCTATCATTCGGGGATGGTCCGGTTTGAGAAACGCTATGGCAGTGGGCTCACGGTGCAGTCGTCTTATGTTTTCTCGAAGCTGCTGACCAACGCGGACAGCTACTGGGGCAACGCGATTGGAAGCAATGTTAACGCCTTGGGCGGTGGCGGAGGCTGCTGCCTGGCGGCCGATCAATACAACCGCGGGCTCGAAAAATCTATCGGCGAGTTCGATGTAACGCACAACTTTAAAGCCGCAATCGTCTATGATTTGCCGTTCGGCAAAGGCAGACAATACCTGACACACGGCCCGGCATCGTGGATTTTGGGCAATTGGGGCGTCAATGGCGTTCTCTTTTATTCCAGCGGGTTACCAATCGGAGTTACTTCGTTATATACGCTGCCACTTTATGGTGCAACAAATGGCCGCAGCATTCCCTACGTCACCTCTTACAACGGATGGCAACCGAACTGGAAAGGTAGTTTCGATCCCACCGTCGACGCGTTCCTGGTTCCGTGGTGCAATTCGCCGGCCACAACGTGCACAGGTCCGTTTCCGTATCAGGGCCTGACGGCGCAGGATGATAGCTTCGGCGACGCCACGCGATTCAACCCGAAGGTTCGCCAGTTCCCGAACCTGAATGAGAACATCGCCTTGGCGCGGGTGTTCCCGATCAAAGAGTCCGTGCGGATGGAGTTTCGCGCGGAAGCGTTTAATGTGTTCAACCGGGTTCGCTTCGGCCCCGGCGATCTAAATTTGCAGGATCAGAATTTTGGACGTTTAACGAGCAGCGCCGACTTACTGAATTCGCCACGTCAATTACAGCTTGCGCTAAAGCTCTATTTCTGACGCGAGTTAAAGTGCGCATCGGAACCGCGACCGCGAGGGAGCGGACGCGACGAAGTTTCCATACCCTCAGTTTTCGGAAACCCTTCACAGCTCCCGAGCTGATAGCCGGTCCGAAAACTGGATCCCCGAATTCTGCGCTAAAACCACTGCGCTGACAAGATGTCCGCTGCTTACCGGCAGCTCTTCCTGTGGCAGATCCACTATGTGCCGGAAGCCGAGGCCGCGGAGCATCGCCGCCACGGCTTGCGGTTGGATAAGGTATTTGACGCTACCGCCTGCCGCCAATATACGGCTAGCGTACGCCTCTCGCAGCGGCAGATGCCATCTCGGTCTTGGCGAACTTGACGGAACTCATGCCTGCGCCTCTGCTTGCCTGTTTGGCGTTTCTACGTCTCTCCGGGGACCGCAAACGCCTCGCATTCCCTGCTTGAACTTCTCACGCTCTTCGGGCGTCATCTGTTCCCAACGTTCCATCATTCGCCGCCGCCAACGCAGGCCGCCCCCTCCCGTAGGTGGGCGGAAGCTTCCGAACAGAAGTTTGCTAAGGACTAGAAGCCCCAATGCCTGCCAGAAGCTGATCGCTCGAACGGCAAAGATGCCGGGCATTAAAACGTTCCACAGGCTCATCACAACGAAACTGACCACTGACACAGCTACGGCCGCGAACAATGCGATCTTCAATGCTCTCAAAAGACGGTACCTTCTCATCTTCTACTCCTCAATCCTTTCCAAACTCGTTGTAAATGGCCTGCAATCGGCGCCGCAATTGCATCACCGCGTATCGTTTTCGGGACAGCAACGTGTTGATGCTTAAACCCGTTGCCTCACTCAGTTCCTTGAAGCTTCGGCCTTCTATTTCATGCGCGACAAATACATCGCGCTGCTCTTCCGGCAGGTCCTCAAGCGCGGCATCCAGTTCTTCCAACAACACCCTGCGCGCGTAAGCGGCTTCCGGCCCCGCATCCGGCGAAGGAAGCAAATCTTCCCACTGGTGCGCCTCGCCATCTTCCGCTATAAGCATTAAGTCGTTCCCTAAGACGGCCGGACGCTTGCGCCGGAACAGGTCGATGATCCGATTGCGGGCCACGCGAAAGAGCCAGGAACCCACTTGCTCCACCGGTTTCATCAGTCGGTAAGCCTCTACAAGTTCGTAGAAAACTTCCTGGAAGATGTCTTCGGCGTCGCTATCGTCAGCAACCCGCTTGCGGATGAATTGGCGCAGCCGCGCCTGTTCCCGAGCAATGGTTTCGGAGATCCGCCGGTTTTGGTCGGTTGCGGTCCCGTCCACACTCAGCACTTCTTCCATCCACCCATTTAGACGGATCAGCGACTGAAATATTGTGAGAACGGATAAAATACTTCCACGGTTAGACCGCTAACTAATTTAGAGTTGCCCTGTTCTGCTTTTTCTACGCGACTTAATCAAGCACTCTCCTCAGTTGTTCATAAGAAGCATTCTGCAGTCGATCTAAATCCTGCTTTACCAAATTGAGGCCGAACACGCATAGTTCAAAACGTTCAGATAAGCGCCGAAAGAGCGGCGCCTCGTCCTTAAATTCAAACTGGTCGAACGCCGCGACAACCGAATAAGACTCTTTCCCGGCCTTAAGATAGTCGACGAACGAATCGAGCCTCCTCTTCTGACGATGAATCCGCGCGACGTATTCGGGAAACATTCCAGTGAGAAACAACGTGTAATCGCCAATGTGCTTCCGCACTTCGCGTTCGTAAATGAATGAACGCCCCTCGAGTATGGGATTTGACGCAATCAGCATTTCGCCCACATCTTCCAGAGCTTCGCCCCTACTGCTGCGTATTTTGTAGAGATTGTCTACGTGATAAAAATCGACAAGCACGCGAGCGACGTATCTTGCGGCAGGAATGTCATTCAACTGAGCGATTCCTAGAAGGCGAGTTTGCACCAACTCCCCGAAAAGCGCTCTCAAGGGATGATCCTGGCTGATCGAGCTAGACATATCTCTGCGCATGTGACAGCCTAATGCTGCTGGAGGTCTCGCCTATTGCCACTTGATGTGATGTTCTTCGCACCAATCCCGCGCAATCTGAGTCAAAACCTCCGCGTGGAACGTGAACCATGCCGATTCCATCTTGTGCCGCCGGAGCGCAGCCTTGAAGTTCCAGAACGCACCTGCGCCATGAATAGCGTCTAGCAAATCTCTGCGAACCGTCTCGGACGGCACCCAATACGAGAAGTCTCGCATAATCGCCCATTCGTGAACATCGAATTTGGTCCGAAGCCGGCGGAATCGGTTGGTCGAAACAATTTTCTTAGCGACCTCCCATTCCTGTTCTTGCCAGGTAGGGAGGTCCCAATGCCCATCAATGGAATCCTCTGCTCTGCGGAGGAGATCGTCGGATACAGTTTCGACTTGGCCTGTATCCAGATCCAAGAAAGAAGACGACTCGTCGAATTGCATTTCTATGCCGTCAACGATGTCCTTCAGGAGCACGGTCGCGGCCATCACTTTGCGACGATTATTTTAGCTTGATAACAGCCAGCCCTGAACGTCGGGCAATTTCGACTGGTCTATGCAACGGACGTCACACGGAAAATGAGGACACCGGCGCTTTTTACAAGCGCCGGTTAGGCCCGCGCCCTCAAACCCTTCAATCCAGGGACGCGACAATGACGTAATAAAGGTTGGAATAGGTACTTTACTTTTGCGTTGTGATGGGTTCGCCTCAGAGGACTACGGTCTGTTTTCGCTTGGCTCTCTCGACCAAGTGGAAGCAGCCGAGATTGCTTCTCATTTGGATCAACAGTGCGAAACATGCTTGCGCGAAGTTCGTCGCAGTCTTGTCTTCTGGAGCGCCTTCGGCGAATTTCTAAGCCCTTCCGTGGGAGAGGCGAAAGAGCGAGACTGGCCGGCCATTCTATCCGGCGCGACTCCCTCAACTGCTCAGCGCTTGAGAGCTTGGCCGAAATGGGGCGCGGTAGCGGCAGCGTTGGTGATGACATCGGGCCTGACGGGCTGGCTGGTATCTGTCTTCTACCTTAACGGAAAGCGGGAGACGGAATCGCAGATAGCCGCTCTTCAACAGCGCGCCCAGGAATTGACAAGCGAACGGGATCAAGCCATCCGCTCCGGGCGCGCCTCGCAGCCCGCGCCTCCTCCACCACCGTCAAACGCAATCGCGCAACTCGAGCAGCAGGATGCCCGGTTACGGCAGAATCTGGCTGGTTCGCAAGCGGAGTTGAACGCCGCCCAACGTTCGCTTTCCGCTGCACAAAGCCAGGTGGCTCAACTTCAGACGCAACTTTCCCAGCAACAGGCCCAGCTCGCCGTGTTGCGCTCCGAGCAGGCGGCCCTGCAAGCGCGTGCCTCGGCGGCGCAGGCGAACACAACCCAGGTACAGCAGCAGATTAACCAGCTCCAGAGCCGCATCGGTCAGCTTGAGACGGAACGGACGCGGCTGATCAATCTGCTCCAAATCAGGGAGCGTCAATCGCAACAGAATCTACAACTGGTTCAGGATCTGGCAAATCCCGGCACGCGGCTGATCCGGCTGGCTGGGACAGAATCGGCGCCCAACGCGCGAGGTTATGTGCTGATTACCGCCGATAACCGCGCCACGTTTTACCAGGCCGGATTGCCCGGCTTGCCGTCCGGCCGCACGTACCAGATCTGGCTAATTCGCAACCGAGGCGTGCCTATCGTCAGCGGCGGCCTGTTCAATACAAACGGAGCACCCCGGACCCAAATCGAACTCGCTGCTCGAGCGCTCATCAACAACCTGACTGGCGTGGCTGTAACCAGCGAACCCGCGGGCGGCAGCCCTCTGCCTACCGGGAATAAACTCCTGATCGGAACCGTTCGCGGATCGTAGAGCTTGAACTGCTACGATACGTTCGTGAAAATCGGCATGATTGGGCTCGGCTTCATGGGAGCCACACATTACAAGGCCTTCTCCGCAATCGAAGGCGTCTCGGTCACGGCCGTGTGCTCAAACAACCCGCGAGCCCTCGAGGGCGATCTCACAAACGTGGGCGGTAATCTCGGGCGCTCTGCCGGGAAATATGACTTTTCGGCTTTGCGCAAGCATCGTCAATGGGAGCAAGTCATCGAAGATCCCGATCTCGACGCCGTCGATATTTGTCTACCCACCAATCTGCATGTTTCCGTGAGTCTGGCGGCTCTGAATGCGGGCAAGCATGTGTTGTGCGAAAAGCCGATGGCGCTTTACGCTGACGATTGCGACCGCATGATAGCGGCTGCCCGCGAAAGACAACGGATTTTGATGGTCGGCCAGGTGCTCCGCTTCTGGCCTGAGTACAAATACTTGAAGAACTTTGTGCATTCGGGTGAATATGGCGCAGTCCGCACAGCCACGCTTGTTCGGCGCTGCGCCGTTCCCGACTGGAGCAAATGGCTGCTCGACGAAAACCAAAGCGGAGGCGCGCTGCTCGATCTGCTGGTCCACGACATCGACCAGGCTCTCTTGGTGTTTGGCGTTCCAGCGAAGATTGCGGCGAAAAGTCTGGGCGACGTCGACACCGTCAGCGCCACACTCATCTATCCTGGCGGGCCCGAGGTTCGCATTCAAGGCGGATGGTTTCCGGCTGGGACTCCGTTTGCAATGGGCTTCCAAGTTCTTGCCGAACGCGGCGAGCTCGAATTAGCTCCCGACGGATTGCGGCTCAACGACCGTTTCGGCGCGAGTAATCGTATCAAACCGGAAGGCCCCGACGCCTATGAAGCGGAAGTACAGTATTTCGTCGATTGCTGCCGCGACGGCAAATCACCGGATCTTTGTCCGCCCGAAGCCTCAGCTCGCGCCGTCAAACTGGCTTTGCTGATGAAACAATCCAGAGCCGAAGGAGGAAAACAGATCGCATGCGCGCTTTAGAGCCACTCGAGTTGGGCCTCATGTTTTGGGCCAAGGAAGAGGCGCGCGGAACTTTGCGTGAAGTGAAGAGTTTTGGAGTGTCCGCTGGGCAGCTCGGCTTTCCAGGCGAAATGAATCTCGCGGGAAAGGCCGATGAGTGGAGCGCTGCCCTGGCCGCCGAAAACTTCCTGGCGGTGACGGCAGTCTTGAGCTACGCAGGCGAGGATTACGCCGATATCCCTACGGTTCAACGCACGGTTGGGCTGGTTCCTGAAGCAACACGGGCCGAACGGGTGGCGCGTACGAAACAAGTTGCCAACATCGCGAATGAGCTGGGCATCAAAAGCGTGGCCTGTCATATTGGCTTTGTGCCGCACGATCGCAGCGAGCCCTCATACGCGCCGATTCGTGATATCGCGCGCGAGTTATGCGACCACTGCGCCTTCCACGGCCAGAGCTTCACGCTCGAAACAGGTCAGGAGCCCGCGGACATCCTTCTACGCTTTCTCGCCGATGTGAACCGGCCGAATTTGAAGATCAACTTCGATCCGGCGAACATGATCCTGTATGGCTCGGGCGATCCGATAGAAGGACTGCGGAAGCTGGGCCGGCATGTCATCAGCGTTCACTGCAAAGATGGAGACTGGCCGCCTAAAGAGGACAAAAACGCACTCGGCAAGGAGCGCGCACTAGGCACGGGAAGCGTCGATTTTCCCCGCTTTATCGCTGTGCTGAAGGAAATAGGCTACACAGGAATTTTGAGCCTCGAACGCGAAGAACTCGACCAGGCGCAGCGTTCCGCCGATATTCGGACAGGATTCAGGTTGTTAAAAACCATAACCGGCCGTCAATGAAGTATTCTTTTCGGTGTGGTGTATGGGCGATATTTGCCGCCATACCGGCATTGGCCGCCGTACAACGCCTTCAATACACCGGCACGCTGGGGCAAAGCCGAATCGGCATGACGCTCCTACTCGAGGCAGGCCGAGCCCGTAGCGGTCACTACTTCTATCAGAGGTATTTGACCGACATTCCGCTGTCAGTCGGAGAGGAACCCGGCACGATAACTCTGAAAGAATCGAGCGGCGGCGTGTTCCAGCTTCATTTCAAAGGTAACGGAAGCGAAGGTGGCAAACCGTTGAACTTTGAAAACAGCGTTGGCATGGAAGGGGCATGGACCAGCGCGAACGGCTCCCAAACTTTTCCCGTCAACCTGCGCCTCACGGGGATGATGCCCGGGCCACCGGATCAGCGGCGTTACGCCATGATCACGAATGAGCCCGACGTCTCTTTCGAAAAACGCGTGCAGGCTTTCTATCGCGCGGTGATTGCCGGCGATCGGGCACAAGCCGCAAGGTATGTCAGCTACCCTCTACGAGTAAACGGGAAAACGACGAGAACGCTCCGGACGCCCGCCGAATTCATCGCCGCCTGGGACACTATTTTCACGCCCGCCTATTTAGCGCGGCTTCGCAACGATCTTCCGCACGACATGTTCATGCATAACGGCATGGCGATGATAGGTGACGGCGACGCCTGGTTCGATGACAAGGGCGCTGCCGCGCTGAATGTGCCGTAGCAGCCTGTAGCAGAACTCCGGCAGGCTGAAAATCTGCCCACCAGAGCTCGCAAGTCGTCGAGACCTCACGGTGGCACAGGCGCTTTCGCCTGCCCCACCTGGCCGCTCTAGAGTTGCAAAATGTCCAAACTCTAGGGGCATGCTGAATGCCTGTCCCATGGTGTGCGTTTGTTCTTCGAAACTTCTGCCACAGGCTGTTAGATTTGGTCTTTATTGAACGGCGGCCTCGCCAATTTGCATCACTACCGATCGCCCCCCTCCGCCCGTGCCGTCCGATACTTGAACCATTTCGATCCGAATCAGGTCGTTCTTCGGATCGATCCAGCCTTCGGTGCCGAATGCGCCTCCATGGCCGAAGGTTCCAGGCGAGTGAAGGAGAAGCGTCCCTTCAGGCTTGTCGACAACCTCGAATGTCAATCCGTATCCCGTGCCGCCCATCCAGCCGGACGGATCCACGAGCGGCGTAAACACGCGTGTCATCGTTTCGATGGATTGCCGGGAAAGATACCGGCGGCCTTCGTAGACGCCGCCGTTCAATAGCATTTGATAGAAGCGGAAAAGATCGGGAGCCGTCGAGTAAAGGCCGAATTCAGGAGCCGGATACTTCGCGCCTTCGCGGAATTTCGCCGGATCGCCCGCCAGAATTTCGGCGCCCGAACGCACCAGTTTTCCATCGGCGTGTTTGTAGACCATGGCGATGCGATCACGCTTTTCTGGCGGCGCAAAGTAGAACGTGTCTTTCATGCCGAGCGGGTCGAGAATTCTCGACTTCACAAAGTGCACGTAATCGTCGCCGGAGACGACCTCGACGATTCGCCCGAGTGTCGCAATACCCATGTTGCTGTAGCTCCAGCGTGTGCCCGGCTCGAAGATCAGGTGTTCGTGACTCCCGTAAAAACGCACCGCATCCGCTAATAGGACGCGCATCGTGTACGGGTTGTCTCTCAACGCTCCATCCGGATCGCCCGCGAGGCCCGAAGTATGAGACATCAATTGCCAGACGGTAGGAGGATGTTTAGGTGGATGAAGCAGGCCGGGCCCGGAGCCGCTCTCCGCCAGCTCGATGCCCTTAAACTCCGGAAGATAATCTTCCACGTTCTTTCGCAACTCGAGCTTGCCCTCTTCCACCAGCATCATGGCCGCAACGCCGGTGAAGTTCTTCGTCATCGACATGATCTGAAAAATGGAATCAGTGCGCATGGGCTTCCGGCCTTCTATATCGGCCCACCCAACGGCGTCAAGCTCCGCTATTTCGCCGTGCCGCGCAACCAGCGACACTACACCGGGCAGCGTATGGTTATCAACCAGCGCCCGAAGGCGGAAAGGTATCGTTTTCAGCCGGTCGACATCAAGGCCGGTCGCGCTCGATGGTTTACCCGAACCGGCGAAGGCGGGGGGTAAAAGACTGGCTGTAAGCAGTAGACTTGAACACAGAAGGGAAGAGAATCGGCCGATCATCGTGACGAGTGTATCGAAAGTGAGTTGCTCACGGCGTATAATCGTCGCCTGCGGGTTCTCAGTGCCTATAGAAATGAGCGATCTGCCAAATCGGCCCCCGGAGCGGTCAAGGAAATGGTGGACTGCAGTCTTGATCGACGTTCAATTTTGGATACCCTTTGTGATTTTGTTAATAGGATTGCTGCTTCTGCGATTTGTCGAATGAACCACGGAGAAGAATGCTATGGACTCCGTCATTAGCGAAGCGTTAGTCGACTACTCACGCCAGCGGCAGCTTCACAGGCTTGGCATTTTCTGTGGCTTCTCGGCGGCGCTCTGGCTTGCGGGAGCTGAAGCGCCTACCAAATTGGTCGACGTTTCTATTTCTCCCCTTGTCGTGTCGTTCATGATGGTGTTCGGCGCTTTCATTTCCCGGTGGAGCTTACCGGCGCTGATTCGCGGCACTGGCGATACGTTCACCGATACGCGGCGCGTGCCGCACCTGATTGTATGGGGCACGATGGCGGGCTGCCTTTGGGCAGTCGGAAACACTTTGACGATCTTTGCCGTTCGGGATATTGGGCTGAGTCTCGCGTTTCCTCTTTGGAATTCGAATAGCCTGATTGGCATTGCCTGGGGCGCAATCCTGTTCAAAGAACTGCATGGCGCGGCGTGGCTTAGAAAAGTTGGAGTGGTGGGCGGCGCCCTCGTCATCTTTGCCGGAGCCGTGCTGCTATCGGCGGCCTCGACATCGCAAGCCGAACATCGAATCGCCTTTCGCGGCATCGCAGCGGCTTTGGGCGCCGGTCTCATGTTCGGTTCGATGTACATCTCGTACCGGAAGGCTTACATCACCGGCATGAATCCTCTCACCTTCCTTACTTACTTCACCTTTGGCGAGATGAGCACAGTCGCCATCGTGGCAATTGCCTTCACGGGCGGCGCGGGCCAGTTTTGGCGCGAACTTTCGGCCGACCGCAACATCCTGTTCTGGCCGATGCTCGGCGGATTCATGTGGGTAGTAGGCGACCTGTTCCAGAACTACGCCACAAAATATGTAGGCATCAGCCGCGCGATTCCGTTGTCGAATACGAATCAGCTCTGGGGGTTGCTGTGGGCGATTCTGGTTTTCGGCGAGTTGCATGGTCTGAGCCGAAATGTCTATGCGGAAGTGATTGGCGGGTCGTTGCTGATGGCTGCCGGCGCGGTCGCGATCGCCTCTTCATCGGCGTCTGAACGCGAATACTCGAACTGGAGAGAGGCGGCAGCCAGGGAATCGGAACTATATGGAATCCCGCCTGAATATGTCATGGCAAGAATGCAGGGCCGCGACGTCGGTTCCGGCCGTATTCGCCGCACTTGGGTGGACTGGCTCCTTGTCGCCGCAGCCACTTTGATATTTGCTGTGGTGGGAGCTATGGCCCGGGTGCCGCAAATGGAGATCCACATGGTTTGGCTGGCGGTGTTGAGTCTGGCCATGCTGCTGGTTCTGGTCGTGGGAGGCTTGGCTTTATTGCGGGTTACTAAGTTCAGTTAGCCGGTCACAAATCCGCTTGCTTAACGCGTGCGGTTCTGAACCGTGAACACAAGCCTTGGATGCTGTGAAGACTACCTACCCGGCAAATTCAATAATGGTGATGTGGCTTAGGAGTAGCGCAATTTTATCGATAGATCAAACTCATCAATCCGATTTCTTTGCGCCCCAAAGATCGAGCATGTGGGTGTAGATCCAGCTAACGAGACCGACCAGTAGCGCAGTCGACCAGCTCAGCATCAGAACTCCGGCGAGAGCCTCCACCCCTCCGAGTAATCTCCACTCCTCATTCAGCACGACATCGCCATACCCGACGGTGGTGTAGGTGATCATCGAAAAATAGATGCAGGTGAGCAGATCGGGCAAGCATCCCTTCAGGTCATAGTAGAGTGCCCAGAAGGTCATTTCAATCAGGTGGAGCGCCAGAAGCACGGCCACCACAATTGTCAGGACGAGAGTGATTTGTAAGTATCCCAGGTTTTGCAGGATCCATGACCGACGTTTCAGCGTGCGCCAGAGAGCTAAGAGCGTACCGGCGGAGTGAATGGCGGCGTTTACTGCAACTAATAGAACTCCAGCGAATGCGTGTCGAAATACCGGCGGTTCCATGGCGTGAGTTCGTTCAGTACGTCGTTGCCGTGATAGGGCGGCCTCGACGCGCCCTAAGGTTTCTGAACAGCCTGAGGATTCGCCGCGCCCGTTTCCGTGCTAGTCCACTGCGCATCCGTCAGATTCCGCCCTCCGCCCAGCACTTTGTACAGTTGGACAATCACAACCCGCTGGTTGAGCTCCGTCTGGGCCAAGGCGAGCTGCGCCGGATAGAGCTGGATTTCCGCTTCAATCACCTCGAAGTAGCTGGCCAGCCCCGCGTTAAAACGCTTAGTCGAAATTCGGACAGCGTCCTCGTACGATTGCACTTCGCGAGCCTGCTCGCGAACAAAGCTTGCTGAGCACGGCCGTTTCGAAACACTTCGCGCCTAAGTTGCTCGATCGTCGCGGCAATTCTCTCCTCCGCCAATGATGTGCTCACTCCGCTCGGCTAACTCTTGCTCGACCGCATATCTAATGAATGCGGTGGGCCGCGGCTGCCCTGTTCCAGGTAGCAAAGCGATAGCAAAAGTCGTTGTACCTTTTAGGAGCAAAAGGGGGGCGCTTGCCTTGTGTTCGGAATACCATGGGGAACTTGCAGGAATGTGGGGTCTAGGCGGAGAGACCGTACGCAAGCTGGTGAAGGACGATCCGGGAGTCATAAAGATCCGCTTGGGGCGGAAGAAGGCGCATACAATTTACAGCGTCCCGGAATCCGCAACGCGGCGGATACACACGCGACTTTTGAACGGCGCTTCAGTGAGTACTTCCGCATTCTAACCGCCGTTAAGCACCGCGGCGGGGAGTCGGCACCTTGGGCTTATAGATGGAGATAGCGATGAAACCGCAAGATCTGGCCCGGTCCACTTGTAGCGGTAATTGGCGGTCTCGCCTCTCGCGGCCGGTGATGCATTTCACGCGACCAGCGGATGGGCATCTTTCCATATTGATGGTCGCAGCCGTCGAACATGCGCCGGATTTCTTCGTCGCTGAAAGGAATGCGCTCCTTCGTACCTTCCGCCGCTTTCCCTTTCGTATTGCGGACCGCCTTCGCCGGGCTCACGGCAATCCAGCCATTGCTGATCGCGAACTCAAAAAAACGATTTAATGATCTCCATGTAGTACCCGTAGTAGGGGAGGACGGCGGTAATGCGTTCGGCGCTGGCACGTTTGAATGCATCGATCATCAGCAGCAGTTCCACCAGGTGCTGATCGACGGGCGTGCAAATGGGCTGCACCACCACGAACACGCCACGAACACATCCATCCCCCGGACATTCTCCTGAATCTGCAGGTAGATCTCGTTGTCTGCGAACCGCCTGATCATGGCGGCGCCGGGAGGGCACTCGAGAACGGCGCAAATCTCCTCAGTAAGCGCAGGATTAGCGCTCCCGCTGAAAACTGCGTACTCTCTGCTTACGGGCTCCGTACGAGTCCCGCGGAGAGTTGCGCCGGTTTTCTCGAGTGGTTCGACCACAGAACCTATTGCCATACTTATCTGCTCCGTTATTTTTGAGATGAGTGGGTCGCGGTGTTTCAAACCGCCAGCTCGCGTTCGAGAGTTCGCCACGTCTGATCAGCGGATGAATCCCAGCTAAAGCGCGAAGCCTGCTGTAAGCCCTCGCGGCGGAGATACTCCCGCATGCGGTTATCGAAAACGAGGGTGTGTATACCCCGCGCAATTTCGTCCGTGTGTAGCGGGTTTACCAGAACAGCCGCTTTGCCCGCGACTTCACCGAGCGAGGAGCACCGGGAAGTCAGGACGGGTGTACCACAGGCCATCGCTTCGAGCGGAGGTAATCCAAAGCCTTCAGCCAGCGACGGAAACAGAAAAGAGGCGGCGCCGCCATAGAGCCCCGGAAGGTATTGCTCTTCCACGTAGCCGGGCAGAATGACGCGAGGTGGAAGGGGCTTCGAGTCGAGCGGCGCAAACGCGCTATCCGTCGAAAGGCGGCCTGCAAGGACGAGATGCCAGTCGGGAGCGATCGAAGGAAGCGCCTTCTGCCACGCTTCAAGAATTCGCGGAACATTCTTTCGAGGCTCGAGGGACGCGACGCTCAGCAGATAACGCCCGACTGGCAATCCAAGCGCTCGGCGCGCAGCCGCGATCGCGGTCTCGTTCTGGGGCCGGAACTCGCGGCCGACACCGTTGTGAATCACCGTGATTTTGTTGCCAGGAACGCCCGTCCACCGCATGATCCGGCTCTTTGTGTACTCGGAGACGGCAATCACCCGCCGAACCTTGCGTATCAGTGTCGGAACGATCATCCGGTAACATCGCGCGAAGTTTTTACTGAACCACTCCGGGTGTTCCAGAGCGAACAGGTCGTGGATCGTGACGACTTGACGGTGAAACCAGCAAGGCCCTGTGTTGCACGGACTCCACAGAATGCCCGACCCCACACGCGCCGGGAGCGCCACTTGTTCCCATACGTGTCCCGGCGCACCCTTCAACTTCCGCTTCGGCTCGACCATTTTGATGTGCCCAGAAAGCCGGCGCGAAAGTTCTTCCGCGTAGCGCTGTACGCCGGTAATTTTATGTGCGCGGAACCGGCCGTTGACAGCCACAACGCCCGGCATTGCCGGGACGTATGAACTCATGATGAACCTCGATCAGACCTTCGAAGGGATTGCCAGATCCAACTCCGCGGGTTTCACGCTCACGCCGTTTGAAACTTCCGCTGGGTTGTCTTGAGCATTTTTGTAGAGCACGAGCAAAAGCAGGACCACGCCAAATAACGGCAGCGATTGTAAGATATTGAGGCCGGGAGTCCTCGCGAGCACTTTGGTGAGACCCCAGCCATTGCTTAGGAGCAGATAGCTCAAAGCGAAAAGCCCGGCATGTTGGAGCCGGTGCAATTTTCCGGCCAGTAATGTGAATACCGGCAGAGCGATCCCGTAGTGATGACTCCAGGCGATGGGCGAGGCAAGCGTCATCGAAACAGCTGCAATGGCGAAGTCTTCGGCCCCGCCCCGGACACCGCTTCCGAATCGAAACAATAGAGCGAACCCGATGAGAAAGGCCGAAGTGATCACTGTGGCCGCATAGACCACGGGAATGTAAGGCGGGAACGAATGCCGCCTGAATTGCAGACTGTTCCCGTTGAGCAGTAACCGGTTCATAAGTCCGTTGACGCTCATGTTTTCATAAAACGCCTCGCCACGCTTTCCCAAAAACGCAAGTACATCGAGGTATCGAAGGTGATCGTGCCAGCCGAAAATCTGAGCAGAAACAAAGAACCCGGCGCACACGATAGTCGCACAGGCAGCCGAGGCCCTTACCTTACGGCGAATCAGAAACCAAATCGCAAAAAGTCCGTACTGTGGCTTGATCAAGATCATCAGGCCGGTCAGCGCTCCCGCGGGAATTTCCCGCTCCGATATCCAGAAATAAAAAGCGGCGGAAAACAGGAGTGAAAGGAAAATTTGGATTTGTCCCAGGTTATAGGCCCAGATGAGCGGAAAAAACAGCAATCCGGATAAAGTGGCGGTCACGGCCAGCAACACTCGATGTGCCTCTCGGCCGCGAGTAGAAGGCGAAGCGTTTCCGGCCGAGCGTATCAAAATCGCGGCGCTGAAAGCAATCGTGACCCAAACGGCCGCCCACGAAGAGGCGTTCAACAGACGTAAGATGGCCGCCTCGTCAAGTCCAAGGCGTTCGAGCGCATACAACGGCAATAGAGAACTGAGAGGATATTGAAACTTAGTGTGGTGCAGAAAAAATACTGTGTCATAGATCGGCCGATGCGCCGCATGAGCGCGCAGCGCCTCTAGCATAGGACCCCACGAATCTGTTCCCTGTACGAACCGGAAAAAATACAGTCCTGTCAGGGTAAGGCTGTTGCTGAGTACACCGCGCCACAGCAGCCCTAACTTCAGTAACAAGAACGATAGACCAACCAGAACCGAATTGAGGAGGAAGCCGTTGAGGAACGTGAATGCCACGAGACGATGAACGAGTGCGTGGTCTCGCGACAGCCACAATTTCGCCGCGAAACGGCTTGAGGCCGGCAAAGAAAAGACGGATTCGTTCTCTTTCATCGTTCAGTCTCTCCGTTTGAACAGAATCCAACTCTCCGATTCGGCAACCTTGTCATAATGCCGGGCCAGCAGAGGCGAGCAGTGCTCGAGCAGGATTTCCGGGTGTCCTTCTCGATAGCCGCCCTTCGGGTACATCAGAATCTCGGCGTTTCCGACAAGACGAGCCGCGGAAGGAATGAACCGCTCTGTGAAATTCGTCCCGTAGTCGAAGAACGGCGACCCTCCGGAAGCCGGTTCTCGCAACAGAGCATAGGAGAAGGGGTTCGAGAAACACAGGCAGCCGATCCGGTCCTTCCCACTCGAGTTCGCTTGAATTAAATGCAAACCCTCGTTGACGAACGCGACATATGCTTTGCCGTTCGCCTCGGCGTGATCCATGCCGGTCGGATCGATGCGATCGTAGAACCCGAGACCCGCAAGATGGGGAGCGTCGATCCGCGCCGCGGCGGCGCTTAACTGCGGTCGCGATCTGGCAACCATTCGAAGGCCCCAGAAATTTACCGTGGCCATGAGTGTTGGCAGCAAGGCTACCCAAATCGAGACGGCGACAGCAGAGGAAAGCGCAATGCGGCTCTTCGACCGCTCGGGTCCGCCTAAACGCTCGCTCGCCAGCTGGCTCGCGAGAATCAGTGTGGCCATCTGAACCAGAGGCATTCCAGCGCGCTGCGTATTCGAGAACGACAAAGCAAAATCCGAGAGTAAGACAGCGCCAACAAACAAAGATAGCGGGACGGCCTGCGACTGGCGGTTACGACCGAAGCCAGAGCCGGGAAAAAGAAAGGCTACAGCGGCCATTCCGATCAGTCCGAAAATCTCAGTCGCGTTCCGCGCTATCGTGCGAAGCGTGTCATGGCTGTGCGCGAGCCGGGTACGCCGGGCTAGCGCCGTATCGAATATGTCGCGCGCCATACTGGTTAAATCCCAGCCGAGATAAGCAGCCAGTGCGATCGAGACGGCCAGGAATGCCACAAGCATCGGCAGAATGTGCTTCCGCGTCTTGCCTGTCGTAACGTAAGCGACGCCGATCAACAGCGCCGCTACCGCGAAATAGCTGATCTTCAGCGAGAGCAGCAGGCCCGCCGCCAACCCGGTCGAGAGTCCACCGTAGAGCCAGGCGATGCGCCCGCCGGAGCGGACGGGAAAGTAGAGCTCGATTAAAATGAACGACAGCAGAACGTAGCCCAGACGGTTGTACTGCATCGCGTATCCCGATGATTCGATCGGCTCTCCAAGCGGAAACGGCCCAAGCCAGAACAGCAGTACAAAACAGAGACAAAGCAGACCGGACCAGGCTTCGAACCGCGTGCGAATCAAAAGAAGCGCCCATATGCCGAGCGCCACGCCCACGGCCGCCGACGAATACACAATGCCAACTGGCGCGAACTTCGACGCCCATAACCCTGCTGCGGAAATCAGATAGCCGAGCGGGCCGAAAGCGCTAAAGAAATCGATGTGCGGGCGCTGCCCGTGCAGAACGCGCCAGGCGCCATCGAACAGGATGAAGTGATCATGTCCATAACTGGCAATCGGCGGCAGGCCGGCTTCGAGCGTTGCCACCGATGCGGCGGCTATCAGCAGCAAGCCCACAAGGAGAAAGAGAGGCCCGGAAGCGGAGAGAGTGAGAACGCGTTCAAGAACGCTTTCCAAGACGATCTGCGATCGTCGGCGCCCGGGAGCATCTAAGGCGTTGAGCCGCGAATCGGATGAGGCGCCGAGACTCGCGTCCGGTAAATGAGGCTGCGTCAACATATTAGCTCCTTAATGTCAGAGGGCTAAAACAATGCACAGCAGAATGAACGCTGCAACGATTCGGCTGCTTTGGTCCCGGAACGCAAACACGATCGGGTCGTCCGTCATACTTCCGCGATTGCTCAAAATCAACATCCTGCTGACCCAAAATGTAATAGCCAGGCAGACGAACCACAGCGGCTCGGCGTGTGTGTACAACTTGAGTACATCCTGGCTGTTGAGATACAGCGCCAGGACGACCACCGAAATATATAGCGCGGCGCTCGCGAATCCCTGCAGCACAGAGGTATCTGAGGGGACATAAGGACGGCGGTTTATGTGCCCCGCTCCCGACTCGCTGGCTAGCTTTAGTTCGGTTAGTCGCTTCAAGAGCGCGAGCCCGAGAAAGATGAATACCGAGAAGGCGAGCGTCCAGATCGATACCGTGATCGACGTCGCGACGCCGCCGAACAGGATCCGTAGGGTATAGAGAAAGGCAAGCACGATCACGTCCAGACACAACACCTGTTTGAGGCGCAGCGAGTACGACAGATTGAGGACCGCATAAAGAGCGAGGAGCCACCGTGCTCCGGCGGGAAGAAAATAGGCCGACGCAACCACACCCATTGTGAGCGCTAGCAAACCACGAATTCCGGCCTGAATGGACAACGCCCCCGAGGCAAGCGGTCGGTTGCGTTTCCGTGGATGTGCCCGGTCGACTTCGAGATCGAGCAGATCGTTCACCAAGTAGAATCCCGATGCGCAGAAGGAGAAAGA
This sequence comes from Bryobacterales bacterium, assembly GCA_963722585.1. GTDB lineage: Bacteria > Acidobacteriota > Terriglobia > Bryobacterales > Bryobacteraceae > KBS-96. The sequence continues at coordinate 27,904 of CAVRNU010000030.1, read as the reverse complement.
GAGGAAGGCGATCGATGCCGTAGTCGCTCGGAATGGTTGCAACTTATGCGCCAGCAGCATGGGAACGAAAATAAGGATATTTTTCGACCACTGATGGACGCGAAGCGCCTTCAACCAAGTTTTCCAGTTCGAACGTTCGATGGAAAACCCGGCCACGCGCGGAACCCCCTCTTTGTCGAGCGTGGCGGCCATCCCCGGCGAAGCGTCAACCGTAATCGCTCCAGCGGACGCGCGCCACACGACAAGATCGGCGCGGGAGTCGCCCGCGTATAGAAACGGATCGTCTCCTAAGACACTTGTAATCGCGCGTAGTTTGGAGCGGCCCTTCAAATTCGTTGAGCCGTCGCTGGCAAGAACTTTGTCGAATAGACCACAGTGTCGCGAAACATCCTCGGCCTGCGAGACGTCTGCGGCCGTAGTGAGCCATAGGGAAGCGCCTTGCTTCTTCCACTCCTCCAAATATTCGATAAGTTCGACGTTGTAGGGAAGAAGAGCGGCATTTATTTGCGCGCGGCGGGCGATTCTCGCCTTAAAGTAAGCCCGGCCGCGCAGTAGCCAGAAAGGCGCCACAAATATAAGCAACGGGTTCTTTCGAAGAGCCGCGATGAGCGCTTCGGCTAGCATGTCGGTCCGAATCAGCGTTCCATCGAGATCCACGCAGATTACCGGGCCGTCCGTGACGCGCCGCGTTTGCCTCGTCAGGCTGTCACGCTCGCGCGTTTGTGGTTTTCGAGCTTGGCTCATGATTTTCCTTTTTTTGAGTGCGTTGTAAGTAAGAATCGTGGGCGAAATGCGCGTTCAATAGGCGCCGCTGCGAAGCACAACTGCGGCCAGCGTGCGCCACAGAATGTGTAGGTCGAGCCACACCGACCAGTTCCGCACGTAGTATTCATCGAGCGAAACGCGCTCGGCGTACGTCGTATCGTTCCGGCCCGATACCTGCCACAAACCGGTAATGCCGCCGGGCACTCGGGTGTAGGAATGAAAACTCCCTCCATACCGAGCGATTTCGGCCCGAACGATGGGGCGAGGCCCAACCAGGCTCATTTCGCCCTTCAGCACGTTCCACAATTGCGGCAATTCGTCGAGACTACTTCGACGCAGGAAAGCTCCAATGCGAGTCACTCGAGGGTCGTTCTTCAGCTTGTGATCCCGGTTCCATTCGAGCCGAAGAGCGGGATCGTTGGCCAGATAATCCTCGAGTACCTCTTCGGCGTTCACCACCATCGTTCGGAATTTCCAGGGGTAAAACTCCTTGCCGCCGCGGCCAATTCGCCTTTGAAAGTAGAATGCCGGTCCACGTGAATCGATCCAGACCAGACCGACAATGATCGCGCTGAGCGGCAGCACAACCGGTAGCGCGGCGAGTGTAAAAATCAGATCGAGGCCACGCTTGGCCATGCGGTTCTGGGGCAGCAGGAGTCTCTGACGCATCTCAAGCCCGAGTAAGTTTCCTACGGCCTTCGTCGTAACCAGTAAGTTCGAAGTTTCGCTCGAAAGTTCCGGAATAGCTAAAATATGCGAAAATTGCGCGGCAAAACGTATCAGTCCCGGCGAAGCACCCCGATGCACGTCCGGTGTGACGACCGCGTAAGTTCCAGCTCGCACGTCCAACTCGAGGATTTCATCGCTCGATAGGACCGGAATCGTCGTCTCCGGTATAGAAGCGCCTCGATCGTCGTGAACGATAGCAAGCGGTTTGAGGCCGAGCCACGGATTGCGAAGCATCAGCTCCGCGATGGACGCGGCACGTGCCGGCGCGCCGAAAATAACGGCCGGGTATCCCCACCAGCTTCGCCGCCCAAGCCACTCCCGCACCATGGCTCTCAGTGCCGGAATCAGCATCGCGCTCAAAGCAATGGCAGCAAAGAGCGTGGGTTTTAGATACGAGCTCGCGCCCCTCAGCGACAGAGTGGTAATGCTCAAAAACACGAACACAACGGCAGAACATGTTGTGCAGCGGCGAATCTCTTCGGGTGGTGTGAGCGCCAGGCCGGAGTACAACCCCGCCGCCGCAAAAGCCATCCAGAAGAAACCCAGAAACGGAAGCAAAGCGAAATAACTATCGATATCGAGACCGCCCCTCATCAGCGCTTTCACCGAGACCGCAATGCCGACAGACAAGCACAGCGCCAGGCCATCGGCAAGCAGGAGGCTCCCAATCATCCTGGCAGGCGCGGACCGTCCGAGCCGGACCGACACGCGATTGGGTAATTGATCGACTACAGCGCTCATAGGAATGGATCAAATAGCAAGTTTTGAGACCAGCGCGCAAAAGACGCCGCTCTACGCTTTTACGTGGAATAGCCGGGCAAATCGGAGTCGAGCTCTCGATATCAAAGCCGGTTCCACCCATTTCGTTAAGGCGACGGAAACAATTATCAGAACTAGTAAGTAAACGACAAGTAGGCCCGGCGTTCTAAAGATCAGCGAACCCAGAGGATGCCTTGTAGTAACCCATAAATAGGCGGTTTTGAACAGTGAATAAACAGGATATTGGAGTATGTAAATCGCGTAGCTGGCTTCGCCCAGTACCACAAAGACGCGGCTTCCGAGTAACCGGACAGCTACTCCCCGGCCGGCGGAACATCCTAGTATGAGAGCAGCAATCGCTGGCATCATTAACCCGTTGTGCACCAGCGGATAAGGAAGCGATCCGCCTACATAAGCTGCCGTTAAGAGAGTGCAGGCGGCGGGCCAGAACAGGAGCTGCACTCGTTTTGGTGTCCGCTGTCGCATGCTTTCGAAAATCCGGCTCAGGGCAACGCCGGATACGAACTCGGCCACATGAAATAAGGGATGGTGCAATAGAAATCCAAGCCAGCCGAAGTATTCCTGAGTTTCGAAAAGTCCGTGGTAACGCGTATCCATGCCTGCCAAGTGATCCGGATTGACAATCACATAGAGACAGGCCGGTAGGAGGGTCGTCAACCACGACCCAAATAACAACCAGACACACTGGCGAACCGATATGTTCCGTACGTATTTGCAAATTGCGGGGAACAATCCGTAAAGAAGAACTTCCACGGAGACCGACCACGCCGGATAGTTCCATGCCATTGCGGTGATGGGGCTCAACGATTGCAACAGGAGTGGGGCGGTAACTACGGTGGCGATTACCGCGCGCAACGTGCTGTGCGGAATTTGAAAAACGATGAAACTGGGGGCGGAGGCCAGGAGCGCAATCAGATATAGCGGATAGACTCGCGCCAGCCGCTTGACATAAAATTCGCGCGCATTCAAGCTTCGCCCGAAATATGTGTGGCCTAATACGAACCCGGAAAGCATGAAGAAGAATTCCAGAACGAATGGGGCGCCATCCACAAACGGAAATAGTCTCGGGAAACTCGTGGCCATGGCCGACCGTCCGAAGTGGTAAAGCAGAACGGCGAACGAACCCAAGAAGCGCAATCCGGTCAGCGCGTTCAGGTGCTTCGAAGATTCTCCACGCGCGCGAGTAGCGGAGGCCGCCGAACTGCTCGGTGCGACAGCAACAAGGGACAGCGCGGGATGAGGACCGCCTCGAGGCGGTTGTTTAATATCGGTTGGCATCGTCAATGCTAAATCTGGCTAAAAGGGGACGTCGAGGCCGGAGAACTGCTGGCGATACACAATGTGTCGCGCGCGGCCCGCGCCGAAGGCGCCCTTTTTTGCCGCATGCGAAGAAGCAAGCTGCTCAAAAGCAGAAAGGCCAGCCCCGGTATAGTCTTACCGCCCGACCAGGAGAGGCCGCGCAATACGTCCACCAGTCCCAGAAACAGGACCGGATAGAGGCATAAGCCCCAAGCGCTTGCGGTCTTGAACGAACGGTAGAGCACCGCGGAGAGCAGGCCTAGGAAGAACCAGTAGAGCAGGCCGCCGGCCAACCCAAAATCGATGAAAGGAAGAAGCAGGCCGTCTGCGTTGTTGAATTCTGCGTTCGCTCCCCGGTTCAGCAGGCTCAAGTAGTCGGCCACGTTCACCGGCGTGCCCAGAACCATATCTGTAACTTGATTCAAGAGCGGGAATCGCCACAGAAAATTCAAGATGGTAAACGGCATATTTAAAGGCATTTCCACGCGATGCAGAAGGAACGCTCCATTGTTGAGCGCCGTGACATAGTAACCCGCCAGCCGGCAGCCTACAAAGGTCCAGAATAAGTATCCACCGCCCGCATAGTAAGTTACCCAGGAACGAAAATATTCGAAAAAAGCAAAGACTACATAGAGACCGCTTACCGCAACGACGGGAAAGGCATTCAAGCATCGCCGGAGCGCACGCGTCGTGCACTTCGGCACAATCAGAAACTGCACAACAATCGCCGCGAACGGAACGGCAACCTCGATCACCGCGAGCCGCTCGGTGTTCAACATGGCACGCACTCCGGCGGCGAGGAATAAGACCGCGATCGAGAACCGGATTCGCCGCCAGTTGCCTGTCCGGACGACCAGAGCGCCCAGGACCGCTGAAGCGATGCCGAACTGAGTGAAGGTTGTCACTCCCGGTATCGTCTCGAGATACTTGGGCCTCAAAGTTTCGGAAACACCCGGTTTTCCTGAAGCCAATGCAAGCACGACACTCGCATTCAATCCGCGTTTCAACGCAATGCCGGCCCAAACCAAGTAACCGGCGATGCACAAATAAAAGCTGATCCGGTACAGCAGTAACAGCGTTTTCAGGTGAAGCGGCGGCTCGGCGCTCGCGTCCTTACGCACCCAACCCGACGGACGAGCGCCGGGAATCCAGTAGCCCATCGCGAAAAATACTATGCAGCCCGCAATCAAAGCGCCGGCTTCAAAGCCAAAGTATTTCGGCGTGCGCCATAAGTAACGGTACAGGTAATCCGGAACGAGCTCGGCCGCAATCGTCATAAGAAGGCTCAAGCCGCAAAAAATCCAGCTCGGACTGAGCCACCATACCGTCTCTGTCCTAGTCATGTTGAGTCGCTTATCGAACCTATTCACCTATCGAGGCGACTGCTACTTCACAGCCGCGCCCCGTTTTCGATTGATCCCACAGATCGGTCGTGCGGCACACGGTCCAGACCATGCTGAGGCACACCAGGAGCTCGGCGCTCAGAACGGATGCGGCCATGCCCAGTTCCGCGAAATGCGGCGCCAGCAGGAAAGCTAAAGTAACGTTCAGCACGGCGCCGCAGGCGATGATCCGATTCACGGCGCCGTCGCGGCCAAGGGGTAGCAGCCATTGCAACCCGACGGAATAAGTGATGGAAAGAACCAGCGGTAGCGCTGCGAGAGTTCGAAGAACGGGAACGGCTCTGCCAAATGCCGGGCCGGCGAGCAGCCGGATCGCCACCGGAGCGGATAGAAACAGCGCGCAACTGAATCCCGCTCCAGCCGCGGTCATGAGCACTATACCCGTTCGAGCGAGTTTCGCCGCCTGCTCCGTGGCGCTGGCCGCAAGATAGCTTAAGCGAGGATATAAAGCTTCCCGAATCGGGTTCAGCAGCCCGAACATGGCCCGGCTGATTTTTTCGGCGACAGCGAAATATCCGACGACTTCGGGTCCCGCGAACAGCCCCAGTACAAACGCATTTCCTACTCCATACAGGCTTTCCGCGCTGCGAAACACAAACATCGGCCACCCTCTTTGTAGCGCTCCTAGAACGTCGCGACGGCGTGGCCAACGCCAAGATAACTCCCGGATCGCCAGCGCGATCCCGATCACCGTCGAAAACGCCGCTGCCAGCGCCTGCAATGCGACTACCTTGAAACCGTCTCCGGGATGATGCACAAAAACAAAGATGCCGGCGAGCGCCACGCTCTTCGCGGCGATCTCGATCCCCGCCGCGAGCCGGAGTCTTTCGAGACCCTGAAAAAACCACAACGGCGTCGATCCCTGAGCCAGAGCATAGAGCAGTCCCACGGCAATCAACTCCGTATGCGAACGGAGGAAAGCGATACGCAGCGAAACAAGAATCGCAAGCAGCGTGCCAATCCCGGCGAGCAGTGCCTGCGCCCCCAGTACACCCGCCATGATGAAAGCGCATTCCTCCTTCGAGTGCCGGTTCTGCGACATCTCGCGAGTCGCCGACAGATTAAAGCCGAACTCGATGAGAAGAGCGACAATCTCACCGAGCGACAAAACAAAAGCGACGGTTCCCCAACCCTCGGCATGCAGCGTTCGAGCCAGATAAGGAACACTCGCGAGCGGGAAGACCTTACGACAAATTTGCACGCCGTACAGCGCCGCCGCATTGCATGCAATCGGACTGCGCGCGATCTTCTTCGACCCGTTTCTTAGTTGCCGTAGCATGAACTTATTCACTGGGCGACCGGTTCAAACGAATATGCAAGCTTTCCGGCGGCTTTTACTGCTACTCGCCATCTTCGGTTCATCGGTTTTCGAACAAGCTGTCAGAAATCCCGCGCCATCGAACCATGCCGGAACCCTGACTGTGACCTCGCTTGGCGCTCTTTCTGACGGGTCGAACGCGGCGGCCACCACCGCTGCCTTTCGCTCCGCATTCACCGAGGCGCCATCGGGCCAGATTGTCGTTCCGCCCGGAACGTACCTCATCGACAATTCGTCCGGCCCTCTGGTCGCCGCCGGTTTCAGCGGCGAGCTGAGGTTTGAAACCGGCGCCCGGCTCCTCTTCGCCGATAACCAAAGGACCGGTCTGCTGTTCCTAGATGGAACCGGCGCACGGATCGAAGGGCTCCACGCGGACTATGTCAGCCGGCCCGCGCTTCGCCACAGCCCCGAAGAACAGTTGAAATTCAGCGACACGACCGACACCCTGTTAACCCATACCGTCGTCAAGAACAGCCCCGCCGCCGGCCTTCTTTTCTTTAACTGCATTCGTCCGAAAGTGATCGATGCTCAAGTGATCGGCTCGCTGGCCGACGGGCTACATTTCGCAAACTGCCAGGACGCCGAGGTGGACCAACTCAGAACCGAAAATACAGGAGACGACGGTCTGGCGTTTCTAAATTACTCGGCCTACCCAAACAAGACGGGAGGACACGCGCGCAACGTAGTGGTCCGGAACTCAAGGGCTCGCGGTATCGCCGTCGTCGGCCAGTCGAGAGTGCTTATTTCGGACTTCACCGTCGAGAACACCGCTGCAAGCGGCATCCTCTGCGACCGGGACACGACGTTCCGCACCCGCACACCCGCCTCCGTCCGGTTTGAAAACGGCCGCATCCTCGGCGCGGGCACTCTGGCGCGGGCTCCTGGAAACCTATATGGAATCGAATTCAATTCACAAACTGATTCCGATTTCCTAAACATTACCGTCGTTCGCTCCGAAGGTACCGGGGTCAGCGGCACCGCGCCCGATGGTCGCGCCACACTTCGTAATATTCGCGTCGAACAACCGCAAACTGGCGGGGGATTCAATTTCTATCGGATTGCCTTCGTCGATATCTCCGGTTCCAGTGCCTCCAACACACCAAGCTACGGTTTCGTATTTAACCGCTGCGCGCGGGTCCTCGCGCAAAATCTTTCGGCCATCGGCACATCGGCCGCGGATCCGCTCCGGCGGGCGATCTGGTTCGAAAACGGGCGACTGCTACAGGCTACCGGCCTGGTCATTTCCGAAACCGGGCGGCCGGAAGCAAAGCAAATCGTGGGCGCCTACCAGAGTCCGGGAATGGTTCAGCGCGGATCGATCGAGCACATTGTCGCCAACCCGCCCGGCTCGGTTGCAATCGAAAATAACTGCCCCGGCGTGAGAATTGCGCCAGTGGCCGGCGAGTTACTGCGCCAGTAAAGCCGCTCCGTACAGGCCAATACTGCTCCACCGGATATATCGCTCGAGTTTGCTGCTGACGTTCTGCGGAACCACCAGCATGTCGCCGGGCCGGAGTTCCGGATTCTCCCTGATTCGTTGCGGAGTCATCATCGCTTTCAGATTCAGAACCGTGACCTGCGCGTACTCGGAATTGAACTTTCGAACCAGAATCACCTGCGAATGCTTCGACGACTCCTTAAAACCTCCGCTGACGGCTATTGCTTCGAGGGCGGTAACGCTGCCTCGCATCTCGAAACGTCCGGGATGCCCCACTTCTCCCGCCACGATGTAATACGGGCGGACAAAATCTTTCAAGAGCACGCTGACTTCGGGTTGATTCAGCCGCTTCGAGCCTTCCTCCGCTATCGCCTTTTCCGCTTCGTGCAGAGTTAGGCCGCCTATCTTTACCCTTCCGACCACGTCGAGGTTCACCACTCCGTCCGGCTGCACCATCAACGTGCCGTTGTACTCGGGTGTGTAGCGGAATTGAACCTCGACCGTATCGCCAGCCTCGAGCCGGTAGGCCGGGTCGCGATCGGCAAACGTATTCTGAGCATATGAGGCGGTTGTCATCGCCCCCAAGAAGATGAGCGCTGTCGCACACCGGATCAGCCAAGCTTTCATGAGATTTGGAATTCCTAGAGGAGTTTGTAAATCATCCGTGGGATCGGATATGTGCGTTTATTCAGAATGCAGCCCATAAACCGCACTTCGGCCACCGTCAAAAGCCGCGCGGCGCGCTGAATGTCTTGTTTTTGGGAGCGCCCGGCCGCCGCCACCAGAACAGTCGCATCGATCTCGCGGCCCAGTGCGACCGCTTCAGAAGACTGCGACAAGGCATCGCAGTCGATCAAAACGTAGGCGAACTTGCGGCGCAAGGCGCGCGCCAGCTCCGGTTCAATACGTTCGGCTGGTTTGGCGATTGCCCTTCCCTCCAATCCCGTATCCATCCAAAGGCCAGATCCGCACCGAATCAAGAACGATTCACAACTCTCGATCGTCGACGAGGAAAGCGTCGCGAGCGTAGCGGCTTTGACGATCAATACTTCGCCACCCGTATAGGCGGCGATCTGCGCGCCTAGCGCACGTGCCACGTAGGTCACACCTTCGCCCGGTTTAGCCGAGGTGAGCGCGAAAATGCCGTTACCCGAAAGTCCGGCGCGTAGCGCGACGAAACTATGGACGAGCGCGATCGGCATGCCGGGGGAAATCAGCGGCGCCTCGATCTTTACTTCTACCGCTTCCTCGCACGCGACGGCCTGGAAATCGCCAAGCAGGTTCTTCATTTTTCGCCTCCCGTTACCAAAGGCCTGCCAAGCGGATCTAACGTCGCCTCGATGAGCACTGTGTGGCCGGTTGATCCTTCGGGCACCGCGCCCAGAACAGGCACTGCAACCAATCCCTCCAGTTCCCAGGGTGTGAACACATGTTTGCGGCGCATCCCGCGGACAAACAATAAACCAAGCCACGCCAACGCCGCCAAAACCATGCCCAGCACCACCGGCAGAGCGAACTTACTTTGAGACGTAAGCGGAATTCGCGGTTCCTCCGCTATCGCCAGGTTTGCCATGCGCTGTTGATCCATTTCCGCCGCGATCTGCGCGTCCTGAAATTGCCGGGCATAGAGCAAATACCGGGTTTCCGCCTCCTTAATATTGCGCTCGAGCTCATCGTGCTCGGCGGTGTCAGCTTCCAACTGGTCCAAATCGCGTTTCAAGGCGGCAACCTGATTTTTGAGAGTCCCGGTTTTTCCGCTCAAACCAGCCAGCCGACTTTCATTCTGAAAAAGTTCGGTTTCTAGATTCTGCCGGATTGGATTGACGTCCGTGGCTTCCTCCGTCGCTTCCGAATTTCTCGCGCTCTCGAGCGACACTTCGGTCTGCCTTATCTGCTGATCGATCTCAGCGACCAGCCGGTCGTCGGGGCGGAACTTTACTAGCAGCTCCGTCCGCTTGTTCCTTAGTTCCACAAGCATCGTGTTCAAACGTTCCACCGAATACTGGTTCGGCATGACTCGCGCCTGCGTTGTAATTCGTTCCGACAATCCGGCTATTTGCGACCGGATCTCTTGGCTCTTTTGCTGGGTCTCGCGCGCTCCGGCTTCGGCCTCCTCGAGCTCTGTTTCAAGATCCGCCAGCTTTTTAAGAGCGATACTCTTCTGCTCCGGCAGCACTACTACTTTCGTTCGCGCCTCGTATTCCGCCATTCGTGCCTGGGCCTCCCGCAGTTGCTTCGCATAACGATCCGCTTGATCCCGAAAAAAGGTGTAACCGCCCGCCAGCCGGTGGATCTCTAAGTGCTTGTCGAGGTAGACGTCCATCAGCGCGCGGAGTACTTTTACGGCGCCTGCAGGCGAATCCGTCCAATAGGAAACTTTGATGAGATTGGATCGGATGCCAGGCACGATCTTCAGACGCTTCTCTAGTTTCCGAACGGCCCTTTCGATAGCCTCCGGGTTCGTCCCCGCCGTGAACCCGCCCGCTAAGCGGCAGCGATCGACAACTTTCAACAACAACTCCCGGCTCGATAGCAGTTCCACTTCGGTTGCAATTTGCGCTTCAGTCACTTCACTCGGCTCGGCGATGGCCACGGATTGATTTGGCTCGACGATCGGGTCCGGGCGGTCGTTTTTCAAGAGGATCAGCATTTCCGACTGATATTTCGGAGGAACCCACCACACCTGAGCGGCCACGGCCGCGAGCATGAGCGCCATTCCGCCTAACAGTAGCCCCCTCTGGCGGAAAACCATATCCGCAACGTCCTTAAGAGAGAGTGAGTCCCTTCGTGTTATTGGCAATAGTCTTTCTACATGCATTGGCATTCTCTCGCCAGCCGGACGTCCCCCTTACAATCCTTTCGCCGCCGATTCGAGCAAGCGGACGCTGTTCCGGTCCACCTGAACCGCTACCGACCGCCGTAACAGGGTAACGGAAACAACAACCCGGAATTCGCTGTTACATCGAACCACCACACCCTCCAGCCCCTTCAATGTCCCCGAAGCGATCTCGACCCTCTGGCCCGCCTCGACAAACGGCCATTGTTCCGCTGGAACGCCAGCATCGACAATTCGCGAAATTGCCTCAATCTCGCTATCGGTGACCGGAGCCGGCTCCCTCCCCAGACCGACAACAGAAATCACGCCCGGCGTCGTCAGAAGCGCGAGCCGATGCCGTGCATCGAACTTACAGAACACATATCCAGGGAATAAAGGTTGATCGATCACCTTCACCCGGTCCGATAGTCGGCGTCTAACCTTCCTGGTTGGTAGAAGATACGCGTAGCCTTTTACTTCAAGACAGGCGGCGGTGATCTTTTCTGCGCGCTGTCGTACCGACACGGCGTACCACCTGTCCGACTTGGTCGAGTTATCGCACTGAAAACCAAAGTGGCCTGACTCGGATTGCGCGCGCCATATACTTTGCATTGATCCATCCTGCAGACTCGAACCTGTTAGAAACATCCTTCATCGGGACTCGAAAATCTATAACATGACCTCCTGAGCAAGCTACCGCCACAAATCACACAGTGCAGCTTTCGAATCGATCAGCTGTGTGTTTCCAGCTACAATAACAACGCCTGTCGAAAGCCGTCAATGCTTATAACTTTCAATAGGTTTGGCTTAGAGTTTAGGGATATTGCAATCGTTCCGGTACTACCTTTGTTGCTGAACGAATCGCTCCACGCGATGATTAACTTCAAAACACGTGTTACTGCGATCTGCGTAGTAGACGCTTCGCCCGCAGGAGAAAACATGAACGCGATTCCGCTCGAAACTAATTTAATCGCCAACAACATCTCGCGAACTTACCCTGCGCTACATAGTCTACGAATTGCTATCGTTCACGAATGGATAACAACGTACGGTGGATCGGAACAAGTGTTAGAGCAGCTTATTAGCCTATTTCCAGGCGCCGATATCTATTGCGTCGTCAATTTCCTTACGTCTGACCAGGCGCCTTTCCTCTCAGGACGCCTTCCAAGAACGTCCTGGATTCAGAAGCTGCCATTTGCGCGAAAGCACGCTCGAAAGTGGATTTGGCTAATGCCGATGGCCATTGAAGATTTCGATCTTTCCAGTTACGACCTAATCATCTCGAGCTCCCACGGTGTCGCCAAAGGGGTTATCACGGGCCCGAGTCAACTTCACATATGCTACTGCCATACACCGATTAGGTATGCGTGGGATATGCAGCACCAGTACCTTAGGCAAGCCGGCCTGGAGCGAGGGTTAAAGGGCGCCTGGGCAAAAGTAATGCTCCACTATATACGCCTTTGGGACTTGCGTACAGCGAACGGCGTCGACCATTTCGTTGCAAACTCTCATTTCGTCTCAAAGCGCATTCAAAAGGTGTACCGGCGAGCTTCCTCCGTCGTTCATCCACCGGTGAATGTGGATGCGTTTGGCTTGGAATGTCAAAAGGAACGTTACTATCTCGCGGCCTCGCGTCTGGTTCCATATAAACGAATGGATTTGATCGTGGAGGCATTTTCGAAGATGCCGGAGAGAAAATTGATAGTTATCGGCGACGGGCCGGAAATGGCTAGGTGCAGAGCAAAGGCCAGCCCAAACGTTACCCTCCTCGGTTATCAGTCATTCGATTCGCTTCGCCACTGGATGCAAAGAGCCAAAGCGTTTTTGTTTGCGGCCGAAGAAGATTTCGGAATTATCGTCGTTGAGGCGCAGGCCTGTGGCACTCCTGTCATCTGCCTTGGCCGCGGCGGCGCCACGGATACTGTGATACCCGGTGAAACCGGACTTTTTTTCAACGAACAGTCGCCTGAAGCGCTTTGTGAAGCGGTGGAGCAGTTTGAGTCGGGCGCGACCTTCGATCCATTGGTAATCCGGAGCAATGCCAAACGGTTCGATCGCGCGCAGTTTCGAAAGAACTTTTTGATGGTTGCGAATCAGAGATGGCTGGAACATTGTCAGTAGCGATGAGGGGGAACGCGGATGTAGATAACAGATTCTATGATCGACAGAACCTTGACTTGAAACGAGAGCTCGGCTGAAAAGCAAGACCAACTCTGCAGAAAGCAACTTGGGATTGAACGGATCCGCTTAAAGCTGGATTCTCGGTTGACGACTCAATCCCATGCTTCACCTCCTGGCCTCTCCACATATGCCGGTAGGCATGACCCGGTCGGTATACTCGAACTCACATCGCAAATCGCAACAGCGTGTCCACTTAATTTGAGGATCGACGATGGCCTGGTTTGCCTCGGCGTCAAAACTGAATCGAGCGATAGTTCCAGCCGGGAGGCGGTGCGCAATCGAGAACATGTTCGCGGGACCGAGTGAGGAATCGGGATAATAGCTCATCGGCGAAAGCGGCTGCTCGGGCCATTAGGAATTCTACTGAGCTTCCCGAGAGACCCGTTGCCTTGTCCGCCAAAACCCGCCTGTTCGAAAATCACTGCCGCCGCTCCCTTGGTGTTGAGCAGGATTAATCGCTCGACAAACCTGCGAAGGAGTCAATATGCTGAATGCAAAAGAGATTTGCGGCCGCCGTTTACCGATAGCGGCACAGCGCAGTCTGGTCTGTCGGATCATCACGGATAGCTAAGCAGCTCGGTTCAACTGCCTCTCGCATCTTGCCCCCTTGCAGATACAACCGGCTCAGGACATCGGTCACAAGCGCGAAATTCGATTTCAATTGAATGGCCCGCGAGGCTGCAGTTAGGACTTGACCAACTTCTCGCTTCCTGTCGCTGCGCCGCTGCGGAGAAGCATTTCTGCCGGCAGATAATTCAGAAACGCATCATCCCGCGTTTTCCGCGCCGCTGGCGAATAGTTGTCTCCGCCTCATCGAGTTTGTCTCATTGGAGAGCCAGCATGGCTCTGGCTTCAGAAGGTGCAGTGCGCCAGGCACAGATCGGTGAAATCCACAGGCGTTGAAGGATTGGCTTCGATCGCCCTCCTCAGCATTTCGACAGTTTTAGGAGTATCTGAGTTCGCTTGATAGGCTTCAGCAAGCGGATACGAGAACGTCAGCATTATGACGTGAAGATTCCTTCGCGGTCTGGACAAACGGGTGAAGCGATCGCGGCCTTGAAGCAAGCTACGTTCCTGAACCCGGACAATCCCGAGTACCGTGGCGACAAATCGCCCGCACATACGCAAGTTCTGCAGGGTGCTTGGGGAAATAAGGAGAGAGTGGAGAACTCGGGATGCATTACCCGAACACGACCCCGAATCGGCCCATAGCCTATTGATTCTATTGAGCGGAGAGAGTGGGATTCGAAGTCTTGAGGCCCCAATGACATCCCTAAGTTGCAGGTTCCCGGTTGCCGGCATAGCCAAACTCACCATGCTTGACGCGGACCATTGCACGTTATTGCACGCTGGCGTTCATCTCTGCCTCTCCACTTTTGCCCCGCCGCGTTCACCCATGACGGGCAACGTTAAGGCATTCGTCATCAGAAGCGCCTAGAGGGACATCTTGATTGGCATGGAAGAGAGGTTGTTTCCTACCTCCTGTAAGTCTTTGTAGGTCAGTTTTGAGTACACCCCGAGGAGCTCCCGAAATCGGTCGATAGGCAACGTTTCCACGCATTTTTCCGTGTTCGCCCGAAGTTTGAATGAGCTCGAACAGCGCGAGGCACACTTGCTTGTCATCGAGCAGACGATTTCAGCCTTGATGCGCCCCCAGCACCCCGAACTCTCCAAAATCGGAGCGAGCTTCCGCCGCAGGCCAGACCGGAGCGTCGCACGCTTGACCAATTCCTTTGCGGACACGTTGAAGAACTCAAAGAGCCCCGTAATAAACGACGCTTAGACTTTCAGTTAAGTGATTGCAGGCGTCGAGACGTTTCATTTGAGGATGGCGCGCCTAGGTGAATCGGTGGACGCAACCGATTGACCATCGACTTTTGAATGAATTTTGAAGGACGCAAATTTGGTTGTTCGAACGAGATCACCGCGTCTGTGCTCTTCGCGGCATCGATTGTGTCGCCGGAAGCAAAATCGGACGCATGCGCGTCACTGATCCACGCGCGTCCAACTGGCGTCGGGATCGAATTGGCTCATCGCAGTTGCCGTTTCTTTCGTAGTCTTCCCCAGATCTTTTTGGAAGAGTGCGCCGTCCTGGTTGATGATAAAAGTCATCACGCCCGAGTTGCCGTACTCCGCCGGATAGGCGACGAGGGCGAAACCGCCAGTCATGTTTCCATTGACGATGTAGTCCCGCGCACCGCCCGGCGCGTTTTGGCTTTGCCCTTTCAGCAAGCGGAAGTAGTAGCCGTGGAAAGGCGTGTGGGCAGCGGGCTTTATGTTGTAGCCTTCGGAAGTTGCGTACGCCGCCAGCGGCCCGAGCGGGCTCGCGGGCTGGCCGTCCGGCGATTGCCAGTACAATCCGTTCTGCTTGCCAGGGTCACTGATGAATTTCATGGCGTACTGTTTTGTATTTTGGCCGTCATGCGGTTGAGAGAAGTATTCGGCCTGGGCGTCGGTCACCGCTCGACAAACCTCAATGGTGTCCAGTTCGTTGCGGCCAACACGGCGCGCCAGAATCTCGTCCTTTCCCGCCGCCGTATCGAAGGACCATTGTCCGCCATTATTTTTCTTCAGTGGGATCGGGAAGGGAAAGTTGTCAGCTCCGACGATCAGAATTTGGGCGCCATCCGCCATCTTGCGCCAGCGGTGCATCTCCCCATAGCCCGACGCGAACGCTTCCATAACTTTCTTGTCCTGCACGGGATCGCCGGAGAAGATAATTTCTTTCGAATCCGGACCGAAAATCGCGATTAGCGCGTTTTGGTCGCCTGCCTTGGCCGCCGCCTGCAGGGCATTGCCCGCGTCCTCTGGTGAAACAAACACTTTCGCCGAGGGTTTGTGGAATCTCCCACAAGCGGCGAGAGAAACGATAAACGATAAAAGCAGGAACGCGGTCGCAAAGACAATTCCGCGCGGTTTGAACGACATTAAATCCTCCAAGACTCGAGTTGCATTACGGCAGCACCATTGACTTACCTGCGACGCGAACCGCCGCCGCTACTACTACCGAGGCTTGACGAACCACGAGCACTTGCCTCCCGTGATTGCCAACCGCCTCCGCTAAACGCCGATGACCCGCTGCTACTTTGCTGCCCTCCGTAGCCGCGCGCAGCAGAGGGGCTGGTTCCCTGGGTTTGCTTCCAACCGCTGCCGGTGTTCTGGTAGACATTGCCGTTTGCCCCCGCATACTTGTTACCGTTTGCCGCTTGGCCCACGGCAGCATTATTACCGTTCGCGCCGCTCGCCGCCACGCCCCTGCCACCTGACGACGTTTGTACCGACCCTACAGATCCTTGCGCGGTAGTTTGATGCTGGGTGTACGCGGTCTGGCCGTTCTTTGAGACAACCGAGCTTCCGTAGTTCCCATTCGCGTTCGACGCTTGATGCGTCGCGCCATAGGCTCCGGTCTTCGGGTTATACGCTTGGGCAGCACCTTGGGCGCCGTAAGGGGTTGCGGTAGCCGCGCCACGAGCATACGTCCCAGTGTTCGGGTTATAAGCTTGGCCAGCTCTTGCGTTGCCGTAAGGCGTAGCAGTAGCTGCGCCACGAGCATACGTCCCAGTGGACGGATTATATGCCGTCCCAACCCGCGCGGCCCCATATGGGCCGTAGGCGGTAGCAGTGGAACCATAGTAGCCGCCGTGCCATGCGTTGTTTCCGTAGTAAACATTGCTCCTGTAAACCACCGCGCCGCCGTGCCAGTTGCAGTTCCAGTAGCTGTAACCCCATCCGCAACAGCTGTTATTTATGGCGGCGCCGACTGCGATGCCAACTCCGAATGCAAGCAGGCCCGTCGCCATCATGTCTGCACTGCTGTACCCAGGCGTCACGTACGTGGTGCCGTAGACAACCGTGGGGTTGTACTGGGGGACATACACCACTTGTGGGTTGGTAGGTTGAATGACGATCACTTGCGGCGATTGCTGCACGACCGTAATCTGTGAGCCTGATTTTAGATTGCCGGCGGCCTGCGCTTTGACACGCAGCACCTGAACCGCCGACATGACATCGGCTGGTTGAGTGTTATAGGCCTCTCCCAATGCCGAGGTCCAACTCAGGTTTTTCGCCAGGTTGTCGAGGACCGAGGGGAATTGTGTTAGCGCCTTTACGCTGGGCTCCCATTGCTGGGCATCAACGGCCTGCATAAGAGCCGTGCCGGTGAGACGGCTATTCTGATGGAGCCAATTGCTGGCATACGCCACCTGGTCCGGAAAGGTCGCGGCTCCAAGGACTTGGGCAACAAGGGCGTCCGGGTATAGGGCGATAGGCGCCACCAGTTGTTGCAACGCATCTGCAGATAAAGGTGCTCCTTGTCCCGAATATCCTGTTGGCGCCGGTTGCTGACCGCTGACATCAAAGGGCGTAACGGTAACGATTAGCAGGCTAGATAACAGTATTGATAAGAGCTGTTTCGTGAATTTGCTGGTCATTTTCTTCTCGCCTTCTCGCCATCCAATACTTCTGGCTATCCATGCGCCGCTCATGGGATCATGCCGCATTCGAACATTTTGTTAGCGATAGGCGCGGCTACTTTGTTAATAAAGGCCGTACGCATCTGTGGATCTTGGTGCAGCAACTGCACGGCTTTCTGCTCCGCAGGCGAGGGTTGCTGTTGCGCTTTCTGGGCTTTCTGCTGGTACAGTTGCTCGCAGGTAGAGCTTTGGTACTTCTGAATGATCTTGTCTGCGACCTTATCCATAATTGGATACTGTTGAGCGCCGGCGGCGCTCAAGTAGAGCAGTGTAAGCGCCGCTGCAAATAGATACGAACGTTTGCTCATCGGAGTTGTCCTCGCTCGAAATCCCTCGATGTGGCTCCGAGAAAGTCGATTTACTTTCTTCAATAGCGTGATCAGCAATGATTGAAAGCAGAAGTCTTGCATGAAAACGCCAACGGTTAATGCCGCAATGCTTGGAAGCGAAAAGAGTAGCCCACCCCGACGAAATGATCCGCCGCAGCCGCGGACAGGCCCACGCCTACATGAAAATCGAGTTGCTGGTATGGCCCGTTTTGTATGCCGTGCCGATGTGCAAAAGATGCCTGGGCCCTCCCTGCTCCGGAAAGTCGCCTGCGTATTCGACAAAGGCATCCCACCGATTCGTCAGTTGCCGGTCCAGCAGGAACGTGGTCTCGCCTGTGACGTTCCGGTGGCCCACCGGTGTCGGCCAATACACCGATATCATCCCAGCGGCTGTCCAGTTTGAGGAAAGGGTCCGCGACCAGGGCAGTTCCACAAATGGATCATAACCGTAACTCGGAATGGCGTTGGCTCCGGTGGGCAGACTGAGTGCCACGACCAACGAAACATCGAATCCGCCTGCCGCGGTGCTTAGTTAGCTGCTGTTTGAGCCCGATGCCAAGATCGCCAAAGCCGGAACTCGCTCCCACCTCGCCGAAATAGTCCGGAACGGTTAGACGCAGTTCGGTTTTCGGCGCCACGCCAAACCGGAGGAGGGTTTCCAGGCATCGAACGTGCGTTGCCCTTGACTAAGGATTTCCGCGAATCCATTCTCGCTCTGGAAACTGCCAAATGGGACAACGATGCTCGAATCGGTTATCGCGCGGTTCACTCTTCGACGAGTCGAAGATGCCGCCGGTGAAGCCAGGATTCACTAATTTTCAGGGCCGATTTCAAACAGGGTAGGTTACAAGGCCATGCAACCACGACCCAACGGTGCTAGTTTTCTAACGCGTGAACGGCCACCATCGTAATGTCGTCGGTGGACTCGTCACCCGGCTCGCGAGCTGACCACCGTGACAACTCCTGGAGCAATCGATCAGCTAGTTGATCTGCCGAGGTGCTTTGCTCCTCTGCCAGAAACTGCCGGAAGCGAGCTTCACCAAATTCAATTTCCGAGGGGTTCGTAGTTTCGGGGATTCCATCGGTGTAGAGCAAAGCCCAGTCGCCTGGCGCGAACGGCAACTCGACGGAAGAGTAGGTGGCCATCTTGAATTTCCCGAGAAACAAACCATTTTCGAGGACATCACGCACGGAGGCTGATGACCTATTCCACAGCAGCAAAGGAGGGTGTCCGGCGCCCGCATACTTGAGGGTGTGCTTCGTCATGTCCACATACATATAGGCAGCCGTGACGTAATGCTGCTGGAACTTTCCGCATAGCGTCTGATTCAAGCCCGAGAGCAGTTGCGCGGGATCGTCGGCATGCGCTACCTGGGCCGCGAGCGCAATTTTCAACATCGAGGCGATGAGAGCCGCGGGCATTCCGTGACCCGATACGTCGGCAATCAAGATGCCAAGGCGTTTGTCGTCAACGACAATGAAGTCATAGAAATCGCCGGCGACTGAGGTCATGGGGATGTACCGCGCCGCAATGTCCAGACCCTTGTTTTTGGGGATCTCGTCGGGAAGGATTGAGAACTGGATCTGCCGCGCGGTTTCTAATTCCTTCTGGATGGCAAGCAGCTGCAATGCGAGCTGTTGGCGAATACCGCGAAGCACAAGGTGCGTTTGTACGCGCGCCTTTACGATCGCTGGCGAGAACGGCTTGTGGATGTAATCGACTGCACCGACTTCGAATCCGCGGGTCTCCTCTTCGATTTCGGTCTGCCCGGTAAGAAAAATGACTGGTATGTCCCTCGTTTCCGGTTCCGTTTTCAAACGAGTGCAGACTTCGTACCCGTCCATGCCGGGCATCATGATGTCAAGCAGGATCAGGTCGGGCGGAGGATTAACCTTCACCAGCTCCAATGCTTTCGAACCGTGCGTGGCGACGCGAACCTTATAGTCGTCCTTCAAAATTGCATTCACCGCTTGAATGTTCGTTGGCGCGTCATCCACTACAAGCACGGTCTTTTTTTGATCAGGCTGGTTCATTCGGCTGTCTCCTATTTTTTTCGCAAAGTCGGGCAATTTCGTCCAGTTTCACCAGCGCTGCCTCAAAGTCGAAGTCATTTATGGTCTCACTCAGGGTATCGAGGTATGGTTTCCGGACAGTGCCTCCTACGGCGGTCTGCAGAGTGCGAAAGGCTTCTTGGGCATCGCCGTCACTCGCCTCGAGCAAGCTTCTAAGGCGAGCAATCGCAACAGCGGCGCTCTCTCCGTTGAAAGGCGCTGGCGCCTCCGCAGGTAGGGCGGCGGCGTCGCTCAGTGCGTCGTTGATTAGACTTACGTTTACTCGTAACGTTGTCGCGAACTGGTCGAGCAGGGCCGGGACAGACTCTTGGGCCTGGCGGATGGCACTCTCCAACTTCTGGGCCGCAGCCTGCACCTCCGTAATTCCCAAGTTCCCGGCAACTCCCTTGACGGTGTGCGCAATGCGCTCGGCAAGCTGCGCATCTCCGCCGGCGAACGCGGCGGAAATTTGTGCGGCAGCATCGCCTTGCTTTGCGGCAAACTGTGACAGCAGGTCGCGATAGAGCCGCTGGTTGCCGGCGACACGTTTGAGGCCATTCGTGAAATCGATGCCGGCGATCTGCGGCAAAGAAAGCTCGTCCGCCTGTTTTGCAGTTTGACGTTGAGAAGCAGGCTGTGACTTGGGCTTGGCCCATCGCAGCAGCGGTCGAGAACATCGCATCGGGATCAATTGGCTTCGAAATATGGTCGTTCATGCCTGCATCGAGACAGTGCTGGCGCTCTTCGACGAGGGCATGCGCCGTCATTGCAATGATCGGCAGGTTCTTCAGCCGCGGATCATTTCGGAGCAGCTTGGTTGCCGTAAACCCATCCATCTCCGGCATGTGGATATCCATCAAAACGACGTCGAAGGCGGGAGTCTGCTCTCCTCCCGTTAGAAACTTGACCGCTTCGCCACCGTGATTCGCAACCGTAACGGCGGCTCCGGCGCTCTCCAACAGTTCTGTCGCAATCTGTTGGTTCACCTCGTTGTCTTCGACGAGCAGAATACGAATCCCTCTCGCATCGTGAACGGGAGTTGTTCCTTTTGTCGCGCGAGGAGCCAAGTCCGCGGCTGCCGTTAACCCGAACAGATTGACCAGGGCGTCGTACAACAGCGACGAACTTACCGGTTTTAGCAGAAACCCGTCGATGCCAACCTCTTCAGCCCGCGCCATTATGTCTTCGCGGCCGAACGCGGTGACCATCACGATCTTCGGGACGTTCTTTAAACGATGATCGCGTTTGATGATGCGGCTGGCCTCAAGTCCGTCCATCCCGGGCATGTGCCAATCCATTAACACCAGCCGGTAAGGATCCTGAGAGTCTGCGGCTGCGATTTCCCGCATAGCATCCTCGCCGGAAGAAACCGATTCGGCCCTCAGCGCGAACACCCGAAGGGCCTCGGTAAGAATCTCGCGTGCCTGGGCATTGTCGTCTACCACAAGTGCGCGAATGCCGGCAAGTTCCGGAATAAGCCTTTTGTGTTTCTCAGCCGACCCGATGCCGAACCAGGCAGTGAAATAGAATGTGCTGCCGGCGCCTGGCTGGCTCTCGACCCAAATGCGCCCGTCCATCATTTCGACTAATCGTTTACTGATGGAGAGTCCGAGCCCAGTGCCGCCGTACTTTCGTGTTGTCGACGTATCGGCCTGCGAAAATGCCTGGAACAGGCGAGCACTCTGCTCGGGTGTCATGCCAATGCCGCTGTCGCGGACGGAGAACTTGAGCTCAATGCGATCTGTAAGCTGTTCTTCGATCGCAACCGTGACCAGCACTTCGCCCCGCTCCGTAAATTTGATCGCGTTATTGACGAGATTGATGAGGATTTGGCCAAGACGCAGAGGATCGCCAACAAGATTGGAGGCAATATCATGCTGTGCGGAGATGAGGAACTCGAGGTTCTTATCGTGAGCCTTCTGGGAGACGATGTTGGATAGGTTTTCGAGCACGTTTTCAAGTTGAAAATCGATTCTCTCGATGTCCAGCTTGCCGGCCTCGATCTTCGAGAAGTCGAGGATATCGTTGATGATGCCGAGCAAGGCTTGCGCGGCGTTTTTCACCTTTGTCAGATAGTCTGCCTGCTTGGGAGAGAGATCTGTCTTCAAGGCAAGATGCGTCATTCCGATAATGGCGTTCATGGGCGTACGAATTTCGTGGCTCATGTTGGCCAGGAAATCGGACTTCGCCTTGGTTGCGGCCTCGGCCACTTCTTTGGCTACGGCCAGTTCTGCGGCCTGGGCCTGAGTACGAGCAAGCAGCCTGTTGGTCTCCAGCCTACTGGCAAGAATCGTCGTGTTAAGGGCGATGGTGGGCAACAGGGCATCAAGGAGCATCTGCTGGCGTTCCGAGACGGCGGCCGAAGGCGCAAGTTCGATCACGGCCAGCACCGCGTCCTGAAGCACAACGGGCACGTAAAGCACGCAGGCAGGCGCCACGGTGCCGACGCCCATAGAGACATTGAGAGATTCACCGGCAGTGGGCACGATCTGCAGGCTGCGCCGCTCCGCAGCAGCCTGCCCGACTAATCCGTGGCCCACTTGGAAGTCTCGCGGTTCGGCAGAGATGTCCGTCGCGAAAGCGCCCACGCGGGTAAAGCGCGCGTGAGTGTCGTCCGCCAGATAAAACGCCCCGTATAGCAGATCCACGCTTCCAGAAATGCGCGACAACAAACTTGCGGCGAACGCCGGGAAATCCTCCACCGACTGCAGTGTCTGAGTCATGAGCGCCACTTCGCTCTTTACCCAGGTCTGCGTTTCGCGCTCGCGTGCGGCAAGCTGCAGCTTCTCGAGGGCACGGCTCATCTCGCCAATCTCGTTGGGGCGGGCTAGATAGGCGATGGGCCGGTCCAAACGTCCTGCGGCCACATCCAGAATACGGCTTCGAAAAGACAGAACGACATTGATGACTTCGAACTGCACGATGAAAAGCGCAAGGGCCAAAGACGTGAGCATCCCCAGTACGATTACGACCCACGTGATGACAATAGTGCGATGCGTCCGGGAGGTTAAATCGGCCGACTTCTGATCGACGCTGATCTGCATGTCTTGTTCCAGGTGCATGAGCGCGTCTTGAGTTTTGGCCATCTCTGCGTCGGAGATGGTGCGCATGAGCTGCATTGCCTTTTCGTTGTTTTGAGCCTGGGTTGCTGCCCGAACTGGGCGCGAATCGGAAGCGGTTTGATCGAACAACGACTCAGCCGCATCGATCGCCGGATGTGTAGCCGGACTATCGCGCCGGGCCTCATCCAGAGTGGAGTGAAACTCAGCCGCCGTGTGGTCGAGCTCCGCATCGATGACCTGCATCCGGCTGACGCTGAGCTCCGCCACCTCTTTATAAAGAAGCTGGCCGAACTCGCTGTTCAACGCTCTTGCGGCTGTTACGCTTTGGAGAGCCTTTATGTCCTTATCGATTAGGTCGCTGTACCAGGTGTCGATTCTTGACATCTCGATCGACGCATACAAAGCGGCCGCAACCACCATAACGGCGAGCGGTAGTAGAGCGATGAGCAGTGTGTTCCGGATTTTGAAGTTCGCTAGGACGCCCATTGCAATGCTATTCAGGTTTTCTTTCTAGTTCTATGCTACGGCCAAGAAACAGACACCGAAATTCGTCCACTCCCGTGACGCGGCGTAGCTCTCTAAGCGCGAAGAAAGGAATAAATGCAAAGAACACGACCAACGAGAGCGCCATGAGTTCTCCAGGGATGACTACGGAATGGAGCGCGCCGAGCAGGTTTTGCCCCTGAAGCAAGCTCCGGACGGTGCCTTCGAGGATATGAACGATCAAATAGAATATCGCAAATATCGCGGCCTTGTGGATGGTGGGGACAACCAAGGGCTTGCCCTCGGAACTCTTGCCAACCTTTGCAATCTCCCCGATCAGAATGACTTTAGACAGAACAACCGCATTCACCAATGCTCCCGCCAAGGCTGCTCCGTAGGAGAAGGGCTGCTTTCCACATGCTCCCTCTATGTACTGCCGGAAGATGGCAAATGAGACCAGGAATGGTGCGAGAAACAGCAACACCGTCAGGAGTTCGACCATTTCATGCCGGCCTTTTTTCTTCCATTCAACGATGTTCATGTGCTGGCTCCGTATACCCCTTCGGGATGACAGTAGGCGACGGCATGGCACACTATTTCTTGCGACAACGAAACCGAGCTCTCAGGGGACCTCGATCGTTTAGCATGCAAGGGAGCAGATATGAACCAATCCTTACTACAGACCGTGGTTAATATGCCTCTCCTCTTGTTCGTGACATTCTTTTTACTGTTTTGGCTTTCCGCTTGGATTGGATTCAAGCTCCGAAAAGATCACACGGACGAGCCCGAAGGGTTCAGTGTTGTTCTGGGCGCAGTCCTGACCCTGCTGGGGTTAATCATTGGATTTACATTTTCCATGGCAATCGGCCGGTATGACCAGCGAAAGAATTACGAAGAAGAAGAGGCCAATGCGATCGGGACAGAGTACGTGCGGGCAGATCTGCTACCTGCTGCGAGTGCAGGAAACGTACGTTCTTTACTCAGCAAATATCTCGATCAACGCATTTTGTTCTACGGGATGCGCGATCAGAAAGAACTTCTGCAGATCAATGCGACAACCGCGCGCTTACAGAATGACCTGTGGTCTGCGGTTCAGGCGCCTGCATCAGCCCAGCCAAGCCCTGTCATCGCCCTTGCCGTTGCGGGCATGAACGACGTGCTGAACTCGCAGGGATACACGCAGGCTGCCTGGTGGAACCGCATTCCACTTGAAGGTTGGGGGCTTATGGCCTTTATCGGCATCTTTGCGAATGTGCTGCTCGGTTACGGGTCGCGTCGTGCCAAGACAAAGAGAGCGCTGCTGCTGGTCCTTCCGCTCATGTTATCGGTGTCGTTCTTCCTGATCGCCGACATTGACAGCCCGCGGCGGGGACTCATTCGTGTCAGACCGCAGAACCTGCTGAGTCTTTCGCAGTCGCTGCATCCGTGAACGTCATCTACCGAAGCTCCAGCTCAGGCCAGACGTGGTTCCGTAATCGCTCGTCGAAAACCGCGGCGGCGGTTCCGTATCCCAACTGCCGTAAAAAGTCGTCGTCCAAGATACGTTGCCGAAGAGCTTGACAAAGTAGGACGCATTGGTATTCACGTGAAGACGTCCAGGTTCAGAGAGCGCAGGAAAAAGCTGCGCACTGATGTTCAACTTGGTCTTGCTGAATCGAAAGAGATTAACCTCCATTGCGATCAGCCCCGCAGCGACGTTTTGTACGGGCTGGGGAACATCGATTTGGCGATAGTTTGTGCTCTGCCAGGCAAGGCCGCCCATCAACTCGATTTGAGTACGATTCGTGTCCTTCAAGAAGCGACCAATGCCGGCACCCAGGGATGTTTGCAGTCGGATTCCTTGAACGGAGCTTTGCAAGAAGCTTCCAAGCCCCCCGTAAAAGTAGTTGGCCCATGGCAGCAGTCGATACGCGTTTAAAGTTAGCAAGTTGCGAGTGGATGTCCTTGCGCCACTATTGTCCGCCAGGTTCGAGCTTAGGTTGGTCTGTGCTGCCCAGCGTTCCTGCTGGTATAGCGTCTCAAACCCGATGTTGTATTGGGCTGCGTTATTGCCTTTGGAATAGGTGGTCCCAGAGCTTATGTCGCCACTCCATTTTTTTAAGGAGCCCTCTGACGTCTGGCGCACATCGACAACCTGGGTCATTTCGATTGACGGCGGATTCCCCGACCCAGCCGCTTCCACAATCTCAAGTTCTGCCGCCTGGTCTGCGCCCAGTTTCGCCGCAGTTTTCAGCTTTCCCATGAAAACCGAGCCACCCTGCGTCTTTACAATGAATAATTGATTACTTTCGATCCGAGCTACCTTTTTCCAGTCGATCGATACGTCACCGTCGGCGTAGTCGAGCCCGACAGTGAGCACGCCCGCTTCGAGCTGTTTAATCTTGCACGTCAGGCGGTCGCCGTTCTTCATTACAATTACATCGGTTGATACTCGCGCTACGAGGGGAAAAGCAAAGATAAGCATGGACGCGAGAATAAGCGCTCGAGTGATATTGTTGATCCTTTCATCGCGTGCGAGAGCGGAGGGCGTTCGCTCCATAGCCGCTCCGGTCAGAAAACTCTGCCGATGTTGAAGTACCATTTGTGATGGCCGGCATCGCCCGCGCTGACACCCACGCTTACTGGCCCCATTAACGTTTCAAACACGAGCCCCAGAGCAACATCCATGGGGAGCCGGGATCCATTTGTGACCATATACGCCTTTCCCAGCTCGTAAACGGCTGTCGCATAGGCCTTGTTGCCGATCAACGGAGGCAGTTGGAAGACTTCGTGCTCGTAGCCCAGCCGGAACAGAAAATATTGGTCCGTTCGCAGCTCGTTCGTGCCGTATGCGTTAAGCCGGCTCACTCCACCTAAGAAGAACTGCGGCAAACCGGTGTTATTGTAGCCAAAGGTAGTTCCGCCGTATGCCTGAAAAAAGACTGACGCTGGCTTACTGACCGGCCGAACGATGCCAAAATACAATTCCGACAGTGGAAAACCATGCGGCGCGCCCGGCACCGCGTCGTCCCATTGCCAACGTGCACTCACAATCTCGCCCCGCCGAGCGACCAGAGGGCTGTCCAGTTTGTCGAGGTTGTAACGTATGGACGAACATCCCAACCTGCCCTCCGGCGTGGGCAACGTGGGAGCACCGATGCGTAACGAAGACCGCAGTTCACCAATGTCGTACCCGAAACGGAGCTCGCTCCACCGGTCTATGGCGTAACCCACGTCGAACCCACCTCCTAGCTGGCGAACTCTGTAATTTGCGACGGGCTTCGAGTAGTTATAGATATCTAATGGAACATTCGAAAAGGATGCGCGCGGAGCGATGAACCATTTAGTTGTCAGTGAGAGCGGCTTGTAGTACTCGCTGGCGACGCCCCAGGTGGAACCGGCACTAAAATCGGTTCGCCATTCCGACCTGAATCCGCCTACGTCCATCGCCGTTATCCGAGCCTGCGCAGTAAAGAGGACATTGTCGTATTCGGAGCCATCCACGTTAATGCCCAGATTCAGGAAAGGCGGCCCATATTGTTTTTCGTTGCCTTGAACGACCAGCCCCGATTCGTCGTCCTTTTGCTCCATTGCATACGAAAAGCTCGAGAAGCGTCCGCTCCCCGAGATGACGTTAATATCCTGTTCCAGGCGGCCGGTATCGAGGGGCTTGCCGGCGAATGTCGCAAGGTTCTTTTCAATATCCTGTGCAAGCTGCGGAGGAACTCCCTTCACGTCCACGAATTGCGGCACCGGTGTCGTATGAATTCGCTTCGCTTCACGTTGCACAAGGTATTCGCGCCAAGCAGTTTCGTCCAAAGCGAGCCTCGAAGCAGCTGTGACTTCTGTTCAGCCGCCTGATACCCACGCTGTATGATCTTCTGGGCGGCCTCGTAGTCCATCGATGTGTAGTTTGAAAGATCAACCGAGATAAGCAAGTCCGCCATCCGCATACTGCGGAGTTCGTTAGCCGAGATCATTACGCTGATGGAGCGGCCCATGATCGAGAACATCGATTGGCTGTTCTTTGAGGTGAATTCGGCGGTGCTCAGATTGACAGCGATGACGATGTCGGCACCCATTGCTTTTACAACATCCACAGGCAGGTTATCCAGCAGCCCGCCGTCGGCATAGAGACTCGCGCCATTCTTGACGGGAGTAAACACGGCGGGCAGCGACATGGTTGAACGCAGCGCCTGCCCGAGCGGTCCGTCTTTGAAGACGTGCGGCTGACCGGTGACGAGGTCGGTACCAACACATCGGAACGGAATCGGTAGGTCGTCGAAGCTCTTTAGCTCTGAATATGGCAAAGCGATGCGGTCGAATAGGAACGTTATGGTCTGACCGGTGTTCAGAGCCCCAGGAATCGTTAAACCGTACTTCAGGCCGAATTGCAACGAGTTTGGATAGGCAAGGAGGTCTTCTTTCCGGCGATAGGCAAGATCGCTAAAACGGGCTTGCGCGCCCAAAACCTCGTTCCAGTCGATCTGCGATATCAGCTTGTTGATTTCTTCCGGCCGCATGCCCGTAGCGTAAACTCCTCCAATCAGACCGCCCATGCTGGTACCGGCGATATCGTCGACCGGAATCCGGTGATCTTCGAACCACTTGAGTACTCCGATGTGGGCTAATCCGAGCGCGCCGCCACCTTCGAGTGCTACGCCGATTCGAGGGCGCGAGTTTGAATATTCGCTGCTGGGGCCTGAGCGAAAGCCTGGAGCGAAATCAGTGCCACGACCGCGGTGCGCCACCGATACATGTTAATTGAACTCTTGCGGAACGATGCTGGCCGGATTTCC
>CAVRNU010000029.1:0-24259 GCA_963722585.1 Bryobacterales bacterium | reverse complement strand
GCCGCCCGTGCAATCGCCCGCGCCGTTGCCGCGCCGAAGTGCTCCGTCCATCGCTCGAGGAGCCATGCCGGGCACGACAATTCCGTCGCCGCATCGGCTACAACACTCGAGTCCGCTTCACTTTCCTCAAGACGGCGTTTACAAAACCAGCCGCGGCGCGCCGATGCGCTTTTGCGAGCTCGACGGTTTTGTGGACGGCCGCATGAGCCGGTACCCGGTCCAGGTACCGCAGTTGAAACACGCCCAAGCGCAGCAGAATTTTGACCGCGCCTTCAATCTGCTCGATTTTTGCCCCCGAATAACGATGCATCAGAAAATCCAGTTGCCCTTGGAATCGCAGGCACCCGAACACAAGCTGCGAGGCAAGCCCCGCGTCACGCGAGCTGAGCGTGGCTGTTCTGTCAAGGAGCAGGTCGGTGGCGAACCCTCCGCCCGCAACTTGTTGCAGTACGTCGTAGGCAACACGGCGGGCAGGCCAAACAGCGGCCGAGCCGGGACTCATAGCCCCAGCTGATTCAGCACCGCCGCCGCTTCTTCCTGCGTGATGAGTGTAAGTTGAATTTGCTTGGAATCCTTTTCGTTCAGCTCGATCTCAACGCCCCGGCTGTCGAGAGCCTTGGCGAGCTCCGGGTCGGTCCACTGGTCCATATCGATGCCGTCCGCCGCAAATGCCTTGTAATGCCCTGGTTCTACTCCCCGAAACGTAAAGTGCCCCTTGCCGTCCGTCGAAGCGGATTTGATGCCGCCATAAAACTCGTCGGTCCGCTTTTCAGGGATCAGCACGACATTGATCGCGCTTGCCGCAACACTGGTGTGCGAGTCCGGATCCTCCCGGGCTACTGTGCCTTCCACCTTGGCAGGCGAAAAGCTCAGAACAATTTCGACGGGGCCAGCGCCTTGGCTAAGATCAATCGACTTATCTGCTATTTCGCGGCTTCCGGCGCGGACCGATCTCACGAATAATTCCTGGCCCGGAATTTGCACGCTTACCCGATAATGGCCCGGTGCCACATCGCGCAGCGTGAACGAGCCATCTGCAGCAGCAACGGTGTTGCCGTTGCCGAAAAATATTCCGCCAGACATCGAAAGATATACCTGTGCAGTGGAAAGGTCAGCGCTGCCCTGATCGTCGACAACCAGCCGGCCATGAACATCGGCTGCTGGAGGAATTGAAATTTCGATACCGTCGATGTCGGCATTTGAAATCTCGACCGGCAATGAGTAACTGCCGCCCGGGCTCATGCCGCCCTCATCATCATCAGCAGGTACGACCCAGGCTGAACATTATCCACTTCAAACTGCCCATCATTTTTCGGCCGCGCGCTGCCGCGTTCGAAAAAGAACGATGACTCATTGGTAATCAAAACGGGCATGTAGTTGAGCGGAGAATCACCCGGAGGCACTGAGACAATGCGCCCTCGAATGTGAAAAACCGCCTCGCGGCGCATTTTAATATTCACGTCTGGTACTTCCTGACCGGGCTGAACCTGCAAAGCTACGGCACCTTCGATGCCGGTCGTGTCGCCATAAAAAGTTGACACGAAATGGAGGTTTACCGGGTTGCCTTGACGATCTACTTCCTGCGGTTGGTGCAGGAAGGACGATTCGCGAGGCTGCGCCTTAACATAATACTTTCCAGGTCCCACGCCCGAGAAATGAAAATGTCCCTGCGTATCGGCATTCGAGAAATTCGACGGAAGAAGCGTCGGTTTGCCCTGTTTCCAGCCGCGCTTGACGAGTTGAACGCTAGATTGGACCGGATCGCCATGCTCGTCGGTCACAACACCGGATATGGTTGCCTCTGGATAGAGCTTCACGTCCAGTTTGCTGGCGGCCTGCCCGGACTGTAGCTCGATGGGAAGTCCGGGTCCATTCACGCGTTTCGCACCGTAGTTCGCACGCAGGTAGCCGGCTTTGGTCACAAAAACTTCATATTTGCCCGGTTCGAGCTTCTCGAAGTGATAGGTGCCGGAATCGTCGGTCTGCATCGTGAAGCCGCCCGGAGCATCTTCGGGATTTGTCGATTGAATCTTCGGATGGATGGTTACCCGAGCACGCACCACCGGCTCGCCCGTCTCCGCGCTCACAACCTGCCCTTCGGCAATCGCCGGCTCTTTCTTCCCGCCAGCCTGCGTCTGCGCCGATTCCAGGGCCAGACTGGCAAGCAGCAAAATCGCGAAGCTACGCATGGCCTTTCGTTATCCTTGTACACAGTGGAGCTGGAAAAAGCAATATTGCGCAAAGTGGGGAAGCGATTGGCCGCTATCGCATGATCCGCGATGGCGATCGCGTCGCCGTCGGCCTGTCGGGCGGCAAAGATTCCGTGACGCTTCTCGAAGCGCTTGTGCGCCTCGAAAAGCGAGCTCCCATCGATTTTTCGGTTTGCGCGTTCACGATTGAACAAGGCAAATTCCTCGCGCCCATCCATCCGTTTCGCGACTATCTCGCCCAGCGCGGCATCGATTGGACGTACGTTCAAGACAACTCCTCTCTGCGCCTTCTCAACGAGCAGCCCGACCATGGCTGCGACCTCTGCAGCCGTTTCCGCCGCCGTGCCGTTTACCAGGTAGCGCGCAACCTCGGGGCCAACGTGATCGCGTTAGGCCACACCGCCGACGATTTCTGCGAAGCATTTCTGCGCAATGCTCTATTCACGGGTCGCCTTAGCGCGCTGCCGCCCGTCACGTATTCGAAAAAACGCGAATTCCGGCTCATCCGCCCGCTTGTGTTTGTGACCGAAGAGCTGACTCAACGCTACGCCCAACTGCTCGAAGCGCCTGTCATCCCCTGCGGCTGCTCTCAAAAAACCGGTACAGTTCGCCGAACTCTGCGCGACATTTTTTCGGCGCTTGAACGCGATCACCCTCACCTCAAAGAAACACTGCTCTCGGCCATGAGCAACATCGAAACCAGCCGGTTGCTTGACTTGCAGTACCTCGATCTGGACGGCGCGGTGATCGAAGAGGAGCCCTCGTTGGTCCAGTTAATCGGTTAAGATGACGCCTCGATATTTGCGAATTGTATTTTTCTCCGAGTTCCTCGTGGCCGTTATCGCAATCTTCACCGCCTGGTCTGAAATCGGCGGTCAAGCCGTGCTCGACGCGATGCCGTGGGGCTGGAAAGGCGGTCTTGGTCTTGGGCTGGCTGGCGTGTGCGTCGCATATTCTGTAGCCTTAACGTCAGCGGATTCGGTTTGGAACATTCGTACCGCCAAATGGCTGGCCTTGATTCTGGCCCTGGTGGGGACGATGGGCGTCATCACGTTTTATTACGCGCTGCAGGTGCAGAACGAGCCGCCCGACGAGCAGGATACTTCGGCGACCCTCCGATCGAGCACCGGCAATCCCGCGCCGCCGATTAGCCCGCATTGGAAATTTGTGTGATGGAAACCCAGTCCGACGCTGCTTACGGAACCTGGAGCCACCCGACACTCCCGCTCACAGTTCGCTATTCTCTTTCCGTCTTCCACGAAATTGACTTTGTTGTTAGTGAAGGTTATCGCCGCATCGCCTATGGCGGCATCGAGCACGGCGGCTTGTTGTTCGGCCGCGCATCCGGTAACGAGCTGCAAATCGAAGCCTTCCGCCAAGTTGAACTCGAGCATGCCTCCGGGCCCGCGTTTCTGCCATCGGAGGGTGACGTCGAGCGAATCAAAGAACAGATTCGTAGCGCCGCAGCCGATCCCGAATTAGCGGGCCTCGAACCCGTCGGTCTTTTTGTCTCGCACTCGCGACGCGAGCTGCAGGTCGAGGAATCCGAGCGGCAGCTTCTCGCGTCGCTGCTTCCGCAAAGCGCAAAGGGCGCAGTCCAGCCCGGTTTGCGCGAGGCCCAGCAAGGCCTACGGCTTCTCGTCCTTCTCAAACCTGAGAAATTCAAGCCAACCCGCTTTGCGTTTGTCTTTCCGGACGAAGCGGAATTGAACATTTTTACGCTCCCTTCGCCGGTTCGGCCGCCCCGGGCGAAAAGAAGAGCTGTGGAGACGCCGGCGGAAGAATCTCCAACCGGGGAAATCGCGGCATCCGCGAAGCCGAAGGCTCGCCGGTATTCGCGAAAGGCCACGGTCGTTGCGCTTAACGAAGCATTCACCGAACCCAGCGAGGCCGCCGCCGTTCCCCCGCCCGAACCGGACTTACCGGCTCTCGAGAACGAAGCTGAGCCTGTCGTTGTGCCTGTTCGAAAGACGGACTGGCGCATCCTGATCTCCGCCGCCGTTGTATCGGTCGTTCTGCTGCTAGGCTGTTTTCTCTATTTCGATTGGAATTTTTTGCAGCCGCCCATCGAACTTCATGCCGCGGCGGCGCCGGGCCACGTAACGGTGAGCTGGTTGCCGGAGGAAACGGCCGGAACAAACGAAGCCAATCTCCATATCTGGAGTAACCACGGCAATCGGAGGGTGACTCTTTCGCCAGCCCAGCGGCAAGCCGGCGAGGCAATAATCGCCGCCACGGGAAACGACATCACCGTCGAATTACTCGTGCATCATTGGCTGCACAACCGGCGCGGCGTCCTGCGCGTGTTGACGAACCAATGAACGAACACGCAAGGGGCTGGCGCTTATCGCCATGAAGCGCGACCAGGAAGTCGCGCGGCGCTTGGCTACTCTTTCACTCGCAAATCTTCGCCCAGCATCTGCTTCGGCTTCTCAATGCCCAACATGCCGAGGAGCGTCGGAGCCACGTCTTTTAGCGCGCCCGTAGGCCGCAGCTTCATCTTTTCCTCGGTCATGACGATGAACGGCACAGGATTCGTCGTGTGATAGGTGTGCGGACCTTTGGTAATCGGGTCGATCATGGTTTCGGCGTTGCCGTGATCGGCTGTGACGATCCAATTTCCGCCGGCGCGCTTCAATACCTTGTAGATCTCGCCAAGCCCTGCGTCTACCGCCTCGCAGGCCTGTACCGTAGGCGCTATTTTGCCGGAATGCCCCACCATGTCGGCGTTGGCGTAGTTCATCACAACTACATCGAATCCGCCGCGCTCGATTGCCTGCACAACTTTCTCCGTGATGCCGGCCGCGCTCATTTCCGGTTTCAGATCATATGTGGCTACTTTGGGCGAGGGCACCAGCTCCCGTTCCTCGCCCGCATACGGCTTCTCGTTTCCCCCGTTGAAAAAATACGTGACGTGCGCATACTTTTCGGTTTCGGCCACACGCAGGTTCTTCCAATTGGCCCGCGCCATAACGTCGGCAAGAATGTTGTCGGGATGCTCGGGTGGAAGCACATACGGAAGGGCGAATGTCTTATCGAACTGCGTCATCATCGTGTACGTCAGGTCCTTAGGAACAAGAGAACGCGATGGCTGCTCGAGCTTCTTGTCCGTCAAGGCAAGCGTCATCTCGCGTGCCCGGTCGGCCCGATAGTTATACATAATGATGCTGTCGCCTTCGCGAATCAGCCCCACTGGCTCTTTGCGCGCGTCCACGATGGTTACAGGCTCGATGAATTCGTCCGTGATGCCGCGCTTATACGATTGCCGCACTGCCTCGACTGCGCTCGTTGCCTTGTGACCGTTGCCAAGCACGATAGCGCCGAAAGCGCGCTCAATGCGGTCCCACCGTTTGTCGCGATCCATCGCATAATACCGGCCCGATACAGTCGCGATCTTGCCCAGGCCAAGTTCGCGCAGTTTCTTCTCGATTTGCTCGATGTACCCCGCGCCGCTTTCGGGCGGCGTGTCGCGCCCATCCATGAAGCAGTGAACGAACACATGCGGCAGCCCGTGTTTCCTGGCCATCTCGAGCAACGCGTAAAGATGCGTGAGCTGCGCATGCACTCCGCCGTCGCTCGCCAGTCCCATCAGGTGCAGCCGGCGCCCCTCCGCCTTCTGCATGGCGTTCAACAGAACTGGATTCGAGAAAAATTCGCCCGAGCTGATCATCAAGTCGATCCGTGTGACATCCATATAGATCACACGGCCGGCGCCCATATTCATATGGCCCACTTCGCTGTTACCCATTTGTCCATCCGGCAAACCCACGAACGGCCCGGATGTGTGAATCAGTGTGTTGGGGTAGGAGCGAAGCAGTTCGTCGTAAACCGGTTTTCGCGCCGCCGCGATCGCGTTGCCCTCCGTGGCCGGCGAAAAGCCCCACCCATCCAGAATCGTCAATACCAGCGGCCGCTCATTCGCCATCTTGCGGCCCTATTGCCGAAACGCTTTCTTACCGGGATAAATCGCCGCATCTCCAAGCTCCTGCTCGATGCGCAGCAGTTGATTGTATTTCGCGAGCCGGTCCGTCCGGCTGGCCGAACCCGTCTTGATCTGGCCGGCATTCGTCGCCACAGCCAGGTCCGCGATAAAGGAGTCCTCCGTCTCGCCCGAGCGGTGCGAAATCACCGTTGTGTAATTTGCGCTCGCCGCAAGCCGCATCGCATCCAGAGTCTCGGTCAGGCTTCCAATCTGATTCACTTTCACCAGAATTGAGTTTGCAATGCCTTTCTCGATTCCCCGCTGCAGTATCTCGGGGTTTGTGACAAAGATGTCGTCCCCTACCAATTGAATTTTCCGGCCAAGCGCATCGGTAAGAGTTTTCCAGCCCTCCCAATCTTGTTCCGCCATGCCATCCTCGAGCGAAATAATCGGATACTGCCGCACCCAATTCGACCAGTAGTCGATCATTTGCTCGGTCGTCTTCTCGCTCTTGTCCGATTTCTTGAAGACGTATTTCTTCTTGCCGGTGTCGTAAAATTCGCTGGCTGCCGGATCGAGCGCGAGCCAAATCTGCTCACCGGCCTTGTACCCCGCTTTCGAAATCGCCTCCATCAAAACTTCGAGAGCCTCTTCATTCGACTTAAGGCTCGGCGCAAAGCCTCCTTCGTCGCCAACCGCCGTCGAATATCCGCGCTTCTTCAAAACGCTTTTCAGCGCGTGAAATGTTTCCACTCCCATGCGCAATGCTTCTCGAAAGCTTGTCGCGCCCGCGGGAACAAGCATGAACTCTTGGGGATCGACCGAATTGTCGGCGTGCGCGCCGCCGTTGATGACATTCATCAGCGGTACCGGAAGCACGCGCGCGTTCACCCCGCCCAAATAACGGTACAGCGGCGTCATCTCCGATTGTGCCTGCGCGCGAGCCGTTGCCATCGAAACTGCGAGAATCGCATTCGCGCCAAGCTTGCCTTTATTGTTGGTCCCATCCAGCTTCAGCATCGTATCGTCGATCAGGATTTGATCGGCTGCGTCAATACCGGCAAGCGCGGCCGAAATCGTTTCATTGATGTGCCTAACGGCATTCAGCGTTCCTTTGCCGAGATACCGGCCCTTGTCGCCGTCGCGCAATTCGATCGCTTCAAATTCGCCGGTCGAGGCTCCTGAGGGAACCGCGGCCCTCCCTATCGAGCCATCCGCCAGCTGAACATCCGCCTCGACGGTTGGATTGCCACGCGAATCCAGAATCTCTCTTCCAATGACTTCGACAATGTCCATGAATTTCCTCTGATGTCTTGATTGTGGGGTCGTGGCCCGGGCGAGTCGCCAGACACGCTATTCGCTGCGCGCGAAACCTCTACTTTAGCGCAGGGGTGAATAAACACCGGCCATTCTCGCTCACGTCCCGAAGTTCGGCTTCGAAAATTGACATTTTCGAGCTTTAGCGTTCATTGATTGGCTAGCGCTTCAAAGTCGGGCAAGTCGTCGGTTGAGAAAGAGGACAGGAACAGGGCCGCCAATGACTCGAGACCCTCCCGGTCGTCCTCGTCGAAGCGGTTGGGCGATGGACTGTCGAGGTCCAGCACGCCCAGCAGCCGTCCCCAATTCAGCAAGGGCACTGCAATTTCCGATTTTGAATCGGGATCGCAGACGATATGGCCGGGAAACTTTTCGACATCGGGAACGACGATGGTTTCGTTCCGAGTCGCCGCAGCCCCGCACACTCCTTCGTTGAAATCGATACGCGTGCAAGCCGGTTTGCCCTGGAACGGCCCGAGAAAGAGCGTGTCTCCGCGGGTAAAATAGAAGCCCGCCCAGTTAATATCGGGAAGAGTATGGTACAACAGCGACACAGTATTCGCTGCGTTTGCCAGAAAATCCGGCTCTTTCTTTAACAGGTCGGCCAGCTGCTCGCAGATCTGCCTGTAGCCGTCCGATTTGGACGTACCGGAGGGCACGGGTCGAATCACGTTCATAAATTGATTCTCCACAGTGTAGCTGAGAAACCCCGGCCAAGTGGCTGTCAGATGGGAGAGAAGGGCTGTGGACTAGTACTAAGCAAGAATACCTGAAATCTCGAACGCGCAAGCGATTAGCCGAAGTTCGTCGTGCGCCGTGAAAAGGCGCTGGTTCACAGCGGGTGAGAGTCCCGCCCGGGAACTGTTCGCTCCACCCGGTAGCAATCGGAGCAGTAGTGGAGGTAACGAAGCTGCTGAAGCCTGTGGTGTAGAGGGTCGCTTTAGGCGACTTGGCAAGTTTGTAGGCCGTAACAGATGTGAACGCTGTGCAGGCCCCGAAACCGGTGATGCAGGAGCTGACCCGCCGACGATCGAGGGAAAGCCGAAGCCGATGGGAGAGTACGAGCGAACCATCTCATGGGTCCTGCCGGGGTATTGGCGACGGCATGCAGACCAAGGGGACCAGACGCAACACGGGAAGCCCCAGCGGGGATAGCAAGGGCGATCAACCGGCAACTCGTGAGAGCCAGGCCGGGCCGATTGGGGTGGCGGAGAGGCTCGTAGTACTAAAGAAGCCGGGTAATGCCGGGGGGGGGAAGGGGCCTCAGTTGAAAGGAGACGCAAGAAGGGACGAAGGACCGCGGGATTGGCGATGAACCTAACAACCCCACCCAGTGTTCAGAAGTTGCAGAAGGCGTTGCATGATAAAGCGAAGGGATCGCCTGGCTTTCGTTTCTACGCGCTGTACGACAAGGTGTATCGAAAAGACGTTCTGGCATTTGCCTACGAATGCTGCAAAGCCAATGGCGGGGCGGCAGGAGTAGACGGCCAGACCTTTGAGGGGATCGAGGACTACGGCGTAGAGCGGTGGTTGGACGAACTGGCGCAAGAGCTGAAGAGTCGAAGATATCGACCCAGTCCGGTGCGGCGAGTGTATATTCCCAAACCGGATGGCAAGCAGCGGCCGTTAGGAGTGCCCACTATCCGGGACCGGACGGTGGAAACGGCAGCAGTTCTCGTACTCGAACCGATTTTCGAGGCGGATCTGCAACCGGAACAGTACGCCTATCGGCAGGACCGCAGCGCACTGGACGCCGTCAGGCATGTCCATAAGCTGATCAATACCGGGCATGGAGAGATTGTGGACGCAGATTTAAGCGGCTACTTCGATTCGATTCCGCACGCCGAGCTACTCAAGTCGGTGGCTCGCCGGGTCGTTGACGGAGCCATGCTGCATCTGATCAAGATGTGGCTCGAAGCTCCGGTTGAGGAAACGGATGAGCGCGGGAATAAGCATCGCAGTACGCGCAATCGGGATGAAGGTCGGGGTACCCCGCAAGGGGCTCCGATCAGTCCTTTGCTCAGCAGTTTGTACATGCGCCGGTTCGTGCTTGGCTGGAAGAAGCCGGGGCACGAGAGGCGTCTGGAAGCGTATATTCAACTATGCCGATGATCTGGTGATCTGTTGTCGGGGCGGGGCGGAAGAAGCCTTAGCCGCGATGCGGGACATCATGCAGAAGCTGAAGTTGACGGTGAACGAGACCAAGACGCGGGTCTGCAAGCTGCCGGAAGAGAAGTTCGATTTTCTGGGCTACACGTTTGGACGCTGCTACTCGCCGCAAGCCGGGCGGGCCTATCTGGGCACCGTACCGTCCAAGAAGCGGGTCATCCGCATCTGTGAGGCGATCAGCAGCGAGACCGGACGGAACCAAACCCAACTGGATCAAGATACGGTGATAGCGAAACTCAACCGAATGATGGTGGGGTGGGCGAATTACTTTTGCCTGGGTCCAGTCAGCAAAGCCTATCGGGCAGTCGAGCGACATGCCCGGCGAAGGCTGCGTCAATGGCTGTGCGCTAAACACAAAGTGCCCATGCCGGCGACCAAGCAATTTCCGGAAGCCGACTTACATGATGTGCTGGGTTTAGTCCGCCTTACCACGCGGAGCCGCAGCTTCCCGTGGGCGAACTCGTGAACGTTTCTCCGGGAGCCGGCCGGATGCGTTAAATGCGCACGTCCGGTTCGATGAGCGGGGTGTGAAAACGGAGCACGATGCGGCTAGTGAGGCACCGACGGACGAAAGGGTCGGCAACAGATAGGCTTCATCTAAACCACCGCGTCACACCTCGACTCCACACATCCGCTCCCTGGCGGTCGCGGTTCCGATACTGCACGTTGATTGGTAAGAACTTACAGAACCGCGCGCGTTAGCAAGACCCCCATGTTCCTTCGGAACATCGCAGGCGATGAAAACAAAGGCCTTCGGCCTGTGCTTTCGACGGAGCGGCTTAGTGACGAAGGCGGGCTAAGGCAGCACGACTATCTTGCCGCCCGCTTTGTTCTCTTCCATGCAGCGATGCGCCTCAACGATGTCATCCAGACGGAACCTGGGGCCGATCTGGATGTGCAACGTGCCCGCCGCGATCTGCTCGGCCAGTTTCTCGAGCGGCGTGCGCATGAAGTCTTCGGAGCCGCCGCCATAGCTGGTCAGGCTAACCGCCGTGGGGATTACTTCCATGGGAGCGAAATGGTCGAACGACCATTGGTTGCCGACAATGCCCGTCATGCAAACGATGCCGCCCTGTTTAGCGCAACGTAGCGAGTCCTTCAGCGTTGCCGTGCCTATCAATTCAAGCACCTTATCGACCCCGTCGGCATACTTTCTCCTGACTTGGTCGGCGATCGACCCGGCATCGATGAACACTTCGTCCGAGCCGCTCGACCGCAGCAACTGCTCCCGTTCGGGGCTACGAGTCGTCGAAGCGACGAACGCCCCGTGATTCTTGGCGATCGCCGCGGCCGCTAGTCCGACCGAGGTGGTTCCGCCGCGGATAAACAGCCGCTCATTTTCCTCAAGACGAAGGGACTTGAATAACGAGCCCCAAGCTGTCTGAAGCATTTCCGGCATTGCCCCGAGTGTTTCCCACGCTAGCTGCCTGTTCACGACCTGCACCTGCCGTGCGGGGACGCAGGTATATTCCGCATAGCCGCCATCGAATTGCCGGCCCATCCCGCCCATGGCGGTTGCAACAACATCGCCCTTGCGGAACTCGCCTCCTGGTGCTTGATCGACGAGACCGACGGCCTCAATCCCGAGAACGCGCGGCAACTTGACGTCCGGCGAATGTCCCTGCCTTGTGAACAACTCCGAACGATTGAGTCCGAACGCCTTCACACGAATCAGAACCTCACCGGGTTGCGGGGTGGGAATCGGACGGCTTTCGATTTTCAGAACCTCCGGTCCACCCG
This sequence comes from Bryobacterales bacterium, assembly GCA_963722585.1. Classification (GTDB taxonomy): domain Bacteria; phylum Acidobacteriota; class Terriglobia; order Bryobacterales; family Bryobacteraceae; genus KBS-96. The sequence goes on along the minus strand of CAVRNU010000029.1, from coordinate 12,901 downwards.
GTTCATGCATTACCGCAGCTTTCATCGTGGTCATCGTTCGAGTCCCTCAGCTCTTAGGGCCTTTGTGGGGCAGCTTGATAAGCTGCGGCCGATTGGCAATCGGCCATCTTCCCTTACGCTGCGAATTGAACGTCAACTTCGGCCAGGCTCTCCTCGAGCACCGCGAGGCCCTCCTCGATCTGTTCGTCCGTAGCCACCAGCGGCACGAGGATGCGGATGACGTTTCCGAACGTTCCGGCCGAGATGATCAGCAACCCGCGCCGGTGACAGGCCGAGAGCGCCTGTTTCGTTTCCTCGCTCGCCGGTTCCTTCGTGGTTCGATTCTTGACCAGCTCGATGGCCCGCATTGCCCCCACGCCGCGAATATCCCCAATCAATCGAAACCGCTCGATCCAGTCTTGCATCGCTCGTTCGAACAGTTGGCCGATTCGGCGCGCGCGCTCGGGCAGGTTCAGATCGTCGATCGTCTTCAACGTGGCCAAAGCCGCCGCGCACGAAACAGGGTTGCCGCCAAAAGTCCCGCCGATCCCGCCCAGCATCGGCGCATCCATAATCTCCGCGCGCCCGGTTATCGCCGCAATCGGCATGCCTGAACCGAGCGACTTCGCCGTCACGATCATGTCCGGTTCAAAGCCGAATGTCTCAGAGGCAAATAGCGAACCCGTCCGGCAGAATCCCGTCTGCACTTCGTCGGCGATCGTCACGATGCCGTGCTCGCGGCAAATGCGCGCGATCGCCTGGAACCACTCCGAAGGCGGCGCAACGAAACCCCCTTCACCCAGAACCGGCTCGAAGATGACAGCCGCTACCGCCTTCGCATCCACATATTTTTGAAACAGTGAGCTCAGACGCTCCGCGCATTCCACTTGACAGCTTGGATACGTGAGGTGATAGGCGCACCGGTAGCAGTATGCATAGGGCATCCGGTAAACTTCCGGAACAAACGGACCAAAACCAGTCTTGTACGGCACTGTCTTTCCCGTCAGGCTCAGCCCCAGCAAAGTGCGCCCGTGAAAGGCGTCCTCGAATGCGACGACCGCCGGGCGCCCCGTGTAGTTCCGCGCAATCTTCACCGCATTCTCAACGGCTTCGGCGCCACTATTCACAAAAAACGTTTTCTTCGGAAACGCGCCGGGCGTCCTCGCGTTTAGCGCTTCCGCCAGCTCGACGAAACTCTCGTAGGGCGTGACCATGAAGCACGTATGAAGAAATTTTTCTGCTTGATTTCGTATCGCCGCAACTACACTCGGCGGCCTATGTCCGGCATTCACGCATCCGATGCCGCCCGCAAAATCGACAAACCGGTTGCCGTCCACATCTTCGACCAACGCGCCCTCAGCGCGGCTCACAAACACAGGTACAGCGCACCCCACTCCCTTCGGCAAACTCTTCTGGCGCCGGTTCATCAATTCAACCGACCGCGGCCCAGGGATCGATGTCCCCAGGTGAATAGCGGATTGTATGCTTGTCAGGCTCATGAGGAAAGCTCTCTTTCTCCCGTGCTGCGCCGTGCTCCGTGCCGGAACGCAAAATACACCGGCACGCCAATCAGCACAATCGCTAAACCAGGAAACGTAGTCGCGGGCCGGTAAATAAAGAGAATCGCTAACAAAAACGTCGCGCTCACGATGTATAAAGCGGGCACAGTAGGATAACCAAACGCCTTGTAAGGCCGCGGAGCGTTCGGCAAGCGCTTGCGAAGCAGAAACACGCCGCCAATCGTGAGGATGTAAAAAATCAACGCCGCGGAAATCACATAGTCGAGCAGATCGCTGAACAGATTCCCGAATTTCTGCGTAGCCGGGTTATACGTTCGCACCAGCACAAGAACAATCGCCCAACCCGCTTGAAGCGTGAGAGAAGCGCCGGGTACGTGAGCGCGGTTCAGGCGCGACAGCCGCCCGAAGAAAAGCTTGTCGCATGCCATGGCGTAATACGCGCGCGCGCCCGACAACACCAGGGCGTTGATGCAACCAAATCCAGAGATCATGATCGCCACTGCAATGAACGCTCCGCCGAGCGTAGGGTAAATGGCCTGAAGCATCGCTCCAGCCACCCGGTCCGAAGGAGCGGTTTGAATGGCGGTCAACGGCAGAACCACCAGATACGCGCTGTTAGCAAGCAAATACAGCCCAATCACGATCACCGTGCCCAAAAACAACGACAGCGGAACGTTGCGGCGCGGATTCTTCACCTCGCCCGCCGTGAACGTGATGTTGTTCCAGGCATCCGCCGCAAACAGCGATCCCGTCTGTACCACGCATAAAGCCACAATCAGCCCGAAAACCGAATACAACGTAAGCCCCGGCGCGATCTCGATCAACCCGTTCGGCGTGAACGGATGAGAGAAGTTCCCGAAGACCGCTTTGCTGTTCCAGCCGACGAAGAATCCTAAAACGATCACCGCGATCAACGAGCCGATCTTGATGCACGTAAAAAAATTCTGGATCAGCTTGCCATACTGGATGCCCTGCGCGTTGGTCCACGTCAAAATAACGATGATCAAAATACCCAGAAGCTGAGCCGTCGAAAGAGACACCGCATATTGCGGCAGAATGTGAAGCGGCGGAACGATATACCGGGTCTCCGAAATGAGCGGCCAAAGTGTGCCGAGGTAACGCGCGAAACCGATCGCAACCGCGGCGATGGTACCCGTTTGAATGACAAGGAAAAGCGTCCAGCCATAGAGGAATCCGCATAACGGCGAATAAGCTTCGTGCAGATACACGTACTGACCGCCCGCGCGCGGCATCATCGCCGCCAATTCTCCGTAAGACAACGCCGCCGCCAGCGTCAGAACGCCGGTAATCACCCACGAAACCAGCAGCCATCCCGCGCTGCCCACTTGGCGCGCCATCGAAGACGAAACGATGAAGATGCCGGACCCGATCATCGATCCGGCCACTAACATGGTCGAATCGAAAAGCCCCAGACCCCGAGTCAACGTGTTGGAAGAAACTGGCTCCGTTTGTTCCAACGCCGCCTTATTTACGGGAAATTCAATTTCGCTCGCCATAATTGCCGCTGTGACTCAAAAATGCCGGTCCCGGAACGGCTGACAGAGCGCACAGGCGTTTGGTGCCGTTGTGCGCGATTCCAGGTGGAACGCGGGGCAACCACTTGTTTCACGGACGATTATAGTATTCAAATGAAGATTGTCAATGCGCTATGGCTCGCGACGAGAGTTTCTGCTATCGGTCTGCCTGCCCGCCACTTCGCGCCTGGCGCGTGCGGTCAACCGCTCAGGCAAACTTCGCTACATTGTAGGATCGTCGCCCACCGGCGTCCCGTTCAGCTTCATTGACATTCATACCTTCACTCTCACTGGAGCGCTTGTGGACGTGACCCGCGCGCTAGCTCAGAACGCCGGATTTCAAGCCGAGTTTAGAGAAACGGCCTTCAGCGCGCTAATTCCTTCTCTCCTTGCCAGAAAGATCGACATCATTGCCGCCGCCATGTTGAAGACCCCGCAGCGCGCCAACGTCGTGGGCTTCAGCGACCCGGTCTACTCGTACGGAGCCGGCCTGGTCGTTTCAGTAGCCGACAAGAAGCAATATAGGTCGGTGGCGGATCTGAAAGGATTGCGCGTAGGCGCGCAGGTAGGAACCATGTACGTCGATCAGCTTCGGCCGGCGTCACCGAAAGACATCAAAACCTACGACAGTCTCTACGATATCCTGCGCGATCTCCGATTCGGCCGCATCGACGCCGCCTATGGCGATGCTCCGATTCTCCGCTACGAAATGGAAAAAACAAAACCATCGAATCTTCGTTATGCCTCGTCGTTTCACCCTCCGTCGCTCGAAGATGTCTGCCTGATCGTCAGGAAGGACTCACCGCGCCTCCTCTCTGAAATCGACGATTCGATCCGCCAAATCGGGCCGTCGTCGCTGAAGGCGATTTTGTCGCGCTGGAATCTTCAAAAGCCGTGAACTCTTTCCTGGCCGATGCGCGCGAATTCCTCCCGTTTCTTTTACATGGCATCGGCGTCACGATCGAGATCACGCTATTAGCGCTCGTCGTCAGCATTGCGCTCGGTTTTCTTTGGGCGCTGATGGCGCTGTCGCGCTTCCGCGTTCTTCGCGGCATAAGCCAGACAATCGTCAACACCATACGCGGAATCCCCATCATCGTTCAGCTTTTCTACATGTATTTCGTTGTGCCGGAAATCGGCATCCAGCTTGACGCCTTTTCCGCCGGAGTGCTAGGCCTCGGGCTTGCCTATTCCGTCTATCAGGCTGAAAATTTCCGCGCCGGCTATCTCTCGGTCGATCCGTCGCTGATCGAAACCGCGCAAAGCTTAGGAATGTCCGATGCAGTCATCCTGCGGCGAGTCACGTTTCCGCTCGCTGTCCGCGTTATTTTGCCGCCCTTCGGCAACACGGCAATCATGCTGCTTAAAGATTCATCCATCGCCTCCACCATCACCGTCTCCGAGTTGACGCGCGCCGGCCAGCTCATCGCGGTTTCAACCTTCAAGAACATGAGCGTTTACACACTCGTGGCCCTGCTCTATCTCGTCATGAGTTTGCCCCTCTCCATCCTGACGAAGCGCCTGGAACGGAGATTCAAGCGAGCATGATTTCCGTTTCGAACGTATCGAAGCGATTCTCATCTCACGAGATTCTGCGCGGCGTTACGTTCTCGGTCGCGAAAGGCGAGGTTGTTTGCTTGATTGGACCGTCCGGATCGGGGAAATCGACCCTGCTGCGCTGCATCAATGGGCTCGAGTTGTGCGACCAGGGCGAGGTGATTGTGAACGGAATCGCGGTTAATGAAAAAACTAAGCGAAAAGTCCGCCAACAGGTGGCGATGGTATTTCAGCGATTCAATTTATTCCCGCATCGCACGGTCCTCGAAAACGTCACCGAAGGGCCCATTCATGTGCTCGGCGTTTCACCCTCCATCGCGCGCGAGCGTGCCCTCGAACTTCTCGAACGAGTTGGCTTAGAAGGCAAATCCGGTGCCTATCCATCGCAGTTATCGGGCGGCCAACAGCAGCGTGTCGGCATCGCCCGCGCCCTCGCCATGAACCCTATCGCCATTCTGTTCGACGAACCCACTTCCGCGCTCGATCCTGAACGCGTTGGCGACATCCTCTCTCTGATGCGCTCCGTCGCCGAAGGTGGAATGACCATGGCGGTGGTCACCCATGAAATGAGTTTCGCGCGCGAAGTCGCCGGCCGCGTCCTTTTTCTCGACGAAGGCAGGATTATAGAAAGCGGCCCGCCGCACGAGATTTTCAGCAATCCCAAAATCGCGCGCACGCGCCAGTTTCTCGAGCGGGTCATCCATCCGCTATGACCGATTATGCAAGTTACAGCTATTGGCTCGAGTGGGCTGGCGAACCGCTCATCCCGCGTCCGCCTCTTACTCGCTCCGAAATCGTAGATGTCGCTATTCTCGGCGCGGGCTACACCGGTCTTTGGACCGCTTATTATCTCCTGCGCTCGGAACCATCGCTCAAAATCGCGATCGTCGAAAAGGAAATCGCCGGCTTTGGCGCTTCGGGACGCAACGGCGGCTGGTGTTCGTCGCGTTTCCCCGTCACGCCCTCACTCTTGAAGGCACGGTTTGGCACCGATGCCGCGCGCCGCATGGCGCTCGCCATGTTCGCCTCAGTGGATGAAATCGGCCGCGTTTGCGAACTGGAAGAGATTGAGGCGCAGTTTCACAAGGGCGGCATTTTGAGCCTGGCGCGCGGCCCTCATCAGCTTCCCGCGATCAAGAAAATCTACGCGGGCTACGAAGACTTGGGGCTAGCCAGCCACTTCCAGATGTTAACCGCCGAAGAAGCGAAAGAACGCGTGAAAGCAACAGGGATTAACGGCGCGATCTACACACCCGAAGGAGCAAGCATTCATCCCGCGCGTTTAGCCCGTGGTCTCGCGCGTGCCGTCGAAAAACGCGGCGGGATAATCTACGAACAGACTGAAGTCACGGATTTTGAAGGAGGAGCAACGCCAAAGCTCATTACGCGTACCGGTGTATTGTCCGCAAACCGTGCCCTCGTACTCGCCGGGGAGGCATACCTAACGCGTCTCGCCAAACTTCATCGTGCTCTGCTCCCGGTTTATTCGCTGATTTCCCTGACTGAGCCTCTCACCGCCGGGCAGTGGTCGCAAATTGGCTGGCAAAATCGCGAAAGCCTCGCTTCAAACAAGTACACGGTCGACTATCTTACAAGGACTGCCGATGGACGAATTCTGTTCGGGAGCCGCGGCGCGCCTTACGTCTTTGCTTCTAAAATTACCGATGAACAGGACCGCCACGCAGAAACGCACAAACGTACTCAACACTCGCTGATTCGCTGGTTTCCCGCACTCGAAGGAATTCGTTTTACGCATAGCTGGGGCGGCCCCGTCGGCATGCCGCGAGATTGGATGCCGTCGGTAAACTTCGATGAGCGATTGCGTATCGCCATCGCGGCCGGCTATACCGGACAGGGTGTCTCGACCGCGAATCTAGCCGGCAGATTGCTATCCAGCCTGATCTTAAAAAAAACCGATGAACTGACCTCGCTTCCTCTCGCCCAAAGGCGCTCCCCAAATTGGGAGCTCGAGCCTCTGCGATGGATGACCGTCCGCTTTGTGCAACGCTCTTTGTCCCAGCTCGACGAAGCGCTCGAACACGGCCGGCGGCGTCCCAAAACGGCGTGGCTTTCAGAGCATCTGGCAAAGCACTAACATGGAGAGGAGTGTTCGATCGAAGCGTGAAGGAGAAATATGGCCCGCAGTTCGACTGATGTGATTCGGGAAAATCGCGATTACACAATGTTCTCGTGGTCGGTTCAGAGCACGGCCAACCCCATTCACTTGACCCGTGCGCAAGGGGTGTGGTTCTGGGATGGCGACGGGAACAAATGGCTCGATTTCAGCTCGCAGCTCATCAACCTGAACATCGGGCATCAGCACCCGAAAGTCCTCGAAGCGATCAAAAAGCAGGTGGATGAGTTGTGCTTCGCCGGGCCTGGCTTCGCCACCGAGCCGCGGGGAGTCTTGGGCAAGAAGTTGGCCGAAGTGACCGGCCTTGCGAAAGCGTTCTTTACTCTTGGCGGAGCCGAAGCGAACGAGAACGCCTTGAAGATGGCCCGCCTCTACACCGGCCGTGACAAGGTGATTGCGCGCTATCGCTCCTATCACGGCGCAACCATGGGAGCCATGACCGCGTCGGGCGACCCGCGCCGCTGGCCCGTCGAGCCGGGCACTCCCAACATCGTGCGCGCGTTCGATCCGTATTGCTACCGCTGCCCCTTCGGCAAAACTCCCGATAGCTGCCGGCGCGAGTGCGTCAGCCACATTGAAGAAATCATTCAAATGGAAGGCCCCGATACCATCGCTGCGATTCTGGTCGAAGGCATAACCGGGTCGAACGGATTGCTCGTTCCACCTGACGATTACTATCCGAAGTTGCGCGCTCTTTGCGACAAATACTCGATTCTGCTCATCGACGATGAAGTCATGAGCGGTTTCGGCCGCACAGGCAAGTGGCTCGCAACCCAGCATTACGGTATCAAACCGGACATCGTTACCAGCGCCAAAGGCCTTACCAGCGGCTACATGCCGCTCGGAGCTGTCATCGTGAAAAAAGAGATCGCCGATTTCTTCGAAACCCACATGCTGTGGGCCGGATTAACCTACAGCGGTCATCCAGTTTCGTGCGCCGCCGCGGTAGCCAATCTGCGTGTGTACGAAGAAGAGAACATATTCGAAAACGTCGAAACGCAAGGAGCTTATCTGGCCGAACGTCTCGATGCGATGAAACGCCGCTACGCCTGCGTCGGCGACGCGCGCTACAAAGGACTCTTCAGCGCCGTCGAACTCGTCAGGAACAAAGAAACGAAAGAGCCGCTCGCGCCGTTCAACGGCACGAGTCCGGAAATGAGCCTTTTGGCCGGCCATCTGAAATCGCAACACCTGTACGCCTTTTCGCGATTCAACATGCTGTGGATTTGCCCTCCCTTGATCGTCACAAAGGAAGAGCTGTCGCACGGGCTCGACATTATCGAAGACGGCCTCGCGCTGGTCGAACGCTTCATGGCGAAGGCAACGGAAGTAGGCGCAACTCAACCTGTAATGGCAAGTGTTTAAAGGAGGTGAAAAATGCCAGTCGGTGAAGCAACCGAACTTAAAACAGTAACGCATTGGATCGGCGGAAAAGCCGTCGCATTGGACTCGGGACGCTCGGGCATGGTTTGGAATCCGGCCACGGGCGAACCGCGCGCCAAAGTCGATTTCGCAAGCAAAGAAGATGTAGACCGCGCCGCAGCAGCGGCCAAGGCGGCATTTCCAGGCTGGCGTGCCGCACCGCTTTCGCGCCGAGCCGAAGCCATGTTCCGGCTGCACCACCTCGTCGACATTCATCGCTCGGCCATCGCCGAGCTGATTACTCTCGAACACGGCAAGACCCTTGCGGACGCAATGGGCGAAGTCGCGCGAGGCCTCGAGAACATCGAGTTTGCCTGCGGCGTCCCCAATCTTTTAAAAGGCGGATACTCCGAGCAGGCCAGCCGCGGTGTCGATGTATACCAGATTCGTCAGCCGCTCGGCGTCGTCGCTGGAATCACGCCCTTCAATTTCCCGGCAATGGTCCCGATGTGGATGTTCGCAAATGCCATCGCCTGCGGAAACACGTTTATTCTCAAGCCATCTGAAAAAGATCCATCGGTCTCGCTCTTCTTGGCGGAGCTGATGCAGGAAGCAGGCTTCCCCGAGGGTGTTTTTAATGTTATCCAAGGCGATAGAGTCGCCGTCGATCGTCTTTTGGAACATCCCGACATAAAAGCTGTCAGCTTTGTCGGTTCGACGCCAGTAGCAAGTTACATTTACCGGACGGCAACGCAAAACGGAAAGCGGGTGCAGGCGCTCGGCGGAGCGAAGAACCACATGCTGGTATTGCCCGACGCGGATGTCGCGATGGCCGCCGACGCAGCTGTTTCCGCCGCTTACGGCTCGGCCGGCGAGCGATGCATGGCCATCTCGGTGGTAGTGGCCGTGGGCGCCGTTGCCGATCCGTTGATCGAAGCCATCCGCGAACGCATCTCGCGCATCAAAGTTGGCTCAGGATTCGAAGAGCAGACAGGCATGGGACCGCTGATCACGCGCGAGCATCGCGATCGTGTTGCCTCCTCCGTAGCGAACGCGGCGGATGAAGGAGCAACAGTCGCGGTCGACGGCCGCCTCGACCGCGTCACCCAGCAAGCCGGATTCTTTCTAGGACCCTGTCTTCTCGATCACGTCAAGCCTGGTATGCACTGCTACGAAGAAGAAATCTTCGGGCCTGTTCTAAGCATCGTCCGCACGCCGAACTACGAAGAAGCCATTCGCTTAATCAACGATCATCCCATGGGCAATGGAACCGCCATCTTCACTCGCGATGGAGGAGCCGCGCGTCAATTTCAGTTCGATGTAGAAGTCGGCATGGTCGGCGTCAACGTTCCGATTCCCGTGCCGGTGGCCTATTACAGCTTCGGCGGTTGGAAAGCGTCGCTCTTCGGCGATCTGCACATGTACGGCCCCGAGGGCATTCAATTCTACACGCGGGCCAAAGTCGTCACCAGCCGCTGGCCCGATCCAAGCACGAGCCAAGTCGATCTGGGATTCCCTCAAACCCGTTAGCCGAACCCGGAGGTTACAAGTTTGCGAGTAGTATCGCTGCTAGCCAGTGCGACCGAAATCGTCTGCGCGCTCGACATGGGCGAAACGCTCGTCGGCCGTTCTCATGAGTGCGATAACCCGGCGTGGGTCCGATCGCTCCCCGAATGCAGCGAGCCGGCATTCGACATTTCCGTATCGAGCGGAGAGATCGATCGCGAAGTGAATCGCAGGCTGCGTTCCGGCGAGCCTTTGTACCGTATCCATACCGATCGCATTCGGGAACTAGCCCCCGACCTGATCGTGGCTCAATCGCATTGCGAGGTTTGCGCTATCACGCCTGGCGATATAGAGAGGAGCGGTGTATCTATCCCGGGCGCCAGCGTGCTCCCTCTAAGCGCCAGCTCTGTCGGCGGCATCTTCGACACGATCTTAGAAATCAGCCGCGCTCTCGAGTGCGAAGATAGAGGCCGCGCGCTGATCGCATGCGAACGCAAGCGGCTCGATCGGTTGCGCGAGCGAACCGCATCGCTTCCCCGCCCGTCGGTTGTCGTGCTCGAGTGGACCGACCCGGTCTTTCCCATGGGCAATTGGGGTCCGGAGTTAGTCGAAGCCGCAAACGGCGAAATCGCCCTCTCGAATAAGGGCCAGCATTCATTCGCAATCCCCTCCGAGCAGGTCCAGAGTGCCGATCCCGAATACCTCATCGTCGCGCCATGCGGCTTCAATCTCGCCCGCTCGATGGAAGAGCTACGCGTACTTGAGCGCTACCCGTGGTGGAGCAAACTGCGCGCGGTTCGCGAGGACAAAGTAGCCTTCGCCGACGGCAACTGGTTCTTCAACCGGTCCGGCATGACGATCTCGAGAACCGCCGAAATCGTGGCCGAGATTCTTCATGGCCTCGTCTCGGACGCGCGAACCGAGGGAGATCACTGGCACTGGCTACGCGACGTGCGCTCGGCCTCCGCAGCCGTCGCATGAAGCGCGTCGCTCTATCCTGGAGCACTGGCAAAGACAGCGCCTGGACCCTGCACTTACTGAAACAGACCCCTGGAATTCAGGTCGCCGCGCTTATCACCACGTTCAACACCGCTGCCGACCGCGTTGCCATGCACGCCGTACGGCGCCGCCTCGTCGAAACGCAAGCGGATCAAGCGGGCATCCCTCTTTGGTGTGTCGAACTTCCTTGGCCCTGTGCGAACTCCGTGTATGAAGATCTGATGAGCGCGATTTGCCGCCGGGCACTCGCCGAAAACGTAACCGCCATCGCGTTCGGCGATCTCTTTCTCGAAGACATCCGAAGTTACCGCGAGCGGCAGTTGCAGGGAACCGGCATCGAGCCACTATTCCCGGTGTGGCACATCCCCACCCACGAGCTTGCATCGGAAATGATACGCACAGGTGTGAAGGCCAAAGTCACGTGCGTCGATCCTCGAAAGCTCGACCGGTCCTTCGCGGGCCGCGACTTCGATTCTGAATTCCTCGATCAATTACCTCGGGAAGTCGATCCATGCGGCGAAAACGGTGAATTCCATACGTTTGTGTACGACGCTCCCGTTTTCTCGCATCCGATAGAGGTCGAAACTGGCGAGATTTTGGAACGCGACGGCTTCATCTTCGCCGACGTCCTACCCACCTAATTAAATTTTTTCAAAGCCAGTGGGACAGCCATTCAGCCTGTCTGCCACGGGCTGCTACTCGATCCAGCCACCGCCCAATACCAGGTCGCCGTCGTAAAACACCGCCGCCTGACCTGGAGTGACGGCGCGCTGCGGTTCATGGAAGCGGATTTCGATTCGGGCGGAATCGGAAGTTGGAAATAGCGTGGCGGGCGCGGCGACATGCTTGTTTCTGATCTTTACCTGCGCATTCAACGGAGCGGCGATAGGCGCAATCGAGACCCAGTTCAGGCCACGAACAGAAAGCGCCGATCGAAGCAGATGGTTGTTTCCGCCAACCACAACACGCTGCGCGCGGGGGTCGGTTTCGATGACGTATAGCGGCTCAGCGGACGCAACACGCAGCCCGCGCCGCTGGCCGATCGTGAAATGATGCGTCCCTTCGTGATGTCCAACGATTTTCCCGTCAGTTGAGACGATGTCGCCATGCATGCGGTCCGGCTCAATTCCCTGCTCCCGGAAGTAGGCGTCGATAAAAGCGGCATAGTCGCCATTGGGTACAAAACAAATTTCCTGGCTATCGTTCTTTTCGGCCACCGGGAGGTTTAAGTCGCGGGCTAACTCGCGCACTTGCGACTTGACCTTTCCGCCAAGCGGAAAGAGCGTGCGCGCGAGCTGCGCCTGAGTAAGGCCCCACAAAAAGTAGGTCTGGTCCTTTGCCGTATCTAGGCTCTTGCGCATCTCATAGCGGCGGGAATTGCTGTTGTAGCAAAGTCGCGCATAATGGCCGGTTGCGATCTTTTCTGCGCCTATGCCGTCCGCCATGTCGAGGAACTGATCGAATTTGACGAAGTTATTGCAGAGTGTGCAAGGGATGGGAGTGCGGCCTTCGAGATAGTCCTGCACGAAGGGCTTTACGACCTGCTCCTCAAACCTCTGCTCGAAATTGACTACATAGTACGGAATGCCGAGCTGAGAAGCGACGGCTCGAGCATCGTAGACGTCGTCGAGCGAACAGCAGCGGCCCGTAGTTCCCTGCTCCGGCTGCAGTTCCGGAAGCCGCCGCTGATTCCATAGCTGCATCGTCAGTCCTACAACGGCATGCCCTTCGCGCTGCAGCAGGCCCGCAACTACCGAGCTGTCGACGCCGCCCGACATTGCGACCGCGATGGTGGCCGTGCTCTTCGGCGCTGGATCAGGCGGGTACATACTCGTCCTCGCATACATGGTGAGAGGCCCGAAGGTGCTGAACGGACGAGATGACGGCATCCGCGAGAGCGTGAACCTCTTCGAGAGTATTGCCCGAGCCCAAAGAGAAACGAACGCAGCTTCGCGCCTCGCTCGCCGACCGGCCCATAGCGAGCAGAACGTGCGACGGCTCGATTGAACCGCTCGAGCAGGCTGAGCCGCTCGAAACGGCGAATCCCTTCAGATCGAGCGCGATGACGAGCGCTTGGCCGTCGACGCCCCGGAAATACAGGTTGCTGGTGTTGGGCAGCCGCTGGGCGGCAGCGCCATTGATCTCGACTCCATCCAATTGACTCAATATGTTGCGCTCGAATTCATCGCGTAAAACTTTCAATTCATTCGCTATGTCAAAGGAATCAGAAAGCTCCATCGCCTTGCTGAATGCTACCGCAGCCGCTACATTCTCGGTGCCTGCCCGGCGCCCCCGCTCGTGCCGTCCTC
>CAVRNU010000028.1:0-150433 GCA_963722585.1 Bryobacterales bacterium | reverse complement strand
TGGGCTATGCGGCGATACGGCGCCTTCTGGCAAACGAGAGACGGCTCGTTTCTTTGGGTGAAGAGATGCGAGCCGCGAGACGCATTCAAACCTCTATTCTCCCCCGCACGACCCCTGAGCTCGGGAGTTTCGACATTGCTGTCCGGTATGCTCCGATGGCCGACGTGGCAGGCGATTTCTATGATTTCCTCCCGATTCGGTCCGGCTGCCTGGGAATTATTGTGGCCGATGTCGCCGGCCACGGCGTGCCGGCCGCGTTAGTCGCTTCCATGGTGAAAGTGGCGGTCTCGTCCCAGACGACTCATCGAGACAACCCGGGGAAAATAATGGCCGGCTTAAACTCGACTCTGTACGGCGAGGCGCAAGACCAGTACGCCACCGCCGTGTACGTGTGCCTGGATGAAAAAAAGCGAGTAGGGTGCTACTCCGCCGGAGGCCATCCGCCCCCGCTGCTATGGCGGAGGGCAACGGGAACTTTACTGCATCTGAATGAAAGCGGCCTTCTGCTTGGCGTACGATCGGGCGAGGATTATCCGCAAGCCGATTTTTCATTGCAAGCCGGTGACCGGATTTTGATATATACGGACGGATTGATCGAGGCGGCCAACCCGGAGGGCCTCGAATTTGGCGACGTTCGGCTGGAAAATCTCATCAATCAGCACCAGGACCTCTCGGCTGACCAGTTTGCCGAATGCCTGCTCAAAGAAGTACTCGCGTGGCCCGGTAATCGAAGCTCGAACTCCCAGGCCGACGACATCACGGTTTTGGTTGTCGACGTTATGCCGTTTGAGTACCCAACGCTCCGAAAATAGGAATCTCAAATAATCTGGAGGGTGCGGCGCGCCGGCGGAGTACGCTCTTGGTCCGCCCGGCTCACGCCTCTTCAACAACGTCAAGCGGCCACATTTAGTGGGCAACAGCCTCTGCAACGGTAGCGTGGCAGTAGGCGCAGCTACGGTTCGGAACGCTCAGCGGGGGATCGTTGTTGGGATTGTTATCGGCGTACAGGGCCGCGCGCGCGTAGAGGTCCGACGCTTCAATGGCTTCGAGGACAGCCCGATACGGCCAAGTCTCATAATTTTCGGCGTACTTTGCGTCCGCGTAGATGACCTTGGCGGCGTCGATCTGGCCCGACTTCACCAGGCCGTTACCCAAATTCAGCATGTAGCCTTCGAAGCTGTACGGAGCGAGATCGCCATCCCACCAGCAGGCTTTCTTCCGGCCCACTTGAGTGTAGAGATGGAGATACGGCTTCAGATCGGGATTGGTACGATCAACGCTGCCCTGTATGCAACTATCAAGGCCCTGCCATAGCGAGTCAAGCGCCTTCTTATATGTGTCGCTATCCTTCGGATCGGTATTGTGAGCCGCCCAGCGATTGAAGTTATTGAACTCCGGGAACTGGTATGCGGCGTAACCCAAGGTCTCATCCCCTTTCGCGATCAGACTCGAGTCTAGGTCCTGCTGACCCGTGTGGACAGTTGTTATTCCCCAGTACCCCGGCAGGTGATCGTCATTGATATAGCCGATCAGATGCTGGCCTTGGTAGTCGAGATTATAAGCTTTTTCGAAGAGGCCGGCCGCAGTGGGCATATCCTGCCTCAGCACGTTTGGGTCCGGCTTCCGATCGCGCGTGTACTCGCCCACATGCCAAAAGTGAGTGGCGCCAAGTAGCGCATGAAGCGCGGGATTGTTCGGATCGAGTGGGATGGCGCTTTCAAGCTGCGCTTGCACCGCTGGGATATCGTCGTAGGCGTTGCCGTGATAGACCGCCCAGAATTTCTCGATCGCCGCATCACTCGCATTCGCGGTCTGTGTATTTTCAGCCGTGGCGGACTGTCCGCCACTCTTGCCCAGGCTATATTTCACACCGGCAGAGCAGCACAAGAGAACACCCAGCAGCACTGCCGAAATCTTGATCCGATTTTGTCGTTTCATTGGACATCTCTTTCTGAATAGGTCCGTGGTCCCAGTGTGGACACTGCCCACATGATAGGCAAAAAATGTGGTCGATGTCAACATCGCGGCTATAATTATAGAAGGTAATGAAGCGCCGCACCTCCTACCATCACGGCAATTTGCGGGAAGCTCTGCTCGAAGCGGCAATACGCCTGATCGCAGAAGTCGGACCGAAGGCGTTTACGCTGCGAGAAGTGGCGCGCCGTGCGGGCGTCTCGCACAACGCACCGTATCGCCATTTTCAGGATAAAGATGAGTTGCTGGCGGCCGTGGGAACAGAGGGGTTCCGGGAGCTGACTGAAGCTATGCTGGTGGCTGCCAAGTCGCAGACCAGCGCATTGGGTCGCCTGAAGCGCGCCGGGTTAGCTTACGTGTCCTTCGCGCTGCGGCGGCCAGAACACTTCACCATCATGTTTGATGCCTCGGCATTTGAACGCAAACATCCCGATTCCGTAGCGGCCGGAGAGCAATCCTTTGGCACTCTGCTGAGCTTCGTCAAGAGCTGTCAAGATGAAGGGCAATTGCCGTCCGGAGATCCGCTTCAGTTTGCACTACTTGCGTGGTCAATGGTCCACGGGGTCGCCAAGCTGGCGATCACCGGGTGTCTCCCGTATCACGCTAAGGCCGACATTTTGAAATTCGCCAAATTTGTCATCGACGAATCGTTGCCGGTGTGCGCCCAGACCCGATCGGTGCAGCCGCCGATAATCGCTTAGCACCCGCAGTTCACATCCGCGCATCGAAAACGTATGTTGCCAAAAAGACGATTAGGAAGCCAAGGCGTGGAAGTGTCGGCTCTTGGACTCGGATGTATGGGCATGAGCCAATCCTATGGCGTGCCGGACGATGGCGAATCGATTGCCACAATCCACAGAGCGCTCGAGCTCGGGCTAGATTTTTTTGACACAGCTGAGGTCTATGGACCCTTCATCAATGAAGAGCTGCTTGGACGAGCTCTGAAGGGGCTTCGCGAGCAGGCCGTGGTTGCCACGAAATTCGGTTTCCGCATCGAAAACGGTAAGATCGCCTCCACCGATAGCCGGCCCGAACACATTCGCGAGGTCGTCGACGCTTCTCTGCGGCGCCTGCAAACAGATCACATTGATCTCCTCTACCAGCACCGGGTCGACCCCAATGTTCCGATCGAAGATGTTGCGGGAGCCGTAGCAGAACTGGTCCAGGCCGGCAAAGTCCATTATTTCGGCCTTTCGGAAGCCGCTGAAAAGACCATCCGGCGCGCTCATGCGACCCACCCCGTCACAGCATTGCAAAGCGAGTACTCGCTGTGGGAGCGCAACTTGGAGCCGAGCATCATCCCTATGCTGCGGGAACTCGGCATCGGTCTCGTGCCGTTTAGTCCCTTAGGGCGCGGCTTCCTGACTGGAACAGCCAAACGCGCGGAAGAATATCCGGAAGGCGATTACCGCCGTGGCGACCCCCGCTTTCAAGGCCAAAATTACGACGCCAACGTGCATGCCGCCTCAGTCGTGCACAGGATCGCTGAAGGAAAAAACGCGAAACCTGGCCAGGTCGCATTAGCCTGGCTGTTGCAGAAGGGCGACGATATTGTGCCCATCCCTGGCACTAAGCGCAGAACTTATCTGGAAGAAAATATCGCTGCTGTGTCGCTGAAACTTGAACCGGACGTAATGACACAACTCGATCAGGCGCTCTCACCGGAAGCGGTGTCCGGACCGCGCTACAGCCAGCGCATGATGGCCATGGTCGATCGATAAACTTGCTTTAAGTGATCAAAAGCCAAAGTGGTTCACTGCCAAGATGAAGGTGCTGATCTTCGGAGGGACCGGCATGGTCGGCCAGGGCGTTCTCCGGGAGTGCCTGCTCGACCCTGATGTCGCTGTTCTCCAAACCATCGGACGGTCGGCCACGGGAGTGAAACATGCAAAGCTGCGCGAACTTGTCCATTCGGATCTGATGGACTATTCAGGAATCGAGGGTGACCTCAGCGGTTTTGACGCATGCTTCTTCTGCCTTGGCGTCTCGTCAGCCGGGATGTCTGAACCGCAGTATGAACGCCTCACCTATGGCATCACGATCGCGGTCGCCCAGATTTTGTCTCGACTGAATCCGGACATGACATTCGTTTACGTTTCCGGCGCCCGGACGGACAGTTCCGAAAAAGGACGGGTCATGTGGGCGCGAGTAAAAGGCAAGACTGAGAATGCACTTTTGCGCCTTCCCTTCAAAGGTGCCTACATGTTCCGGCTCGGCGGTATTCTGGCGGTACATGGGGAACGGTCCAAGACCACCGCATACCGATTCGCCTACAGCTTCGCCAAACCCCTGCTTCCTTTGCTCCGGCGTCTTTTCCCAAACTATATATTGACCACCGAGGAGATTGGTCGCGCGATGATCCGAGTGGCAAAGCGCGGCGCTCCGAAGACGATACTGGAGTCTTCAGATATTAGACTGATGGCGAGTCCCAATGTCTGATCGCACGCTGCGGGTGGCATTCGTTGCCGGGCCGATGTATGATCCGGTTTACGAGAAGCTTCCCCATTTCGAGTATGCGGCCGGCGTTCGAGTGGAGGTCGCCTTCCACGGATCACACCCGGAGTTAAATGCGCACCTCGCGTCGCTAACCGATGTCCCCTACGATCTGGTCAGCACACATACTAAGTACGCGCCTTCGCAGAGTTCATTCTTGGCGCCGCTGGATTCGTTTGCCCGTGAACTGGAGACGCACGATTTCTATGCGCCCCTGATTGATTTGGCGCGCGTCAACGGCAAGCTGCTTGGAATCCCGCGCAATATCGATGGGAAACTCCTGCACTATCGGAAGGATCTCGTCGAGCAGGCGCCCGAAACGTGGAATGAACTCGTTAAGACGGCGTGCCAGCTGGCATCCCAGCCCGGCTCTTATGGCTTTGTTTTCCCGGGCATGGAATCCGGTTTGTTCGGCATGTTTTATGAATTGGCGGAAATGGGGGGTGCGAGTTTATTCCCTCCTTCGAATGTCCCTCGTTTAAATAATGAAGGCGGTCGATGGGCGCTCGAAGCAATTGGCCAGATGTACCGTTCGGGCGCGGTTCCACCGGAGATCGTCGACTGGCAATACGACGAAGTGCATCGCTGCTTTCGCGATGGACATGCGGCTATGATTTGCGATTGGCCGGGCTACTATAGCGCGTATTGCGATGCCACAACTTCGAAGGTAAGCGGAAGGTTCGGCTTGGCGAGGATGCCCGCCGGACCAAGTGGAGTTCGAAAAGCATACTCCGGCTGCCATACTTTCGCGCTGACTCATCGCGGATCGACACAAACCACTGCTCTTGAATTGCTGCGATTCCTCAACGCTCCGGAACAACAACTGGTTGCAGCGCACCACGGTTCTGTTCCTACCCGCCCAGCGGTGCTCGCGCAAATCCTTTCGGAAGCCCAACCTTTCGAAGCGGAGCGCTGGAAACTACTCGACCTGGTGATCGCAAGCGATATGCTGATTCCACCTGGGCTCACGTACTATCCGGAAATCGAAGAGATCATTTGGCGCACGGTTCGTTCCGCAATGACAGATGAGATAACGATTCAGACCGCGCTGGCCAATATGGAAAGCCGCATCACCGAATGCCATCAGCGTTACGCAAGGGTCCGGTAGAGACGCGGATGCTCCTCGATGGTAAGGTTGTCTTCCTAACTGGCGGCGCGAGAGGAATCGGGCTCGAGTGCGCAAAAGCATACGCAGCCGAGGGAGCGAAGGTCGTGATCGCCGATATCGACAAACGAGCCGCGGAAGAAGCGGCCCAGGCGATTCGAGCGGAAAGCATCGGCATCGCTTGCGATGTTTCGAAGGGAGAATCGGTAGAGAGCGCGGTGCGCAGCGCGAGTTCCCATTACGGCCGAATCGATGCGATTCACAACAATGCGGGCATTGCGACTCCTTCGAGGACGCTGGACGAGACAACGGACGAAGAATGGGATCGCTTAATGAGCATAAATCTGAAGAGTATCTACTGGACTACGCGGTCAAGCCTCGCAGCGCTGAAGCAAGCACGCGGAGTCATCCTGAACACGGCCAGCCTGGTAGGTTTGATCGGACAATCGCTACATGCTGCCTATACGGCAACCAAGGGCGGAATGATTGCGCTGACCAAATCGATGGCTCTTGACTATGCCCCCTTTGGAATTCGAGTGAACGCTATTTGCCCGGCCGGGGTGTGGACTCCCATGCTCGAGCGATGGTGTAGCGAGCAGCCGGATCCGTTGAGTATCCAAAAGTACCTTAATGAAATTCATGCCCTTGGTTACTGCCCGCACGGCGATGTAATTGCCGATGCTGCGGTATTTCTTATCTCTGAAAGGGCACGCTTCATCACCGGGTGTATTCTTCCTGTAACCGGAGGAGCTGAACTCGGATACAAACGATGAAATCGGTTTCTATCGTGCGGGTACAGGCCGAGGACCGCAGGTTCAAACTCGAGGCAGGCGCGGGCACTGACGCTGTCCACAAGGTTGACGAGTACGCATTTGCAGTCACGCGCCTAGTCACGGATAACCGCGTCTCCGGCACGGGAATCGTACTGACGCTCGGCCGCGGCAATGAGATTGTATGCGAGTTGATAGTGGCGCTAGGCGAACTGCTGCCCAAGCTGCCCATAGAAGAGTTAATGGCCGATTTCGGCGCTGTGAGCCGGAGACTCTCCGACGATGCAAGTTTGCGCTGGCTCGGTCCGCATAAGGGCGCTGTCCATCTTGCCTTGGCCTCAATCACTAATGCCTGTTTTGATGTTTGGGCGAAAGCGCGTGGCGTGCCTCTATGGAAATTGCTTCTCGATCTGACGCCAGACGAAATCGTAAAAACGCTCGACCTCAGTTATCTCGATGAGGATCTGACTGCCGATTCCGCCAGCAAATTGATTCAGGAAGAACGGAAGAATCGCAGCGCTCGCGAGGAAGTGCTGGCCCGAGGATATCCGGGTTATGACACGTCAGTCGGCTGGTTTCAGTATGATGACGATCAAATTCGCGAAAACGCCCGGCGTGCTCTGGATCGTGGTTTCCGCGCGCTAAAGCTCAAGGTGGGATCGAAAGATATCGGCCGGGACATACGCCGTGCCGCATTGCTTCGCGATTTGGCAGGTGCGGAGTGCCAGTTGATGTTCGACGCCAATCAGCAATGGACCGTCCGCGAGGCGGAAGAGTTTTGCCGGGCAATCCGCGAACTCGATCCTTATTGGATCGAGGAACCGACGCATCCAGACGACATCGAAGGCCATGTAAAACTCGCAAAGCACATCCAGCCCGTGCATCTGGCCTTGGGTGAGCATGTCCCCAATCGGGTGCTCTTCCGAAACTTCATGGCCCGGTCAGCCGTGCATTTCGTTCAGGCAGATTGTACGCGGCTCGCAGGTGTCTCGGAGTTTATAGCCGTGAGCCTGCTGGCACGGAAGTACAGGTTGCCGGTTGTTCCACATGTTGGCGATATGGGCCAAATTCATCAGCATCTGGTCTTGTTCAATCATGTTGCGCTTGGACACACAGCCCTGCTCCTCGAACACATTCCACACCTTCGCCCCTACTTTGTGCATCCCGCCCAAGTAGAGAACGGAACTTACCGGACGCCGCAGGAACCCGGACTTTCCTGCGATCTGATTCCGCCGAACCTTTAGGGAGAAGCTTCTTATGAAGAGACGCCAATTACTAACACTTACCTCAGCCCTCCCGCTCGCGCACCTTGCTTCGCGAGTAGAAGCGTCGCCGGCTGATGCAACCGCAGCCGGGATCGCTGGGGCACACTCTGATCCAGCCCCGTCAGAGGAAGACCGGCGAACGGCTTGGTACAGGGAGGCCAAGTTCGGAATGTTCATCCATTGGGGACCATATTCGGTCGCGAGCGTGGAAGCTTCCTGGCCCATCATGCGTCCTTCCGAGGAATTTGCTATTACCGAGCAGCGGTATCGATCTCTGCCTCAGGAATTTAATCCGGTCCACTTTGATCCGGACGCCTGGGTGGAGTTAGCAAAGTCGGCCGGACAGCGCTACATGGTATTCACGACGAAGCACCACGATGGCTTCTGCATGTTCGATTCCGCGTATACGAATTACAAGATCACGGAAACGCCATACAAGAATGACATTGTCGCGAAATTGGCTGAGGCATGTCACCGGCACGATATGCCGATAGGATTCTACTATTCGCCGCCCGACATGAATCATCCAGCGTTCCGGGACACCTCAGAGCCAGCGAGCAAAAACTGGAACGGAGAGCCGGCTCGCGAAGCGTGGCCCATCTACCTCAACTACATGGAACTGCAGTTGCGAGAACTCCTGACGGGCTATGGAGACGTGGCGCTGATTTGGTTTGATGGCCTTTTCAATCAGCGAAAGTTCGATGGATACCGCATGCAGCGAGCAATTCTCGAGCGGCAGCCATGGACGCTAATCAATAACCGCATCGGCATCCCGGGAGATTTCGAAACACCTGAACAGTTCTTGCCCGCCGGAATTCCGGTAAAGGGCAAAACACTGGATTTCGCTCACCGCGACTCCGGCTCGAAATCCGGCTATGTGCCCACGCCCCAGGAGTTTCGCCTCTGGGAGACGTGCATGACAATTAATCACACGTGGGCTTATAACAAAAACGATCGCGCATTCAAATCATCGAAGGAACTGATTCGCACGCTGGTGGAGGTGGCAAGCCGCGGCGGCAACTTCCTTCTAAACGTCGGGCCCGGACCGGACGGAATCATTCAGACTGAGTTCGTCGAGCGTCTTCAGGCGATCGGTACATGGATGGACCGCAATGGAGAATCGATCTACGGCACAACCTATGGACCGATTCAAGGTCTCCCCTCAGTACGCACGACCGCAAAAGGAGGCGATGTCTTTCTACACATCTTCGATTGGCCAGGCACAACACTCGAGTTGAGCACCGGTAATTTAGTCAAGTTTCGCGCGGCTAGTGTACTCGCGTCCGGTGAGCCGGTAGACTTTCGGCAGGAGGACCGGCGTCTGGTGCTCAAGTTGCCGCCTCAGGCTCCGGATTCTTCCGTCACCGTGATTAGAATGAGGGCTGCATAGCACGCAGCCTCCCGCTAGCCTCTCTTCCCCCAAACCTGCACAACTCGCGGCGAAGAGCCAATCGTTCCTGGAGTGCGTGCAAACTCGTACAGTTCAGCCACCAGCCGGTCGATCTCTTCGCGGGAGGCAAGGCCTTCAGCTATGACCGCATCTGCGATGTTCTCCATCGTCAGCGGCGACAACAGCTTCACTTCGCCCGACATACCTGCCGGCTGGACGATATTCATCTGGACTTTCTCGAAACCTGCTTCTGTGAGAAGGGCTGGAAGACGCGGCCCTATGTTAGGATCGCCGCCTCGCCGTTGCACGGTCCGGGTGTACAGCTCGACGTAGCGCCAGAGGGCGTCGCACTCCGGATAACAGAAGTATCCGCGGAAATCAACGTCTTCGACCGCGAGAATCCCGCCAGGACGCAGTGCTTGCCGCATCGTTGCCAACGCCCGCTCCGGATTCGGCAGATGGGTGAGGATGAACCTTGCATGCACCAGATCGAACTCCGGCTCGAGTTCGTCGGTTGTAATGTCCGCAAATCGGAATTCGAGATTCGTGAGTTGCCCCACCTCCGCCTCGATCGTTGCAAGTTCGAGCTTCGTCCGGTCGATGTCGGTCGCAACCACTCTCCCGTCCGGGGTAACCAGCCGCGCAATATCGAAAGCCAGGTCGGCGCTGCCGCATGCAACTTCCAGGCACACCATTCCTGGCCGGATTCCCGCCCGTTCTAATAAGCCGAGCGTGGAAGCCTGCATAATGCGCGACAGGATGCGCAGGCGTTGTCTTCCTTCAATGCCCCCACGAATGATGTAAGGTGAGGATTCCATTTTCCCGCTGGTCATTGTCGCTGAACTCATGTCTGCACCTGCTTTCCGCTATTTCCGCGCATTCGGTTTCACCGGCTATCGGCGAGAAGAGAATTTCGCAACACTGAGACACGGCCTGCGGTTCCGCCTGTTCGGTCCATATCGCAGTGAGCCGGCCGTCACAAACACGCCACGTAAGTCGAAGACTTGTCACGCTTTGTCCTCCGTCGGGCAGCGCATTCAATTGCTCAGCTGCCCACCTCTCGTCTTGCCTGTAACAAACTTAGTCTCAAAAACACGTGCAGGAAATCAAGGCTGCTACGGATTTTCACTATGTGACACTACAGTTTCTTTCTACGTGGTGCCACGTAGAAGGGCCAAGCGGTGTTTTGGGAATCTCTTCAACATCGATGCGCATTTTGAAAGGAAAACGCCACTCCTTCGTATTGCGCACGTTAGGACTCCGTCTTCAATCTCTACGTGGGACTACATAGAAAGAAACTGTAGCGATACACAGCCAAAATCCGTGGGGGCCTCTATTCTCCGCGCCTGCATTTAGAGCTAAAACTCTCTTATTACGAACTAGCGCGCAGTAAGAACAAGGAGTGCAAATGAGCGACGACAAAGGTTTCGGATGCTATTCCGATCAGAGCTACAACTATCAGGCGGTCACCACCGAAATCGACAAAAAGACCGTAGTCATCGGGGCGGCAATCGAAACGTCGCACGACCTTGTGCTCTATCAGAAAACCGCTCCTACGAGTCTTGCCGGGACATTCAAGGTACCGGAAGATAGCCGACCTCTATGTCTATGGCGATATTGTGCAGATCAACGGAAAAATCGAAGCCAGAGCCAGGAATATCCGGATCGTGTGCCGGCGGTTGCAAACGGGCGAGGAGGGGGCCGCAATTGTGGTCGACGGCAACGACGGAGCAGCTCCCGCGGAGAAGCTACCGAAACCGCCTGCTGGCAACAAGGGTCCCCACGGCTACTCCGGGCGGGAACCCTGGACCGACATGAAACGGACGCCGGGCGGACCAGGAGAGAAGGGTCAAGACGGCAAGAATGGTGACGAAGGCAAGCCTGGGGAGAAGGGCGGAACTATCGAGATATTCTGCCAGGAAATTGCCGGAACGCGGAAAAGGCCAATTTGACGTTGAGTGCTAAGGGCGGCAAGGGCGGCAATGGTCAGGCCGGACAGGACGGCGGAGACGGAGGGCAGGGCGGTGATGGCAAGAGATGAACTTAAGGACCGTTCCTTGACGGAGCCTGCCACTGACGGAGGTCAGGGAGGGCCAGGCGGCAGGGGAGGCAAAGGCGGCAGGGGCGGTAAGGGTGGAGACGGCGGCAAAGTATCAGTAACAGCGGTCCAGGAGAAACAAGTCGAGATAAAGGTTTAAGTTGACCCCGGCCCTGGCGGTGAGCCAGGTGCCGGAGGCCAACAGGGCGGAGTCGGCCTGCCGGGGCTCGGCGGCGAATACAGCGAGTGGGAAGGTGGCCACCGGCTAGGGAATCCTGGGAAGAAGGTTACCAAACGGAAGGCGATCGACAACAGCACAGGCTTTATGCCCGCCACGTCGCTCGGCAAGGGCGATGCCGCGCCAACAGATCCCGCCAAAGGTGGTCCCAAATCTGGCGCCAAGCCGTCACCTTCTCGGCAAGCTACAAGGACATCGCAAAGCCCATCCGCCCCAGCCAGATGCAGATGTTATTCCACAAGGCGCGCATATCGTTTCTTGCCGCCGGCGAGGGACTAACCAATTCCGACGCTCTGGCGTACGCTCAAACTCTCCTGTCTTACCTGCACTCCGTGCTCAAGGAGACTGCGACCGACGAAAAGGAAGACGAAAAGGGATACAACGAAAAGTTCTGCCGGGCCCTCTTGTCCCGCGTAGATGCGCTACTCGGGAATATATTTTGCGGGTACAATTACTTCGGCAAGGATGAACGGTATGTGCCGCGACAGTCGCTGGCCACCTACGAGAACTGGCTGACGAAATCGCTTGCGAGCCTGGAGACGTTCGAGAAAACGCGTAAAGCTTACTTTGCCGCATTGAAGGAGAAGACCGCCGCCAAGAACCACCTGACCAACGTCGCGGCCATGGTGGGCGGTCAGATCGGCTTCTACCAAGATGAGCAGAAGAAGGTGTCAACCGCGATTGCCACGTGCGTTGACGCGATCGGCTCCGCCCAGACTCTGGTCGAAGAGGCAAAGGCCGCTCTCGATGAAGAGTTGAAGAAGTATGAGAAGGCCGTGAAGCACGCCTTCGCTCTGGAAAGCCTGGCCCAGCTTCTGGGCATCGTCGAAACGCTGTCGTTCACTCCTCATGACGCAGGATGGCAGAAAAATGCGATGGTGGTGAGCCAGGGCGGCAAGCTGCTTAGCGCACTGTCTGGCATGGGCGGCGACTTCGAGACCAGTTCCGGGAGCTATAAGAAGGAATACGTCGTACACCAAATCGATGTATTCGGCGAGCAGGTCAAGTCACTTAAAGAAGCCTACACCATATCGAACGACCGGAGCATCACGCTCCAAGACCCGAGTGCCTACAAGCTGCTCATGCAACGCGACAAGTTTGACAACATGTGTAACAGCTTCTACAAGGAGGATGGCGTAGACTCCACCAAGGCCAAAGAAGCGATGAACCACTTGGTCGAGCAGGTGCAACTCCGAAACGACAAGATCATGGAGTACAACAGCCTGCTCCGGCAGCAGCAGGATCTGCGTGGGCGCGTGGAGACCTTGCGCCTTCAGAAGCGCGAAACAGAGACAAAGCTCGCGGCCAATGCCGACCCGGGGCTTGCCGGAGCTAGCAACCTTTGTTGATGACTGCTATGAGCAGGCCAAAGAACGATGCCTGAAAGACCTCTATATGGCGAGCCGCGCCTATGTTTTCTGGTCGCTCGAACCCTATTCGCTTTTCGAGGACCTGTTGGAGGGGACGCATCCGAATGAGGTCGACTACACGCTGATGCTGCGAGGCAAGGACACGATCCTTGACAAACTTAAGCAAGCGCGGGAGCGGATCGCCGGACCGCCGCAGAGTTTCGCAAAAATCGTGATCCATCTGAAGGATCATCCTGGCGCTTTGAAGACGCTCCGCAAGAAGGAAATGGCGAACTTCTACATCCCACCGGCGCTAAAAGATACGAAAAGGGTCGACTCACCCTTCGCCGGCCTCGCCGACGTTCGCATCACGAAGGTGCACCCTTGGGCGATTGGACTTCAGACGGGCGAGAGCGAGCACAAGGCGCATCTGCACCACATCGTACTGACCCATCTTGGGTCCGAAACGCTTGTCACTCCGGTGAATGAAGAGTGCACCTTTGTCCACGAGCCGGTAGACACTACAGTTATCTACGATTCCGGCGCGATTGGCACCGACAAAGCCTTTGTAAAGAGCCACGGAGAATCGGAAGATGGAACGCTCGACGATCCGGAAGGCAAGGCCGATTTCTCACAGATCGGCCCCTTCGGCGAGTGGCGCATCTCGATTCTTAACAAGCACAATATCGGACTCAAGCTCGACACGCTGCAAGACGTAGAAATCGAGTTTTATGGCCGCAACCATACCTTGGGGTAGGCAGAGCTAACCCTTAGGATGCACGTATCCACTAACTAAGTAAGTAAGTAGGTGATTAAGTAAGAAGGAGGGCTTCATGGGCGACCATATTATCCACCCCGTTCCAGACCACACCACGCACCCAGACCACGTGACGCACCCCGACGAGCCGGGACGTGAGCCTGATCTCCACGAACCAGACCACATCGATCCGGGACATCCCACGGACGCAAGGGGCCCTGACGTAGCGGAACCCGGTAATCCCGGCCCCGATCCGTGATCGGGCCAGACAGGCCGCCTATCGTTGAGCCTGTCTACGATCCGGGAGACATCCACACATCACCGGTCGACCGGACGACGGAGATAACCTCTCGCGAGTATCTCGTCCACGACTATACGGAACATTGGAAACAGATAGGAGGGCTCGACGTGCGGCATGAGGCGCGAGATCCTCTCGACGAATTACATGAGGACATACGTACGTTCACCGCTTCGTACCAGCTCGACACTTAAGGATTGACTGAAGGTTTCGAGGACGGCACTCGGCCCAGTCGATCACCTCGAAGAAGTGCGCGCGTCCCTCCGCGAGTACGAAGAATTGATTGATGCGGTGGTGAAAGCCCAACAGTGGGGCAACAGCGAGAAAGCACGCTTTCATGAGGCTGCGAATAAGGCGTTTACCAAACTGCTGGATTTCGCCGATAAAATCGCTATGCAACAGCGGGTGGATAGGCGGGACGTAAGGAAGTTTCGAGAACGTACCGAAAAATACGTCAGCAAGTTAGTGGCCATGATGGACAAAATTCTCAAGGACAAGAAAGGTGCGCTCACAAGTCCTGTCATTGACAAAGTCTGGCGGTTGGAAACCCTTGCAGACGGCATGCTCAAAGAGAGACTTTATGGCAACGACTCGAATATTGGGGATGTTATTAGCGCAAAAAGGCGAGCAGCAGGTCAAAACCAGGATCACCTAGAAATGTTCTGGGGGAGCGCCAAGTTCGAGGCCCTAGTTCTTCTCGGCCCAGGACTCGACAGGAAGTTGGTGGAGAAGCTCGAAGAATCCTTCACCCAGGCGCTTAACAATTGGCAAAAGGCGACGAAAGGGTCGGACAACAAGGCACTCGCCGCCGAGACGGAAAAGGTGATGAGTATCATCCGAACCTACGACGAGAAAATCCTTTTTCTAAAGCACACTGGACCCCGCGGGGAGCCGGAAAAGAAGGCGACTGAGGCGTATTATCATCTGCTAGGTGGCCTCGGCGCGATCGCTGAGCAAATGGCTCTGCGGCTACGTGAGCGCGGCTGAACCTTATCCGAGCAGCTCGGACTTGTGCTCCAGCGCGAACCGGAGCAGAGCGTTGGGGCCATTGAGTTCGAGTTTGTGGCAGATGCTGCCGCGATGCGTTTCTACCGTCCGATGGTGAATGTGCAATTCGGCGGCTATTTCTTTTGTCGATTTCCCCGCCGCGATCATGCTCAGAATTCGCCGCTCCGATGCCGTCAAATCGCCGAGGGCCGGTTTGCTTCGCTCAAAAGCTTGCGCGCGCGTCCGGATCTCGAGCAGGGCGGGCGTCATCGACGGGCTGACGAAAGGCCGTCCCACAGCCACGTTTCTAACGCCGTTGACAATGTCAACCAGCGCGCTCTCTTTGAGGATGTAGCCTTTGCCGCCCAAGTCCATGGCCCGGCGCAGCAGGTCCACCTCACTATGGATGGTCAAGAATATCACCTCCACGGCCACATCGCGCTTCCGGATCTCAGCGGCCACCGCAAAGCCGTCCAGCTTCGGCATATCAAGATCGAGAACCGCCACGTGAGGCTGCAGCTTCAGGATAAGAGCCAGACCGGCTTCGCCATCGCCGGCCTCCGCGATCACCTTCAGGTCCGGCTGTTCTTCAATTACCTGCCGCAATCCTTTCCTTACAATCGGGTGATCGTCGGCGATCACAATGGTAGTTTCATCGCTCATGGTCAGATCTCTACATCGATTTCGATCGTGACGGCCGTACCCTGTCCAGGCGTTGAGTGAACGCTGGCTTTCCCACCCAGCAATTGCGCGCGCTCCGAGATCCCGGTGAGCCCAAAGCCTCCCAATTGCGAGTCGTAATTGGCCGAATCCGGCGCGAATCCGCTTCCATCGTCCCGTACAGTCGCAGTGAGCCGCTCCGGAGTGCGCCGGATGCGGACAGAGGCTTGTGCCGCTTTCGAATGTTTGAGGACATTATTTACGCACTCCTGAATGATGCGGTAAAAGTTGATCTCGGCCGATTTGGGAAACACATCGTCGATATTGTCGATCTCGGCGGAGAAATCAGTTGGAGAGGCCGCCGAAGCCATCTCAATCATCGCCCGCAGCGCTGCGGTTAAGCCGAGTCGGTCCAACCGGTAGGGCCGCAGATTGTACGAAATCTCCTTCACCTCGCGGACAGCTTCCGACGCCTCCGCCGAGATCGACTCGATCTGTTCTCGCTGCGGCTCAGCCAGCGCGGAGACGTCCGTGCGGGCCTGCAGAAGCAGCAAGGCGCGATTCTTAATGATGATAAGCCGCTGGCCCAAGCTGTCGTGCAATTCGGCTGCAATGCGCTTCCGCTCGTTCTCCTGCGAGTCGATTAACCGGCGCGAAAACGATTGCTGGGCCGCTTGCGCCCGCTTAAGTTGTGACACTCGATAGTGCACCGCGAACGTTACAATGGCGCCTGCTGCGGCGAGCGAAAGCGCCAGAAACCACCACGTTTGCCAATAGGGGCGAGCGACGAGAATGCGCAATGCCGCGCCTTCTTGATTCCATACGCCGTCGCCATTGTCCGCAATTACTTTGAAAGTGTAGTCGCCCGGCGGAAGATGAGAGTAATAGGCCGTCCGCCGCGAGCCCGCATTCACCCATTCCTGATCCAGACCTGCCAGCTGAAATTTGAAGTGGATTTGTTCGGGTCGGCTGAAACTCAGTCCCGTGTAGTGAATCTCGAGGTCCTCGTTACCTCGACCGATCCGCACAGCCTGCTCGGTGGGCACCGTCCGGCCGTCTAGAGTTGCTAAATTGATAACTACGGGCGGCGGCAGCTCGTTCACTTCGCTCGGGTCCAGCACGGCCACCCCTTTAATCGTTGGAAACCACAGCTTTCCGTCTGTGCCTCTCCACCCGGCGGGTTGGTTACCTCCGTTTCCCTCGCTGCTTTTCATCCCATCCACGGCGCCATAGGACACCGAGGTGATGGAGTGCAGCCGACCCTCGACAACGTCGTTCAATTGCCGGCGGCTCACTCGTGCAATTCCCCGGTTGCCCAGCAGCCAGAAGTTCCCGTGCCCGTCCTCGAGAATTCGCGAAATGAAGTCGTCAAACAATCCGTGCGCCGTTGTGACAGGCGTGAAATGCCCTTGGCGAAGGAAGTTCAATCCGCCCCCATACGTTCCCAGCCAGAGTCCCCCATCCGGCTGTGCCACAATCGCGCGGACATAATCGTTCGATAGGCCATCTCGCGTAGTGTAATTCGTGAAAGCGCCGTCCTTGAACCGGCTCAGCCCACCCGTAGTGCCCAGCCATAACGCACCGTCGGCGGCTTGCATAATGAAGCGTACGTCGTCTGAAACCAGACCATCGCTCCGATGCCAAACCTTGAATTGGCCATCGCGCAGGCGATTCAATCCGCCCTCCGTGCCTACCCAAAGTGAGCCATCGCGGTCTTCCATGATCGCGTGTACCGGAGGGTCCGATAACCCTTGTTTGGGACCATAGTTGACAAACCGGCCGCTCTTGAATTGCGTCAACCCATAATTACTCCCAATCCACAGAGTCCCGTCGCGCGCGCGGCACAGCGTGGCCACGTCGTAACTGAGCATTCCATCGCGGTCTGTGTAGTTAGTGAATTTCCCCGCGCGCCAGTGCGCTAAGCCCCCAAAGGTTGCGATCCAGAAACCGCCGGCCCCATCATCGGTAACTGAGCGAACGCTGTCACTGGGTAAACCGTCTTCCGTCGTGTACGTCACCAGCCGGCGCCGTCTGAGCTCGACCAAGCCGCCTCCATCCGACCCCATCCATAAATTCCCTTCCCTGTCCTGATATATTGCCCTCACCATCGCCGGGTCTGTCTTCAGCCGGTAGCGCGAGTATTTGCCATCGGCAAATCGGGTCGTACCCGCGGGCGAGAAGCCGCTGATCCAGAGCGTTCCCTTCCGGTCTTCCATTAACTTCCGTATCTGGAGCGCGGGTAACCTGGGAATACCGGGATGCCATGCAAAGCTCCCGTCATTGAAGCCAGCCACTCCGTTCTCGGTGCTGATCCAATAACCGCCCTGCTGCCGCGGGCAGAGCGAAACGAAGAAACCACCGGGAGGCATGCCTCCTCGAGGCAGAAATGTCGTGAACCTTCCGTCTGCCAGCCGAACCAGGCCTCCGCTCGTAGCAATCCAAAGCGCGCCCGCTTTATCTACATCGATGGCCCACACTCGATTGTCCGGTAGGCCATCTTTCGTTGAATAGGCCGTTACTTTGCCATCCCGCAATCGAGCCAAACCATTCGAAGTGCCAATCCAAAGCGACCCGGCTCGATCCTCTTTGATCGCCCACACAATCCCGCCTGGCAAGCCCTCGCTGGATGTGTAAGTCTTGGCGACGTGGTCCCGGTAGCTGATCACCGCGCCAGACTCCGAACCCATCCACAGTGTGCCGTTTTGGCCCTCGCAGAGTGACAGGATGCGATTGCTCTTCATTCCGGGCGTATTGGCCGTGTCGACGATCGTGAATTTGACTCCATCGAATTGCGCGAGTCCGCCAAATGTCGCCAGCCACAGGTAACCGTCTCGCGTTTGTAATATCGCGTTAACGGAATTCTGCGGCAATCCGTCTTCCGTCGTCCACACAGTTTGCAAGTAATCGTCGCCTCGGCTCTGAGGAAACTCCGCACCGGGCTGGCGGGCTCAGCGCCAAAATCAGGCAGACCGCTTCCAGCGCTGCGGCAATCAGAATCCGGCCGGCCATAGGTTACTTGTGACATGATCTTACACTTTGACCCATCGGCCTTACAGGCACAGTGGCTACGTAGCGCCACGTAGAAGAAACTGTAGCCCCACGTACGCGAAATGTGTAGCAGCCACGATTTCCTTCGCGCGCGTTAACGACTAAAGTTCTGTTCAGGGCGAACTTCAGACGCCGAAGGAGGACAAATGCTTCACACACGACGAAAGTTTTTGACACGTGCAGCGCTCGGTACCGGAGTGACGCCGTTAGCGCTGCGGGCAATGGGCGAACCGAAGGAGCAGCAAACGATACTTGAAGATCAAATCCTGCCCTTATTCGACTCCCTTCCCGGCGAT
The DNA here is from genome assembly GCA_963722585.1 of Bryobacterales bacterium. Taxonomy (GTDB): domain Bacteria; phylum Acidobacteriota; class Terriglobia; order Bryobacterales; family Bryobacteraceae; genus KBS-96. The sequence goes on along the minus strand of CAVRNU010000028.1, from coordinate 131,765 downwards.
AAGGCAGTAAAGATCTTCTCGCCGGCGGTGAACGGCAAGCCCGAGTTCCTGCTCGAGCTCAACTCGTCGAAACTGCTGTTTGTGGGCAGCGCGATCAAAACTTTTATTCTGGGCGAAGCCTTGCGCCAGGCCGAGGCCACCAACCTGGTTCAAACGATTACAAAGACGCAGCTTTCGCTCGACGCAAGCGTTTGGTCGATTGTTAGCCCTGTTTTCAACCCTCCCAACCTCATCGGTATGGTTTCGGAGCGTACCGCGCTTGAAGCAATGATTTCGCACAGCGACAATACCGGCACCGATATGTCGCTCAAGCTTGTCGGTCCGGATAACGTGCGTAAGTTCATCGCCTCGACTGGCTTGAAGAATACGCTGTCTCCGGATAGCACGCGCTCCCTTTTCGCCTATATCGTCGGAGCAAAGAATTACAAGACGATTACGTGGGAAGAGCTCCTAATCGCCCTCCAGGGCTCGGTTGTGTACTCGCCGCTCAACAACGTCGAGACCATGGCATCTACCGCGGACGATCTAGTCTCCTACTATTCACGCGCGCTGCAAGGGGCATTTTTCAGCCATAGCGAAACCCTGAACGAATACCGGCGAATCTTGTCGCTCGGCGATGCCATCTATCTCCTGCCGCTGCCTTTGGGCGTAAGCGCGTTCGTGAAGGCCGGCTCGATCGACGTTACCGGCTTCCACTGTCTTTCAGTGCCTGGTGCAATGTTCTTCGATGATCGGTGGGTTTATTTCGCCCTCACCATTAATTGGTACTCGCCCGAAGAAACCGACCCCAAAACTGCCGCTGCCTTTGCGGCCGCTGGAAGTCAGGCACTCGCCGCGGTGAAGGATTTGCTTTCGATCTAGCAACTCTCTGATTTCGCTCGCATGGGCGCCGGGCATAGACTATCCGTCTTGACAATAGTCGTTAAAACAAGTAATATTCAGACAAGTGAAAGCAGCCGCTCAGTCCGAGAGCCACGCCCGGCATAGCCCCTCACGGGAGGAAGCGGTGTTTCTCGACCTGCTGCGGACGACGGATATGCTTTCCCGCCGTTTGGTGGAGGTGCTGAAAACGGAGGATTTCTCATCAAACCAGTACAACGTACTTCGCATTTTGCGGGGCGCGCCGGAGGGTCTTTCGTGCGGCGAAATCGCTAACCGCATGATTACGCGGGACCCCGATATTACTCGCCTCGTCGACCGGCTCGAAAAGCGCGGCCTGATCTCCCGCTGCCGGGAAACCAAGGACCGCCGCACGGTGCTGGTCCGAATCGCACCGCAGGGCCTCAAGCTGCTCGCCCGGCTGGATGAACCGGTGCAGAATGCCCATCGCAAGCAACTGGGCCACCTGGGACGGGATCGCCTTAAGGCGCTAACGGAGCTGCTGCTCGCCTGCCGGAGCGACCTGGCCTGATTTTTTTGCGGGGCAATATTTGTTGCAACAAATATTGGTTAAACGAATCAAAAACCCTGAAAGGATATCTACCATGAGTACACTTGCTACACCACAAACCGGCGTTACCACCTGGAACGTCGACCCAGCCCACTCAGTCGCCGAGTTCAAGGTCAAACACATGATGATCTCGAACGTGAAGGGGCAATTCACACGTGTTAACGGCACGCTGTTCCTGGATGAAACCGACCCGGCCAACTCTCGAGTGGAGGCTTTGATTGACGCCGCCTCAATCAACACTGGCGACGCGCAGCGCGATGCCCATCTGAAGAGTGCGGAATTTTTCGATGCCGAGAACTTCCCCGCCCTGTCGTTCAAGTCAATACGCATAGTCCGTGGAGCCGGCGGAGAACTGACCGCTTCGGGCGACCTGACCATCCGGGGTGTCACGCGCGCTGTCGAGTTTAAGGTTGAAGGACCAAGTCCGGCCGTCAAAGATCCGTGGGGCAATACCCGCGTTGGATTGTCGGCGACAACAAAGATCAATCGCAAAGATTTTGGCCTGACCTGGAACGCTACGCTCGAAACGGGCGGTATTCTTGTTGGCGACGAGATAACCATTACACTCGACATCCAGTTTGTGAAGGCCTAATGAATTGGCCGCCGGTACATCAAGAACCGGCGGCGTAGAAAGGCAAAACATATGTCGTTACGTCCGATTAAGCAGATTATCCAAACGAAGCCCACCATCGAGGGAGCCGGCGTGAAACTGCAGCGTGCATTCGGCTTCGGCAAAACGAAAGAATTCGATCCATTCCTGCTACTCGACGATTTCCGCAATGACAATCCCGAAGATTACCTGGCCGGGTTTCCATGGCATCCGCACCGCGGAATCGAGACGATCACGTACGTGCTGGCCGGATCGGTCGAGCACGGCGACAGTCTGGGTAATAAGGGAAAGATGGGTGCCGGCGACGTCCAATGGATGACCGCCGGCAGCGGCATCTTGCATCAGGAGATGCCGAGGGGTGACGCGCGAGGCCGCATGCACGGTTTCCAACTGTGGGCGAACCTGCCTTCGTCGTTGAAAATGACCGATCCACGCTATCAAGACATTCCGTCGAGTGCGATCCCCGAGATCACCGATGATGACGGTACGCAGGTTCGTGTCATTTGCGGCAAGTTCTGGGGTAAGACTGGACCGGTGGAAGGCGTGGCGGCCGATCCCAATTATCTGGACATTTCCGTTCGCCCAGGCCACAAAAAGCGGCTCAAAGTCGAGACCACCCGCAACGCCTTTGCCTATGTCTTCGCAGGTTCCGGCGTGTTTCGCGACGCCTCCAATCCACTGGCGGTTCTAACAGACCGCGTTGATCAAGGGGAAGCGGCGCCCGTGTACGACGTTAAGAATCATTCGCTTGTTCTGTTCGACCGAGGCGATGAGATCACCGTCCAGGCGGGACCCGAGGGAATTCGGTTCCTACTCGTATCGGGTAAACCCATCGAAGAGCCCGTAGCCTGGTACGGCCCGATTGTAATGAACACCCAGGAGCAGCTCCGTCAAGCGATGACCGAGCTGCACGATGGCACCTTCATCAAGCGGCGCTGAAGCGCGCCGAGTCTCCCATTCTCGAGGCGTAGCGCTAACCGATCAAGTTTTGAAGCGCCGGCCCCGATGAAGAGGGGGACTCGGCAACCGGTCCGGACCGATGCCAGCTGACAGGAGGGTCGAGGGCGGCGTTGTGCGAGTCAGGCAAGAGGACAGTTAAGAACCAAAATTCCTCTATCGCACGGACAACCCTTTCGTATTCATACAGATCGGAAGGTTTCCTGATATAACAGTTAGCATTCAGATTGTAAACTTCGGATATTTCATCCTCATCTGTCGAACTGGTCATCACCAACACAGGGATCTTCTTGAGCAGCTCGTCGTTCTTAATGTCCATCAGAACTTCCCGTCCATTCTTCTTGGGCAAATTCAAGTCGAGAAGAATAAGATCGGGAAGAGAAGCCACGTTGGCTTTCCAGGTCTCGAGGAGATCGATTGCTTCTACTCCGTCATGGGCTACGCTCAACTGTACTGGCAAGTCAGTGTCTCGGAGAGCCTCACGCATCAATCTGACATCGCTGGGGCTGTCTTCGACGAGAAACAGCAGCAGCGAACGGGCGAGCTTAGGAGCCTCCATAACACCCAAAAAGCGAGCACGTTGATAGCCAAAACGCAAAGTGTTGGTACTGTGAACGTTTTCATCTCTTTGAGAAGCGAGCTTGCCCTGAACCCGGTAAGTTATCCTGGCGGGGTCGGCAAAAAGTGCAAAATGCGAGGTCCTGAGAGATGCCGTAGGCGGTTCGATTGACAGTCCGTTAACCCGCTTCTTATCATTGAGATTGCAACACCGCTCGGAGGCTGCTTGATTAAGCTGGACATCATCAATGAAGTCGTGAACCGCACGGGCATCACAAAAACGAAAGCAGAAATGGCTGTGGAGACGGTGTTCGAGACGATGAAGAAAGCCTTGAGCGAAGGAGACCGGATCGAGTTGCGAGGGTTCGGAATCTTTAACGTGCGCCCACGGAAAACAGGTATCGGACGCAACCCCCGGACGGGAGCGGAAGTAGCGATTCCACCAGGAAAAGCGGTGCGCTTCAAACCGGGCAAAGAATTGCAAACCCTTCATTAGCGCCGTGGCTGAACAAGGTTTAACGCCGCCGTTAGTGCCCGCGGCGCAGGGCCCCGAAGAGATAGAGACGGCACAATTGCCGCGGTTGTGGTGGATGAACGTTCTGCTTTTGGCCATAACGTTTGGGACCACGACAGTGTACGGAGCCGCGATCACCGGTTGCTTTTACGCAGACCTTCCGTTTACGAGCGACCGGATCTGGTCGGGCTATGTTCTGATGGCTCAGGGCAGCCCGCTGGTCTGGCAGGGCTTGATGTTTTCCATCCCGCTCTTGCTGATTCTGGGCGCGCATGAATTAGGGCACTACGTAGCGTGCCAACGGTGGCGAGTCAAAGCCACGCTCCCGTTCTTTCTTCCGTCGCCTCTGTTGCTAGGCACGTTTGGGGCGTTTATTCGGATCAAGAGTCCCATATACCGGCGCGACAGCCTCTTCGATATAGGCGTGGCGGGTCCGGTGGCGGGTTTCCTGGTTCTGCTGCCGGTTTTCGCTCTCGGGATGGCATGGTCGAAGGCGATTCCGCACGTCGCATCGAGTGGAGATTTCGTTTTCGGGACTCCGTTGCTCATCCGGGCTGCCGAATGGATCCGCTTTCCGTCGAGTTCGCCGGCCGACATCCTACTCCATCCATTCGCGCAGGCGGCATGGGGCGGACTGCTGGCAACCGCGATCAATCTTTTGCCAATCGGGCAGCTTGACGGAGGCCACATCTTGTATGCGTTGCTAGGCCCGGCTCATAGGAACCTTTCGAGAATTTTTCTTCTCTTTCTTCTACCCATGGGTTTTTTTTCCATCAGTTGGCTGTTGTGGGCGCTTATACTCTTCTTGCTGGGAGCGAGGCACCCTTTGGTTTACGACAACGAAGCCCTGAATACTACAAGAAAATCGGTGGCTGCCGCAGCCCTGATTATTCTCGTGCTTTCTCTTTCTCTAACGCCTGTGCGTTTGCGATAGGACTTGAGCCATGGAACGAAGCGTCATGGCGCCTGCCGGGCCCCGCTCTTCGAACATGGCTATGAAAATTTCAGCGGCCATCATCACCTACAACGAAGAGAGAAACATAGCTCGCGTCATTGAGAGTCTGCGGTGTTGCGACGAGATCCTGGTTCTCGATAGCGGATCGAACGACCGGACGGTGGAGATCGCAAAAACCCTGGGCGCGCGCGTGATTGAGACGTTCTGGCACGGATACGCCGCACAGAAAAATATCGCCGCTGAATTTGCGTCAAACGATTGGATTCTGGCCCTTGACGCCGATGAAAGCCTGAGCGAGGCGCTAGAGGCCGAGATCTGGCAAATTAAGAAGGCTGGTCCGCGGTACGACGGCTACACCATGCCGCGGCTTGCGCAGTACCTGGGCCGGTGGATCTTGCACGGAGGCTGGTATCCAGACCGCAAGGTTCGTCTTTTCGACCGGCGCAAAGCCAAATGGGTGGGGCAATACGTGCATGAGTCAGTAAAGGTCGAGGGCCGCATCGGGCATCTCGAGTCGAACATTCTGCATTTCACGTGCAGTTCGCTACCCGAGCACCTGAGGGCGATGGATCGCTATACGACGCTTGCCGCCGAGGGAATCGTGGCGCAAGGCGTGAAAATCACGATTGGCAAGATTTTGTTCGATCCGCCGTGGACGTTTTTCCGCAGCTATGTATTGAAACGTGGATTTCTGGACGGGCTGGAAGGATTGGCGATCGCCTACATGGCCGCCTTTTACAACTTCGTGAAATATGCGAAGGCGTGTTATATGAAGCCTGGGCGCGACAACTAACTAAAAGAAAGGTGAAAGTTCTTCATATCGATACGGGCCGTGAAATGCGCGGAGGACAGCATCAGGTGCTGCTGCTGCTGAGATTGCTGGATGAAGCCGGAATCGGCGTCAAGCTGTTGGCGCGTGAAGGTTCGCCGCTCCTTTATGAGGCGACAAAACTGAAGTTTAAGGTTGCGCCGGCCACCGTGCGGAACGTCTTTATCGATTCCTGTGATGCCGATCTGACACATGCGCATGATGCTCGCGCGCACACGATGGCCGCCATTGTTTGCTGCAGGCCCATTGTGGTTTCGCGGCGCGTGGCGTTTCCGGTAAAATCGAGCGTCCTGTCGCATTGGAAGTACGCAAAAGCGGCTCGCTTCCTGGCCGTTTCTCAATTTGTACGAAACCAGCTTCAGGCAGCCGGAATTTCGCCGGGCAAAATCGATGTGGTCCATGACGCATTTGCCGGCTGCGAGCCAGGCGTCTGGGACCCGCTGGCGCCGGCAGTAGCGCTCGCGTCGAGCGATCCACGGAAGGGACGGACGCTGATTGAACAAGCTTCGAAATTGTCGGGCATCCCGGTGATGTTTTCGGGGAACCTTCCCCGCGATCTGTCGCGCGCATCCATGTTCGTCTATATAACGCAAACGGAGGGTTTGGGTTCCGCTGCGATACTGGCGATGCAGATGGGTATCCCAGTAATTGCCAGTTGCGTGGGCGGCTTGGCGGAAGTTTTCGAACACCAGCGCTCCGGCCTGTATACGGAAAATCGCCCGGAAGAGATTGCGAAGAGTATGAGCCGGCTCGTTGAGGAGAGGACCCTGGCGACAGCGATGATTGCCGAGGCAAAGGTACGCGCGCATGAAAAATTCTCGCCCGAGAGATTAGTTGATGAAACGACCGCCTCGTACGGGAGAGCGCTGAGTGGTTGAGTCTCACCTGCTTACCGTGGTGGCGGGGTTTTTCGGATTGGCAGTGGGGAGCTTCCTAAATGTCTGTATCTACCGGTTGCCGCGAAAGCTATCGGTAGCCGCGCCCCGCTCGTTCTGCCCGGAATGCAAGGAGCAGATTCCGTGGCACGATAACATTCCGCTAGTCAGCTATTTTCTTCTTCGGGGCCGATGCCGGCGCTGCCGGGCCGCAATTCCCTGGCGATATCCGTTCAACGAGCTGGCGACAGCCCTTCTCTTTGGCGCCGTCATCCAGCGCTGGGGATTGACGCCCGAAGGCATTAAGTGGCTGACCTTCGCCTGCTTCATGGTGGTGTTGTTTTGGACCGACGCCGAGACGAAACTGCTACCTGACGTGTTAACTATAGGGGGGCTGCTGCTCGGCTTGTTTTTCGCCGCTATCGTTCCGCTGCGAAGCTCGCTGGCCTGGTGGATGTCCGGCGGGCTGCCGGGACCCATCGATTCGGTCGTGACGGCGATGATTTCAGCTATGTTGCTGGCCCTTCCCTTCCTCTTGTTCTCGGAGGGATACGCAAGGATACGCGGCATTTCTCCGGCGGGTTGGGGCGACACAAAACTACTAGGAATGCTGGGCGCCTTTTTAGGGCCGGAGCGGGGATTGCTGGCTTTGCTAATCGGCTCAGTTAGCGGCGCGGTGATTGGCTTGGGCTATATTTGGGGAACGGGTAAGAGCCCGAAAACCGATCCAATTCCATACGGCCCGTTTCTGTGCGCGGCGAGCTTGGTTGTCCTGTTCTGGGAATCCAATTTTTTCGCGACGTGGTGGAATTTCGCGGCTTGATTGTCCATTCACTTGGTGTACGATAGGACTTTATAATATGAAGCAATTGGTGCAGGCGGTCGCGCCGAACGATCCAGATTGGCTCCTGATTAAACAAATCGATCCCACGCGGCTACCCAGGCACATCGCCATCATCATGGATGGAAACGGCCGGTGGGCACGGCAGAGAAATTTCGCCCGGCTATTCGGGCATAGGGCGGGAGTGAACGCGGTGCGGATCACGGCTGAAACCTGCGCACAGATGGGCATCGAGATTCTGACTCTGTACGCCTTCTCGGTCGAGAACTGGAAACGTCCGCGGCACGAGGTCGAAGGTTTATGGCGGCTACTGCGGCATTATTTGAAGCGCGAACTGTCGAACCTGATGAAGAACGACATCCGGCTGGCGGCTATCGGCCGGACGGAATTGCTGCCCACCGCGGTACAAGAAGATCTCTGGCGGGTGATGGACGCTACCAGGCGTAATGGCGGAATGAGACTAAACCTGGCGTTGAACTACGGCGGACGCGCGGAATTAGTGGACGCGGTAAACCAGATGATTGGCGCGGCGCGCGTCGAGGGAACGCTCGAGTCGCTCCAAGTAACGGAAGAGGCAATCTCATCGCATCTCTACACGGCGGGTCTCGACGATCCCGACCTGCTCATCCGCACCTCAGGCGAAATGCGCGTCAGCAATTTTCTGTTGTGGCAGATCGCATATTCCGAGCTTTACGTGACTGAGACGCTGTGGCCCGATTTTAACCGTACAAATCTGCTCGAGGCGGTGATTGAGTTTCAAAGCCGTGAACGGCGCTTCGGAGGAGTCATCCGAGCGACCGAGGCCCGGCTAGAAGAAGTCGAGATTCTCTTTCAAGAACTAGAAATCCCGTCCGTCTGAAATCGTCTGCCTATAGTCTCTAGCCGCGATTCATAACAGGCTCATAATAGTTTGGTGATGACGAGCGTTCGATTTGCGGCGCGGGCATCATGATCCGCGTCATAACCGGATTACTGCTCGCACTCTTTGCCTGTTACATCGTTCTCCTTTCTCCGCCACTGATTTTTCGTCTCACAGCCTTGGCGGTCGGCGCGCAGTGCTACTGGGAATACTCGGGCCTGGTAAAGGCACATGGAATCCAACGGCCAGCCGCGTTCGGGTTTCTTGCCGGTCTCGTGCTTTTATTCGCCACAGGCCCAGCGGCAATTCTCGGGCTCAGCTTGCTACTGATCGCGGCTCTATCGCTGGCGTTGCGGGATGATAATCTAGCGCAGATATTGCCGCGCGTGGCCTGCGAATTCTTCGGCGCGCTGTATACATTCCTGCCTTGGCATTTCGCTGAGCTCTTGCGGGTGCGGAGCGTCCACTGGCTGCTGTTCGCCCTCGCCGTTACCTGGTTTGGCGACTCGGTGGCCTATTACGTGGGCCGGGGATTTGGGCGGCATCGCCTCGCTCCGATCGTGAGTCCGAACAAAAGTTGGGAAGGAGCGGCGGGGGCGGTTGGGGGCTCGGTGGCATTCGGCCTTCTCTACATGGGATATTTCGAGCCGCATGTCGTGGGCTGGAAGGTCGTTGTAGTGGCGGTGCTCGCCAACGTCGCCGGACAGGTGGGAGATCTGGTTGAATCCGCCATCAAACGCGGCGCCGGCGTCAAGGATAGCGGCGCTCTTCTACCTGGACACGGCGGTCTTTTAGACCGCGTCGATGGCAGCTTGTTCGCGGTTCCCGTGGCATACGCGCTTTCGCTGCTGATTTACTTAACCGCCTCGCGCCTGGCCCGTTTCCGAAAGTGAAGATGCTAAAGGAGCCGGAAGCGTGAGCGACCGGCCTTGGCCTTCGGTCCCGGCGCACTCGCCCCCACGCCTGGTTCCATCCTCATGTCGTTGGATCACCGTGAATTTCGACAACTTCATCGTCAGAACTGAGGGAAGGCTCGGGCAATTTGCCGCTCCAGTTGGCCCAGCCCCAGAAAGCGGCGGTCGAGGAACTGAGCAGGCCCGAAACAGCGCCAATGGCCCGCACGCTGTAATGGACAGAAGCGATTCCCGCGCCCATCATCGACAACATCATCGTGGACCAGTTGAGGGTTTCGATAGTCGAGAATACGCGCCCACGGAAGCGGTCGTCGACGTGGCGCAGCAGGTTCGACCAGTTGAGCACGGAGCTGACTGCGACGGCGGCGCGGGAAAGGCCCATGAAAAACAGCGCCAGATACCAGTTGGTCATCTGGCTGAAAACGATGTACGCCCCCCCATGCAGCAAATAGCAGAAGAAGACCGTTTTCTTGTACTTTTCGAAGCTGATGGTTTTTCCCATGCGATTGCCGATAACGCCGCCGATCAACAGACCGACCCCGGCAACACCCCACAGTTGGCCGAGCCCCCGCGCGCCGCGCCGGAACACGATCTCGCTAAAGAGAGTGAAGAGCACCTGAGCGGCGCCGCCGCCGCTGGCCCAGCCCACGGCAATCAAGCCGATGCCCAGAATGAGCGGAACAGCCACCATGTAGCGCAGTCCTTCCCGGTATTCGTGCCACGGCCGCACAACCTTGGTTTCATTGAGGCTCCGGTTCTCCGCGCGGAAGTGCCCTTCTGGCGAATGGAGGCGCGATATGCAGAAAGCCGAAAAAACAAACGACAAGGCGTTGAAGATAAATGCGAGTTGATAACCGAACATCGCGACGCTGGTCCCGCCGAAATAGGCTCCGACGGCGAGCGTCAACCAGCCGGTTGTTTGCGTGAGCGAATTGGCAGTGTGAAGCTCGTCATCGGTAGCAATGGACGGGAGAATCGCGGAGCGGCCGCTCGTGAAAAATGGAGAGGCCAGCATAAGGAGGGCGCTGAGGAGGTACAGCAGCCAGGTTTGACGGTAGCCGATTGCCAGGATAAAACCAAGAGCGATGAGCGCGCGCGTGAGGTCGCTCGCGATCATGATGCGGCGCCGGTCAAACCGATCGAGCAAGACGCCTGCAAGCGGACCCGCGGCGACGGCGGGAATAGCTCGCGACAACATGATGCCCGAGATAACGGCGCCGCTGTGCGTATCGGTGATAGCAAGACTGAGAACAGCGACATTATTGAAGTGGTCGCCAACCTCGCTTACGATCTGGCCCAACCATGTCAGGCGGTAATTGCGATTCCGGCTCAGCAGCCGCGTGAAGTCCGAGCTTACAGTCATGCAATAGCGCGGGCAATCCCGTACGCCGCGGCCGCCGCCAGACCGCCAATGACGGTGGTCCGCGTCGCGCTCGTGACGGGCCGGGTTCCGGTGAATCGTCCTTTTAAGTAACCGAAGACAAAAAGCGCCGCAAGCGTCGCGAGCACGGAGGCGAAGAGCGCGGACTGACGGCTCCGCAGAATCATATATGGCGCAAGGGGAATGAGTCCTCCCGCGATGTAAGAAATCGCGATAGTGGTGGCGCTCTTGACAGCGCGCTTGGGATCGGGCTCCTCCAAACCGAGCTCGAAGCGCATCATCCAGTCGACCCAAGCTTTGTGATCGTCGCGGAACGCCTCGATGATGGGCTGCGAGTGCTCTCTCGCGAGCCCGTAGCTTGTGAGGATTTCCCGTACCTCGTGCTCTTCCGCCGCGGCCTTTTCGACGACTTCATGCTCTTCGCGGCGGCGCTCGTTCTCATAATGTTCGGCGTCGTTCCGCGCTGCGAGATATCCGCCCAAGCCCATGGCGATTGAGCCGGCGGCGATTTCGGCGAAGCCGGCGATGACGATCAACCTGGTCGCGTCGACGGCGCCAGAGAGGCCGGCTGCGAGGGCAAAGGGGACCGTGAGCCCGTCGGCCATGCCGATAACGATGTCGCGAACAGCCTCCGAAGCAGTAAAGTGTTTTTCGACGTGAACGTGCGTGGGCACTTCGTTATTGTAAGGTGCGCACCGCTAAATTTCGCCCACTTCGATGGCAGAATGAAAAGTTTCATGGACACACGGAGATGGCTGATTGCGATCTGGTTGTGTTTTCTACTCCGGATCGCGTTCTATTCTTCGGCGCTTCCGTTGTGGGAAGGCTTCGACGAGTGGTCCTATTTCGCGGTGCTGCGACGCGTGGCGCTGCGAGGAGAACTTCTTGTCTCGCGCAAGGCGCCGATTCCGAAGGATGTTCAAGCTTCGCTTGAGACAGCGCCTGTGCCGTGGGAGTTACGCGGCTACGATCCCCCTTCAATCACGGAAGACGCGTTTTGGCGCTTATCAAGGGAAGATCGCGAGAGAAGACAAGCCGCCTTCCACTCACTTTCGCTCGAGATGCAGAAGGAAGATGCCAGGACCGGCCTGAGAGCTTACGAAGCGCTGCAACCACCCCTCTACAGTTGGGTGATGGCTCCGGTTGTGCGGCTGCTCGACTCGCGCTCGCTGGCCGAACAGGTGATCGCCATTCGATGGCTAAGCGCGCTGGTTGCCTCGACTACCATACCGCTGGCGTTTCTGGTCGGACGCGAAGCGTTGGGTAGCAACACCGCAGCCCTCGGGGTTGCGGCAGTAATAGCTGTGATGCCGGAGTTCGCCATCGACACGTTTCGAATCAGCAACGAGTGTATATCGATACCCTTGTACACGCTCGTAACGTGGTTAGCGCTCCGAATCGCTCAATCGCCGATCAGCTACAGGACAGCGGCCAAGCTGGGGCTTGCCCTCGGATTCGGCCTGTTGGCGAAAGCGTATCTCCTGACCGCCATCCCCCCTCTTGCAATCATCCTCGTTCGCTCGTTTTGGATAGAGCGGCACGGGCGCAGACAAGTCGCACTGTCTGCCACAATCTGTGTTGCATCGGCGGCGTCGATTGCCGCATGGTGGTATGCGCGCAATCTCGCGACTACTGGAACTCTTTCGGGATTGAGCGAAGCAGTCCTTACACAGCGCCAAGGACATGACGCGCTTTTGCAGGTGCTTCAAGTCCATTGGACAAGCGCGATCGATTCGATCGCCTTCTCACACATCTGGTTTGGAGCCTGGAGCTCGCTGACCGTTCGAAGCTGGATCTATCATTTGTTTTATCTGCTGATCTTTGCCTCGGCCGCCGGGCTGATTCGCGCTTTGCGGGAAACTCCCATATGGGTCCTGGCTGCGTTTTACGGCTTCTTCTGGATAGGCGAGCTCTATAACGTGCTGCTGCTGTTAGCCACGAAGGGCGCTTCCACGTCGATGGGTTGGTACATGTATGCAGTGGTAGCGGCCGAAGTAACTCTGTGTGTCGCGGGATTGAGAATTTGGGTGAAACCTCGATCGCAAGCCTACATACCTGCATCAGGGGTTGTTTTGTTTGCCTTACTCGATCTCTACACGATGAATGGCATTGTGATTCCGTATTACACAGGATTGATCTCTCATCGGGCTAACGGGAGTCTCGCAGCCGTACATTGGAATGACATCAGCAGGCTGGGCGCGACAGAGACATTTTCGAGACTCGCCGCTTTCAAGGGACCGTGGGTGAACGCGCCGCTTGTCTTTGCCTTATGGGTAGCCTACTTTCTGGCCACGGTGTCTTTAATAGCAATCAGCATCTATCTCGCGGCAGGCCGCGCCGTCGACAATGAGCCGGAGGGGTAAGCGCACAGCCGTCTGTTGGCGTTGTGCGCGATCCAAACAAAGCGGCCGGCCTGTTTAGCCGGCTCGCCACTATTGATCGTCGGGTTTCTTTTCTCCGGGCCGCAGCAGCGTAGGCTGTTTCTTTTTCTTCTCTTCCTCGGCCGCCTGCTGTTTCTTCTTTTCGGCCACTTCCGACGGCTTCATCGCCGCTTCCCGCTCTTTTTCTTGCTTGGTATCGGTAGATTGAATTTCGCCGGAGCGTTTTGCAACGTTTTCTTGCGAGAGATCCAAACTATCGTTCGTGGTATCGATCGCTGTTTGCAGGACAAAGTCGTAGCGGCTCAAGTCGTCGGGCGCGGATGGCTCGATTTTGTTGAGTTTCGCGAGAAACTCCTTCTCCGCCTTCACGGTGTCGGTCATGCCTTTATCGATCGGCAATTTGCGGCGGAGAGCGTCGTCACCCACGGTGTCGATGGCCTCGATGATCTTCGCGTAGTCGTCGAGCGCGTCGTGAATCAAGACACTGCGGCCGGATTTATTTCGGGAGAGCAACTGATCGACCAGATCGATTCTCTTTTGAGCGAATTGCAGATACAGCTTGACGCGTTCGTTCGGTTCTTGAACCAGCCGGACTTGATCGACCTCGTCGGAACTAAGGAAGTCGCGCTGCTGCGCAAGCATCGCGCTCGAGCAACAGAATGCGAGCAGCACGAGGGAGTTAAGTCTCATTTCCCCATGACTCCTGCAAGCAGCTTATCGTGAATCTCGTCCAAATGGGAAGCCAACCGTCGAGCTTTGTCCCTTTGTTCGTAGCCCAAATCGTCCATAAACGACCGCACACGGCGCGCAAGCGCTGAGACTTTCATCTCGTCGCGCTTGAAATACTTCGTTTTGTGCGATTCCTTGGCTGAGGAAAAGCATTCATCGGCCAGCGTCCCAACCAAATCCAATTGCGATTCCCCGCGCGCCGTATCGCCCGACTGGTAAAAAGACCGGGCTTGGTCGAGGGCTTTATCCGCGAGATCGATGGCAATCTCGGAACGCTTGCCAGGGTTTCGCTCGCCCGTGACTTCGGGCGGCAGACTCTCGGCGGGCGTGGCGATAAGAAATCCGGCCGAAGCCATCAAAACAACCGCACTGCAAAGGAACGCGCTCATCTTCTCTCCATTTCGTGCTCGATCGCCTTAACACGGCCTCGTGCCTGGAAATCCTGATCGGGATGTTCGCTGTTGTCGAGTTGGAGGAACTGCTGATAGCTCACGAGTGCCGGTTTGAGCTGATGAAGCTTGTCGAGAATGATAGCCCGGAGGAAAACGTGGCCAGGTTTTTCGGCGTGGAGCTCGCGTATGCGGTCGAGAGCGGCTAATGCCTGCGGATATTGATCGAGGAGGGTAAGCACGCCGGCCAACTCGCTCCACCCATCAGCCGCATCGGGCTTCAGCCCGGTGGCTGCGTGAAAATAATCCGCCGCTTCCGCAAACTGACGTTGATCGCGGTACAGCCGGCCAATCGTCATCTGAAGTTCCCAATCGTTAGGCGAAGCGGCGAGCGCGTCCTTGAGAAGCGGAATGGCCTGTGCCTGCTGATTTGCCCGCATGTAAGCAGTGGCGAGCGCGACCCGGTTCGCCGTAGTGGGCGAAAGCTGAACCGCGGCGGCGAAGTGCGGAACAGCCTTCTCCGGTTGCTTGGCGTTCAAAAAAATCTGCCCCAGTTTTTCGCGCGCGCCTGGATCGTTCGGAAACTGCTCAAGAAGGGGTATGGCGCGGTCGGCATGGTTCGAGTCAGCCAATGCCACAGCCAGCTCGAGCAAAAAGGGCTTGAGCGAACCGTCGAGCGCAACCGCCCGTTCAAAATGAGGTTCGGCTTCGTCCAATTTACCCTGATGAAGAAGGGCTTCGGCGAGTCCCAACTCGGCCCTTGCATCTTTGGGATCGCGCTTTGCGGTCTCCTGAAACTCTGCCGCCGCTTCCGGCCATTTCGACTGGCCCTGAAGCGCTTGGCCAAGGAAGAGGTGAGGTTGGGCGAGGTCCGGTTTTTGGCGAATTACATCGGCGAGCAGCGAGGCGGCATCGGCGGGGCGATTGCCGCGCAGATAGAGCATGCCCAGGTTCAACTCCGCTTGATACAAACCCGGTTTCAATTCGAGCGTTCGCTTGAAGTTCGCGATGGCTTCGGCGTCTTTCTTTAATCCGGCTTCAGCAATTGCCAGATTGAATGACGCCGAGTAATCTTTCGGATCGTTTTTGAGAAGCTGCGAGAATACTTGTTCAGCCTGCTGATAATCGTGGCGGTCAAGAGCTTGAATTCCCTGCGTCTGCAAATCTGGCGGACCAACAGCCTGGCTCAACAGTAACAAAGAAATTGTGGCAAACAAGCCCACTTCCCTGGTGCCATTCTATCGCCGGGCGGAGGAATCTCAGTCAGCTTCTTGACTTTGCCTCCCTGTCGCGGTACAGTTTTCGCCAACCACTTTTGGGGGGCTTATGTCTTACAGATGCCTTCTGTTTGTTGCGGCTACTTTCTTATTTTTTGTTTCCGAGGCTTCGGCCGATGTGACCGGCACGATTCTCGGTACCGTTCGAGACAGCTCGAACGCGGTTGTGGTTGGGGCTCAGGTAGCGGCCACTAACATTGACACAAACTTCACCCGCGAGGCGCCGTCCGGGACCTCGGGAGAGTATCGGCTCCTGGCGTTGCCGGCAGGACATTATCGGATCACCGCGACAGCGCCCGGATTCGAGCAGTTCGTCGAGTCCGGCATCGAAGTAAAGGTGAACGATGAGCTTCGTCTGGACGTAACCCTCCAAGTCGGCGCTGTGAAAGAAGCGGTTCGAGTGGAGGCGAATCCGGTTCAGGTCGAGACAGACAGTACTCAGCTCGGTCAGGTGGTCGATACTAAGCAGATACTTTCGCTTCCTCTGAACGGCCGCAGCTTCATAGACCTGCTGGGTCTGCAGGCTGGTGTAGCTCCAACCACTTCGGGCTCGATTCAGCAGGATCGCCCGGTGTCCGGAATACTTTCGGCCGGCAACGTTTCGGTCAATGGACAGCGCGAGACAGCCAACGCGTTCCTCGTCAATGGCGGCGACGTGAGCGAGGGAAGGAACGAAGGAGCAGGTCTCATCCCCAATCTGGATTCGATTCAGGAGTTCCGCCTCATCACAAATAGCTTTGACGCGGAGTATGGCAAATTCAGCGGCAGCGTGATGAATGCCATCACCAAGTCCGGAACCAATGGTCTTCATGGCGATGTGTTCGAATTCCTCCGCAACGACAACTTCGACGCGCGCGGTTTTTTCGATCCGACGAAGGCCGAACTACGCAGGAATCAGTTTGGCTACGCCGTTGGCGGTCCATTCTGGAAAAACAAGCTCTTTTGGTTTACCGATTACCAGGGGACGCGCCAGGTGCAAGGCGCAAGTACGGGACTGGTTCCCGTCCCGACGGCGGCCGAGCGCTCGGGCATATTCGATCCCTCCACATTTGTCGGCCCGAATGGAAACCTGCAGACGGTGAAGGGAGATTACTGGGCCCAGGTGCTTTCGCAGCGGCTGGGCTACGCGGTTCAAAACGGAGAGCCATATAGTTTCCCCGGTTGCGGGAATACCACGAGTTGTGTTTTTCCCAATGGCGTCATTCCGCAAAGTGCCTTTTCGAAGCCTGCGGTAGGAATATTACCGTACATTCCACTTCCCAACCAATCCAACGGCTATTACGCCGACGCAAGCGAGAGAAACGTCGTCAACGACGACAAGATGGGCCAACGAGTCGATTTCGTTAACGAGAAGACCGGTAACTGGTACTTCTATTATCATTACGACGATACGACCGTGGCGGATGCCCTTCCACCCAGCGGCGCAAGCGTGCCCGGTTTTCCCGCCACCACTCCTACCCGTGCCCAAATGGCCGTGATGAGCAACACCAAGACCTTTGGCGCGACGCAGGTAAACGAATTCCGGCTGAGCTTCTTCCGCACCTCAACCCACACTGATGAGCCCACAGGAAGCTTTGCAAAACTCTCGGACCTGGGCTTTGTCACTGGACCGGGCACGTTGGGCATTATTCCTTCCGGACCCGCTAACTTTCCCCAAACCGTGCCGCCGATTTACTTCAATAGCTTCTCAATTGGCGTGCCTACCCTGACCACTTTTCAGCCCGACAATACCTGGCTGGCCTCCGACGGCTTTTCCAAAGTGATAGGAACGCATTCGCTGAAATTTGGCGGCGAGTTCCGATATCTGCAAATTAATGAGAGGAACACCTGCGCTCCAAATGGTGACTTTACCTTTAATGGCAGTGAAACCGGTGTCGATTTTGCCGATTTCCTCCTTGGCGCGCCGGTGAGCTATAACCAATGCAGCCAACAATTTCTGGATTCTCGCACGCGATATGGCGGGCTTTACATCCAGGATTCTTATAAAGCAAGGCCGAACTTGACGATCAATTATGGACTGCGTTGGGAAGTCAGCATGCCCTGGTACGATACACAGGGCAAAATCGAAACGATTGTGCCGGGCGAGCAATCGACCGTGTTTCCGACTGCTCCGAAGGGTTGGGTCGTGCCGGGAGATCCTGGAATTCCCAGTACGCTCGCTCCGACTCGTTACAATAACTTCGCTCCACGCCTGGGCA
Source organism: Bryobacterales bacterium (assembly GCA_963722585.1). Classification (GTDB taxonomy): domain Bacteria; phylum Acidobacteriota; class Terriglobia; order Bryobacterales; family Bryobacteraceae; genus KBS-96. Next base: position 114,048 of record CAVRNU010000028.1, on the reverse strand, counting down.
TTGCTTACTCTCCGAATTTCAGCGACGGATTGCTGGGCAAGATCACAGGCGGCCCTGGAAAAACCAGCATCCGGGCAGCGTACGGGATCTATTACACGTCAATCGAAGATCTGAACCTGTTCTATGAGGTCGGCGACGCGCCGTTCGGCTTGTATTGGGTGAGCCCGGAGCCTGTCATGTTCGATCAGCCGTTCCAGACTCGCTCCGATGGCAGCTCGCAGACGCAGCGATTTCCGTTCACGCTCCCAATACCCGGCAGCCCCGCGAACAAAACCCTCAACTACTCGATCTATCTGCCGATTTCGGCCTCCCCCGGCTACTCAATTCACAACCAGCTACCCTACGCAGAGGACTACAATTTCACGATCCAGCGCGAGATCTCGAAATCCACCGTGCTGACACTCGCGTACGTTGGAACGCAGGGACATAAACTCATTTCGCAGTATTCGGCGAATCCAGGCAACCCCGCGCTTTGCATGCAGTTGAATCAATTGGGCGCCACTCCTACTTGCGGGCCGTTCGGCGAGCAAACCACCTACGCACTTCCAAACGGGAGTCAGGTCTTCGGAACCAGAACGGCGTTGGGGTCGGCTTTCGGTTCCGGAAACACCTACACAGCAAACATATCGAACTCGAATTACAACTCTTTTCAGGCGTCGGTCGAGCGCAAGGCTTCCGATGTTACTTTCCTTCTTGCCTATACTTTTTCGAAAGCGATTGATAATGCTTCGGGTTTTAACGATTGGGTGAACTTCACAAACTACGGGCTGAGCAGGGCGCTCTCGTCTTACGATATAACTCACAATTTCGTTGCGAGTTACGATTGGGCGGTTCCTTTCGACCGCGCATTCTCGGGCGCTTCCAAACGGCTCACTCAGGGCTGGCAAATGATCGGAATCAGCCGTTTTTCCACTGGTTTCCCCATCACGCTCAGTCAGCCGTCAGACGATGAATCGCTCATCGGCGAAGGCGCGACCGATACGCCCGACTTGATTGGGCCGGTGCAGATTCAGAACGCGCACAACCCGGGGCCGAATGGGCCTAATACTTATTTTCTGCCGGGCGCTTTTGCTTCCGAGCAACTGGGCCAATTCGGTACTGCCAATCGCCGCTTCTTCCACGGACCGGGCATCCTGAATACCGACTTCGCGCTTATGAAAAGCACCCGCATCAGGGAATCCATGGCCGTTGAGCTGCGCGCGGAATTCTTTAACATCTTCAACCATACGCAGTTCATGAATCCCAGCGGCAATTTCGATAGCAGCACCTTCGGTGTAGTGACTAGCGCGCAAAATCCTCGCATCGGCCAGTTCAGTTTGAAGTTCGTTTGGTAGGAAAATGGTTTGCGGTGGTTCGCTCGTGTCTCTGTCTTAGCTTGACGTTCATCTGTTTGGCGTCTTCTATAGCAGGCGCCGAAAGTGCCGCCGATTACCGAAGAGAAGCCCTCGGACTCTCGCAAAGTAAGCAATGGGATCGCGCGATCGAACTATATCGTAAAAGTCTCGCGCTGGAACCTCAGAACGCGGAAACGCATTACAATCTCGCTCTCGCCCTCAAATACAACGGCGATGCGGCCGCGGCCAAAAGCGAATTCGAGGAGGCTGTGAGAATCCGGCCCGATTGGTCGGCGGCGCATTATGGACTAGGCGCGGCGTACTACGACCTCGGAGACGCGGCGGCTGCTAAGCGCGAGCTGCGACGCGCGATTGAGTTAGATCCCAAAAATACTGCCGCGCTCGGCTACCTGGCCTCCGTGTTTATGAGTGGCAACCAGGCTGGCGATGCTATCCCCCTCCTTGAAAGGCTCTCGAAGCTTCAGCCTGCCGATCCCGTACCGGAAAAGTCGCTCGGTAGAGCCTACCTGGAACATGGCGAATCGGCGAAAGCCATTGCCGTATTCGAGCAATACCTTAAGAAACGCAACGCCGATGCCGAAGCCCACTATTATCTGGGCGTGGCGCTCGGACAGACAGGCGAATTACAACAGGCGCTTTCCGAATTCCGGCGGTCGGTCGCGCTCGATCCGAACTTCGCGCCCGGGCATGAAAGCGTAGGTATTTCGCTGCGGAGGGCCGGCGATCAGATAGGAGCGCTGCGCGAGTTCCGTATAGCGGCTCGCCTCATGCCGCAAAATCCAGTGGCGCTGTGCGACTTAGGTCTGGCGTTGAAAGAAACGGGCAATCGGCAGGAAGCGATTGCGGTGCTGCGCCGCGCGCTCGAAATCAGACCCGATCTGGAGCGCGCTCGATACGCGCTGGGCATCCTGCTCGAAATGGAGGGGCAAAAAGAGGAAGCCGCCGATGAGATGCGCCAGATCAAGCAGCTTCATCAATCCCGTTTTCAACTTGCGCAAAGCAAAAGACTCATCGTCGACGGCATCAATCTGTTAAAGCATCAGCAATGGGGCGAAGCCCTGAAAAAATTTCAGGAGTCGGCCGATTTGAATCCGAACTTGCCAACGAGCTATTACTATCTCGGATTCGTTGCGGACAAGCTAGGGCATCGCGAGGAGGCCATGAAGGCATATATGAAGGCGCTCGATTTAAAGCCCGATTACGCCGAAGCGCATATGAGCTTGGGCGTTCTTTACGCCCGCCAGAATGAAAGCGACAAGGCGATGAAAGAGCTTCGGGACGCCGTGCTCAGCGACCCCGATCTGGCGGAAGCCCACTACGATCTGGCGCTTGTGCTCGCCGAAGGAACGCCTGGCGAAGCAATGAATGAACTTTCGGAAGCGATATCGCTCAAACCCAATTACTTGGACGCGCGCATGCTTCTCGGCAATCTGCTCGTGAAGCAGAATCAAACAGATCGAGCCGCGGCGGTCTACCGCGATGTGATCCGGCGCGATCCGGAGGCCGCCGAAGCTTACAACAACTTGGGCTTGCTCTGGCTTCAGGCCGGAAAATTATCGGAAGCGATGGCCGTATTCGAACAGGCCATCCGCCGGAAACCAGACTACGCCCCCGCGCACTACAATCTGGGCTTGGCGCTGCGTCAATCGGGTGATGCTTCGGGAGCAACTGCCCAGTTCGAAACAGCGCACCGGCTGGACCCGACCATTCCTCAATAGCCGAGCTTCGCCACGCTCCCTATCGGTCGTGGTTCATTAGAGCTTACGGAACTGCGCGCTTCAGCAAGCGGTCAGGCAACGAACTTCCGACAGCTGTCAGCGCAGCGCAAAGCTGAAAACGTCGCTGCCCGACGCAATAGCAACATACTGCGTGCCGGCCGCTTCGTAGCTCATTGGCGAAGCGTGCATGGATTGGCCGGTATTGAAATGCCAGAGCGACTGGCCCGTGCGCGCGTCGACAGCTTCGAACGCTTCGGCATCATTACCAAAAAACAGGAGACCGCCGGCCGTGGTCATCGTTCCTCCCCATGATCGTCCACTGCCCACCTGTGGATATCGCCACGCGAATTTGTTGGTTTCCGGGTCGTAGGCGACCAGTATCTTTTGCTGATATTGGCTTTGAGCATGCTTTACACCGGTCGCATAATACTCCTTGCCTTCCGAGAATTGCTGTGGTTTCAGAAAATACGTGTCGCAGTTTTCGAGAGACACAAAATAAAACAAATGCGTAGCCGGATTATAGGACGGCGAAAACCAGTTTGTTGCGCCCGTGTATCCGGGGCAAATCAGCGTGCCATCGGGCGAGGGCTCGATTCCGGTTCGAATAGGCCGTCCCGCCGCGTCGACTCCTTTCGCCCAATTTAGCTTCTTCACGAAAGGCATCGCCGAGAGGAATTTGCCATTGGTCCGGTCGAGAACGTACACGAACCCGTTGCGATTCGCCTCGACCAGCAGTTTCCGGCGGTTGCCATTGTGTGTCGCGTCTATAAGTACAGGAGTCTGTGTCGAATCGTAGTCGAAGAGATCGTGCGGCGTGAACTGGTAGTACCATTTGAGCTTTCCCGCGTCGGCATCGATAGCCAAAACGCACGCAGTGTATAAATCGTCCCCCGGCCTTGGCGCGCCGTCAAAATCGGGAGCTGCATTACTGGTCCCCCAATACACCGTGTCCAATTCCGGATCGAAGGTCCCAGGCATCCATGTAGTCGCACCACCGCGCAGATACGTATTGCCGGGCCAGCTCGAGGAACCAAATTCTCCTGGACCCGGTATAGTCCACAAGCGCCAGACGAGTTTTCCCGTGGCTGCATCGAACGCCGCAACGAAGCCTCGGACGCCATCGTCGCCGCCCGAAGTTCCAACCAAAATTTTGTCTTTCACCACCAGGGGAGCGCTGGTTGCGCCATAATTCTTGTTGCCCTCCGCATACGCGACGTCCCACAGCAAATTCCCCGATCGGGCGTCGAGGCACAGCAGATGGGCGTTATCCGTTTCCATGTAAATTCGGGAGTGCCACACGCCAACTCCGCGATTGTGGTGTGCCGAGGCATCGTCGATCAACCCTTGCGTTACTAGCCGCGAGTAATGCCAGATCGAACGGCCGCTTCGGGCATCGAGGGCAAACGCATCGTTTGCGGACGTAACAAACATCACACCGTTCACAACTACTGGAGTAACTTCGAGAACGTTCGAATTGCGCGAATGAAATACCCACTGCGCTCTTAACTGCCCCACATTTTGAGGTCCGATTTGAGCCAAACTGGTGTAGCGGCGCCCAGTGTAATCGCCGTTATAAGATGGCCAATTTCCAGCTGTAGGTTGGGCTGCGAGATCGGAAGAAGACACGTCGATGGAAGCCGAAACCGGGCCGTCCATTCTGCTCTGGGCTGAAGCTGAAAGGAGGCAGACGACACAAACCAATCGTCCGCCCCACCTTTCAAGGAATTTCGCGATAGTCACAGATCTATGATGGAATGCGCGGGATGCAACGGTCCATGTCCTCTTTTGTTGCCGGCATTATCGTGGCTCTTTTGTGCGCGGCGCCACTGAAATCGCAGCAAGCGGGCCAGCAACTGTTTGCTTCGATGTGCGCGGGCTGCCACGGGCTCGATGCGCGGGGCGGCGAACATGCTCCAAATATCGCCACGTCGCCCGAAGTTCAGCGAATGTCCGACGCGGAGCTTCTTCATGTAATTCGAAATGGTATCCCGGCGGCCGGTATGCCCGGCTTCGGCGCATCGCTCAAGGGCGATCAACTTGAATCAGTTGTAAGTTATCTGCGCGTGCTCCAAGGAAAAAGCGTAACCGCGCGTCTCACCGGCAATCCCGAAGCGGGGCGGTCGCTTTTCTTTGGGAAAGCTCGATGTTCTGAATGTCACATGATCGGTGGTAATGGCGGCTTTATTGCCGATGACCTATCCAGTTATGGAAGCACCCATGCCGTCGATGAGGTTCGTAAGGCGATCTTGGATCCGAACGTAAATCTCAATCCGCGGCGACGAACGGCAATCGTGGTGACGGGCGATGGGAAGAGATATACGGGAATAGCTCGCAACGAAGACAATTTCTCGATTCAACTCCAAACTCTCGACGGGACCTTTCACCTGTTCGACAAATCGGAAGTTGCAAGGTTTGAATACCAACCGCGATCATTGATGCCGGCCGGATATGCCTCGACACTCAGCGCCCGCGAGCTGGACGATTTGGTCAGCTATCTAGTCAAAGCCGCGGAAGGCGAAACATCCCACGGGCAGGGCGAGGACGAGTTCTAGCACTTGAGAAGCGCCAAAAGTTGTGTCGCATCTTGCGACCGGAATCCCGTTAGCACTGAAGGCACGCCTTCAGTGACGAGTGCCGCGGAATAGCCTTCTGCAGGCGTCACGTCCGCCAGGCGCCATCTGCTCTCCTGGCAGCCGCTCACCTGCACGATCGCGGCTGGTTCGTCCGGTTGAAGCGAGACTTGAAAGGAATCGAGCGGAAGATACAATCCATCTCCCATGGCTTTCACAAAGGACTCCTTGCGAGTCCAACATCGGAAGAACGCAGCCGGGCGCTCGGCGGGAGGAAGGCTAAGCAAGTTTGACACTTCAGCCGGCGCGAAGAATCTTTCTGCCACGCCGATAAGATCGCTCATGTTGCGGTGCTTCTCGATGTCCACGCCCAGTTCGCGATCGAGCGCGAACGCGTACAGAACCAGATCTCCCGAATGCGAAACATTAAACCGCAAACCGCGGTCAGATTGAAACGCAGGCTTGCCGCGCGGTCCGTAACTGAAGCGAACCTGGTGAGCGGCCGTTCCGGAAAATTGCGCAAGGAGGCAGCGCAGCAATCCACGGGCAATCACAAACGCCCGACGATGTTCGGCAAAGCGAAAGCGATTGGCGCGCAGAATTTCCTCGGGATCGAGCACGGCCTCGAGCCGCTCGAGCGCCTTCAGCGTCGCTTCCAGACCGACGCACCACAACCGCGTTTCGCCGGTCGCGAGTTCCGAGAAGCCCTCGTCACACGCTTCCCGGTAGACGGCAGATGCCGCCGTCAATCAATCTCCATCGTTCCGCGAGGCCAGAAAGCGCTCGCGGCTGCGCGTGATGACAGCGTAAGCCTCCTCTATCTCCCGCCAACCTCGCATCTTCATCTTTTTTCCTTCGAGCTCTTTGTAGATGCTGAAAAAATGCTCGATCTCTCGCTGCACGTGATACTGAACGTCGTTTAGCTCCCGCGTCTCGTTATGCCGAGGATCGCGCCCGGGCACGGCCAGGACCTTGTGATCGAGCTTAGCGTCGTCGATCATTTCAAGCACGGCGATGGGTCGAACGTACGTCAGACAGCCCGTAAACGTTGGGGACGTGACCAGGCAAATCACGTCCAGCGGTTCGTCGTCATCGGCAATCGTGCCCGGCACAAAACCGTAATCTCCCGGATAGTGAAGAGGCGAGTAGAGCGATCGCGCGAGCCGGAATAGTTTCAGATTCGCGTCAAACTCGTATTTGTTGCTCGAGTCTCGCGGGATTTCCACGATCATGCGTACGATCTGCGGCGTTTCAGGGCCGGGATCCGGCTCAATTTCGTAGAACATCCTTTTCGAGGCTATCAGACGAGGGCGCGGCGCGGCCACGAGCATCCGGGCCGGATTTTGACGCGTGATATTCTGCCCAAAGCGATTCATTTGTCAATCGCAAGGAGACTTCCCCGTCCTATGAGAGTTGGATGTTTTACGCCGCTACTTTCGCAGTTTCCGCTCGAGAAAGTTCTCGAAAAGCTCAAGACTCTGAACATCAACACGGTTGAATTGGGAACCGGGAATTATCCCGGCGACCCGCATTGTAAGCTCTCCATGCTCCACCATGAGAAGGAGCTGAAAGAGTTCAAGAAGAAGTTGGACGACCACGGATTCACCATCAGCGCCTTGAGTTGTCACGGCAATGCGCTTCACCCCGACGAAGCTACCGCCAAAAAGTTTCGCGACACGAGCCGGCAAACAGTCGAGCTGGCGGCCAAACTCGGCGTGCCGGTGGTCATAGATTTTTCCGGCTGCCCAGGAGACAGCGACCACGCGAAGTTTCCCAACTGGGTGACATGCCCCTGGCCGCCCGAATATCTCGATCTCTTGGAGTGGCAATGGGAAAAGAAAGTGACTCCGTACTGGACCGAACATGGCAAGTTTGCCAAGGATCATGGCATAAAGATTGCCATCGAGATGCATCCGGGCTTTGTCGTGTATAACCCGGAGAGCCTGCTAAAGCTGCGGTCCATTGCGGGCGATTCTGTCGGATGCAATTACGATCCCAGCCATATGTTCTGGCAGGGTATCGATCCGATCAAAGCCATTCGTATCCTCGGCGACGCGATTTTTCACGTGCACGCCAAAGATACCCAAATCTACGATTTCAATCTGCCCAAAACCGGCGTGCTCGACACAAAGAAATATACAGACGAGCGGAACCGGGGATGGATTTTCCGCACCGTAGGCTATGGTCATGCGTACCAATGGTGGACCGAATTTATTTCTACTTTGCGGATGTACAGCTACGACTACGTGCTTTCGATCGAACACGAAGATTCGCTCCTATCGCCGGACGAAGGCTTGTCGAAAGCCGCGGCGTTCCTGAATCAGATTGTTATCCGCGAGCCAGCGGCTGCCGCCTGGTGGGTGTGAATGATCGGCAGACGGCAAATACCGTCTGCCGATCACAGCTTCCTACTGATCGTTGCCTTCGATCAAATCCGTGGTAACGGGAGTGACAGTGCCGAAAGCTCCGCCAGCTCCTCGAGCCGTTCCAATCGTCGTTCCAGCAGCGAAGTACATGGTGTTAAACGGGCCGGAATTTGTGCTGCTTCCAAAACTAATCCCCCACAGCCCGGAAATCGATATGGGATCGCCATTTGCATTGTTCAGTAAGCCTCTGAAATTGCCGGTAAGAAAATCGTACGCGGCAATCTGACCGCTCCCGAACATCCCGACGAGGATGGTGTGGCTGAACTTGCCGAAATCGCTGGGCGCCATGGCAAGACCCCAAGGTGAACTCAGCCAGATGCCGTGCTGAAATTCGCTGATCAATTTGCCGTTGAAGGTAAACGCAGCAACATAGCCATTACCGGGGCCTGGCACGTCGAAAATCTTCTTGGCATCTTGTTTGGCATACGTCACAAAGAGCACGTTGCCGATGTTCTGGATATTGAACGGGGCAAAGCCGGAGTGTTCCGGACCTTCGAGCACAAAGGCGTCTGAGCCGAAATCGACAGGGCTCAGCATGGAATCGAAAACGTCCACTCTTCCGTTGTGGAAGTCGGCTGCATACAAGAGATCTTGCCCGATGTGGGTAAGAATGGTGGCTCCGGTATAGGAAGCGCCGGAGGTCGCGGTCAAGACCTCGGCGGTAGTCCCCGCGCTGCCGTTCCATCCGAAGATCTGGCCCGCAGTGGAAGCAAAAATGAAGAGCGCCGGCTTGGATGTTCCCGGAACGATGAAGCCGGTCCCACCGTAGAAGATTGCGCCGGTGGGATGCCCGCCGGGTAAAGTCACAACCAGTCCTTGCTTTGTCCCTGCGGCATTGTACAGGGTGGATTTACCGGTCACTTGATCGGCGACCCACCAGGGACTCCCGGACGATCGCGCCAAACCCCAGGCATTCACAAGATCGGGGTCAGTGGTATTGGTAACCAGGGTGGTGACAACATATTGCTGAGCCGGAGCGTTGCCCGCGAGAGCAGCTATCAGAAGCGGGATCGCTCCCGCTCCGACGAAATAACGGAGGACTTTCAAGACTGACATGGCTGTGAAGACTCCTTTGAAGCAACCCGAAAAATTTTCGGGATGACGAGTTGTGAACCGGCGCACGGCTCAAGCAAGCCTCGTGCGCAGAACGAGACGGCGGCAATAGTATAGGCGAGAAACGATCCCAACCCCAATGAAGATCATGTAAAAACGTTGTAAAAGTCGCTGGGGCCAGGGAATTTTGCGCAACACGGGCACGTACTGTAAGAATCACTAGTGCTGAACTTCAGTCGCTACAATGAAGGGACTTCATACAGGCACTCGATTTATAAAACCGCATGGCAAGCAACCGTATCGGCCTTCTAACAGGCGGAGGCGATGTTCCCGGCCTCAATTCCGTAATAAAGAACGTGGTTTACCGGGGCGCTACCGACGGACATCAAGTCATTGGGCTGCGTAGAGGCTGGGAGGCCCTAACGCATCTCAATTTCGACGATCCGGCAAGCAAAGCAAGATATGTATTGCCGCTGACCAAAGAAAACACTCGCACCATCGATCGCACAGGAGGCACGTTTCTCCACTCCTCGCGCACCAATCCCTCCAAAATGCGGAAGATTCCCGAGTTTCTTCAAGGCAAAGAGTTCCCTTCGGCGGAGACTACGAAAAAGGGTGTGACATCCGTCACCTTCGACCTGAGCTCACAGGTTCTGGCAAATCTGGACAAGCTAGGGCTCGACTACCTGGTCGCCATCGGCGGAGACGATACGCTCAGCTACGCCGCGCGTCTCGATAAGCTGGGCTTCGGCACTATCTGTATTCCGAAAACGATGGATAACGATGTGCGCAACACGGAATATTGCATCGGGTTTTCGACCGCTATTTCACGAGCGCACGATGCGATTCAGCGCCAACGCACCACGGTAGGCTCGCACGAGCGGATCGGCATCTTTCGCGTCTTCGGACGCGATGCCGGTTACACGGCGCTCTACACGGCCTACGTTACTTCACTTCGTTGCGCCATTCCGGAGCACAAGTTCAATCTCGACAAGATGATCGAGCTGATGATAACCGATAAGCGGAACAACCCGAGCAATTATGCGCTCGTAGTCATGTCGGAAGGCGCCGAATGGGAGGGGTACAAGGTCCGCGAATATGGCGAGCCTGACGCATTTGGTCACCGGAAGAAGGCCAACGTAGCCGAGGATTTCAGCGACGAAATCAAGAAGCGCACTGGCGAGGAAACGGTCGTTAGCGATCTCACATACGATCTTCGCAGCGGCGCGCCGGATTTCACGGACAAACTGGTGGCAACCACTTTCGGCACCATGGCTTACGATGCCATCAAACAACAGAAACGCGGTTTGATGACCGCTATCGTCGATGGCAAATACGCGATGGTCGCTATCCCGGACCCGAAGCTTGGCCCGCGCAGGGTCGATATCGCAACCATGTTCAACGTCGAGCGGTACCGCCCAACTTACGAAAATAAGGATGGGCTTCCGCTGTTTCTCACCAGGCCCTGAGAAGTAGGCCTGTGTTACAAATTATGGGCAAGCCCTTGTGGGGCAGCTTGATAAGCTGCGGCCGATTGGCAATCGGCCATATTCGTGGTGCGGATTGAAGCGGCGGTAGACAACCGCCGCGCAGGATACCATCCTGCCCCACACACGTTCCATTTTCATGAATCAGTTTCTACTTTCGGAACTAGTCGAGGCCCAAGGGCATCTCATCGACTCGCACATCATGGAGCGTATTTTCGATTCCGTGGTTGAGTTCGGCGGCCGATTCGAAGTAGAACATTTCTCGATAGGCCGGACCAATAGCGATCCATCCACGCTGCGGCTTCGAATTGAGGCACCCACGCGCGAGCAGATGGAGAAGATGTTGTCCCAACTGCTCGGGCTGGGCTGTTCTCCGGTAGATGGCGGCGATGCCGAACTGAAAACGGCCGACCGGAACCGCTGTGCTCCGGAGGATTTCTATTCCACTACGAATCAGCGGACCCTGGTCAGGCACAAGGCCCAATGGCTCGAGGTTCGGGACCAGCGCATGGACGGCATGGTGGTCGTTCGCGATGGCGCGGCGTTCTGCCGGCGCTTGCGCGACATCGAGGCAGGCGATCGCGTCGTGGTTGGCATGAAGGGCATTCGCGTCATGCCCGAGGAAAAGGAGCGCGACCGCCTGTCCTTCGCCTTCATGAGCAATGAGATCTCGTCCGAACGCCAGGTCGAAACCGCCGTCCAGCAGACCGTCGCCATGATGAGAGGCGCTCGCGAGGAGGGCAAGCGTATCGTAGCCGTCGCGGGACCTGTTGTTGTCCACACGGGCGGCGTTTGTCCCTTATCGCAAATGGTTCGAGCCGGCTGGATCGACGCCGTTCTGGCGGGAAACGCGCTGGCTGTGCACGACATCGAGTCCGCGCTATTCGGGACTTCGCTCGGGGTCCGTACCTCCGATGGGCGGCAGGAAGAACACGGCCACAGAAACCACATGCGGGCCATTAATTCGATCTACCACGCGGGAAGCATTGCGAAGGCAGTCGAGTGCGGCAAACTGACGAAAGGCTTGATGTACGAGTGTGTGCGCGCCGGCGTCCCCTTCGTCTTAGCGGGAAGCTTGCGGGACGACGGCCCCCTTCCCGACTGCATCACCGATATGAATCGGGCCCAGGACGCCTATGCCGAACAGTTAAAGGATGCCGGAGTGGTGCTTTGCCTGGCCTCCATGCTGCACTCCATCGCGGTCGGAAACATGCTGCCTGCCTGGGTTAAGGTGGTCTGTGTCGATATCAACCCGGCCGTGCCCACAAAAGTGAGTGACCGCGGGACCGGACACGCGATAGGCGTCGTCACCGATGTCGGGCTGTTCCTCGAGGTCCTTTCCAAAAAGCTTCCCATGACCAAAGAAAGCAGAAATGAAGCAGGCTACGAAGAAAAGTCAAAGCCAGGCGGCTAAAGAGTACACGAGCGAGCACGCCCGCTCCGGCATTGATGCGCCCCTCCCCCGGATCGAGACCTGGCCCAACCAGTATGGAAGCGGCTACCAGATCGAGATAGTCATGCCGGAGTTCACTTCCGTGTGTCCCAAGACCGGCCTGCCCGACCACGGCACTCTCCGTCTCATCTATACGCCTGACAAAGAGTGTCTGGAACTCAAGAGTCTGAAAATGTATACACTCGCTTACCGGAACATCGGCATATTTCAGGAGAACGTCGTTAACAGGTTTCTGAAGGACGTTGTCGAGAGCTGCCATCCCGTTTCGGCAAAAGTAATCGGTGACTTTACGCCACGAGGCGGGATTTCGACAACCGTAACAGCAACCTATCAGGCCCGGAACGGTGTCAAATCACTCTAGCCCCTTCAAGGCCGGGCTGGCCCGGCCAACACAGAACTCCAGAACCTGTGAGGGACCCTCCAGGCCGGCTTTAAGGCCACCTCGTCACCGGATTATCGCAACGCACCCTGGCCCGGATACGTCTCATGCCGTTGCTATACTGAGTCTTTCTCAACAGCTCTGATGTCGTTTCCTATGAAGTGTTTCGCCGCTCTATTTGTGTCTTGTGCCCTCGTTTCGGCACAACAGTTTCAAAGTGGCCAAGCCGCCTGGGCCGTGATAGGACAAATGGGATTTACAACCGAGACCTATCCGCCAAATCAAAGTGTCATGGCAACTCCGGGAGGGCTGGCGTGGGCCAACGGCAACCTCCTGGTTACCGACGGAAACCGAATCGGAGCGACGTCGTTCGATGTGAACCAAAATCCGACGACGGGCGACCGGGTTCTCATCTTCAATAACAGTGCCAATACTTTTCTTCCGTCGCCCCACAGCGATGTCGCTAACTTTGGGAACGGCTCGAACCCCCGCTGCCCGGTTTGCGGATTTCCGGCGGAACTGGTGCTGGGCCAATCCGATTTCAATGGCACGAGCGAGGGTCTCCAGATCAGCTCCACTACGGGAGGAATGAGAAATCCGACGGCGGTTGCGACCGACGGGACCGTCGTCGCTGTCGCGGATACGGACAACAATCGGGTCCTCATCTGGAACACGTTTCCGACGACCAATGGACAATCGCCCGACGTGGTTCTCGGTCAACCTAACCAATCAACGGTGTCGACGGCCAACACAGTTGCCAATAACACACTTCGAGGACCTCAAGGGATCTGGATACAAAATGGCAAGTTGTTTGTCGCCGATACGCAGAATCAGCGAGTACTCATCTGGAACAGCATTCCAACGCAGAATCAGCAACCTGCGGACCTGGTTCTCGGACAGGCCAACTTCAATTCCGCGGTGATGCCGAATCAAGCCTCCTCAACCATTACGGCAGCCGCGAATCAACTCTTCAGCCCGACGTCGGTTACCTCCGATGGAACCAGGCTCTACGTATCGGACCTCGGTTTCAACCGGGTGCTCATCTGGAACAGCATCCCCACGTCTATCGACCAGCCGGCGGATGTCGTTGTCGGTCAGCCGGATATGACCCAGACAGCCGAAAACAACGTTCCTAACCTCTGCGCCCCGACGGGAACCGACAGCAGCGGCAACAAGACCTATTCTCCGCGATGCGCCAACAGTCTCGATTTTCCTCGCTACGCGCTCTCGGATGGCACCCGCCTGTTTATCGCCGACGGCGGCAACGACCGCATTCAAGTTTTCAATACGATTCCGACCACGAACGGAGCCGCGGCCGACCTGGTTATAGGCCAGCCCGACATGGTCAGCGATGTAGTTAGCGACCCCACGTTATCTTTCGCCTCTACGGTAATTCCCAACCGCGCCAGCACCAGTACAGTTCGGACACCCACGTCGCTCGCCTGGGACGGCACGAATCTCTACGCGACGGATCCGTACGATCTTCGCGTCATGGTTTTCACTGAGGGCGATAATCAGTCGCTCCAACCCAGTTCCATCCTGAATGCGGCCAGTCTCGCTATCTATCAGGAGGGCGTAGTGTCCCTAGGCGGAACGATCAACTCGGGCGATACGGTCACCATCACCATCGGCAACAGCAACACCAGCACCACAAACAATTACACCTATACGGTCACCAAGAGCGACACCTTGAATTCCGTGGCCGCCAATCTCGCTACAAATATCAACGCCAACAGTGGCGACCCGAACGTACTTGCCGAATCCGACACTCTGGGAGACGTTCTGCTCCAGTCGCGCCAATCCCAGCTACCCAACGATACGATCTCGCTAAGCGCTTCGACAAGCAGCAGCGCGGACATAACGGCCACCGCTTCGGGCACTTATCTAACCGGCGGAAACGCCGCGATCATCGCGCCCGGAACGATTGTAGTGATCAACGGAAACAACTTAACCAATGGCCAAACGGCGGCTGCTTCCGACAGTGCAACTACCTTGCCAACGGTTCTAGCAGGCGCGCAGGTCTACATGGACGGAAACCCGGCGCCGCTGCTCTATGCCTCGCCTACGCAAATCAAGGCTCAACTGCCCACTACGTTCACCGATGCAAACAGTTCGAGCATTTTTGTCCGGACAACGCCCACGAGCGGGCCAGTGCAGATTACCAACGCCATGCCGATTATCATCGCGACGGCCAACCCGGGAGTCTTCACCAATACCGGGACTCAACTGGGTCCCGCCACCGCGGTACACAGCAGTAATTACGCTTCCGCTGTTGTCTCGGTCGATGGCTCGGTGACGGCCGGCGATACTGGAACGATCACGATTGCCAGCAAGTCGTACACTTATACGGTTCAATCGACCGACACTCTCGATTCGGTCCGCGATGCCTTTATTAATCTGATCGATGGCGGCAACGATCCGAACGTTATCGCCAGCGCCGGCGGCCAGTTCGACCGCGTCGTGCTCACGGCGAGAACCGCAGGGAGCGCCGGCAACGGTATCGCCGTTTCCGGAACGGTCAGTTCGAATGCTACCCTCGTTCTCACTGCGTATACAAGTTCTACATGCTGCGCCAACACCGCTGGAGCGCCCATCACCCCGTCGAATCCCGCTCAGCCGAACGAAACCGTTTCAGTGATCACTACCGGACTTGGACCGCTCTACAACGTAGCGGCGCCGACCACCGGACAAGGTTACAGCGGGCCCACTCCAAATACCGTTCTGTCGACTGTCAGCGCCACTTTAGGAGCCAGTACCGCGCAGGTGATCAATGCCGGCCTGCCCGCGGGAGCCATCGGTCTCTATCAGGTTGACATGATCATACCTTCCGGCGCTGCGAGCAATCCCAGCACTCAGCTCTATCTTGCGCAGAATGCCTTCGTCAGCAATATCGTTACGCTTCCCGTGGCGGGCAGCGGGAACTCCCTCGTCACCTTTACCGCTTCGCCGAACCCGATTGTGGCGCCGGGAGTGAACGTAGCTCAGGGCCAGACCACGCTCAACTGGAGCACATCGGGCGTGGGTACGGTCGAGATACATATCGGCTCGCCCGATGGACCGTTGTTTGTCCAAAGCGGGGGATCCGGCAGCGCGACCACGGGAAACTGGGTGACGAATGGCATGACGTTCTATCTCCAGGACGTGAGCAACGGCAAGACCCTCAGCGCCGTCAACACTCTTGCCACCATCGATATGCAGGTAGGGACGCTGCAGAGCGTCACAACACTTTCTGCGTCCGAGGTCGATCTGCCGCCGGGAATCTCATCCGGACCAACCACGCTCACCTGGAACGCGCCTGCCTCGACCACCGTTGAAATTCACTTAAACTCGCCTACCGGCCCGCTGTTCACTCAGCAAGGACCTTCGGGCTCCGTAACCACGGGTAATTGGGTGACGCCGGGCCTGACCTTTTATCTGGTCGATGTATCGCAACCCAGCGTGCCGATTCCACTTGTCAGCACCACGCCTGTTGTAAAACAAGGCGTACCGCCAGCTTTTATTATCAGCCCCAACCCTATCTACGCGCCATACAGTAGCACCGGAACGCTCCTTGGGACGGCCAACATGAGTTGGAATTCGCCGCTCACCTCGAATGTCGAAATTCACGTGGGATCGCCTAACGGACCGGCACTAGTGACAAACGGAGGTCCAACTGGTACGGCAACGGCTACTGGCTGGGTGACTAACGGCATGACGTTCTATCTCGTCGATTCAGGAACAGGCACAGTGCTCAATACCGCAACTGCATACGTGCAGTTGCAGCCGGAGAGCGGATATTTGTTGCTCGCGCAGAACCCTGTCAATGTTCCCACGGGCCAGCAGTATGGCACTGCTAATTTGGTGTGGTCGAGCGCCAACGCAACCACCGTACAGGTGCACGTTGGCTCGCCCAATGGACCTCTGTTTACGCAAGGCGGACCCCAGGGAACTGCTACAGCCTCGGGATGGATCGAGAACGGAACCGTCCTCTACCTGCAGGACGTAAGCACCGGCCAACCGCTGACTTCGCAATTTACGATCGCCACGCAAACGGCAAGCTTCCTGCCCACCGTCCCTACGGCGTCATTCCAGGCAAGCCCCAACCCAATTCCTGTTCCCGAGGGCACCCAATTCGCGACGACTACTTTCTACTGGACTGCGATTGCCTCGGTGATTACGACGGAGATACACATCGGAGCCCCGAATGGGCCTTTGTTCGCGCAAGGCTCAACCAGCGGTACCGCGACCGCCTCCGGCTGGGTCACTGATGGGACGACATTCTACCTTCAAGACGTAACCAAGCAGAAACCGCTCACCTCGCTAAATACTTTGGGAACTGTCACCGTGCACTTCCAGCAATTCCCACCCGGTCAGTAGGAGTGTGAGGGCGCCGCATTTTCCTGAACTCCCCAGGTTCGCCGCTCATGCCATCGCCGAGCCTGGGCAATACAGATGATGTGCAGGATGGCGAGCAGCGGTACTGCGAACGTCGGAATCAGGCTCAGAGGCAGCATGGTCATCGGCGCAGTTGCCGGCCCCTGGGGACTGATCAGACGGGCCGTCGTGCCGAGCGTTATGGCATTACAAATCCGCAATCCCCAGTGCCTGCCAAAGAATAAACCATCTCCGCCGACCGGGATTGGCAAGCTTCCATGCCACCAGCGGCGCTGTCGCTCCGATAGCGATGTCGCCCCACCCGGCAGGCAGCGCAAATACTGCGGGCAGAATGCTGTACGTCTGCAAGACCAGAAATACGAACCCGGCGAGCCTCCACGTATGCACCAAGGTCAGTGCGCGCGGATTCAACGATAGTGCGAATTGCCGGAATCCTTCCGATGTAGCAAACCACAGCGAGAACACGACAACGGGAATCAGTACTTCGAGCCCGAGAGCAATAGGTGGGTCGCTCGGAGCGGTTTTAAATACGTTCAGGGCCGAAGCTGACAGCGAAAAGACGAACCAGACTGCAAGAAGCCCGGCCGTGACCTTTCCATAATTAATGTTGTTCATGACAAGCTTTCTCCTTTTGTGACAAGTATCGTTATTTCATTGGTTGACTTCAGAAGACTTTGCCAGCGCTGCTTTCCCAATTGGTTACCCAACCGCGTCTGCGCCTTCTCCCACGCAGGAAGCGCCCGCTTGAATTGATCGCGGCCGGCTTTGGCCAGACTCAGTAAGCGCTCTCTTCGGTCTTCTCCGCGCCGCTCCGCGACCCACCCGTGCCGGCTCATAATCGCGAGCGTCCTGGTGAGAGTAGTGCTGTCCATCGCCAGCATTTCGCCCAGTTCGCCCTGGGACACTTCGCCGGCGAGCGAGAGCACCTGCAGGATTGTGAATTGCGTCGCTCGCAGCCCGAGCGGCCGCAGCGCCTCGTCGTAGAGGTGGGTGAGCGCGCGCGCCGCCCGTCGAAAACTAGCGCACATGCAAGGCAAGGCAGGCACCACCATGGAATCCGCTCCTGGAAAATAGATGTATGTACATCTATTGCCGATTCAAAATTTGCTCTCAGCTGCTTGCTACCCTGCGTGGTTCTGTAAGTTCTTATGAGTCAAGCGTGCGTATCGGAACCGCGACCGCCAGGAAGCGGATACGACGAAACTTGGTTGGTTCAAGTGAACTTCGCCCTCACAGCAGAACCTTGCGCCCGTATTCGCCGCCTATATAAACTGGCTGCCGGTCGGTGACTGCCGTTTCCGAGAGCGGATGCGGCTTCAGGACGATCAACGTTTGCGACCGCTCTCGCGTTTTGTTGATGTCCGTAAAAAGATCGCCGATGACTGGAATGTCAGACAGCCCGGCGATGCCATTTCTTGTGACGCTCGAGGTCTGCGAGTCGAGTCCGGCCAGGATCGCCCACTCGCCGGTGTGCAGCCGGACCGACCCTTCGAACTGGCTGTTCAGAATCTCCGGGACGGTATTGAAGGTTAGGGGGCCGAGGGCTTGGTATTCGGCATGAACATCCATCGAGATGTCGCCGTCGGCGTGCATCTCGGGCTTAACCTTGATCACCACTCCCAAATCCACCATTTGAATCTGTGCCACAAATCCAGAAAGGGGATTGGCAAGCTGCGATGAACCGAGGGAGAGCGATGTTGGAATCGGATATTTATCGCCAACGTGCCATTGCCCTGTCTGCCCGCTTGAAACCACCACAGTCGCGTCGTAAATGCTCTGCGCGTGAGATTTTGAATAGGTGGCAAAAGCAGTTGCATTGGTGACGCCGATGCCAAACAAAGTGGCGCCGCCGCCAAAAGTCAAAAAATTCACGAAACCCGAGGGTATCGAAATCAAGGTCTGTGAACCGGCCCCGAGATTAATCACGGGAAACGTATTGGGCAGCGAAAGTCCGTACTGCAGCGTGGTTTGATCGTCAATCGAGTAGATCTGCACATCGATCGCCACCTGCGCCGGCGGCCGGATGAGCGTCTCGAGCAGCGACCTCGCGGCATTCGCGGAGGAGATTTTGTCGCGGATCACGATCGCGTTCGCAGCCGAATCCATGCCGATGTGCCTTAGATTGAAGGCCTGCCGGACCGCATTCGAAGCTTCCGTCATTTCCTTGGGATCGGTTACCTCGGGCAAGGGGACCGTCACGACAATTTGAGGCTCATACTCGTCCCGCTTCTGCAGAGTATCCCTGGCAACGAAAATGGCGTGAGCCGAGATCGGGAACAGGAACGTATTCGTCGCCTGGGCGACTCCTCCCAGCGCCTGCCTCGCATCCACGTCATCCAGATCGATGCTCACTCTGGGTTCCGCCTGAAATTGCGGATCGAAGACCACGCTTATGCCATAGGCGCGCGCAATTGTCTCGTACAAACTCCGTTCATCCGCCCGGGCGTGGAAACTGTGCTTCCCCGCGGCAAGAACGATCGCCGGAGGAGGCAGCAGCTTTTCCATTTCCAGCCGCTCGGAGGGTTCAAGCTCCTGAAGCGGCTCTTCCGAATCGTCCGGGACGCTCGAAAGCAGCTCGTCCCGGCTTGGTTCCTTTTCAACGCCGGCTTTGCTCAATAACTGGGCCAGCGGTTTCAAACCATCGCGGTTGACGCGGTATTTCTCATTCTTTGGGTCTCTCGCCGCCGCTTCCGCGTAGAGCATGTACGCGCGAACCACTTGGCCCGCGTTCTGTGCTTTCTGAGCTGCCCGGGCCAGCGCCTCGGCTGTTGGATCGGCTGCTGCAAGCGAAAAACTGACGCCCGCAACAAGGAGTAGCAAGTACTTCAACACCGGATCGACGTACTAATCGCCTGAAACGCCTAAATCGTGGGGGATGTCGTCAATGACTGGGAACATAACCGGGCGGGTGCGCTGCGCCCTCTCCAAAGAAATACGCTTCCATCTGCTGAAGAAGGAACTCCTGCGCTTCGGGCGTGCCCAGATTCAGACGATACTCGTTCATGATCATCTTCATCTGCTCGACCCACATGCGCCATGCCTCCTTCGAGACGCTGTCGTAGATCTGTTTTCCTAAGGGATGGCCATCGAACGGAATTTCATCCAGTCCCGGCAATTCTTTCTTCAACTTGACGCAGTAAACCATCCGCTCCGTTTTCGGCTCAGGCACTCAATCAACTCCTCACGATTCCAACTTTGAGGATACCGTAGCCGGGGAAGTAGCGGACTAATGGGAATTAAGCGGAGGCGGAAACTTCGGGGGATGGGGAGGCTTGCGTGGCTCGGATTTTATTGCGGCGGGCTCTTTCCTCGGCCAGAAAGGACGAAGGTGGCGGAAATGCGTACTGGCCGCGCAGAAAATACTGCTGAACAAACCGCTGATAACGCCGGAGAACTTCGCCGCGAGCCGACCTCCGAAGGCGGCAGGTGCTGAAGTCCAACAGAAGCTCCATTTCCCACGGTTGGTAAACCGTGCGCTTGGGACCACCCTGCGTGAGCTCCTGAATTAGATTGTTAAACTGCGCCAGATTTGTGGTCTGGATTAAACCATTTCCCATCGCCAATGTAGTGGGATGGGCTAAGTAAATTTATCTTCAGTTAGTTCCGGGCCAGGAATCCCAGTTCGGCACGAGGCAAGCGGGGTTGCCGGTCCGACACTTTCAGATCGACTACCGGACTAATCTGGTACATCACTTGCTCTACTCGGGCCGGATAATCGTCAGCTGGATTGTATAACCGCAGTTTCTCGTCCGTTGTCCGATTCCGGTAAATAAACGACTTCCCCAGTGCGAATGCCACCTGGTGCAGCCCGGCTCCGATCGTCGGGAAAACATGATCGCCATTGGCCCAACCGAACACGTTGTTGTTCTTGTAAGCCTTGCCGCCGCTCGATTCGATGATCGAAATGCTTGGGAGCAGCCGCCAATCCAGATCGTTATCATCCGCCGCGTGAACGAATTCTTCGGCCAGATCCTTGATTGGACAATGTAGCTTCGCAAAAAAGCGATGCAACCGCACTGTTCTGGGGTCCGACACGGTGCTTGTATTCTGAGGCTCCGTCGGTCTCGCTCGCGCGATGTGCTCGAGTTGTATCGTGAGCGGCGCAGCCAGAATGGCTGCAAAAATCAATAAATTCTTAGAGAAAAGTTTCACTAAGCTCGAATACTCCTTGTGAAGAGGTCTAGAAGCTCGCGAACTCAGGCTAAGAGTGATGCTGCCGAGGACGGCGCTTCGGATGTGAGCCTTGGCTCGAATTGTAGAACTGCTACAACGGGCTGCGGCTATAACCAAAACGCATAGGCGCATTGTATCAGATTTATAGATTCAATCGGAGTCCTGCGAGGGCAGCCCTATAGGAAAATTCCGAGCCGCCGTGGGTCACTCATAGCGAAGCGTGATCGCCGGATCCACTCGAACGGCCCGCAGAACCGGCGAAAGAGCCGCAATCGCACCGGCAAGGAGCAGGCACGCAACCGGCAACATCAGGCTCCACAGCCCCGACGGCTTCACCTCGTAGAGCAAGGACGCGACGAGCCGCGAGAGCCCCCATCCCGCTCCGACGCCCATGAGCAGGCCGGCGCAAGTCACGAGTACAAAATCGCCGACGATTAAGCGGGCCACCGCGAGCCGGCGCGCTCCAAGCGTTATGCGGATTCCAATTTCCTTCGTTCTTCGCGCGCTCGAATAGCTCATCACGCCGTACACTCCAACCACCGCCAGTACCAGCGCGGTGCTCGCGAAAAATGCGGAGATCAGAGCCAGCAATCTCTCGCTGACGAGCGTGTTGTCGATGCGCGTGGACTGTAAAGTCACGCCGCTGAGGCGGATTCTTGAGTCCATTCGCTCAATTCGTCTTCGCAGCTTAGCGATGGCGGGGACGGCATGCCCGGCAGCGCGCACGTCCAGAGTGCCGCCGTTGAGCGTCCGCAGCGGCGCGTAGACCGTGGGCTTCGCTTTCTCACGAACATTGTTGTATTTCGTGTTGGCAACCACGCCAACGATCTGGTGATCGACTGGCTTCGGATCGTCACCTTGGAGTTCAAAGCGTTTGCCGAGAGGATTGTCTCCAGAAAAGTAGCGATCTGCGAACTCTTGATTGACAATGACGGAAGGCGAATTTGGCTCAGTATCGCGCGGGCCGAGATCGCGGCCTTCGAGCAAGCGAATTCGCATGGTGTCGAAAAATCCGGGCGAGACCTCCAGATATCTCGGTCCGTTCCGGTCCAACTCGCGTCCCGGAAGCTGGATCGCCGGTGTCACAACCCATTGATATGGTCCGCCAATCAGACCTGTTCCGGAAAAACTGGCGGCTTCCACGCCCCGAACCCGCCGAACCTGATCGAGCAACTGCAGTTGAGCGATTCGTGCCGGCTCGCCTTCCAAGCCCTTGGCTTCGATCGTAAAGAGAATCACGCCATCTTTTGCGAAGCCAAGATTGACAGTGGTCAGCTTCCGGAAAGAAAGCAGGAGTAAATTGGCGACAAAGAGCACTGCCACGCTAAAGAGAATTTGCAGGGCGAGGAGCGGACGAAGAGCGCCGATTCTGCTTGATCCTCCAAAACCTCCGGATTTCAGCACAGTGTCGGGTCGGACGGCGGATGCGCGCAATGCCGGCGCCGAGCCGAACAGCACAGTAGTCAATAATCCGGCTGCTGCGCTGAACGTGAGAACGCGCCAATCAAGTTGAAGATCGAGATAGATGGGGAAATCGGTGGGCGCCAACACTCCCACTATGGCCCGCTCCATGAAAGTGGCGAATGCCAGCCCCGAAGCACAAGCGGCGGCCGCAATAAGCGCACTCTCAATGAGCATTTGCTGCATCAACCGTCTCCGGCCCGCGCCTACTGAAATGCGCATGGCCATCTCGCGCTCGCGCGCCGCCGTCTGCGCAACGAATAAATTGGCTACGTTCGAGCAGGCGATAAGCAGCAGTAGACCGGCAAACGCGGCCAGAATCCACAATGGGCGCTTAAACTCCCAACGAAATAGAGAGTCATGCCCGTGCGTTGCCGGCCTCAGAGTCAAGGGCGCATTCACGAAAGCTGCGATTGCAACGGGCGGCGCACCACGCTGGAACTGCGACCGAACCAGTTGACGGCGAAAATTCGTAAACGTTGCCTGTAGCGCTTGTTGTGTTCGCTCGCGACTTGCGCCTTCGCGCAAACGTCCCCATACCGTAACCCAGCCGGAATCAGGATCTTGCAACGCTCGTTCGGGAACGAGGCTCACAGCCGAAATCCAGACATCGTTCAGATAGCCAGGTTCGACGCCGCTAAAACCTTTCTGCGCGATACCTGCGACGTGGAATCGCTTACCATTCAGGACTAGCGATTGCCCGAGAACAGCCGGGCTCCCGCCGAAGCGCCTCATCCAATATCCATAACTGAGCACCGCTGCATCGCGATTCGTTGGCGCATCATCTTCCGCGGTCAATAACCGTCCAAGCGCCGGCTTTACGCCAAGAACGGAGAACGCATTCCCGGTGATGGATTGCAGACGAACTCGTTCTATCTCTCCATGAGCGCCGCCAAATACCACCGGCACGAGGCCGCCGCCGAACATCATGCCAAAAAGTTCTACATCTCCTTTCGAGACGTCGCGAAGTTTAGTAAAGAGTGAATAGCTGAAATACGAGTCGGTATTGCGTCCTGGATACGACAAATAGACCAACTGTTCCGGATGGGGCAGTGGCAGCGGGCGCAGAACCAGCGCATCCAGCAAGGAAAACGCAGCCGTACAGGCGCCTATGGCGATCGAGAGCGACAGCACCGCCGCCGCTGTCGCCGTTCGGCGCTTCCAAAGTATCCTCAGTCCAAAGCGGACGTCATGGAGTATCGATTCGAACCACGGAATCAGCTTAATATCACGGCTCGATTCGCGAAGCAACAGAGGATTGCCAACGATTTTTCGTGCCTCGAGCCGTGCGTCGTCCGGAGACCATCCTTGCCGGACCAGATCCCGGGCGCGCTCCTCAATGTGAAAAAGTAGTTCGTCGCCCAGCTCTCTATCCAGCCGCTGGCCGCGAAAAATATTGGCGAAACGCGACAGCAACGACATCTCTACCTCCTATGCGCTGCGAAACCTGCAATACATAGATGGCTTACTCAGTAGCCTCAGTATGCTCCCCCGTTGCAAATTCGTCAAGGGGCGGTCACGATATGTGGGGCAGGTTGTCAAAACCTGCGGCCGATTGTCAATCGGCTTGTTTCTCGAAACCCCCTTGGCAAATACATACGACTATAGTAGGATTACAAACGAGACTAGTAGAACCGATATGGCCTTGCCCAAATTAACGAAACTCGAACTCCAGATCATGGAAGCGCTCTGGAACCGGGGCGCGTCCTCCATCCGCGAGATTCAGAAGGCGTTTCCGGAGCTCGATCGGCCGGCCTACACAACCATTCAGACCACCGTCTACCGTCTGGAAGGGAAAAAGGCCCTGCGGCGCGTCAAGAAGATCAGTAATGCTCACATTTTTGAAGCCGCCCTTTCTCGCAATGCCGCGCAGCGCAGGCTAATCGACGACTTGCTGGGCTTGTTTGGCGGTCGCACACAGCCCGTAATGGCGCATCTGATCGAATCGGGCAAGCTTACTTTGGACGACGTGAAAGAAGCCGAAAAAGCGCTCCGAAAGCTGGAACGAAGGGACGAGCCGCAATGATTCTACCGTTATTCAATCATTTGTGGCAATCGACCGTGGTTGCGGCTGTAGCGTGGGTGCTCGCGCTTGCGTTGAGACGGAATCACGCGCGAGTACGCTACTGGATCTGGTTCATCGCGTCGGTGAAGTTTCTGGTTCCGTTTTCGCTGCTTGTCGCACTGGGCAGTCACCTTGGATGGTCGACGGCTCCCGGCACTCGGAAACAACAGTTCTTTGTTGTGATGGAACAGATCAATAAGCCCTTTGTGCCAGGGCAGCCGAATGTCCCTGCCGTTCATATTGTTCGCCCAGCCCAAGATTACATGCCGGCGATTCTCTGCGCGCTATGGCTCCTCGGTTGTGCCGTGGTTCTGTTGCGCTGGTACGTGAGTTGGCGGCGCATCCACGCGGCAGTGCTCACCGGGTCCCCCTTGAACATTGACGCGCCAGTCAAAGTTTTATCCAGCCCTGCCACGATCGAGCCCGGCATTTTCGGCATCTTCCGCCCAGTCTTGTTACTGCCCGAAGGCATAACCGGGCATCTCGCTCCCGCTCAGTTCGAGGCCATCCTCGCGCACGAATTGTGCCACGTTCGCCGTCGCGACAACTTAGCCGCCGCGATTCACATGCTCATCCAAGCCCTCTTCTGGTTCCACCCGCTGGTCTGGTGGATCGGAGCGCGCCTGGTCGAAGAGCGCGAGCGGGCCTGCGACGAAGAAGTACTGCGGATGGGCAGCGAACCGCAAGTTTACGCCGAAAGCATCTTGAAAACGTGCGAATTTTATCTGGAATCGCCGCTCGCGTGCATGTCGGGCGTGACAGGTGCGGATCTCAAGCAGCGAATTGTCCGCATCATGACGCATCGCGCCGAACACAATCTGAGTTTCGCCACGAAATTACTGCTCGCGGCCACCGGAGTCGCAGCCATCGCCGGGCCTATCGCCTACGGCCTCGCGAATGCGCCGCAAAGCCAAGCCGCAACACCGCCGCCGGCACCGGGAACTTTGCCGTCATTCGAAGTGGCATCGATAAAGCTAAACAAATCCGATAGCCACCATTCCGATTGGAGCGATCACAAAGGACGGTTTACCGGAACGAATATCACCCTCGAAGAATGCATCCGGCAGGCATATGGAGTGAGAAGCTATCAGATCTCGGGACCGGGCTGGTTGAAATCAGAACGATACGACATTGAAGCAAAGCCAGG
This sequence comes from Bryobacterales bacterium, assembly GCA_963722585.1. Classification (GTDB taxonomy): domain Bacteria; phylum Acidobacteriota; class Terriglobia; order Bryobacterales; family Bryobacteraceae; genus KBS-96. The sequence continues at coordinate 88,387 of CAVRNU010000028.1, read as the reverse complement.
TGGCCCGGCAAGGCCGGAGCAAGTTCAATTAATGCTGCAGTCGCTTTTGACTGACCGTTTCAAGCTGACGCTCCACCGCGAAGAGAGAGCGCTTCCGGTGTATGAGCTGGTCGTGGCGAAGAACGGGCTAAAGCTCCAGGCAGTAGAAACCGAGCCCCACCACTCTAATTCCACGTCCAACTCAAGCCCTGGACACCTGTACGCGCAGCACATGTCTGTGGCGCAATTCGCCGAAGTCTTGTCCCGCCAGACGGACCGTCCTGTGATCGACCAGACCGGGCTCAAGGGCACTTACGATTTCAAGCTCGAATGGACACCGGATGACAAACAATCGAACCGGCCGGAACAAGCAGACGAGGCCGTGACGAAAGCCAGTGACGCTCCGTCTATCTTCACGGCTGTCGAAGAGCAGCTTGGGCTGAAACTTGAACCGAGAAAGGCCCCAGCCGAGATCCTCGTTATCGACCATATAGAAAAAGCGCCCACCGAAAACTAGCCATGATCCCGTCATACTTATCGCCGCTGTTTAACCATCTGTGGCAATCGACGCTCGTTGCGGCTGTGGCGGGGATACTGGCGTTTGCCTTGAGAAGGAATCACGCGCAGGCGCGCTACTGGCTTTGGCTCGTTGCGTCGCTGAAATTTCTCGTCCCCTTCTCCTCGTTGGTAGCTATCGGCAGTCACCTTGGGCGGTCCAGCGGTCCCGCAATCGCTCGGCCTCGCTTTTCCTTCGTTATGGAACAGATCAGCCAGCCGTTTGCGATTCCCTCCGCTATGCCAATGCGGCCGGCGGCGGACGCGGCGTCTACAATTCCTGTGATCCTGCTTGCGATATGGGCATGCGGTTTCATCGGCGTCGTTTTCATTTGGTGGATTCGTTGGCGGCGCATCCGCGCGGCAGTGAGGTCAGCGTCGCTCCTGGCTCTTGATGCGGAGGTACCCGTGCTGTCTTCGCCGGCCACTCTCGAACCCGGCGTCTTCGGCATCATTCGCCCGGTCTTGTTACTGCCTGAGGGCATCACCCAGCATCTCGCGCCCGCGCAATTGAAAGCGATTCTAGCTCACGAATTGTGCCACGTTCGCCGTCGCGACAATCTAGCCGCCGCAATTCACATGCTGGTCGAAGCGACGTTCTGGTTCTATCCCCTGGTCTGGTGGATCGGAGCGCGCCTGGTCGAAGAACGCGAGCGCGCCTGCGACGAAGAAGTGCTGCAAATGGGCAGCGAGCCGGATGTCTACGCCGAGAGCATCCTAAGAACCTGCCAGTTCTATCTTGAGTCGCCTTTGGCGTGCATGTCCGGAGTCACCGGCTCCGATCTCAAGCAGCGCATCGTGCGCATCATGACGCATCGTGTCGCGTACAAGCTGAATTTTGGAAGAAAGCTGCTGCTCGCGGCCGCCGGAGTCGCGGCCATAGCCGGACCGATCGCATACGGTCTCGCAAAAGCGCCGCAAAGACAATCTCAGCCGCAGACTTCTTCCAAAGATCGCCCAACCTTCGAAGTCGCCTCCATTAAGCCCGCCAAACCCGGAACCCGAGGCGGGCTGCTCCAGTTCGGGCTGGGCGGCCGGTTCGTCGCAACCGGGATTACGGCGAAGCTGCTTCTGGAAGAAGCGTACGGAGTCAAAGATTCTCAGCTTGCGCGGGCGCCGTCCTGGTTTAATTCCGAACGTTATGATATCGACGCCAAACCCGAAGAGGCCGCACTTGACAAGCTCCCTCTGGATCAGCGGCGAGACAAGCTCATGCAGATGATTCAGTCGCTGTTGGCCGAGCGATTCAAACTCTCGTTGAGTCACGAAACGAAGGAACTTCCTGTGTACGCTCTGGTCGTCGCAAAAAACGGCCCGAAGCTGCACAAGTCAACCTTCAAGCCGCCGGATAAGCCCGCCCCACTCCCACGAAGTCCAAAACCAGGCGAAACTCGGCGGTTGGGCGGCGGTATTGCGATGGAGGGTCCCGGGCGCCTGACTTCGACGGGCATAGAGCTATCTATGTTTGCCAACGTCCTCTCGCGGATCACCGGCCGCATCGTCATCGACAAGACCGGGCTTCCGGGCAGATACGATTTCACGCTGCAATGGACTCCTGATGAACGGGAGAGCCCAGTACCGCCAGGAGGGCCTGGCGACGCGCCGCCGCCCGAATCGACCGGTCCTTCGCTCTTCACGGCAATTCAGGAACAGCTTGGCCTTAAGCTCGAATCGCAAAAAGCCCCGATGGACATTCTGGTCATCGACCATGTCGAGAAACCCTCCGAGAATTAGGTAGCGCCATGATCCCCGCATACCTATCGCCGCTGTTCAACCACTTATGGCAATCGACGCTGGTTGCCGCCGCGGCGGCGGTGCTCGCCTTTGCGTCAAGAAAAAATCACGCGCGGACGCGCTACTGGCTTTGGCTCGTTGCGTCGGTGAAATTTCTCGCCCCCTTCTCCTTGTTGGTCGCTATCGGCAGCCGCCTTGGCTGGTCCAGTGGTCCTGCAATCGCTCGGCCTCAGTTTTCTGTCGTCATGGAGCAAATCAGCGTACCGTTTGCGATTCCGGCCGCTGTACCAATCCGGCCCGTGGCCGCCAAGGCGCCTGCAATTCCCGCCATTCTGCTTGCGATATGGGCATGCGGTCTCATAGCCGTCGTTTTCTTTTGGTGGATTCGTTGGCGCCGCATCCGTGCGGCGGTGAGGTCAGCCTCGCTCCTGGCTCTTGATGCGGAAGTGCCCGTGCTGTCTTCATCGGCCACTCTCGAACCCGGCGTCTTCGGCATTATTCATCCAGTCTTGTTACTACCCAAGGGGATAACGGAACATCTCGCGCCCGCGCAATTGAAGGCCATCCTGGCTCACGAATTGTGCCACGTTCGCCGCCGCGACAACTTAGCCGCCGCAATTCACATGCTGGTCGAAGCCATTTTCTGGTTTCATCCGCTGGTCTGGTGGATCGGAGCACGATTGATCGAAGAGCGCGAGCGAGCCTGCGACGAAGAAGTGCTGCAAATGGGCAGCGAGCCGCAAGTCTACGCCGAGAGCATCCTAAAAACCTGCCAGTTCTATCTCGAGTCGCCTTTAGCGTGCGTGTCCGGAGTCACCGGCTCCGATCTCAAGCAACGAATTGTGCGCATCATGACGCATCGCGTCGCGTACAAGCTGAATTTTGGAAGGAAGCTGCTGCTCGTCGCTGCTGGCATGGCGGCGATAGCCGGCCCGATCGCGCATGGCCTCGCAAACGCGCCGCAAAGCCAGACTCAGCCGCAGGCTTCTTCGAAAAACCGCCCAACCTTTGAGGTGGCGTCGATCAAACCGAGCGACTCTTCGAGCCCTTTTATGTCCATACGGGACACGCCAGGCGGCAGGTATACGGCCAACGGCATTAGCGTAAAGCTCCTCATTCAAAACGCCTATAACGTTCATGATTTTCAAATCTCCGGAGGACCTAATTGGATCAACTCCGCAAAATACGACATCGTCGCGAAGGCAGACGAATCTTCGGACGAGAACCAGGCGAAGTTTACCGAGAATCAACGCAACGCTTTCAGAGAAAGGCAGCGGCTGAGGCTGCAGTCGCTGCTGGAAGACCGATTTCAGCTTACATTTCACAGCAGCACGAAAGAACTGCCAATCTACGCCTTAGTGGTTGCGAAGGACGGCCCAAAAATCCAGAAAGCAAAGGACGGACAGGACAAGAATAAGGGTTCAATGATGATGCGCCCAGGTCAGCTAACAGCCCGCGGCCTGTCGATGTTTTATCTTGCCGCGAATCTGTCCAATCAAGTGGGCCGTGTCGCTATCGATAAGACGGGGCTTTCAGGGCTCTACGATTTCACGCTTCAATGGACTCCCGACCGAAGCCAAATGGGTTCTTTTGGCGGCGGGCCGGGCCCTGGGCCGGAGGGTAGCCGCATGCCGCCCCCGCCCGACCCTGATGGACCTTCAATCTTCACGGCCGTTCAGGAGCAACTCGGCCTTAAACTCGAGCCGCAAAAAGGACCGGTAGAGATTCTCGTCATCGACCACGTGGAGAAACCCTCTGAAAATTAGGTAATGCAATGATTCTGTTCAATCGCGTCTTTCAATTTACACGCGTTACCGCAATCGCCGGACCGATCGCATTCGGCCTCGCGCAGGCGCCGCAAAGCCAGGAGCGCCCCGCCTTCGAGGTTGCATCAATCAAACCGGCCAAGTCGGGCACTCCCTTTGTTGGCATCCGCAGCGTACCCGGCAGCGGCAGGTTCACCGCTTCGAATGTATCTATAAGGATGCTCATTACCATGGCCTATAAACTTCAGCCCTTTCAACTCGAGGGCGGCCCGGCCTGGCTCGCCTCCGACCGCTACGATATTGAAGCAACGCCGGAGCGCACAGGTAACGACGACCCAGCAAAGCAGCAACACGTCGATTTCGAACAGCAGTTTGAACAGCAGCGTTTGCGGCTACAGTCGCTGTTAGAAGACCGCTTCCAGTTAAAATTTCACCGCGAAACAAAAGAGCTTCCTGTATACGCGCTGGTTGTCGCGAAGGGCGGGCCAAAATTACAGCCGTCGGAGCAAAAGGGCGATAGACGCCCGATGATGCGGATGGGAAGAGGGCGCTTCGAATCGAACGGGGTTACTTTGGCCCAGCTAGCCGATATGCTTTCGATGGACCGAGGCCGCAAAGTGATCGATCGGACGGGGCTAACAGGCAATTACGATATCAAGCTCGATTACACGCCCGATCAAAGCCAAGGCGGCCCCGGTTTTGGCGGACCTCCCGGCGGAGGCCCCGGACCTGGCCCGGAAGGCGGCATGGGACCTCCGCCGCCCGATCCCAATGGCCCTTCCATTTTCACCGCTTTGCAAGAACAGCTTGGGCTCAAACTCGAATCGCAAAAAGGGCCGGTAGAGATCATCGTCATCGACCATGTGGAGAAACCCTCCGAGAATTAGGGCCGATTTGAGATGGCTGGCTGTCGCGTGGCTAAGCATTGCGAGCTTGCTTGCTTCCGAATACCGCGGCCAGGTCACATACGGCGGGTTGCCGGTCCCCGGCGCAACCGTGACGGCAACGCAAGGTAACAAGAGATTTGCCGCTGTCACCGATCAACAAGGCGTCTATTCGCTTCCCGACTTGGTCCAAGGAACCTGGACGATTGAAGTCCAGATGTTCGGTTTCTCGACGCTCAAGCAAGACGTCGCTATCGCGCCGAACACTCAAAGCCGGGTATGGGAGCTGCGAATGCTGCCACTCGATCAGATGAACGCCCAGACCAAGCCAGCGCCAGCGCCCACGCCTGCAACTGCACCGGTCGCGACCACAGCGGAACAGCAGCCGCAAGCGCCACAACAAAAACCAACCCCCGCGCCTGAAACAAGCGCACCTGCCAACGATCTCAATCAAAGCGCCGACAATGGCCTCCTCATCAATGGCAGCACGAACAACGGCGCTGCTTCGCCGTTCGCGCAATTCCCGGCATTCGGAAATAACCGCACGGGCGGGAACGGCCTATACACGGGCCTCCTCGGGATGACACTCGACAACTCGGCGCTTGACGCTCAGCAGTTCTCGGTCACTGGTCAGAACCTCCCGAAGCCCGCTTACAACCGCCTGACCGGCCTCGCGGCTTTAGGCGGTCCGCTGAAAATCCCGCATCTGATGCCGAACGGCCCCAATTTTTTCGCCCTCTATCAGTGGACGCGAAACAGCACTGTGACAACGACGCCCGGGCTGATGCCGACCGAGGCCGAGCGCAATGGAAATCTCTCGCAATTCGCAAGCTCGATTTTCGATCCCACAACCGGCCAGCCGTTTCCCGGCAACATGATTCCGCAAAATCGTATCAGTCCGCAGGCCCGAGCTCTCCTGAATCTTTATCCGTCACCGAACTTCGCCGGCAGCGGAGGCTACAACTATGAGATTCCCCTCGCCAGCCCCACCCATCAGGACGCACTCCAAACGCGCTTTAACAAGGCATTCAATTTCAAAGATCAGATCTACGGCAGTTTCGCGTTTCAAAGCACGCGCACGGACAGCCCGAACCTGTTTGGTTTCCTCGATACGACCGACCTGTTGGGAATCAACACGACGCTGCATTGGTCGCATCGCTTCGGCCAGCGGCTGTTCATGAATGTTGGATATCAGTTCAGCCGTTTATCCAACCGGCTTACACCCTACTTTGAAAATCGCGAAAACGTTTCGGGCCTGGCAGGCATCTCGGGAAATAATCAGGAGCCAGTCAACTGGGGTCCGCCGAGTCTCACGTTTTCGAGCGGCATCGCGGGCTTGAGCGATGGCCTCCCCTCTTTCAATCGCAATCAAACGGGCGCGCTGTCCTACAGCATGTTATGGAGCCACAGCGGCCACAACATCGCGTTTGGAGGCGATTACCGCCGCCAGGAATTCAACTATCTCTCGCAGCAAAATCCGCGCGGCGCGTTCACTTTTACCGGCGCGCCCGGCTCCGATTTCGCGAGTTTTCTGCTAGGCATACCCGACACCAGCTCCATCGCCTTCGGCAATGCCGATAAGTATTTTCGCGACTCGCTCTACGACGGCTACATCGCCGACGATTGGAGAATCAATCCGGAACTCACGCTTGAACGTAGGAGTGCGCTGGGAATACGGCTCGCCAATCACAGAACTGTATGGCCGGCTGGTGAACCTTGATGTCGCACCTGGTTTTGCGGCGGTCGTGCCGGTGGTGGCAAACGATCCGGTTGGCTCACTGACGGGCCAACATTATCCCGATTCGCTCATTCGCCCCGACAAGAGCGCGTTCGAGCCGCGTGTCGCAATCGCGTGGCGCCCTATCTCCGGCTCGTCGCTCGTCGTTCGCGCCGGTTATGGCACGTACTACAACACGTCGGTCTATCAAACCATCGCCACGCAAATGGCGCAGCAGCCGCCGCTATCGAAAAGTTTTAGCGTCTCGAACAATCCGGCCAATCCGCTCACGCTGGCGAACGGGTTCAACGTGTCTCCGTCCACTACGCCTAATACGTTTGGCATCGATCCGAACTTCCGCGTAGGCTATGCGCAAGAGTGGAAGTTATCAGTGCAGCGCGATCTGCCAGGCTCTCTGCAAATGACGGCAACCTATCTCGGTATCAAAGGAACGCGCGGAGCGCAGGAATTCCTGCCGAATACATATCCCATCGGAGCCGTGAATTCGTGCCCCACATGTCCCACCGGATTTGCCTACATGACCTCGAACGGCAATTCAAGCCGCGAAGCAGCCGACATCCAGTTGCGCCGAAGGCTGCACAACGGCCTTACCGGGACGCTCGAGTACACCTTCTCGAAATCCATCGACAACGACGCAGTGCTGGGCGGCGGGGGGGCTTATGGCGTGAATCAAAGTGCAACGCCAAACTCGGGAGCACAACTTTCGTCGAGCCCAGGCACAGCAGCATCGGGCGGAACATCGGGATCGAGCGGGACAGCGGCGCCAACCGCAGGCAGCCAATCGAATCTCGCGATCGCGCAGAATTGGCTCAACCTGAGCGCCGAGCGCAGCCTCTCGAATTTCGATCAGCGGCATCTATTGACCGCGCAGTTACAGTACACAACGGGCATGGGAATGGCGGGAGGAACACTGCTCAGCGGCTGGCGAGGCGCGCTCTTAAAAGAGTGGACATTCGCTACGGAGATCACTGCGGGCACTGGTCTGCCGCTAACTCCCGAATATCTCGCGGCAGTACCGGGCACAGGCGTAACTGAACGCGATCCGAGGAAACTACACCGGCGTGCCGCTTTATGCAGCCCCTTCGGGCTTGTACCTGAATCCAACAGCGTTCACAGCGCCCTTGCCGGGCCAATGGGGCAATGCCGGAAGAAATAGCATCACAGGCCCCGCGCAATTCGCTTTGAACGCTTCGATGGGACGGACATTCCGGTTAAGCGATCGCTTTAATCTCGACGTGCGCGCCGACTCGACAAATGCGTTCAACAACGTGACGTATCAGAGTTGGAACACAATCGTGAACGGCACGCAGTTCGGATTGCCAACCTCCGCCAATGCGATGCGCAGCGTCGAACTTACGATGCGCCTGAGGTTTTGAAAGATGCGGATGCATGAGCTGCAAACGGCCGTCGGCCTCAGCCTGGTCGCGGTTCTGTTCGCTGTGTGCGCTGGGGGCCAGCAAATCGGGCAGAATGCGCCGGCCGGCGCCAATAATCCGTCGACATTCATCACCAGCACTCAATTAGTGATTGAGACAGTCGCCGTCACGGACAAAAATGGCAACCCTGTCGAAGGACTAACCGCAAAGGATTTCACGGTCACCGAAAACGATCAGCCGCAGACCATCCGATTTTTCGAACACCAGAAGCTGCCCCAAACGCCAGGCCCGGCGCCCCCAACTCAATACCGGCCTGAGAATCTCAAAATCTACGACCGGCTCACCCGCACGCAAATCGTACCCGAGTCGCCCGGACACCCTCGATTCAAAGACCACCGCCTGTTGGCCTTGTACTTCGACATGACGGCCATGCCGCCGCCCGATCAAATACGCGCCCTCGATGCCGCGAAGAAATTTATCCAGACACAGATGACGCCCGCGGATCTGGTGGCTGTCTTGCGATACCAGGGCGGTTCCGTCGACGTACTGCAGGATTTCACGGCCGACCGCGACCGGCTGTTGAGCATCATTGAAACCATGATCGTAGGCGAAGGTCAGGGGCTCGATGAGAGCGGCAACGACTCGAGCACTCCCGATGTCGGAGCCGCATTCGGCCAGGACGATACCGAGTTCAACATCTTCAACACCGACCGCCAATTGTCCGCGCTTCAAACAGCCGCGAAAATGTTGGGGCAGCTCAGCGAGAAGAAATCGCTCATTTATTTCGCGAGCGGACTCCGTCTGAATGGCCTGGACAATCAGGCGCAGCTACACGCCACCATCAACGAAGCCATCCGAGCCGGCGTTTCGTTTTGGCCGATTGACGCGCGCGGCTTGGTGGCGCAGGCTCCGCTGGGGACGCGACACAGGCGTCTCCCGGCGGCCTCGGCATGTATTCCGGAACCGCGGCGCTGAACCTCACGACAACGTTCCAGCGCTCGCAAGACACGCTGTATGCGCTCGCCGGAGATACGGGCGGCAAGGCTCTGCTCGATTATAACGATCTCACGAAGGGAATCGTGCAGGCCGAGCACGCCGTTTCGAGCTACTACATCATTGGCTATTACTCGTCGAATACGGCTTTGGACGGCAAGTTTCGCCGCATCAAGATCTCGCTGAACTCGAACCTCTCCGCGAAGCTCGATTACCGCCAGGGCTACTACGCCGGCAAGCAGTTCAACAAATTCACCGCAGCGGATAAAGAGCGCCAGCTCGAAGATGCGCTAATGCTGCCCGATCCCATTACCGATCTCACCATCGCTATGGAAGTCGATTACTTCCAATTGAATCGAGCCGAGTATTTCGTTCCTCTCATCGTAAAAATTCCAGGCCGGGAGCTCGCGCTTGCCAAACGCCGGGGCGCTGAACACACTCTCATCGATTTCATGGGCGAAATCAAGGACGACTATGGCACCACCATCACGAATGTGCGCGACAAAGTCGATATCAAGCTGAGCGACGCGACCGCGGCCGAACTGGCGAAGCGGCCGATCGAATACGACACCGGCTTCACTGTTCTTCCTGGAAAGTACGTCATCAAGTTTCTGGCGCGCGACGCCGAGACCGGCAGAATCGGAACGTTTCAAACCAAATTCACGATTCCCAATCTAAACAAAGAAGTGAAGCGCCTTCCCATCAGTTCCGTGGTACTGAGCAGCCAGCGAGTCGATCTTAAGGATGCTCTGTTCAACGCTGTAAAGAATAAAGACCGGGCCGAAGCAGCGAACCCGCTGGTCGAGAACGGGCAAAAATTGATTCCGAGCGTAACGCGAGTGTTCCATAAGAGCGGCGAGATGTATGTTTATCTGCAGGCCTACGAGCAGGATGCGGAATCGAGACGGCCGCTCGTCGCGTTCGTGAGCTTCTATCGCGCCCAAACCAAGGCGTTTGAAACGCAGCCAGTCAAAGTCACGGATGGCTTGAACAATCGCTTGAAAACTACGCCGCTCGAATTTAATATCGCGCTCAACAATCTCCCTGCGGGCAAATACGATTGCCAGGTGACCGTACTCGATCCCGACGGACAGAAGGCCGCGTTTTGGCAGGCTCCGGTTGTGCTGGTGCCGTAGACTCGCCAACGAGATCTTTTACATGCCACTGGTGACTTTCTCCGGTTACAGCGTCGTGAATTTCTAAAACAAGTTGCCGGCCTGACCGCTCTCAGCTTCAGCGCGAAACCGTCGCCGGCCTCCTCGGAAAAAGTCGCAATTGTTCTGGATCAACATGATCAACTGGCGGCAAGTGCGCCAATTCGATGGGCGGCCGGAGAGCTGCAACAGGCAATCAAACTCAAAGGCGCCGACAGTGTGATTGCCGGTTCTCCTGCTGAAGCGGGAGACGCGACATTCTACGTCGTCCGCTGGGCCATGTCCGATTCCCGATTTAAAAGGGTCCTGAAGCGCTCTCTTTGGCTCCGGGAAATTGAATGGCCGCGCATCGATTCTCGTGTCCGGCTCCGGCACGCGCGGACTCGTTTACGGTCTCCTCGAACTGGCCGATCGGGTTCGTTTCACCCCTGACGTTGAGAGCGGATTAACTCTGAACGCTCCTGTAACGGAGCAATCGGCGAACCAAGTGCGAAGTATCGCGCGAGCCTTCTGCAGCGAGATCGAGGACAAAACGTGGTACTACGACAAGATTTTTGGCGAACCTACCTGACCACGCTTGCCACTCACCGATTTAATCGATTCAATCTTACTTTCGGCTTGGGTTACGACTTTCCTCGCGGTGTCACGGGAGATTACTTCCATTTTCCTTACCCCTACCTGTTTGATGTTCCCGGCTACCACGTACGTGTTGTTCCTCTCACCGACTCCGAGCGCGATCGCAATTTCGAAATGCTGCGCTTTATTGCCGCTGAAACCGCCGCTCGAGGGCTGCACTTCCAACTCGGCATCTGGACTCACGCTTATCAATGGACCGATAGCCCTCACTCTCATCACCACATTGAAGGGCTCACCGCCGAAACGCATGCCCCGTATTGTCGCGATGCGCTCGCGCTACTATTGAAAACCTGTCCCGAAATTCAGGGGCTTACTCTTCGCGTGCACGGTGAAAGCGGAATTCCCGAAGGTAATTATGAGTTCTGGCGAACTGTCTTCGAAGGCATTACACGCGCGAATCGCCAGATCGAAATCGATATGCACTCTAAAGGTGTCGACGAGACCATGATTGGCGTCGCCGTTCAGACCGGCATGCCGGTCAAGTTATCTCCAAAGTTCTGGGCCGAGCACATGGGCCTCGCCTATCATCAGGCGGATATTCGCGAACTGGAAATCCCACGGCGCGACCGAATGGAGCAGGGCGTTTTTAATCTGAGCAACGGCTCGCGCCGGTTTCTTCGTTACGGTTACGGAGATCTCTTCCAGGAAGGGCGGCGATACGACCTGCTCTTTCGTCTTTGGCCAGGAACCCAACGCTCTCTCGTATGGGGCGATCCGGCAATCGCCGCGGGATATGGGCATGCGTCGCATTTTTGCGGCGCTTCCGGTATCGATATTTGTGAGCCGCTGTTCTTCAAAGGGCGCGAAGGATCGGGCGTAGCGGGAGGACGCTGCGCTTACGCCGATAGGTCGCTTTCGCCCAAATACGATTGGGAAAAATTCGCGTACACTTATCGTGTTTGGGGACGGCTCCTCTACAACCCCGATGCAGATCCTCAAAGCTGGCGTAGATATCTCGCCGCGGAATTTGGCGATGGAGCGGAACCGTTAGAGGCCGCTGTCGCGAACGGAAGCCGCGTGTTGCCGATCCTTACGACAGCGCATCTTCCCTCGGCTTCCAACCATTCCTTCTGGCCCGAAATCTACGCGAATATGCCGATCGTTCCGGGCAGCGAACGCTCGCCCCACTCCGATACGCCCGAGCCGAAGCGCTTCGGCACAGTTAGTCCCTTGGATCCCGAGTTGTTCTCCTCGATTAACGACTACGTCAAGGAACTCCTCGACGGGCAGCAGAGCAGAAAGTATTCGCCGATCGAAGCCGCTCAATGGCTTGAAGACTGCGCAACGCGATCGAGCGAGGCTTTGAATGCAGCTTTAAAGACCGCACATTCCACGCGGACGCCCGAATTTCGGCGCATCCAGGAGGACGTTGAACTCGAGGCAGGACTCGGGCGCTTCTTTTCTTCGAAACTGCGTAGCGGCGTGATGTTCGAAATCTTCCTCGTAACTGGAGATCGGACCGCGGGTGAGCAGGCGCTCTCCGAATATCGTAATGCCCGTCAAGCCTGGGCCTCGCTTGCCGAAAGAGCAAAGGGTGTTTATCTACCCGACATTACCTACGGCGAGACTCCCAACCGTCGCGGGCACTGGATGGATCGTTTGCCGGCCATCGACGCCGATCTGGCGGCTATGGAGGTTGCGATCGAACGGCCTGTGAAAGTCTCCGCGCCCGCCAATATAAACGTTGCCGATGTCATCCGGAATACCCGAGCACGAACTCAGCGAAACCGCGCGAATTCCGCGCATCAGCCTCCAGCGTCTTTCCGGCCTGGAGAACCGCTTTCGCTGTCCTTGCTGTTCACAGAAAACGCTCCTCAACAGATGCGCTCTTCCGCGCGCCTCCACTACCGCCACGTGAATCACGCTGAGCGCTGGCAATCCATCGAAATGGAGCACGCAACCGGAAGCTATGCCGCTGCAATTCCCGCCAACTACACGAAATCCAAATTTCCACTCCAGTATTACTTCGAAATCAGCCACTCAGCGAATTCCGTCTCGATGTATCCAGGTCTGAACGCAGATCTAGCCAATCAACCCTATTTCGTGGTGATGCAGGCGCGAGAATCCGCAGCAACGCTCCCTTACGGTCGCGGTTCAGACCTTACAGAACCGCGCGTTAGCGAGCGGGTTTGGTGACAAAGTTCCGCTAACCTGATTCGGGCCGAACCCACGGGTGGCTTTTCGGACGTACAATGAGCCTCAGTTCGTGGCGTTCTTTTGAGCACCCGGAAAGGAAGTAGCGGCATGGCAACAGTCACAGAGTGCCCGAACCTCTGCCGGAAAGAGATTCACTATAGTATGCGACGGCGCACAGGATCAGTTTGAAGTCGTCGAGTGTGCCGACGGAGCCGAGGGCATCGCGAAACTTAACGAGAATTATCCGCCCGGCGCAGGTTGGATGATCGTAGACAGCGCAAACACCAGGGAGGAAGCAAATCTCAAGCTCGCCGAACACCGGGCGGAAGCGAGAAGGGATTCTGAGTAAACCGCGCGTAGGAGGGCATCAAGGATAGCCCAACGTAACCGGCCATTATGCTGGATATCTCCTCACACGATGTTCTGCTGATTGGCGCTGGTGGTGCCGGGCTGCGCGCCGCCATCGCCGTTTCCGAAACGGATCCGAGCCTCAACGTTGCGATCGTCTCAAAGGTCTACCCGATGCGGAGCCACACCGTCTCGGCCGAAGGTGGCGCGGCGGGAGTGGTGCGTCCGGAAGATAGTTTGGACGAACATGCCTACGACACTGTCTCCGGCGGCGATTGGCTGTGTGATCAGGACGCCGTGGAAGCGTTCGTGAAGGAAGCCCCGGAAGAGCTGCTGCGACTCGAGCACTGGGGCTGTCCCTGGAGCCGCGAGAAGGACGGGCATATCGCCGTTCGCCCTTTTGGCGGGATGAAAAAAACACGAACCTGGTTTGCCGCCGATAAAACCGGCTTTCATTTGCTCCACACCTTGTTTCAAACCTCGCTGAAATTCGCAGCAATCACCCGATATGACGAGTTCTTCGTCACAAAATTACTGATTGACGATGGCTGCGTTCAAGGCGTGGTTGCCATTGAACTTGCCACGGGACGCATTCAGGCAATCATTGCCAAGGCCGTGATCTTGTGTACGGGCGGCTGCGGGCGCCTGTTTCGCTTTACCACGAATGCCGCGATCAAGACCGGCGATGGCATGGCGCTCGCCTATCGGGCCGGCGCTCCGCTGAAGGACATGGAGTTCGTCCAGTACCATCCCACGGGATTGCCGTTCACCGGGATTCTGATTACCGAAGCGGCCCGCGCCGAAGGCGGCTACCTGCTCAATAAAGATGGCTACCGCTATCTGCAGGACTACAATCTCGGCGTGCCGCAGCCGAAGCCCGTCCTGCGCAGCATGGAGTTAGGCCCGCGCGACCGGCTGTCGCAAGCATTCATCAAAGAGCAGGAGAAAGGCCGCACAGTCGATGGACCTTACGGCGCCGTGGTTTACCTTGATCTCCGGCATTTAGGAGAGAAGATTATTAATGCGAAGCTCCCTTTTGTTCGGGAGCTATGCCTCAAGTACGAGAATATCGACCCCGTGAAAGAACTGATTCCGGTCAGGCCGGTGGTTCACTACATGATGGGTGGCGTTCACACCGATTTGAACGGCGCGACGCCGCTGAAGGGTCTGTACGCCGCTGGCGAGGTTGCTTGTGTCAGCATTAACGGAGCCAACCGCCTTGGTTCTAATTCACTGCCCGAACTGCTGGTGTTTGGGGCGAGGGCCGGGCGCGCGGCCGCTGCATTTGCTGTCGAGCAGCAAGCGCCCGACCGTCGCCGGGCGCTGACCCAGGCGCTCGACGAAGAAACGCGGCTGCAGCAACAGTTCTTTCAGAAGAGCGGAGGGCGGGAGCGCATTTCCACGCTTCGCGAGGAGATGCAGGTCACGATGGAACAGGGCGCTGGAATCTATCGCGGCGGAGATTCGCTTACGCGCGCTTCAGGCAAGCTCAATGAGCTGCGGGAACGATTTGACAGCATCGCTCTTGACGATTGTAGCCATGTGTTTAATACAGAACTCGTTTCCGCACTGGAACTATCGTTCATGCTCGATGTCGCGGAAACGATCACTCACTCCGCTCTTCGGCGGACCGAGTCGCGCGGGGCGCACCAGCGAACCGATTTTCCGGCCCGGAATGATGAGAAGTTTTTGGCTCACTCACTGGCGTACGGGCAGAACGAAGGGCTAGGGCCGCCGAAAATGGAATATCTGCCAGTAACCATCACTCGCTGGGCGCCAGGAGAGCGAGTGTACGGGAGGTAATTGAACATGTCCGACCGAATCACTCTCAAAGTCACTCGCTACCATCCAGGGCGAGATAGGGAGCCCAGGTTTCAGACCTTCGAAGTTCCGCTGCGAAAGGACTGGGTTGTTCTTGACGCGTTGAATTATGTGAAAGACAAGGTGGACGGGTCCTTATCGTTCCGATGGTCTTGCCGGATGGGAATCTGCGGAAGTTGCGGAATGATGGTGAACGGAGAACCAAAACTGACTTGCGCCACGTTTCTATCGGACTACGCGCCAGGCCCCATCGATGTCGAGCCCCTGAAGAACTTTGCGATCCTCCGGGATCTCATTGTCGACATCTCTGATTTTCTCGAGAAGCTTACCAAAGTGAAACCATGGCTGATTCGGCAAGAAGAGAAAGGCGTGGCGGATGGCGAGTACCTACAGACGCCCGAGCAAGCCGACTCCTTCAAGCAATTCAGCATGTGCATCAATTGCCTGTTGTGCTATGCCGCGTGCCCGGTATACGGTTTAGATCCGCTTTTCAGTGGACCGGCGGCCATCGCTCTGGCGCAAAGATATAACATGGACTCCCGGGACCAAGGCGCGAACGAGCGCCTCGACATCCTTTCCCAACACGACGGGATCTGGGGCTGCACGTTTGTCGGTGATTGCACGCGAGTTTGCCCTAAGCATGTGGACCCCGCCGGGGCCATCCAGCAGTACAAGCTAACGGCAGCGAAGGAATGGGTTAAATCGCTGCTGATGCCGTGGGGAGGGAGGTAAGAATCTGGATGGTTGGCCCGACCGAATACCTGCCCAAGACGTTTCGGACTCGCGTCTCCACTTATTGGTGGCTCGGGCGTTGGGTCTATCTGAAATTCATTCTTCGAGAACTCAGTAGTGTCTTCATTGCCTGGTTCGTAATCTTAACCCTGCTCCAGATTAACGCGCTGAAGCGTGGACCGGCGGACTACATCGAGTTCCAGGAATGGCTGCGAAGACCGATTCTTGTGGCGCTCAACGCATTAACCTTGTGTTTCGTAGTTTTCCACGCCGTGACCTGGTTCAACCTGGCTCCGAAAGCGATGGCCATCCGCATGGGTGGCAAACGGGTTTCCAACCTGCTCGTCGCCGCGCCCAACTACGTGGCGTGGTTGGCTGATATCGGCGGGCATCGCCTGGCTCCTTTTGCGAGGCTAAATGGGCAAGAGATCGAACGAACCATTTCTGTGGCTACTCTTCAGCGCCGGCGGCGTGGTCGCGGCGATGTTGATTCCCATCCAGCTCTTCCTTTTCGGATTAGCGTTTCCCCTGGGGTGGCTGAACGGCCCCAACTATCACAGCTTGCTGGAATTGTTGAGACATCCGCTCACGCGACTGTATCTGTTCGCCCTCTGTGCTCTTTCACTGTTCCACTGGGCCCATCGATTCAGGTATACGCTCTATGATGGTTTGCAGATCAAACACCTGAACGAACTGATCAACACTTTCTGCTATGGAGGAGCTGTGTTGGGAACCATTCTGGCAGCTTACCTCTTGTGGAGAATCCCTTAACATCCAATGAATCGCCGTGAGTTTGCCGTTCTGCCGGTCGCTGCTGCCGTGGCTGGTTCCTTATTTTCTTCGGCGTCCGAAATTCCTTGGCAGCGAAAGATCCGGCGCGTCGGCCAGTTGAATATGACGGAACACGATCCGGTAGAACTGGACGTCGACGAATGGGCCGACTATTGGGCCAGCCTGAAGGTGGACGTGGTCCTTGTCAGCGTCACCGGCATTCTTGCGTTCTATCAGACGAAAGTGCCTTTTCACCGAAAGGGAAAATACCTCGGCAATCGCGACTTCTTTGGCGAGTGCTGCGCGGCGGCAAAAAAACGGGGGCTGCATGTAATTGCCCGCACCAGCCCCGACTTGAACTGGGCGGACGCGGTGGAGGCGCACCCGGAGTGGTTTCAGCGCGATTCGCGAAACAATCCCATTGCGCATACGGAAGACGCGAGGTTGTTTCGGACGTGTATGTTCACGACCTACATGACCGACTACATGCCGGCCATCTTCCGGGAAGTGAATTCGCTCTACGACGTGGATGGTCTCTTCACGAATGCCTGGCCTCCACTCGGTCGGCTTCCCGACTGCCACTGCGCTCAGTGCCGGCAATTGCCTCCCTCAGGCACTATCGAGTATTGGGACAAATTCAACGACCGCACGGTGTATCTATGGAAGCTTTACGATTCCATCGCGAAAGAAAAGCGGCGGGAAAATTTTTACTTCGCGAATCTGGGCGGCGGCATTCGCTCCACTGCCAACTTGGTGCAGCTCGGCGAAATGTGCGAGTGGTTCCAGTGCGATAACCAGGGTCGAGGCGGTGAAGGATGCGCCGATTTGGGGATGCGCCATGCAAGGCCGCGTTTGCAACGCCGTTCAAAACGGCAAAATGGCGACCAACGTAACAGGAGCGTGGTCAACGGGCCCGGTACGGTGGCGCTATGTCTCGAAATCGGAAGCCGAAGACCGCATGTGGATGAATGAGACTGTCGCGAGCGGCATGGTGCCGTATCACCACATAATTGGCGGCGAGACCGGAATGGGCGAGGATCGCCGCGTGCTCGAGCCGGCGCGGCAGTTCTTCAACTGGACCGCGAAGCACGATGCCCACTTCATCAACAAGCGCTCGATAGCGAATATCGGCGTGGTGATGGGGCAGCGCACGCAACTGTTTTACAAGCCGCCGGATCGAGTCACGACGCCGCAGTACATGGACGGCATGTATTACGCGCTGCTCGAGGGCCGTTTCTTTTTCGATTTCGTGCATGAAGAGAAACTCGAGCTCGAGAATCTTGCGGAAATACTCCGCGCTCGTCCTGCCGAACACCGCACTGCTCAGCGACACGCAGTGCGGACAAATAGCCGCTTACGTCGAGGCTGGGCGGTTCTCTGCTCGCAACGTTCGAGACCAGCATGTATACCGAACGCAATGAGCGCCGGAGCGATTTCGGATTGGCCGGTGTCCTGGGCATAAAGAAAGCCGGCGAAATTATTGGGACCAACGGCAATGCTTTCGCGGCCCGAATTGAAAAACACCACCAGATTCTCGATGGATTCACCGGGACACACTTGATTGCCGGCGCCGAGCACCGCGTGCCCGTCGCGCCCGTCGAGAACCCCATCCTGACCGTCGTACCCGGTTCGGTTGCCTACCCTCCGGAGCTCTCGTATCCAATGCCGTCACACACCAGCGAGCCCGCCGTGGTTGTCCGTCAAAAGGGAAAGAGCCGGCTGGTCTATTTTCCCGGTGATATCGAGCGAACGATGTGGATCTCGGGTCATACGGATCTGAGCCGGCTGCTGCGCAACTCCATCCGCTGGATTGCGGGTGACGATCCGCCGGTCACCATTGAAGGCGAGTCGGTTATTGAGACGTTTGCATGGGAGACGGAAGCGGGTTTTGCCATTCATGTGTTGAACTACACCAACCCGGCCATGCATCGCGGCTGGATCAGAGACTTTTACCCCATCGGCGAGCAGAGAGTGAGGATGAAATTGCCGCCCGGCCGAGCGATAACCAAAGTCGAGCTGCTACAGGCGGGGACATCGCCGCCGTTCCGCATGGCCAATGGTGCTGTCTCGTTTACGATTCCGAAAGTCGTGGATTACGAAGTTGCCGCGCTGCATTCCGCATGATGCCGGTTTACTTGCGGTTCATATACTTCTCGTATAGTTCCGTCTGCCGGTTTTTGAGATTAACTTCCTCGCCCGCGATGAACTCCATCCGGATATGCGTCTTGGCCTCGAGAGGATCGCCGTCCGTTAGGATCAAGTCGGCAACCTTGCCTTTTTCGATCGAACCTAACTGACCGCCAACGCCGAGGATTTCCGCGGCATTGATGGTCACGCCGCGCAAAGCTTCGGCATACGGCAAGCCGAACGCCACGGCCGCGGCGGCTTGAAACGACACGTTTCGAGCGAACTGCACATCGAACGTTCCAAAGCACACTCGAACACCGGCGCGATAAAAATCGTTCGGCAGCGTGTACCTTGCGTCAAAAGCGTCGTCGTCCCGAATAGGAAGGGCTAGCGTTTCTCCTAAAATCACCGGAATGTTGCGCGCTTTCAGCAGCGGTCCTGTTCCGCCGATCTCGATCGGACCTGCAATCGCGATTTTCACTTTTTGCCTGTCGCTGAAGGCAACCGCGTCGCGGATCTCCCGTTCCCGCTCCGCTCTGACGAAGACAGGCCGCTCGCCTTCGAGAACCGGTATCATCGCATCCAACCGAGGATCGGGATTGAAGTCAGGGTTTTCAGCTGCCTTGGCCTTTTGGTAGCGACGCGCGGCCTCCATGAAATCGTCAATCGCATCGAGCTTGCGTTTGTATTCGCGTTCGAGTTCGGCAAACCCGCGCGGAGCAGGAGCTCCCGGCGGCGCCAAGGGTGATGGCGGCACGAAGTGAATTCGCGGGAAATTCATATCGAGCACAGCGCCCGCCTTCACTAACATGTCTTCCCATGTCCATCCATTCAAGTGCATCACGGCGCCTTGGCCTGCGAATACACTTACATTTGCATCCGCGGCGGAACCGTCCGCGCCCGATGCCGGCAGGCTGAGGACCGATGTTACGCCTGCCGCGCGAGTAACAGCCACGTGAACGCTGGTTGGATTGAAAGCGTACCTCGCGGCAAGCTGTGGGTTGAATTCTCCCATTTCATCCAGGTCTACCGTGTCGCGCAGAGAACCAATTTCCTCCAGACCGACATTCGTCGCGGCATTAATCATGCCGGGGTAGAGATGCAGGCCGTGACCATCCACTACTCGCGCGCCGCGCCCGCTCACCCTGCGGCCCACAGCGGCGATTTTCCCGTCGACGATCAACACCTCGCCCATCGCTAGGTCGGGCGAGGTGACCGGATGCACGGCAACATTTCGAATGACAATCGACTCCGCCAAACCACCTCGTGCCGCTACGACAAGAATGATCAAAAAGAGAAAGAGCTGGAAGCGTGCGCGAGCGGCCCTTGGGGAACGTATTATCATTCCGCTCCTCCCACTACAGGCCTTGGTGCTTTCTCCGGTTGCGGCTGCTTCTTATTGGGTTGCCGTTTCTCGCGTTCTTCCTCGGCCCTCTCTTTATCGAGCAACTGCTGCTTTTTCTGAGATACTTCGACTCTCATTTTCAGATCGTCGTCGACATCGAAATATTTGTTTCCGTCTATCCATACTTTCAACGCCTTCGAATAATTGGACAGAGGATACTTATTCCAAAGCACCAGGTCGGCGTCTTTACCCACGTCGATCGATCCGACACGATTATCCACGCCAAGCTGCCTGGCTGGACTCAGCGTTACAAGCGCGAGCGCTTCGTCCTCCGTCAGATCCCCGTAACGCAATGTTTTTGCCGCCTCGTAGTTCAGGTGGCGCTGCAATTCATCGGAATCCGAGTTTACCGAAGTCACAATCCCCTTCTTCACGCACATTGCCGCGTTATAAGGAATCGCGTCAATCGCCTCGATCTTATACGCCCACCAGTCGCTGAATGTGGAAACGCCAATTTGATGCGCTCGAATTTCGGGCATTACTTTGTACGCCTCGAGCGCGTGTTGAAATGTCCGTATCTTAAAGCCGATCTCATCCGATAGTTTCATCAACATCAACAATTCATCGCTGCGATAAGCGTGACAGTGCACGTAGCGCTTGCCCTCGAGCACTTCGACCAACGCTTCCATTTTCAACTCGCGGCGCGGTGGAATCGGCGTTTCGCCTTCCGACACCCGGCTCTGATAATCCTGCCACTCCTTGCGATAGATCTTTGCCTGGTTGAAATCCTCGCGGATTACGTCCTCGACACCGAGCCGCGTTCCCGGAAAGCGGCGGTCGCGCAAGCTCGGCCCGGCAAGGAAGCTTGCCGGGTACCCTTGCCGTTTCGGATTCTCGCCGAGAGCGAACTTAACGCCCGGCATGGCGCCCTCGAACACCATGCCTTGCGCGTCTTTGCCCCAGCGCAGCTTGATCACTTCCGTGCGCCCGCCGATTGCATTGGCGCTGCCATGCAGAACGTTCGAAACGGTTAATCCTCCGGCCAGGGCCCGGTAGATATTGACATCGTAGGGATTAATCACGTCCTTGATGTCCACCATGGCCGAATCGGAAAGGCTGCCTTCGTTCACGCTGCCCTCTATGGCCGTGTGCGAATGACAATCGATCAGGCCAGGAGTCAGAAACAGTCCCGTTCCGTCGACGACAGTCGCGCCCGATGGGATCGCTACGTCATGCCCTACTGCCGCTATCTTTCCGTTCTGAATGACAACCGTTCCATTTTCGATCTTTCCCTTTGAAACGGTGAATACCGTCGCGTTCTTGATCGCAGTTGTACTGGCGTGAATACTCAGCGCTGAAACAGCAAGCAGGAATATGGAAAACGTTGCGCGTGGCCTCATCACTCCGCTCCTCCCGCCGGCGGCGCGGGTTGAGGCGGCGTCTCTCTCGGTTTCAAATCTCTGCCGTCGATGAATACGTGCTCCACTTTCGCTCCGTCCTCAAATGCCTCGCCCCTCGTCACGGTCAAATTCGCTATTTTGCCCTTTTCAATCGAACCCAAGCGGTCGGCGACACCATACATTTCGGCTATCGTCAGCGTCAAGGCGCGAATGGCTTCGGCACGAGGCAGTCCGCGATCGATGGCTTTCTTGATCGCTGCCCGTAAGTCCGGGCCGGTCGCGACGCCGTCGTCGTAAAATCCAAACCGCACTCCCGCCTTGGCCAACAAACCAGGCGCCGCGGGGGCCTGGTCGCGTTCTTCGAGCGTCCGATAACTGGGCACATCGGCCGGATCGGCATCCTTCGGCTTCACGGGCCACTTCAGGCTCACGAGTAACGGAACGTTTGCCTGCTTCAGCTCATCCACCCGGCGGAACGCCTCGTGCAAACCATACAACACGTATGGCTGCTTCAATTCCGCTCCGAATTTCAGCATGCGGTCGACTTGTTGGGCCTGATCGGCTGGAAACAGAATCCGGGGCGATTGCGCGAGCCCCTCGAGATAATGGTCGTAACCCGGCCTTACGTTCCCGCTCACATGCTGCGCGTAGATCGAGTTCGCTGACTTGTACCAACCCAGGTCCAAGTACAGTTGCCGCACATAGGAGATCAGGCCCATGAGCGAATTGGGGTAGCCGGCGAGAAACCCCGCTTGCCGTAGCGCCACATACTGCCCGGCCGGTGTCGCGATCACCATATCCGAAGCGCGCTCGCCAGCGAGGTTGATCACCGCTCCTTCGCCGCCAATCACCCCGTTTTCAGGAAAGGTCACGGAGGTAGTGAAACCAGCCGCGTGCGCCGCTTCAAGCCTTGCGTCCGATGGCTTTACCAGGTCCGCGGCCCGCTCATAGCTGTTGTTTTGCGGCCGGTCTTCGGGTCCGCGCGGCCGCGGAGCCGGAGCGGCGGGAGGCGCCGTCGCAGCTATCCTCGGTTGTGTAGGAGCAGCTGCCGGCTGAGGAATACCCCACGTGCTCAAACCGTCGATGAAGCCCGGATAGACTGTCAGCCCATTTCCGTCGATGACCCAGGCATCCGCCGGAACAGTGAGATTCGGCCCCACGTCTTCGATCAAGCCGTCGCGCAGCAAGACCGTGGCCTTAGGCAGGTCGGGCCCGCTGACCGTTACCACATGCGCGTCTTTAATCGCTATCGCGGAAGGCACTTCTCCGTGAACCAGCGCCGAACAAACGAGCGCCGCGGCAACTCCTCGAAGAATCTTTACCATTGATTGGGATCCGTTCACAGGTTTTCGAAAACTTTTTGATTTTGGCACACCAGCTATGAAGTTCAGCGTTGTGAGCCGGTTAGCCACCCCGCCCTTTGCGCCGCGCAAAAACGCCGGAGCCGCCGCCGGTCCAATCCTGCTACGGTTTCGCCATGAGTCGCAAAAAGCAGAATCCGATCACGTCCGACAAGTTGAAGGATGTGATCGCGACCTACAAGTCAAATCTATCGGCCATCATGCCGAAACCGGCCGGTCCTCCCACGCTCTTACCGGGGCCAGTTGAGCCAGCCGAGCTCGATCAGGATGCCGGCAGCGGCTATAACACTGACCACACCTTCCCGCAGACTTAAGCGCGGGATTTCGGGCGGATCTTGAAAGGTCCGCCCTTCTTTTCCGGCTTCGCCCTCCGCTACACTGTTCTCGTTGGCCAAGCAGATTCGTTATCGCGACGCTGGTGTCGACATTGACGAAGCGGACCGCGCTGTTTCTCTTATTAAAAAGCATGCCTCGAAGACCCTCAATTCCCAGGTCCTCACTTCCATCGGGAGTTTTGGCGCGGGCTTTTCTCTCAAGGGCTGGAAGCGTCCGGTTTTGGTCAGCTCCGCCGATGGCGTCGGCACAAAACTAAAAATTGCCTTTGCGACGGGACGCCACGATACCATTGGCGAGGACCTTGTCAACCATTGCGTGAACGACATCGCGGTTCAAGGCGCACAACCCCTCTTTTTTCTTGATTATTTCGCCATTGGCAAGCTCGATGCGGAAGTATGCAGCAAGGTAGTGGCCGGTCTCGCTCGCGGCTGCAAGAACAATCGCTGCGCGCTGATCGGAGGAGAAACCGCCGAAATGCCCGGTCTGTATGCTCCTGGCGAGTACGACCTGGCCGGTTTCATCGTGGGAGCTGTCGAACGCAAAAGGATGCTCACGGGTGAAGATGTCCGCGCAGGGGACATTCTTCTAGGGCTGCCCTCAAATGGTTTGCACACCAACGGCTACTCGCTCGCTCGAAAACTTCTTTTTGAAGTTGCGGGCTACCAGCCGTCGAGCCGCGTAAACGAACTCGCTTCTTCCGTCGCCGACGAGCTGCTTAAAATTCACAAATCGTATCTAAAACCCATTCAGGCTCTGCTCGACGCTAAATTACTCAAAGTTGCCGCTCATATCACCGGAGGCGGCCTGACCGGCAACATCCCTCGCGTCCTGCCAAAGGGATTGGCCGTCGAGGTAGACCCAAAATCCTGGCCTTCACAACCTATTTTTGAAGTGCTCAAGGGAATTGGGAAGATTCCCGACGACGACTACCGCCGCACGTTCAATCTTGGAGTTGGTATGGTTCTTATCGTGGGTAGAAAAGAACGCGATTCCGCCGCCAAACTCCTGAAGCGCTTGCACGAGCCGTCTTATGAGATCGGAAAGGTGATACGGCGGGCGGCGAAGAAACAGCCAATGGTGGTCTATCTGTGACTGCTCGCCACGGATTGGGTTCGTTTGTTCGAGGTGCCCGTTGCCGCGGAAGCGATTAGGCATCCTGCTTTCCGGACGAGGGTCCAACTTTGAAACGATCGCCCAAAATGTGCTTACGGGCCGCCTCGATTGCGAAATTGGGTTCGTATTTTCAAGCCGGCCAAACGCTCCTGGCCTGGCTCGGGCGCGTGAGCTCGGCTTCCCCTGCGCCTTCCTTGAAACAAAAGGAATGGAGCGCGAGAACTATGACCGTGAAGTGGTCACTACTCTCAGGGAGAGTCAGGTCGACCTGGTTTGCCTCGCCGGCTATATGCGGCTGCTGAGCGGGTATTTTGTGCGTGAGTTTTCGGAAAGAATTCTCAATATTCACCCATCTCTATTGCCTGCCTTCCCCGGCCTGGATGCGCAGTATCAGGCCTGGGCCCATGGCGTAAAGGTTACAGGTTGCACGGTTCACTTCGTCGATGAGCAGCTCGACAGCGGGCCGATCCTGCTTCAGGCCCCGGTACCGGTGCTCGACGACGATACGCCCGAGTCGTTGTCGGAGCGGATCTTGGCCGAGGAACACCGGATCTACTCGGAGGCAATCGGATGGGTTTTGAAAGGAAATTACCGGATTGAAGGCCGGCGCGTGGTAAAGACTTTAGGTTGCTAGCTCATGTTCAAACGTTTTCTTGCGGTGGTTGCACTGCTTGGTCTGGCTGTCATTGCCTTCTTCTGGTTCTCAGGCAAAACGCTCATGCTGAGAACAAATCCCGATCCCATCAAATTTATCGGCAACTCGACGCCGCTGTCCGTTCAAGTGGATGGCGCTCATGGCATCAAGCGCTTTCTGGCCCGGATTGAACAGAATGGACAATCGGCAATCGCCTTTTCGGACAACGGCGCGACCAAGGCTCCGGAACGAACCTACAATTTCGATGTTGGCCGGAAATCCGCCGCCTTTCTGAAAGAAGGCAAAGCCACGCTGACTGTCGAGGCCAAATCGAACGACTTCCGGGGCGCGACGACACGGGAGACCTTCGATGTCCAGGTTATCCTTCGCCGGCCGTCCATCGCGGCGGATGGCTTGCAGCATTACATCAACCAGGGCGGAGCAGAGCTGGTCACCTTCGACGTGAGCGGGTCGTGGTCGGAAGCGGGCGTGAAGGTCGGGCCGTACACCATCGCCAGTTATGCGATGCCCGGCGAGCCCGACTCGAGCAATCACCGATTTTCGCTGTTCCCTTACTCGTGGGATCTGCCGGCCGACACCGTGCCTGTCGCCTATGTCAAAAACGCGGCGGGCGATCAGGATACCGCCGCGTTCTGGGTGAAGGTCTTTCCCAAGAAGTTCCACGAAAGCACGATTACGCTGACCGATGGCCTGATGAAGAGGATCGTGAACGATATCGATCCCGATGGGAAGATTCCCGGCGACACACTCGATCGTTACCTCTACTGCAATCGCGAGCTGCGTAAGATCAACGCAAAACAGCTTTACGAAATGCGCTTGAAAACCGCGCACGAAATCCTGTGGAACGGCGCTTTTGTCCGCCCGCCCACGAAAACCGAGTCTTATTTTGCCGATCGCCGCACATACGTCTATAACGGCAAGAAGGTGGACGAACAGGTTCACCTTGGCTTCGATCTGGCGAGCACGATGCATATGCCCATTCGCGCGGCCAACAGCGGAAAGGTGATCTGGGCCGAGCGGCTCGGCATCTACGGCAACTGCATCGTTCTCGATCATGGCTATGGTCTCCAGACAATTTATGGCCACCTGAGCCGGATTGACGTGAAACCAGGCGATTCAGTCGCGAAAGATCAGCAAATGGGATTGAGCGGGCAGACCGGCATGGCGGGAGGCGATCATCTCCATTTCTCGATGCAGGTCGACGGCGTTCAGGTGAACCCCATGGAGTGGTGGGACGAGCACTGGATTCACGATCGCATCTTGAGCAAGATCGGCCAGCAAGTGACCAAGCGCTAAGCGGTTGTCATGCAGCTTGGCGCCTCGTTGGCGAATCCGTAAGATATGCCTATGATGCCAAGCGCCAAGCGGATGATATGCGCCGCCCTCTTTTCGGGCGTTGTCTTTGGGGCCGAAACTGCGAATGTGGAGATGAAGAATGCCGCGGGAGCGAGCCTCGGTAATATCAGACTTACAACCGTGAACGCCGATGGTACCGGCGGCGTGCGCTTCGAATTCGACCTGCACGATCTGCCGCCCGGCGAACACGCCATTCATGTTCATCAGAATCCGAAATGCGATCCGCCCGATTTCAGTTCGGCCGGGCCTCACTTTAACCCCGATCACAAGCAGCACGGGCTTGGCAATCCGAACGGCCCGCACGCAGGCGACATGGACAATTTCGTGGTGGGCCAAGATGGAATCGCGCAGGTGGAGCTGATCGATCCCAACGTGACTCTGGGAACAGATCCTCATTCATTATTCAGCAACGGGGGAACGGCGCTGGTTATTCACGCCAAACCGGACGACATGAAGACCGATCCTTCCGGTAACTCGGGAGGGCGCATCGCCTGCGGCGTGATTGTGAAGTAAGCCCTCTTTTCGGGGTTCGTCTAGTTTGCGAGCACCTCGCGGACCGGAGGGGCGGGAGGGGTCGAAGCCGCTTTCTTTTGCTTGTGGCGGCGGATGTAGGCAAGCAGTCCGGCCACGCCGAGGACGATCAGAGCGGTGGGCGCCGGCTCAGGCACTCCTGAAACAGGTGCTGCCGGCGAAACATCCAAGTCGTCCATCGCGAATTCGATAGTGTTCGAAGACAGCACAATCGAGTTGAAATCGACGCCACCAAAACTCAAGGATCCGTATAAGTAGCTCGTACCCACATTCCCCGTATACTGAGTCGTTGTCGCGCCCACCTGCGTGCCGTTTAAGAAAGCAGCAAGCGTTAGCGAGTTCCCACCCTGTTCCGGATTCAGAGCAAACTGGAGAGTGGAACTGTTCAATATTGAAGAGAAATTTACTGCGAGGAGCAGATTCGTGAACCGGGGTGTAATGAAATCGTTCTCGTACAGGCTGTTAGAACCCGAAAAGTTGACGAATGTGTTGAAGTCCTGAACAATAAACCCGCTTGGCGCGTTTGCGCCGCCCGCCGTTAAACTGCTAAAGGTTGCCGAGATCCCATTGTTCGTATCCGTAAAGGTGGTCTGAGTTCCCGGCGGCGTTGTCGTGGGCAGAGGTGTTCCAGGATATTGCACCGGAGTGTCGGTGCTGAAGTCGAAGATGCTGTCGGCCCGAAGAACTGAAAACGAACCACCCAAAACCAGAAGGCTTACGAGGCCTCTTGTAGTACTTCGCATTGCACTGCACCCCTCGAAAACTCCACTTCAAAGCGATTTCCTGATTATTCTGGAATGTACGATTTCTGTCAAGCCAACCCCGTAGTTTATCCAACTTTTAGGCAATATGCGCGGCGGTCGCTTCGACGTACAGACTGTAAATCGACTGGCTTGCTGCGATGAACAAATGATTTCTCCGGCTGCCGCCAAAACACAGGTTGGCAGGGACCTCGGGAAGAAGTATCAGCCCGATGCGTGCTCCTTCCGGCGTAAAAACGTGTATCCCGTCATAACCGGGTCCCACCCAGCCGCAACCTGCCCAGATGTTTCCATCGGAATCGGCGCGAATGCCGTCCGCGAGTCCCGCGCCTTTGCCCGGCAGCTCTGTTGAGATAAACCGCTTCCCATTCTTGAGCGCGGACGAGTCGACGACATCGTACACTCGAACGTCCTTCGGCGCATCCGGATAATGGGTAGCGCCGGTGTCACAGATATACAGCTTCTTATAATCGGGCGAGAAGCAGAGGCCGTTGGGTTTGTAGAGATCGTCCGCTACTTTCTCGATCTTTCCTGTTTTGCCGTCGATGCGGTACACCGCTTCCTTTAGCTCCATCGGAAAACGGCCACCTTCATATATCGACAGGGCGCCGTATCCGGGGTCGGTGAACCAAATGGCACCATCGGGATGGACCACAATGTCATTGGGCGCATTGAGCCGTTTGCCCTCGAACTTGTCCGCGAGCACCGTCACTGAACCGGAAGACTCGTAGCGCACAACGCGGCGATTGCCGTGTTCGCAGGACACTTGCCTCCCCTCATAATCAAATGTGTTTCCGTTGCTGTAGCCAGACGGCTGACGCAAGACGCTGACGTGGCCGTCTTCTTGAAGCCAGCGCAACTGACGGTTGTTGGGGATGTCACTCCACATCAAATAGCCGCCCACGCCGCTCCAGGCCGGCCCTTCGGCCCACCGTAATCCGGTGTAGACGCGCTCGATGGCCGCGCTGTTGATTCTGTATTTCGTGAACTGCTTTTCGACCGCAATCACGTCCGGATCGGGATAGTGGACTGGTGTTTTGCCGGTCCAATCCCGCTCTGTCTGGCCGAAAACGGCAGAGGGAACGAGCGCCGAAGCGGCTGCGCCCCATACGCGAACCCATTCGCGGCGGCTCGCCGAGGTCTGAGTCGAGAAAGTGTTGGTTAACATGGTGGAATCGGTTAACAGCGCGCGGCCCGGCCACCGGGCCGGCCAGCGCACAGTATATAACTCAAGCTTCCCGGTTCGGATGCATGATATACTCCCCGCGCGAGGTTTTCAGTCAAAAAATGCGAGTTTTTGGGCGATTCACGATTCTTATTCTTTCAGCAAGTCTGGCGCTGCTCCTGAGCAGTTGTATGGGCTCGCCGCATGCGACTGATGAGCATTATGTTCTGGTAGCTACGAACATTAAGGTGCCCTATTGGCAGACCGCGCTCGCAGGCTTGAACCAGGCTAGGGCGGAGATGCGCGTGAAAGCGGAACTAGTAGGGCCGGAGACGTACGACACCAAAGGAGAAGCTCAGGAGTTTCGGAGTGTCGTAGCGCAGAACCCGACTGGCATCTTGATCTCGGCGGGAGACGCGCAGGTGATGACTCCCGAGATCGATTCGGCGTTAGGCAAGGGCATTCCCGTTCTGACAATCGATTCGGATGCGCCCGACAGCAAGCGCCTTTTCTTTGTCGGAACGGATAACTATAAGGCTGGAACCGAGGGCGGGCAGCTCACTGCAAAGCTGCTCAACGATAAAGGAAACGTGGTTGTATTGACGATGCCGGACCAAGCGAACCTGAAAGAGCGCCTGCACGGCTACAAGGACGCTTTCGATCTTCACCCCGACGTGAAAATCACGGAGGTGATCGACATGCAAGGGCGGCCGGAAATGGCGTTCGATCGCACCAAAGAAATCCTCGACAACAAGAAGGCTAAGGTAGATGCGTTTGTGTGCCTCGAGGCGATCGCGTGCCCGGAAGTGGCCGATGTGGTGGACCGGGAGAAGATGACGGGCAAGGTTACGATTGTCGCGATGGACACCGACCAGCGGACGCTGGAAGGTATCCAGAAAGGCATCATTTCGGCGACGATTGCGCAAAAGCCATTCACAATGGCTTACTACGGTCTCAAGCTACTGGATGACGTTCATCATCACAAACCGAATCCGCTGATCGCCAACTGGGCCCAAGATTCCTTCTCGCGCTTTCCGACGTTTGTCGATACGGGCGCCTCGTTAATCGACAAAAGCAATGTTGCAACGTTCCTTCAGCAGCAACAATCGTCGGCTAACCAATAGGACGCCGGTCAATCGATTAGGGGACGTATTGCGACAGGTACCGTTTCGCCATGATGAAGCCTAGCTTAAAGTCCTCGCTGAAGTCCGGGCCAGGATTGTTGTCCGCTCCGTAAAGCGGGTCTTCCTGCTCGACGCTCATGGCGCCGCTATAGCCGACGCCCTGAAGCGCGCTGAAAAAATCGCGCCAACTGATGGACCCCATGCCGGGTATGCGGTAGCGCCACCAGGAAGCTCCGTTGACGGGGTTGATTCCTCCCGCCCGCAAAACAGGCCACAGAATTTCCGTATCTTTTAAGTGAACATCGTAGATTTTGCCGACGAAATCGCGCGCCGTCTGGATGGGATCCATAAACTGTCGAACCAGGTGCGAAGGGTCGTATTGCAGGCCGACGTACGGCGAATTGCCGAACCCCTTGAAAAGAGCGTCGAACCCCACGGGGCTTGTGGCAAGATTTGGTCCCTCTGGCCACGGCTCCCAAAGAATCCGGACGTGATTCCGCTCGCAGGCCGGGAAATATTTTTCGTTGTAGACACGCACGATTTCGTCAATCTGCTGCTGAAATGGTTTAGACGGGTCTTTGCCCGAGGCTGTGCCGATATAAGGGACGCCGAGCTTTCCGGCAAGCTCGATTGCCTGGACGAAATAGGTGTTCTCGCTGGCGCGCTTTTCCGGATCGGGCGAGATATGGTTTTGGGTGACCTGAAGCGCGGAAACATGCATCCCCGCCGCCGTAAGCGTATTCTTTACGCTTTGAATACTCGAATCGGTCATCGAGCTTGCATCAAGCGTGGAGTGGGACGACGAGCCAAGGATCATGTTGCCGAAGCCTTGTGTCCGGGCAAACTCCACGTTAGCTGGGGTGTAAGGGCCCAGCACTCCCAGCTTAGGCCGCCATTCTACGTGTTTTTCTTTTTGTTTTGCCGTGAGCGTAGCCGCTGCCGCGAGCGAGCCCACCAATGTTCGTCTGGTCATACGGAGATAGTGTATGCCCTATGGCGTAACCGCAGCCTTTCGAGGTGCGAATATAACAGTGAAACGGCTTGAGCGCGAGCCGTAAGGAGGTTGAACATGAAAAGCGTGACGCGGCGGGATTTCTGGACCCCTTTTCTCGCGGGGGCAGCGGTCATCGCGGGCTCTAACCGCCTGCGGGCCTCGGGATTCTATTCACGAAGCAAGTCGATGCCTGGCCGCGTCAAACTAGTCGAGTTTGACAATATGGGAAAGCGGATCGGACAGGTGGAAGTGGAGAAAGTTGTGAAGACAGACGCGGAATGGCGGCAACAGTTAACGCCCGAACAATACGAGGTCACGCGGCATGCGGGAACGGAGGCTGCGTTCACCGGAAGGTATTGGAATAATCACGAGCACGGCTTGTATCGCTGCGTTTGTTGTGAAAACGCACTGTTCTCGTCGGATACAAAGTTCGAATCAGGCACCGGCTGGCCCAGTTTTTACGAGCCGATCGCTCGAGAAAACGTCAAAACGCACGTCGACATGAGCGCCGGCATGGTTCGCAATGAAGTGCGTTGCGCCAAATGCGATGCCCATCTCGGGCATGTCTTCGACGACGGGCCTCGCCCCACCGGATTACGCTATTGCATGAATTCGGCGGCTCTCGATTTTCAGAAAGTCTAAATCGCCCAACGGTTAGGCCGGTCGTTTACGCTTCAGACTCCTTAGCCGTTGGTCGCATTGGCAACGCTGTTGTTGACCACCGCCGCGTGCGGCGGAAGCCACGTATCGCGCGGCATCACAATCCAACAAACGATGTAGAAAATCAGGCCCAGACCCGGCGGGTAAACAGCCAGAATCGCAGTCAGAATGCGGATCAGCGTTACGTCCACGTTTAGATAGCGGGCAATTCCGGCGCACACGCCGGCTATCTTTTTTTGATCGAGAGGGCGGCTGAGCCGCGGGGCCGCAGGAGTACTTTGGCTTTCCTTCTCGCCCGTCCGAACACTCGTGCCGCATTGCGGACAGTACCGGTGATCGGCGGCCACTTCAGAACCACAGCTTGAGCAGTACATAGTCTTCCTCTATTACAACGCTTTTTCCGGCTCCCGTGTTCCCGTCATAAGATGGACTGGGATGTGCACTTCGTCCATGCGTGTCGACGGGAAAGTGCCAGTTTTCAGGCCCCTTCGAGCGATCGCGTGTCCGTTTGCGAACATTGAGTTGCAATTGCGGACACCTCGAATAGGAAACGCATATGAGAATGTTCATCGATGTCAGGCTCGCATTGAGAACACTGAGGAAGAATCCATCGCTGACGATTACGGCGCTTCTGGCGCTCGCGATCGGCATCGGCGCGAATACAGTGCTGTTCAGCGTGGTGAACGGCGTGTTGCTCAAACCGTTGAATTATCCTGACCCCGGCCGGCTGGTCGAACTGACGCGGCACTATCCAGTGGGCGAGGGTTGGGCGATTACGGCAACAAAAATCGATTACTGGCGGACCCATAGCCGGTCTTTCAAAGCCGTAGCCGCAAGCTCGTTCCTCCCTGCCCCAGTCAATTTCGATCGCGGCGGCGAGCCGGAGCGCGCCGAGGTTCTGGAGGTCTCGTCCGAATATGCCCAAGTGTTGGGCGTCGGCCCTGCTCTCGGGCGCTTCTTCACCAAGCAGGAAGATTTGCCCAACGCCGGCAACTATGCCGTTCTCACCTATTTGTTTTGGAGCGAGCGCCTCGCGAAAGACCCAAAAATCATTGGAAGCGGTCTCGCGCTTGGGGGCAAGAGTTACACCGTGGTTGGCATCATGCCTCGGGGGTTCAATCCCTCCCCTGCGGCGGAGATTCTGGTTCCACTACAATTGGCCGTAAATCCCGCCGACCGCGACAACGATTACCGCTGCATTGCGCGGCTAAAGCCTGAGGTGTCACTTAAGCAGGCCCGGCAGGATATGGGCTTTGTAGCGGGACAATTCCGCCGCCAATATGCGAAAGACCTCATGGATAAGAACGAATCCGTGGGAGTTTATGGGTACAAACAGTGGCTGACTCGCGATGCACGACCTGCGCTGCTGGTCCTCGCAGCGGCGGTAGCGCTGGTTCTCCTGATTGCGTGCGCGAATGTCGCGAATCTTCTTCTTGCGCGGTCGGCGGCACGGCAGCAAGAGATGGCGATTCGCACGGCGTTGGGTGCAACACGCCTGGATATCATCCGCCAACTCCTGGTTGAAAGCACACTGCTGTCACTGGCCGGCGCGGCTCTTGGCTTGCTTCTCGCGTCCGTCACGCTGCCTGCTGTTTTAACGTTCGCACCTCGCGATCTTCCCAGTTCGTCAGGCATTCAACTAGACGGGCAAGTGCTTGCCTTCACCGTTTGCCTTTCGCTATTCACCGGCATTTTGTTCGGTCTCTTCCCTGCCCTGCAGAGCGCGCGGCTGGGAATCGCGAATCCGCTGCGGGATGCAGGCACCCGGTCCACAACCAACGCGACCGGCAACTGGGTCCGGCAATCGCTGGTTGTGGCGGAGGTTGCCCTTTCGCTCGTGCTCCTGATTGGCGCGGGATTGCTGCTTCAGACCTTCGTGAAACTCAGCGCCGTTGATCCGGGTTTTGATCCACACAACGTTCTCACGATGCAAATGTCGCTTAACGACGCTCGCGTCACCGGCACGGAGTCGGTCGGCCAGCTCGTAGAGCGCGTGACCACGCGCCTCGAATCGCTCAACGGAGTCACATCCGTGGGCGTGACCGATATCCTGCCGCTCCACATCGGTTCCGATCTTCCCTTCCAGATTCTCGGCCGCCCCGCGAATCCGGACAACCCGCCGGACGAGTTCATCCGTTGGATCTCGCCCCACTACTTCAGCGCCATGCATATCAAGATCCTCGCGGGACGCGATTTCAAAAGGCATGATGTCGTGAGCGCTCCTCGCGTGGCCGTCGTCAACGAAGCGTTCGTTCGTAAGTATTTCCCGAAGAGCAGCGCGCTTGGCCAGAAGCTTTTGGTTGGAGTAGGTATGGGTCCGGTGTTCGGTGAAACTGAGCCGCGTGAAATTGTCGGCGTCGTCAGTGATACGCGGGAGACGAGTCTTGGATCGCCACCCGATCCAGTCATTTTTGGCGCCCTCGCTCAAGTACCCGAGAAGGAAATGACCCTCCTCATGAAGCTTGTTCCCCTGAATTGGGTGATCCGCACCGGGCGCGATCCGCTCGCTCTTGTTCCGCAAATTCGCCGCGAAACGCTCGTCGCCTCAGGCGGCATTCCGCTTGCCGAACCGCGCCGCCTTGAAGATTACGTCGGAAACAGCATTGCGCAGCAGCGCTTTGTTATGTCGCTGCTCTCGATCTTCGCCGGTCTCGCCGTGTTTCTTGGCTCTATCGGCATTTACGGCGTCATGTCGTACGGCGTGGCGCGGCGTACGCGCGAACTGGGTATCCGCAGCGCTCTTGGGGCAAAGCGCGCCGATCTTCTCAGCATGGTTGTCAAACAAGGAATGATCATGGCGGCTATTGGTCTTGCTGCCGGGTTGCTTGCTTCCTTTGGTCTCACCCAATTCTTGAAGAGCATGTTATACGGAGTAACCCCCACCGACCCGGCGGTGCTCGCTGCCGTAACAGCATTGTTAGCTGTGGTGGCGTTCGCGGCGTGCCTGATTCCCGGCCGCCGCGCCGCCACTGTCGACCCAGTGATCGCTTTGCGCGAAGAGTGAGGGTCCGCGATTACGCGCTAATGACGTGCCCACCAGGGGGCGCTCGAACTGGCACTGGAGCTCGATATACACGGCGGCCCAGCGTCCGTTAGAAAGGTACCGTTGTCGGAGTACCAGCCGTTGATCCCAATTGAAGGAGCGCCGAAAAACCACGAGAAGAAGGCCAGCTCTTGCAAATGATAAGTAAAACCATTTGGCATCGCGATTCGAGGAGCTTCGGTGCCGCTCAAAGGATCACCTACTTCCAAATTGGCCTGGCAACCAGCCACCTGTCCGGTGTGTCCCCACGCCGGCGTCGGATTGTTGCCGAACGGATCGTTCATCCATTCCGCCACCTCGTGCGAAAGGACCACCGTATCGCCGAACGACGTCCCAAACAGGCCCGTCGAGTCGAAATCGGCGGGTGCGTACGTTTGTATGGGAAGACCTGTCGTCCCGTGATACCCAAGAATGCAACACGTATTCAGGTCGGTTACCGGAGAGGCCCACACCAAATTGTGAACTAAGAAGATGGGAAAGTTGGATGGATTTATCCCTTGCGATATCAGCGCTGGGAGCACAATTTGGTCGAGATAGGTGTCAAACCAGTTGATATCCACGATGCCCAGTGGGCCGCAGGACGGGAAGTCGGACGAGGGAAGCGTAGTACCATCGGCAGCCGGTACGTTTATGGCGATGGGAGCAAGAATCTTCACTGGACCAAGCAGTACATGGTATCCACCGCCGTCTGCGCCCAACACGGTCCAGAAGTTTCCACGCTGAAAAGCATCGACGTACTGTGTTGTTCCGACAATCGTGCCGCCAAAATCGAATGTGGCCGGTTGAATGATGGGAGACTGTCCGAACAAAGTCAGCGGAACATTGTTTGGCGCAGTCAGGCAGGCATTGTCGGCGATCGATGGGTCAAAGGTAGTGACGCCCCGCTTCGTCGAAATGATTCCTTTGCTGCTGAGACTGACCCCAATTGTATTGGTTTTCAACACGAGCGGAACGACATACGTCGGCACGCTAACGCTTCCTCCCACCGTAAATGGATCCTGTCCCACCATGACGCCGGTATACCCGTTGTCGTCCCGCGATGACTCGACGAAGAAAGTCCAGAGCGGCAGCGTGACGCTTGCACCGGCCGCAGCCTGACTCTTCATCGTTTCCACATCTGTCGTGGCCGCCGCTTTGACGGCGGTATATGCTCTTGACGCCAGTGTATTTGTCGCCTGTGCCTGTTGTACGGATTCCTGCCCCGCCAGCGTTAAGGCGCTTGCGCATAACGCGCCTGTAACAAAGTAAAAACACAAATTCGGTTTACGCATACGAAAATTACTTCCCCCCTTTGGACCTAAGATGACTCCAGGCCGGGTTAGATTATACTTGAAAATCCAAAATGCCAGTAGGTCGAAATCGACGCGCCGCCGCTTGTCTCTGTCTTTTATTCGCGAGCTGCATTCCGGTCTGCCCCGGTCAAGCCAGCGGAGACATCGCCGACCGGCTCGACCACGCCGCCACGGCCCTTGCGAACATCCGGCACTTCACGGGCACGGTGCCGGTCGCGAAGAACGGTAAGATTCTGCTCGCGTGTCCGGCAAGCGTGTTAACTGATATCTAAGTCTTCCAGCCAGGGCGTAGCTTAAAATCCCTTGTACTTCGACAAAAGGGCGTTATAATCTCTCTTGTCGAAGCCAAAAGGGGGAAATGTCATGCCTGATCCTCATATCGAATTGCCCCAAGGCACTCTGGACCTGCTGATTCTGAAGATATTGGCTCTTGAACCCCAGCACGGCTGGGCCGTCTCGGAGCGTATCCAGCAGATTTCGAGCGAAGTTCTGCGCGTGCGGCAAGGCTCGCTCTATCCGGCGCTCCACCGGCTCGAACGGCGCGGTTGGATCAAGGCCCGTTGGGGGACATCGGAAAACAACCGCCGCGCCAAATATTACGAGCTCACGAAAAATGGGCGTAAACAGCTTGATAGCGAAACGAGCACCTGGCGCCAGTTGACGGCTGCTATCGAACAAGTCTTAGAGACGGTGTAATCGGACCCCCGTGTTTAGCGATCTTCTTTTTCGTCTGCGCGCGCTGTTTAGGCGGGATACGGTCGAGGGCGAATTGGACGAGGAGCTGCGAGTACACATCGAGCGACACGTTGAGAAGCTTGTCGCATCGGGCCTCGACCGTGGGGAAGCGGCGCGACAGGCTCAGCTTGAATTCGGCGGTCTCGTTCAGGTGAAAGAAGAATGCCGCGATGCGCGCGGCGTGAACCTGGTTGAGACCGTGCTGCAGGACCTCCGTTACGGCCTGCGGATGCTGCGAAAGAATCCGGGATTCACTGCAACCGCCGTACTTACGCTGGGCCTCGGGATAGGCGCAAATACCGCGATTTTCAGCGTAGTGAATGAAGTCCTGTTAAAGCCGCTGCCCTATCGCGAGCCCGATCGGTTGATAGTGGTTTGGGAGCAAAATCCCGAGCGCGGCTGGTATCGCAATATCGTTTCTGCCGCCAACTTCCTCGACTGGCGGAGGCAGAATCGCGTGTTCACCGGGATGGCTGCGGCCGATGTGGAAGAGACCTACACGCTAACAGGCACCGGGAAGCCCGAGGAAGTGGGGGGCCAGCGAACCACTGCCAACCTGTTCTCGCTTCTCGGCGTGCGGCCCTTGCTGGGCCGCACATTCCTGCCGGAAGAAGACAAACCCGGCAGTGCGCGAGTGGTCGTATTGAGCTACTCGTTTTGGCAACGCCGGTATGGCGGCAGTCGTTCTGTGCTGGGCAAGCAAATCTTGCTGAACAATCAAAGCTACACAGTTATCGGCATAATGGCGGCCGGCTTCTATTTCCCTCCGTTTTGGCAGGAATTATTCAAAGTCGAGCTCTGGACTGCGGGCTTGGATCTTTCCCAGCCAGACCGCACCTGGCATGCCCTCCTTGCCGTCGCGCGCCTCAAGCCCGCGGTTACCCTTCCGCAAGCTCAGGCAAACATGGACGCCATCGCGCGGGACATTGTGCGTCAGTATCCGGAGGACAAGGGATGGAATGTGGGTCTGGCGAGTTTTCGGGAGCAAGCGGTCGGTCAGACGCGGCCGGCTCTGCTGGTCTTACTCGGAGCGGTCGCGTTTGTGCTGCTGATCGCCTGCGTCAACGTCGCAAATCTGATGCTCGCGCGCGCCACAACGCGGCAGCGGGAAATCGCCGTACGCATGGTGATTGGCGCCGGCCGGACGCGGCTGATTCGCCAGTTCTTTACGGAAAGCCTGGTGCTCGCCTCCATGGGTGGAGCGTTGGGCTTGTTGTTGGCAACATGGGGCGTTCAGCTTCTGCCTGCTCTCGCACCTAAAGGAGCACTTGGCTTGACCGGAGTAAGCCTCGGCAATGCTGCTCCGATTAGCGGTCCAGTATTGGCCTTCACGTGTGTTATCGTGCTGGCGACCGGCCTCGTCTTCGGATTGGTGCCAGCGCTAGCCGCATCCAAGCCGGACTTGAACCATGCACTAAAAGAAAGTGGCAGGAGCTCTACCGAAGGACTGCGCGGCCAACGCCTGCGCGGTGTGCTGGTAGCCGGCGAGCTCGCTTTGGCTATTATTCTCGTCACCGGCGCAGGACTGATGATCAAGACGATGGTGCAACTCAGCCAGGTGAATTTAGGCTTCAATCCGCAAAACGTCCTAACGATGCGCATCGCACTGCTAGGTTCGAAGTATCGCGATCCGGCGCCCCAGGTGGCATTCTTCCGGCGCCTCACGGAACGCGTTGAATCGCTTCCAGGTGTCGAGGCGGCTAGCCCGTCGCGCGGCCTACCGGTTGAGGGCTGGTCTGGCCAGGATTTCGTTACCGAAGACAACCCTCACCCGGGCCCCAATCAGACGCCAGCCGCCAATTACTTGACGGTTGGCCCGGACTACTTTCGAGCAATGCAGATCCCGTTGCTTCAGGGACGTGTCTTCACTGGTCATGACACAGAGAATTCTACGCGGGTGGCGATCGTCAATGAGAAGCTGGTGAGCACCTCGTGGCCCGGTCAGAATCCGATTGGGAAGCGCCTAAGAATGGGAGGAAACGAGTGGCCTTGGATGACCGTAGTAGGCGTGGCGGGCAATGTGAAGACGAACTGGCCCGACCCTGACGCTGGGCGCGAGATCTATGTTCCCTATACGCAATATCCGTGGGTACAATCGCCTCGTCATTTCATCGTGCGTACAGCGCTGAACCCAACGAATGTTGCCAATGCGATCAAACGCGAAGTATCGGCTCTGGACAAAGATCAACCTGTCTCCGATATCAGGATGCTCACTCAAGTGGTGGGCGAAGCCTCAGCCCAACAACGTTTCTCCATGGTTCTGTTGGGGTTGTTTGCAAGTGTGGCGCTAGTGTTGGCAGCTATCGGCATTTACGGCGTGATCTCTTATGGGGTCGCGCAGCGCACACACGAAATCGGCATTCGCGTGGCGCTTGGCGCTGAACGGCATCAAGTGCTGGCGCTCGTCGTGGGCCAAGCAGGAGTTCTGATCGCGGCCGGCGTCGCGTCGGGCCTGGCAGGGGCTTTGTTGTTGACGCGCTTTCTGGGCAATCTGCTGTATGGCGTTAAGCCGGACGATCCGTCGACATTTGCCGCGGTCGCGCTGACTTTATCTGTCGTGGCGCTGCTTGCCACTTACATTCCCGCCCGCCAGGCAGCCAAAGTCGATCCCATGGTGGCGCTGCGCTGCGAGTAGCGAGGTTGTTGGGAGGCTCTGTGTTTAGCGATCTTCTTTTTCGTTTGCGCGCGCTGTTTCGCAGGAATGTTGTTGAATGCGAATTGGACGAGGAACTGCGGGCACATTTCAAGCGTCACGTCGAGAAGCTTGTCGCATCGGGCCTTGACCGCGTGGAAGCTGTGCGCCAGGCTCGCCTTGAATTGGGCGGGCTCGATCAAATGAAGGAAGAATGCCGCGATGCGCGCGGCGTGAATCTCATCGAAAATCTGCTTCAAGACTTACGCTACGGCCTGCGCGCCCTCAGGCGAAATCCCGGCTTCGCGGCGGTTGCCATCCTGACCCTGTCGCTCGGAATTGGCGCAACAACCGCGATCTTTAGCATCGTGGATGCCGTGATGCTGAAGCCGCTGCCCTTTCCCACTGCCGACCGCTTGGTGCGAATCCGATCCGCCATTGCCTCAACCGGGCACGGCAGCATCGCCTCCTATCCGGATTTTCTCGATTGGCGCGCGCGGAATCACGTCTTCGACGGAATGGCTGTTTTCCACACTCAAGACTTTACCCTGACCGGCACGCGCGAACCCCTTCATCTGCAGGGAGCGGTAGTTTCCGCCCAACTGTTTGCGGTACTGGGCGAAGCACCAGCGCTCGGGCGCAGTTTTTTGCCAGCCGAGGACCAGCCCGGCGCAATGAATGGCGCCGACCCGGTCATTCTGAGTTACGGTTTGTGGCAGCGCCAATTCGGTTCTGACGCGTCCGTATTGGGCCGCGCCGTTCAGCTCGGAGATCACCCCTTCACAGTGATTGGAGTTATGCCGCGGGCGTTTCAGTTCCCTATCGGAGTGGAGATTGGAGCCGAGCCAATCGAGCTCTGGACCACCATCGCCGTTGACGGGAGCGGCCCGTACGCAATGACCGATCAGCGGGGCGCGCATTATCTCGACGTTGTTGGCCTGCTGAAACACGGCGTGACGATCGAGCGGGCGCAAACTGAAATGGTCGCGATCGCGAGCGCGCTGAACAAGGAACACCCCGAGAACAAGCCGCGCACGGTGCGGATTGTGCCGGAGATCGAGGGTCTCATCGGCCCTCTCCGGACTCCTTTGTTCGTGCTACTCGGAGCAGTGGGCTGCGTTCTGCTGATTGTCTGCGCGAATGTGGCGAACCTGCTGTTGGCGCGGGCAACGGCCCGGCACAAAGAGATGGCCATGCGGGCTGCCCTGGGCGCCAGCCGCCGCCGGATTACCTGCCAACTGCTGACAGAAAGCATGGCGTTGGGCCTGCTGGGCGGCGGCCTCGGTCTCGTGTTGGCGCTCGCGTCGATTAGGATTTTTGTGCGGATGATGCCGGTCTACGTTCCGCGCGTGAACTCAATCGGTCTCGACGCTCGCCTGCTCAGCTTCGCTTTTCTGATCTCGCTTGTAGCGGGAATCTCGTTCGGACTCGCTCCCGCGTTGCGGGTATCAAAAATTAGTCTCATCGAATCGCTTAAAGAGAGTGGCCGGGACTCCGGCAGCGGAGGGAAAGAACAAAGCCGGCTGCGCGGCGCTCTGGTCGTGGGTGAAGTCGCGCTAGCCATTGTGTTGCTGCTCGGCGCCGGTCTGTTAATTCAGAGTTTTTGGCGCCTCACTCGAGTCGATCCGGGATTCAACACACATCATGTTCTGACGTTTCAGCTCGATTCACCGCCCGGGAAGAAAGAACCTGCATTCTTTCGAGAAGTTCTGGCACGTATCGGCGCGCTTCCGGGAGTTAGCTCGGTAAGTGCGGCCGCATCATTACCTCTAATGGGAGACAACATCGGTTCGAGCATCGAAATTGAGGGCCAGCCCACGCCGATGGGGTCGCGGCCATACGCCGATTTCAACGCGATCGAGCCCAACTATTTCCGTACTGTGGGTATAGCTCTCATTGCCGGGCGCGACTTCACTGAACATGACGATTCAAAGTCCACTCCGGTTGTACTCGTCAACCGGACGCTCGCGGAGCGCTTCTTCCCGGCCCAGAATCCGATTGGCAAGCACGTCCGCCCCGGGATCGGTAACGGCTACGGTCCAGGCGAGCTGCCGATGCGCGAAATCGTGGGCGTGGTCGCGGATGTGAAGGAAAGCGGTCTTGGCGCAGAAACGCCTGCCGAGATTTATGCGCCTTTGGCCCAGAGTCCCTTCCCAACCATGTTTTTTGCGATACGCACTGCAAGCGATCCGCTGAGTATGGTCGAATCGGCTCGCCGCCAGGTAGCCTCCGTCGATAAGAACATGCCCATTTATCACGTCGAGGGTCTCGACCAATACTTCGCACAGTCGGAGGCGGCGCCGCGGTTCATTACTCTGCTTCTTAGTAGCTTTGCAGGTTTAGCGTTGCTGCTGGCCTGCCTTGGAATATATGGTGTGATCTCTTACCTGGTAGTTCAACGTACGCATGAGATCGGAATTCGCATTGCCTTGGGCGCCAAAACCGGCGACATTATCCGCCATGTGCTCGGCCAGGGGCTTCTTCTTGCGCTCATCGGGATTACGATTGGACTGGCTGGATCATTGGCGCTGGTCCGCACCTTGTCTGGCCTGCTCTACGGCGTGCGCGCTACCGATCCCGTAACCTTTGCGATCGCTCCGCTTTTCTTGTTGAGTGTTGCTCTTCTAGCCAGCTACATTCCCGCTCGCCGGGCAGCATCGATCAATCCCGTGAACGCCCTGCGCGAAGAGTGAGATGGGCTAGAAGTTACAGCCAGTTAATTTCGCAGTCCGGACGTCCTCGACGCAGAGCGCGCTGAAAGTCTATTTTCACACCCGCAAGGCCAGAGAGCCGCCCGTGCTGCGGATGGAAGCGAATCGTAATGCGGTGGCCTCGCAAACTGAACAGTAGCTTCGGAAGATTCGTCTGATCCGTCAACCTTCTCTCGGCTTCCCAAATCTGGGCAAGGTCCGTCGCCGTAAGTTCGCAGCTCAAATCGGCGTCAATTGCATCAGCCGTCCAGCGGTACACCACACCCTCGCCAAAGATCAAACATGATGCTCCCGAAACCAATCGTCCGGACATTTCAACTGTGGATAGAAGAGACCGCAACTCGTTCGAGTCCGGTTCGAAAACAGATATATTCGACAGGCTCAATCCCAGGTCTGCTTCTCGAAGCACTGCGCCCAAACGCTCGTACGCTACTCGTGCTCCGTGATCGCGAATTAGCGGCGAACCGAGCACCAAGCGCCAATGGCCGAGTTCGGGAAGCTGCACCCAGAACATTGAATCAACCGGGAACTGCCTTAGGTCGAGCTCCGACAACAGCTTCGCGGCCTCGTCGATCGCCGCCTCTACCAGTACTTCCTTAACCATTGCAATATTCCATTCTGCGGATCGGTGATGGCGTCCAGCATCATTCTTGCCCGACCAGCATCGCTGCTGTTCTCGTACCGGGACGATTCAGACCAGTCTTTCACGATCGCCCAGCTAGTCTCAAGTGACGGGTCACTCTTGATCTCCGCTCTCAAATCTGCTGAATCGATCAGTCTCTCCAGATCGTGGGTCCAATATCTGTTGGCGTCTCGCGGCGGAAAATCGTCCTCTATAGTTTTGTCGGCGATACACGCCTTGAGCGCGCACTCAACGACGCAACCGGCAATGTAATAGGAACAGGCGTGTCGTCCTGCCGCGAACAACGCTTCCGCATCGGCAAGCCGCTCGACTGACAGATTTTGAAAGTCAACCCGATTCATCCTCTCGCTGTTTCAACCATACAGCCAGATCGCCCATCAAGTATCGCGCTGCGCGAAGAGTAACGGCTGGTAAGGCGAATTAACAGGAACCAAACCAGGCAGCTTGCCGTATCCTTGTTTCATATGATTCCGCGCCTGGAGTTCTTATGAGCTGGGTCAGTGAGTTTCGTTACGTCGTCCGTTCGCTGGCGAGATCGCCAGTGTTTGCTTTCGTCGCTG
This sequence comes from Bryobacterales bacterium, assembly GCA_963722585.1. GTDB lineage: Bacteria > Acidobacteriota > Terriglobia > Bryobacterales > Bryobacteraceae > KBS-96. The sequence continues at coordinate 45,220 of CAVRNU010000028.1, read as the reverse complement.
TGCTTTCGCTTGCGCTCGGCATTGGAGCCAATACCGCGGTATTTACGCTTTTGGATCAAGTTCTCCTGCGTTTGCTGCCGGTACGCAATCCCGGCCAATTAGTGCAATTGAAAGAAACCGGCGCTTTTCATGGATCGAACACTGGCATCAACTCGCTCTCCTATCCGCTCTATAAGGATTTCAGCGAACAAAACCAGGTCTTCAGCGGGATGTTTTGCAGGCACAGTCTCCCATTCAGCGTCAGCTTTCAAGGCCGCAGCGAGCGGGCGACCGGCGAACTGGTTTCCGGAAGCTATTTTCCGGTGCTTGGTCTGCGCCCGGCTCTGGGAAAGCTATTCACTCCAGTCGAGGATCGCGCGCGGGGTGGCGCGCCGTTAGCCGTTCTCAGCTATGACTACTGGAAGACTCGTTTTGCGGGCGATCCATCGGTTATCGGGAGGCAGATATTAATTAACAATCACCAGTTCACTATTACCGGCGTCGCGCCCAAAGGCTTCGATGGCGTCGAGAAACTTTTCTCCACTCAGATCTATGTCCCAGTGATGATGGCGGGACAGCTCACGCAGGAAGAAAAGCCGTTCGACAATCGCGGGCGGCGCTGGGTACAGGTGTTCGGGCGACTGAAACCGGGAGTCACCTCGACGCAAGCTAAGGCATCGCTTGAACCGATTTTCCGCCGCATCCTGCGCATGGAAGTGCAGGAACCGCGCTTTGCCCACGCATCTCCTTATTCGCGGCAGCAATTTTTGAAGATGAACTTGGAGGTGATGCCGGGAGGTGGCGGGCAGGATGAAGTCGGACAATTTCTCGACGCGCCGCTTTGGGCTTTGATGGCGATGGTCGGGCTGGTTCTACTGATTGCCTGCGCAAACGTGGCGAATTTAATGATCGCTCGCGCGGCATCGCGCCAGAAAGAGATCGCTGTACGACTGGCGTTGGGAGCGGGTCGCAGGCGTATTGTTGGGCAATTGCTGATCGAGAGCTTGCTGCTGTCCCTGGTTGGCGGTGTGCTCGCACTTGCCGTGTCCGCCTGGACGAACCGCTTGCTGGAGGGCGTAATGCCGCACACCGATCCTCCCTTGAAGTTCGCCAATACTCCCGACCTGCGCGTTCTGTCCTTTACTCTGGCCGTGTCTCTTCTTACTGCCGCTATTTTTGGCCTCGTTCCGGCTCTACAAGCCACGCGCCCCGATCTCGCTCCTGTGCTGAAGGATCAAGCGAATGCTGTTGCAGGCGGGGGCCAAGCCCTTTGGCGCAAAGTACTCGTGTGCGCACAGGTCAGCCTTTCGCTGCTGCTGCTGATCGGAGCCGGGCTGTTCCTCGGCACTCTCAGCCATCTTAAAAACTTGAATCCAGGATTTGAGACCACTAACCTGCTGTCGTTTTCACTCAACCCCAGCTTGAGCGGTTATGATACCGCGCGGTCAAAGATTTTCTTCAGACAATTGACGCAAAACCTTGCGGCGCTTCCCGGAGTTCGCTCCGCCGCGCTCTGTGTTGTGCCGCCGCTCACCTTCGACGAGTGGGACAGCACAGTCAGCGTCGAAGGCTATTCGGCCAAACCGGGCGAGGATATGCAAGCCTGGGAAAACTATGTTTCGCCGGGCTTCTTCGAGGCGCTAAAAATCCCCATTTATGCCGGCCGCGATTTCACCGATCGAGACACCGTCGGCGCGGCGAAGACGATTATTGTAAATGAAAAGTTCGCCCGCCACTACTTCGGCAATCGAAGCCCCATCGGCCGTCATATTGGAATGGGCGGCGATCCGGGAACTAAGACGGACATCGAAATCGTCGGCGTGGTTCGCGATACACGCTATCAAACCATGCGGCAGGACCCGCCGCCCCAGATCTTCCATCCCTATCTTCAAAACGATTGGGCTCAGCAGATGACATCCTACGTTCGCATCGGGCTTGGATCAGCGCAAATGTTTCCGATGCTGCGATCGGTGGTGCAAAAACTGGACCCGAACATTCCGGTATACGAGATGAAAACCGAAGAGAAGCAGCTCGACGATGTGCTGTCCGTCGAGCGTCTTACTGCCAGCCTTTCCACCGCATTCGGAGTTCTCTCTTCGCTCCTTGCGGCCATTGGACTGTACGGCGTGATGGCGTTTCTGGTCGCCCGGCGAACGCGGGAAATCGGCCTTCGAATGGCGCTGGGAGCGGTAACGGGGGATGTTATCTGGCTTGTGATGCGCGAAGTCTTGTTGCTTTCTGGTATCGGCGTTGCCATCGGACTGCCTGCCGCGCTCATGGTCTCACGTCTGCTTCAGAGCCAGCTCTACGGAATGTCTCCCTCCGATCCTGCCACCATCGGCCTGGCGCTGCTGGGCATCGTTGGGATTGCGGCGCTATCCGGCTACCTGCCCGCGCGCCGGGCCACGCGCATCGATCCCATGTCCGCCTTGCGATACGAATAGCTCGTGGCAGTTCACATGCTAAAATCCTGGGGGCTGACGCCACATGATGGAGGCGGACCCCAAAGAAACCACAGGCTCCGATACGGGCCAACCGTCTCCGCCAGAGCAGCCCACCGAAATCGTAACTAGGGAAGTGTTGAAGGGCCGGTATCAGCTTGGTCCCGAGATCGGCCGTGGCGGCTTCGCCATTACCTACCTTGCCACCGACCTTGACGTCGCATCCCGTAAGGTTGTCGTCAAAGTATTGAACGAGTGGCGCTCGAGCGATTCGTGGGCTTTGAAGAAATTCAGAAGCGAGATGGAGGCGCTGGCGCGCATCGACCATCCCAACGTTGTTTCGACCCTGGATTTCGGCCAGCGCGAGAACGGGAAACCGTTCCTGGTCATGCAGTACGTTTCCGGAGGCAGTTTGCGAAGAGCGATTCCGCGCGATGGGCTTCCGCTCGCGCAAGTAGCTCACATCATGAAACAGACCGGCCGGGCCCTTAGCGCGGCGCATGACGCGGGCGTATTGCATCGCGATCTGAAACCCGAAAATGTGATGGTTCAAACCGGGAGTGAGGGCGACGATCAGATCAAGTTAATCGATTTCGGGATTGCGACGATCGGGCAACTCGACTCGACTACCGAGTCAAGTTCCACAGTCGGCACGTATGCTTATATGGCTCCTGAGCAATTTGAGGGGCGGTCGTCGGTCGCGAGCGATGTGTACCAGATGGGCGTGCTTGCATACGAGCTTGTCACGGGAATCATACCGTTTCGCTCGACTACGCCGGGGGGTCTGGTGCTGCAGAAATTGGAAGAGTTGAGAGTTCTTCCGAAAGACCTGAGACCGGAACTGCCGGAAGCTGCGCAGGAAATTATTCTGCAAGCGATGTCGGTAAAGCCGGGCGAGCGGCCGCAACGGGCCCGAGATTTTGGCGATGCGCTCGCGGCAGCGCTGGTATCGGGCGATCTGGAACCGCTGCGGTGGGACCATCTCGACGGACGCCGTTCGTCGAGCAGTCTCAGACGGGCGATGGCGGCGCGGAAACGCCGGCGCCGGCGATGGATGATTGCCACAGGCGCGCTGATCGCGGTTGCCGCAATCGCAGCTGCGGCTTACTGGCTGACACGCGGCAAGCAGGAAGCGCCTGATTCCGTAGCTGTGCTTCCCTTCCGGAACGAGACGGGCAATGCGCAGCTTGAGTACTTGACAGACGGCATTACTGAATCGCTGATCGACAATCTATCGCGCATTCCGACGATTCGCGTAAGCGCCCTCGGGTCGGTGCTCAGATATGAGAATGCGGTCCCCGACGCGCGAAAAGCCGGCCGCGAACTGGGCGTGAGCCGGGTCGTCACGGGCACGGTTTCGCGGCATGGCAACGCGTTTTCGTTTTATACGGAACTGATCGATGTCCAGTCCGGCATAAGGCTCTGGGGGCGCCGATATAGCGGAAGCATGCCGGCTCTCACCAGCGCCCTTGAGCAGTTTTCAACCGAAGTGACGGATCAGTTGCGCTTGAAGCTGAGCGAAGGAGTCAGAGCGCGACTGGCGCGGCAGTTTGCGGTTGGATCGCAACCGTATCAGGACTATCTAAAAGGACGTTTTCACCTGAACCAGCGCACGCCCGCGGGTTTTCGGGATGCGATCCGCTATTTCAACCAGGCCATTGCGGCCGATCCGCGTTACGCGCCGGCGTACTCCGGGCTGGCAAATGCCTATGCGATTATGGCCGGTTTTGGAAGCGCCTACGGAGGCGTCATCCCGGCGGAGGCGTTGCAGCAGGCCAGGATTGCCGCTAACCACGCACTGGAACTCGACGGCACCTTGGCCGAGGCTTATGCGGCGCGCGGCACGGTAGAGATGCAAGCCGACTACGACTGGACGGCGGCTGAGCGAGATTTCCAGCGAGCCATACAACTGGATCCGAACTGGCCCGAGGCGCACGAGTTTTATGCATTCGATCTGGGAGCATCGGGACGGTTTGAAGAAAGCATGCGAGAAATTGACGCGGCAGACCGTCTCGATCCCAATTCGACCGGAATCACTTTGGCGAAGGGCCTGATTTTGCAAATGGCAAATCGTCCAGACGAGTCGCTGGCCGTCGTCAGGCGCTTAGCCGCGGACCCGGTGGGCAGAGAATTAGCTGGCGATCTGGTCGCCGAAAATTATTGGGCAAAAGGAATGCCTGGAGAAGCGCTGGCTACCGTGGAATCGCTTCCGCCGGGATTAACTCCTCATCTGCGCGTGCCGTTGCTGGCAGCCGCGTATGCGCACGCGGGGCAGGACGAAAAAGCGCGTGAAATCCTCCGATCGTACACGATTCAGCGGGAGTCCGCGTGGTGGTATTATCTAGTGCTCGCGCATTTGGCCCTCGGCGATACGAGCGAGGCGCTGACTGACCTCGAGCACGGTTACGAACAGCGGTATGGGGAGATGATTTGGCTCAATGTTGACCCGAAACTTAATTCATTGCGCACGAATTCGCGATTTCGCGCCGTGCTGCGCCGTGTGCAACAAACAAGAATCAAGGGTTGACCGTGGCCATTCTGCTCAGGAGACCCTAGATGACTGATCAACAAATTTTGGAGCACATTGGTTTAACACCCAGTGAGCTCGAGGACTTTTTGGCGAAATTCAACCGGTTTCTCGACGACCTCAATCCGGCGCAGCGCGAGATGCTCTTGCACAATCTGAAAACACCCAAGGAGGCCGCGGCTGAGCTGGGCGGAGATGTGACCGTTGACCAACTCGAGGATCTTTTCAGGAGGTATGCGCCTCCAAGAGGCATAATCTTCGCTGCTTGCCGTAAAGTCAGTTGGCCGCCTGGTAGACACAAGTAGCTTCAGCCATCCGAGACTTGCGTTCTCTTGACAAGATGGCGTTCGGTTTGGGAATCGCGCGCAAGCAAGACCCGCTGCATTCGGAGCGGATCACGACGGCGGATGAGACCCTTCGCCGTGCTCTGCCAATTGCGGCTGAGAAGGGCATGACACGACTTGCCGATATCACGGGACTCGACCGCGTCGGCATTCCCATTTATTCCGCCGTCGTTCCGGGATCTGAAGATGGTATTTCTGTCTATAACGGCAAGGGCTTGACGGCTGTTGACTCACGCACCAGCGCGGTCATGGAAGCCATCGAGCGGCAGACCGCTCTCGCGGCGGAAGTTCCGGTCATCGAAGAGAGCTATGAGAGGCTGCGCCGAAGTCGAAAGACGGTCGTCGATCCGCGATCGTTCAATCATAAATTGAGCGGAGATTTCGGCGATGACGTACCGTACTTGTGGATGGAAGGATTCGACCTGCTCTCGGAAGAGTCGATCTTCGTGCCGGTGGGCTTGGCTGGGTACGGTCCGCGGTACACCGGCGACGATTTCGCCGTATGAAATCAACAGCTCGAATGGTTTGGCGTCAGGGAATTGTTTCGAAGAAGCGCTATGTCATGCGTTATGCGAACTGTTGGAACGCGATGCGTGGACGATGGCCGATATTCGGTGCCAGTGGATTCCGCGAGCGCGGTGTGAAGCGCTATTCGGCCGCGACATTGCCGCCCTTGATTTCGACGATCTGGATGGGTGTCCGCGAATCGACTTGAGTGATGCGGGCAAGCCACTTGACCGGCCTACTCGAGAAATTCACACGCGCGGGCCTTGATCCAGTGATTCGCGACATCACTTCCGATTTCGGTATCCCTTGCGTATTGGCATGTGTTGCAGACGACTGCGTTCCCGGATTTCCGCAGGCTCATGCAGGCATGGGCGCGCATCCTAACGCGACGATCGCAGTGATCCGCGCGTTGACGGAACTCGCTCAGTCGAGAGCCGTGGATATCCAAGGCGTTCGCGAGGACATCGCACCCGCCGGCATTGACTTGCATCCGGCGGAAAGGCATACGCAGCGCGTCGAAAAGATCGAAGCGCAGCGCTGGACGTTGCGGCAAGCGGGCCGCTCACGTCCGTTGCGCGATATTCCATCTGTAGAAAATGACGACATCGCCGACGATATCCGGTTGATCTTATCGCGCCTTGTCGAGCACGGCATCGATCGTGTGGTTGTGGTTAACTTGAGCGAAGCCGGATCGCCGTTCGCGGTGGTTCGTGCGCTGGTTCCCGGACTCGAGTTCTGGTCTCTCGAACAAGGCAAACTCGGCGACCGCGCCGTTCGATTCTGGCGCGAACATGCTTAATGGCGCCGTCATCTTCACCGGTCCGAGCCTTCACCCGGACGAAGCGCGAGCGATGATCGACGCCACCATTCTGCCACCGATCCGGCGCAGCGATCTCGAGTCGATCTCGGCGTTAAAGGCGGAAGCGATCGGCATTATCGACGGCGAGTTCTATCAGAGCCTGGCCGTATCGCCGAAAGAAATCCTGCCGCTGCTAGAGGCCGGCGTGAAGGTATACGGCTCATCGAGCATTGGGGCTTTGCGCGCCGTCGAGCTCTCTAAATTTGGAATGATCGGCATTGGCCGCGTGTTCCGTTTGTTTCGCGCAGGATTTCTGGATGCAGACGATGAAGTTGCTGTGGCCTACGATCCGTCAACATATCGAACCACGTCCGAACCGCTTGTTAACATCAGGTTCATGTTGCGGGCGGCAGTGCGCAAGGGCATTCTAGACCGTGCGGAAGCGGCGGAAATCGTGTCGAACTTGAAGGCCGTATATTTTCCCGAAAGAACCCGGAGTTTGTTATTTTCGTTGGCCCGTGCGTGCATACGAGGCGGGCGGGCAAACGAGTTGCGGCGATTTATCGAGAGCGAGGCTCCGGATATCAAGCGAGAGGACGCGAGAATGCTGGTTGCCGCGATGGGCGGATCGTAAACAGCGTGCGGGCTAGCCGGCAAAACTCGCGAGCGACCGGACTGTTCTCGTCCCGCCGGAACGCCAATTCAATGCGCGTTGTGCCATGGCCCGATAGGGGCCGGCAGGCGACGGCTTCGCCGGCAATCTTCCTAATACAGGCCGGCGCGATGGTCACGCCCAATCCGGCCGCTACCAGACTCACGATTGTTACCCAATGGGGCGCCTCCTGCACAATGTTTGCGTGAAAGCCGTGCTCTTCGCATAACTTCATGGTTCGTTCCCACGCTGTCCGCCCGGCGGATATTGGAAAGAACACGAACGGCTCCGTTCTCAACTGCGGCACGCGAATGAGTCTCTGCCGTGCCAAGCGATGGTTGCTCGGCACGACAGCGATCAGCTTTTCTTCGAGCAAGGGTTCTACGCACAGATCGGCGATCGCCCCGCCATCTCGCAGAAATCCCACATCGACGGAGCCATCGCGAATCGCTTCGATTAAGCTGCTCGTATAGAATTCGCGAAGGCGCAGTTCGACATCCGGGTACAGCCTCCGATATTCGCCCAGAATCGCGGGCAGCTTGGTCAGCATTCCCGAACCGATGAATCCCACTCTGAGCGAACCGGTTTCGCCGCGCCCGACGCGGCGCACAAACTCGAGGTCCTCCTCGACGCGATGCAGCGTGCGCCTCGCTCGTTCGAGCATGGCGTCTCCCGCAGCGGTCAGTTTCACGGCCCTCGATGTCCGAGCAAAGAGCCTGTGCCCTACCATCTCTTCGAGCCGGCGGATCTGCTGCGACAGCGGCGGTTGCGAGATATGCAGCTTATTCGCCGCGCGTCCAAAATGCAGCTCCTCCGCCACGGCCGCGAAGTACCTGAGATGACGCAGCTCAATTTCGTCATTCATATTCAGAAGATCTTGCTCCTTACTAATAAGATATTGGACATATGAATGGCCCGGCGCCAAAATGAAGATCGAGGTATCGGCATGCAGGCAGCGGCAAGTTTCGAAAACATATCGCACCAAGGCCCGCCAGAACTGGCGGATATCCTCATCAGGCGCGCCACGGCGCAAGAGCCTGATGACGCTTTGACCTTGATCGACGAGTATTACGAAGCGGTCAACGTGGTTGCGCGTGACGATCGAGACGCATTGTTGGGATATCTCTCGGGCTCGTCGAGCGGAGTCTGGATCGCCTACTGTGGTGGGGTTGCGGCGGGCTGCATTCTCTATCGGCCTTTGCCGCAGCTTAGCGCACAGCCGTTTGGTGGCGTTGTGCGCGATTCAAGCATTGGTTCGGCGGGCGAGATTAAGCGCCTTTATGTTAGGCCTGAATATCGCGGCCGCGGCATCGCGTCTCTTCTTTTGCAGGCGCTCGAGCAATTTGCAATAAGCCGCGGCATCTCATGGCTCTACCTGGATACGAAAGACGACCTTCACCCGGCGATTGCCTTCTACAAGCGCCATGAATATATGCGTTGCGGCCGGTATAACGGCAATCCTCAGGCCACGATTTTCATGCGTAAAGCGTTGTCCTCTCCCGTTATCGTTCGCGATTTCCAAGCAGGCGATGAAGAAGCATTTCGAACGTTAAACGAGGCCTGGATCGCGAAGTACTTTCGGATCGAGGATAAAGACCGCGAGACGCTGCGCGAACCACACCGGTATATCCTTTCTCCTGGCGGCCAAATCTTCATGGCCCTGCGGGACGGCCAACGAATTGGCTGCTGCGCGCTGCTTGCCCTGCCGGACGGCAGTTTTGAAGTTGTGAAGATGGCCGTGGCTGAGAGCGAACGGGGCCAGGGCATTGGCCGCAAGTTGCTTGAAGACGTTATAGGTTATGCCAAGGCGCGCTCGATCCACCGGCTGTATCTCGAAACCAATAGCTCCTTAGCGAACGCCATCCACCTCTATGAATCCGTCGGGTTCCGACGCCTCCCGCCGGAGCGAATCCACAAATCTCCATATGAACGCGCTGACGTTTATATGGAAATGATTCTCGACTAATCTAACGAGTCGACGCAATCCGCCTTCTCCGGTAGATCATCTTGTGGTATAAACGGAAGCAACCCGTTATGCCACGTAAAACACAAGAAGAAGGGCGAGGCGATTTTCTTCAGGGAACGCTCGACATGCTGATCCTGAAAACTGTGCTGGCGGCCCCGGCGCACGGCCACACTATCGCCCATGTCATCGAGAGAAGTTCAGACGAGGTTCTGCAGGTAGAGCATGGCTCGCTTTATCCGGCTCTGCACCGCCTGGAGGATCAGGGACTGATTGCTTCGTTTTGGGGCACGTCTGAAAACAATCGAAAAGCAAAGTATTACCGGATCACGCCTGCCGGAAAGCGATTCCTGCATCAAGAGCAGAGCCGCTGGGAGACGCTCGTGGGCGCGATCCGGCGCGTGTTAGGGCCGCTCGCGGAACCCGAATAGGTGTGCGATGTCGTGGAGACGCTTTTTCGAGAGGAAGCGGCGCGACGACGAGTTTGCCGGCGAACTCGAGGCGTATCTTGCTCAAGAAGCTGCGGACAATGCCGCCCGCGGCATGACGCCCGAAGATGCGCGTGTGGCCGCGCTGCGGAAACTGGGCAATCGAACGCTGCTCAAAGAGGAGATCCACAAGATGAACTCGCTTAGCTTGATCGAGAGCGTCTGGCAAGACCTGCGCTACGGAGTGCGGATGCTCCGGGCGAACTCCGGCTTCACTGCGGTTGCGGTGCTTTCGCTCGCGCTCGGCATTGGTGCAAACACGGCGATCTTTCAACTGCTCGATGTGGTTCGTCTGCGCAGCTTGCCGGTGAAGAATCCACGTGAGCTGGCGGAGATAAAAATTGTGGGTGGCAATGGCGGAATGGGCGTCAACGGATACTACGGCCAACTCACCCGGCCGATCTGGGAGGAGATTCGCAGCAACCACCCAGCCTTTTCAGGCATTTTTGCATGGAACACGGACGGGTTCACCGTAGGCGAGGGCAGCGGATTTCAGTTTGCGAATGGGATGGTGGTCAGCGGCGATTTCTTCCGCGTGCTGGGCGTTGCGCCGTGGCGCGGCCGGTTGTTTCTTCCAGACGATGAGCACGCGTGTCCGGAATCGACGGCCGTGATTAGCTATGCCTACTGGCAAAGCAAGCTGGGCGGCACACAAATCGGACCCGATACAAAGCTCCTGATTAATGGCCAGTGGAAGCAAATTACAGGCGTGACGCCGCCGTCGTTTCTGGGCTTGGCCGTTGGCGAGCGATTCGATATTGCGCTTCCGTTGTGCCGGCCCAAAGAATTGAGCCGCAATGTTTTTGATGTGTCGGTGATCGGGCGTTTGCGGCCGGGCTGGACCTTGGAGAGTGCATCCGATCAATTGCTGGCGCAGAGCTCGGGCATTATGGCGGCGACGGAAATTCAGGGCTACGATTCACGCACAGTAGAAACGTATCGGAAATTTAAGCTAGGCGCATATCCAGCTTCGGCGGGAGTGAGCGAACTTCGAGAGACTTACGATTCATCGCTGTGGCTGCTGCTCACAATCACGGGCCTCGTGCTGCTCATCTCTTGCGCGAATCTGGCGAATCTGATGCTGGCGCGTGCCAGCGTACGCGAACGTGAAATCGCGGTGCGCCTGGCGCTGGGTGCGGGACGTATGCGTTTGCTGCGGCAATTGTCGGTGGAAAGCGGACTATTGGCGATAATCGGGGCGGCATTGGGATTAGGTCTTGCCCAGTTGCTAAGCCGTGTTCTGGTGTGGTCGCTCGCAACCGAAGACACTACCGTGACGCTCGCCATGGGAATCGATTGGCGCGTGCTGCTCTTTGCCGCAGGGGTGGCGGCGCTCACTTGCATCGTTTTTGGCGTTGCGCCGGCTCTGAAGGCTTCTCGCGCCAATCCAGCGACAGCGATGAAAACCGGCAGCCGCGGCATGACCGCGAGCCGCGAGCGCTTCTCCACGCAGCGGGCGATGATCGTGACGCAGATCTCGGTTTCGCTCTTGTTACTGGTGGGCGCGCTGTTGTTCGTGCGCAGCTTCTACAACCTGATGACGTTCGATCCAGGCATTCGCGAGGGCGGCATCACAGTGGCTTATCTGGGATTTGAAAAGTCGAACATTGCGCGGGAACATCTCGAAGAATTCAAGCGGGAATTGCTAGAAGACGTGCAACGAGTTCCGGGCGTGACCAGCGCCGCGATCACTACGCACGTGCCCCTGGTTGGCGGCTCATGGGGGCATGGCATCACGATTGGCCGGACTGAAGGCCACTCCATGTTCTCGTGGGTGAGTCCGGAGTATTTCGAAACCCTAGGCATCCCACTGCTTAGTGGGCGCGCCTTCAACGAGCACGATACCGCAACCTCCCAGCGCGTAGCGGTCGTTAACGAAACCTTCGTCCGCCGGTACGCAAACGAGGCGAATCCGATCGGGCAGAGCTTGCGGACGCATCCTGAGCCTGACTATCCTTCGACGGTTTACGAGATTGTCGGTGTGATTCCGGATACGAAGTACAACGACCTGAAAGGGGAAACACCGCCGATGGTCTTCGCCCCGGCCTCGCAGTTTCCGAATCAGCAGCCTTGGACCGCGCTGATGATCCGCTCGAATCTGCCTCCGGCGACCGTGATCGATTCGGTAAAGCGTCGCATCGCCGAAAAACATCCGGAGATCTATGGCAACTACAGAGTTTTCGAAACACAGATTCAAGATGGGCTGGTGCGTGAACGCCTGATGGCCATGCTGTCCGGATTTTTCGGTCTGCTCGCCGCTGTGCTGGCGATGGTCGGCCTCTATGGCGTGATCGCTTATCTCGTGGCGCGGCGGCGCAATGAGATCGGAATCCGCGTGGCTTTGGGTGCCCGTGCCGGCCAAGTGATCGGCATGGTGATGCGAGAAGCGGGCTTGCTTCTGGTTATCGGGATTGCGATTGGCACGGTCCTTTCGCTCGGGGCAGGGCGCGAAGCCAACTCGCTGCTATTTGGGCTGAAATCGTATGACCCAGTTACGCTGGCAGGCGCTATCGGCCTACTCGCTGCGATCGGCGCGATCGCCAGCTTCCTTCCGGCACGGCGAGCATCGAAGCTCGACCCCATGGATGCACTGCGCTCCGAATAAGCGCGAAGATTGACTCATGAAGCCACGCCAACTCATCGAGAGCACATGGCAGGATTTGCGCTACGGCCTGCGCACGCTGCGCGCGAATCCCGGATTCAGCGTCATTGCTGTGCTTTCGCTCGCGCTTGGTGTTGGCGCGAATACTGCGATCTTCACCATCCTGAACGCTCTCGTACTGCGCGAACTGCCTGTATGGCAGCCGGAGCGTCTCGTCGAGATCGGGGGCGTTTATCGAAACGGCTCGAAAGTGCCGTTCTCGTTTCCCATGTTCCAGGAAATCGAGCGGCGGCAACGCGCCTTCTCGAGCGTCTTCGGATGGAGTTTCGGTTTGAGCTCGAACGTCGAGCTGAATGGCACACTCTCGCTTGCGGACGTGAATTCGGTGACCGGCAACTATTACGACGAGCTGGGTGCAACGCCGCTCGTGGGAAGGCTCATCGAAGCGGGCGACATTCGCGGGACTCAGGCGAACCCCGTGGCCGTAGTCAGTTACGGTTTCTGGAACGATCGCTTGGGCCACGATCCGGCGGCTATCGGCAAAACACTGCGGATCGATGGCCACTTGTTCACGATCGTCGGCGTGACGCGAATGTGGTTTGCGGGCATGACGCCTGGCTCTCCACCCGAAGTGACGATTCCAGTCGGCGTTGCGGGGATGGGGGATTTGACCAGCCGTTCCTTGTTGTGGTTGTTCGTCACTGGCCGGCTACGCGATGGAACAACGATCGAGCAGGCGCGCGCCCAGTTTTCGTCGTTCTGGTATGACGCACTTCTCGCTACGACTCCCACGCAAATTCCGGGACGGCGGCGTGATTCGTACCTTTCGATGAAGCTCGATCTGGAATCGGCCGCAACCGGTATCAATCGCGATCTTCGCTCCCGGTTTTTGAAGCCTTTGTATTTGCTGCTGGGCATTGGCGGGCTCATTCTGATGGTGGTGTGCGTCAGCGTTGCGAATCTGATGCTCGCGCGCGCAGCGGCACGCAGCCACGAAATGGCCACACGCGTGGCTTTGGGCGCAAGCCCGTGGCAGATCGGCCGCCAATTGCTGTTCGAAAGCGCCCTGTTATCCGGAGCAGGAACATTACTGGCCCTCACGTTTTCCTGGTGGGCCAGCCGGTTCCTAACCGCGTCGATGACGACGGGAAGGCTCACTCCCGTTGTCTTGGACTTGAGCGCCGATTGGCGGGTTTTCTCGTTCACTGCAACCGCGGCGATGCTCACGACGCTTCTCACGGGACTCGCTCCGGCCTGGCATGCCACACGCCAGGGCGTATCTCCGGTTCTGCGCCGAAGCGATCGCACGTTGAGCGGCGGAACGGGAACGATGGGTAAGGCGCTCATCGTTTCGCAAGTTGCGTTGTCGCTGGTATTGCTCTATGGCGCGGCGCTGTTCCTCGGCACTCTCGAAAGCTTACGGTCGTTCGATTCGGGATTCCGCAAATCGGGCGTCCTTGAAGTGAGCCTCAATCAAAGGCCCGGCGGCCTCAAGAATGTGGATATAGGCGCATATCGCAGACAACTGATGGAATCAATCGGCGGTCTGCCGGGAGTGTTCTCCGCCGCTTACTCCGACTTACCCGTGCCTGCCCCGGACCAAGGCTGGAAAGATACGGTTTCACTCGTAGCGCCAGGCCCGGAACCCGTTCGCAACATCCTGATAACTCTTGTTTCGGTCTCGCCCGATTTCTTTCAGACGCTCGGCATCCCGCTCGTTGCCGGCCGCGATTTTGATTGGAGCGACGACAGCCGCCACTCGCCTGTCGCCATTTTGGATAGTAATTTAGCGCGCAGCCTCATGCGCTCCGGAGACTTAATCGGTGAACGCGTGCGCTTTGGCGTGCAGCCGGATTTTCAAAATCTGACTGTGATTGGCGTGGCGAACAGCGCTCGCATTGTCGATCTCCGCGATGCTACTGTGCCCGTGATGTACGTCTCTGCTACTCAGCAAACGAGATTCGCGCTACCCGGCGACCTGTTTGTGCGGGCGAACAATCCGGCTGCACTCGCAGCGGCGATCTCCAATACGGTGAAGTCCTTTGGCCATGATTATTCGATTGGCGCGAAAACGATCGAGGACACGACAGACCAATCACTGATACAAGAATTTGCTACGGCAATGCTCTCGAGTTTCTATGCGGCAGTCGCATTGTCGCTCGCCGGCTTTGGGCTGTTCGGCTTGATGTCACACACCGTGACGCGGCGGACCCGTGAGATCGGAATTCGAATGGCTTTAGGGTCCGAGAGCGGCCACATTGTGGGGCTGATCCTGCGCGAGACATTCTCCATGACGCTCGCAGGCGTTCTGATAGGCCTGCCGTGCGCGCTTGTAGCCGCGCAGTTTGTGAAGCACATGCTTTTCGGTTTGTCTTTCGACGATCCGCTGACCTTGACGGCGGTGTCGGCGGCGCTGCTTCTGGTTGGCGCGATCGCCGGTTATCTTCCCGCCCGGCGGGCCGTTAAAGTCGATCCCATTGTCGCGCTGAGGTACGAGTGATGCGCTGGAGACGTTTTTTGGAACGCAAGCGTCGTGATCGCGATTTCGTCCAAGAACTCGAAGCGTACCTTGCTCACGAAATCGATCGGAACATTGCGGGCGGCAGGAACGCACAAGAGGCGCGCGATGCGGCGTTCCGCAAGTTGGGTAATCGAACTCTGTTGCAGGAGGAAATCCACAAAATGAACTCGCTTGGCTTCATTGAAAGTATTTGGCAGGATTTGAGATACGGCGCGCGGATGTTGCGCGCGAACCCCGGGTTCACAGCCGTTGCCGTGATCTCTCTCGCCCTCGGAATTGGCGCGAATGCGGCGCTGTTTCAATTGATTGACGCCGTGTTGCTCAAGAGCCTTCCCGTAAAGGCGCCGGAGCAGCTCGTACGGATCGGTCTCCCGCCGCATTCCAATCAAAATGGGAATTTTTGGGACCAGCCAAACGACATTACTGAACCGCAATGGGATTTTATTCGCGCGAATCACGCGCCGTTTGAAGATGTGTTTGCATGGGGACGCTCGCAGTTCAATATTTCGGAATCGGGCGCCGCGCGGTTTGTTCATGGAATCTATGTCAGCGGCGATTTCTTTCGCACGCTGGGTGTACCGGCTTCGATTGGACGGGCCATGGGCCCCGCTGACGATCGTCCGGGATGCGGCACTTCCGCGGCCGTCGTGAGCTACGGCTTCTGGCAGCGCGAATTGGGAGGCGTGCGCTCCTCGCTCGGCCGGACGATCAGCGTCAATGGCCGCCGCTTTCCGATTGTCGGCGTAACGCCGCCCGAGTTCACTGGGATCGATGCCGGCGAACCGTTCGACGTCGCCGTTCCGATCTGCTCGGAGCAAACGATTGATCAGAGCAATCCGGACCGGAAGAAATTCTGGTGGCTGGGCGTCTTCGCCCGCTTGAAACCGGGCGTATCGCTGAGGGAGGCCAACGCCTTCGTGCGGTCCATTTCTCCGGACCTGTATCGCTCGACGGTAAGCCCGCACTACCGGCCCGATATCGCGAAGGAGTATCTGAAGCTGCGGCTCGAAGCCGTGCCCGGCGGTACGGGATTTTCGAACCTGCGGTTGTCTGTTGAAACGCCTCTGCTTCTTCTGTTCTCGCTCGCCGGGTTAGTACTCGTGATTGCGTGTGCGAATCTGGCAAACCTGCTGCTGGCGCGCGCCACTATCCGCGAACACGAAATTGCGGTGCGCCTCGCGGTGGGAGCCTCGCGCTGGCGCGTGATTCAGCAACTGCTTTCTGAAAGTCTTCTCATTGCGGCAATCGGCAGCATAACGGGAGCGATTCTCGCTCTCGCGCTTAGCCGCTACCTGGTCGCGTCGTTTAGTACTACTCAGCAACCTTATTCGCTCGGTTTGGGATTGGACATCCGCTTCATTGGCTTCCTGGCAGGCGTAACGCTGTTGACTTGCATGCTGTTTGGTCTTGCTCCCGCTATCCGAGCGACGCGCCGCCAACCGGGAGCGTCATTAAAACAGGCAGGCCGCATCACGACGCCCGGCCGCGAGCGTTTCGGACTGCAGCGCATACTTGTCGTAGCGCAGATTTCTCTGTCTCTGATTCTTCTGGTCGGCTCGCTGCTCTTTGTCAGAAGCTTCCAGACGTTGATGACGCTCGATCCAGGCTTCCGGTCGAACGGAATGCTGACGGCGTCAATCGACTTCCCTCCCGAGGTGGTTCCTGAGGGCCGGCGGCTTGCGCTGGACGCCGAAATCCTAAGACGATTACGGGCGATACCCGGCGTGGATTCCGTTGCCGCGGTGACTCAACCGCCGATAACCGGCGGCTATTCAAATAACGCCATTCATATCGATGGTGACAAAGTCGAGCAGCGGATTGCCGATTTCAACTGGACGAGCGAAGGCTATTTTCAGACGATGGGCATTCCGTTTCTCGCCGGCAGAGATTTCACGCTCCACGACGATAGCGCTGCACCGCCTATAGTCATTGTCGACACCACATTCGCAGCAAAATTTTTGGGCGGCGCCAACCCGATGGGCAAAACACTTTACGTGTCGCCGGAGCCGGGCCAGCCGATTAAGCGGTTCACGATCGTTGGTTTAGTGGGACGTAGCAAATACCAAGACCTGCAAAGCGATTTTCAACCCATTGTGTATCAGCCTATTCGCCAGCTTGACAGCCAATTCGGCGGTATATGGTTTGTAGTGCATTCGAAGCTACCGCTTGCCTCGACGGTTAAGCAAGTGAATCATGCTATTGCTGCGGCGGACTCGCGCCTGAGCTTCAACTTGCAGTCCCTACCCTCGCTAATCGACGACTCGGTTCGCCGCGAAAGCATGATCGCGAAGTTGTCGGGCTTCTTCGGCATTCTGGCTCTGATTCTCGCAACCGTCGGGCTATACGGACTGATGTCGTACATTGTTACGCACCGAAGAAGCGAGATTGGAATACGGCTGGCGATAGGAGCGACGCCGAAATCGATTCTCGCGATGATTCTGAAACAGTCGATCGTTCTGATTGCGGTTGGGACGGTGGCAGGCGCGGCGCTCTCGCTTCTCTGCTCGCGCTGGGCGCAGTCGCTTTTGTTTCAGATTCAAGCCAACGATCCCGCAATTATTGCGGCAGCGGCGCTGACGCTTGGAGCGATTAGCGTCGCGGCTACGTACATTCCAGCGCGCCGAGCGGCACATCTCGATCCGATGAAAACGCTGCGAGATGAATGATGCGTTGGGCGCACTTTTTCGGACGCAGGCGCCGCGATAACGATTTCGCGAGCGAGCTCGAGGCCTACATCGCGCATGAAACAGATGACAACATCGCTCGCGGTATGGAGGCGCCGGAAGCGCGCGACGCCGCGGTTCGAAAACTCGGCAATCGAACCTTGCTACAGGAGGAAATTCACAAAATGAATTCGCTCGGCTTTATCGAAAGCATTTGGCAGGACCTGAGATACGGCGCGCGGATGCTGCGCACGAATCCCGGATTCACCGCCGTCGCCGTGATTTCGCTCGCGCTCGGAATCGGAGCCAACGCTGCACTGTTTCAGTTGATCGACGCGGTGCTGTTGAAGAGCCTGCCGGTGAAAGCGCCGGAGCAACTCGTGCGGATCGAGCCGCTTCCAGGATCAGGCCGGGCGGGAGACATCTCGTACCCGCCAAACAGCACGACAAATCCGCAGTGGGAATTTCTGCGGTCGAGCCGTGGCCCATTTCAAGACATTTTTGCTTGGGCCAACAACCCGTTCAACCTGTCGGAAACAGGCACAATTCGGCTGGCTAACGGGATATACGTTAGCGGCGATTTCTTCCATGGTCTAGGCGTACCAGCTTTGCTTGGAAGGACCATCGGCCCGGAGGACGACCGGCGTGGATGCGGAACATCGGCCGCCGTCATCAGCTACGGTTTCTGGCAACGGGAATTCGGTGGATCGCCCTCCGTTCTCGGCAGCACAATCAGTCTGGATGCCCGGCATTTCCCGATTATTGGAGTAACAGCTCCTGAGTTCACCGGGATCAATGTCGGCGATAAATTCGATGTAGCCGTGCCGCTCTGCTCGGAAGCGGTCATGGAGGATCACAGCCGGCTGGATGACCGGGCCTCCTGGTGGCTGGGCGTATTCGGCCGTCTGAAACCAGGGGCGACGGTGAAAGAAGCCAGCACGTTTGTACGATCCATTTCTCCCGAGCTTTATCGCGCTACAGTAAGTCCGCATTATCTGCCCGAGACAGCGAAGGAGTATCTGAGGCTGCAGCTAGAAGCGGTTCCGGGCGGTACTGGATTTTCGTTTCTGCGTTGGTCTGCTAAGACACCACTTCTCCTGCTATTCTCGCTCGCCATTTTAGTACTGGTTATCGCCTGTGCAAACCTCGCGAACCTGCTGCTGGCGCGAGCCTCCATTCGGGAGCACGAGATTGCTGTTCGATTGGCCGTAGGTGCATCGCGCTGGAGAGTCGTTCAGCAGTTGCTATCGGAGAGTCTGCTGATCGCGGCGTTAGGAAGCGGAGCGGGCGCGGCCCTGGCTATTCTGTTAAGCCGTTATCTTGTCCGCGAGTTCAGCACAACCCACAACACTCTATTTCTCAATTTGAGTTTCGATTGGCGCTCTATTGGATTCCTGATGGCAATTACAGTTTTCACTTGCCTGCTGTTTGGGCTGATGCCCGCTCTCAAAGCCAGCCGCCGCCAGCCGGGTGCGTCGATGAGACGCACGGGGCGCGGCGCGACCTCCAGCCGCGAGCGTTTCAGCTTGCAACGGCTGCTTGTAGGAGCGCAGGTCTCACTTTCCCTCATTCTGCTGGTCGGATCGTTGCTGTTTGTCAGAAGCTTTCAGAAGCTGATGACGCTCGATCCCGGCTTCCGCGCCAACGGAGTGCTGATTGCCGAAGTAGGTTTTCGGTCAGACGCCATTCCGCAGGAGCGCCGGATGCCGCTCTTCGATGGGGTCCTCGCCAAGCTTAGATCCATACCTGGGGCCGACTCGGCAGCTGCTGTATGGCTGCCGCCGCTCGAAGGAGGATATTCGAGCGACGGCGTTCACATAGATGGCGATACAGTTGACCATCGGAACACCGACTTCAACCGCATCAGCGATGGCTATTTTCGAACCATGGGAATCCCGCTGCTGGCCGGGCGAGACTTCACATCTCACGACGATAAGTCCTCCACGCTGGTCGCCATCGTGGATGCGACGTTCGCCGCGAATCTCCTAGGCGGCAAGAACCCCGTCGGCAAAACGTTCTATAGCCTGCCCGAGCCGGGCCAGCCAATTAAGAGATACACCATCGTTGGTCTGGTTGGAAAAAGCAAGTATCCGGAGCTCGAGAGAAATTTCGAACCAACGGTATATGTGACCATCCGGCAGCGGGACGAACTTGGGAGTGGCATGCGTTTCGTTGTGCATTCCGACATGGCGCTGGCTCAAACGATGAAATCCGTGCTGCACGCCGTGATGAGCGTGAACTCACAATTGAACGTCGATCTGCGATCGTTCCCTACCCAGATACACGATGCCGTGCGGCGCGAAGACGTACTGGCGAAGCTCTCAGGATTTTTCGGCTTGCTGGCCGTGATTTTGGCGACTGTGGGCCTGTACGGCGTAATGTCGTACATCGTCACGCACCGAAGAAGCGAGATCGGCATACGGCTTGCCATTGGAGCCACACCAAATTCGATTCTGGCAATGATTCTGAAGCAGTCGTCATTGCTGCTCGCCGTTGGATTGGCAGCCGGCGCCGTTCTCTCGCTTCTATGCTCGCGCTGGGCGCAGTCGCTGCTTTTCGAAGTTCAGGCCAATGATCCGTGGATTATCGTGACGGCAGCGCTCGGGCTCGGCATCGTTACCGTCGCGGCCACGCTGATTCCAGCACGGCGGGCCGCAAATCTCGATCCGATGACCACGTTGAGAGACGAGTGAAGCTCGAATGGGCTGGAAACGCTATTTCGATCGCAAGCGGCGCGATGACGATTTCGCCAGCGAACTCGAGGCGTACGTCGCTCATGAAGTAGATAACAACATCGCCCGCGGAATGGACTCGCAGCGGGCGCGCGACGCGGCGCTTCGCAAACTGGGTAATCGAACCCTGCTACAGGAGGAAATCTATAAAATGAACTCGCTTGGATTCGTTGAAAACATCTGGCAGGACCTGAGATACGGCGCGCGGATGCTGCGCACAAACCCTGGATTTACAGCGGTTGCGGTGCTTTCGCTTGCGCTCGGCATTGGCGCGAACGCGGCGCTATTTCAGTTGATCGACGCCGTGCTATTGAAAAGTTTGCCAGTGAAAGCGCCGGAGCAGCTGGTGCGAATCGAGCCGCTTTCAGGATCGGGCCATTGGGGAGATGTCAACTACCGCCCAAACGATTTAACCAATCCGCAGTGGGAATTTCTGCGGTCGAGCCACGGACCGTTTCAAAACCTTTTGGCTTGGGGCCGCAACGATTTCAACATATCCGAAGCGGGGGCAATCCGGCTCGCCAAGGGCCTCTACGTCAGCGGCGATTTCTTTGCTGGTCTGGGCGTGCCCGCGCTGATTGGGAGAACGATCGGCCCGGAAGACGATCGACGCGGTTGTGGAACTTCAGCCGCAGTCATCAGCTACAGTTTCTGGCAAAGGGAATTCGGCGGATCGCCTTCCATTCTCAGCAGAACAATCAGCCTTGACGGCCATCGTTTCCCGATTATTGGAGTGACGGTTCCCGAGTTTACCGGGATCAATGTCGGCGAGCAATTCGACGTCGCCGTACCGATCTGTTCGGAATTCCTGGGCGGTCACAGCGCGCTCGATGAACGGGCATTCTGGTGGCTGGGTGCATTCGGGCGCCTGAAGCCGGGCATGCCTGCGAGTGAGGCCAACGCGTTTATGCGATCCATTTCTCCCGAGCTTTATCGCGCGACGGTAAGTCCGAATTATCGGCCGGACATAGCGAAGGAGTATCTGAAGCTGCGCCTCGAAGCAGTGCCCGGCAACACTGGATTTTCAACTCTGCGACAGTCGGTCGAGACGCCTCTGCTGGTGCTGTTTTCTCTCGCCGGCCTGGTGCTCCTGATCGCCTGCGCCAACCTCGTCAACCTCCTGCTGGCGCGCGCCACGGTGCGAGAACATGAAATTGCGGTTCGATTGGCGGTAGGCGCACCGCGCTGGAGAGTGGTTCAGCAGTTGTTGTCAGAAAGTCTGCTGACTGCGGCGCTCGGGAGCGCGGCGGGCACGGCGCTCGCCGTTCTACTCAGCCGTTATCTTGTCTCGGCATTCAGCACGAGCCGGGACGCTTTATTTCTTCAGTTGGCATTCGATAGCCGTTTTGTCGGCTTCCTGATCGCAATTACTCTTCTGACGTGTGTGCTGTTCGGCCTCGCACCTGCGCTCAGAGCGAGCCGCCGGCAACCGGGCGCAGCGATGAAACGCGCGGGGCGCGGCGCCACATCCGCCCGCGAGCGCTTCAGTCTCCAACGCCTTCTCGTTGTAGCCCAGATCTCGCTCTCCCTCATTCTGCTGGTGGGCTCGCTGCTGTTCGTCAGAAGCTTTCAGAAACTGATGACGCTCGATCCCGGGTTTCGTGCCAATGGTGTGCTGATCGCCGGAGTCGGCTTCCGGGCCGACGCAATTCCGCAGGAGCGCCGGATGCCGCTGTTCGACGCAATCCTGCATCAGCTTCGGTCCATACAGGGCGTCGATTCAGCAGCCGCCGTGAATAACCCGCCGATCTCGGGCGGGTATTCGAATGACAATATCCACATCGACGGCGATACAGTCGATCATCACCTTACTAACTTCAACAGGGTGAGTGAGGGCTATTTTCGAACCATGGCGATTCCGTCGCTCGCCGGGCGAGACTTCACGCCTCACGACGATAAGTCGTCAACGCTCGTTGCCGTGGTCGATTCGACGTTCACCGCAAATTTTCTCGGCGGCAAGAACCCAATCGGGCGGACGTTATATAGCCTGCCGGACCCAGGCCAGCCAATTAAGAGGTACACCATCGTTGGCTTGGTCGGAAAAAGCAAGTACCCGGACCTGGAGAGAAATTTCGAACCGACCGTCTATATAACAGTCCGGCAGCGGGACGACCTGTGGAATGGCATGGGCTTCGTCGTGCATTCGGACATGGCCCTGGCTCCAACTATGAAAGCCGTCGAGCGAGCGGTAATGAGCGTGAATCCGCAATTGAGCGTTGATCTTCGATCGTTCCCGGTTCAGATACACGATGCCGTGCGCCGCGAAGACGTGATGGCCAAGCTGTCCGGTTTCTTCGGTCTTCTGGCCGTGATTTTGGCGACAGTCGGTTTGTACGGCGTGATGTCGTACATCGTCACGCACCGGCGAAGCGAGATTGGCATACGGCTGGCGATTGGCGCAACGCCGAAATCGATTCTAGCCATGATTCTGAAGCAGTCGTTATTGCTGCTCGCTCTTGGAGTAGCGGCTGGCGCAGTTCTCTCGCTTCTATGCTCGCGCTGGGCGCAGTCGCTGCTTTTCGAAGTTCAGGCCAATGATCCGTGGATTATCGTGACCGCGGCGCGCATCGGCCCTTGGCATCGTTACCGTCGCAGCCACGCTGATTCCAGCACGGCGAGCCGCGAATCTCGATCCGATGACGACACTGAGAGACGAATAGGCCGAGCGGGCCTCCATGACACGTGTGATATATTGTTAGCGCGAAAACACGGACGCCGACATGTACATCGTACGGGCTTGAGTCTTATCTCGCCGAACTCCCATTCGCGAGCCCATACGTGGCCGGTGGTGGAGGCCAGAGACGGTGTTTAGGCTTGATGCCGACAAAAAAGTTCATTTCTGCGACGGTGTAACCCGCCGCGATTTTCTGCACGCAGGCTCACTCGGTTTTTTGGGCCTCACGCTTCCCGAGTTCCTCACGCTGAAAGCCGCCGGGGCCGTCGATCCCAAGAAAGATGTAAACTGCATTCAGTTGATGCTGGTGGGCGGGCCGAGCCAGCTCGATACATGGGACATGAAGCCAGACGCGCCCGCTTCGATTCGCGGACCTTACAAACCCATTAAGACGAACGTTACGGGTATTGAAATATCCGAAATCTTTCCGCGCATGGCGAAACACGCAGATAAGTTTGCCCTGCTGCGCTCCGTCTATCACACGGCGGCGGCGGTACATGACACCGGTTGCCAGATGATGCAGACCGGGAGGTTATTCCAGGGAGGTTTGGAGTCGCCAAACTACGGCTCGGTACTGAGGTTTGAAAAAGGACCGCGCGGCGACATGCCCCCCAACGTCCTGCTTCCTTACATGATCGGGCAGCTCGGCGGGAACCTGCCGCACGGCGATACCGCCGGATTTCTGGGCAAGGCATACGATCCGTTCGTCTTGAACGCCGACCCAGCCGAGGCGAATTTCAAGGTGCCGGACATGCTGCCGCCCGACTATATCTCGGCGGTGCGCGTCGATCGCCGGCGAGACTGGCGCCAAGCGATCGACCAGTCGGTGAAATATTTTGAGGAATCGAATCAAGACGCCAAACTGATGGATTCGACTTTTGACCAGGCTTACACGTTGATGACTTCGACTAAGGCGCGCGAGGCCTTCGATCTCACTCAGGAGTCGGAAGAGAATCGCAAGCGTTACGGACTCACTCGCTTTGGCCAGGGATGCTTGCTCGCGCGGCGGCTGGTGGAAAGAGGCGTGCGCTTCGTGACCGTCAACATGTTTGAAACAGTGTTCAACGACATCACATGGGATATTCACGGGTCCGCTCCCTTCAGTCCGATTAGCTGCTATAGCGAATTAGTGGGTCCGATGTTCGACAATGCATACAGCTCGCTGCTTGAGGATTTAAGCCAAAGCGGATTGCTCGATAGCACGCTGGTGCTGGCCACAGGCGAATTCGGACGCACGCCGCGAATTAACCCGGCAGGCGGGCGGGATCACTGGCCACAATGCTGGACGGTTGTTATGGCGGGTGGCGGAGTTAAGGGCGGCCAGGTTGTAGGCTCCTCCGATTCGATAGGCAGCGCGCCCAAGGACCGTGCCGTTATGCCGAGTCACGTGGCGGCGACGGTCTATAAAAGCCTGGGCATACCGATCGACGTGGAGTTGAAGACGTCACAAGGCCGTGTAGTACGCCTGGTGGATCACGGGTTCGACCCAATAGATGAGCTCTTGATATGAAACGTTTCAATTACTCGATTCCGGGCGCAATCTTAGCGTTCATCGCGTTGCCGTATGCGACCCAAGGCTTTCAATCGAGTGATGCTACGTATCACCAGAAGACAGCCTCGAAGACGGGCACGCCGGCAAAGCCTGCAGAGCCAGTTGCGGAACACGCTATTTATCCAAAGACCGCGCTCACAAGAATCGAAATTCTACCTTCTTCCATTGAATTCGCTGGCCCGCGTTATAGCCAGCGATTGGTGGTGGAGGGAACTTTTGCCGACGGGCACCAGGAGGACTTGACCTCGGAAGCGCAGATCGTCAGTTCCGACAGCAAGGTTGCACTTATTGACAAAGGCGATTTTGTCCGGCCGCGAGGCGACGGCCATGCGACGATTGCGGCGACAGTCCAGGGCCACCAAGCCAGCGCGGCTCTCAACGTGAAGGATTACTCCGCGATCATGCCCTGGAGCTTTCGCAACGACGTATTGCCTGTGATGACCAAAGTGGGATGCAACTCCGGGCCGTGCCATGGCGCGGCGGCGGGTAAGAACGGATTCAAGTTGACGTTGCGCGGCTACGATCCCGAAACCGATTACTACATGCTCACTCACCAAGCGCTGGCGCGGCGGACCGAGCGGATGGAACCGGCCAGGAGTTTAATCCTGCTGAAACCCACGCTGACGATTCCGCACGGCGGCGGAAGACGGTTTCTGGTTGGCTCGCCTGAGTACCAAGTGATTTCGGGCTGGATTGCTCAAGGAATGCCGGCTCCACAGGAATCGGACGCGCGCGTGACGTCGATCGAGGTGCAGCCGCATGAAGCTTCCCTGCGTCCCGGCAGCGAGCAGCAGCTGATTGTGACTGCGGTATTTTCCGACGGCCGCACCGAAGACGTGACTCGCTGGGCCAAATATGACAGCGGCGATGAAGGCGTAGCCACGGTCGATAATAACGGGCATGTAACGATGCACAGTTACGGCGAGGCTCCGGTTACGGTGTGGTACCAGAGCCGCGTCACGTTTTCGCGGCTGCGGATTCCTTATGCTTACCAGCTTCAGGAGGCCGTGTTCAAAAATGCGCCGCGGCACAACTATATCGACGACGCGATATTGAAGCACCTTGAGGCGCTGCACATTCCGCCTTCGCCTTCTGCGAGCGATTCGGAATTTATTCGTAGAGCGTATCTCGATGCCGCCGGGATTCTGCCCACGCCCGCCGAGGTAGAGGCGTTTACGAAGGATTCGTCTCCGGACAAACGGAACCGGTTGATCGATGCGCTGATGAAGCGGCCTGAATTTGTGGACTATTGGGCATATAAGTGGTCGGATCTGCTGCTGGTTTCGAGCAATCGCCTCTCGAACGAGGAGATGTGGAGCTACTACAACTGGATTCGCGATAGCGTTGCCCATGACAAGCCGTGGAACCAGTTTGCCTATCAAATCGTCACCGCGACCGGTAATACGGTGCAGAATGGCGCCGCCAATTACTGGGTAATCCATCGCGATCCCCTGGACACCTCCGAGAACATGGCCCAGGCGTTTCTCGGCATTACCATTACCTGCGCGCATTGCCACAATCATCCGCTGGCCAAGTGGACTCAGAAGGATTATTACGGCATGGCCAACCTGTTCGCGCGCGTGCGGTTGAAGACTTTCTCATCGAGCGGATTCAAGCCCGGAATAGGCCCGGTTTTCAATAACGTCACAGTTTACTCAGCCCCCACCGGCGAGTTTACAGACGACCGCTACATGACCGTGCTGCCACCGAAGCCGCTGGACGCAAAGGCTCTTCCGGAAGCCATACCGGGCGATACACGGCTCTATTTCGCGAAGTGGCTCACTGCACCGAGTAATCCATTTTTCGCCCGCAATATCGTAAACCGGCTTTGGCGTAACTTCATGGGACGCGGACTGATCGAACCCGTCGACGATCTTCGCGCCACCAACCCATCCACCAACGACGAATTGCTGGCCGAACTGGTCAAAGATTTTACCGCTCACAATTTTGACATCGATTACATGATTCGCACGATCATGCAATCGGCCACTTACCAGACAACGTCCGAGCCACTCAAAGAAAACGCGAGCGACGATAAATACGGCTCGCATTACCTCATCAAGCGCCTGCCGGCGGAGGTGTTGCTCGATGCTTATTCGCAGGTAACGCAGGAGCCGGAAAAGTTCAATGGGTATCCTGCGGGCACGCGCGCGCTGCAATTGCCGGATACGGCAGTAAGCTCGTACTTCCTTGATGCTTTTGGCCGGCCAGTGCGGCAACAGACCCGAGAGAGTGAGCGCACTTCCGTACCCACCATCACCCAAGCCCTGCACATCATTAACGGCGACACGCTGAACAACAAGTTGCGAGCGCCTGATAACGTGATCGACACACTAATAAAGCGGGGTCTAACGGATGAACAAATCGTGAACGATCTCTACTTTGCGTCTTTCAGCTATTACCCGACCGAGACTGAGCGGGCCGCATTGGTGAAGGCTCTTTTTTCGGCCGAACAACAAAAGGTGACAGGAGTTGATAACCCACGTCGGGACGCGCTGAACGACATGATGTGGGCCATGCTGACCAGTGAAGCGTTCATGTTCAATCACTAAGCTCGCAGCGATTTGTGTGGCTCTGCTGGGACACCAGGCTCATGCCGCGCAAACGCCCAGTTTTAGCGCCAACGTTGCGCCCATTTTGCAAAAGAATTGCCTCGCATGCCACTCGAGCACGGCAAAGATGGGTGGCCTCGTGATGGAGAAGTTTGACCTGCTGATGAAAGGCGGCGCACATGGGCAGGTCATCATTCCAGGCAAGTCCGGCGAGAGCCGCTTGATTCTGATGCTCGAGGGAAAGGTTCAGCCTCGCATGCCATTCGGAGGCGAACCGCTCGCAGCGGCGGACATTGCGACCATCAAAGCCTGGATCGACGAGGGCGCCGTCGGCCCATCAGCCGGAGAGGCCGAAACGGCTCTTGCGCCGCTAACGATACCTGACATCAAGCCACAAGTTCCCGTGATATCGCCCATCGCATCGCTGAAGTTCTCTCCTGATGGAAAGATTCTTGCAGTGGGTGCTTATCGAGAGGTCCGGCTTATCGATCCGCCAACGGGTAAGCTGCTTGCGACGCTTTCCGGTCACGCGGATTATGTCCGCTCGATTGCCTTTAGCCCGGACGGAAAAATGCTTGCCGCTGGCGGCGGGCCGCCTCAGCGCGGTGGTGAGATCAAGATCTGGGACACGCAGTCGCACCAGCTTCTTAAAACCATGCAAGGCGGCAAGGATTGTATCTACTCGGTCGCCTGGAGCCCGGACGGTAAATTGATCGCCTCAGGAAGCTACGACAAGATGGTGAAGCTTTGGGATGTGGCATCGGGGAAGGAGGTCCGCAATCTTCAGGATCATATTGACGCGGTGTTTGCCGTTGAATTCAGTCCCGATGGGAAGCGCCTGGCTTCGGCATCTCAGGATAGGAGCGTGAAGATTTGGGACGTCTCATCCGGCCGGCGATTGTACACGCTGAGCGACGCTTCCGACGGACTGACGAGCGTCGAGTATTCACCCTCCGGCGACCGGATTGCGGCGGCGGGCTATGACAAGACAATTTACGTCTGGCGTTTGGGCGATAACAACGCGAGCCTAATCCAGTCGCTGATTGCAGACGAAGGCAGCATACTGGCTCTGGTTTGGACACCCGACGGCAAAACGATTGTTACCAGTTCTTCTGACGGCTCCATTCGTTTCCGTGACGCTAAGACTCTCGACCCGATGCGGGTGATCGATCATCAACCCGATTGGGTGCAGGCTCTCAGCATCAGTCCAGATGGAACCCGGCTTGCCGCTGGACGCTACAACGGCAGTTTGACACTATACGATGCTAAGACGCAAGAACCTTCGAAGGAAGTGATGAGGGCCGCCAGAGGACGGATCTGACAAGGCGATTGTGGCCGGGATGAGAGGTTTTCAAATGATGCGCAAAGTTCTTCTTACCGGGGTAATGGCCACGGTGGGAGCGTCGCTCGCCTTGCCATTGCTGGCGGACGGCCCGATCATCCCACCTAGCGTTTCCAAAATCTGGCCAGCAGGCATGGAACGAGGCCACACCGCTACGTTCACGATTGACGGCCGAAACCTTTCAGGTGCAAAGGGCGTTATTTTTGACTCACCCGGCCTCACGGCGACGATCTCGGCGATTACCAGCGTGCCCGAGAAAATCGCCGGCCCGCGCGCCGGCGTGGATCTTACGGCCCAAGTAGCTCTCGGGAAGAAGGAAACGGCCAAGCTGGAAGTTACGGCTGTTGATAACGTCGAGCCGGGAATCCACCGCTTTCGGGTTCAAACACTGCTCGGAACATCGAATGTGGCCGTAATGGCCATTGGTTCATTGCCGGAAATCAACTCCTCTGAGAAATCCTCTGCCGGTTCCGCAGGGCAACCGAAGCACGTCCAGTTGCCCGCGACTCTGATTGGGACGCTTCAAGCACCCGGCGATGCACACAACTACGAGTTTGAGGGCAAAGCAGGTGAGGAGCTTGTATTCCAGGTTGTCGCCGAACAATTGGGTTCAGCACTCGAATCGTTGCTAATCTTGCGCGATTCTTCAGGCAAGGTGTTAGCCGAGGCCGGCGAAAACGAGAATAGCCCGGACGCCGTGCTCGTTTCGAAAATTCCGCAGGAAGGTGTTTATACTCTGTCCATCACGGATCGTGAGAAGCGCGGAGGGATGGATCATTTCTATCGCGTGAATGCTGGGCCTCTCCCTTACATCACCGGCGTCTTCCCGCTCGGCGTGCGCGCCGGTGAACTGGCGCGGGTCTCGGTAAGCGGAGTGAACCTGGGCGGCTCTCATCAGGTCGATGTTCACCCGCCTAAATGGGCCGATGGCTGGACGACGTTACCGCTCGAGATGAAAAGCGGCGAGGGATGGTCGCTGAACAAGGTAGCTCTCGCGGTTGGTGACGAGCCCGAGATTCTCGAACGCGAGCCCAACAACGCGCCGGCGCAGGCGCAAGTGGTCTCCGTACCAGTAACTATCAACGGGCATATAAATGGCGCCGCAAAGGTCGTTGGGAAGTCCGATGAGGATTATTTTCGGTTTCACGCTAAGAAGGGCCAGAGCCTGAACATTCAGGTCGCGGCTTCGAGACTCGGCTCGCCGCTCGATTCCGTAATAGAAGTGCTCGATGCGCAGGGCAGACCCATTCCGCGCGCTACGGTTCGCTGCCAGAACCAGACTACGACCACGCTTTCCGACAAGGATTCGCGGACAACGGGTATTCGGCTCGTATCCACTTCTGGCCTTCACGATGGCGATTACCTCATGATTGGCGACGAGCTCGATCGAATCGCATTTATCCCCGACCAGCCCGATGCCGATGTCGAGATGGAAGGAGTCGGTGACATGCGGGTCGCTTATCTCGGTACATCGCCGGACGTGCATGCGATCAATACACCGGCATACAAAGCCGAGATTCTTCCGGCCAACGCCGCCTTTCCACCGAACGGCTTGCCCGTATTTCACCTGACTTGGCGTAATGATGACGGCGGCCCCGGATATGGAGCGGACTCGACACTCGATTTTGTCGCGCCTACCGATGGCGATTACATTCTTCACCTCAAGGATGTTCGCAACCTGGAAGGGCCCGATTATGCATATCGCCTGACCATTCGAGATGCGAATCCGGACTATCGGCTCCAAGCGGATCCGGACAATCCGAACATCCCGCAAGGCGGATCTGTTCCGATTTCGGTAAAAGCGGACCGGCTGCCCGGCTATGAAGGTCCGATCGAGATTGAAGTGCAGGGCCTTCCACAAGGCGTCACGGCAAGCCGGGCTACGATTCCGGCGGGACAAACTTCGACTGTGGTCGTTTTCTCGGCGGGTTCGAACGCTTCTGCCGGCGCGGTCCCTTCGGCAATAAAGATCGTAGGACACGCGCGAGTGGCTGGACACGATTTGGTGAGAATAGCGAACGCGGGTGCGCCATTGCAGCTTGCCTCCGTCATTCCTCCTCCCGATGTATTGGTAACGGCGGAGCCCGCTCAGCTAGCCATACAACCGGGGAAGTCCGTTACTGTCACGCTCCGCGTTCAGCGGCAGAACGAATTCAAGGGCCGCGTGCCCTGCTCAGTCGAGAACCTTCCGCCCGGCGTACGTGTAGTAAACGTTGGATTGAACGGTGTGCTCGTGACGGAGTCCCAAACAAGCCGTACATTTACGCTTCATGCTGAAGACTGGGCCAAACCCATAACCCAGCCGATCTACGTGGTGGGCAAGGTCGAGTCGAATTCACCAACGATGCACCCATCAGCTCCGATCCAGCTCGAGGTGGCCACCACGCTGTCAAGCTCGAATCAAAAGCAAGCGAACTGACATACTAAGTTGTTTAGAATCATGGTGAGCGCGGAAGGAATCGAACCTTCAACCTACTGATTAAGAGTCAGTTGCTCTGCCAGTTGAGCTACGCGCCCGGTTGGAGAAAGTGGATTTGCTGAGGTTGGCAAAATTTCGCCTCGACCAGCGTAGCACAGAGCTTCCGCAGTTCATATATTTTGAACAAACGAACCCAATTCTTCTCTTTTTATTTGCCCCTGCTCAGTGCTAGCCTAGTAAACAGATGGACAAGCAGCTTTCCTCTGCTGAAGCCACAAAAGCCGCAAGCCGATTTCTGCGCGGGCCGATCGCGGAAGAGCTTCGCAACGAGAGCGATGTATTCACTAAAGACGCGACCGCGATTCTGAAATTTCATGGCGTGTATCAGCAGGACGACCGCGATCTGCGGAAAGCTGGACAGAAGTTATTTGGCGCGATGATCCGGGTTGGGATACCGGGCGGGCTGTTGACGCCGGAGCAATACCTGGCGCTGGACCGGCTCGCGGAGAAAGGCGATAAGAGTCTTCGCATCACGACGCGGCAGGATATCCAGTTCCACTATGTGTCCAAGGCCAACCTTCACGCGGTGATCCACGATATTAACAAGAACCTGCTGACGACGCTGGCTGCATGCGGCGATGTTGCGCGGAACACGGTTTGTTCGGCGCCGCCGGTAGATCGGCCTGAAGGCGAGCAACTCGAGCCTTACGTAAAGTATGTGGGCAAGAGCTTAAAGCCCAAAACGAACGCGTATTACGAAATCTGGGTGGATGGGGAAAAGGCCGCGAGTGTCGAGGAGCCGGAAGACCCCTGGCAAGTGGAGCCAGTCTATGGGCCCACGTATCTACCACGCAAATTCAAGATCGGATTTACGTACGAAGGCGATAACGCTACGGACATTTATTCGAACGACATTGGGTTCGTTTCGCACGCGGAGAACGGGAAGACGATCGGGTTCACAGTGCTGGCAGGAGGTGGCATGGGGCAGAGCGCCGGGGTCAAGCAGTCGCATCCGCGGCTTGCCGATCCGGTCTGCTTCATTGGGCCGAGCCGGGAAGAAGTGCTCGAGATTGCGACCGCGATTTTGACGATCCATCGGGATTTCGGGAATCGCTCGAACCGGAAGCTGGCGCGGCTGAAATATGTGCTGGATGAATGGGGCGTGGCGAAGTTCAAGGAAGAGCTCGAGGCGCGAGTGGGACGGAAGCTCGCCGAACCAAGGAACCTCGAGTGGCAGCGAGGAGTGGATTATCTCGGGTGGCACCGGCAGGGCACAGCAGAGGATGGATCGCCTCGCTGGTTTGTCGGCGTTCGCGTAATTGCCGGGCGCGTGAGGGATTTTGACGAGCGGCGGCGCGTACGCACGGGACTACGCCGGATCGTCGAAGAGTTCAGCCCTGAAGTGCGGCTGACATCGCTTCAGAACCTGTATTTGAGCGGCATCCGCGAAGAAGACAAGCCAAAGATTGCGGCAATTTTACGCGAGCATGGCGTCGCCGAACACGAGGAACTGCCGCCCGTGTTACGGCACGCGATGTCATGCCCGGCGCTTCCTACGTGCGGCCAAGCGATCACGGAATCGGAACGGATCATGCCGGAAGTAGTGGCGGATGTGCAGGCCGAGTTGAACGCGCTGGGGTTGAACGACGAAGTGATTCACCTTCGCACGACCGGATGTCCGAATGGTTGTGCGCGCCCGTACACGGCGGAGATCGGGATTGTGGGAGCGAGCATTGCGATGTACTCGATTTACCTGGGAGGGACGCCGTTTGGCACGCGGCTCGCGCGGTTGTTCGCGCAGAATGTGAAGCGCGATCAACTTCATGTAAGGCTGCGGCCGGTCTTCGAGTATTACCGGGAGCGGCGGAAGGAAGCGGAAGCGTTTGGCGATTTTTGCTACCGTGTGGGGATGGAAGAGCTGAAGAGAGTCTCCGAGCCCGCGCTCGCCTCTGCGTAGCGGCATGGCGCATGAACTTCCGGTATCCTGTTTTCCTCGATGTATGGGGCAAACGATGTCTCGTAACGGGTGAGGGATTCGAGATTCCGGGAAAGGTGCGAACCCTCGTCGAGCGAGGCGCAGTAGTTACTTACGTGAACCCGCGCGCGGAACCCAGTATCGAGCAACTGGCGCGGGAAGGCGGCATAACTTGGCACGCGCGTGAATTTGAGCCGACCGACCTCGATGGCTGCTTCCTCGTCATTACGGACCACAAGGACAACTCAGAAATCTTCCGGCTAGCTGAGGAGCGGAACGTGCTGTGCAATGCCGTGGACGATCCGGAACGATGCCGGTTCAGTTTCGGCTCCGTCGTTTCGCGCGGAGATCTGACGCTTGCGGTCTCGACAAATGGAATCGCACCCGCGCTCGCGGTTCGGCTTCGGGAGCGATTCGAGAAAGAACTGGGCGAAGAGTATGCATCGCTGGTCGAAATGCTGGGCGAATTACGCGAGGAAATCGCATCTCGAATTCCGGATTTTGGCGCGCGGCGCGAATTGTGGTATCAACTGGTTGATTCCGGCGCCCTTTCGCTCGTCCGGCAAGGCCAGAGAGAAGATGCGCGACGGTTGCTGAGGGAGTTGGTGGAGGATGCTGTTGCGGCCAGTCCACGCGGTGTAAAGTGAGAAGCGATGGTGTTCTGGACTGTTGTAAACGGACGTTTGGCCGGAGGAGAACGGCTGCGGGTGTACTTGGCGGCGAAAGACGGCCGCATTGTTCAGTCGTCGATGGATGCGGAAGGCCATCCCTGCACGGAAGACCAGTTTCTGTGGCAGTGTGGCGGAGCCGGTTTGGCTCAGCGCTGGCCCGGAGGCACAGGTTCCGGGCTGCTGGATGCGGCCTCGATGCAAATGGAAGATTATCTGGCCGGTCGACAGCTTGCCTTTGACCTTCCGGTCGAGTACGCTGGCACATCCTTTCAAACGAGCGTGTGGAAAGCGCTCACACGAATCCCGTTCGGCGAGACCAGGACTTACGGCGAGGTTGCCGAAATGATCGGGAATCCGGGCGCCATGCGGGCCGTCGGGCAGGCGAACCGGCGCAACCAGCTTCCGCTGATTGTGCCGTGTCACCGGGTAACAGCAGCAGGCGGAAAGATTGGCGGGTTTGCGGGCGGCACAGCGGGCGGACTGAACTTAAAGCGGGCGCTGCTGGCGCATGAACTCGCGATACTCGAGCGGCGACGCTTGAAAGCGTCGGCGTAGGGCCTTTATTTCCGCATAGCGCGATCCGCAAATACCGAAGAGTAAAGGCCGAATGCCTAGGCGCATGACCCGAAGCGGCTAAATACTCGCTTCATGCTCCTACGCTTCGGCGAAACGGGTGGCGAGCTTCGATTCGAGCCATTTGAAAAATTCCTGATCTTGTTCGAGAACGGTTTCGATTTCGAGCCAGGCGACTTCGAATGGCGCGACGGCGGAGGCAAAGTCTCCTGGAAAATTGATGCGGTCTTTTTCGGTAGTTACCAGGATCTGGGCGCCGGCTCCTTGAGCCTGCGAGGCAATGCGGCGCAGCTCGGCGGGCTTGTATTCGTGGTGATCGGGAAACGTCCAGCGATACACGACTTCGAGGCCGATGTGGCTGAGAATGTTCCAAAACGCTTGGGGATTGCCGAGGGCGCAGAACGCGGCAACTCGCGTGAAGGGCAATTTGGCCACAGAGGCGTGCTGCCGGCACATCCTCCACTGGAGAGGATGCGTGAAAAGGCGAAAGATGGGAGCGTTCGGGTTGAATTGGCGAATCTGCTTGGCGAGCAATTCGAAACGCAGCTTGTTGTCGGCCCTGGTGATGACAATCGCGTCGGCGCGCGCAAGCGAATGCAGCGGCTCGCGCAGCCTGCCGAGCGGAACCACATGGCGGTCTCCGAACGGCGCGAGGCCATCGATGACCACGATGTCCGCATCGCGGTGGATCTTGCGATGTTGGAACCCGTCGTCGAGCAGGAAGAGATCGACTTCATAGTGCTGCATGAGAAGGCGGCCTGTTTCAACCCGGTTTGCGCCGATGCCGATTGGCGCTACGCCCGCGCGCAGGAAAATCTGCGTTTCATCGCCGGTGATAGCGGGCG
The DNA here is from genome assembly GCA_963722585.1 of Bryobacterales bacterium. Lineage (GTDB taxonomy): Bacteria > Acidobacteriota > Terriglobia > Bryobacterales > Bryobacteraceae > KBS-96. The sequence continues at coordinate 10,399 of CAVRNU010000028.1, read as the reverse complement.
AGATTTGGGCTCCGGCAGGGAGAATGACGTTTCGAGCGGGCGTGCGGCGACGGTAGCCGCGAGTGAGAATAGCGGGGCGGTAGCCCCGGTCATAAAACTGCTTAGCGAGATAATTGGTGAAGGGCGTTTTGCCCGCGCCACCCACGGTGATGCCGCCCACGCTTACAACGGGAACGGGAAGGCGTTGCTGGCGTGTTTCGTCCTGCCGCTGCTTGATAGCGCTCCCCAGTGTCCAGAGTTCTGAAAGAGGCGCAAGAACAACGCGAGCGAAGATCCCGTGCGGGGCCCTGGGCACGGCGGACCAGTATAGGGGCCATAGCTTTGCCGCGATGCGATCGGCGGCACCTTGCTTATGTTCCACCAAGAGCTGGGCGCGGCGGCCGATGACCCGGGACTGAGCGCGGTCGCGCAGCAGAGTTGCGGTCAAAGGAGCGAGATCTTCGGGGCTATCGACCTGAAGCATGGCTCCGGCTTCGAGAAACTCGTGAGCGATACTTTCGAAATTCTCCATGTGCGGGCCGGTGATAACGGCAACGCCACTCGAAGCGGGCTCGAGAATATTGTGTCCGCCTCGAGGTGCAAGGGAGCCTCCGACGAAAACAACGTCGGCCAAAGCGAAGGTTCCTGCAAGCTCGCCCAGTGTGTCGAAAAGAATGACGCCGGGAAGGGTGAGTTTCGAACCTGGCCTTTCGCGCAGTTCGGTGCGGCGGACGAAATGTATGTATCGCCTTACGAGTTTCTCGGCGACGATGTCGAAGCGACTGGGCTGGCGCGGCGCGAGAATGAGAAGCAGCCGCGGGAACTCGGCCCTCAACGTTTCAAAAGCATCGAGAACAATATCGTCTTCGTCGATCTTGTGTTTGTAGTGTCTCGATTCACCGGGCGCAACGGTACTGGCGGCGATCCAGACGCGATCGGCGCCGAAGGTGGGAATCGGGATCGGGGGCGCGGCGGAGCTCGAGTCGTATTTCAAGTTTCCCTCGAGGTGAAGCCTCGATGGCGGAACGCCGAGGCGGTAGTAGCGCTCGCGATCGATAACGCTTTGGGGCAAGATCAGATCGGGTAGCCGCACAACGGGGGCGAAGAACCATTTCACGCTCCGGTATTGCGGCCAACTGCGAGTCGAGATGCGGGCGTTGACAACTGCGAGGCTGGTACCGATGCGTTTCACCTCGGCATACAGATTGGGCCAGATTTCGGTCTCGAGAACGATCACGAGGGAGGGCTTCAGACGGCTGAGCACGCGGCGGACGCTGGAGGCGTAGTCGAGCGGGCAATAGAAGACGCCATCGGCAATTCCTTCCAACCGTTTCAGTGCGACGGCACGGCCGGCGGCGGTGGAAGTGGAGATAAGAATCGGGACGCGCGGCTCCTGCTCTCGAAGGCGCTTGATAAGAGGAACCGCAGTGGCGATTTCGCCGGCGGAGACAGCGTGTAACCAGATGGCGCCGGGGGCCGTCCGTTCAAGCCGGCGCGGAAGAAAACCGAGGCGCTCCCTGAAATGGGAGCTGTAGGCCCGGTCTGAAAGTATGCGCCATGCAAAATAAACAATGAGAAACGGAAATGCGAGTAGCTGGATTAGCCGGTAGAGGAGGATGATGCGCACACTTGCGAAGGCGGTTATCGCGCTTCTGAGTATAACGTCGGGGTTCGCTGCTGGCGCGGACAAGACGTTCCAGGCCGGAGCGCCTGAGCAGTATGCTCACCAGGCAGGCGAACAGGTGGTTGTGGGCGCGAAAGCGTTTGAATCCGCCGAGCAGACCAAGCCGGTATTCGGAAAGAAAGTAGACCTGAACCGGTATGGCGTTTTGCCTGTTTTGTTGGTCATTAAGAACAACCGCTCCAAAGCGCTGGACCTGAACGGACTCGAAGTGAAGCTGGTTCCGAAGGCGGGCCAATCCGTGATTCCGATCGAGCCGGGCGACGTGGCATCGATCGCCAAACCGGCTAAATCCCCGGATGTGAGCCCGAGTCGCATTCCGCACATCCGCAAGGATTCAATGGATTCGCTTGCGATTGTAGAGAACGCGTTTATGGCCAAAATCGTTCCTCCCGGGCAACAGGTGAGCGGCTTCTTTTACTTTCAGGCACATCCGGAGCCAAGCTTAAAGTTTCTGGTGCAAGGCATCTTTGAGCGGGCATCGGGAAAACAGATTGTGTATTTCGAGATTCCGCTCTCGTCCGGAAGTAACGAATAAATATCCGGCAGCGGATATGTAGATTTACGAGCTTCGCCGCAGTCCTTTCCGAAACCAACACAGGCGAACCTCGGTCTATTTCCAGGGAGGTTTGTCATGGGTGGAAAGAACACGGCGGTTTTCGGGATCTATGCCACTATGCCGGAAGCGGAAGAGGCGGTGAATACCCTTAGGTCGTCCGGCTTCCGCAGGGAAGACATCTCGGCGTTATTCCCCGACAATCAGGGAAGTAAGGATTTCGTTCACGAAAGAGCGACAAAGGCTCCGGAGGGCGCGGTTACCGGCGCCAGCACAGGGGTGGTGCTTGGGGGCGCTTTAGGTTGGTTGGCGGGAATCGGTACATTGGCTATTCCAGGCGCTGGACCGCTGATTGCCGCCGGCCCTATCCTCGCCGTGTTGAGCGGCATCGGGGTAGGAGGAGTCGCAGGCGGCATCGTAGGAGCCCTGGTGGGAAGCGGCATTCCCGAATACGAGGCGAAGCGCTATGAAGGACGGGTGCACAGCGGGCAGATTCTGCTATCCGTTCATTGCGACGATTCCGAGTGGGTGAAACGCGCGCGGGAGACGCTCGAAGCAACTGGAGCAGAGGATATCAGCGCCGCCACCGAGGCGCCGGCCGATTATGCGAAATCCGATAAGCCGCTCCAACGTTCGCAGACTATATGACGCCAGGTTCTTCCGCGCGCGGGCTGCGTTTAATTTACGCCGTATTTTGCAATCAGATAGTGTTCCACGTTCTCGCGCTCGGTGTCGGAGAGGGCGCGATTATAAATCAGGATCTCGCCAATGTTGCCGGTAAAGAAGGTGTTGCGATAACCGCTGCCGATGGTGCCGTTTGCGATTGTGCCTGCGATCGGGCCGTATTTTCCGCCTTGCTGTTGGGCCAGCACGCCGTTAACGTACAGGGAATCGACACTGGCGTTGTGCATTGTGGTCGTAATGGTGAAGTCGCCGCCGACGTCCAGCGCGCGCGAGTAGTTTGGTTGATTGCCTGGCTGTCCTGTGCCAAAGCGGTACCAAACACTTGTTTGAAACGGGCTGACAAACCGCGCCACGCATTTTATGCAACGGTTTCGAGAGCGGATCCAGGCTCTCCCCGGGGTCGTTGAAGTTGCGCAGGCAGAGTGTGCGCCGTTGAGCCACGACTTTAGTGGTTCGGAATTTACGGTCCTTGGCCGTCCCGACACACTTTCCGTTGAATATAACCACGTGACGCCGGACTATTTTTCGCTGCTTGGGATTCCGATCGTGCGGGGACGAGACTTCACTTCAGCAGAAACGCATGAGGCGCCCGGGATCATTGTCACGGAATCGACCGCGCGCCGGCTCTGGCCAGGTCAGGATCCGCTGGGTAAAGCCTTGCGAGAGATTTCGGGCCGCGAGTATTCAGTCATCGGCGTGGCTAAAGACGCGCAGGTATCCCATCTCGGTCAACTGGACACAAACTATCTCTATTTCCCCGCCGGGACAGAAGACGACTCGCGAAGCTACGTTCTGGTTCGATACGCAACCGGCATCACGGATGTGGCCAAAAGTATTCGCGAAGCGGGGCGATCGATTGATCCTGGTGTGTCTATCGATGTGAGTCGGCTAGAAGACTATCTCGAGGTCTGGCGCGCACCGTCGCGCATCGTGGCCGCGCTGTCAGCAGCGTTGGGAGCATTAGCCCTTCTGCTCTGCTCAATTGGCGTCTACGGAATGGTGTCTTACAGTGTAAGCAGATCCGTGCGTGAGATCGGTATTCGAATGGCTTTGGGCGCTGATCGCGTCAATGTCATGCGCCACGTGCTCTGGCAGGCCATGCGCCCGGTTCTGATTGGGGGGCTTATTGGCATAGCTTTGTGTGCCGCCGTGTCAGGGGTACTCTCCAGCATGATGTTTGGGCTTGGCACTCACGACCTCATCGCGTTCATTGGCATGCCCGTTTTTCTGTTAGCAGTGGCCCTCGTCGCGACGCTTATTCCAGGCCGGCGGGCCATGCGCGTAGATCCGATGGTTGCGTTGAGATGTGAATAAAGATACCGGTTGCTGCTGAAGGTAAATTTCGGTTGACAGGGAAATGCGCTCATCGTGGTCGCTGGTTCGGGTTCTGAGAGGATTGTCGCCAATCCGGACATAACCCCCGATTTGCGAGTTCTGTCCGGGTAGGCGGTGATACGGCCGGAATCCCAGGATCGGTCTCACAGATGCTCGATTCCCACCTCGATTGTGTGAATTCAACAGCATTCCCGGCGACATGCGCGTTTATGGGGAGTAATCCTGACAATCGCGCGCAATCTGAGGTCAATGAGCACATTGGCCTGTTATCGCAAGCTGAGTCTGAATCGGTAAACCGATGTGGAGTATGTTCCGCATTTCGTGCTATTGGCAGTGACCGACACCATCCGCTGAGCAGATTTGGTCGGCAACGCCTCAGTTGCTATGTTGGCTTCGCGTACTTGCGAATCCTGCGCCTTTCAATTCAGACAAATATCGATGGATTTCAGCAACAACGACAGAGCCCTCGCCTACGGCCGAAGCCACCCGTTTGATGGAACCCGACCGAACGTCACCAACGGCGAAGATGCCAGGCAAGGAGGTCGCGTGCATTGTTGTTCCATTGGCGGCCGTGCCGGTTCGAATGAATCCAGCGGAATCGGTATCCACATCGGCTCCTAGCCACTCAGTGTTAGGCGTCGCACCGATCATGATGAACAGACCGCAAACTCCCACTGTCTCCTCATCACCGCGACAACTGTTTTTGATCGTGACCGATTCGAGCCAATTGGCTCCGTGAAGAGAAACGATCTGGCTGTTCGTCCGAAGTACGATGTTCGGCGCAGTGGTGATCCGTTGAATGAGGTAGTCGGACATCGTGCCACTGAGATCGCCAGCGCGCACGATCAGATGCACTCGGGGAACGCGAGAGGACAGAAACAACGCAGCTTGCCCGGCTGAGTTCCCGCCACCCACAACTGCCACAGCTTCATGACCGCAGAGTGCTGCCTCCAACTCGGTGGCCGCATAGTGAATGCCTTCGCCCTCAAAGTGGCTATAGTTCTCTGCAGAGATCCTCCGGTATTGCGCTCCTGTCGCTATCACTACGCAGCGTGAAGACAGGCGTCTTCCGTGCTCCATTATCAGAAGGTTTCGACCTGCCTCCGCCACGAGCGCTATGACTCTTCTTGAGATCATAAATTGTGCGCCGAATCGTTGTGCTTGCACGAGCGCGCGGTTCGCGAGGTCTTGCCCCGAGATCCCGGTTGGAAAGCCCAAATAGTTCTCGATTCTAGAACTAGTTCCTGCTTGCCCTCCTGGAGCGAGACCCTCTACAACGATGGTCGAGAGCCCTTCAGATGCTCCGTAGACAGCAGTCGCCAAACCTGCTGGCCCAGCTCCGATGATCGCGACGTCATAAAGGTACGTCGGGTTTGAACCTGGCGACAGACCAAGCCCGTCAGCCAACGAGCTGACAGATGGACTATGCAGAATCTTTTGATTAGGGCAAATGGCTACAGGAAGCTGCCCAGGGTCGATGGACAAATATTTGAGAAGTTCGCTGGTGTTGTCGTCACGATGCGCATAGATGATTTGGTGCGGTAATCCATTGCGAGAGAGAAACTGTTGTAGAGTGAGGAGCTCTGTCCGTGAACGCCCGATAAGAGTTACTCCACCGGCCCCTCGACCCACTAGATTCATTCGCCTACTGATCCATGCAAGAAGGATGATTTCGGCTAACAGAGGTTCGCTGGCGAGTAATGTGCGTAGTGCTTCGCGGGGTATTCGCAGCACGCGACTCTTCACAGGACTCATCATACCGACGAGAGTCGGCTTGCCTGCAAGGAGAGTAAGCTCACCGGTGAATTGCCTCTCGTGAATGCGGGATATTTCTCTACGACCTCCATGATTGTCAACATCGAAGATGAGTAATTCACCTTTGAGAACGACCAGAAAATCCGCTGAGCTGTTGGCCTGACTCGAGACCTCTTCGCCTGCTTCCAAATCTGATTCTTTCCCATATATCGCCGCGCGGACCATCAACTCATCATTTAGCACTGGATGAGCCGTATCAGGTTTGCCGCTCTTAGGCACGCCCGAGTGTTCGTTCGAAATACTCAAATGAACGGCACTACCTTCACCCGCCGACTCAGTCATGAATTGCCTCTATTCTCGCTTTCAATTCTGGCTCGGTGAGTGGTCTGGCGGCGTAAGTCTTTTCACTATGTGTCGCTATTGATTGGTTGCTGAAGAGAACACGCGAGGTGATCTCTCCAGCGGTCGTTTCATTTCGAAATGGTTAGCGCTGGCTCGTTTTCCGCAACGGCAGCTGCCGCTTTGCGGATTACCTCGATAACCACATCCGGCTTAGAAAGCATCGGCACGTGGCTGCTTTCGACCTCAATCACAGTCGCTCCCATACGTTTCGATACCCACCGTTGGAGATCCGGGTGAACGGTGTGGTCTTGCAGGCACAAAATGTACCAGCTTGGCTTCGACTTCCACGGGGTGCGCTGGATAGGATGCTGCGTGAAGAGGTCGGCGTGCGGCGGGAAATGTGTCGCCCAGACGAGTTTCTGCTCCTGCTCGGAAAGGTCGCCGCAGAAGAACTCGGTCCCATTCGGAAGCATCCAGGCGTAGCCGTCAGCGACCTCGACGCGAGAAAAGATATCCGAGGGATACTTGTTGAGTTGGTCCTGAACAGTCTCGCCGACATCCGGCGCAACCGCTCCAATGTAGACGAGACCAGCCACGCGATCATCGACTCCCGAGGCGGTGATGGTGGCGCCGCCATAGGAGTGACCGACGAGGAGAACGGGGCTACCGACACGGTTGAGCGTGCGCTTCACCATGGCCACGTCCTCTTCGAACGACTCCAGGCTGTATTGAACCGCAATGACTTCATGGCCGTCCGCCTGTAATGCCGGGATGACCTTACTGAAGCACGAGCCATCGGCCCAGATGCCGTGGCAGAATACGATGGTAGGCTTGGTTTTCGTGGACATTCGCGTTCTCCTTATAGATCGGGATCAGAGTTTGGTGCGGCCCCCGCGCACCGGCGCGCCGTCTAGATGCGAGGGCCGCTCTGCGCCTACATTATCGATTTGCAGCCGTCGTTCTCGGAGTTAAACGAAGTAAAATCTGACGGTGAAGCTCAACCATCGCCGCGGGGCATGACTTTGGGTGGTGCGCGCTAGACATTTTACGGAGGCGCGGTATCCGTGCCCTGTGGTTCTCGGAGCAATCGTTGGTTCAATTCAGTTGATCTAGCAATTCGCGGGCTCTCCGCAGATCACGGGTATCAAATCCGTCGGAAAAATGGTTATATAGCGGAGCGATCAGCTCACGAGCCTTTGTCGAGTCCCCCCGTTCATGGAGAAGGGACGCGAGATCATATGCTGCACGGAATTTGAAACTGGGTGCCTCGATCTCGTCGGTGTCCCGGAGCGACGCTCTCAGTGTCGCCTCCGCCCATTCGATTTGGCCTTTGGCCCGTTCGGTCCCCGCTTTGATCCTCAAGAACTCCGGACGCACCCAGCGCTGCGCTCCCAACGTGAAGACGAAATCCGAAATTTCCAACACATCATCGATATAGGCGGCTTCAAGCATCGCCCCTGCCAAAATCGCAAAGTAGGCCTGGTGTTCGACAGTCGCCGCTTTCCCTCCAAGCCCGTCGAAGGCGAGCCGCAACCTTCCCGGGTCTCGAGAGCGTTCGGAAAACGCCTCAAAAGCTGCTCGATAGCATCTCGCTTTCGCGACCCAGGCTCCTAAGCCATGTCGAGCAATTGTCCTTTCAAGGAGGTCAATTCCATACTCTGCTTTCCGGTAATCGCCCATTTGCAACAGGGCGTCGATCAGGCCAGTGCCTAAGCAATAAGCCAGCGTTAACCCATGTCCGGCGGCAAGTGCCATTTCCAACGTTTCATTTACAAGCTTTTGCGCCCGTCCGATTTTTCCCGCATACCATGCAGTGGCAGCGAAATTTGTTCTCATCATTAATTTGGTATTAACCTGTGACTCCGTCACCAGATGCTCGGGGTAAGCGTCGATTTCGACGAATATGCTTTCTAAGCGCGCATGACCTGACGAGAAGTAGCCGGAGCAACTCTCCCAAAAGGCGTAGACGTGTTGCTGTTCCCACCGGGCAAAGGGATCGCTTGTCCGAATTGCCGCTTTGCCCATTGCTTCGAGCGCGCCGGCTGGGTCGGATTGAGTTCCTCGCAGCACTCCGTAAAGCGCGAGCGCCCCAAGCGCCCGAAATTCCGCATTTGCGTCCGAGGCTGCCCGCGCCAAGTCGATTGCACGCTGGAACGTTGCGATCGTTCTTTCGGCATCGTTGGATAGAAGTGCGTTCGCCGCCGCAAGCCCGACCGCCAGATTCAACTCCAGGGTCGGATCTTCGCAGTCAATGCGATCCAATTCCGCGAGAGCTGCCGTGCAGTTTCGGCAACTTTCCAGATCGAGAGATAGCGTCTGCCAAAGAGGTAGCCCGGCAGCGACAAGCCGTATTCCGAGTAGGAGGTCCCGGCGGCCATGGAGGGCCCAATCGATCGCTTTGCGAAGATCGTCCACCTGGCCCGCGCACAGCATTTGCCAGTCGCGCACCGACATTCCTGCTTGCTCCGAATTGGCTCGTCCCAGAATCTCAAGTTGGAGATGCGCATGCCGAGCTGAAACTCTGTCGAGTTCGTCATGTGCCACGAGCAGATCCCGAGCAAAAGCGCACATACTATCCAGCAAGCGATAGCGTGGTTCGCCTGTCCCTTGATCGATGCTGAGCATCGACTTACCCAACAAGCCGGAGATGGCTTCAACTGCGGTCGCCGGCACTAATTTGAGTGCCGCACATACATAAATTACCGAGTCGGTGACGAAGGTTCCGGAGAAAATCGATATGGCACGAAGAGCATCGGCCTCAGTACGTGTGAGCAGCGCGTAACTCCATTCGAGGGTCAGAAGAAGAGTCTGCTGCCGCAACGGGCCACCCGGGCCGTCTCTTCGCAATCTGCGAAACCGATCATCCAATTCGCCAAGGACGAAATCCGCGCTACGCCCTTTCAGCCTCGACGAAGCAAGCTCGATTGCGAGCGGAGCGCCGTCGAGGCGCCGGCAAATCTCAGCAATTGCTGAGGCGTCTTTCTCTGCGATCCTATAGCCCGCTTTATCAAACGCCAGGGTCGTAAGAAGTTGTGGTCCCGAGTAGGCTAGGACAGCCTCAACCGCATCGTTGCCGCCTTCCGGGGGAACTGTTAGAGGGGGTAGCCACACGACGTGCTCAAACCGCGAGCCCAGTACCCGGCGGCTGGTTGCAAGAACCCGCAGGTTGGTCGTGTCGTCCAGCAGGACATCACAGATACGCGCGACTTCGCGCTGCACGTGTTCACATGTGTCGAGGACGAGCAGTGCTTTGCGCTGCGCAAGAAGCGATGCGGCGGCCGAAAGAACATCCTTGCCTTCGACGCTAATCCCCAATGCGGCGGCGATCGTCCATGCGACGAACTCCTCGCTTACGACGCGGGCGAGATCGACGAAGGTCACAGCATAATCGGCTTCATCCTCGAATATTTGCGCTGCAGCAACTGCCACGGTCGTCTTTCCCATGCCGCCTGCAGCGACGACCGTCGATAGCCGACAATGGGCCATGGTTTCGCAAAGTGCGGTGATCTCCTCGTCGCGGCCGATTATGGTACGTAATTCCGGCAGGGGCGCGGATCGCGGTGTGTCGTCCGAAGATGACAACGGGCGGACATCCGAGCTTAGCCAGTACCCCCGACCGACAACATTTCCGATATAGTCGCAGGACGGAGAATATTCACGCAGCGTTCGGCGAAGCGATGCCACGGTAACTCTCAAATTGCTCTCATGAACAAACACGCCCGACCAAGCCGCAGCGAAAAGCTCGTCTGAATGCACGAGGGCGCCCTTCTTTTTCGCGAGCACCCGCAGTACATCCATTGCCCTGCCGCCGAGGCGCACTTCGACGCCTCGGCAGAGCAACTTGCGCTGCCCTGGATAAAGGCGAAATGGGCCAAAAGATACGACGTCGCGTTGCTCTTCCATACAGCGCCTCCGTCGACTCAGCAAGGTGAAACTAGCCAAACCAGTTTAACCGACCTAGTTTCTGCAGCCCCAACTGTAGGCGACAGCTCCATTTTTCTGTTAGGTCCCGAGAAACCGGGTCCGCGTCATTGGCGCGCCTAGACTCACGACAAATCGCCATAACC
>CAVRNU010000027.1:0-180855 GCA_963722585.1 Bryobacterales bacterium | reverse complement strand
AAGCTGCGAATAGAGAATCCACTTCGCGTCCGGCGACACCGACACACCGTAATCCCGGCTGTCCGAAAAACCCTCCATCAGCGGTAAAATCAAGCGCGTTCGTTTGCGCGAGAGCTCGTAAGCGCAAAGCTCCCCTGGTTGTCCTTTCCCGGCGCGTTGAATGAAAAATATCGCGTCCGGAGTAAGTGTCCACCCATTTTGTTGCACGTCGTTAGGTGGACCGATTACTAACTCTTCTCGGGAGCTGACTTGGCCCGCGGACTGAGCAGGTATTCGCCAGATACTGTCACCTCCGTCCTTCGAAAAATACAACCATCTTCCATCCCGCGATTCTCGCGATGCATAGCCGCCGTTCTGCGTTACCTGTACCGCTTGTCCACCAGAAGCCGCCTGTCTCCACACCTCCCATCTCCCGGTTCGATCGGAGGCAAAGTAGAGAGATTTGCTGTCGGTGGACCAACTGGGAACTTCGGCCTTGATTCCTGAAATGACCCGCTTCGGGTTCCCACACAGCATGGTCGCTGTGTCGCAATCGAGGGTAAAAATGTCGGAATGTCCTTGCGCTCTGCTATAAAACGCTAAACGGCGTCCATCGGGAGACCATTGCAGACCGCCTACATCCGGCCCGTTAAGGTTCGTAACGCGCTTCTGGCCGGTTCCATCGGCGCGCGCAAGCCAAATCTCTCGACTGCCGGATCGATCGCTGACGAACGCAATCCGTCCATCCGGTGCGTATGCGGGATCCTGATCGCGCAGAGTGGAGGCAATGAGCCTTACCGGCGGTTCACCGCCTGTAGCCGAGATGCGATAGATGTTGACATCCTGCGTTTGGTCCACCCAGGCCAGTTGCCCCGTTTTCCAGCTCATAGCCGGAGTGATCGCATCAATTCCTCCCTGAATGATCCGCTCCGGCCGGCTTCGCGATGTCAGGGAGAATCGCCATAGCCCGAAGATTGTAGAGCCCCTTTGGCAGGATACGATCAGGCTTTTGCCGTCAGCCGTCCATGCGTGCCCCCAAATTCCACGTCTCTCCCATGTCACCCGCCGGGGCTCTCCTCCGGCAACCGGGACAGTATAGATATCGTCCGCCCAAAATCCAGTTACCCTTTTGAAAGCGATGGTGCGGCCGTCGGGCGAAAATCTGGGATACGCATCGCCTGCGTTTCCCGTTGGCGGGGAAGTTAATTTTCGCTTCTCACCGGTTCGCAAATTGAACAAATAGATAGCCAAAAGCTCTAATTCAGGCACGTTCTCCGAGAATGCCAAGTACGTTCCATCGGGCGACCAGTCCATCCGAGACCACAGATGCGGCTTTGTTAAGTCCAAAATTTTCTTCTCATTGCCTCCTGAGCTGGGTATAACGAGGATGGCGCCAGATCGTCCGTATGCCCGCTTAAATGCGATCCATTTGCCGTCCGGTGACCAGACAAGAGGTCCAATGATGCCTTCGGAATGAGAATCGGTCAGCTTAACAGGTTCGCTACCGTTTAGCTGCTTCACGTAGATCTGCGGCGGTGTGTCCAATCTCTCCGTCCAGGTAAACGCTACGGACTGCCCATCGGGAGAGAACGCCGGGTCTTGTTCCCAGCCGGCTTGTGACGTCAGCGGTTCAATTTTCAGGTTTGCAAATTGCGCCGAATCCCGCCTGCGGAACACGAACCAGCCCACGGCGGCCAGCGCAACGAGAGAAGCCACCAGCGCAGCCAGCCACAAGCGGCCGCCCGCAATCGCTCGCGCGTGGGACGTCTCTACAGCGGCCCGCTCGTCGGACAACGTCAAATTCTCGCCGAGCTGTCTTGCCACTTCCACCGCCGAAGGCCGGCTGGCAGAATCCTTCGCCAGCATCGCCAGGATGAGCGAATTCAGGGCTGGCGGTACTCGCGGATTCACGGATGCAGGTGTGGGCGGATCCTGGGTAAGCGTAGCCCGCAGCGCATCGAGAGGCGATTCCTCGTCAAACGCACGCCTCCCGGCAGCGAGTTCAAACAGCACTAACCCGAACGAAAAGACATCGCTGGCCGCGCTTAAGGACTCGCCCCTCGCCTGTTCGGGAGACATGTAACGCAAGGTTCCGAAAACAGCTCCATGCGCCCCGGCATTGGTTTCGTTTGCTGCTCGGCGCGCTAGACCGAAATCCAGCACCTTCACGTACCCGTCTTCGCGCAGCATGATGTTCTCGGGTTTGATGTCCCCGTGAATGATGCCGTTCGCGTGAGCCGCCGCCAGCGCTTTCGCTACCTGCGCACCAATTGATACGACTTCATCGATGCTGAGTGAAGTACTTCTCAACTTCGCAAGCGAGCTGCCTTGCACCAGCTCCATAACAATGGCCGAACAGCCTTCGGACCGAATCACTTCATGAATCGTCACGATATTCGGGTGATTCAAACTAGATGCTGCTTTTGCCTCGCGAGCAATCCGCTCAGTGTCCAGTTCGGTAGCCGGTTCCGCTCGCAGGAATTTGAGCGCCACACATCGGTCCAGCTCAGTATCCCGGGCTGACCACACCTCACCCATGCCGCCGCGGCCCAACATTTCCAGTACCATGAAGCGCTCAAAGCGCTGATTAGGCGCGACCACATCGGGACACGATGCGCTTGGCTGCATGGGCAATAGCGGTTCACTCAGAAAGCTGCCGGCCGACTCGTGCTCCCTAAGTAACTCTTCCACGGCTTTTCGGAGCAAAGTTTGCGTGCCACAGGCTTGGTCCAGCAGCATCACGCGTTGATCTCGTGACTTCTCAAGTGCTGCGTGGAACAACTCGACTACCTGATTCCACTCCGAAGGGCCCATGTCTATTAGTACAAGATATTAGCCTATTGGCTGATGCCGGAGTTGCCCCTTTAGCCATGCTTTGGCAGCAAGCCAATCACGTTTAACGGTGATGGGAGAGACGTTTAGAACCTCGGCAGTTTCCTCCGGAGATAGTCCCCCAAAATAACGTAGTTCCACCACTCGCCGTTGCCGGGGGCTCATCTCTTCCAGCTTGTCGAGCGCCACGTTCAGCGAGAGCAGTTCCTCCGCCTCTTGATCGGAAAGCGTCATGCAGTCCTCCGTATCCACGGCCGAACGGTTAAGCCCCCCTCGCTTAAGCGCCTGTCTGCGCCGCGCGTGATCCACCAGTATCCGGCGCATGATAGAAGCGCTAACACCAATAAAATGAGCCCGGCTCTGCCAGTCTCGTGCCTGATCGCTTACCAGGCGAATGTAAGCTTCGTTTACCAGTTCGGTAGGCTGCAGCGTGTGATCGGCTCTTTCGTTACGCAACTGTAATCTCGCTAGTTTCCGCAATTCGTGCAACACCAAGGGGATTAGTCTGTCGGCGGCACGCGAGTCGCCATGACGAATCTGCTGCAGAAGTACGGTTACTTCTCCCGGGTCAGCAGCCTGCAAAGCGGTGCTCCTTATCTGTTAAGAGTACAGCCAAAGCATCGGGATCAGCGGGCATGCTCAGAGGACGATGCGCTCTCGCTCGTGCCGTGCGGGAGCAACGTGGACGTCTGGCAAAAACTCACGGTACCTGAGTGCCCGCTTTTTCTATGGAGCTGACGCCCTCGCGTCTTTCCGGGGCAAACTCTTCTGATGTCGGTAGATCGCGGGTAGTCGCCAAGCGTTTAGCAATCCAGGAGGCCACTTGGATGAGAAATGGGCTACTCTTCCCGGTGCGGTCGCAAGTCTCTCAATCAACTTGGGTTGTAAGGTGAACACCACATTAGTACTCCTAAACGCGTCTCGGTCGCACTTTAATTCAGCGTAAGCGCGTCATGATCGCTTCGATTATTCCTGGCGCTTCTGCCAATTTGCAACACTATCTATGACCTTCGATTCGTTTCTCGGCTCGCTCAGATGGGACCAAATCACAGCCGGTAAATTCGTTGCGCCGTTCTGTAAAAGATGGCCTCCTGTTCGTCGGGAGCATAGTCGTCAAAAGCTTCCAGATACATTCTCAACAGCGTTTTAAAGTCGTAGAAGATCGTATCCGGTGGGCAGTTGCTGCCGAACAGGCAGCGTTTCGGACCGAAGCAACTGACGGACTGCTGCAACCACCGCCGAATCCATCCGGGATCGGATTGGCGGAAGACACAACCGATGCCGCTCAGCTTCAGAAAGACGTTGGAGCACTGAGACAATGCCTGCAGATGCTGGCTCCATTGCTCAAATCCAACGGGCGACAGATCGAGAGGCCAGGCCAGATGTTCGATGACGATTGTGGTCTCCGGAAAGCGTCGCGCCAGAGCCACTGCCTCTGCCGCCTGATGGTTATACATTTGCAAGTCAAATGACAGACCGTAGTCGGATAGCAGCGCGAAACCCCTGCGCCATTGGGCATCCCGCATGTAATCTCCCCGGTCGGTCATGCGCCGCCAGGCTTCTGCGGCATAGTTCAGCGGCATCCGAATGCCGCGCACATTGGCGGAGGTGCAGTGCTGGCGCAGCGTTTCCTCCACGTCAGGATGCGTTAGGTTGGCGTAGGCCACGATGCCCTGGGGATAGCCATACTGGTCGGCTTGCCCTTGCAGCCAAGCCGTTTCCCCCACAGGGTGATCGGGAAAACCAAACGCCTGCACGTGAACCGACTTCACAACGTGGCAGTCGCGGGTCATCGCTATGTAATCGGGAGCAACAAAGTTCCGTTTTAGCGGGTCGTAGTTGCCAAACAATCGCTCGAAACTCGCATCGTTTTGACTCAGCCAGGCGTAGCCATTCGCCAGGTCCCATAGATGCATGTGGGTATCGATGACTGGTCCAGAATACAATGGTGATTCCCCGTGCGATCGCACGCCCGCCCTTCCCAACGGAAACAGAAGGGCTGCTGATCAGAAGATGCCCCACATCTTACCTCAGACTGGGACAAGTTTCCGGTAACGGCAGTTCTCTGGCGACGGAAGTGTCTGTAGACTGAGCCTAATGCTGTTTCAGCAACATCATACCGCCCGATTGGAAGGCGTCTTAACGCATTAGAAATTAGGTAGCGACGGCTCGGTTTTTTTATGCCGCTGCTCTGCCGGGTTGGCTTGCTGCGATCTATCGAGAATCGCTCTGACGGCGGCCCACAGATCTCGAATATGACGGTCGGGAGGCAGGTTTCCTCGTTCGAAAAAGCCGGCAGATTTCCAGCAATTGGAAGCGGTGAAACAGGGAGGACGCCGCGGCCTATTGGTCTGCGCGGCGCTTTCCGGTGGCGCTACAGCCGGGCAATTGGTCCCGCGGTGTATTGGAATCAGTTCGTTTCCAATACCTCCCGGACGACGCTCGATCCGGAAGCTGACGCTCGACCGGCCGGATCGCTTCGGATATCCGTATGGGACACGTGCCAAAAAATCTGGGTTTGGATGCGACGGAGACTGTAGGAGACGGACAAATCGCAAACGCTGCTACAGTGATTGACTCTCCGATTCAGTTTTCACTCGGGCCGCCCGACGGCTCCAGAAGATCGATCCAGGCCAGCGACCCTCGCCGGCATAGTAGATTCGGCGTTGCCGAACATATTTTTTGAATTCGTCTTGCACCATTGCAGAATACGCCTCTGCCGAGCCTTCCGCGATAGCGCGGGCTGCTTCCACTCCGTGGCGAAGTGCTTTGAAGACTCCGCGGCCCGAAAGAGGATCGTACGAAGATGCGCTGTCGCCCACGGCCAGCCAGTTCTTTCCAGAAATCCTGCGGCGGCAGGCCGACGTCGCGTGCAGCACGCGCGTGGCGGCGATTCGGGTGGATTCCACGCGCGCGCAGGTCAGCGGAGCCCGTTCCAGTTCATCTCCGATGACGATGCCCGCAGTGGCGTAGATCTCGGGGTCGGTAAAAAACATGGCCACCGTTTCACTGGACGGAACTGGCGCGGAATACCACCAGCCGCGTGACGTGGTCTCGATTATCGTCCGCAGATCCCGGCTGGAGCCCGCAAGCCGCAGAGCGATCGCGATCAGGCCATCGTCCTTATCGTACCGATGTTCTTTGTCTATGCGCAGTCCCGTGCGGCCCGAGGCATCGACCAGATACCCCGCGCGGACATGCTCCGACGCGCGGCTGTTGAGCAACAGTTTCGCTCCAGCACGCGCGGCTTCGCGGCAGAGCATCGCGTCGAAGCGATTGCGGTCAACATGCCAGCCGCAGCCGTACGCATTCGAGACGAAGTCCTGAACGACGGGTGAATCGGAGCCCCAGCAGGATAAAATTCCCGGAGCTTCCAGCGAGCCGAGCGCCGAAAATGCATCCCAAAGATCCAGGCCTTTCAGTACGGGATTGATTTCGGGGGGCAGAGTTTCGCCGAAACGCTCAGTGTCGAATCCTGTGGCCTCGCAGACCGCAACACGAATGCCGCGGCGGGCGAGGCACAGCGCCGTCACCGCCCCCGCGGGACCGCCGCCGGCCACAGCGACATCAAAGATATCCGACATTCACCTGGTGAAATTAAACGATTATGCAATAGAATCAACTGACCTGCTACGAGGGCATTATTCATGGATTTGGAATCAATTGTCGAAGCGCGCATCCATCCGGCGATCGGGGTTGCCCGCATTGGAAACAGCGACGAATATTTTATCGGGCCGCAAGTGCCTCATCCCACGCCGCCGCCTCCGGGTGGGTACCGCGATGCTTCGGGAAAGCTGAAGAGGCAGGCCGCGCAATTCCGAATCTACGGCTACGACTCGAATGGCGAGGTGGTGACCGAGCTGACTTCCGTCAACGCCAATATCGAGTGGACCGTCCATGTCGCGAACAAAAAAGGCGCGTGGTACGATTTCGATGCGGCGCTTGATCTCCCGGAAGCGAAAGATCTGAAGTCGTGTAGGCGCAACGCCTTCATACAGGGACAGCAACGGGAAAAACTCATAATCGACCCCGGCCCGCGCACGGTCTCGGGTCCGAATTGCGAATCGGCACGCTTCGATACGGGAAAGTTTCTCGATTCACCCGTATATCTCGGTGAGCTCTTTACCGACGATGTGGGACGGCTGGGTTTTGTCGGCGGCAAGGGAGTTTCGGCCTCCCCACTGAACTTCACCCTGGTCACGTTCGCCAACAATCCGGGATGGCATGACGATACGTCGGACGGGCCGGTAAGGGCGAAGGTGGTCGTCAACGGTAGGGAGATCGGAGTTGCCCCCGCATGGGTCGTGACCACTCCGCCCAATTACTCTCCGGATCTCGTAACGCCTCAGACCATGTACGACGTAATTACCGACGCCCTTGCGGGATCGCTGTTGAATACACAGAAGACGCCCTCGTTTACAAAAAACATTTTGCCGCTCTTACGACAGTTTGATAACGCGCAATGGGTGAACTTCGGATTCGCTGTACAGTTCGGGTGGCAGGCTCCTAACAATTTCCTGCGGCCGGAAATACTGGCCAAGCTGGCGGCCGCCCGGGCCATGACGACCCTTACGGCGAACTGCGCCGGCAGATTTTCTACAGCTTTCGAAATCCCGCCTCGACAATCTTTGAGCCCCTCGCGTGGCCGCCGATCTATGGGGATGCGTTCGGGAGCTACGACACGCCTCCCGTGGCGCGCGCTGGGTTCGCGGTCACGAACACGTTGTACACGTACTTGCAGCAGTGGAGTGCGGGGGATTTCATTGCCGACTACGATAAGGAGGCAACGGCGCCTGCTTCGATCGGCGATGTGCCGTTAAAAGATCAGCCGGCCACTCTGGACCTGGCGGCCCTGCACTTCTGCATGGGAGGACCGTTCCATCCGGGATGTGAAATGACCTGGCCGATGCGCCATCCGTCGATGTATTCGGCGCCATACCGGCTCAGGGTGTACCTGCGCGGTCTAACGAAGTCAGATTACGGCGAGTTTCTTACTCAGGCCACCGTCAATGCATCGGACGGGCCGCTTTCCGTGAGCGGGCCGGGGGATATCACGAAATGGATGGCCGTTCCGTGGCAGACCGACACCGCGAGTTGCCGCGCAGGCTATCCGAATACGGAGTTTCCATCCGATCCGTTTATACCCACCTTCTGGCCGTCGCGCGTTCCGAATAATGTGATCACAGAGGAGCAGTACCGGACTATAACGAATCCAAATACGTCGCCGGAAGCACGAATGGAGGCATTCAATACGCGGCCCTATTGGTTACGAAGTCTTGACTTTTCCAAACCATACGTGGAACAGATCACAAGGATGATCAGCACGTTCGGCGATTTGGGGCTGATTCTGAAGCGCGAGGCAGGCGGAGAAGGGCTTCCTCCGCTTGTTTACGTGGAAACGCTCCCAGAGCAGAAGGAGTTGCTCGCGGCGACCGCTCCGGCGGCCCCGGACCCGAAGAAGCCGTCGGTCAGCGAGGAGTTTGCGCGGGCACGGTTCGGAGGATTACGGCGGCGTTAGTTTCGCATCGGGCATTGACAGAGACAGACAAGGGCTGTGCCGTTGGTCCTGCGAGCGAAATCCACTTCCGGACGCCTCCGGAACGGATGGCGGCGCCTACAGGCGACGGATTGCCGCCCGAAGTTATCGCTTTGTTAAGGTCCGTTGTGGTATTTGCTGGGAGATCGCGGTCGTCTGACGGGCTACCCGTCAATTGGGCCAGGCCCTGGCCTGGCGTCGGGCCAATGTACGGCTAGCGACAAGCCGATCACGGACAATCCGGGTTTACATAAAGGAATCCGGCGTAAGGCCGGAGCGACACTCCTTCGAGAAGAACGACTGTTTCGGACGAGGGATTTTGCTCAGGGAAGGTAGCGTGCTAGATAACCACAGACCTCGAAAGAAGAGCGTGGAGCGACGATGAGAACGGAATTGCTGCGATTCAACGGCGCTGTGGAGCGGGATCCCGCCATCGATACGTGGATGAAAGAGCATGCAGGTGAATTGGGTGCCATCGCGCATCAGTGGTTTGAGGTGATGCGAAAATGCGGGGACGAAGTCCGGGAGCTTTTGCATGACGGCCATCCGGTTGCATGTTTGGGAGATGCACCCTTCGGCTACGTCAATGTATTCACTTCGCACGTAAACGTGGGGTTTTTTCACGGCGCAGCGCTGCAGGACCCGGCCCGCCTGTTGCAAGGCACCGGCAAGTTCATGCGCCATGTGAAGCTGAGACCGGGAACGGCTATAAACGCCGCAGCGTTAAGCAGGCTCATCGATGCGGCGTACTCGGATATAAAGGCGCGCGTCGAAAACGGCTAGCTCAGAAAAACGCCTTGAGAGGCCCGACGAGCTGGCGGTGCCGATCTATCGCGGACGTGAGGTGACGGGTTTCGCACAGGACGATACCGGCGTCGACGTCGAGCTGTCCGACGGCCGATCGTTGCGAGCGAAGTATCTCGTCGGGTGCGACGGGGGTCGCAGCCTGATCCGCCAGAAAGCAGGTATCGACTTCCCAGGGTGGGATCCGTCAACCAGCTACTTGATTGCCGAGGTCGAGACGGCCGAAGAGCCGGAGTGGGGCATCCGCCGTGGTGAAAAGGGCATCAATGCTTTCGCCAAACTCGAGGACGGCAAGCGTGCGCGCGTCGTGTTGAATGAACAACACGTCGGCCAGGTGACGAGCCGACCTTAGGCGACGTCCGCGAGGCGCTCATCGCCGTCTACGGGACGGATTATGGTCTTCGCAGCGCCACTTATAT
The DNA here is from genome assembly GCA_963722585.1 of Bryobacterales bacterium. GTDB lineage: Bacteria > Acidobacteriota > Terriglobia > Bryobacterales > Bryobacteraceae > KBS-96. The sequence continues at coordinate 171,285 of CAVRNU010000027.1, read as the reverse complement.
CTCCAGTTTACGGATATGGCCCGGCAAGCAGCGTGCTACCGAGACAGACGCGTGCTCCTGGCCGGCGACGCGGCGCACGTGCATTCCCCAGTAGGTAGACAGGGACTCAACATCGGTGTTGAGGATGCGGTGAATCTGGGTTGGAAGCTAGCCCAGCTTTCTTTGCAATCGGTATTTTCGAAACGGCATTCGCAAACGTTCGAATCCGCCGCTGGGTAGAAAGGATTGTCGCAAAGCAATGGCTACGCGAAAACGATACTCTGCACACCCGAAGAGCTTATCTGAACAGAGCCGTGCGCGGACGGAGTACTTCGGGTCAGTCCGACCCACAAGGGCTACACTGTATTTGATCCCCATGACGAAAGCGACAGCCCAAAAGAATTCAAGACAACCACAAAAGAAGTTCAAGTGCCCTCAGTGTGGCAAGAGCTTTCAGAATGCACAGGGATTGAGCGGACACCTCCGGTATCTCCACCCGAAACCAAAACGCCCCGCCAGTGTCCCGAAACCAGCAGCAAAGCAGCAGGCGAAGGTCAGCGCACCCGCACCGGTGCCGAACACAGGAGCACACGAACATCTCAAAGCGGCTTTTGCGGTCTTGAACCAACGCGATGGGGAGATCGACCAGGCAATCACCCGTCTGGAGGCATTGAAGGCCGAGAGAGAGACCGTTCGCAGGGAATTGGAGGCAGTTACTACGGCGCTCAATGTGTTTGGGGAACGCGGAGTAGCGGGTGACGAGGAGGTGGATTCGGAGCCAGCGAAAGCGGATACGCCGCTGGACACTCAAGAGGCGGAAGCCGCGAAGGCGGGTCGGACTCCTGAGTTCACTGGGAATAAGACGGAGTTTGTGCGTGCGGTGGTACAGTCTCGCGGGTCTGTGGGAGCTGCGCCCAAGGACATCGAGCAGATCTTCGCCGAACGTCGTATCCAGAAGAGCAAGAACGCGATTTACAATGCGTTGGTTTCTCTTGTAACGCAGAAAAAGCTGAAGAAGAAAGATGGTCGCTACTTCTACCTAGAAAGTCCAGCTTAGTCTCGGTCTTGGTGTGTTCCAGTCCCACATTTCCGGCCCACGGGGCCGCGCAGTCTTAACTTCTAGCCTCGCCTTCCGCCCCGCTTTCGATCCCTTCACGCCCGAGTCCACGCGAATCGAATTTCCGAGAACGGCGGACTCGAATCTCGTCGCTTAATCAAGACCTGAACGTGTATTGGCCGCCACGCAACACCGCATTTCGCCCCCAACTCGTCCGACGAGGCATGGGGGTTCTGCCCACTTCATCAAAGAGTTTCCGGTAGAATGTTTACTGCCTCAAAGGAGCCTAATGCCGAAGAAGATCGACCCCCTCAATAAGAAACAATACGGCGCGGTAACCGCCATGCTCACTGTGACGGATCTCAAGGCCGCAGTGAATTTCTATCAGAAGGCTTTCGGTTTCACCAAACGCGGAATCATGAACGGGCCCGACGGCAAACCGATGCATGCCGAGCTGACGCTACGAGAAACGACCTTGATGCTGGGGCCAGAGAATCCACAGCGTGGTGCCCGCAGTGCCAAGACAATCGGCGCCTCGCCGGTGACCTTGTACCTCATGGCGGAGAATGTGGATAAACTGGTCGCCAAGGCCGTAAAGCTCGGGGCCACGCCCGTGGGATCGGTCATGGACATGTTTTGGGGCGACCGTTGCGGAACCATCGTCGATCCGGATGGCAACACGTGGATGATTGGGACGCATATAACCGAACCTACGCCCCAGGAAATGAAGAAGAAAATGATGGAGCAGATGCGCGACCAAGCGGCCGGCGCCGCGACTGGATCCTAAGGGAACGGAATCCCAGAAAGGAGATTCACCGGTATGGCGAAAGCTCAACCGCATTTCGGTCACAGAAGGAGCTTTAGCGTGACTCCACTCCGTCGACGGATTCTGGAACCAGCGATCATAGTCCGCCCGCCTCGCATTGCTGGGGCCAGGGGCCAGAAGTGAGGAGGGCGCAGAGATCTGTGGCTCCAACGATCTTTGCGCCGCAGTAGAACAGCACACCGACGACTGCCAAAGTTGCAGTCGTACGACTGGGTAGCGATCGATTGGAGATCGACGCCGGTGGAAGAGTCAAATTGAGTGATTACGGCGTGAAGCCGCAACGCGCTTTCTTTGGGATGCACGCTGAATGATGAAGTGGCCTGGGCTGCTCTTGGCGTTCGCAGGAATAAAGGCGCTGGTTCGCTCATTGTGGATTGCAATCAGCGCCAACAGCAGACGATCGAGTACCTGCGAGAGGAAAATCGGGTTTTACGCGAGCAGCTCGGGAATCGTCGACTGCACTTCTTCAATGATGAGCAGCGCCGCCGCTTGGCCGTCCGAGCTAAAGGGTTAGGCAGCAAGCTTCTGTCCGAAGTGGCTACGCTGGTCACACCGGACACCTTGTTGGCCCGGCATCGTAAGCTGATCGCGCAGAAATACGACGGCCATGACAAGCGCGGACCAGGGCGCCCGCGAACTGCCAGAGAACTCACGAGTTTGGTGGTTCGAATGGCGGAAGAGAACTGCACTTGGGGTTATCGGCGCATTCAAGGTGCACTCTGCACGCTGGGACATAAGATGGCCCGCAGCACAATCGCTGATATCCTTCGCCGGCCCGGGATCGAACCAGCGCCCAAGCGCAGCCGGAAAACTACATGGAAGGAGTTTCTGGAAAGACATTCGGAGCTGATCGTAGCTGTGGACTTCTTCACTGTGGAGGTGTGGACGGCCAGGGGATGGCAGCGCTTCTTTGTCCTATTCTTTATGGATCTGTCTACGCGAAAAGTGGAGGTCGCCGGCATGCTCAAGTATTATCACCGTGCGGCATGACCTGATCCTGCTCTCGTTCCTATGGATACGATCAGCCGATCAGCGATCGTAATAAGACCAGCACAGCCATTCCTGGATTGGCTTTACCGAGTGGATCCGACCAGCCCCCATCTGAAGCTCGAAGATCTACCACGAGAGCCGACGATCTACTTGATCGCGGAGTGCGACAGCCAGGAACGGGCGATTGAGTCCTTAGGGGAAAGCGTCAGGGAGATCTTTGAAGAACAGCTGAATGGGTGGTACCGAGCGCCAGCAATGTGGCCTGCGAAGCGAGATGTGACCACGTTCCAGAGCTGGTTTGAGGTTAGCTTTCACTCCGTGATTATGGACCTCTGCGATGATGTCCTGGAGCATGAAGAACTGTGAATTTCGGCAAGGTTGTCACGTGTCTACCCGGCACTCGGTACTCCGAATCCATTGGCCCGAATTTTCGGGCCAAACGAGATCCGACCCGTGCCCACTTGACGCTCAAAGATCTACAGCGCGAGCCTACCATCTATTTGGTGGCGGAGTGCGACAGCCAGGAACAGGCAATTGAATATCTAGCAGCCCGTGGTGCAAGTAAGTAAAAACCATTTCTGATAGAGAATGTTTCAGCCTAGAAGCGGGTATGGCGATGGGGACCCGGCAGCAGAGGCAACGGCAGGAGGCATTATGGGTGGCAACGGCGGCACTGGAGCGCCCGGCCAGCCATCCGTTCTACGAACGGCTGAACCGATTGCTGGATGAATGCCAGTTTGACGAGTTTGTAGAAAGCGTGTGTGAGCCGTTCTATGCCCAAACGCTGGGTGGGCCGGGCTTGGCCCCTGGCATTTACTTCCGGCTTCTGATGGTCGGCTATTTCGAGGGTATCGACAGCGAACGGGGGATGGCCTGGGTGCGGGAGATTCGCTGGGCATCCGCGCCTTCCTGCGAATTGCTCTGGAGGAGACGGTACCCGATCATTCGACGATCTCGCGGACCCGGCGATTAATAGACGTAGGAACGTACCGGCTGGTGTTTGTGTGGTTGCTGGAGATTCTGGCCGAGCACGGACAGTTGCGCGGCCGAACCATCGGGATCGACGCGACGACGCTGGAAGCCAACGCGGCATTGCACAGCATCGTGCGGCGCGACAGGGGTGAGCAATATGAAGAGTTCTTGCGGAGCTTGGCCAAGGAATCTGGGATCGAGACGCCGACGCGTGCGCAACTGGCCAAACTAGACAAGAAGCGTGCGAAGAAGGGGTCCAACGAGGACTGGACACATCCGCACGATCCGGATGCTCGGATCGCGAAGATGAAAGATGGGCGCACGCATCTGGCGTACAAAGCCGAGCATGCGGTGGATATGGAGAGTGGGGCGGTTGGTCGGGTCACCGTGCAACCCGCCGATGCGGGCGATACCCGCACCGTGCACGAGACGCTGGCGCAGGCCAGCGAGAACCTGGAGGTTGTCGCTGAGGTGATCCAAGGTGAGGCGGGTGCACCGACGATACAGGTCGAAGGGCCGGCGGAACTAGTCACCGACAAGGGCTACCCCAGTCGCGAGGTAGTGCGGCAGTTGGCCGACGGCGGAATTCGCAGTTATATTTCGGAGCCCGAGCGCGGCCAACAACGGTGGGACGGCCAGGGTGCGGAGCAGGCTGCAGTATACGCTAACCGGCGGCGCGTGCGAGGCGCGCGCGGCCAGCGGTTACAGCGGCAAAGAGGCGAGAAACTGGAGCGAACGATGGCCCTAGCGGTACCGGACCGAGCGATGACCGCATCATCGAGCGCAGCGGCGGACTTGTAAGCGCATTGCTGATCGAGCGCCGGAACTCCATCGACGAACGATCTTCTGTCCACATGAGCCTGAGTATTTGGCGCTGCTTGGATAATAACGCCAGGCCCTGAAGTTTGGGAAGAGCGGGACTTTAGAAACTCATTTAAAGTGCCTACCGCGTCCCCGCCAATGGCGGCGTTCCCCCCGGCCCCCTCGGAGGGCGTGCCGCCCCCCGCCTCCTGCAGGTCATAATAGGTGTAGTATTCTCCTCGTACCGTGGTTCTCAGCACACACCGTTTGCCGCGGCCAAGTGCGCAGCGAAACTCGTCCAGCCGTCCTCTGATTGGAACCTCCTCCGGCGTTCCGCCCTCTATCGGTACGCGCATCAATTTGTTATCTCCCGGCTCGATTTGATGAGCTCGGGCTTCGTACAAAACGAAGTGACCATCAGGTCCCATTTGCGGCAGCATCTCCGTAACCGGCGTCACGACAATGGTTTCGGGGATACGCTCGTCGATGTACTGCTTGACGAGGTCAAAGTTGCCGTTGCGATTTGATTCGAAGATGACAGCGCGGCTGTCGCTTGTCCAGGCGTGGGGATAGCTTGTTCGTTCGTCGAGCGTCAACCGGCGGATGTTGGCGATGCGCGGTGGCGAATGAACGAAATCACCAACGAAGACCGCGTTTTGGCCGGATTCTCGGAGAACCATGACCAGCGACCCAGCCGCTGTAGCGGTCATGCCCAGCATGTGGATCTCATTAGGGTTGACCGGGCTCATAATTTTATGGGGGGCACGTAGGAACGCACCGTTAGCCGGATTCGTCTCCACCTCCCATAGCTGAAACGAGGCATCGGAACCAGGCGAATCCCACTTCAGAAAGAGGATGCGACCGTCCGGTAGCGCGGCGGCGGATTCAATCCATATGTCTGGCACTCTGGCAACGACGCGTCCGGCGTCCAGAGCAAAGGACTCATAGCTTTGTTCGTAATAGCGCAATAGAGATCTATTTGGTCGATCGCGTTGTGCCGAATAACGCTGGCGTTGAATGGCCAGCCGGCGCCCGTCCGGCGACCAGAAAACGAGCGGAAAGGTCTCTTCGGCAGCGACGGCGCGGACGATGCGCGGCATAGTGACTCCACATCACAATGGAATTGCCAGTCTCACTGAAGGAGCTTAATTTTAAGCTTGCTTTATGTATCGCACTTGTTTGGTCTTTCCACGAATTGAAGAAGAGTGAAACGAGGTCTGAAACCACTCTAAGCAGCATGGAGGGTTCCACACTATGCGTATCTATTTCCCCCTGCTTAAGCAGCTCTGAAATAGACTCGATCGGGCTAGCGCTTCGCCTGGCACCCTGACAGCCGGCGGGGATCTGCATACGTACGGGCACGAGGCTGATCATAAAGCCGAGACCAAAACGATCGTGCAACTGTCCAGTAGGAGATTCCTCAATCTGCGGTTGAAACCCGTCCGGCGGTTTACAGGTGCGCGCGAAAAGGTAGATCCAAGGACGTGCCCGGCAGAGTAGCGCTATCCGAATTCTGCTCATATCGTTACTTTTTACCGCCTGTCAGTGCCGCTTTGGTCATGCGAAACAGAATGCTCTGTGGATTCCATTTCAGATAATCGCTAAGTACGTCATTTGCCTCGCTCAATTTCCCTTCTTTGGCATAGAGTGCTGATAATTCGAGATAGGATCGCTCAAGCGAAGGATCGAGCTGGATCGCTCGCCTCAACTCACGGGCGGTTCCGGCCGGATCAGCGTTCTGCTTAAGTGAAATCCCGAGATACATGGCATATTCAGCGGATGACGGTTCGAGCTCGCGAGCTCGACGAAAGAATGGCAGCGCGTCCGCAGGGTGGCCTTGCGACAAACTTATGTCGCCTAGGGCTGCCATTACAGCAGCATCGTCATTCTGCTGAGAAGGCGGCAAGCGCTTCAGCAGACTTCCTCCGAGGTCGCCAAGTTGTTGGAAACCGGAATTTGCGGAAGCCTGTAAGTAAGCCAGGCCCAGGTCGCGTTGTTGCAGATCTGGATGCGGTTCGTGCCAAGCTCGTATCTCTTGGGGAGCGGAAAGCGTAAGCGGGGGAGTTACGTCCGGCTTCGCAAGTATTCGATGATCCGTCAGAGCAGCATGAGCAACGTCCGTTGGCGAGCGCCGGGGCATATGACAGCTCACGCATTCAGAGGTGTTCGAGTGGCTTCCTGCCGAGAGAGCCGCATGACACGAATTGCAGATTGTTTTGATCTCAGCATCCCGATTCTTGGCCCGGCGGTGTGGATTGTGGCACGTGCCGCACCACAATTTGCCTTGGCTCTCTCTGGCGCATCGGCTGAGCGCGAGTTGCTCTTCTTGGCTCACCGCCTTCACTCCTTGATCTGCTTGCTTGACGACATAGATCGCCAGCGTAGTTTCCAAGTTCATCCCCGGCCTGAAGTCGTCTAGAGTTTTCCGGGGATTGAGCACACGCGCGACTCCTTCCAGGTGGCACTGCTCACAAACACTATCGCGAGCGCGGACTGCCAACTTCGCCGGATTGATTATGTTCGCCGCAGAGGGATGCCTTATGTGGTTTCCTGTTGACCCGTGACATCGCTCGCAGCTGATTGCGGCGAGCTCTTCACCATAGAGGCGCCGTCTGTGGGAAAAAATCGGCGAATTCGAATGGCAGAATAGACAGCGATCGGTCAAGACCCTGTTGAAGTCGAGCAGGTCTGTCCCGGAGTAGCCGGGGGAAATGTCCCACCCATATCGCCGGTAATACGAAGCAGGGGATTCGAGCAAGAAATCGCCTGCAAGTGTGGCATAGCTATGGCCGACTTTGCCTGCGCCGATCTGGTAGCGAATCTCGTACTCCGCAAGAATTCCGTCTTCAGACAGGCGGTGAAACAGTTTCCCTTTTCGCCATTCCGCATTAATTAGGCTGCCGGATTGCGAATCACTCACTCTGCCGGGCGGAACAGGGTCGGGAGAACCAATGGAATTGCCCATCGCTGAGGCGAGATACGTTTCGGCCTCCTTGGGATGGCAGCTCGCGCATACGGGTTTGATTTGTTGAGCGTATTGCGGGCTTGCTAGTAGTAGGAAGAAACTTGCCACAGTTCTAGCGCAACCCAAACTTTTGTTCGCATGTCTTTCGTGCATTTCGCGAAATCCGTCGTTTAAATTGTGATAGCATTACGGCCCTAAAGAATCCAATCTCAAATCACGGGGGTGGTTGCGATGGAACCAAGACGTCTTCTTCTTGCCCTTGCGCTGACCATGCTTGTGGCGCTTCCGGCATGGTCACAAAGCGAGGCGATCAGTGCACAACTTAGCGGCACCGTTCAGGACCAAAATGGCGCTATCGTGCCCGGAGCTAAGGTATCGCTGTCGAACCCGGACGTCGGATTTTCACGCGAGGTCACGACAGGCGATAACGGACTTTACACATTCACCCTCATTCCTCCCGGGAAATACCAGCTGAAAATCGAGAAAACGGGATTCAACGCATTCCTGCAGTCGAATATCGTGCTGGCTGTTGGGCAATCATCTACCCTGAATGCTCAGCTTCAAGTCGGAAATGTAAATCAGACAGTCGAGGTGACGGCGCAGGCGCCGGTGCTAAATACTGGCAGCGCTGACCTCGGGTCGGAAGTGAGCAGCAAACAGGCTGTGGAACTGCCGCTCAATATCCGAAACGTATACGGTCTGGTTGAACTGGATTCGAGCGTAAACAACAGCCAGCAATACCAGGCTTTGAACCCACCCGGATCACAAGGAAACGTCGATCAGGATATTGCGTTCTTCAATTTTGGCGGCGGACGCTTCGGGACGACGGCCTTTCTTCTGGATGGGGCGTGGGATGGCGCGGGGGATTGGGACGGCGTCATCTACGTTCCCTCTGTCGACGAACTGCAGGAGTTCCGCATTCAGACCAACACGTTTTCTCCACAGTATGGACTGAGCATGGGAAACGATGTGAACGCTGTTACCAAATCGGGAACCCGCAGCTTTCATGGTGACGCGTTTGAATTCTTGCGTAACAACAATCTTGACGCGAATAACTACTTCAACAACCTGGAGAGTTTGGCACGCCCTCAGTTCAAACGGAACCAGTTCGGGTTTACTGCCGGTGGCCCCGTCTATATCCCACATTTCTACAAGCAGCGCGAGAAGACCTTCATCTTTGGAACATACGAAGGCTTGCGGCAGCAGACTCCTACGACTTTGGTGACTACCGTGCCAACTGCCCTTCAGCGTCAAGGTAACTTCTCGCAAACCTTCAATCAAGATGGATCGCTTGCCACAATCTACGACCCGTTTACGACTCAGTTCGTGAACGGCCAATACGTTCGCACTGCCTTCCCCGGGAATGTCATACCAACCTCCATGCTAAATTCAGTCGCCCTCAAGCTGCTGAATTACTATCCATCCGCAAATCGGCCAGGTAACCCGGCGACCGGAGCCAATAATTACGTCGGAACCGCAGGCCTGCCTACCGACAGCGATCAGTACACCATCAAGGTGGACCAAAAAATTAACGACAAGCAAAACTTCTTCGTTCGCTGGTCTCAAAAGCGACAGTTCAAGCAGCTGGAAGGCGACTTTTTCGGGACGAATGATCCTGGCGGCAACGGAACCATCGCCCCCGACAACCGCTTTGAGGGAGGCATGGGGTACACCTATGTGTTCTCGCCCACCCTTGTGATGTCGCTCACTTTTGGCTGGGGCCGCTGGGCGGAAGGCCGCAAGCCGCAGGGGGTGCCGTTCGATGTGACGCAAGTTGGTCTTCCAGCTTCGCTCAATTCCTACAACGGCCCAGGGGCCTTCCCTTCAATTAACATTACCGGTTACAACGCATTGGGTTCCGGCTCTCTGAACGCGACGCCCCGGGAAGCGCGCACCTACGCGGCCGACTTTACAAAGAACCTGGGGTCTCATAATCTCTCGATGGGCTTCATGGGAATCGATTTCGTCCTCAATACCTTCAACTCTTCGCAGGCTTCCTTCAACTTTTCACCCGATTTCACCCAGGGACCTTTCCCGACGAATGCCAATTCGGACACCGGGTCGGGGATGGCCTCGTTTCTTCTCGGCACGGGGGACAACAGCAGCAGCGGCATCTCTACCACCGCAGAAGCCGCGTACAGCAAGAAGGACTATGGTTTGTACATCAATGACGACTGGAAGGTCAGCAACGCATTGACCTTGAATTTGGGAATTCGGTATGACATTCAGACGCCCCCAACAGACCGCTTCAACCGGCTCTCGTATTTCACGTTGGCTTCCAACCCGATCAGCAGCCAGGTGCCTGGTTTGAATTTGCCCGGCAATCTCCAATACGTCACGGGTAATCAGCGCGGCGTCTACAACACGAACTACAAAGACTTCGCTCCTCGGGTCGGTCTTGCTTACTCGCCGGTGTCGCACTTAGTATTTCGGGCCGGTTACGGAATCTTTTACACCCCAGCAATGGAGTTCGGCGATTATCAGGGTCTCTCGTTAAACGGATTCTCGCAAACCACACCTTATGTCGGTACGCTCAACGGCGTCACACCGCAGAATCTCTTGAGCGATCCGTTTCCCACAGGACTGCTAGCGCCAGTGGGCGAGGCCAACGGAGGAGCGACGAATGTTGGTCAAACGATTGACGCCGTGCTTCGCAATCGCGCGAGTCCCTATGTTCAGCAATGGACTTCGAACGTGCAATATCAGCTTGGTAACACCGTGTTTCAGGTCGCATACATCGGGAATCACGGCGTTAAGCTGCTTTTTGGGACAACCTACGAGTTAAACCAGCTTCCACCATCCGATCTCGCGCTCGGTAATCAGCTCCTTCAAACGGTCCCGAATCCCTTCTACGGCGTCATCAGCAGTGGAGCCCTTTCTGGACCAACGATTCCCTATGGACAGCTGTTGCGTCCTTTCCCCGAATACACCGGAGTTGAGGATGTGCAGCCCCCTTCGGCTTCGAGCAGCTACAACGCGCTCGCGGTGTCCGCCAATCATCGCTTCTCAAACGGTATTCAGTTCCTGGTCTCCTACACGTGGTCAAAATACTTGACCAATAGCGAAGGCCCGGAAGGCTGGACTAATGGACAGGCTCAGGCTGTCCAGAATTGGTACAGCAATTCGCTGGAGAAGTCTGTCATGTCGGATGACATTCCGCGCAGCCTGGTCGCCAGCTATGTGTACGAATTGCCGGTTGGGAAAGGAAGGAAGTTCGCTCCGTCCGGTAAGATTGTCGAGGGTGTCATCGGAGGCTGGCAGGTGGCGGGAATTTCGAGCTTCAAGGATGGTTTTCCCCTTTCCATTACCAATGCCACGAACAACACGAATTCGTTTGGCGGTAATCAACGGCCCAATATCCTCGGTAATCCCACTCTCAGTAATCCAAGTATCTATCAATGGTTCAATACCGCCGATTTTAGTCAGCCCGCTCCCTTTACCTTCGGCGATGCACCGCGCACGCTGCCGTACTTGAGAGCCCAAGGCACTATCAATACCGATCTGACTCTTCAGAAGTACTGGAGTCTTTGGAATGAGACATCGAGGCTACAGCTTCGCGCCGAGTTCTACAACTTGTTTAATCGCGCGCAATTTTTTGCGCCGGGAACTACGTTCGGAACCTCCACTTTTGGAGTCGTTCCCGGCGCCTTACCTGCACGCTCCATACAGTTCGGGATGAAACTGTACTGGTGAGCAGTTCGCGCGATCGCCCTTTACGGCGGGCGCCGAGGATAATCGTAATTAGGTGCGTCTCGCTCTGATCGCTACATGGCTCATTGGTGTGGGTGCCACTGTTTACGCGAGCGATTCCGTCGCCGACCAGATCCACTCGGCTCAAAGCTCCGGTAACTATGCAGAAGCGGCGAGACTATACCTTCAACTAATCGGGGCTGGAACCGACAGCCCCGAAATTCGAAGCAACTGCGGAGTGATGTTGCACTTGGCCGGGAAGAATCGCGAAGCGCTGGAGCAATTTCGAGTTGCGCTGCGCCAGAAACCGGATCTGGCCGGCGCGAACCTCTTCGCTGGTCTCTCTGAGTTTGAGTTGGGAGAGCTGAAAGCCGCTCTGCCCTATCTAAATAGAGCTGAGCAACTTGATCCGGAGCGACCGGCTCCGCTGCTGGCGCTCGGAAAGCTATATCTGGCTATGCGTAATTACAGCCGAGCGAACGAGCTGTACGCCAAAGCGGTAGCGCTAGACTCTCAGCTGGCAGAGGCTTGGTATGGGCTCGGCGTTACCGATCGTAGTCTCGCGGAGGGGATACTGAACAAAGCCGCGCGTCAGGGCGAAGCGAGAAACGAGGCAACAAAAACCAAAGTCCAGCATCTGCTGGACGGCGCCATGCAAGCTCTCACTCGGGCCGTTGAACTCGATCCTAACTCTGCCCACACACACCTGCTCATGGCCGAATCGCTGTCGGACGCCGGCAAACTTGTGGAGGCCGTTTCGGAATATAACGCTGCTATCAAGCTGGATCCTGAAATGGACGCTGCCTATCTCGGGCTCGCCTCCGAATACTGGAAGCAGCATCAGTTCGAGGAGGCTCTTCCTTTGCTCAAACATCTGTTAGTAAAATCTCCCAAAGATCCTGAAGCCAACGCCATGATGGCCGACATTTTGGAACATAACGGAGACATGAGAAGCGCCCAACGCTATGCCGAAACAGCCTTAGCAGGCAACCCCGACCTGATCCAGACCCGCGTCGTACTGGCCCGGATCTATCTCGCGAAACAAGATCCTAAGCTGGCCATTGCTGAACTTCGCAAAGTCATCTCTGCGGATACCGACGGCAGCTATCATTTCCTGTTGTATCGAGCTTGCCGACAGGCCGGTGATGAACAGGGAGCCAAGGAAGCGATGGCAGAATTTCAGCAACTTCGCTACGGCGCAGCCAAGCAGTGAAGTTCGAGCGGCATTACCGGTCAGAGTGTAACCGCTGCTCGCGCTGTAGTTGCGCCTGCCGGATCGCATTCGATTTCTTCAGCGCAGCTTCCGCCTCCTCAGCACGTCCTAATTTCCTGAGCACTATGGACAGCTGGTAGTGGATATCTCCCCGATCGTCCGAAGCAGCGGCTTTCGAAAGCTCCAGAGCTGCATCCTCGTACTGCCCTAAGTGTGAGTAAGCACGACCGAGATCCGCGTGGGCGGCTAGGGCGTCGGGTTGTGCCGCCAGATACTGCGTGAGGAGCGGAATCGCCTCCGCGTCCGCGTGACGACGGACAGCGATATTGGCCAGTTCGAATATGGCTTGGTTCGCATGGGGATTGAGGGTGAGTGTCCGGTGAAGATAAGACGAAGCGCGGTCGAAATCGCCCAATTCCCAAAACGCGGTACCCAACCCCAGCAAAGGCGCCGGATTCCGCGGTTGCTCATCGGCCGCTCTTTGGTAATGGGCAATGGCCGAAAACAGGTCGCCATGCTGTCGATCCACATCACCCAGAAATACGGCAGCCTGCCAGGAGTCTGGTGCGATGTTGACGAGCTGCTCAAACGCCTCTCGTGACTTTCCTGCGAGGCCCCGAGCAAGTTCATACTGCCTGAACGCCTCGGGAGAAGGAACTGAGGCCGTTGCCTCGGACTCGCCAAAAGCTTCACGCGCGAGTTTGCTATCACCTGCACTTTGCAAATATTCGCCCAGCAAACGCTTCGAATAAGCTGCGCCGCCGGGCATTTGCGAGAGCTGTTTGGATGCGCTCTCTGCCAAATGTTCGTAGCAGATTGCGCGGCCATACCACGCAAGTGAATCTTTCGGCGAGTACACGGTCTGGCGTTCGTAGACCCGAGCCGCCTGGGGATAATCATCCAAAGCGATATGAGCGCTCGCCAAGGCTAACAGAGCGTCCCGATTCCTGGCATCCGAATCCAGCAGCCGATTGAGCGGAGCAATCGCGTCTTTCGGCCGATTACACTGGACGGCGGACATGCCGGCGATGAGCGCTGCGGACTTCAGTTCCGGGTGGCTTGCCCAAATTTTGGAAGCCGTGTCGAATGCATCCGAGTACTTTCGCAGCTCGTAGTACACGACTGCCAAATTATTCAGAGCTTCTGGAGCGCCGGGCCGAATCGCTAGCGCGGCTTTATATTTGACAGCCGCTTGATCAAACTTCTTCTGCTGCGTGTAGTCCGCTGCCTCACGAAACAGGTCTGAATACTCGTCAGCACGCAGAGCAGCGCCTGTTACGAAGAGCAAGCAGGCAATGATGCCCCGGTTCATTGTTTAAATTGTAAAGTAGTCTCTATGTTCGGGTAGTCTGCGGCAATTGGCTCGTAAGTTGGAGGAAGACTCTTGTGCAGCTATGAACGCACCCTCCTCAACCGTGGCTGAGCGACTGGGAACAGGTACTTGAAGACAATCACGATTGCGAGCATGGTCCGTCGTTGCGAGGAACGGCGTGACCCGTACCATGTCACGATTGCCAGCGCCCAGACCAGAGTCCGGCTCCGAACATCAGCGGGCTATAAACGCCGTGTACAGTGCGATCAACCCACCAGTTTGGATTGCCGTTCCAATCAAAATAAATTGCAATACGAGCCGGTATACGGTCCCAGTTCGCGTAGATGAAAGCAATTGCGCCGGCAAGGATGATGAATGGACGGACGGCCAGCCACGCCCGCCAGTCACTCCGGCGGACTTCTGGTTAACGGCCTCGCTTCGTCCTCACCCACCCGCCCGCCTCATCCCGGAAGACGAATTTTGCGCCTAAAATGGCCGACGGTTGACACGAGAGATTTCGGTCAGTAGCATAGACTCGCGTTCCTGAAGACGCCGGAATATTATGGCTCTGGGCAGACGAGACTTTATGCGTTTAGGCGCCGGTTTGGCCGTGCTGCCGCCCGCACATGTATTGGGAGCCAACAACCGCATTCGTCTGGGGGCCATTGGCGTTGGAGGAAGGTGCCAGTCCTTGCTGAAATTGCTGCTCGATATACCGGATAACGAGCTTGTTGCCGTGTGTGACGTCTACGAACCGCACAGAACTGAAGCCCGGATGAAGTTTGGTCACAATGCTCGCGAATATATCGACTACCGTGAGTTGCTGGACAATCCGGAAGTGGATGCGGTGATTATTGGCGCTCCCGACCACTGGCATGCCCCGATGGCAATTGCCGCTGTCCAGGCTGGTAAGGATGTTTACGTGGAGAAGCCTGTCACGCATTCGCCTTTTGAAGCGGAGGCGTTGGAGCGGGCGGTTAATGCAAGCAAGCGAGTGGTGCAGACGGGCATGCAGCAGCGGAGCTGGCCTCATATCGTGGAGGCTGGCTCGGTTGTGGACTCAGGGATATTGGGACAGATCACGTTGATCGAGGCTCACTGGTATCAGAACCATTCGCGGCGGCATCAGGGACGGATCGATGTCGAGGAATCGAAGCTCGACTGGAAACTGTTCCTCGGATCAGCGCCGGCACAGCCGTTCAGTGCCTTGCGTTATACGGATTGGCGTTACTACTGGGATTTCGGCGGCGGGATTTTGACGGATCTTTTCACGCATTGGGTGGACGTGATCCAGTGGTATATGGGATCAAACATCCCGTCCACCGCGTTCGCAATGGGTTCGAAGCATGTATATCTTGAACGCGAGTGCCCTGACACAATCGCGGCGAATTATCTCTACCCTGGAGATTTTCAGGTTTTATTTCACTCGTCGCTAGTGAGTAACCTCGAAGGCGGTGGTATCACGCTTCGAGGTACGGAGGGTATGCTGCGGGTGGAGCGCGACGGTTACTCGTATTATCCGGAGCCGGCAGGTTACACCGAAAGTATGGAGCTGCCACCGCCTGCCCGGCAAGTGAGGCTCACTTTGACCGACGGAACCCATTACCACCTCGAGAATTTTCTGGATTGTGTCCGCTCCCGAAAGACGCCGAATGCACCGATTGGAGTGGGCATCGACGCGGCACGAGCCTCACAAATGGGCAACATCTCGTTTCGGGAGAACCGTACGGTAGCGTCGGCGTCGCTTCCACTCGGGAACAATCGCGAACGCGAGTACTGCCTCTAGATGAACAAGCGCGCGCCGGTGTTCGCCATCTTCACGCTTTTGCTTTCAGTCTCTGGTTCCGGCCAAGTGAAACAAGAGAAGCAGGCCGCCGAACTCACGTTTGCGGTGCCTGACCAGGGGCAGCAAACGTTACGCCAGTTTCGCGGAAAAGTCGTGGCCGTGGAGTTAATTTCCACTGCTTGCCTGGCTTGCGAGGACAGCGTGCGGATGCTTAGCGCAATTCAGAAGGAATTCGGAACAGGCCGCTTTCAATCGCTCGCCCTTGCTGTCAATCCAAATGCGGAAGTTTCGGCGCCCTCGTTTGCCCGCGATCAGAAGGTGACATTTCCGGTTGGCTGGACCACGCGAGAGCAGGCAAGAAAATTTCTGGACATTGGGCCAGAGGACAGGTTTGCCCTTCCGCAAATTCTGATTGTTGATGCTAACGGGCAGATTCGTTACAGGACTGCCGCGATGGGGACCGACTCCCTCCGGACTGAAAATATTCTGCGGCAGCGTGTCCAATTGTTGCTGAATCCAACTCCGCCTCGAGCAAATCCAGTTCGCCCCAGACAGAAATAAGCTGATTGACCCGACAGCACTCGCCAGGCGCCCCAGTTCGTGGGATTTCTCGGCAAGCGTGGTGAAGAGAGATGATACGAGCTACGTTAGCCGGTGTTCTTGCTTTCGCGCTGTTGTTCTCGCTTCCAGCGTAGCCGCAAGCGGGGGCCGTCAATGCGCAATTAGGTGGAACTGTGGAAGACCATAATGGCTCCAGCGTTCCGGGCGCTAAAGTTACGTTGTCGAACTCGGACACCGGTTTCAGCTGGCCGTTTATGACCAACGATAATGGCCAGTACACCTTCATCTCAGGCACAACTTGTACTGATGCGCGATTTGTCTGAGGCGCAACCAGTACGTGTCGATGGCGGCCGGGAGATTGCGCGCAAAGTAGACTTCGAGACAACTCCTCTCTACTTGCGCGCGGGGGCTGTGATTCCGATGGGTCCCGTCAAGCGGTACCTCGAGGAAAATGTGGCGACGCCGCTTGCGCTATGGGTACATCAAGGCGAAGAGGGCGCTTTTTTCGGTCACGAAGATGATGGCAAGAGCTTCGATTACCGCAAGGCGGAGAAAAAAGAAGCCTGCGCTCTCTGACTCGCTATACCCTACTCAGTCCCATTGGCCGGTTAATGTGGGCCATTCGGAACTTGGGCTGCCTGACGCCTAGTTGACGAGAAATGCTAGCTCTAGCTGAAGTGCCGCAGTTGGCGTGCCCAAGTATATCGGTTCTGAGAAGGTCGGCACCCCTGGCGGAGCAGGCCGCGGAACGGAGCGAGCGAAGCGCGTCAGCGCGACCCGGCAAAGGCACACGTCTCAGTGAGCGAGCATGATGCCGTTCCAGGGATCTATTCCGCTCGCAAAGCCTCAACAGGATTCATTGCTGAAGCTCTATAGCCGGGGATGTAGCTCGCGACCACTGCGGCAAGGAGCAAGCCGACGGACACCAGGCCATATGTAAGGGGATCGAGTAGACGCACTTCGAACAACATTGTTGATAGGACGCGCGTTACCGCCATCGCGGCGGCGAGGCCGATTGCGACACCAATTGTTGCCAGCATTAAACCGTGGAGAACCACCATGGCTATTAATCTATTTTGCTCGGCGCCGAGAGCTATGCGAATACCAATCTCCCGCGTGCGCTGTGATACCGAATACGAGATAACGCCATATATCCCTACGACACCAAGCAACAGCCATACCCCCAGCAATCGCCAGCACGACCAGCGTAAACGAACTACGCGCCATCGAATCGCGATAGATCTCCTCCAAAGTGCGGATGCTGGCCAGCGGAACATCTGGATTGACCGACCAAACGGCTTGTTGCAGTTCTGTGACGAAACTCTGGGTGCCCGCGCGAGTGCTTCGGACAGCGAAAACCGAGCGCCGCTGAACGAACGTTTCATCGCCCCAGAAATTCTTCATCATCACCGGCCAGTACACTGCCGTGGGCGGGTTCTGATCAGCACCATCGCTGCGGATATCCCCCACCACACCGATAATCTCGCGCCAGGGATCTTTCATGCCCTCGCGAATGCGCTTACCAATCGCTGCCGCAGGCTGACGCCAAAGCTCGTGCGCCATGTTCTCCGATATCATGACTACGAGTCTTTGGTCATAGATGTCTGTCCACGTGAAATCTCGTCCAGCCATCAGCCGAGTGCCCATGGTCTGAAAAAAGCCCGGTGCGACGAACTTGAACCGGCGGAGCGGGGGCAGTTGCCCCTCAGCGTACCTCCGGTCCTCGGCGTATAGTAAATCGGTGCTGTTGTTTCCGTCCGTGGGAACGGAGTTCGCGAAGGCAGCCGAGGTAACTCCGGGGATGGCGGAGATCTTTCGAAGCATCTCTTGCTGCATACGCACTACGCGCTCCGGCTCCTTTACTTGGCTTTCTGGAATGAAAACCGCCAACGTCTGCAACTCAGGTGGGTTGGTGAATCCGGGCTGAACATGCTGCAGTGCAAGGAATGTCCGGATCATGAGGCCGGAGCTAATCAACAGGATCATCGCCAGCGCCACCTGCACCACCACCAGCATATTCCGCGCGCGGTGCGTTTTTTTGCTTTGGCTTAATGTCCGCCCGCCGGCGCGAAGCGCAGTCGTCACACTGGGCGCTGCGAATTTGATCACGGGCATCAGTCCAAAAAGGAGCCCGGCGACTAGTGAGAGGACAAGAGTGAATAGGAGCACCACACAATCGATGTAGATGTTTTCGAGACGTGGAAGGAATGCCGGTGCGAGCGAGACGAGAAGACGCAGAGCTGCAAACGCAAGCCCTAATCCGATGACTCCACCAAGCACGCCAAGAAACACGCTCTCAACCAGAAACTCCCAGGCGATCTGCGCCGAACCAGCGCCCAGAGCAGTCCGAATAGCGAGTTCTTGTTGGCGTCCTTCAGCGCGGACCAGAAGCAGGTTGGTCACATTCGCGCACGCGATCAGCAGTACCACGCCGATACTTGCCATGAGTATCCAGAGCACCTTTCCCAGGTCGCCGATCACGTCCTGCTTCAGAGGGCGCAGTGCGGCTTGAATGTGCGCTTCCTCAAATAGCTTTGCGCTGAAACCGGGAGGCGGCGGGAATTTCAGGTTCACCATGGGGATCATGCGCGCCACATCGGCATTAGCCCGCGCCAAAGTAATGCCCGGCTTGAGTCTGGCGATCCCGTAGTAGCTGAAGTTGCCGAGGAAAACCTTGGCGCGATCAAACTGAAAGGGGAAGATCAGGTCTGGTTTTTCCTCAAAGAATCGGAAGGTTGACGGCATGACGCCGACGATCTCTCGTGCCTTTCCGTCCGCCAGAATGCGACGTCCGAGCACAGCAACATCGCCGCCGAATTTGCGCTGCCAGTAACCGTGGGTCAAGATCACCGTTTCCGGGTTGCCGTGGGTTTCATCCTTCAACGTGAACAGACGCCCGAGAATCGGTTGAACACCCAGCGCCCCGAGTGTGCCTGAGCTAACATCAACGGCTGAGACCCGCTCGGGTGCGCCTAATCCGGTAATACTGACGCCGTCTCCGCTCCAAATACCGAAATGCTGAAAGGTTCGGTTTCCCTCCAGAAACGTGAAGTAGTCGGACGGCGAGCACTGGACTTCCTTGAGGCCGATGCCCGGCGCCGTTTGCCAAACACTCACCAGCCTTTCGGGATCTGGATAGGGAAGCGGTTTGAGCAGAATGCCGTTGAGGACGCTGAAGATCGCGCTATTTGCGCCGACTGCGATGGCGATCGTCACCAACGTAACCACCGTGAACATCGGCGAACGCATTAGCCTGCGCAAGACGTGTTTGAGGTGAGTTCCAAAGCCGCTCATGTACCTATACCTACCTCCTGGCGCAAGGCGGAAGCCGAGCGTGCTATAAGCCTGCTACGCTCCACCACAGATAAAGTTCGCAATTTTTTGCTTGGACCCGTTCTCCGACCCGCGAAAACAAGTCAGGTTGGCGACTTCCCCTCTTGTGGATTGCTTCCGGACTGCCGACCGTTCGAACACAACCGGTAGCCAATGCCTCCTTAGCAGTTACCGGTCCGTGGCAAAGCCCGGCTGGAAGCAGTCCACTTGTCTTCCTGACCTCCTTATTGCGAGCCTCAATGATCACCAGGAATAAACAGCTAGCTTGCGAATAGCTACCGGCTGTGCCTCGAACGACAGGTCGGCGGCTCCATGGGGCAAGATGAGGCCAGCCGTGTCGGTGTTTGATCCGGCCGTCGGGGGAGGGCGAGGGCGGTAGAAAGACCCGATGTGCTTTCCACTCGGACCACCGCAACGTGACCGGAGGTGTTTGCGTACTCCAACCGGGCGAACGTCGGACCTCTCGTTGCTTGAATCCGGGCAATGTCTGATTGATTTGCCAGATACTCGGCCGGTTTTTTATCTTCGCCGTCGACGATTAATAGCGCGAGATCATGCGCACTAGCTCCGACCATGGCTCTTTACCCTAACAGAGACATCATGCCGGTTTGCAACAGGTCCATTTGTAGATTTCTTCTCGGGTTTCAAGTGGAGTTCCGTGCGGGCCCGAACCGACGAAAAAGCGCAGCTTGTCCTCGGCGCCGTAGAGACCAAACCAGCGGTGAGCTTCGTCATAAACCAGCTTGGCGCTGGCGGGCGTGAAGTAGTCGCCTGCGGTCGTCAGAATCAGCAGGGGTTCGGGGCCGATAGTTCGATATAGTCGGCCATGTCCAGCCCGCTCGCAAGGAAGCTAGGCCAGCTCATTTCTGAGTCAGGGTCATCGCCCGCGAACAACAGCCGGTAGGAATTGATGTAGCAGGCGGCGCCACCACCTTCACCCTCGGATCCAGAGCGCCGATGAAGGTGGTCAATGCACCACCTCCCGAGCAACCCACTGCGCCAACACGCGACGGGTCGACTTCGGGCCAGACGAGATTCGGGCCTATCAAGTGTTCTTGCTCGAGGAGAGAAAGCAGGGCGGCGTGCGCACAGTCGGCAATCATACGGCGGCACTGCGTTCTTCTTCTGCAAGACACTGAAGAGAAACTACCCGGTAGAGGAAATGCCGTATCCGAGAGCGCCCGGCGCCTGTCGATTATCCTCACGCAGGAAGAAGCGGTGCGGCTCATTGACTCTGCTAGCAATCTGTTCCATCGCGCCATGCTCATGACGCTCTACTCGACCGGTATGCGTCGCGCCGAGATGTGCCACCTCAAGGTAGAGGACATTGACAGCGAACGGATGGTGGTCCATATTCGCCACGGCAAGAGGAATCGCGATCGCGATGTGCCTCTCAGTCCAAAACTGCTCGAGACCCTACGCGAGTATTGGAGCTGGATGCGGCCGAAAACCTACCTGTTCCCGGGACAGAAAACGGCTGGCGCGCCGATAAGCCGATTACGCCGAAAGTGCTCTGGGAGGCTTGCCGAGAGGCGGCTCAACGTGCCGGTATCACCAAAGCGGTGCGCTCCCACTTGATATGGCACTCATTCGCCACGCACTTGCTGGAAGCAGGAGCGGACTTGCCCACGCTGCAGTTGCTGCTGGGTCACTCCGACCTCAAAGCCACTTCGATCTATCTTCATCTTTCCGAGTTCGTCGAAGGGACAAAAAATCCTGTTTTGGGGCGATATCGTCCATGCACAGCGCGTCCAGCTGCAGCATCCCGAGGTCACCGCGATTTTCGACATCGACGAGACTGCGGCTTGCGGAGAGAGCACGCTGCTCCGGAAAGCCGTTGAGGAGCTCCGGAGAGAGGACAAAGCGGCAAACGGCTTTTTGAGTAAGCCGCTGTTCAGCTCGCTAAGGGGTGAGCCCGGGGTGAGCCCCGTGCCAGCCCGATCCTTCTACGGCCCTCCTCAGCCTAGCGTCGAACTTTTTTGGCTGGGATGATCCCGAAGCTCGCCCACCTGCGCTTTACCATCCAGAGGGAAGATATGCAGGCAGAGATCCGTAGCGGCGTGCTCCGGCTTGCGCGATCTCAGACAAGGCCGGGCGGGCGCAAAGATTCCGGCGTCAATCTCTTTTCGGGGTGAGGTCGTGGCTCAGATACTTCAACACCGAGCAATGGATGGTCTAAGCAGTCATTCGCGAGCTATGGTCGCGGTCATCGCATTTTCTCTGTTCCTTGACTATTTCCTGTACGGCCTGCTTTTCCCTCTGGCGGCGCATTCTCCCGCCGGCTCGAAAGGCGAGGGACACCTCGCGTTACTTTATGGCGTGTACGCGATCAGCGTCCTGCTGGTCACTCCGGTGTTCGGGTACTTGGGCGATCGCATCGGCAGCCGATCGACCATGCTGTGTGGCGCGGCATTGGCCGTCTGTGCAGTATCGCTCTTAGGCCTAGCGCCGATCCTCTCGCTGTTGCTGCTGGGGAAGTTCTGCCAAGGCGCCGCCTCGGCCGCGCTTTGGACCTCGGGCCTTGCACTC
Source organism: Bryobacterales bacterium (assembly GCA_963722585.1). Classification (GTDB taxonomy): domain Bacteria; phylum Acidobacteriota; class Terriglobia; order Bryobacterales; family Bryobacteraceae; genus KBS-96. The sequence goes on along the minus strand of CAVRNU010000027.1, from coordinate 149,271 downwards.
ATCGCGGCGAATTATGTCGAAAAGCGCGTTGTGATGTTGGGTTATGCTTTCACCGGCGGAACATTCGGTTCAGTGATCGGGCCGATCGCCGGCGGACTCCTCTATCACGCCGGCGGCTATAAGCTGCCTTTTCTCGCCACCGGGATCGGGTTTGCAATCGCCGCTGCACTCATTGCTGGCCTTCTTCCAGCAGCCGGCATACACCGGAACGAGCCGGTCGATCTTCTTGCTTTGGTATGCAACCGATCGCTGATGGTCCCTGCTGTGACGGTCGCTCTAGCTGCGTTTTCTGTGGGAATGGTTGAACCGCTCTTGCCTGCGCGGCTGGCGCGATATGGCGCAACATCGATGGCAATCGGCATCCTGTTTACTGTTTCGACTTTGGTTTACGGGTTGAGCGCGCCCGCGGTCGGCCGTGTAGCCGAACGGATTCCTCTGAAAAAAGTGATCGTTCTGGGGACGATCGCAATGGCGGCCACACTTCCCCTCCTAGCCGTCTTCAAGGGAGTAATCCTGATCGGCATCACGTTATCTCTAATAAATATCTCGTTCGCGTTCATGCTCAACCCAGCGTCGGCAGAACTCGGCAACGTCGTCGATCGATCCGGAATGTGTTGCTACTCGGCAGTCTACGCGGTGTACAACATCTTTTATTCCATAGGAATGTTGACTACTGCAGCGCTCGCTTCCGCCGCAGCCCGATGGCTCAACTTTGGGGGTGTTTTGCTGTGCACCAGCGCCATCCTGCTGCTGTCTGTCCCCTTTTTCATCAAGGCGCCCCGGCCGCGAAGCATGGTTACCGCAACATCGGATGGATAACTACAGACGGCGCCGCTGTGCGTATGGCCAAGGTAATTCTTGAAACGAGTAAGTACAGGAGGTAAATCCCATGATTCAGCTTGTTTCCAGCCCAATCATCGAGAGTCCCGATAGTTTGCTCGCGGCGCTTGATCGCGGCGAGTCGCTTCCCGCCCACTGGTACACGGATGCCGCCATCACGGCGCGTGAAATCGAAAAGATCTTCAGGAAGAGCTGGAATTACATTGGCCCCACAACGGAACTGACGCATCCCGGCGACTACATCACCGGCTATGCGGGCGAAGTACCCGTTGTCGTGATCCGCAACGAAGGAGGATTGGCAGGCTTCGTCAATGTATGCCGCCATCGCAGGCATGAAGTGATGAAGGGCCGCGGAAACTCGAAGATGATGCAATGCGGATATCACGCCTGGACCTACGATCTCACCGGCTGCCTGAAGGGCGCGCCTCGCTCGGGGGCCGAGCCCAACTTTCGTCTGGAAGACTACCCGCTCCTGCCGTTGCGAGTGGAGACGCTGGGTCCGTTTGTCTTTGTCAACCTAGACTCCCGGGCAAAATCTCTTGCCTCGTACTTCGGCGATCTGCTCAACATCGTCAAAGGAAGCGGCATCCACCTGGAAAGTCTCGAGCTATACAGTCGGGAGAGTTGGACCGCCGAGGCGAACTGGAAGACGATGCTCGAAAACTACCTCGAGTGTTACCACTGCGCCGTAGCGCATCCGGGTTTTAGCGCCGCAATCGATGTCAAGCAGGAAAACTACAACCTCACCATGCATGGCTGGTTCGCCAGCCAGCTGGGCCACGTGCGCCAGTCGGCGCTCGAAGGCAAGACCGCCGTCGAAATCTATGACGCGCGCGGCGAGATAGCGCAAGCTCAATATCACCTGTTGTGGCCGAATATCACGATCAACATCAATCCTGGGTTTCCCAATCTTTCAATCGATGTGTGGGTCCCGGATGGACCGAACAAGGCCAAGGGATTCTCGGAGCAATATTTTGGGCCGGGCGTGTCGGAGCAGTTCGCTCATGATCTGATCGCCTTCAACAAACAAGTGGGTTACGAAGACGACGTTCTCACCAATTCCGTGCAGCACGGGCTCTTGGGTGGCATGCCTGATCGGGGCAGGTTCCTGATCAACAGCGAGCACCTCTGCATCCATTTTCAAAAGCTCGTCGTCCAGGCTTTGTCTGAGAACTCAGGGGCACTCGAAGAATCGCCGGCAGCCAGCTCGCTCCCGGTTTCGACTACGATCAGCGCAGCTCCAACCGCTTCCGTCGCCGCGGAAAGCGAGCGCAACTCCTATTTCGAGCTGGAAGTTGCCAAGGTGGAAAAGGAGAGCGAGATCATTACCTCCTTTTATCTCCGCCGCGCCGACGGTCAGCCGTTATATCGCTGGCAACCAGGTCAGTTCCTGCCGGTCCGAGTGACGATTCCCGATCGCACGGAGCCCGCTTTGCGGACCTATACAATCTCCACCTGTTACAACCCGGACTTCCACCGGTTGTCGATCAGGCGCGGCGAGGGAGATGCGCTTGTCTCTCAGTTCATGCACGCCAATGCGAAGCCCGGCTTTCGTCTCCACGCATTGATGCCGCGCGGCAAGTTCGTTCTTGACCAGAGCAGCAACCGGCCTGTTGTGCTGGTTTCCGGCGGAGTTGGGATAACTCCTATGATGGCCATCGCCGAGCACATCGTTGAGGAGGGCCGCCGCAGCGGAATCTACCGGCCGATCCATTTTATTCACGGCGCGCAAAACGGCCACGTCCGCGCATTTGACAAGCGCATTCAGGAACTCGCGTCCGAGCATCCCACGCTAAGCGTGCACGTCTGCTTCAGCGGTCCGTCGCCCGAGGATAAGATCGGCGTTAACTATCACAGCAAGGGCCGCGTCGACATCAGCCTTGTGACTGCGCTTTTGCCTCGTGGCGACTACGATTTCTACCTTTGCGGCCCTTCCGAGTTCATGAACTCGTTGTATTCCGGACTAACCGGAACCGGCGTTCATCCCGAGCGAATTCACTACGAGTCCTTCGGTCCGGGAACGGTGCTCAAGCCGGAGTTGCTCAGAAAGCCGTCCGAGGGCCGGAGCACGAGCGCGATCCACGTGAAGTTTGCCCGGTCGGCGACCGAGACGGCATGGTCGCGTGCAGATGGCACTCTGCTCGAGCTTGCGGAAGAGGTTGGGCTCGCTCCCGCTTTCGGCTGCCGTTCGGGCATCTGCGGGACTTGCAAGACACGGATTGTTCGTGGCGCGGTGGACTATCTGGAAGAACCGCTGGCCGACCGGGGCGAAGGGGAGATCCTGATCTGCTGCTCCGTGCCTCGAAAGGCTCAGGGCGAAAACCAAAATGGGGAACACCCGGACGTAATTCTCGATCTTTAGCGGCAGGGCATCCGGCCAGCGAATCCGCCACAGACTAGATCAAAGGAGATGGTATGAATGTTTAGCGCTTCGCGCGGTAGGCTCCGAAGGTAGGCAACAACTTTCGGAGTAGACAGGTTACCCAGGCTGCGTCGATTGTTTGAGGCGAAATGACCTCGTAAAGGAGATTAGTCAGACCTGTAACCGGAGCGCCACCGTAAGGCTCGCAAGAGACCTTGAATAGGAGAATGGTGACCGCCGAAGAGCACGTCTACTCCCGCTGTTAGGAACTTCAAACGGGAGAGGAAATGGAAACTTCGCGATACATCGGAATCGACCTGCACCGGAACCAGTTCACTTGCTGCGTGCGCCTGGAGAACGGACGGGAGTACTTGAGCGAATGGAAGCTGGAGGATTTGGAGCGCTTCACTAAGAAGCTGCGGTCGACAGATCAGCTGGCCGTCGAAGTGACCGGGAACACACGACTCTTTCACGACGCGGTGAAGCCGTACGTGGCGCGGGTGGTGGCGGTCGATCCGAATCAGTTCAAGGTGATTAGTCATTCGGTGAAGAAGACAGACCCGAACGATGCGCGGAACCTGGCGCTGTACTTAGCCAAGGATCTGCTGCCGGAGGTGAGGATGAAGGACAAGACGCAAGTGCAAGTGGCTGTCCGAGTGCGGATGACAGCCGGTGTCTGTAGTCAAAAGGTTGTTGGTGTTGGAGGTCAATCGTTTGCGCTGCGAACCAAAGTGTGTGGTTGGCGCATCGTTGCGTCGTCTTACAGCTTGATGTGTGATCGATTTGATTGGCTCGATTCTCGCCGCCGCCCGAGGTTTCTATCGCAGTCGCCTCGAGCTTTCCTTGGAGGTTCTCGCTTTGCGCCAGCAAGTGGCAGTGCTGAAGCGCAAGCGTCGCCGACCGTTGCTGAGCCGCGTGGACCGGCTCTTTTGGATCGCGCTGCGCAGGGTCTGGCCGCGATGGTCGAATGTTGTGGTCATCGTGAAACCGGCGACGGTGATCGGATGGCATCGAGCAGGCTTTAGACTAGTGAATCTGGAGAGGCGCTCGTTACGGATAGTCAAGAGCAAGGATCAGTGCTTCCCAAATTCGCCCGGGCATGGCGATTCGATATGAGGGTCAGCCCTACAAGGTCATTGCGGCCGATTACCACCCCGGCCAGGGCAAGATGGGAGGCATCAATCATCTGCGGCTGAAGAATCTTGCTACCGGAATCACCTGGGAGCATAGCTTTCGCGCTGAGCTGAAGGTCGAAGAGCTTCCGGTGGAGCGCCGGACGCTTCAGTTTCTATACAGCGACGGCGATAACTGTTTCTTCATGAACCCGCAGTCGTACGAGCAGTTAGAAATTCATTCAGCAGTTATGGGGGAACAGACAAAGTTTCTAAACGCTGGAATGCAAACACCTGTAGAGTTCGTTGAGGGACAGGCTATTAGCGCGGTCTTTCCGGATTTTCTTGAGATCGTGGTCGCTGAAACAGCGCCTCCATCGCACGGTCAGATCGATAGCACGTGGAAAGCCGCTCGGCTCATCAACGATGTAAAGATCATGGTTCCTCCTTTCGTGAAAAGCGGCGACACCATCCGCCTGAGCCTGAGCGACACGAAGTACATGGACCGCGTCAAGGCAAAAGGCAATTAGTATTTCGATCGGCCGCGCTTGTAGCGGCATAAAACTGAAAGCCGTCTACCGGTGACCGCCAGTATGACACTGTGGTTTTCGTTTAGGCACCCGATGATACGATACTTGCTCAAGTCCGTCTAAGAGTCGACGGGATTATCCATGCGCCAGAGAGCCAAGTCACTGTATCTTCTTGCGTTGCTAGTCGTTGTTTCGTTCGCTCCGGACAATTACGATCGGGAGGCGAAGAAATTGGCAGAGCTGATGAATTGGAGACCGGGCGAAGTCATCGCAGAAATTGGGGCGGGCGAGGGTCAGATGTCATTTGCCGCTTCAGCGTGGGTTGGCGCTGGCGGACACGTCTATTCTACTGAGCTCGACGAAAAAAAGGTCGCTCATCTCGAGCAGGAGGTCAGCCGCCGAGAGCTGCGGAACGTAAGCATCGTCAAGGCCGACCCCATCGGCACAAATCTACCCGACGGTTGCTGCGAAGCAATTTTCATGCGGCACGTCTATCATCATTTCGAAAAGCCACAGCAAACTGACGCCGCCATTTTTCGCGCTCTGAAGCCTGGCGGTTTGCTGGCCATCATCGACTTTCCTCCAAGCAAGGCGCTAAATGCGACATCGCCGCTCAACGGGACTCCAAAGAGCCACGGTGGACACGGCGTACCGAAAACGATTTTGATTCACGAGTTAGTTTCCGCAGGTTTTGAGATCGCCAACGAACCGAAGGACTGGCCGACTCGCGGCGACTACTGCGTAATTGTTCGCAAGCCGACCCGGACGGAGTAGCCAAGCACACAATGTCCGAACCAGTCACTTTGGTACGGCGCCTTGGCTTCGCTAGTGCCACCGCGCTCGTTGTTTCGAACATGATCGGCACGGGCATTTTTACAACCACCGGATTTCTTGCCGCCGATCTCGGCTCGCCCTTTGTTGTTCTGCTGTGCTGGATTGTCGGCGGCGCTAGTGCGATGCTGGGCGCGATCTGTTACTCGGAGCTCGCTCTCAATTTCTCCAGCTCCGGCGGCGAGTACCTCTATCTCAGCCGTGCCTATGGTCCGACGTGGGGATTCGTTACCGGATGGGTTTCATTCTTCGCCGGCTTTTCAGCGCCGATTGCAGCCGCCGCGCTGGCGTTCGCCAGCTACGTCGCGTTCTTCTTTCCCAGTTGGCAGCCACGCGAGACGGGCAATTCGTCAATGCTTCGGCTGGGCCCACAACAACTGATTTCCTGCGGCCTTGTAGTCTCTCTGTCGATGTGGAATTGCCTTGGGATCAAACGGAGCGCGCTGCTGCAAAACTCCTTAACTGTTTTGAAAATCGCGATGCTGGTAACGTTTGTTGTCGCCGGCTTGCTCGTCGGCCACGGCGACTGGAGCAACTTATCGCAAAAAACCATGGGCGGAGTCGAGACGCCGCTTTGGGAACAGTTCGCCGTCAGCCTATTCTGGATCTATGTCAGCTATAGCGGCTGGAATGCTGCCACATACGTTGCCGAGGAAATTGAAAGCCCTCAGCGCAATCTGCCGCGGGCCCTAGCAATCGGCACCGGACTCGTTACCGTAGTTTATCTCGCTCTTAATATCACATTCCTGTATGCAGCGCCTCTCGAATCGATGAAAGGCATCATCGCCATTGGAGCGCTCGCGGCCTCGCGTCTTTTTGGCCCACAAGCCGCGGGTGCTTTCAACGCGCTTATGGCCTTCGCCTTGCTCTCGACGGTCAACGCCATGATCATCGCTGGTCCCCGTGTCTACTACGCCATGGCGCGCGATGGCCAATTCTTCTCACCGGCAGCTCTGGTTCATCCTCGCTGGCGCACTCCGGTCAATTCGATCTTGGCTCAGGCAATCTGTGCGACGTTACTTGCGCTGACACCGTTCCCGCAGTTAATCGTTTACATTGGCTTCACGCTGAACGTGTTTGCGGTCATGTCGGTGTCTTCCCTTTTCTTCTTTCGACGCCAGCCCGGTTGGCGAACCCTCCATATCATCGATCTCAGTTATCCCCTGCTCCCTCTGTTATTCGTGGTCATTGGTATTTGGATGACCACTGAAGGCGTTCTCAAGAAGCCGGTCATTTCCGGAATCACAGTACTGACGCTCTTCACCGGAGCGCTTGTGTATCGCACAAAATTCAGGCGCTTGCGCATCTCGGTAGATTCTGCAATACCCGACGGCCCTTCGTTACGCGCGCAATCTGATGAGGAGGGCCGCTATGATGGGCACGTGAACTGATTTGCACAAAGATGAACAGTTCATGTTCGGGTTCAGTGGTGAAAGCGGACTGCGACTCTTGAAAAGATGGCAGCCATGAAACGGGCCCCGCTTCTGATTGCGATTGTCTTGATCACGGTGATCATCACGGCAGGTCAACGACGCGATCCGGAAACCACCGGTCCGGAGACTGCACAGAATCCTCCTCTCGCCCAAACGGAATCGGAGAAGCGAATTCTAACCACAATGAATGAGGTGGTAAGGGCGGGTGAGTTATATGCAAATGTTCCGGTCGCGGACGGAAGAATGCTGCGCCTGTTGGTGGAAGCGGCGAATGCGAAAAACGTGATTGAAATCGGCACATCTACTGGAATCTCGGGCATGTGGCTTTGCATGGGACTCGAGAAGACGGGGGGCAAATTGACCACCTTCGAGCTCGATCCTCACCGGGCCGCTCTCGCGCGCGTACATTTCAAGCGAGCAGGAGTGGATCATCTGGTGGCGGTCATTGAGGGCGATGCTCACAAAAATATTACGAAATTGAACGATCCAGTCGATTTGGTGTTCATCGATGCGGACAAAGGAGGCTATGTCGATTATCTGAAAAAGATGTTGCCCCTCGTGCGGCCCGGCGGCCTCATCTTGGCGCACAACATTGATATGGTTCCGGACTACGTGAAAGCGGTCACAAGCGATTCTGGTTTGGAAACTGTGTTTTATATGCAAGGCAACCAACTCGCTGTCACGCTCAAGAAACGCTAGAAAGTCTTTGGTAACAAAGACGACGAAGCTTTTGAGGGTCATTGGTTCTACCCGCCCGAGTGGGTACTACATATGTAAACAGTTATCCATAAATCACTCCGAAAGCACACGCGATGGAGATTTCTTCTCCTAAGTTTTTTGGTGTGGTAATGATAGCCACCAGTGCCATGCTCCTGTTGATCCGGGCTGGGGATGCTTTTTCGAATCCACGGAAGAAGATGGTCCGAGAGCAGATCGAGGCGCGCGGCATTCGAGACGGTAAGGTCTTGCGCGCTATGCGTGCGACTCCCCGTCACCTGTTTGTGCCTACCGTCCTTCGGTTTCTAGCTTATGAGGACCGCCCACTGCCTATCGGCTACGGCGCTACCATTTCGCAGCCCTTCGTCGTCGCTTGGATGACGGAGCTACTACAACCTGGCCCAACCGATCGTGTTCTCGAGATCGGAACCGGTTCTGGATATCAATCCGCCGTGCTGGCACACCTCGCGCAATCGGTCTACACCATCGAGATCGTGCCGGAGCTGGCGCAGTCCGCTACGAAACGATTAGCCGAACTGGGCTATCGCAATGTCACCGTTCGGGAAGGGAACGGGTATGAAGGGTGGGCGAACGAAGCGCCCTTTGACCGGATCATCTTTACTGCGGCAGCGAAAGATATGCCCGCAGCGCTGCTCCATCAACTGGCGCCGGGCGGCCGGCTGGTTGGACCGGTCGGTACGGGTTTCTTTCAGAAGCTGACAGTGGTTTACAAGCCTCGCACAGGCCCTTTGCGGGTCCACTCAGTGGGAGAGGTTGGATTTGTGTCCATGGTGCCGCGGTAACTTGCGTGGACCGCATTCGTGTCATCAAGCGCGATCTGTGCGGCAATCCAAGTCCTGTCCGGTCGGATCCGGTGTCGGATTCGAGAATATCCCCATCCTCAACAACATGCGTGCGCCTCACCAGCAGACCATCGCACTCGTGCGATCCACGGAATGCGAGTTATTCGCAGCCATGCCTGCGCTTCGAGAACAGAACGCCAGAATCTAGAGAATGAAATGAAAGCCCAGCGTGCCGCTGGAACTACCGCGGCCTCGGCAAAACATCCAGTCTCACCCGTTCACTGGAAACGAATTCGCGAGTCGTATCGCTGAGTATTTGGACGGCGGGGGCACTTATGGCATCAAAATTCGAGAATGGGGTTTAGGCAACTTACTGATCCCGCATTTAGAACAAACTACTCGCAGTCGAAGGCGGTACGTGGGCATTTGCTGCCGCCTTGCGGTCGAACCTGCATTCGCCGGTATCCTTGCGTCGTGAGCGCGTGAACTGGAGCGATTCTTTGCCGGCTACTCTACTGAAGTTCGATTCGAATTCCTTTGGTGTTCGCCGGAACGCTAATGCCCCAGCGACCCTCCGATTGTGTTAATGCGACATTCTGCCTATCGACCGAAGCGCGGTTTTGCCTCGGCGTCCAACCCACTACCTCCACGCGGTATTCGTGCCACCACGGCTTCCACCGCCCTTCCTGACTCGCGATCTCCACGTTGACTGATCCATCCAGAGCGACAGAGCAAGTAAAGCGGACGCGCGCGAACCCTTCCATCCGGAAGTCGAAGCTGTGACCGTCGTCGGTGTAGACTTCTCCCCCGCACGCTTCGCCAGGCGTGTTCAGGCCGGGGGCTAGCGGGAAGACCCGCAGCGTGAGAGGACCGTTGGGTACCTTAGCGGTACTCTGTGTCAGTGGTGCGATGGGGAGAATGCTGCCGCCTCGCACGTATACTGGCAGTTGCTCCAACTTCGGCGTTACGATTAACGGCTTCTGCGCGGCTAGCTTATCGCGCTGCTCCAAATCCAGTGTTTTGGTTGCCTTGATGCGCGTAAACTGCTCGCCGCTCCAGTAGTCGTACCAAGTTCCCGGAGGCAGATACACGGTATAGGGAGCGACCTCCTCGGGCGACGGATTCGGTGCCACCAAGATGCGGCTGCCGAATAGGAACTCGCTCCCGCCGGTAGTCAGGTCGAAAGGCTTTCCATCGTCCGTTGCATGCGGAAACTCCAAGAATAGCGGTCGGTCGATGGGCAGGCCGTTGTGCGAGGTCTCCTCGGCGAGGGTGTACAGGTACGGCATGAGACGATAACGCTCTTCAATGAAGCGGCGCCGAATGGCCTCGTGACCGGGTCCATCGACCCAGACTGTTAGCGCCGGAATAAAACGACTGCGATTTCGCCGGTTTTGCAGTTAGAGGGATGCCCGGTTTCATGGTCCGCAGACACTTTGAATGTGCGCGCCAAGACGACGCGCTCAGGGCAGCGAATTCGAGGCGGCCCGCCTGATCAGTTCAGAAGCGACCCTCCTGCGCCGTCGACAGCAACGGGAACGGTAGAGGAAGGCGCGTTTCTGGGTTCCCCGCACGGCCTAGCGATCACAAGGTGGCGTTTACCATTCACTGCGTCCATTGTGCCAGCGGTCCCGATAGCGGTACCGGACCGAGCGATGACCGCATCATCGAGCGCAGCGGCGGACTTGTAAGCGCATTCCTGATCGAGCGCATGCAGTGGGAACTCCATCGATGAACGATCTTCTGTCCACATGAGCCTGGGTATTTGGCGCTGCTTGGATAATAATGCCAGGCTCTGAAGTTTGGGAAGAGCGGGACTTTAGAAACTCATTTAAAGTGCCTACCGCGTCCCCGCCAATGGCGACGTTCCCCCCGGCCCCTCGGAGGACGTGCCGCCCCCCGCATCCCCCCTGCGTAACACCCGACTACATCATCGGCGAAATTGCGGTCGTTTTATCCCGGCACTAACATATAGGCTAGGCTTGGCCGCCACAGCAAGGATTGCAGAACAACGGCATTTCGGCTGCCCGAGGATCTTGGTATTTCTGATGCAGCCTCAGGTATGATTCAACTTCCTTGGACACATCGTTCGGAAGAGGCAGCAGGCGCGATTTATGGAACTTCGAGTTCCGAATCAGAAGAGTGTGGGCCGACCGATCGTAGTCTGCTGGTGACAAGCGGAGGAGTTCGCTACGACGAAGGCCGGTGGTATAAAGCAGGACAACGGCCAATCGTGTATTGGCTCGGCGCAATGGAGATCGAACGGATTCGGGCACTATGTTGCTGCAGCTGAGGATGCCCGCGACCTGATCATCCGATAAGATATAGGGTTGCGACCGTGGATGGGCCTGCGGAAATTGTGAGTGGTCTGGAACAAAACAAGTCGGCACCGTGCGTCGACGGTACAGGCAGAAGTTTCTGGCGATGAGCATGCGCGCCAGTCTCGTGTTGGCACTGACAGATTGCATGTTTTGCGACCAACGCCTGAAGGTTTCTTCCGTAAGATCCGGAGAAGGTTTGGCTAAAGTACACAGAAATCGATCGAGACGGTGCAGAACGTATGTTGTCGTGTTGAACTGCCGACCAAGGGCCTGCTGAAGCGCGATATATCGGATCAAGTCAGCTTTGAGCGATCACTGAAAAGAAGGTTGGGTACTCATTTTTGTGTCTCCTTCGGCAAAGCACCGCCCGGGATAGGAAGAGGCAGCGCATAGGAATGACGAAGGCAGTGGACACCCTTGTAAGGAATCTCAAGCCCGCTCCGCCTCGACCAAGCCTGAAACGCCTCGATGACGCCAGTAGGCTTCAGGGGGCCCGCTGGGGCTTTGACTCGGAGAAATAATTGCCGAAAAGCGCCGGAACGAGGAGCGTGCTTGAGATAGTCATAGATCGCGGAACTGACCTCGTCGATAAGAGGCAATTCGAGTGGTTTGGCGGTCTTGCTTTGAAGAATTCGAATGCGCCGAATGCGCCATTGAATGTCGTCGAGCGTGAGCGAGACAATATCGCAGGCGCGCAGACCATAGGTAGTCATTAATGCGAACATGGCGTAGTCACGTTTCCCCATGGCGTGATCCCGATCGATCGAGTGCAAAAATGCTTCGACGGTTGGCCAGGGGAGAGCACGTGGAAGTTTCTCATGACGGTACACACGCGGGGTGTCAATTTGAGAATCAAGTCTCTTGGGGACCGTTCCATCCGTCGCCAAAAATTGCAGAAAATGTCGGAGCGCCGCAATGGGCTTCTGCAGCTCCACTCGGCCCATCCGCTTTCCCAGATGCCGGATGAACCTCTCCACATCGCTGATGGACAGCGAGGCTAATCGGTGAGGTGCTTTATCCAACTTCAACCACTGAAGGAATTCCGTCGCAATCTGCACTCGCCGTAGAATCGTGGACGGAGCATAGCCGTGAGCATCCCGTAAGTGGGCAGCAAAACAATTCAATTGGACATACACGCCGGTGGGCGCAACAACCCTGGCCGGCTTTACAAGGCCGTGCTCTCGTAAAAAGCGGACCAAGACTCGGACATCGGAACCGTTGTTCGGGAACTTACGGCGGAACCATACACAGCCGGCCCATACATCTTCTTCGCAAAGCTCATTTACGCGTTGCTTCCACCTGAGCGCCAGGTATCGGCAAATGTGACCGGCCATTTGCAATTGCTGACGGCCAGCGGACCAACTATAACCCTGTCGATGCAACTGGACGGCAAATGCGTCCGCTAACCGTCCCAATGCCGGCAGTTGTTGATATTGGCTGTATCCTTTTGGAAAGAAATGGGCAATCATCGAGGCTCCATTACACATTGGAAGTGCGATGCCTTGCTTGGCATCGGTTCGATGCTATCGGCCCATGATTGACTCCCAATTAATGTGCAGTGAATTCTTCTGCTGGCCTTATCCGAGAAGCTTCAAATGCGCTTACTACACATTACTGGGATGGCACGATAAGTCGTACTGCAATAACTTAATCGCCGTCGCGCGCCGGCTTCGAAAGACAAACAGGCAGCCGGAAAAAGGGTCAGCTGACAGTTTCTCCCGGCATAGCTCTGCCAGGCCGTCGATGCCTTTCCTCAGATCGACGGCTTCAATCGCGACCAGGATGCGCATCTGCGGGGCAATCTGCAGCATCGCTCAAGGACTCACGAAAGCGCAGATCAGGTTTGCCACCTCGCTCGTGGCCACCGCCTTTAACTCCAGCCGCAGCTTGCCGCCTTGCACCGACTCCACTTCCACCGTGCAGTTGGTAACCGCCTTTGCTCCCGGCGCCACAAACTCCATGAACGTCGGTGGCGCGCTAGTGCGCCTTTGTTTACCTCGGCTCTGATTCTCCACTCGCTTTCTCAGACCTGTGTAGTCCAGCCGCAATGTCCGTGCTGTCGGATTCACTCCGTGGCGCCTGGCCAACTCCGCGGCCGCGGTCCACAAGGTCTCCGGCAGACGCGAGTGCCTCGGCTGCGTATTCCGAAACTCTTCAAAACGGCGACGCAACTCCTCGAGATCGTCCGCGACATCAGCTACTGCTTCACGTGCCATCGAGCGCGGGTCTCCTCACCCACGCCCGACCTTACCAGGAAACCTCACCTGGTTTCATGCACGCTTGCCGAAAAGTCACGTGTGACTTCTCTGGAGGCCGAGGCTTGGGGCACCCGCCAGCTATATGAAGATCTCTACTGTGCTCGCGGTGATATGGAGAACCGCATCAAAGAACAGTTTGCGCTGTTCGCTGATCGCGTGAGCGCGGCCACTATGCGCGCCAATCAACTGCGTCTGTATCTGTCGGTGATGGCTTATTCGCTGGTATGCGGATTGCGCCGCCTGGGGCTGCAAGCAACCCAACTGGCCCACGCGCAAGTCGGCACGATTCGTTTACGACTGCTGAAGATTGGTGCCCAGATTCGCGTGACCGTGCGCAAGGTTTGGGTCCAGATGAGCAGCAGCTTCCCACTACAAAATCTCTTCAGCCAAGCCCTTCAGCAACTGCGCTGCTGATGTAATGTGGGCCTGCCAGCCACTCGTTCTTTGACACTTCGATGTTCCTATACAAATCAGCACTATTTGTGTCTCTTTTCTCAGCACCGCGCCACTCGATCCAACATCTACAAGGGCCTTCCGTCGCTGGCTACAGGATTAAAGCATGTTCATGAAACTTGCGGGCTAACAATCGACCGACATCGACGTAACTGAAATTGGTAAGCCACTGGTTCGACCAGTGAGACTGGAACAGGTTTGACCGTTGCGGGAGTAGAATCCTCCCCAAGTGGCTTGATGACCGAAGCAGAGTTGCGGCAGCATTCCGGAACGCCACGGTGGCCCGATTGACCACCTTACGTGTGCGGCGGTTCATGATCTTGCCTCCGCTTTGCTCGTTGGTCGGACACAATCCCAGCCAACTGGCGAACTGCTTCTCGCTGGGAAAAGCGCTCAGATTGGCGCCGGCCTCGGCAATCACGGTCTGAGCCGTTAGAACATCCAGACCATTGATTTGTGTCCAATCGATGCCGGTAATGCGATATAACTCTGTTCGCAAATCGAATTGAGGAGCGTTCCGGCTGCCTTTCTTGCCCTTCGGCTTTGGCCCGAGGGGCTGCGCCTGAATATCCACGGTGGACCCGAACGACTCCAGGTGTTTGGGCAGTTGCAGGTCGCAATCGACGATCTTTTTTTGATAGAAGCGGTACAGTTCTACCTCCTGCTCCAGAACGAACAACAGTTCCTCGCGCCAGTTCCCCTCCACACTCATCGCAATATCCTTCGGAGTGGCTTTCACCTCGGGCCGAGCCAAAGCGGCTAATGCCCAGGGATCACGCTCTCCCTCCAGGATGGCTCCGATGATCTTCATCCCGCTGACACCGCTCAGGTCGCTCAGCACGTTCGCGAGCTGGATATTCATCTCGGTCAATGCCTTCTGCATGCGCTGAATCGCGCTGCCGGCTTCGGCCACCAGATTCCCTCTGTGCCGCCACAACGTCCGCGCGATCCGGATCTCGTTGGTCGGCTGAAAGCTGTTATTCAGCAGTCCGAAGGCGTGCAATTTCAGCAGCCATTGACACTCCTGCACATCGCTCTTGCGTCCCGGCAGGTTCTTCGTGTGCCGGGCATTCACCAGATATACTTCCAAGCCATTTTGCTCCAGCACCTCCAACACTGGCATCCAATACACGCCCGTGGATTGCAGGGCCACGCTGCGCACGCCTTTGTCGATCAGCCACCTCGCCATCTCGCAGAGATCGGCGGTAAAACATCCGAAGCGCCGCACCGGCTCCGGATCGCGCTCCGGGCTGATCGCCACCCAATGCTCGCTGCCGCCCACATCAATCCCGGCTGCTTCCGGGTGGACGATATCGAGTGCCTTCCAATCCACTTTCGCCCGAGCAGACCCCTTCTGTGGGGCTGTCGGCTTCTTCTTTCTCATGACGCTCCTATTGGTGCCAGGGGTAGTGGACTCGGCCCGGTTCCGATTCGTAAATAGAAACTCTCCAACGGGGTCAGATCCACGACCAATACGGCCATGGACCGCCGAACCAATGCCAGGGATCGGATGAAAACCGGAGCCACGCTCATCATCGGGTAGAGAACACCAGTGTTGGGGCGGCCTTAGCTTGCCGAATCCATTCTGATTCTGACAAACGTGTCAAGTTGGTCGGCTGCCGCCAGAGACGTTCCCGCCACGGACCGTCTGTCGCTCATCAAGCCACCCGCTTCGCGGGGGGGTGTCTGACTGAGGATTTCAGTATCTCGGCAAATTCGTATGGCGTGCGGTATCCCAGGCTGCTGTGCGGCCGCTCGCGGTTGTATTCGTCCTTCCACTGTGTGATCTTGCCTCTGGCGTCCGCCAGGTTCCGAAACCAGTTCGCGTTCAGGCACTCGTCTCTAAGTCTTCCGTTGAAGCTCTCTACGTGGCTGTTTTGGGTGGGCTTTCCCGGCTGAATGTGGATCAGCTGGATTTTCTGTTCTTCGCACCAGCTCAGAAAGTGTCGGCTGGTCAGTTCCGGCCCGTTGTCGCACCGGATGCGTTGTGGAGTGCCACGATCTTCAATGATCTGTTCGAGCGAGCGCGTCACGCGCTGGCTGGAGAAACCTGTGTCTACTTCTAAGGTCAGGCATTCGCGCGTAAAGGTGTCCACGATCGCCAGTACCCGAATCCCTCGGCCTGTGGCCAGAGCGTCTGCGGCGAAGTCGAGGGCCCATTCCTGATTGGCGCACCACAAATGGGGAGTAACGGCGGCAGGTCTGGTTAAGCGTTTTCTCTTGAGCCGCCGCACGGCCAGTCCTTCCTGCCTATAGAGGCGATACACGCGCTGCACACTGACTCTCTGCCCGCGCTGTGCAAGCAAGGCATGTAAACGCCGATAGCCGTAGCGTGCTCGGTGCCGCGCTAGGTTGATCAACTCCTGGCGCAACTCTCGATTGTGATCTGCTCTCGGCTCGTACCGATAGCTGTTGCGGTCCACATCGACGAGCTTACAGGCCCGACGTTCGCTCATCCCAAACTGCTGCATCGCAAACGTCACATCCGCCCTCAAACCGGCAAGCTCCAGCCGTTTTTTCGTACGATCGCCTTTAGCGCTTCCTTATCCAGACTGAGATCGGCAACCAAATGCTTTAATCGCCGATTCTCCTCTTCCAGGCTCTTCAAGCGCTGCGCTTCGTTCACTTCCAGCCCGCCGTATTTGCTCTTCCAGGTATAAATCGTCGCTTCGCTGATGCCGTGCTCGCGGGGCTAAATCTGTCACCTTGCGCCCTGCCTCGTGCTGCTTCAGTATGCCAATGACCTGCTCTTCGCTGAATCGGCCTTTCTTCATTCTTTGGATCCTCCTTCGTCGTCTCTTCCTTCCACGCCGAAGCTGAGATCCTCAATTATCGCTGGTAGAGTTTTTCGAGAGCAGGTCACCGTAAGTGGCTGCCCATAGATTTCCCTGATGGTCGAATATCAGCCGCATGATCGGAGGCTCGGTGCGCACATACGGACCAAGTTTGCCCGTTTCGGGTCTAATCGTTCGAGCCCCAGATGAAAGGTGCCCGCGAGGAGAACTCCCGAGCGGTCTTCGAGAATGGAAAGTATTTCATTGCCGACGCCCGATCCGGCGGGCACGGTGTCTTTTCCAGTGCGGCGATCAATGCGGTTAAGCCCTCCCATGGAGCCGATCCACAGCGTGCCGTTATGATCCTCATAGATAGCGGTAACAAGAGGGTTGACCAGGCTGCCTCGCTCATATGTAAAGTTTTCGAACGCCTGCGATCTTTCAGCAAAAAAGTTCGGCTCGGTCTCCTGAAAACACGTCCAGATGTTTCCCTCTTTGTGTTGATATATGGAAATAATATTGTCTGATTCCAGGCTCTCCTTGTCTGAAGGATGGTTGCGATAAGTCACGATCTGCTTATGTCCCCGATCGAGCTTGAGTAGTCCGTGCGACGAACTCAACCAAATCGTACCGTCCCTCGATTCGAGTATTCCGGAGATGTTGACTGGAGAATTCACACCACGAGGTTTGTAGTCAATCGAATAACAGGTGACAAGATTAGCCGTTAAATTCAGCGTCGCCACCGCGCAGGATGGAGAGAAGCTGGTGATCACCCAGAAGACGCCTTGACTTATCCTCGTGAAACTCGGCGATATCTGATTGAAAGGGTACATGCCAGATGACCTTTCCTGTTTTACGATCGAATTCGTCCAGGCCGCCGCTACTTGCTATCCAGAATCGTCCCGTCCGATCTTCCCCCGCGAAATTTACGCGGTTCCCACTGATGCTTGTGGGATTCGCCGGATCGTGGATATACCGGGTGGTTTGCCTCGTAGCGGGATCCAACTTATAAAGTCCTCTGGCCGTCGCCAGCCACAGTATTCCAGTATGATCCTCGTTGATTTGTTCGATCGGGGTCGGAACTCCACCAGGAATGTCAGTGCTGATGCGATAGTGAGCGAATGTTTCGGTGATCGGTTCGAATTTGTCGAGAAATCGATCGCAGCCGACCCATAGCGCCCCCGAGTGATCTACAAACAGGCTGCGAATATATACGCAGCTCAGGCTATCCGCATGTCCGGGTTCGTGCTTGAATACTTTCGATCGATAGCCGTCATATCGATTCAGTCCATACTGCGTACCGAACCACAAAAAGCCGTCGCTATCCTCGACCATGTGGGCGACCCTGGTCTGAGACAGGGCTGCCGTGTTCGGGAGACGCCTGAACGAGATGTCCCTACCTTCGATCAGGTGTTCGGTTACGGTTTGCACTCCAAACCGCACCACGGGAACTGTGCCGGACGCGAGACCGGAGAGGAACAGAACGGCAAGTGACGCAAAGCCGATGCGAGCGACGTCGACCAACCCAAGCTCTTGCCCACGTGAGCAAAGACGATCCTTGACGGGATGCTGCATGTGTGGGCTGGAAACCTCAAGGCTATTTTGAGACGTTACGATAGGAAAAAGTCACTTTCATGGGCAACCGAAATCGGTCCAGAAGTCGATGAGGACCGCTTTTCCGCGGAGGTCCGGACGCGCCAACGGTGCGAGTTGAGCCATCCGGTTGCACCGCGGAGAGAAGGCGACTCGCCCTCAATGGAGGCTGGTCTGGTAGCTACGCGCTGACTACTTGTCTGTGCAGCGTCGAGTAGATGCCGGCAATTGCACCCTGAGTCTGTATTTGTTGATGCCCAAGCGTCTGATCTTCGATTCGAGCGTCTGTCGCGGAATGCGCAGTTTCACGGCCGCACCCGAAGGTCCGGGAATCCGGCCATGCGATTCTGCCAGGGCAGCTTCGATCATCTCTACTTCCCGCTCTGCCAAAGCCGAAGGTCCGTCCGGCAAGCGCAAAGAGCCTGCTGATGTGGAGCGTAGCCAGCTTTCCGCGACGACTAATGTGTTAGTTCGGCATCGGATCACGGCGCGCTCCACTACGTTTTGCAGTTCGCGGATGTTTCCCGGCCAATCGTACAATTCAAATAGTTCCAGCGTGCTCTCATCGATATGTTTGATGTTCTTGCCGGCCTTCCTGGCATACCGCTCAAGGAAGTCGTGGCTTTACGGGTCCAAAAAGTTTGTTCGAAGGCCCAAAGGGGCTCGAATAAATGTTTGGCCAGTCGATTTCGGTGGATTGGGACGATCCCTCGCTGCAATTCGTCAAACAGACGTCTTGAAGAAGTACTGCTCGCTCATTCATGGCCAGCCGGTGCTGGAAGCGACGCTGCATCTGAACCGCAGTTACGCTCTCGTGGCCGCAGAGGTTAAGCACGTGCGCTGCAACATCTTCCAGGCGGGCTTCGACTTCGCGGGCGGCGGTAACTAGGGCTCAAAGGATCATCCCTGGACAAAAGAGCAAGGCGACTACAATCTGAAATACCTCATCTCCGCGGCGCTGCTCGACGGTTAAGTCGGGCCCGCCCAACTGGACGCGGTGCGCATTCAGGCGCCGGATGCCAGGCGATGGTCGCGCGTGTCGAGATCCGTCCCGACGAGCAATTCACGGCTCGTTTTCCCCGAGACCCTTGTGCCCGCATAACTGTTCGCACTAACGACCATTGGGTCTTGATGAAAGAACATATTGGCTACGAGGGCGGCCTGGACAGGCCCATGTCGTGGGACCGGGTCATCGAAGAAGTGCCATTGGCTGGGCGAAGCTTTCGCCGATGAAGATCCCCGAAACAGGCTCATCCAGGCTGTGCAGCAGCTCGATGCTCGCCGATCTCGGATCTGATGGAGCTGCTCGCCCAGGTTCGACCTACCGCGGTCTTTCCGAGAACTCACCGCGGCATTCAGCGAGGTCGCTATGTCAGATAAGAAAAAAGCAATCGTCAAGGAAGCACAACAACGTACGGTTCAATCTCACCAGCCCGGCCAGGACGTTTTCAGATCGATCCTGTCGGAAGACATCGAGTGGAAGCCCTTCGCGGCGTTCCCACCTTCGGTCCGCCTGGCAGTCGTTGTCGGTCACCCCTCGGAGGCTGCCCCGGGATCAGGAAAATTCCCGCGCATGGATTCCCCCGCACTAGTCGCCAAGTATAGAACTACCCTTGCCCGTCATGAGCTATCTTGCAGGGGTCCCAAACAGTAAATGAAATAACGTCCGGGTGGCCCGTATCAGGCGAAGCAAACGGTGGCGGATACGACAGGTCAAGCACGCTTTGTTTGACCGCTCGAAAGTGTTCATCGTGGCTCCTGGAGCACAGGCTGAAGAGGGTTGTCGCGGGAGCCCTCAAGCAAGTTTCGCTGAATTCCCTCTTTTTGCGTGACCAGAGGTCGCGGACCATCACTAACTGGAGAAGATTGAGTTTAAATGACCATGTCCGGAAACCGCGAGTATGCGGCAGCTATAAATGCGAGAATCGCGACATGGAACTGCTCGATCGTGAGACCTGTTATCGAGCGTTGCAAAGCCGGGATGCCCGGTTCGACGGTCTGATCTTTATCGGCGTTTCTTCCACGGGCGTATATTGCCGGCCGGTCTGCCCGGCAAGAACCCCGAAATTCCAAAGTTGCGAGTTCTTTGCGTCCGCGGCTGCAGCACAGGATGCAGGGTTTCGGCCGTGCCTGCGCTGCCGCCCAGAGACCGCACCTGATGTGGCTTCCTGGAAAGGAACCTCGAACACCGTGTCCCGCGCGCTAGCGCTTATTGCCGAGGGCGCGCTCGATGGCGACGGGAACGGAGTCGAAAAGCTTTCAGACCGCCTGGGTCTCGGAGAGCGCCAGCTTCGCCGCTTATTTCTTCAGCATCTCGGCGCATCGCCGATCTCCGTAGCGCAGACTCGGCGTGTCCTCTTTGCGAAGCAACTCATTCACGAAACCCGCATGCCAATGACCGAAGTCGCGATGGCTTCCGGATTTGGCAGCCTGCGGCGCTTCAACGAAACCTTTCAGGAGCTCTTTCATCGGCCACCAAGCGCCCTCAGGCGGAAGGGGGCAGCAGCCGTTGACGGAAAAGACGTTACGCTACGGCTTCGCTACCGTCCTCCCTACGACTGGTCATCGATGCTCAGCTTCCTAAGCGCGCGCGCAATTTCGGGCGTCGAAGTGATCGAATACGAGCGTTACTTCCGGACTACAGAGATCAACGGCGAGATCGGAAGCATCGAGGTGTCGCACCAACCCGATCGCGAGAGTCTCAGTGTTCGCATTCTCGTCCCGAATGTACGACTTTTACCGGCCATCGTGTGTCGGGTCCGAAGGC
Source organism: Bryobacterales bacterium (assembly GCA_963722585.1). Taxonomy (GTDB): domain Bacteria; phylum Acidobacteriota; class Terriglobia; order Bryobacterales; family Bryobacteraceae; genus KBS-96. The sequence continues at coordinate 128,477 of CAVRNU010000027.1, read as the reverse complement.
TGTTTGACCTCGGCGCGGATATCGAGACGATCGACAGTCATCTCTCCGCGGATTCAATACTCGCTCCATTGGTCGCGCGGCGGCCGGGACTACGAGCTCCCGGTGGATGGGATGGATTTGAGATTGCCGTGAGAGCTGTGCTTGGGCAGCAAATCACTGTTGCCGCAGCGCGTCGTTACGCAGGGCAACTGGTGGAGAGACATGGGCGTGTGGTCCCTAAAGCATTGCGAATTCACCGGCAGTTGACGCATGCTTTCCCGACACCGGAACGGTTGGCGAACAACCCGATCGGGCTTGCCATGCCGGCTGCACGTTTGCGCGCTGCGAAGGCGGTTGCAGAAGCTGCAATCGCCGATCCGAACCTCTTTCGGCCCTCCGGCGATATCGACGAAACAATCTCCAAACTCTTGAAAATTCCCGGGGTGGGGGAATGGACAGCGCACTACATCGCTTTGCGCGCCAATCGGGAGACGGATGCCTTTCCCGCCACCGATGCCGGTCTCCTCCGAGGAGCTACGGCACTACACGGAGAGAAAACATCCTCCGCCGATTTGCTGGCTCGTGCGGAATTGTGGCGGCCATGGCGTGCCTATGCGGCACAACATATTTGGTCGGCCGATGGAGATAACGCCGCAATGCAATGGCACTGATGAGCATCTAAATCCCTCAGTCGGCTGAAAGGAATTCAGTATGCACCTTGTTTGCAAATTCATGGAATCTCCAGTCGGGAAACTACAACTCGTAGCCAGTGAAAAAGGCCTCGTAGCCATTCTTTGGGAGAATGACGACCCCCGTCGGGTGGTTCTAGGCGATCTGCGGGCTGATGATCGCCAACCAATCCTGATCGAGACGGAGCGGCAACTGAAAGAATACTTCGAAGGTCAGCGGCAGGGCTTCTCTATTCCGCTGGACATGAGGGGCACCCTATTTCAAAAGAGTGTCTGGGAAGCTCTGCTGGCGATTCCATTTGGTGAAACGAGAAGCTACGGCCAGCTCGCGAAGCAACTTGGCAGACCGAGTGCGATGCGGGCGGTTGGCGCAGCGAGCGGCAGGAACCCAATCTCAATTGTTGTGCCGTGCCACCGTGTGATTGGCTCGTCCGGAAAACTGACCGGATTTGCAGGGGGATTGGAGGCAAAGGTTCATTTGCTCGAGATCGAATCGGATTCTCACCGCAGGTCAGTACGAATGTGTTAACGGTGGAGAATCTGCTTCCATGAAATCGAACTTAGTTCAGGACTTGCGGTACGGCTTGCGCATGCTGCGCAAATCTCCAGGTTTTACCGCCGTCGCTATCCTCACCCTGGCCGTCGGCATTGGCGCCAACACCGCTATCTTTACCGTGGTAAACGCCATCCTGCTCAAACCGCTTCCCTATCCTCATGCGAATCGCCTTGCAATTATCTGGTCCAGCTTCGGCAATGAGCACCGCGCCCCTGCCGCCGGTTACGATTTCGAAGAGATTCGCCGCCATTCCCGCCTGTTTGAACAGATCGGCGGCATCTGGGTCACCAACGGCACCATCACCGGCACTGACGATCCGCACCCGGAAGCGGTCAAGCGGGCCGACGTAACTGACGGTTTCCTCCCTCTGTTCTGCGAAAGGCCGACTCTCGGGCGGCTTTTCAACGCACAGGACTTGGCGCCCAACTCCTCGATTTCGACTGTCATTTCGTACGGTCTATGGCAGCGCAAATTCGGCGGTGACCCGCGCATCGTCGGAAAATCGCTTCACATTGACAATAATCTGCTAACGATCCTCGGCGTCCTCCCTAAAAACTTTCACTTAATATTTCCAGACGACTCGAGCGTTTCCGCCGCTCCTGACGTCTATGTTCTCCTTAAGGGCCGCCAGTTCGCTCAGCCCGGCGGCCCGGCGTTCCTTCGTCTTGTCGGACGCCTCCGCCGCGGCGCCGACTTTGCTCAGGCGCAATCGGAGATGGACGCCATCGCTGCACGGCTCCGAACGATGGTCACCGGCTACGATGCCCAGAATTATCGCCTTCACATCGTTCCTCTTCAGGAAGACGATGTTCACAACGTCCGAAGCGTTCTAACAATTCTTTTCTTGAGCGTCGGCTTCGTGCTTCTGATCGCGTGTGCGAATGTGGCCAACCTGCTGCTCGCGCGCGCCGGCAATCGCGAACGCGAAACGATAGTTCGCGCTGCTCTTGGCGCCAGCCGCGGACGCATCATTCGTCAACTTATCACCGAAAGCGTTCTGCTTGGGTTCTTCGGAGGAGTCGCCGCCATCGCGGTGGGCTGGGCAGCGCTTCACGGGCTCCTCGCACTGCGCCCGGAATCGTTGATGCGTCTTGGCGCGATTCATTTGGACTCCCGCGCTTTTGCCTTTACTTTCGCTCTTGCGTTTATCACCGGAATTCTGTTTGGCCTCGCTCCAGCGCTAGCGGCCACGCGTTTCAACCTCGCCGATGGCCTCAGGAGCACTCGACGCAACCTCGCCTCGGCCAGGTCCAGGCATGGCTCGAAGACCGCATTGATCCTGGGCGAAGTAGCGCTCAGCTTCGCTCTTCTCACTGGCACCGGCTTGCTCATGCGGACGTTCGTCAGCGTCCTCCGCGTTAATCCAGGTTTTCAACCTGCGAATGTCTTGAGCTTTACAACTTTGGGCGGCGACTATACGTTCCTCCACCAGTTGCAGCAAAACCTCGCTGCTCTTCCCGGTGTACAATCCGTCTCTGTCGTTTCACATTTGCCGCTCGACGACAGCTACGCGAACTGGTACGACTACGATTGGCCCGAAGGTACGCCGCCGAGCCAACAATCCACGGCTATGGCTGACTATCGCTCCGTGCTGCCCGGTTATTTCAAGACCATCGGCGCCACTATGATCGAGGGCCGCGATTTCACCGACTGGGACGACGCTGCGCACCAGCACGTCGTTATCATTGATGACGCTCTCGCGCAGCACACTTGGCCTAACCAAGATCCTCTTGGTAAGAAACTCCATATCTCTGATTCCCCTGCTGGGCCATACCTGTTCCAAGACGACTGGGCTGTCGTGGTTGGCGTCGTCCACCATGTTCAGTACCATTCGCTCACTGTCATGGTTCGTCCCCAGATCTACCTTCCCTACCAACTCGCGCCGCGTCCCATTTCCTTAGTGATACGCGCCTCCGCGCCGCTTCCCACCCTGATCGCGCTCATCCGCCGGGAAGTATCCAAGCTGGATAAAACGGTCGCAATCGCGCGGTTCCTTCCGCTGTCTGATCTTGTCGCTCAAGCACGGTCGCAAGCTCGTTTCGTCGCTTTTCTTTCCGGGACGCTTGCCGGGCTTGCAGTGTTTCTCACCTGCATTGGTATTTACGGAGTCACGTCCTACCTGGTGATGTTGCGCACGCCGGAAATCGGCATTCGCATGGCGCTCGGCGCTCTTCCCTCAGACGTGCGTAAGCTCGTACTCATCCGTGGCATGGCGCCCGTGGCCTTGGGTTGCGTCGTCGGCCTCGCTCTGTCGTTCCCGTTGACTCCGCTCCTCTCGGCTTTGCTTTTCGGCGTGCGCCCGATCGACACGGCGACGCTCACGGCAGCCGCGCTGTTCTTATGCGGCGCTAGCTTTTTCGCCTGTTACATCCCGGCGCGGCGCTCGATGAAAGTAGACCCCATGGTTGCGCTGAGGTATGAGTAAGGATGGCACCCGGAAGTTTACAGCGAAGGATGAACAGAGGCTCGCGTCACCGCTGACCGCGGCACCAGCCCGTAAAGGACCTAGCTCACCGGTTCCGGCTAGTTCCTCTTTTCGAGCCTGAGGCAAAAAAGCCTCTTGTCTAAGACTGAGCCGATTGCGATGCACTATTACTTCGATTCAGCCCATCTTGGTCACTGCCCATTTGGTGTGTTTAGTCCGATAGATCCACTGTAGTCGCCAAGGGTTTAGGAACGCTGGAGGGATCATTTCCGAATCGCTCCAGAATGACCTCGCTAACCCGCGACAATTGACGGATGGCCGACTATAGGGGAAATCAGCGTTCCAGCCCGAGCGATTCGGCTGTCCGTCAGGACCTGGGCAGAGTCTAGGGCCGGTGGTCCCCTAGGAGTCAACTCGCTTAGCGCAGCGCGGAAGAAGGCTCCTCAATAACGCGCGGTGTGGGCAAATCGGACTTTCCGAGCAGCAAAAACTCAAAGTTGTCTGCCAGGATCTCTTCAGGATGGATAATGTAGTTCGTGTTCCGGCCGACTTGTTCGGAAAATCCAGATACCTGCTCTACAGGAACAAGAATGGGATTATGTTCGTCGTAAATCAGTTTTGGAAGCGGCTGGCTGCTATCCGTCGCCACAAGAAGGAACTGTAAACTCACATATTGAAAGAACTCTCCTCTCTTTGAGACGTCGTAGTGTCAGGAAGTTGAATAAAGAATTGGAATCGCCGATATGTCTCTCTCTCCCTGTCGAAGCCAGATGTAATGGTCGTTCTTAGGCGCATCCGGGTCCGCTCCGATATCGGTCTTTAGCCTTGCCGAACGGTGGAATGGACTCAGACGACTCACGAAAATCGTCGCGCATCATCAGAAGAGATCTCCCCGGCGCGACACTTGCGAATATGATTGAAGGCAAGTGCGGACTTTCATCCGGACGCCATGACGTGGCCAGGACTGCAAAGATTCCAGACAGCAGTGCTGAATGACGAATGGCACGTGTCATGAGTTGAGGGGATAGTAGCAAAAACAATTGCGCAGAGTCTCCCTTTATTTGTCGAGGGCAGCACGACAGGGCACGACAAACGTGCCCGACTGCGCGCTGCGGATTGTCGAACAGCTCCACGCTTACGGGCAACCGGAAGTTGGCCGGCGCCAATCCAACGTCTGGCCCAATTGACGGGTTGCGGACAATTGGCCGACTGACCATCAATTTCGGCTGAGGTATGTGATTGTCGAATCGAACCTCCAAAATCATGCACCGACGGCAACGGCGCTCGCATAGAATCGCTGTAGGAGGAAGTGTTATGCAAGCTGCCATCGTTCCCGCTGTGAGTAGTTCGTGGCAGGTCAAAGACGTTCCGCAACCTCAGCCCGGACCAAATCAGGTGCTCGTGAAGATGCATGCTAGCGGCATCTGCTACACCGACGTACATCAAACGCTCGGACACCTGCCCGGACCATTCCCCCGAATCCTCGGCCACGAACCTGTCGGCGAGATCGTTGCCGTGGCTCCCGACGTCACCACGCGAAAGGTCGGCGACCGCGTGGGTACCGCTTGGATTCAATCCACTTGCGGGCGCTGCGAATGGTGCAGGCGTGGCCGCAGAATGTTCTGTCCTTATCTGAAGGGTACAGGGGTTGAGGCACAAGGCGGCCACGCCGAGTATATGCTTATGAATGCCGACGCGACCTACCTTATTCCCGACAAAGTTTCCTACGAGCAGGCAGCCCCGATCTTCTGTGCCGGTTACACGGTCTATAGCGGGCTCCGCTGGGCCGATCCCAGGCCGCATGAGCGCGTGGCTGTGCTCGGGATCGGCGGGCTTGGCCACTTGGCAGTGCAATACGCAAAGGCCGCAGGCTTCGAGACCATCGCAGTTTCGCATTCCCCCGACAAGGACAAGATGATTCGCGATCTCGGTGCAGATGAAGTTGTCCGCGACGGAAAGAGCCTTGCGGCAGCGGGGGGCGCAGACGTGATCCTCAGCACCTCGAATTCGACCAAGTCGATGGTGGACAGCATACAGGGATTGCGGCCGGACGGCCGGCTCGTCACGATGGGCGCCGACGCGGAGCCGCTTTCGGTCTCGCTGATCGATCTCATCGCCAAGCGCATTCGAATAGTTGGCAGCCAGCAAAACGGCCCCGAGTATCTTTACGAAGCGCTTGATTTCGTAGCACAAGGAAAAGTTAAAACGATTGTGGAGACGTACCCACTGGTAGAGGCACCGAAGGCATACGACCGCGTTGTGGACGGTAAGGCCCGATTCCGCGCGGTCCTCACAATGTAATCGCCGATCCGAGCAGTCGAGGTCGGTCTCCGGCGGCTAACGGGCCACACGGAAATTATGGCGATATTGGCGGCTACTGTTCGGTGAACGCCTGATATAGGGAGGTACTCTTGCGCTCTGCCTCGAGACGTGGATTCCTGCAGCTCCGACGGCCCGTTCAAAAGCGCGCGCACCAGCGCCAGCATGTGAACCCCGTCCGGTTCGTCGGAGCGCATGCTATGAGCTTCATCCGTTTGTGCCGCATCCCGGCGCCTTTGCGCAATGCGTCTTGTTCCTTCCGAGCAGCCGCATCTGCCGATCTGCGACGAGTGTCTCTGCCTTGTGGCCTATTTGCTGCGCGGCGACGCCACGATTAGTCCCGCCAATTGGCCGAGCCCGGCCTCGCATCGCGGCAAATCGCATTGGGCCGAATTGGCATCGAGCCCAAGCGAGGACCCGGTCCGCATTCCTAGTTGTCGGATGGCCGACCGTTCGGACACAATTCGCAAAGGACGCTCACTTCGATGATTAGCCCGTTACCCGGCAAAGTGCCAACGAGCAATACGGCGGAGCGATTCCTGTTTCCGGCTCGTTTGTCGTATCACGCACCATCCAGACATTGCCTCCATACAGTTTGGGACCGAACGTATGATAGAACGACTATAACGCGATGCAAAAGATCACGCCGCATCTGGTTCGACAAGGAGGCCCGCGAAGCCGCCGGGCTTTGCGTTTCGCTGTTCCCTGGCTCTGAAATCACCAACTTGACGAGGCCCACCAACACGCCTTCGGGTGACTGCGATGTCGTGTCCTTCGAAGTGGCGGGACAGCCGTTCATGGCCATCAGTGCGGGGCCCTTGTTCAAATTCAATCCGTCCATATCCTTCCACATCAAGTGCAGCACTACACAGGAAGTCGATGCGATATGGGAACGCCTGTCTCCCGGCGGTAAGGTCCTGATGCCCCTGGACACCTATCCCTTCAGCGAGCGATTCGGATGGCTCGAAGACAAGTACGGCTTGTCCTGGCAGGTGATTTATGTTGGCAGCGCGTCTGTCCTTCAGAAGTGCACTCCCGCACTCATGTTTGTGGGACATGTGTGTGGCAAAGCCGAAGAGGCCATCAACTTCTACACTTCAGTGTTCAAGAACGTGCCCGACGGCGGAAAGGCCGGGGCCACGAAGGCGGACGTTGTTGCTCGATACGGGAAGGGTGAGGAACCGGACAAAGAAGGAACCGTCCGGTTTGCGCATTTCTCACTTCTCGGTCAGGAGTTCGCGGCGATGGATTCTGCGCACGAGCACAAATTCGCTTTCAACGAAGCGATATGCTTCCTTGTGCCCTGCGACACTCAGGAGGAGATCGACTACCTCTGGGAGAAGCTCCCGGCGGACCCGAAGGCCGAACAGTGTGGCTGTCTCAAAGATAAGTATGGCCTATCGTGGCAGATCAGGCCCGCTGTGATGCAGGAACTGTTGGGCGGCAGTGACCGGGCGCGCATTGACCGGGTAACGCAGGCGTTCCTCAAGATGAAGAAGTTCGATCTTGCCGCGATCAAGCGGGCTGCCGCAGGTTGATCCGCCAGTCGCCTCGCAGTCCGCGTTTGGGAGTTCGGAAGCTTCACCGGGGGCGTGTACCCGTTCCGCTCTTGTGGTCTTGCTGGCGTCGCGTCACCATGAAACGAGATGCGCGTTCTCCGTCCACCTAGTCCCTGATTAGTAAACGCTAGGCGACTACCGCGGACGAATGTGCGATGACGAGACGATTTCCAGTCGCAACAAGTCGGCCGAATCGGTCGCTACTGGGCCGTGTTCCCGTAGAGCAACTCGGTATCTTTACAGCAACTTGCGAATTAGGCTGTCGGCCTTATCGTTCAGCTGGCGCTATTCATGGACGCAGGTGGCTCGTTTCGATCGTGAGGAGATTTTCGCTCAACCACGCCAAAACGCTGCCGATACTCTCCTGGCGACAGACCTGTGACTTTGTGGAACACTGTGCGAAATGCGCCCTGGTCCTGATAGCCGACCATCCAGGCGACCTCGTTTATTGTCACAGCAGTGAGTTCAAGTGCTTCTCGCGCCTTCTCGATTCGCAAGTGCTGTACGTATTCGATCGGTTTCAACCCCGTGGCCTCATGAAATCGGCGAAGGAACGTGCGCTCTCCCAATTTGGCACTGGCGGCGAGTATTCCGACTCTGATGCTGTCGGCATAATGAACTTGAAGCCAATGTTGAACCGCAAGCACCACCTTGTCCCCGTGGTTAAGCCGTGGCATGAACTTCGAGTAGAAGCGCTGTTCGCGACCTGTTGCATCCACGAGAAAGAAACGCGCCGTCGCCATCATAATCGCTAGTCCGCTCCAACGAGCGATGAGGTGCAGGCCCAAGTCGACCCACGCCATGATGCCGCCAGCCGTAATGATGTCTCCATCGTCGATGATCAGCTGATCGGAATCGACGTTTACTTGCGGATATCGTTCCGCTAATTCATTCGCATGGATCCAGTGTGTTGTGGCCACGCGCCCGTTCAGCAGCCCGGTACCGCCCAACAGAAACGCACCCGCGCAGATGGAGCAGATTACGGAACCCTGCGAATGTTGGACGCGAATCCAGTTTTCTTGCCGTGAATCGGAGTGCCGCCAAGGCTCCGGGTCGAGGCTGGGAGGCAGGATCAAGGCGACGATGGCGTCGTGCTCACCGCTATGTGTGTCAAAAACGCACTCTATAACGCCCTTATCGGCGTTCATTCGCCAATGACTTACCCTCAAAGCGCGCGATGCGGAGGCATCCTTTTCAGCGCCAAGACGATTCGCGGTTACAAACAGGTCAGTTAGGCCATCTACCGCTGCTATTTGCGCGCGAGGATAGATGAGTACGCCGATCTCCGCCCGCTTCGAGCCTTTGCGCTTGTCAGATTCGCCTCGCATTATGTCAGTTCTGCCCATTTGCTATCGGCTGGATTTCAGTTCAAATCGAAGAGTCCACAGCATTCAATCAAGGCGCTCTGACGGAGGTCACGGCCGGCGGTGGACCGAACGTTAATTTTATCTTCATTGCGTAGCATTGGCTGGGTGGTGAGGACATACCAATCGATAATGATCGGCCGCCGTTGAGGCGACCAAAGGAGAATTCTGATGCCGACTATCACGACAAAAGGTGGAATAGAGATTTATTACAAGGATTGGGGCAAAGGTCAGCCCATTGTGTTCAGCCATGGATGGCCGCTGAGCGCAGATGACTGGGATGCGCAGATGCTGTTTTTCGGCCAACACGGCTATCGCGTCATTGCGCACGATCGCCGTGGACATGGGCGATCGACACAGACGTGGGACGGCAACGAAATGGATACTTACTCGGACGACCTGTCCGCGTTGTTCGAAGCCCTCGACCTTGAGGATGCAATTATGGTTGGGCATTCTACTGGTGGCGGCGAGGTCGCGCGCTATTTAGGACGCCACGGTACCAAACGTGTTGCTAAGGCGGTGTTAATGAGCGCAGTTCCGCCGCTGATGCTGCAGACGGTAAAGAACCCGGGCGGTTTGCCGCGATCGGTCTTCGATGGAATACGGGCCGGAGTGGCAGGAGATCGGTCCCAGTTCTACAAGGACATCACACTCCCGTTTTATGGGTACAACCGGCCTGGCGCAAAAATCTCTGAGGGCGTTCGCGAGCATTGGTGGTTGCAGGGTATGCTCGGCGGTGTAAAGGCACACTACGATTGCATAAAAGCTTTCTCGGAAACGGATTTCACGGAAGACCTGAGGAAAATCGATATCCCGGTGCTTGTGATGCACGGCGATGACGATCAGATTGTGCCGATTGGCGCCGCCGGACTCATGTCCGCGAAAATACTGAAACACGCAACGCTGAAGATTTACCCCGGATTTCCGCACGGCATGGCCGCTACCAATCCGGACGTAATCAACGCCGACCTTTTGGCATTCTTCGTCGAGGGAATCAAGGTTGCAGTGGGTCTTTGATTCACGAGACGACCCCGGCACCGTGGGAATCATGCCTGCGAAGATACTGAAACACTCAACGCTGAAGATTTACTCCGGATTTGGCCAGTACCAATTCGGACGTAATCAACGCCGACCTTTTGGTATTCTTCGTCGAGGGAATCAAGGTTGCAGTGGGTCGTTGAAGTCTGGCCACTTCTGCTGGAGCGTATGCTACTCGCATGAAGACTCCGCAAGCCGGGATATTCGCCCTCGGAACGGCAGCACATGCTTACCTGGAATTCGATGTCTTGAACCAACGCTACGGAGAAAAGCTCGTTATTGCAATTTCCGCGTTGCGTGAGCCGAGAACCACTATTGGCGGAGTCAACTTAGTGGTAGGGTTCAGGCCTGAGCTGTAGAACCAAGTCGCTCCCGATCACTCGCCCGCAGGGGTACAGGGATTCAATACGGAAATCATCGGGCCGGACGGGTTCCGCCATGCCCGCCACACAGCACGACGCTGTCTTGTGGCTCTCAGGAAGCACGTATGACGTACTCTTCGACGTGGCACACGGCGCCATCGCCGCCGTGAAGGGGGTGTCGTCGGTAGCCGAAGAGACCTCAAGCTGGGCTAACCGGCACGATCGCGACCTAACCGGCTTCATCGACGGTTCGGAGAACCCGAGCCTGATCGATGCTCCGAATGCGGCGCTCATACCCGAGGGAAATGCCGGCGAAGCTGGAACCATCCTGTTGTTACAGAAGTGGAGGCACGACACAGCCGCCTGGGAGTCGCTTCCCGTTAATCAGCAAGAGCGGGTGATCGGGCGGAGAAAGCTGGACAGCGTTGAGCTCGATGATAAGCCGTCGGATTCGCATGTTGCGAGCACTGATCAGGACAGGTACGGGAAGATCTTCCGCCGGAACATGCCATATGAGACCGTCACCGATCATGGAACGATGTTCGTTGGATTCAGTGCCGATCAGCGGCGGCTTTCCACGATGTTGGAAAGCACGGCGGGCCGGCGTACCGGAGTACGCGACGCGCTCACGCGCTACACGCGGCCCATCAGCGGTGCCTATTACTTCATTCCCTCAACCGAGAGCCTGCGCCAATCTCGCTCGAGCTAGATTGCATCGAGCCTGCCGGCGCTGCCCTGATCCTGACCGACATGGCAAAAGCGCAGTGTCCTCGCTGGTTCTGATTACGCGCTCAGGTACGAGCGTTCATTGACATTGAGATCGCTCACCTGTAACGCTAGAACCTTATCGGGAGTGAGCCAGCGAAGCTTAGCCGACACACGAAACAGAACTGATCGGTGGCTTACTTTCGATAAGGCCGTTTGATGGAACTGGCTGACGTTTGCGAGGGATGCGGCCGGCCAACTATGGCAATGCACCGCTATGGATTTCGATTGATTTTCGCGGTTTGGTCCGCCAGGGAGCCGGAAGGAGTTGCTGTAGAAGCGTGGGCAGCTCAGCACGGGCGACCCTCATTTTCCCTCCACTGCGCGACCGCTAATCAGTTCCGAACTGCCGATCCGCAGCCCACGCGTAGCGTCCCTCGCGTTTGCGAGTTCGTTCTGACGGCCAAGTGACGATCTGACCCATTCGCCGGGACAACTGCGGATTACTAGTCCCTAGGCGACTACACCGGATCTATCAACCTCAGGGCGAATTCTGTCCGGATCGCCGACCATGCTGGAACGGGGCAGCCTACTAACACGAGGGAAGGAACGTTGCCCTGCAGTTCAGTCGTTTTAGCCCGTACGACCTCTCTTGACGAGTGGTGCGTCGTTACCCATAGTGGCAAAAAAACCCAGTGGCCGCTCCATTTAATTGCTTCTCCTCGCCGGCCTTGGCGATCAAACTGAACACTGGATAGTTTTCGCCTGGTTGGTCACTACGCAGCAATTTGGCAAAAATCATCGGCCATCGCCAGATCCCATTGTTGCCGTCTTCCGTGTTCAACGCAGTTTCACATAAGCCACTTGCTCGAAAGGGTGGGGCCGGGCAGCGAGTTTTCGCGTGCAACCGCACATAAAAATCGTGTGGTTCCACATACACTATCGTGTGGGGCACTCTATTTCTTCTTCTCCCTGACTGCCGCACACTAGAGTGGAGTTCACGCACGTCCGCCCGCCCATGAAGCTCTTGATCGTTGAAGACAATCCCGGCGTCCGCAAGGTGATTAGGAATCTGGTGGAGAGTGTTGCCAGAGAGATCTGCGAATGCGCCGATGGTGCCGGAGTTCTGGCCCTCTTCAGATTGGAACGACCCGATTTGGTGCTGATGGATATCCAGATGGAGGGTGTGGATGGAATTACCGCCACGCGCCAGGTCAAAGCGGTTGATCCAACGGCACGGATCATTATCGTCACAGATTACGATCAGCCGGATTTGCGGGAAGCGGCATATCAGGCAGGCGCATGCGGTTATGTATTAAAGGAGAACCTACTCGAACTCGTTCCCCTGCTAGAAGAATTTGCCGAGAAAGAAGGAACAACGTGATCATGATCGCGCAGCGATTTCGCATGAATGGGCTGGGCTTGTGGTTCGCCGTGCTTCGATCTGCGATGCCCCATCGCCGTGATCTGCGTGTATAGCAACGATGCAGGCCTCTCAGGTAGGCAAGGTGGGCAATCTTGCCTTTACCGGAGACAACGCGGGATCCGATTCAGTTTGATCACATTGACTCCCGTAGCAATTGGCGTTGTAATTTCAATACAATGCTGGCTTGGTTGCCCCCGATGTGGTGCTGCTTGCTTTTGCTGGCGAATGCAATATGGCCAGCAACCCAGCAGTATCAGATCGATCACTGGACAACAGAAAACGGTCTGCCGATCGGCGGTGTCACTGGAATGTGCCAAACGCGAGAAGGATACCTATGGATTGCTACCTTCGATGGCCTAGCGCGTTTCGACGGTGTGCGGTTCGCAATTTTCGACCGAAGCAACACCGCCGGGATTACAAGCAACCGCTTCGACACAATGTTCTGTGCGGTGAATGGAGATTTTTGGACAGGCACCGAAGGCGGTACCGTCATCCGATATCACGAAGGCAGCTTCCAAAGCTATAGCACAAACGATGGGCTAACATGGGGGCCAATTTTGGGCATCTCCGGTGACGATCACGGCAACATCTGGGTTCTTTCTCGCGGGGGAATCAGCCGATGGCAGCCCACGGAGGGGAAGTTCACGCGGTTTGACGATCACGAAAACCCTCACGCGGCTGAGCTTTGGAGCAATGACAAAAGACACGCCTTCTTCTCGATGGATTCTTCAGGGCTTCACATTTTCTTTGCGGGGACACGAACAACCTTTCCTTTCCCTAACAGTTGGCAAAGAACATTAGCCAGCACTGTGATACAAAAATCAGACGGAAGTATATGGGTTGGTAGCCCAACGGGCCGCTTGGTTCGTTGGTTGAACGGACGCTGGGTGGAGCAGAACTAAGGGCGAAGTGTCGGAGTACCGAGATTCTCACGGCAGACGCTGGCGTACCGAACTTCGGATGAGTGCTCAAGGGTTGTGGGAACGGTATCTGGTTCTGCCGGCCGGAACGCAGCCGACCGAGCTTCCATACACTTTCCTGTTCGAAGACCGCGAAGGCAATCTCTGGGCCGGCAATGCGAACGGCAAAGGCCTCTTCCGCCTGCGCCCACGGCTCGTCGCTACTCTTTCGGCAGAACGAGGTTTACCTGACAAGAATGTCTATCCCATTTACCAAAGCAGGGACGGGGCGATATGGATCGGAACGTGGTCGGGAGGTCTCTGCCGTTTTGAACGAGGAAAGTGCCGCACGTACACGACACGCGACGGTTTGGCAACAAACACAATATTCGCGATTGGTGAGGACGCCGAAGGAACGCTTTGGGTTTCGACCGAGGACGCGCTGCACAGATTCAAGAAGGGAAGATTTGAGCGCATCGGACCAGACATAGGGGCGCATTCGATTCACAAAGGCCAAGACGGCGCCCTGTGGTTCGGCACCACAGGAGGATTATTTCGGTTCAAGGATGGGCGATGGAAGCGATTTGGCCGTCAAGACGGACTTATTGCCAATGAAGTTCGCGTAATTATTGACGATGACAGCGATGGATTGTGGATCGGCGAGTACGGCGGGTTGTGTCATATGCGCGGCAGGTAAATTTCAATGCTGGAGCGAAGCGACTGGACTACCGGGGAATTCCATTCGCGCACTTTATCAGGACGCTAAGGGGGTGTTGTGGATTGGGACGTATGATGCGGGCCTGGGCCGGCTTGAAAATGGGCGTCTTACTCGATATACAACTCGCGAAGGATTGTTCGATAACGGGGTATTTCAGACCTTGGAAGATTCGGAAGGCAACCTCTGGATCAGCTGCAATCGCGGGATCTATCGAGTCCGTAAGCAAGAGCTAAACGATTTTGCGGCGGGAAAGATTCAGGCGATTCATTCTGTTGATTACGGGCGATCGGATGGCATGCGAAACGTGGAATGCAACGGCGGGACGGGAATCTGCCGGCATCAAGGCAGAGGATGGATCGCTCTGGTTCGCGACTCAGGATGGAGTGGCGATAATCAGACCCAGCGACGCTGACGCGTTAATCAGTCGTCCGCCGCCTGCCATTGTGGAATCGTGCATGGTTGATCATAAGCTGGTTCCAACGGACCGTACCATTCGGATGAGACCAGGACAACTTGATCTTGAATGTCAGTACACTGCATTGAGCTTTGTGAATTCGGAGCGCATTGTTTTCCGCTACAAACTCGCCGGCCTAGATGAGAACTGGGTAGATGCGCGTAAACGGCGCACCGCTTACTATTCGCACCTGCCGCCCGGGAAATACACATTTCAGGTGGAAGCAGCTTATGACGATCGGACGTGGAATAATTCCAGCGTTCACTTAGCGGTAATTGTTTTGCCGCCCTTCTATCAAACCTGGTGGTTCGAAACAATCGTTTTTTTAGCTGCTGCAGGAGCAATCTACCTTGCCTGGCGAAAGCGCGTTTCCCAGCTCGAAAAAACCCGAGACGTCCAACAAGCCTTTTCGCGCCAGTTGATTGCTTCCCAGGAGAACGAGCGTAAACGAATTGCCGCTGAACTCCATGACAGCCTCGGACAACACTTGGTAGTGATCAAGAGTCTTGCGCTTATTTCCTTGAATAATGGAATTTCTGAGGCCGCAGGAAGGCACCGCAGTGAGGAGATCTCGGCTGAGGCTTCACAGGCGTTAAGCGAAGTGCGAGAAATCGCCTATAATCTGAGACCGTACCAACTGGATCGCATAGGGCTGACGAAGGCGGTCGAGGCGGTCGTCACAAAGGCGTCTACTGTAACCGGCATTGCTTTTGAGTCTGAAATCGACCGGATTGATGATGTCTTTCCGAAGGAGTGGGAGATCAACTTCTACCGGATCGTGCAAGAAAGCGTCAACAACGTGATTAAGCACTCGCAGGCGACGCAAGCCAGCGTGACGGTCCGCCGCGCGACAGACGAACTGCGGCTGGTTGTCCGTGACAATGGGAACGGATTCACACCGGCGGAAACGACCGTGGGCAGCGCGCGGGGCGGCTTTGGCCTCATCGGCATTGCCGAACGCGCCCGACTCCTACAGGGCACCGCAAAAGTGCAATCAGCGCCGGGACAGGGAACAGCGATTACCATCGAAATACCGCTCAAGGGGAACCGGAATGGAAGATGAGATACGCGTGTTGATCGCGGACGATCATCCGTTGCTCCGCCGAGGCCTGCGGCAGACGATTGAATCTGATCCGCTGTTGAAGGTTGTGGCTGAAGCCGACGACGGGGAAACTGCCCTCGCTCAAGTCCAGGAAATGAAGCCTAGAGTCGCAGTACTTGACGTGGATATGCCGAAACTGGACGGCCTCGCGGTGGCCCGCCAGATTCGTGTCAGGAGGCTCACCACGGAGATTCTTTTCTTGACTATCCACAACGCGGAAGACCTCTTTCAGGCCGCTATGGAGATAGGAGCCAAAGGCTACTTACTCAAGGACATCGCTGTGACCGAGATTGTCAAAGCGCTGCATGCCGTCGCGGCTGGCGAATACTACGTCACGCCATCGCTCGCAGGCCATCTCGTTCATCAGCAGCGCCGCATTACTGAGTTGATCGAGCGGCAGCCCGGCCTGGAGGCCCTGACTCCAACCGAACGACGTATCCTTCTGATGGTGGCGGAAGGCAAGTCGAGCAAGGCGATTGGCAACGAACTCTTCGTTCATTACCGCACCGTCGAAAACCATCGCACAAATATCTGCCAGAAACTTTCCCTCCATGGCCCCAACGCCCTGTTTCGATTCGCCCTGCAGCACAAGGCCGACCTGTAGTCTCTCTGCCCCGTTTGAACAGCACCAGCTTCCGTGCGTCATTACACGGGAAAACGTGTGTTGTTACTCACCCCAATTGTGTAGTACCCGCTATTCACTAAGCCTGATTACCTCGGTTACATTGCTTTCACGAGGAAACAGTCCGTATCGAAGCGCTGCAGGGCCGAATGCAAACTGAGGCGAGCCTCGTTGACCCTTTCGGCGGAGCGGATAGGAATTCGTTAACAGGAGGGATGCTCAATCGCCAGGTTGAACTAACGCCATGCTGCGACAGCACCCCATTATTTCATTCGCTCGGACGTTTCTGCCTCCGGCATTCCCGGCAACTGCCGTTGGCGTGCGTGAACCTTCCGCCGCACGGACGGCGTGCGGCGAACCAAGTTCGTTGACCGGTCGCAAGGAGAGACTGACATGAAGAGACAAACAACCGCTCAAAGGCTGCCTAGGCTCGGCGCCTTTGGGGTAAATCGTGGCCATCAAGAAAAATCCAAACGTCAGAAATTGTGCGCTGACGTTACGCGGCCTGCGCCGCCGCGCATTCTATCGGCCGCTCGCCCTGGCGATGTCGGTCTTGCTTATTCCCTCGTTTTCGTGGTTCGAGAGCGTGGCCGGCATTCCGCTCGGTTCCAGCGCCAAATCGTTCCAAGCATCGGCGCAAACCACCGGCGGCACCGGTTGCCAAGCGGCGTCCGCAACCGCGATAATTCAAACCAACTGCGTAAATGGCCAACTATTTAACTTGTTTGGCGATCTGAACCAGCTCGAATCGGATTCGGTGAACGCGTACCTCGCCCTGCACGCTCTGCCCGCAACCGACGCTAGCGTCATTTACACCTATGGCCGCCAAGATCTGCGTGATGAAATTCGTGCGAGCATGTTCACCCAGATGCTGGCGATCATCAAGAAAGCAGCCTCGGAGCGGACGCAACACGAACAGACGCTATTCAACTGGTTGCAGCTCCTCGTTCAGCAGAACGAGATTGCACTCTACACGAACGCCATTACGGAGTCCGGCCGATTTTTCGCTGACCCCTGCACCTTCACGCTGGACGCAGACATTGCTAGCGCTTACAAATTGAGCTACGACGGCCATCCTTTCTGTGGAGGTCTGCAGAGCAATATCTTTACACCTCCGGTTCCGGCGGCGAGTTATTTTACGGCGTACGGATTCAAAACGTCCTATGGGGCACCCGCAGAGCAATTTAAAGAATTCGGCTCGTTGATGGCCGATACTTCACTATCAGTCGGTGCACAGGCTGGGATCTCCTTAAGCGCGGGCGCTGTTGCTGCTGCGATCACCGGAGTAGCTCTTTATGCCAATCTCTCTGCCGCTCTCGCGGCCTGGGGAACCGCACTCGCGGCGGGAGAAGTTACAGTGGAAGGCGTAGGGGCTCTCGCCGCAGGTTCGTCATTCATTCTTAGCGGCTCGACGGTCAGTGCCATCGGACTTGGCACAGCTGTTGCGGCGCCGGTGGCGATCGTCTTGATCGCCGTAGCAGCCGGTGTGATTGCGGCTCTGCAACTCGCGACGAATATTGAACGCGAGAATGATATTGCAAACTTCAGCAATCTTCTGACCCAGGCTCAGAATAATCTGCCCGATTTGGCGGCTATGGTGGCCGACACAAGTGGCCTCGGCAACTATAAAATCCAGGCCACCATGAACTCGCAAACCGTGCCGGACAAGCCCAGCGCAACCGTGCTTCCGGTGCACCGCCCGGGAACGGATTTCACTTTTGAGATAGCCGGTGCTTCTGGCGCCGCACCGAGCATCTCCAGCATCCTCACTTATCAGGATTGGGACGGGAATCAGGCGAAGGCGGAAACTTGGGGCGGCTGGTTTCTAGAGACCTGTACAACCGTTAATGCGCCGTGCCTGGTCGGCGAGGGTATCAACGCCGATATCCGGTATGTCGATGCCGCCGGAGTGAAATGGACAGCGTCTCGAATGGGCAACAACTTCGTGCATACGAAAGCGCAGCCCGCGTCTACAGATTTAATATGCCCGGCCGACACGAAGACGGGCGTAACTCCTGCCGGTACCGATCTCACCAAGTGTGCGGCCTATGTAACCGACAACATTACGTTGAAGGATGTCGACGGCAATCTTGTAACGGCCAAGCTATCCGTATTGACACCGCCTGTTATCAGCGGCTCTACGCTCCTGGCGTTCGGACCGGGCATTCCTTCGACCCAGAGCATTACCATGATCGGCAATCCTGCCCCGACGGTCTGCCTGTCGAGCGGATCCTTACCGGCAGATTTCTCGCTCAATGGAGGGAACTGCGGGACCGGAAGCTTCCGGATCCAATTCAATGGCAATCGCGACGCCGCGATCCATACTTATGCGCTCACGCTGAGCGCCCGCAATAGCGTAGGAAATATTTCGATTCCCGTCACAGTCGATGTCAGCCCGCAACTTGCCATCATCTCGCCTAATGTGCTAAACGTAACCGCGGGCCTTCCGGTGAATTTCACGGTGGTCGCCACCGGAATTCCCACACCCAAGCTTTCGGCAAGCGAGAATCTGCTGGGGCTGAGCTTCAAGGACAGCGGCGACGGCACCGCGACCATCAGCGGCGTGGTCCCGTACCCGCAGAGCAATGCTGTTTGCTTCGCGCCCTGTAACACAGGGATTTCAGCCACCAACTCACAAGGCACCGTCACGCAATTTCTCGCAATCACGGCGGGTTCGCCTCCACTGGCGAACCTGGTTCCTCCCACGAGCACAACTTTCAGCGCGGGCGTTCCCAATCAACACCTCCTGTACTCGAACGGGGCGATTACCTCCGTATTGTGGAGCCTCATACCAGACCCCAAAGCATCCTGGTTGAAACTGAAGGACAACGGCGATGGGACTGCGTTGCTGACGGGCACCCCCCCAGCGGGTACTTCCGGCACATTCAATCCTAAGATCGGGCCGGTTGCTTTCGGAACCTTCACCGTCATCAATCCGTTCCCCGTGACCGTGGAGAATATACCTGTATTCCTCAGCCCCAATACCGCGACGTTCACAGTCGGAAAAGAGAGTTCCTTTGCAATCTCGGCCAGCGAGGGGGACATCACGCTAGTCGGCGCGCTGCCCGGGGGGCTCACGTTCACTCCGTCCGTAAATGGGCCTGTAACTCCGGGAAGTTCGGCTGTTATCTCCGGGACCCCTGCCTCGGGAAGGGGCGGTCAGTACACTCTCAACCTGGTGGCCACGGCTCCCGGAACAGACGGACCGGGCACTCAAGCGCTGACCTTAAATATCAACGAGGCGCCGATCTTCACCGGCCCCTGCCCGTCGGCGAATTGTACGGTGGAGGTGCCCGCCGGAGGGACATTCGCGGTGACAACTACCGGATTCCCCTTCATGTCGTCGGGGCGTTTGCCCGCATCCTCCGGCCCCCTTCCATCGTTTTCTGCCGCAGGTGAGAAATGGATGTCTTTTTATCTGCTCCACTTGCCTGCCGGCTTCACGGCTAGCAACCTTAACGCCGAGGGCTTCGCGACGGGGACGTTGACCATCCAGGCTCCTCCCTCTGCACCTTTAGGGGCGCAGTATGCCGTAGCGATTTTTGCCGACAACGGAGTGCAACCACAGGCGGAAAAAGATATCTTTATCAAGATTGTTAAACCGACTGAACCGGCGGCATTTTCCGGAACCCAGTGAAAAGTTAGTCGGCTCATGCGCCGCTTCGAGCGGCGGAAATGAATCGGGGGCCGGGCAGATTGCCCGGCCCTTTTCCGCTGATGAGCGTAATGAACAAAGGTTCCGCTGGCCGTGTCGAGGCGGTCAAGGCCTCCATGAGTTCCGATCCACAGGGTGCCGCCTGTGTCCTGATAGATGCATCCGATCGCATTGTCGCTCAAGCTGGTGGGATGGGCAGGATCATGGCGATAGTGCGTGAAGGTGTCGGACATCGGGTCGAGCCTGTCGAGTCCGCCTAAGCCAGTGCCGACCCAGATGATGCCGGCGCGGTCGGGGTAGACCACCCTTACGGCGTCATCGATGAGGCTGTTCGGGTTGGCACCGTCGCGCCGGTAAGGCTTGAGACTATACCCATCGTAACGGTACAAACCGCCGTCGGTGCCGAACCAGAGGAATCCATTGCGATCCTGCGCGATGCTAAAGATCGTGCGCTCAAGCGATTCTCCGAGAACAGACAACTGGGTGAATTGGATGTCCTGCTTGTCAATCACCGGAAGCCGGATGTCGGACCTCTACAAGCACATTCGGGAAAAGGCCGCTCGCAAAGCCACGGATGAGTTGTCGCGAATTCGAGCCGAGCAGAGGGCGGCGTCGCGAGCGAAGCTGGATCAGGAAAAGAAAGAAGAGCTTCGCGGGGATGGAGCCAACGAAGTCCCGTTACCCCACACGCTGGCACCAAAGAAGAAGTAGTAGATGGGTCAAATCAGGAGCTGTCGCGAATTCGGGTCCGCACGCGCCTTCCGTACATCTTTCCGTACATGCTGGCTTGGCAAGTGATAACGTGCTCTGCAAACCATTGAAACGATTGGTCGGGGCGGCAAGATTTGAACTTGCGACCCCCTGCGCCCAAGGCAGGTGCGCTACCAGGCTGCGCTACGCCCCGACATCTGCTGCTTCATTGAGTCTAAAACACTTCTGAACCGAACAAGCCGGCCTAGACGTGCAAACTGCTACGACTAGGTTAAGATTAGGTTGACCCACCAAGCCGGAGCGGATTAGGGGATCCCATCGCTCAGGATGAACTATTGCCCTCGCAAATAAAAAATGCCCAGCCGGAAAATCGTCGCGGTTCTGAATGACCTGATGTTCACTGTCAAGATTCAAGAAGCAGCCAAGCGGGCGGGGCTCGAAGCGATCTTCGTTAAGACTGCCGAAGATGCGCTTCATAAGGCGCGGGAGAAGCCGGCAGTGATTATTCTCGACCTGAATGCAGCCAACATCGAGCCTCTCGATGTCATTGAAAAACTCAAAGCCGATAGCGACACCAATAAAATCAACCTGGTTGGGTATGTGTCGCACGTCCAGGCCGATTTGAAACTTGCCGCGCAGCAGAAGGGCTGCGACATGGTGATTGCCAGGTCTGCTTTCTCCCACAACCTGCCCGCGCTATTGAAGCGATACGCCGGATAGAAGCCCGCTCAGCGCTCTGATTCGTCTCAGCGCGCTGTTCGTTAGATTTCCGGGTTAATTCTCTCCATTGATCGCGATGGGAATCGTTTCGGTTCCATCGGTGGTCGAGGTTCCCCAAATGGACTGGGTACCCCAGATTGACTGCGTGCCCCAAATCGACTGGTTCCCCCAAATCGACCGGTTGGCGCCGATGATTTGATTTCCCCAGATCGACTGCGTCCCCCATATCGATTGATCCGCGCAAACGGAGGAACCGTCACAAACCAAAAATGCTATTCCCAGAATATTGAGAATTCCGGTGTAGAAGGCGCGCGGAGAGCGTGCCGTCCCCCAAAAAGCAGTGTTATCGGCAAGGGCGGCCTGAATATCCAGGTATCCGGCGCCGACAGTAAAGATGTCGTATTCACTTGTGTAACTCTGCCCTGTGGTCGGGTCGACCGCAGTGCTCGTTGCGGGAAACGTCTTGTACGCCGTGCGCATGAACTTCGCCTTCACCTGGTCGGGCGACAGATCGGGATGCGCCTGGAGCAAGAGGGCAGCGGCGCCGCTCACCACCGGGGCGGCCATGCTGGTCCCGCTAAGCGTAAAGTATGAGCCCGATACTTGTGTCTGGCTTGTGGATTCGTAATAGCTCACAGGAACATCGTTTTGCGGATATTGATTTTGCAAGACTCCGTTCGGCGACAGGAGCGAAGTAACCAGGTTTCCCGGAGCGACAAGATCGGGCTTGACGATGTGGTCTACCTGTGTTGGCCCTTTTGAACTGTAGCTCGCGATGAGATCGTCTGTTCTTTGGGGCGTGCCCATGCTCTTCATGGCTCCGACCGTGATCACGTAGGGGTCGTTGCCGGGCGAGTTGATGGTCCCATAGCCATTATTATCGGCCGAGTTGTCGCGCCCGTCGTTTCCCGCCGCCACCACCACCACGATTCCGGATTGCCACGCGGACTCGACGGCTTGGCAAAGCGGATCGAGAAGATAACTTTCATAGACCGGACGCCCCAGCGAGACATTGATCACGCGAATGTTAAATTGCGATTTAAGCTGGATGGCCCGGTCGATTGCCACGATCACCGAGCTGTCGCTTCCTTCCCCGTTTCCGTCGAGGACCTGCAGATCGACAAGGTTGGCATTCGGAGCGATGCCTACAAAATGCCGAGTGCAGATCGCACAATTCGAATCCGTTCCGTTGCCGGCCAGAATGCCCGACACGTGCTCCCCATGTCCAAAATCGTCGTTTGTGTCGCTATTGATAAAGCTCTGTCTGTAGACGATCCGGCTGCCGCCGTTCCTTTGTAAATCGTCGTGTTCCGAAATGCCGCTGTCTATGACGGCAATACCAATTCCCGATCCGTCTAAGCCCAAATTCCACGCCGCCGGCGCATTCACCGCGGCCGCACTGTTATCGAGCAGCATGTGTAGCTTGCGATCCGGTACGATGGCGGCCACATCAGGATTGGCCGCCAAGGCCTGCAGACTCTTGGCCGGCATCGAATAGGCTCCGCCCTTGACAGAGTGTAGTTCCGCTTTCATTACCCCGCCGAGATCGGTCACCATGCGGTGATGCGCGGCAGTGGGTGGCTGCTTAAACTGAACGATTACGTTCACAGTCGCGTTCAGATCCGCGTTCTGTAAGTCTTTCGAGATGTAAGCCGATTGGCCGAGAGCCGAGGCCGCGAAACCGCTCAGCGTGGCAAGAATCGACAGGGGATGTTTCATACGCCTCCGAATGCGTACAGGCACACAACTAATTCACGCGGTTCTAATTATTAATTTCCCGCAAATAGCTTAAAATCTTCGTATCTGCTTGGGCCAGATCAGGAAGAGAAGAGGCCATAAAGCTTGACGAGCTTCATGCCCGGCTTGAGAAAACGATTGACGCCGCAGCCTGACTTTCATTAGATTATAGACAGATTCCCAAAAAAATGCCCGGATTTTTTTCTCATGGGGAAAATTACTCAAGGTTTAGAAACGATTGCCATGTAAATGTAAGGCGATGGCGTTGCCCCTGCTTTGTTGGGCCTCCGTCGCCCTATACGCGAGAAATGCCGGTTCGGACCCTCATCTCTCCCCATCGATTACCGGATTCCACGAGGAGGTGTGGAAAACCGAGCAGGGCCTGCCGCAAAATACGGTTCCCGCAATCGTTCAGTCAGCCGATGGCTACCTGTGGACTGGCACGGAACTTGGGCTGGTCCGCTTCGACGGCCTCCACTTCACGGTTTTCGATAAAAGCAACACCCCGGAGCTGAAAAGCAACGTAGTGGACTCGCTCCTCGCCGATTCCAACGGCAATCTATGGATTGGCACGATCGGCGGCGGGCTCACCCGCCTAAGCAGGGGACAGTTTCACACCTTCACGAAAAAAGACGGGCTCTCGAGCGATTCCGTTCTGACGCTGCTCCAAGATACATCGGGAGACCTGTGGATCGGAACGAATGGCGGCGGTCTGAACCGGCTGCACAACGGACGCTTCTCTACGTATGCGACCGGCGACGGGCTCGCCAATGACGAAGTATTCGCGCTAGCGCAGGATCGGCGCGGAAATATTTGGGCGGGCACACACGATGGACTAAGCCGGATATCAAGTGGCTCTATTCGCAACTATGGGACCGCGAATGGCCTCCCAAATTCGTATGTGAAGTCCCTCTGCGCGACGTCCCAGGGCGACTTGTGGATCGGAACGTACGGCGGTGGTTTGAGCCGGTTCGACAGCGGAGTATTTCGTACTTTCACGACGAAGGACGGCCTTTCGAGCAACTCGGTAGTTTCCCTGCGGGAGGATAGCGACGGCAGTCTCTGGATCGGAACCCTCGCCGGGGGCCTGACTCGAATGTCTGGAACCGATTTCAGCTCCTATACGAGCAGGAACGGCCTGCCGAGCAACGACGTTTGGGCTATCTATGAAGATCGCGACCGGAATCTTTGGGTCGGGACAGGCGGCGGCGGGCTGACGCGGCTTTCGAACAAAACTCCATTCACGACCTATGGCAAAAAGGATGGCCTTTCAAACGAGGTCACTCTTCCCGTGTATGAAGATCATGCGGGCAGCCTGTGGGTCGGGACCAACGGTGGTGGGTTGAATTGTTTCCGGAACGGAAAGTTTCGAGCCTTCACCACTAAAGACGGCCTCGCTGACGACCTCGTGTTCACAGTCGGCGAGGATCACGAGGGTGCCCTTTGGATTGGTACCCGCAGAGGGCTCAACAGGCTGAAGGACGGCCGCTTCACAACCTACACTAAAAAGGACGGCCTCCCAAGCGATGCCGTCTTTGCCACTCTCACCGATCATGAAGGCACTGTCTGGATTGGAACTCGCGCCGGCCTCGGAGCGTGGAAGGATCACAAGTTCAAAACCTATACGACCAAGGATGGTTTATCGAGTAATGTCGTCCAGGCGATCTACGAAGATCGCGAGCGCAATTTGTGGCTCGGAACGGCGGACGGAGGTCTTGACCGCCTGAAGAACGGCCGCTTCGAGGTCTTTGACACACGTAGCGGACTCTCAAATAACTTCGTGCTGTCAATCTACGAGGATGCCCGCAACGATCTCTGGATTGGTACAAATGGCGGCGGGTTAAACCGGCTCAAGGCGGGCAAGTTCTCCGTCTATACAACTAAAGACGGGCTGCTCGATGACGCCATTTTCCGCATTCTTGGTGATAATTCGGGAAACCTGTGGATGAGCAGCAACAAAGGAATTTTCCGGGCCAGCATACACGCTTTAAACGCGTTTGCGGATAAGAAAATCGATCGGGTTCCTGCAATTGTTTACGGAACAGCGGACGGCATGGACACGAGAGAATGCAACGGGGGATTTCAACCAGCCGGGTGGAAGGCTCACGATGGCAGACTCTGGTTTCCTACGATGCAGGGCCTCGTCGTCGTCGATCCGCGGAATCTGGCGGATAGCGTTTCTCAACAGCCTGTCGTTATCGAACAGGTATTCATAAATCGTCATGAAGTGAATCCGCTGGCCGCCCTTCGACTGCCGCAAGGCCCGGGCGAGCTCGAATTTCATTACTCAGCGCCCAATTTCCGTTCCGCTGAGCGTATCAATTTCAAATACAAACTCGAGGGGTTCAATCCCAATTGGATCGAGGCAGGCGGACGGCGCACTGCGTATTACACCAACATACCGCCAGGCGAATACCGCTTTCAGGTAATTGCCAGCAATGACGATGGAACGTGGAGTTCCATCCCCGCCTCGTTCGCCTTCAGATTCGAGCCTCACTTCTACCAGACGTTTGCGTTTTACGGTCTTTGCCTCTTCGCCCTGGCCGGGCTTGTCACTACCGGCCATCTGGCTCACGTACGCCAGTTGCGGGAGAGAGAAAGAATTCTCGAACAAAGGGTGGATGAGCGAACCGTTGAGCTGCGCAACGAAATTGCCGAACGCGAGCGCGTTGAGCTGGAATCGGTCAAAGCTAAGTTAGCGGCTGAAAAGGCAAGCCGAGTAAAGAGCGAGTTTCTAGCTAACATGAGCCACGAGATCCGGACGCCCATGAATGGCATCCTGGGCATGACGAATCTCGCCCTAGCCAGCGATTTGACCGCCGAACAGAAGCAGTACCTGGAAATTATCCAGGACTCCGCCGGCTCTCTCCTGACCGTTATCGACGATATCCTCGACTTTTCCAAAGTTGAAG
Organism: Bryobacterales bacterium; assembly: GCA_963722585.1. Taxonomy (GTDB): domain Bacteria; phylum Acidobacteriota; class Terriglobia; order Bryobacterales; family Bryobacteraceae; genus KBS-96. The sequence continues at coordinate 102,525 of CAVRNU010000027.1, read as the reverse complement.
CCGGCAAGCTCGATCTCGATCCCATCGATTTCGATCTGCGCGAATGTCTGGCGTCCGCGATGAAATCAATGAGTTTCCGGGCCGATCAGAAAGCCCTTCGACTGGTTTACGATGTGGACCCGAATGTGCCCGAACTGGTTAACGCCGATCCGGTACGCCTCCGCCAAATCATCCTGAATTTGCTCGGCAACGCGATTAAGTTCACCGAGAAGGGCGAAGTCGCGTTGGAGGTTGCTTGCGAAGCGGAAAACGCGTCGGGAGCCGCGCTGCATTTTATTGTCAGAGATACAGGTATTGGAATTCCGTCGGAGAAGCTGACGTCGATCTTTGATGCGTTCTCCCAAGCCGATACCTCAACAACCAGAAGGTTTGGCGGCACCGGTTTGGGTCTAGCCATCTGTAATCGTCTGGTTCAACTCATGGGCGGAACGATTTGGGCTGAGAGCGAGCTGGGGCGTGGCAGCGCTTTTCATTTCACCGTCAATGTCGGAGCCGCCAGTACGCCAACTCCCGCGGAGCCGGTGCGCCCCGCGGCAACAATCGCGGGGCCGATCTCCGTCACACCTCAGGACACAAAAATACCTGCATTGCGGGTTCTTCTCGCCGAAGATAATCCCGCCAATCGAATGGTCGCCCGCCTCACCCTCGAACAGGCGGGATTCCATGTTCACGAAGTCGAGAATGGCCGGGATGCGCTCGATACCGCTCTTCGCATTCGTTTTGATCTCATTCTGATGGACTGCCGGATGCCAGTCATGGACGGCTATGAGGCAGCCAGGCAGATCCGCCAGTCGCCCGGTCCCGGACAGCCGCGTTCCCATCATCGCCTTAACGGCGAGCGCGTTCAAAGAAGATCGGGAACGAGCCGAGCAGGCGGGTATGGATGATTTTGTCACCAAACCCTTTCAAGAGAAAGAATTGATTCTTAAGTGCCTCGCATTGACGACAGCCAATCGCGACGCCCGGAATATAGCATCGTTACACGACGCGATCTTCAATCGTCAGCCGGCACCGGAAGGCTTCGGTAAGATGCAATCGGCGGAGTTCTTTAACAACCTGATCCAGATCTTTCTCGAGACAGCCCCTCCCGTCTTCGAGACTTTGCAGCATGCCGTAGCAACACGAAAACTGGGCCGAGGCAAAGGAGTCGGCGCATTGGTTACAGGGCGGCGGCACGAAGCTCATTAATGCCAATCTGCAGCAGAAACTTCAACACATTGAGCAAGCATGCACCGGCGACCCGGCCGCCGTCTCGGCCCCTGAATTCGCATCCCTCGAAGCCTCGTTCAAGTCGGCATGCAAGGCTGCGGAAGGTGGCTAAGCGAATCCGGTCAGCGGGCCTCCGCTAATCGGGAAGAAATACCGGCGAGCTGATGTCATGATGGTGTCACATAACATACTTGGTCAGCGAAACTTCGCCACCCAGCCGCTTGCTAGCGAGCGCGGTTTGTAATTCCTATTGAATCAACGTGTGTCTCGGAACCGCGACCATAAGGGAGCGTTTCTGAACGAACTTTGTCCTAGCCCCGGGCTACTTAACCGTGATCGTACGGACCCGCGGTGGCCGTGTCGCCTGCGGCGGTTCGAAATGAAGTTCTAGGGCTTCGCGAAAGTTGGATAAAGCCTCCTCTTCGGTCGCGCCTTGACTAGCGACATCGATACGTACCAATCGGCTTCGCGCCAGACGGTTGCCGCGAACGCTCGCTTCATGCCCCACTTTGTCACATACTCCTCACTGCGCGATGTCGCCGTAAATGATGCCGCGTCCATTCATGCCCAGGTAAACACGACCGTATATGCGCGGATCGGCCTGAATCAGTGTGGGGCCGCCATACTGATGCTGATTGTCATTGATGCGTATCCACGACGCGCCGTTGTTATCCGAGCGATATATCGCCATGACGCCCACGGGCGAAGCTGTGCCATAGAGAAAACCGATTGCGTGCGGCTCCAGGATGCGGCCGCTCCCACCGCCACGGAATTGGCCCAGCTAACGTTAGCGATCTTCGCCCATGTCACCCCGCCATTCGTCGAATGATACAGCCCGTTGCTTCCGAGCGGCAGCCAGATGTCGCCCGCCTTCGCCCAATTCAAGGCGGATACTCCGCAGCCCGAGCCGTTGCAGCTGCCATTAGCGGGGAGCGGGCTCGTGTTTACCTGCGTGAACGTTTGCCCCTTGCTATTGGTGGTGCTGTAATAAGCGCCGCCCGAGCTGCTGCTCGAATACGCATAGAACAGAGCCGGACTCACTTTATCGGAATAAGCAACAACCGGGCCGGGAAGCCCATTGGCCGTTGTCCAACTTACTCCCTGACTGGTTGAGTACTGCGGCCCGCTCGAGGAACCTCCATTCGGGCTCCACATAAGTATCGACCCGCTCGCGTCAACGGCGATGGTTCCGCCGATGCCGCTATTCACCCCAGTCGCGCAACTGGGAAACGGCTCCCAACTCGTGCCGCCATCGGTCGAATAAGCGCCATACGTACATGTGGGCGTAGTCTGGGCAGTCGCCGGCGACTGGCTGCGAACGATAAACGACGGGTTCTGACCTGCCCAATCCAGGCTGCCCAGAGTTGTGGCCACAGGATTGGTGTACATTCCAGCGGGAGGCGAAACCGTGAAATCGTCATGCCGGAAGCCGCCGATATCGCCGACGCCGCTCAGCAAATGCGCGCCCTGACTGGGGCTGATCAGCGCGATCACAGCAGTCTCTTCGATACCCAGCGCCTGCACATACCACGTCGGAGCCGTTCCTGAATCGGCCTCAGACAGGTTATTCGTCGCGTAAATAGTCGCGCCTGTGCCGAACATAAGACGATTCGGGTTCGTGGGATCGATGAGTAGCGCGGATATCCACCATCCGAATTTCGCGGTCGGCTGCGGCGAATTCGGGTACGAAGTATCGCCAAACGTCAGCCACGGCGAAATAGGCGTGAACACCGGCGGATTGAAGTAGAAGTTTCCATAGGGCGGTCCATCGACACCGGCGCTTGAAGTAACTTTTCCCAGATCGATCCAGGTATTGCCGCCGTCGTGTGTGATATAAACCGTGTCCACTGGATACCAGCGATCAAACGTGCTCACAGCCACCGTGCCTCCGCGCGTCGGATCCTGCGATATGCCGCAAAATCCGCCCCGCGCCGAAGTCTGTCCGTCGGCGGTATCGTAGGGCGGAGTGATATTCGTCCAGACATTCGTCGAAGGATCGAATTTCTCGACCAGACCGTAGTTCATGACGTTAGGACCCGGAAGGTCGGAGAAATTGACGTACAGATTGCCGTCCGGATTGAGGACAGCGCGTTCGGGGGCTGGCGGCGGAGTTCCCGATGCGACGCTGAAGGGCCAACTGGTAGGCTCGCCGGGAAGCGGCGCCCACGTCGCCCCGTCGTCGCTGCTTTTATAGATCGTTGCGTTGGTGTATGAGCCGACATAGACAACGCCTGCTTTTCGAGGGTCGAAGACGACCCACTGAACACCGTATCCGTCGGTTGACGATTGCACCGGAAAACTCGCGACTTGAGTCCAGGTCTGCGCGTAATTTTCGCTTGCCCACAACCCGTTAGCGCGGGTCCCCATTAGCAGCTCTCTGGGCTTAAACGGATTCACGGCCAGCCGCTCGCCCGCAGCCCGCCCATTGTTGTTCGATGCCATCGAGAATGGAGCTGGGTAAGTAGTAAAGCTAGCGCCGCGGTTGGTCGAGACTAGAAACGCATAGGGAGCGCCGGTATATGTATACATGCCCGCCGCGATGTACAGGCGATCCGGATCGGTGGGGTCGATCGCGATACTCTCGGGGCCGTTGAGATTATAGTCCGCAGGCGAATGGAAATCGGTCAAAGGGGCCCACTGGTTCTGCCCCGGCTCCCACCGGTACACGCTTCCGATGTCCGTGCGCGCATAGAAAAGGCCAGGCTCCGCCGGGTGCGCAATCAACCCCGGAACATAGCCGCCTGCGACAATTCGCACTGGATTGAAACTATACGCCTGAGTGCCCGGCATCCACTGCGCGAACGCAGCGATGCCCACGAGAACCGAAGCCGCGAGAAAAGCGATAAGTCGACGGAGACTACCGAATGGTGACATAGTCATTCACCTGAAATTAGATGGAGCCCAGTGGCCCGCCCCAATTCTGAGCTACAGTAATCTGGCCTGCAAGTCTAATTTATGTTTAATCGCGTTAAATCCCTGTAACTCACACGCAATCCTCGAAAAATTGCTGGCCGTGCTGCCTCGGTTCAAGACGCGTGAAAGTTGGCTGCCTCGGGATCGAAACCAGCTAGAGTATTGCTATGAAGATTAAAGCGATTTTTTCTTGTTCCGCAGCCCTCTTTGCGGCACATCTGGCCTTGGCAGCCGGCAACACGTGGACCGGCAAAATCACTGACAGCATGTGCGACAAGGATCATTCCATGATGGCCAGCGACGGTAAGCAGCCCAATCCCAAGGAATGCACGTTGGCCTGTGTAAAAAGCGGCAGCAAATTTGTGTTTGTGAGTCAGGGCAAAGTCTACGAGATTTCGAACCAGGATCTGCCGGCGCTGAAGACATTTGCCGGAGACACAGTGCGGCTGACTGGCGAAATTCAGCCGGACGGTAAGTCCATCAAAGCCGACAAACTGGAAGCAGCAAAGTAAGCGCCTAAAGAATTCTCGGGAAAACGTGAACTAGCCGGGCGAAAAATGGAATATGCTGGAAGTAGGCCGGAAACACACGTTTTCATCGGCCGGAGGAGGATTATGCAGGCACTCACCAATGCCGATTCTGCCCCGTTGAAGAGCTTGGAGGAGTGGGACGAGTTTGTCGCCACGCGCTACAAGCCTGGTAGGGAGGAATCGGAATTCCGCAACTATGCCGCGGATGCCAATCCGACCGTAACGGAATTCTATCGCCAGAACCACGCGCATCAGACTCTCGACTACGTGCTTCGTCAGAAGGCAGAGTACGGGAAGCTGAACCGGGGAAAGAAAAGCATCTGGGAGGCGGCGGAATATCTGAACACTCTCGTCGACGACAGCGACCCGGATACGGATCTGACCCAAATTGAGCATCTGCTGCAGACCTCCGAGGCGATTCGCCACGATGGCCATCCCCGCTGGATGGTTCTCGCCGGCTTCATTCACGATCTCGGTAAAGTTCTTTGCTTGTACGGGGAGCCACAATGGGGAGTTGTAGGGGATACATTTCCCGTAGGCTGCGCTTATTCGGACCAGATCGTATTTCCAGAGTTTTTCGCCGCGAATCCGGATCGCGATGTGCCTCAATACCAGACGCTGTACGGCATTTACGAGCAGAACTGTGGCTTAGATAAGGTTCACCTGTCGTGGGGGCATGACGAGTACGTCTACAACGTAACCCGCAGCTATTTGCCCGAGCCCGCGCAATACATGCTCCGCTACCACTCGTTTTACCCGGCGCACAGGCACGGGGCCTACCGTCACCTAATGACCAAGCACGACGAGGAGATGTTCGATTGGGTACGAAGATTCAATCCCTACGACCTCTACTCGAAAGGGTCTGAGAAGCCGGATCTGAAAAAATTGAAGCCGTATTACGACGACCTGATTGCGGAGTTTTTCCCGGACAAGATCGACTGGTAGGAATCAAGCCATCAGCAGTTGGTCGAGGCAGGCTCAGTCCGCTTTGTAGTGGCCGGGCCTGCCCGGCCTTGGGTAGTCTATTGCTGCAGACTCTCCGTCTTCCGGCTCAAATCCTCGGCCAGAATGATGGCTTCGGCGAGTTCCCGCATCGGGCGCCGGAGCCTCCGGCTTTCGTTCCGCAGCCGCAAATAGGCTTCTTCTTCCGTTAAGCCTTGCCTGTGCTGCAGAATGCCTTTGGCGCGCTCGACGAGCTTCCGGGTCTCGAGCTGACGCTTCATTTCCTGCGTTTCCTCGAGCAGTCGGGCGTTTTCTTCTTCTAAAAGCGATTTTGAAATGGCTCCGCCCATCTGTTCGCCGACAAACGTCAGCAGCGCAATTTCGTCGGGACCGTGCGGGTGAAACTGGCGATGGTGCACGTTAATTACGCCGATCACCTCGCCGCTGCTCAGGAGCGGCACTGACAAAAGCGCTTCATATGTGTCTTCAATGAGCGCCTGGAAGGGTTTAAACCGCTGGTCGGCAGCCGCATTTTGCGCCAGGGCGACCACCGATCTGTGCTCAGCTACCCAGCCTGTCACGCCTTCGCCCATTTTCAACCGGATGTTGCCCAAGTCCCCCTGGTGCGGCATCTGCGAAGCCCTCAGTACCATTTCGTTGGTTTCGTGTTCAATGAGATACACAAGACAGGCGTCACAGGCGGTCACCTGCACAGTTAAACCAACAATTTCCCCCAGCATTTCGTCGAGGGAGATTTCAGAGCTGACGATACTGCTGATTCTATGGAGGAGAGCAACCTGCGAGGTCTGCGGCTCCATACTAGGCGTGGCCATACTCGACTGTAACCGCCGACACCCACAGAGGGCAAATCAAATCTTTTGATGCTCTACATTGGCATTGGCGCGGTTGACAACGTTTTCATTCCTGGCCCTCACGCGGCTCTAAACCGTCCGCTACTCGCGAATTCGCGTTCCCGGTACCGACCCGCCAGGAAATCCGTGCCCGAAACTTTCCATAGAAATAATGAATAGAGATAATAAGAGTTTGTAGAGTCTTGGCCCTCTACTTTTCAGGTTCAGAACTGCCTCAGCTTCGGCTGGTACACTCTGTATCTCGACGTTTTGGGGGCTGTCAGTCTTTGCCGCCCCCGTATTACAAATGGACCTCGACCAGCTCCACACCTTTCTCGAGATCGTCAGGCTGAAAAGCTTCTCAAAGGCCGCGCAGACGTGTTATCGCACGCAGCCTGCCATCAGCGCGCAAGTCCGCCAACTGGAACAGGAGCTAAGCGCCACGCTTTTCGAGCGGCTTGGGACAAGAATTTCCCTTACCGTCGCGGGCCGGATCTTCGCCGACTATGCCGAGCGAATTCTCGACATGAGAAAAAGGGCCCAGGACGCAATCAATGAGCTCGAACGCGTTCCACGAGGCGAACTCGTCATCGCGGCCAACGAGGCCACCTGCATCTACGTGCTGCCGCGCGTGTTTGCCGAGTTCAAGAAGCGCTTTCCCAACGTTCAGTTGCTGGTGGACCGCTCGTATGGTTCGCGCGTCGTCCAGGCGGTACTCGACAACCAGGCCGATTTCGGCATTACCCAGCTTCCCGTTCAGGAGAAGAAGCTTCAGGCTGTAAAGATTCATTCGGACGAAATCCGGCTGCTGGTTCCCTACGATCACCAGCTTGCCAAGAAACCGCACGTGCTGCCCGGCGATCTGGTTGGCGAATCGCTCCTGATTCCGAAAACCGGGACTACGCGATCGCGATTGAACGAATGGCTCGATCCGATTGAAGACGAGATGACGATTTCCATGGAACTGGATTCGACAGAAATGATCAAACGATTTGTGATGGCGGATCTCGGTCTCTCCTTTCTCGCGGTCTCTCATTGCGCCGAGGAGATCGAAGCCAAACGGCTGGCGGCCGTCCCGTTGGCGCCCGAGCCTATGATCCGCCGGCTGGGGCTTATTTATCGTAAGGACAAGTCGTTGTCCAAAGCTGCGTTGGGTTTCATACAGGTGACGTTAGAGAATGCGGGACTGGCTGGATCGTTAAATGGCCTTGGACAGAGATTTCCGAAAGCCGCTGGTTCATAATACGAAAGAACGACATCCGGTAATGGAAAAGCTCACGGCAAAAAGCTCCACAATCTTCATCGCCACGAGTGAAGAAACTCGTGTCTACCATTCCGTTCGCGAGGTGCCTCCGGATTTGCGGAAACGTCTGGAAGAAACGACGAGCGGAGCGAACTCGGCCACCATCCTGATCGCGGATAAGCGCGGCCGGGAAGAGCTGGTCCGAGCTCTGCAGGGCCTGCCGAGCGAAGTGCAATCCCGGCTTGCCAGCACGCTGCGCGCGAACCAGAAGCGACAGGCGGCACTGGCGCCGAAACTGAAGCGCAGAAAGCAGATCCGGCTCTGGGTCGAGATTCTGGCGCCGGTCGCGGTGGGCTTCACGGTCTGGCTGCTGACCTCGCTGCGCTGAAGCGCGCAGTTCGGGCCAGCATCCGAGTCCACAGGTTCGTTTCCGAGCCACGACCGCAAGGGAGTGGTTCTAACGCAGAACCTCTGCTACGCTTCTTTCGTCGATTGCTCGAACAGAAAATTGAGTGTCTTCTCAGTACGGATATTGTCGGCGATCCGCGAAAGGGTCCCGTCTTTCTCCAGGCGTGCTCGGACCGCAGGCACGGTTTCGCGCTCGCGCCGGGCGATATGCTGGACCTCGTGATCCACTTCGTCTTTTGTCGCGTTGATCGATTCGCGGGCCGCAATTCTATCGAGCAGTAGCGCCGCCTTCACGTTCCGCAGGGCTTTGTCGCGCTGCTTCTCGCGGATCTCCTTCCAATCGAGATTCAATTTTGAGAGATCGACGTCCCGGCCCGTGATTTCGCGGATGCGGGCGCGCGTCTGGTTCTCAACCTGATAGTCGATGTACGTTTCGGGAACGGGGAAATCGTGCGCGGCGACAAGCTTGTCGATGATCGTTTCCTTGGCTTCGCGCTGGGCGGCCTCTTGCTTCTCGTGGAAGATGGTTTTGCGGACGGTTTCTTTCAGATCGTCGAGATTTTGATAGTCGCCCAGGTCGCGTGCGAATTCATCGTCGAGCGCCGGAAGCTCCTTCTTGCGGATCACCTTCGGCGTGAGCTGGAACTTGACCGTTTTCCCCGCCAGACGCTCTGAGCCGTAGTCTTCCGGATACGTGACGTCAAATTCCTTGGTTTCCTCGGGCTGGGCTCCCAGTAAGTGCTCGTTAAAGGCGGGCAGAGTATCCGAACCGCCCACTTCAATCTGGAGATCTTTCTGATCGACCGGCTCCGCAAGACCCTCGATCGACTTCAGGTGGGCAATCACAAAATCGCCGTTCTCGATCTGGCGCGGATCGAGGTTCACATACTCGGCCCGGGTTTCGCGCATAGATTCGAGCCGCTCAGCCACTTCTTCGTCGCTAACCGCCGGCTCCACGTATTTGACGGGCACGGCCCGGTATTCGCCAATTTCAAAATCGGGCGCAACTTCGAACTGGGCCTTAAAACGGATGGGTTCGCCGGGCTCGAAATGCAGATCCGAGATGTCGGGCGTCCCGACCACTTTCAGCTCTTCCTTCGCCACCCGCTCGCGGAACGCTTTGGGAACCAGCGTCTCGATCACTTCGCTGCGAATTTCCGACTGAAACTTTGATTTGATGAGGCTCTTGGGGGCTTTGCCGGGCCGGAAACCTGGAAGCCGGACCCGGCCCTTAAGATTCTCTGTGACCTGTTCTTCCGTCTTCTCAACTTGATCGACTGGAATCTCAACTTCCAGCGAGCGTTTGCAACCAGTGGCGGTGGACACGAACGATTTACCTACTTCTACGGTGCCCGGAATTTAGACTGCGACGGCAAGCTGGGCGCCTTCTCGAATCGCTTCGGCCTTGTTGGTCTTTTCCCAACTGAAACCCTCTTCACTGCGCCCGAAATGCCCAAAAGCAGCCGTTTGGCGATAAATCGGCCGCCGCAGGTCCAATTGCTCGATGATGGCCTTTGGCGTGAGCTTGAAATTTGCGCGAATCAGCTCAACAATGCGCTCGTCTTCGATTTTGCCCGTGCCGAACGTGTTTACGTGGACGGAGACGGGTTCAGCCACGCCGATCGCATACGCAAGCTGTACTTCGCAACGCGAGGCAACTCCGGCCGCTACGAGATTCTTGGCTACATAACGAGCCATGTAGCAGGCGGAACGATCGACCTTGGTCGGATCCTTGCCAGAGAAGGCGCCGCCGCCGTGGCGGCCCATGCCGCCGTAAGTATCGACGATGATTTTGCGGCCCGTAAGGCCGGTATCGCCGTGCGGACCGCCGATGACGAACCGGCCGGTGGGGTTAATGTGATACTTAGTCGAGCTATCCACCATGTTCTTGGGGAGTACCGCTTCCATGATGTGCCTTTTTACGTCTTTGCGAAGCTGCTCTGTGGAAACGTCTTCCCCATGCTGCGTCGAGATGACTACCGCGTCAATTCGCGCCGGTTTTCCGTCAACATATTCGACGCTGACCTGGCTCTTGCCATCCGGCCGGAGATAGGGCAAAGTGCCATCGCGGCGAAGCACGCTCAACCGGCGGGCGAGTTTGTGGGCCAGCGTGATCGGCAAGGGCATCAGTTCCGGCGTCTCGTCGCAAGCGTAGCCGAACATCATTCCCTGATCACCCGCGCCGCCCGTATCGACGCCCATCGCGATGTCGGGGGATTGCGACTGAATGCTATTCAAGATGCCGCAAGTCTTGCAGTCGAACCCAAACGCGGCGTCTGTGTAACCGATGTCCTGAATCACTTCGCGAGCCACCTTCGGGACATCCACGTACGTTTTTGTAGTAATCTCGCCCGCAACGACGCAAATTCCCGTGGTGACAAGCACCTCGCAGGCGACGCGGCCGGTAGGGTCCGCCGCCATCACCGCATCAAGTACCGCATCGGAAATTTGATCGGCAATTTTGTCGGGATGGCCTTCAGTAACGGATTCAGACGTGAATATCGATCGGATCGGCAAGCGTAACAGCTCCTTGAGTTGAGGTGGGTACTTCCTTTTAGAGGACCAAACAACCCAGTGTAACAGTCCGAACAGGCGCCGGGCGATCCGGTTAGTTCTAGACCGAAGTCTGGACCAGCCATAATGGAAACGAGCAAGGACCTCGATGGCAGCCGCCGCTGAACCCAAATTGATAACTGTCAACGAGTACCGCCAATTGCCCGCTCGCGCTGACCTCGTCCAGGAACTGCATTGGGGGCAAGTGGTAACCTTGACCTTTCCAAAGAAGAAACACACCAAGCTGAAGAGCCGCTTATTCGATCTTCTACGTCCTCACGTAGAGGGAAAAGGGCTGGTCGCGGCCGAACTACCCTTCAGGGCCGTTCCGGAGTACGATCTCCGGGCGGCCGACGTCGCGTTTGTCTCCCAACAACTGTGGGATGCGACAGCCGAAGACGATAATCTACACGGTGCTCCCGAGCTCGTCGTCGAAGTACTATCGCCCTCGAACACGAAGGCCGAGGTTCGGGAAAAAGCCGCCCTCTCTCTGGCCAACGGAGCCGAAGAATTCTGGATTGTGGATCCGGTACGCCTGAATGTAACTGTCATGCGCAGGCATGGCGGCGCTTTCGTTTATGAGACAGGAGACCGCCTTCCGCTAACGCTCTTCGGCGGCGAGATCGAGATCGGGCAGATCTTTGCGTAGCAGATCTTCGAGATTAGCGGAAGGCTCGCGCCTTGCTAGCATCGAGTCATGGGTCCTCAACCGCCGCAAGCGCAGCCTAAGCTGCCGATTCCGGGCGTTCAAAACGTCGTCGCGGTAGGTTCCGGGAAAGGCGGCGTTGGAAAAACCACTGTGGCCGTCAATCTGGCCATCAGTCTGGCGAAATTGGGCCACAGCGTGGGTCTGCTCGATGCCGACGTCTATGGTCCGAACGTACCGATCATGATGGGTGTCCGCGCCACGCCTCATGCCATTGGACAGCGGATTCAGCCGCTCGAGGCCTATGGCGTGCGAGTGATGTCGATGGGGTTCTTGAATCCGGGCGACAAGCCGCTCGTCTGGCGAGGGCCGATGCTGAACAGCGTCATGCAACAGTTTCTGCGAGGCGTGGATTGGGGCGAACTCGATTACCTCATCATTGATCTCCCGCCTGGAACCGGCGATGTTCAGTTGACGTTAATTCAGACGACACCGTTAACCGGGGCCGTCATCGTAACAACACCCTCCGACGTGTCGCTCGAAGACGCGCGCAAAGCCGTTCACATGTTCGAACAAGTGCGCGAAGAAGTGTTGGGCATTATCGAGAACATGAGCTTTCTCGATTGCCCGCACTGTGGCAAGCGAATCGACGTGTTCAGTCACGGCGGCGGGAAGCGGACCGCACAGGAAATGAACATCCCGTTTCTGGCCGAGATTCCCCTCGATGCCCAGACCCGGCTCGGCGGCGATACGGGAAAGCCTGTAGCAACATTAGACGAATCCAATCCGCAGACGCACGCCTTCGAAAAGCTCGCGCGCGCGGTGGCCGAACGAGCCGAAGAGTCGAAACAAAAAGCCCGCCCAACCATCGAAATCTCTGATTGAGCGGGCTGCCGTTGTGTGGCGCAGGCGCTTTCGAGCGTGCAGCGGTGAACCTCAGTTCACCGTTCTGATTAGTTGTTGCTGATTTCGACCTTCACCGATTTCGGCTTGGCGATCTCTTTTTTCGGCAGTGTGATCGTGAGCACGCCAGCCTTGTAGTCGGCCTTTACCTTCTCAGCATCCACGGTGTCCGGAAGGCTGAACGCCCGAACAAACGCGCCGTACCCGCGCTCGATGCGGTGATATCCGCGCCCATTCTTCTGGTCCTCGAACTTCCGCTCGCCCTTCAGCGTCAGGGTTCCGTTTTCAAGCTGGACCTCGACCGCCTTTGGATCAACTTCCGGAAGATCGGCCTTCAAAATGAGTTCATTTTCTGTTTCCGCGATATCGACCGCCGGACTCCAGGGCCGCGAAGCAGGCTCGCTCAATAGACGGGACACGCTGTCCTGGAAGAGCTTCAAGCCGGGAAAATCCTCAAACTCGGTTTGGAAGGGATTGTATTTAACGATTGGCATCTGGATGAAACCTCCTAGTTACAAATTCTCAAACCCAACATCATCATAGAATATGCTTGCTAAAATGTCAAGCATCTTTAGTGTATTGCAATCATATTTGTGGGATACGCCGCATCCTGCTGAATCGCCGTGGCTTACTGGCTACCAACCCCGCCCGTCTGCCGCATGAAGATACCCAATCCTTCATATTGATCCGTCGCAATCAGGTCCACCCCATCGCTCAGAGCCGCCCGCCAGCGCTGTTCGACGGCCGCCGGCGAGCCAAAATTGTAAGCTGCATCCCATCCCTGCGACTGGCTCGGCGCGAATCCATCAAGGGTATAGAACCGTATCCAATAGCCCATCCGGTGAGCATGGTCGACAAGCGAGCGGAGCCGCTGGTCGGCAGCCGCCGTCCACACCCCGGCCCGGCGTTGCCCGCCTTCCTCGACTTCGAACCAGGAGTTATTCCACCAACGGCGATAATTGGTGGCCCGAGTGGTCAGGAGGAGGGTGGGCGCGGCGTGGGCGAGTGCGTATTCCCGCTGCTTCTCATTCAGGCCCGCGAGCACCTTCTGATTCAGATGGGCCGAGCCAAACACCCGGAGCTTATCGCCCAAGGCGAGCCTGCGATAGAACACCTGCTCCTGCGTGTCGTTATCTTCCGTAAGAACCAGCAGCGGTTTCCAGTCGAGACGCGTCAGGTCCGAGTCGTTGGCGGTCTTCGACGCAGTGGTGATCCAATCCTGGTACTCACGCAGCACGTTCCAAACCGCCTCGAGCGTGGATGGCGCGTTGTCTTTGAAATCGAAATGCAGAATGATGAGCGGCCAAGTCTCTTTCTTGTTCTCTTCGAGCGCTTTTTCGACGATCGGCCTGACGCGTTCAAAGAAGTACTGCTTCAAGGTTGGCTCCTGAGCATTTGCTGTGCTCCGATGAGTGACTTTCGCGAGCACCTCGCCCGAGCGGGGGTCGCGGTATGGCGCAATGTCCTGCTCAATTGCTACCGGGAACCCAGTGGACAAGGCGCGGTCAATGCGGTCTGCCCATTTTCCGTCGTACGGATAGCAGTTATGTGCGTCGAGGATGGGCCGCCCGTGGTTAACCAGGAACAGGTCGTTATCCGGGCGGAACGTATCGACCTGAAAGGCAAGCAGGAGCAACCCAAGAACGGCTTTGAACATGAGAAGCGATGAAGGCTGGCCCTCGCGCCGCCCACATTATTTCAGATACAGATTGCTTTCCGATAACAGAGTCTATTTCTTTGCGCCGAACCGCACGCTCAGCATGCCGCCGAGCATGGAAGGGAAAGTGAACAGGCAGAAGTTGACAAGCAGCTCACCCATCATCAGCAGAATGAAGCGGCGCGGATCGTCGAGCATCTTGGCAATCTGCGAGGCGGCGGGATTACTTTGTGCGTTAATGATCGAGACGAGCTGATCGCGCCACTGAGGATTCGACACGAACACTGCCATTAAAACGCAGATCACGACGACCACCAGGAACGCCCAAAGCGCGGTCATAAAGCCGAGCCGCGCTCCGGCCTGGGCCGTAATGGCTTCTCCCGTCTGCTTGGTGTACCAGCGTGCAGCGGTGAACCCGGCAAAGCAGAACAGCGGCAGTATCAGCAGAGCTGGCGGCAAACGGCATGAGCACGGAGCTTGCGGTAAATACAAACAACGTGAGCATCGAAACCGCAATCGAAACCAGCACTGCCTTGCGATTGCCGAAATCAATCTTGCCTGACGGACCCGGCGCGGCCGTAGGCACGGGTATCTGCATTTGCTCGAACCGGGCAATATCTTCTTCGAACTGAGGTTTGCCGCACCGATGGCAGAACCGGGCGTCGTCTGGGAGCTGCGCTCCACAAGTGCACTGCATGGGGCTTGATTCCAGTGTAGCCGCCGTGGGTCAGGAAGATACCGGCCGCCCGGAACGTTAAGATGTCGTTTTCGGCCATGCACAAACCTGTCGTTCTCGTCGAGTGCCCTCCGGGCGACTATTACCTTCGCAATCTCGAGCCGATTCGCGATCGGGCCGACTTCAGAATCGGCATCGATCACGGTTTTTTGGGTGAAAATGCCGCCGAGGCGGACGCCATGCTGACGGTTGGGATGCGCAACACAGCGCTGCCCAAGATCTGGCCGGCGGCGAAGAAGCTGCGCTGGATTCATTCCTTGTCGGCGGGCGTAGAACAGATTCTTTTTCCGGGGCTTGTCGACAGCGACGTTCCGCTCACCAACGCGCGCGGCGTTTTCAAACGCTCGCTCGCAGAATTTGCCATTCTGGGCATGCTGTGGTTTGCCAAAAACGGGCCGCGGTTGCTCGAGCAGAAGCGGGCACACAAGTGGGAAACGTTTATGGTCGACTGGCTGGCGGAGCGCAGCGTGGCCATCGTGGGCTATGGCGAAATCGGCCGCGAGTGCGCGCTGCTCGCGAAAGCCATGGGCGCGCGTATTCTGGCTACGCGCCGCCGGCCGGAGTTGCTCGATAGCGATCGCGTACTGGATAGAGCTTATCCGCTCGCGGGGCTGCACGAAATGTTGAGCGAAGCGGATTACGTGATTGTGGCCGCTCCGGGAACACCCGAAACACGGCATATGATTTCCACCCGCGAATTTTCGTCGATGAAGAAAAGCGCGGTGATCATTAATGTAGGACGAGGCGTAGTGATCGATGAAGCGGCGATGATCGCCGCGCTCTCGGAAGCGCGCATTGCGGGAGCTGCGCTCGACGTGTTCGAGGTCGAACCCTTGCCGGCGGACTCGCCGCTATGGGACATGCCAAATGTTTTCATCTCGCCGCATTCGACCGACCGCACGCGCGACCCGGACTGGCTCGACCTGGCAATGCGGCGGTTCGTCAGCAACTTTCACCGCTTCGTCGAAGGCCAGCCGCTCGAGTTTGTGGTTGATAAGAAGGCGGGCTATTGAGGAATGAGCGAACCTGCGCTTCAAGACGTTCAACGTGCGGCCCGGCAGATTCGCGGTTTCATTCATCGAACTCCGGTACTGACTTCGCGTTTGTTCAACGACGCCGCGGGCCTTGAATGTTTTTTCAAATGCGAAAACTTTCAGCGGGGCGGTTCGTTCAAGATGCGAGGCGCCTCGTACTTCCTCAGTTCGCTGCCCGAAACGGCGCGAACGAGCGGCGTGGTGACGTATTCGTCGGGGAATCATGGCCAGGCGGTCGCGATCGCGGCGGAGCAGCTTGAAATGCCTGCAACCATCGTGATGCCGGAAGATGCGCCCAAAGCGAAGCTGGAATCGACGCGGGCGCACGCAGCGCGAATCGTGACGTACAACCGCAAGCGCGAAAGCCGTGAGGAGATCGCGCAAAAGATTTCGGCGGAAACCGGCGCGGCACTGGTGCCGCCTTTCGATCATCCCTGGACCATCACCGGTCAAGGAACCGCCGCGCTCGAGCTGCTCGAAGAGGTGCCGCATCTCGACGCCATCCTGGTTTGTCTGGGCGGCGGCGGTCTTCTCTCGGGAACGTTGATCGCCGCGAAGGGGATTCGTCCTTCGATTCAAGTGTTCGGCGTGGAACCGGAAATAGCGAACGATTGGGCGTTGTCGGTAAGCGCGCATCGAAGGATCGGGATCGCGCAGCCGGCCACTATCGCCGACGGGCTACGGGCCGAGAAGCCCGGCGAACTGACGTTTCCGATTGTCGAGCGCCTTGGAAACGGCGTGCTGCTCGTATCGGAAGAGCAGATCCGCGCCACAGTACGCTTTTTGCTGACGAGGATGAAAATGGTGGTCGAACCAAGCGGCGTGGTCGCCGCCGCGGCGGCGCTGAATCACAAACTGCCAAGTCGGTTGAACAGGGTCGGGATTCTGATTACGGGCGGGAATATAGATTTGGAGCTGCTGACCGAGATCTGCGCCGATTCCCACGAACGGTAAGGTGCCTCGCACGAGCGAACCACTCCCCCGTCCCGCCCCCGTTTCCCGCAAACCTGCCACGAATCGAGCTGTCGAGAGAAGCCCTCTGCATTAGACTTGCATCATAGGTAGCAGAATGCAAAACTTTAGCAAAGTTGCACTCGTTACATCCGTCCTGGTTGCCGGTGTAAGCGCAGTGCGCGTGATGGCTGGCCCGAAGTCGGAACCGAAGATTTTGACGGGCTCTAACGCCTTCACCGATTATTCGAAAGAGAGCCCAGGCACGTTCCGCAAAATTACGGTGGCGGATCTGCCGCAACCTTACGCCACGCCTTCGGCGCCGAACAGTCCGACGGTTGTGCCGCGACCCGAGGGGGCATGGCCTAAGGCACCCCAAGGATTCAAAGTCGATCTGTATGCGAGCAATCTGGATGGCCCACGCGAAATTCGTAAGGCGCCCAACGGCGATCTTTTTGTCGCGGAGAGCTATTCGGGAAAAGTCAGAGTTTTTCGCGGCATCACAGGGGACAGCAAGCCGGAACAAACCTCTGTATTCGCTACCCGGCTCCGCCAACCGTTCGGCATGGCCTTCTATCCGCTGGGAGCCAGCCCAAAGTGGCTCTATGTGGCGAACACCAACTCAGTGGTGCGGTATCCGTATACCAATGGCGACTTGGAAGCCAAAGGCCCAGCGGAGACAGTGATTCCTGAAATTCCTGCGGCCGGCGGGCACTGGACACGCGATCTCGCGTTTTCGCTCGATGGAGACAAGCTTTTTGTTTCCGTCGGGTCGCGCTCGAATGTGGACGATCCGGACACGCATCCGGCCGAGACCCATCGGGCGAACATTCTCGAATACACGCCGGACGGCAAGTTTGTGAAGGTATACGCGTCGGGCATACGGAATCCAGTGGGTATCGCGATTCAACCGGAAACTGGCGAGCTATGGTGCTCGGTGAATGAGCGCGATGCTTTGGGCGATAATCTCGTGCCGGATTACATCACCCACGTAAAGGAAGGCGGCTTTTACGGCTGGCCTTGGTATTACATGGGCGATCATCAAGATCCGCGCCATGAGGGCAAACATCCTGAATTGAAAGACAAGGTCACTGTCCCCGATGTTCTGTTGCAGCCTCACAACGCCTCGCTCGAGCTCATGTTTTATGAAGCTAAGGCATTTCCAGCCGAGTATCATGGCGACATCTTTGCTGCCGAGCATGGTTCCTGGAACAAAGCGCAGCGCGCCGGTTACGAAGTGATACGCGTTCCGCTGAAAGATGGGAAAGCGACTGGCGCTTATGAAGACTTCGTGACGGGCTTTGTGACGGCCGACGGCCAAGTCTGGGGACGTCCGGTGGGGGTAGCCACCGGGAGCGATGGCTCGCTGTTCATAACAGACGACGGATCGAAATCGATCTGGCGAGTGAGTTACGTGAGATAGCTTCTGATCACGCTGGCCGCATCACGCGAGTAATTGCCGCGGCCATCTGTTCCCATTTAGAACGCTCGACTGTCAGCCGCTTTCTACCGGCGGCGGTCAAGCGGTAATACCGGGCGCGACGGTTCGTGGACGAGATTTCCCATTTTCCTGCGATCAATCCGTTTTTCTCGAGACGATACAGAGCCGGGTAAAGCGATCCATGATCGACTTCGAGCACATCGCCGGACATGCGCTCGATCGCCTTGGCCGTCTCGTAGCCGTTGGCCGGCCCGGCCAGCAGCGTCCGCATCACCATCATGTCGAGCGTTCCCTGGAGCAGATCGAGCTTTGTGTCTGGCTTTTTCGGCATAACCTTCGTCACGCCATAGTAGCAGATGAGATGGTAGGATCTCCATAGGTAGTTTACCTACTATGTGTTCGGAGCCGGACAACCGTCGTCCCACATTCGGCACCTGCCTCCGCCTTCCGCCCCTGGGGGATCGCGCGAACTTGTTGATGGGAAAAGGCGGGCGGGGCCTGCGTGCTCTGGAAACACGACTGCATGTTTCATCCACGCAGGGGGAGACCATGCCGGGCATCAGCCGTCGATTCTTTTTCGGAAGCAGCGTCGCATTCGCCGCGCCGAGGGCGAACAACGAGACCGTTTACCATTTCGCCACTAGCGAGTACGATGTGCGGATGACCGTTGAGTTCCATGACCGGTATTCAAGCAATGGCTTCCATTTTCGCGAGCGCCTCAAAAACCGCCAGTTCTGTCTTTCGGGCACGGGCGAAGAAGGACGTAATTGCCTGGCGAACTTTTCAGGGTCGCTCGCGATAGCCCGGTATCATATCCGGCCGCGCTCGAAACCGGCCACATCGCTGACCCTCCGCGAGCACGTTCGAACCATCGATCAGGACCGCCGTCTGAACGAGCGGCCTCCGATTGAACGAGCGCTCGAAATTCAAGGCGACGTGGCCAGCGACATTCAGGCTTTTGGCTATGAGACAGACGCTTCGTCGCCCGCCGCGTCGTCCGCTGACCAGTCCGTCGATCCATGGTGTTTTTTGCGGCAGGATCTCTATTTCGACGCGCAGAGCGCGCCATTCCTGGTGGTTCATTGGAAACACACGCTGAGCGCCATCCGTCTCCTCGACGTCATTCCAGGCGATCACACCAGGGCCGTGGAGAATCAACTATGAGGCAATTTTTTGCCGCGTTTTGGCGAAGAATTCGCCGCTTTCGAAGCGATGCGGACCTCGAAGACGAGTTGCGCGTTCATTTGGAAATGCAAACGGAAGATCACGTTGGCGCCGGCATGCCGCTTATGGAAGCACGGCGGCGCGCCCATGTGCAGCTTGGCCGCGAGAAGACAATCATCGAAAAAATACGAGACCAGGAGTTCATTACTATGATCGAGAGCTGGTACCGTGATTTCTCGCTCGGATTGCGCAATTTACGCAAGAGCCCGGCCTTTTGCGTGACGGCCATTCTGACGCTTGCTTTCGGCATTGGAGCAAACACGGCTATCTTTGCGCTGCTCTATGGACTGCTCTTACGCGGCCTTCCAGTAAAAGATCCACAGCAGCTCGCACATATTGGATTAATCAGCGGTGCATCGCAGTTCAACGACGCTGAGTCCTGGATGCCGTACCGGGTGCTCGAGCAGCTTCAACATGAGCAACATTCGTTCACTGAAATCTCGGCCTGGGGCTGGGCCGAAATCACGATGCAGGACACCGACGGGACCCTTCGAGTCTATCGAGCGGGACTGGTGGGCGGAAACGCGTTTCCTCTCATGGGCATGAGACCGTATCTCGGTAGACTGATTTCGCCAAGCGATGATGTGCGCGGAGGACCGGCCGAGGGTTGGCCTCTTGTCCTAAGTTACGGTTTCTGGAACGACCGGTTCGGCGACGATCCTAAAATTATCGCGAAAACAATCAAAGTCTCGAACATTCCAGTCACCGTTGTCGGCGTTGTGGCGCCCGAATTCCGCGGTGTCTGGCCGGGCAACGACATCAAATTCTATCTTCCGCTCCAATTTGCAAACGCGATTGCCGGGAAGGATGTCGTGAACTCGCTAGACCCACTTTTCTACTGCAACGCCATTGGGCGCCTTAAGCCGGGAGCCGCAATCCGCGAGGCAAGAGCCGAAATTGCCGTCTATCAAAAAGATCTCTTGCACCGCTTCATTCCAACGCGATATCAGCACACGCGTTACTTCGAGAAGGCCAGCCTCCGCGTCGAATCGGCGCGCAGCGGACTACCAACATACTTTGGTCATGTCTATTCCGAACCGCTCTTCCTGATGCAGGGGCTGGTCGGCATTGTGCTCCTCCTGTGCTGCGTGAATGTCGGCGGGCTCATGATGTCGAAGGTCCACGAACGGCAGCGTGAATTCGCTGTACGAACCGCGATTGGAGCGGCGCGCTGGCGCCTGATCCGGCAGTATTTGATGGAAAGCTTTGTGATTGCCCTCGCCGGTGCGGCTCTCGGCGCTCTAGGTGCCTGGTACGGCAGCCCCGCGCTGCTTCACTTCTTCCGCGATCCGATGATGGGCGAAGCAATCTCGGTTGAACCCGACAGTATGGTCTTTTGGGTAACCGCTCTGTGCGCGGTCGGTACGACGCTCCTGTTTGGCGCTTTGCCAGCGTGGAGGGCGGGGCGCACCGATCCAGGAGTCCTCCTAAAATCGCGGACAGCGCCAGCCAGCCGTAGGCAGATCGCCGGACGGGCGTTCGTTCCGATTCAAGTTGCCTTGTCGCTGGTTCTGGTCACGTTGGCGACGCTGCTATCCCAAAGCCTGATTCGGCTTCAAACCGAGCCCACCGGATTCGACTTGGACCACGTCACCATCCAGACGGCTCGCTTCAACCTTCTGCCGCAAAAGGGAGATGCGAAGCTCGATGTCTATCAGCGCATGGTGGACCGAATGGAACAGATGCCCGGTATTCGCTCGGCTGCCGTCACAATGTACACGCCCATGACGGGTTTCCAATCGACAAGCCGGTTCGAAGCGCTCACAGATAGTCCCAACCCTCCGGAAGATTCGCACATGGCGTATAACGCAGTCGGCCCCGGATACTTCCGCACGATGGAAACGCATATTCTCGACGGACGCGAGTTTGAAAAGAATGAGCGGAACCTGAATGTTTGCGTCCTGAATCAGTCCGCGGCGAATTACCTATTTCCGCGCCAGCGGGCAATCGGCCGTTATGTTCGCGCTGACGATCTCAAAGATCTGAACGTTTCCGAACCCGTCTCGTGCCGGGTGATCGGCATTGCGGAAGATGCAAAATTCGCCAGTCTTCGCGACGCGCCGCCGCGCACGATTTATTTTCCCGTCCCGGCGAACGCGCTTGAAAAAATCTTTAATCTGGTCTTCCTGATGAACTCGGATACAAAGGCGGAAGCCATTGCCGGCTATCGCAAAGCGCTCAGCGAGATTGCTCCTTCTGTGCCTATCGTGATCTTTGCCACCTTGAGAGATCAGATGGACGCTGCGCTCGGCAGCCAGCGGCTCATCACCACGCTGAGCAATTTCTTCGGCGGATTGGCATTGTTTCTGAGCGCGCTCGGCTTGTATGGCCTGCTCGCGGCGAGTGTCACGCAACGCACGGCGGAAATCGGCATCCGCATCGCCTTAGGCGCGCAACGCCGTAATATTTTGCGCATGATTCTCTCAGAAGCTTTCAGTCTGCTAGGAGCGGGCATACTGCTGGGCGCGGCAGTTCTTTTCTTTGCTCTCCGGTTCGTGCAAAACATGCTGTTTGGCGTTTCGGCCTTCGATCCAGTTACCGTGACTGCGACTTTGGCTTTGCTGATAACCGTTACTCTGATTGCCTCAGTCCCACCCGCGCTGCGCGCCGCTTCTGTGGATCCCGTTCAGGCATTGCGGGCGGAGTAGAACGTCCGGCTCTCTGAAATACGTCCACCTGCGAACCTTCGAGCCAAGTTGTAGCGTCTCCTACTCAGGGACATGGTTCAGGAGCGCAGAAACCCGGCGTCGATGTGGCGGTCTATCGCACCGATTAGAGGTGTGCTTTTCTTTCTTTTCGCCGGCATTTTTGCGTACCGTGGAAATGCCGCCGACATTCCGGCATTTGAGTCGCCTTTTCGCAGCGCTCAATACGCCCCGCAGTATTACTGGACTGTTACTCCTGTAGATGGCGGCGGCGAGGTTCTTACTTTGTTTGGGCGGTTCAAGAATTCGGAACCAGCTTCCGCGGATGAGGACGTGCCTCTCGTCGCAGTTCTCCGGGATCGTCTGCCAGGGGGAGATCAGGCGAGCGACCGTCTGCGTTACGTATGGTTGCTAACGTCTAGAGCCCCGGCCCTAAATCAACGCTTGCTCGCGGCGATCCCATTTTTTTACTGGTCTTCAAATCAGCGCAAAGGCGACGAACCTGGCAAGGTACCGAAGCCGCTTGTCGACTTGAGCGAGCCCACGGGCCACACGGTTGGTAATTTCGGGCGAGACATCGTACAGTGGGCCGCGTTCGACCCCACGGTAACTGCGATTCGCGCCTCAACGCGGGAGTACCACTCAAACGGGCTGGACGATGAACGGCTGCATGTGGAAGAGGCAATCGCGTTCTTGCGAAACGCGCCCGTTTCGAGCGACAAAAACGGGCTCACTCAGGCCGAACGGGATAGCGCGATCGCGCGTCTGGAGCTGACCAAGACCATGTTGGGCGGGTTCGTGATGGGAAACAGGCTGGGTAAGATCGCGGCGTCCGAGGACGCACAGCGCTCGGAAACAATCGGGCGCAACTGGGAGCTGTTGCGGACATCGGCGGAGCGTTCCGGCTTATTGTTTGAGCCGGTTCGGCTCACCGATTCGAGCGAGGAGTACGCGGTTTTGTGGTTTCCTCTGCACCGCACATTCTCAGCGCCGGGCATATCCCAGGCGACAACGTGGAAACTGCTGCACATCCCGAACCCGTGGACTGACAACCGGCTGAAGAATTGGAAGGGATACAAGCAGACGCGCTGGCTGGATTCTAATGGTGGATTACTGCCGGAGGGCGAAACTGGAGCAAGCCAAGTGGCATTGGCGCCGCTTGCCGTTTACAGCCTGACCTATCCTCGGGCTCCTTTATTATTGGTCGATTTCCGGCACGGCTTAGGGCCCAAACGAATGGAAATTGCGCAGCGTGGAACCGACGAACTTGTGATGGGTGTGCTCGGGCTATCGCATTTCGCAAATTGGTATTATTTCCTTGGCCAAGCGATGTACCAGTTCGTAAAGACGCGTCACGGTGGGGCCGAAGACCTTTCCGAGCGCCTGGACGCCTATTCGGAATTCCGTGTCGCGGTTACCCTGAGTACCAATCTCGATCCTGGATTTCAGAAAGAGTTGCAGCGGCGCGTGAAGGCCCTGGATGTGAACCCTTTGGGTAGTACGCCAGACCGTGAAGTGGCGCTTGCGCGGCATAATTTCGAGGCGCTTCAAACGGCGGCGGGTAGCGACGGCAAACTGCCAGCTCGCCTAGATAAGGACCGCAGAGAAGAGTTAGCCAAGTTCGATGAAGGTTCAGGCGGAAAGGCATGGAGTGCGACGCTACACTATGCTTCGCTGGGGTTCTACACGCGCCGTACGCCGCTCTACGACGAGAATGCCGAGGCGCTTGTCCGGGACCGGGAAGTGGAATCGCTCGTCGGCTACCTGGAGCAGGTGAGGGATTCAGGGCCACGCCCGGAGGTAAGCTTTCCTTCCGGCCAGATACAAAAATCAATGTCAGAACTGACTGATCTGCTGAATGAGGGCGCAGGCTCGCGCGTGCGCAAACGCGCTGTGGTCGTTATCTCAGCTGTTCAAAGTAATACCAAAGACGAGGCGATACTCGCTGGTTGCTCCCAGGCGCTGAGCGCCCTAAATATGCCGAAGGTGCCTGCGAACTCTGCCGCCTCGATCGCTGCTACTCCTCGAATTCAACAGCCGGTATCGGCTGAAGCATCACTTGCCACGAAGTGATGCCGCGCGCGATTTTAGCGAGCTTCCTGCTTCTTTGCATTCCACTGGCAAGCGTGGCGCAGCCTGCAACACCCGTCGCCAAGCGGCTGTTGATTCTGAAGGTTGACGGTTTGAACGCCGATTTGCTGTTCAATACGATGGCCGAACGGAATCCGGCGACCGGCAAATCGCGCCTTCCCTGGTTTGAAGAAATTTTCAGCCGCAATGGAGTGATTTTCGATAACTTCTATACGCGCGGCATCAGCCTTTCGGCGCCCTCGTGGTCGATGCTTGATACGGGGCATCACCTGGTGATCAAGGGCAACGTCGAGTACGACCGCTACACGGGGCGCGTCTACGATTACCTGAACTTCTTTCCCTTTTATCTCGGGTATGCGCGATCGCGCGAAGTGGATATGCCGAGCGTGCGAGTGCTGGATGAAGCGGGAGTGCCGCTACTGATCGACGCCTTTCCTTATGATCGCCGCTATCAGAGTTTTCAACTGTTTCAACGCGGAGTGCAATGGACAACGCTCAAAGAAGGAATCGAGCGGCGGCTATCAACACATGCCCTGCTCTCGTTGCTCGAAGATCCGCAAGGCGGGCTTGGCCTCGGCGAGGGCCTCGAAAAGGAAACCGAAAATGAAGTCGAAAACGGCCTGTCCGGCGGGAAGCTCGAGTACCTTGATTTCTTCACCGGTGATGTCGACCATATTGCGCATTCTGTCAACGACCCGCGCATACTGACGGACGAGCTGGTGCGGCTGGATGCGCTGGCTGGACGCCTTTGGAGCGCCGTCGAGGCCAGCCCGCTCGCCGGCCAGACACTCTTCGCTGTTGTTTCCGACCATGGTATGAACAACGTACCCGCGGTTTATAGCCAGACGTTTAGTCTTCCGGATCTGCTGAATTCGACGGCGGGCGGCGCTCACCACGTAGTCACAAACCGTCACCAACTGCAAGATTACAAGCTCGCCGGTCTTAATCCGCTGGTGTTTCGCGTCATCACCCCCAGCACAGCTTCGTTCTATCTGGCAGGTGAAGCCAACGAGTATCCCACGGCCTGGCTCGATCTCGATGGCAACGAGCGGGCCGGCGTCAGCTTTCGGAATTCGGAACTAAATCGCATCCACATCGTGCTGAAACAACTCGCGCGGCCGGATCTCGCGCAGCCTGTCCGAAGCGCAGCCGCCCGCTACCTGAAACAACTGCTGGACGGGCGACGCGCGACGTGGGAGAACGAGATCAAGACGCTAGACGGCGAACTTCAGGCATTGAGTGAAGCGATTGCAGAGCGTCAGGCGGAGTTAAGCCGCCAGCCGAAGAAGTCGAAAGTCTCGCAACGCGAGTTAGGCGAGGACAAAGAAGCGAGGCGGAAAGCAGGCGAATTAAGTCAGTGGATCGAAGAGAAGGCCGCTTATCAAAATTACGTCCGTCACCTTCAGGCACTGCTCGAGCTCAAGCCCAGTGAAAACTCGCCGCTCAAGGTGAAGATCACAGATTTGGTGCCGCGGCTGTCCCTAGGCGACCCTAACTCCTTATACGATCTGCAGCATTATGTTGCCGGACCGGGCGCGACGGGATTGATGTTGGATGCAAACGGAAATCTCGACCAGCGGAGTTCATTCCGGTATCTCGACTACTTTCCGCTGTTCGCCGCGCAAATGGTGCGAAACAACCCTCAAGAAGGCGTGTCGCCGCATCCCATCGACTTTACCGCTGTCGCGTTGCCACCTGAAGAAATACCGGCGCAGGCGACGGAAGGTAACAGGCTCAGTCAGGCGATCTGGCTGTACGCGGACGATAGCCGTCAGTTGCTCGAGTTGGTCGTTCGCGATGGCGAGGCAATGCAGGTTCGATTACTTCCCGTGGCGCATCTCGTCGCCGATCACGAAAACCATTTGTCATGGGACACAATTTCTTGGACGCCGGGTTTGCCCCTGAATTTATTCGAGGATGAGAACCTCAAGGTGCCGCCGAATGTCAGCAGAGGCAAATGGCTGAGCAGATGGCACACAGAAGCCGGATGGTTCGACGCGATTCATGAGTGCCGGTACTCGAATGGAGTGATCGGCGTTACGGAAGAACTCTTACCGCCGTCGATAGCGCTGCCCAATCAACAAAACAATGGATCGCTCGGCAAACTCGAAATCGAGCGGCGAGAGCTGGTACAGCCGGATCTTCTCGTGTTTGCAACGGACCATTGGAACTTCAACGTCCGGAACTTCAATCCCGGTGGAAATCATGGCAGCTTTTTGCGCATCTCGACGCATTCGGTGTGGATGATGGCCGGAGCGGGCCTTCCCGCCGGCAAGCGTATTGCGGAGCCTTACGATAGTTTGAATTTTGCTTCGACTCTATTGAATCTGCTGGGAAAACCAGCTCCGATACCCGAACGAATTGTTCCCGTCACGCAATAAGCCTACCGGCCAAAGTAGGCCGCGTTTTTTTGCGCGAAGTCCGCCCACTTTTCGGGAAGATCATCGAGAGCGAAAATAGCAGAGACCGGGCACACAGGAACACACGCCCCGCAGTCGATACATTCCACAGGATCGATGTACAACATCTCTTCGCCTTCGAATTTCTCTTCGTCCTTCTTGGGGTGAATGCAGTCGACCGGACAGGCATCGACACACGAGCTATCTTTTGTGCCAATGCAGGGTTCAGCAATTACGTACGCCATGATGCTTGTTGAAAAAAATAAATACCTGCGAAGAGAAGTCTAACCTTAGGATTATCACACCGCTGCTCGGCGCTACAATTCTGCCCCCAGCGGACGGTCAATATTGCCGGCCAGACTGCGTATAACGGCTGCTTCGCGGCGAGGTAACCCGACTATGCGAACAACGACAAATACCCCGCGCCTACTGACAGCATAACTCAATTGTTGGTTTGAAGACGCTGCTCCCTATAATGGCTGGGATGACTGCCAAAGTCCGAAAAGCTGTTTTCCCCGCCGCTGGTTTAGGCACTCGCTTCCTGCCCGCGACGAAGGCGCAACCGAAGGAAATGCTTGCTCTGGTCGACAAGCCGTTAATTCAGTATGGCGTGGAAGAAGCGATCCACTCGGGGATTCAAGACATCATCATCGTGACAGGCAGGGGAAAAAGCTCGATCGAAGACCACTTCGACGTGAGCTTCGAATTGGAGCAATTACTCGAATCGAAAGGCAAAACCGATCTTCTTTCGATGGTGCGCTCCATTTCTGACATGATTGACGTGGCTTACATTCGTCAGAAAGAAGCTCTTGGTTTGGGGCACGCAGTTCTTCGGGCGAAGGAACTGGTGGGAGAGGAACCGTTCGCAGTCGTGCTTTCCGACGACGTGATTGCGTCCGAGATTCCGTGTATTCGCCAATTGCTGGACATCTACGAGTTTTATAACGCGCCGGTGCTGGCGCTTGTCGAAGTGCCCAAAGATCAGATTTCCGCTTACGGAGTAGTGGACGCGGTGGCTGTTCCGCATAACGGCGCCGAAGGCCGGCTATTTCGCATTCACAACATGGTCGAGAAGCCCAAGGGGGCGGACGCGCCGTCGAACCTGGCGATCATCGGACGCTATGTGCTCACGCCCGATATCTTCAAAGCAGTCGAATCGATTGAACCGGGAAGCGGCGGAGAGATCCAGTTAACGGACGGGTTGAAGTATCTGCTTCGCAGCCGGCCGATTTATGGATTCAAGTTCGAGGGAAAGCGCTACGACGCGGGCGACAAATTAGGTTTCCTCAAAGCCACCGTCGAATTCGCTCTGAGTCGCCACGATTTGGGAGAGGAATTCCGGGAATACCTTCGCACTATCACCGTGTAGTACCTGTGTTGACCCTTACGCGAGAGCGTTAATCGTCAACGGCCGCTTCGTTTCGTAAGCAGCGATCGCGGCATCCTGTTGGAGGATGTAGCCCAGCTCGTCCACGCCTTCGAGCAGGCAATGTTTCGAGAACTCGTCAATTGGAAATCTCACCTTTGTTCCATCCGGGAACGTCAGCGTCTGGGTGGTCAGATCGACCGTTACCGAAGCGGCGAAGTCTTTCTCGACCGCTCGAAATAACGCATCGCCTGCCTCGGGTGAAACCACGATCGGCAGCAAGGAATTCTTCAAGGAATTGGCGCGAAAGATGTCCGCGAACGAAGTGCTGATAACAGCGCGAAATCCGTACTGCAGCAGCGCCCACGGAGCGTGCTCGCGCGAACTTCCGCAGCCGAAATTGTCGCCGGCGAGTAGTATTTTGGCGGCTTTGCCTTCGGGTCTGTTCAGCAGAAAATCTAGCTTGGGATTGCCGTCGGCATCGTAACGCCAATCGTAGAACAACTGATCGCCGAGGCCGTCCTTCGAGATGGTTTTGAGGAAGCGCGCGGGAATGATCTGGTCGGTATCGATGTTGTCGATCGGAATTGGTGCGATGCGGCTGGTGAGCGTTGTGAATTTTTCCATATTAGAGCAAGGTGCGAACGTCTGTAACAACGCCGGTGACGGCTGTTGCGGCAGCAGTGAGGGGGCTCGCGAGAAACGTCCGTCCTCCCTTACCTTGCCTTCCTTCGAAATTACGGTTGCTGGTGGACACGCTGTATTCACCCGGTTGGAGTTGATCGCCGTTCATCGCGATGCACATCGAGCAGCCCGCTTCGCGCCAT
This sequence comes from Bryobacterales bacterium, assembly GCA_963722585.1. Classification (GTDB taxonomy): domain Bacteria; phylum Acidobacteriota; class Terriglobia; order Bryobacterales; family Bryobacteraceae; genus KBS-96. The sequence continues at coordinate 73,956 of CAVRNU010000027.1, read as the reverse complement.
TCCGCTCCAGCTTCCTTGAAGATGCGATCCAGGCCCTCGGCCTGCGCCTGCTGTTTTACGATTTGCGAGCCCGGAACCACCATCACCCGCACGTTTGGATTCACCTTCCGGCCTTTTAGAACCTGAGCGGCGGCGCGCAGGTCCGATATGCGCGAATTCGTACAGCTTCCAATGAACACGACGTTCACCGGGTGGCCCAGAAGCGGCTTGCCAGAGGGAAGCGCCATGTAAGTCAGAGCTTTTGTGAGCGAATCGCGCTCGAGCGCGCTTGCAAGCGAGGCAGGGTCCGGCACGGGAGCAGTGATCGGGATGCCCATCCCCGGGTTCGTGCCGAAGGTGATCATAGGCTCGAGCGAAGCGACGTCAATGGTAATGCTCTTGTCAAAAACTGCGCCGTCGTCCGTCGGCAGGTGCATCCACAAAGACACCGCCTTCTCCCAATCCGCGCCTTTCGGAGCGTACGGCCGGCCATTCAGATATTGATACGTCGTATCGTCGGGCGCAACCAAGCCAGCTCGCGCGCCGCCTTCGATAGACATATTGCAAATGGTCATCCGTTCTTCCATCGACAGCGCGCGAATCGTCGAGCCGCGGTATTCGAACACGCAACCCGTGCCGCCTCCGATGCCGATGCGCGAAATCAGGTTCAGAATGATATCTTTTGCGCCTACGCCGTTCTTGAGCGTTCCATCGACACGAACTTCATACGTTTTGGCACGTGTTTGCAGGAGGCACTGGGTGGCAAGCACATGCTCCACCTGGCTGGTGCCGATGCCGAAGGCGAGCGCGCCGAACGCGCCATGCGTCGCCGTATGGCTATCGCCGCAGACCACCGTCATGCCGGGCTGCGTGAATCCCTGCTCAGGCCCGATCACATGCACAATGCCTTGCTTTTCACTGTGAGGGCCGAAGAGCTTGATGCCGAAATCGCGGCAATTCCTTTCGAGCTGCTCGATCTGGAGCGCGGCGATTCTGTCAACGATAGGCAGTGAGCGGTCGTGAGTGGGAATGCTGTGGTCCGTAGTCGCGACGGTCAGATCGGGACGGCGGACTTTCAAATGCCGCTCACGCAGGCCCGCGAACGCTTGCGGAGAAGTCACTTCGTGGACTAAGTGAAGGTCGATGTAGATCAGCGTGGGCGCGCCGGGTCGCTCCGCAACGACGTGACTGTCCCAAAGCTTTTCGGCGATCGTGCGTGGCCGCGCCACGCCATTTTTTTCTGACATAGAAAACGAACCCCTCAAGGCCGGGCAGGCCCGGCCACTACACGCCTCATACCTGTAGGGGCGAGGCCTGCTTCGCCCGCGCCCCAAGCGCCGCGCATACCGCATCGCCCACTTCCGAAGTAGTTGCTGGTATGCCGGTTGGCTTCAGATCGGCCGTTACCCGGCCGCTGTTTAAGACCTTTTCCATTGCCCGGTTCACAGCTCCAGCTTCGTCCGACAGCCCAAAACTGTATTCGAGCATGGCCGCAACCGAACCGATCGCGCCCAGCGGATTCGCTTTATTTCGGCCGGCGATATCCGGCGCCGAGCCGTGCACCGGCTCATACAACCCGGTCCAGGCTCCGGACGGCCGCTTTGCGCCAAGGGATGCTGAAGGAAGCATGCCGATCGAACCGGCGAGCACGGCCGCTTCATCACTCAAAATATCGCCAAAGAGGTTCTCCGTGAGCACAACGTCAAACCCGCGCGGATTGAGCACCAGCTGCATGGCGCAATTATCGACCAGGAGATGGTCGAGCACGACGTCGGAGTATTGAGCCGCCACGTCGACGACAACTTTGCGCCACAACTGCGAATTTTCAAGAACATTCGACTTGTCGACGCTCGTCACTTTTTTGCGGCGCTTGCGGGCCAACTGGAACGCCATGTGCGAAACACGCTCAATCTCGGCCCGCGTGTACGTCATGGTATTGACGGCGCGCTGCTCGGGCCCTTCGCCCGAAATGCCGCGGGGCGTGCCATAATAAAGTCCCCCGGTCAGCTCCCGAACGATGATCATGTCCGTGCCGTCGACCCGATCGTTCTTGAGCGGTGACGAATCGACCAACGCTTTATATGACCGGACAGGACGCAAGTTCGCGTATACCTCGAGAGTCTTACGGATACCAAGAAGGCCGCGTTCGGGCCGCTTCTCTGGCGGGGCATTGTCGAACTCGGGAAGTCCAACGGCTCCCATCAGCGTTGCATCGGCTTCCAGCGCAAGGCGCCGGGTCTCGTCCGGAAACGGATTTCCGGTCCGGTGAATTGCGATTCCACCCAGCAGCCCTTCCTTCAGCACGATCTCGTGACCGTACTCGCTGCCAATATGCCTGAGGACTTTCACCGCTTCGCGCGTGACTTCGACGCCTATGCCGTCACCGGGCAACAGTAGAACATTGAGTTTCATGATTTCCAAGTGAAAACGCGGCCGTTAGTTCGCCATTGCCACGCGGCCCACTACGTCCTGAACCAGATTCAGGATCTCATCATTGCGAACGCCTTTCTTCCGGTCAGCGAGCAGTGTAAACCGATGATATACGGTGTCAAGCTCTTCCTTGCTGAGCTGGAAACCCAGGTCTTCGGTCCGCTTCTTCAGGGCATGGCGTCCGCTGTGCTTTCCTAAAACCAGCCTGCCTTCAGGAACGCCGACGGTTTGCGGATCTATAATCTCATAGGTCGTTTTCTCTTTAAGATACCCGTCCTGATGGATACCGGCCTCGTGCGCGAATGCATTTTCGCCAACAATGGCTTTGTTCGGCTGCGGACCGAACGAAATGATGCTCGAGAGCATCTGGCTCGCCGGATACAGCTTCTCCGTGTGGATGCCGGTGTGGACCGGATAATGGTCGTGCCGGGTCTTAATTCCCATGACCACTTCTTCGAGCGCCGCGTTCCCGGCTCGCTCTCCGATTCCATTAATGGTGCATTCCACCTGGCGCGCGCCCGCCTTCACTGCAGCCAGCGAGTTGGCGACGGCTAAACCCAGATCGTCGTGGCAATGCACGCTGACAACCGCCCGATCGCCCAGCAGACGCACAGCCCGCCCAATCAGCGCCGCATACTCCTCGGGCACCGAATAACCGACCGTGTCCGGAAGATTCACCGTGCGCGCTCCAGCTTCCACTACCGCTTGACAGATGCTGTCGAGGTACTTTGGATCGGTGCGCGTGGCGTCTTCGGCCGAAAACTCGACATCGTCCGTGTACGAGCGGGCCAATTCCACTGCGGCGGCGCTCTCTTCGAAAATCTGTTCTCGCGTTTTCTTCAGCTTGTACTTCAAATGAATGTCGCTCGTCGCAATGAAGGTGTGAATTCGCGGACGCTTGGCATCCCGCAACGACTCCGCCGCGCGCTCGATATCGAGTTTTGTCGCTCTCGCAAGAGCCGCGACTTGCACCCAGGAAAACTGACGGCTCACTGCCCGCACGGCTTCAAAATCGCCGTCGGACGCGATCGGAAAGCCAGCTTCCAGAATGTCCACGCCTAAATCCACAAGCTGAGCCGCCATTCGCAGCTTCTCAGGTGTCGTCATGCTGCAGCCCGGCGATTGCTCCCCGTCACGCAGGGTAGTGTCGAAGACGTATACGCGATCCATCATTCCTCCGGTTGGAGTCTCGGTGGCTTAAAGGTCACAAGCCAACTTTCCCCATGGTAGGAAACGGCTTTCGATTATGCAAATTTATAGTGTTTCGATTCGTCATTAGTTACAATCATGAGATAAGGGCGCCTTATGTGCCCCGCCTGCATGGAACTGTATCCCCTAAAGGTTTTCCTGACGGTTGCGACGGAGCGAAGTTTCTCGCGCGCCGGGGAGAAGCTGTTGCGAACGCAGCCGGCTATCTCAATTGCTATTCAGCGCTTAGAGAGCGATTTGAAAGAGAAGCTTATAGACCGTTCGGGTCGTGAACTGCTGCTCACGGACGCGGGGCGTGTGGTGCTCGAGTTTGCGCGCAGGTTTCAAAACCTGGAATCCGATCTGGAGAACGCGCTTCATGAGCTTCGGGATAATTATGCCGGCCGTTTGAGTATCGGAGCGAATGAATCAACATCGCTCTATTTGATTCCGCACATACAGCGCTTCCGCCGTTTGTTTCCGAAAGTAAAGGTACAGATTCGCCGCAGCCTATCGAGCAAGATTCCGTCGCAACTTTTAGATGGCGAGCTCGAGCTGGGTGTGATCAGCTACGACCCGGAAGACGATCACCTCATTGCCGAAGTCATTTCAACCGACCATCTTTCCCTCGTCGTAGCTCCCAAGCACAGATTCGCTGAGCGCGGGGAAGTCTCGATCACAGAACTGGACATGGAAACATTCATCGCGCACAACGTGCTCTCGCCCTATCGCGAGATCGTCCTGCGCGAGTTTCAGCGTCACAAAGTGCCGCTGAATATGGATGTTGAAATGCCAACGGTAGAAACCATCCGCCGCATGGTGCAGGAGAACGAAGGTGTGGCATTTCTGCCGCGCATGTGCGTCGAACAAGAGATCGAGCAGGATCTTCTACGCGAGATTCGCGTCAAGGAACTCTATTGCGAGCGCAAAATACGGCTTGTGTATCCCAACCGCCGCGCCCTGAGCCACGCCGCGAAGGCATTTCTGGAAGTTGTGCAGAATGCGACCGTGTCCAGCCCGCCAGCACTTCAGCCAGCGAGCCTTTTGGAGGAATAAAGCGTGAATAAAGGCGCGAGCGCCGCGATCATAGGCGGCGGAATCATAGGAACGTCCATCGCATGGCGCCTCGCTCAAGCGGGCCTCGACGTCACTCTTCTTGAGAAGGGTCAATTGGGCACGGAGGCAACCTGGGCAGCCGCCGGAATGCTGGCGCCGGGCGGCGAAATTGATGAATGTTTCGACTTGGTCGAGCTGTTTGTCGAGAGCGCCGGGCTCTATAGATCCTTCGTCGAGGAACTCTCCCAGTTCAGCGGCGTTGCCATCGATTATCAGGAGTGCGGTGCGATCGAGCTGGCCTACAGTTCCGAAGAATGGGAAACTCTCGTGTCCCGCGCCGATAAGCAAGCTGAATTCGGCATCCGCAGCCGGCCGATGACCGTCGAGCAAGTCCGTACCTTTTCACCTCATGTAAAGACAGAAGGGCTGACGGGCGCCCTGTTCTATCCCGGCGATGCGATCGTCGCGCCGCGAGATCTGATGCAGGCGCTGCGGGCAGCGTGCGAAAGGGCGGGAGCTGAAATCCGGGAGAATGCGCCGGTTAACGATGTTCGCGTGGAATTCGGCGCCGTAATTGTTGGGGGCGTTCGTTACTCCTCGGCCGTTCTTGCGGCGGGCGCATGGAGTGGAGCCCTGCGTATCGAGGGCGCGGACCCGATTCCCTCAACTGAGCCCGTCAGGGGACATCTGCTCGGTTTCAATCTGCAACCCGGCGCTTGTCCCACTATCGTTCGCCATCAGGACAATTACGTGCTTCAGCGTAGCAATGGATTCTTGGTAGCCGGCGGTTCTATCGAGCGAGTGGGCTTCGAACGGACAATCGACTCCTCCATTGCGGATCGAATTTTTCACGATGCAGCCGGTATCATGCCGATCCTTGCGCAACTCGAGCCGGTCGATGTCTGGACCGGACTTCGTCCGGGAGCAGCGAAAATGCAGCTCGGGCGCTGGAAGCAGACGCCCTTGATTCTTGCCTATGGCCATTTCCGGAATGGCATTCTGCTGGCGCCGCTCACTGCGAAACGGGTTACGCACGAGATTCTGAGCGCAACCGGCGCACAATCCGCCGCAGGGTGAATAGTGCTCATCCCCAGTTCGGAAAGACACTGGGGCGCTTCTCTTTCACTTCAAGGAGCAACTGTTCAACGCGGCCCCTGCGCTTTAGCAGCTTTTCGAGGAGGCGTTCGAGTTCCAATTCATCGGCGTCGAGCCAGGCTGGCGGGATTCCCTTCCACGCCTCGTCGACGACTTCCACAGGAAAATGCGTCACCAGATCCAGCCAGGGTTGAAACGAGTCGAGCGATTCCACTTCGTCGTATACGCTCGACCGGAAATAGATGCCTTGAACCGGAGAATCTGGAAAATCCCAATGCGGACCATTGAACGCGAAGCCATGGTCGATCATTTGCGCGAAAAAACCCGTGCGGGCGGGCGCGGAGCCCTTTAAAGGAGTCCACGTTTTGGCCCGCGCCCGAAAGAAGATTGCCTGCCGCGAATCCGCGTTCGAGACCCATTTATCGAACACAACGGCCGCCGCGAAATCGCACCGGTTTTCAATTTTTCCGAGAAGGCTATCGGGAAGGAAGTCGTAAATCGCGGTCTTGTCCGGGTTTACCGAGAACCTGGAGCCGTAATGCAACCCCGCCACAGGCGGTTCGCGCTGGGAGCCCCGCGCAATATGGAGCTCTGGATTTTCGGCGATGAACTCGGCCGGTATTTCAATCAGAGATTGATCGGGAGTGTGTATCTGCAAGTGTTTCAGGAAGACACCCGCGAGCCACTCGTTGATGAGAATCCTTCGGTGCTGGGGATTGTTCAGGAACTTGACTACGTAATGGTGCCCATCGCTTCCTTCGATCAGATGAGACTGCGCCCCACCTCGCATTTTGCGGAGCAAGCGGCGCGCTGAAATCGGCATGGCGAACCAAGGTCGGCGGGAACCCGGCTGGTATCCTGGTGTGGGCTGAAACCAGATTGAGGACCAATACAGGAATTCCCGCTCAAAGCAAAATGGCAGAAGACACGCAAGGCACCGAAGCCGCGAAGGCCAATCCCGACGAGATTGCTCTCGAGTTGATGAAATTTATCGCCGTGACCACCGGCTATGGTAAGGCCACGGGATCCACCGGGTTCACGACCAAGGCCGTTCGGACCAGTGAAGAGTATGCTGATTCGCTGCTCGAACTCTTTGAACGGTGCCGTGTGGCCGTTCGCAAGGAACTCAAAGCCTAGGGAGCATTGGGGGCAGCCTCGGCCAAGTCCACCTTCACTCCCCGCCTGAGACTGCCTCCCAAGTCCGCTACCGGCGTTTTTTCGCAGCGGCTTTCTTTCCCGTTGCCTTTTTCACGGCTTTCTTCACAGCCTTTTTCGATGCAGCCTTCTTTGCCGCCTTTTTCGGAGCAGCCTTCTTGCTTGCAATCTTCTTTGGCGCCGCTTTTTTCACGGTCTTCTTGGCGGCCTTCTTGACCGCCTTCTTCGGCGCGGCCTTCTTAACGGCTTTCTTGGAGGCGGCTTTCTTAACCACCTTCTTCACGGCGGTCTTCTTTGCCGGCGCCGCCTTTTTCGCGGCAGGCGCCTTCGCAGCCGGCGGTGCCGGTTTGACGGGCGGTGCTGGCGCCGCAGCCGCCTCCTTCTTCACCGCAGGCGCTTTGGCCGCTGCCTTCTTTGGCGCGGCTTTCTTAGCCGGAGCCTCTTGGGGCTTGCGGTCCTTTTCTCCCTCGGCCTTCGGGCCGGGAACTTCGGCCGGCTTAGGCGCCTCCACGGCGGGGGGCGGGGTCACAGGCTTACCCGGCTTCTCATCCTCCTCCTCATCCTCGTCGTCATACTCGCCCTTATCTGACTCGAACTCGACATGCTCATCCTCGTAATCGAAATCGTCGTCTTCTTCCTCTGCAAAAAGCCTGTACTCAAGACTCATGCGCAGCTCCTTTGAAAACTAAACAGGTGCATCAAACGTAATCATGATGCGAGAAAGCAAAATGATTTCACAACGTCTGACGATGCGCAAGAGGGTAACGTGTCGAAAGAAGCGCGAGGCTTAAAATTCGGAGGCTAAGTTAACGATGAAGGCTGGCAGTTCTTACGGCTGCGCGGCGATGAAGAATATTCGAGGAAACACGCGAAGGCGCAGGTTTCGCGTTGTGCCGCGCCTCATTCGAACGCGACACAGCGGCGGAAACTCCAGCGATGTGGGCTCTCGAAGCGCGCCGGCCGCGTGTCCGCGAAGGGCTCACGGGCGGGTGATAGACGGCCGGGATCAGCAGGGTGTCGCCCGCATCGAGCGAATCCGACCCGCTGTTCACAGCCACGATGCGATCGGCCCCTACATGATATTGCCGCGCGATGGTCGCGAGAGTTTCACCTGCCGCGACGTGGTGTAGCCGCCAGGAGTTTCTGTTGACGGAAGGCACCGATTCAAGAGCGCTAAGGGTCGACTCCCCGGCGCCCTTCGGCACATGGAGACTGTAACCCGCGGGAGCCAGGCCGCTGAGCAGGGAGGGATTGAGCTCGCGAATGAGGGAAACCGGCTGTTGGGCTGCGTCTGCAATCAGCGCGACGTTGGTGGTTGCGTCCAGGTGCAAGGTATCCAACTCGAGCGGGCCATCCTCCTCGATGTCATCCAGGCCATAGTCCTTTGGATTTTTGGCCATGATGGTCATCGCTAGAATAATTGGCACGTAGTTCGCTGTTTCCTTTGGGAGCGCATGCAGCTCGAGCAGCTTCCAGTAATCGGCATATCCGGTGCGCTCTACCGCCCGGTCCACATTGCCGGCGCCACAGTTGTATGCAGCCATGGCAAGGTACCAATCGCCATACCGCTGGTACAGGTCCTTCAACAGCCGGGCCGCCGCCCGGGTGGCTTTTTCGGGATCGAACCGGTCATCGACCGAGGAATCGCGAACGAGTGCGTAAAGCTGCCCAGTGCCCGCGATAAACTGCCACATACCCATCGCATGGGCTCTAGAAATAGCCCGAGGCAAGAAGCCGGACTCGGCTTGGGCCAGATAAATCAGCTCCTGTGGCGCGCCCTCCTCTGCCAGGATGCGCTCAATCATGGGTTTGTAGCGCCCCGCTCGGCGGAAGCCGCTTAACAGCACCTTGCGTCCATGATCGGTTGAAAAATAGTGAATGTAGGCGAGGACAGGATCAGAAAGTTCAAGCGGAATGGCGGAAGCGGTCTGCTTAAGCTCGAAGTTCACCTTCGGCAGCAGCGATTCGTCGACGGGAAACGTCATGTCGCGGAACTGATCGATCGGCGCTTGATCGAAGACCAGATCGTCGCTCGTCTGGCCGGCTCCGAGCTTCTCGATGTCGAACCGGTAGATCAGATCGCTGACCTCGTCGAGCTTCCGTTCGATGCGGCGCCGGTCGGGCAGGTTCTCGGGAGCATTTAGGAGTGCATCTACCGCCAGGTCGAATTCGCGGCGAGCACCCTCGAGATCGCCTCTAAAGTACAGTTGTTTGCCTAATGCCAGGTGCTGGTCCGCTTTTGCAATGCGGCTATCCGCCTCCGCCGTATGCACATCGTCCGGTCTGGGAGAGGCGAATGTATTCGAGTAGCCTCCCGGAGTGCCGGCCGCACCGCCCTCCGCCGAAAACGCCTCCCGAGTCCACCCAAATACCACGGTTGTCAGGCAAATCAACAGGATGCGTGCCGTAGCGGATCGGTCTTGGGGCATCGTTTGAAGTATAAGCTGCGATTATGGCCTTAGAAACACAGTTACAGAACCCTTACTCTAACCGATGTAGCCATCGAGGTCAAGAGAGGGAGTAAACAGCTTTCCAGGAATCATAGTAGGAATTCCAAAAGTGATATCTCCAAACAAACCACAAGCGTCAAGTTTGGCCTAATTCAGCCGATACAGAGACTAGAATCATGCCGCGGCCAAAAAATTACAGGGAAACCTCGACACGAGGCGCCCTGCGGCCTAAACCCACGAAGGCACCTTGCCCGAGCTATGTCAGAAATTTCCTGGCAGTCTGTGACAGAAGTCGTGGGAATGAAGTCAAACAGGCGAAAGCGCCTGTCCCACAACACCGCACCAACAGTTTACAGACCTTGTGGGACAGACATTCAGTCTATTGGGACTTCTGCCAGAGGCTCCTAGCGCGTCGGAACGGGTTGAAGGGCACGGCTGTCAACAATGCGATCAATCATTCCGTATTCGAGCGCATTGTCCGGCTCCATGATGTAGTCCCGGTCCACGTCGCGGGCTATCTTCTCGACCGGCTGGCCGGTCGCATCAGCCAGAATTTCATTAAGAGACTGGCGCATCCGGAGAATCTCGCGCGCGTAGATGTCGATATCAGCGGCCTGTCCGGCGAGACCGCTCATCGAGGGCTGGTGAATCAAGATTCGCGAGTGGGGAAGGCTGAAGCGCTTACCCTTGGTCCCGCAAGCGAGCAGTACGGCGGCCATCGAAGCCGCCTGTCCAATGCAGTACGTTGTGATGTCCGGCTCGACGAGCCGCATCGTATCAAGAATGGCCAAACCGGCCGTAATCGACCCGCCCGGAGAGTTGATATACAGAGAGATATCCCGCTCCGGATCCTCCGCGGCCAAAAACAGCATTTGGGCCATCACCAGATTTGCCACATTGTCGTCGATTGGGGTGCCCAGAAAGATGATGTTCTCCTTGAGCAGGCGCGAATAGATATCGTAAGCGCGTTCCCCTCGCGATGTTTGCTCGACCACCATCGGCACAAGAACCGAGTTGTTCATCCCACACTCCTTTCGCTCGCTTCTGGCGAGCAACTCACAAGCGCAAAGGGCGCAGTCCAGCCCGTTTTGCGCGTATCTGTCAAAGGCGCAAAGGCCGTCCAGCCCGTTTTGCGCGGACGTCTCAAAAGAAAAAGCGGTGCAAATCTCATAATAAGAGGTTGCCTGTTTGGCAGCATGCGGAAATATGCGGCAATTTCCCGGGCTATTGACGACTTTTCCATCTACGCTCATAGTATAGAAAGGATTTTCATTCCTTCCGTTCTCAAAATGACGGCGCCCCCAATCTTTCGCGCAGTTCGAGGGGATCAGCGGCAGATCGAATTGTATGTTTGGCGTACACAGCCCGGCAGATGCAGGACGGTGCAATCCTAAATGAAAGTTCTGATTGCAGACGACAGTGCCATGTCGCGCGTACTTCTGCGTAGCACTCTGCAACGTTGGGGCTATGAAGTCGTGGTTGCCGAAGACGGCGAACAGGCTTGGAGCATTTTATCTGGCGAAGATTCTCCGCCACTAGCCATTTTGGATTGGGTCATGCCAGGGCTGACGGGAATCGAAGTCTGCCGCAAAGTAAGGAAGACCGCGCGGGAGCCTTACACGTATATTCTCCTGCTGACCTCGAAGAATACGAAAGAAGAAACAGTGGAAGGGATGGAATCGGGGGCGGACGATTACATCGTCAAGCCCTTCCATGAGCACGAATTGCAAGTTCGCCTCCGGGCGGGGAAGCGGATTGTCGATCTTCAGATCAACCTGATGAATGCGCGCGAGGAACTGCGCGAAAGAGCCGAAAAGGATCTGTTGACTATGCTTCCCAACCGGTCGGCGATTCACACCGTTCTCGAATCGGAGATCGCACGGTGCCATCGCGACCAGCGATCGGTGGGTATTGTTTTGCTTGACCTGGACCACTTCAAGCGGGTCAACGACACGTACGGGCATCTGGCCGGCGACGCTGTATTAAGAGAAACCGCGCATCGATTTCGAACGCATATGCGCCCCTACGATCAAATCGGGCGCTACGGCGGCGAAGAATTCTTGGTCGTTCTGCCGAACTGCGATCTCGAGCAGGCGCACCATCAAGCCGACCGAATGCGGATGATTCTCGAGCAAAAACCGATGTTTGTCGATGGCCGGCAGCTGCGCGTCACGGCAAGTTTCGGCGTTACGATTTCGGACTGCTTGGAGCGGCCGATCGAAACTTATATCCGGGCTGCCGACGAGGCGCTTTATGCGGCAAAGAGCAGGGGCCGGAACTGCGTAGCAAGCCTCTTAGTAGACCAAGCGAGCAACAACGATTCATTCAAGACCGATAGACTCGCGCTGGATGTTGAACAACCCGAAGCAGTGAACCAAGGTTGAAGAATTTTTAATAAGACCACGCCCCGGAAGTTATCAGGCGCCTACGCTTGTCTGAGCTGCCTCTCTACGATCCGTGCCGCGCGCTGGCTGATGAGATCGGCGACTTTGCTCAAGAGACCGGGAAGATCCTCCGGCTCGACGAACACAGGCCGCTTTACATTCAATTTCTTGTTCTGGTACGTCGTAACCAGAGCTGTTGCCGGTTTGTAATCCATCAACCGGGCATGCGCGAGCACCTTAAGCCCGGCTTCCGGAGATTCCATCTGCAAATCGCTGAGCACAAGCTCATATTGCCGCTCGTCTAACTTACCGACAGCTTCCGCCGCGGATGCAGCGGCATCCACCGAATAGCCACCCGCTTCCAAAACGGTCTTCAGCGTAAGGCGCGACGACACGTTGCCGTCAACTAGTAAGACACGCGCTAGTTCCAGCTCTTTCGGGGGCTTTTTCCGGCCGTTGACTGCCATTTTGCGTTCGGTCCGACTTCAGTTTAAACGAAACTTGCCAGTTTCGTACACAAAAATCTTCAGCTAGGCTTTTTACGCGTCTTTGCGTCGCGGCCTGCATCAGGCCCGGAAAATCTTGGCTGGCTAAGAATATCGCCCGCCGCCTTGCTCATAAACCGAAGACACGAGCGAAAATGTTGTCGATGTGACGAAGCTGGCGTGCGAGCGAGAATGCCTCGTCCAGTGCGGTGTCGCTGAGATATTGCCGGATCAGCGGGTCCGCCACAATCGCTGCCTGAAAGTCACCTCCGCTCTCCCAGGCGTGCATTGCGTGCTCCTGCACTACCCGGTACGCCTCTTCTCGCAACATGCCCGCAGCCGAAAGATCGAGCAGGAGCTGGCCGGAAAAGATCAGCCCGTGGGTTAAATCGACGTTTGCCCGCATACGGCCGGCATCGACGCGCAGGCCTGAAATCAGCCAGAGCGTCTTCGAAAGAAGATAGTCGATCAAAATCGTCGAGTCGGGCAGAATGACCCGCTCAACGGAGGAGTGAGAGATATCGCGCTCGTGCCATAGAGCGACATCTTCAAAAGCCGGTTGCGCGTAAGCGCGCACCAACCGCGCCAGGCCGCAGATCTGCTCCGATGTCACCGGATTGCGTTTGTGCGGCATGGCGGAACTGCCTTTCTGCCCGGCGGCAAACGGTTCCTCCGCTTCACGCACTTCGGTTCGTTGCAGATGCCGTATCTCGAGCGCGATTTTCTCGAGCGTTCCGGCAATACAGGCGAGCGTCGCCACGTAATGCGCATGCAGGTCGCGGGAGAGGACCTGAGACGTGATCGGAGCCGCTCTCAAACCCAACCGAGCGCAGATCCTCTCTTCCACTTCGAGTCCAATATGCGCGAAGGTGCCGACTGCGCCTGAAATCTTTCCTACGCGGATCTCTTCGGCGGCCGACTGGAATCGGCGGCGATGACGCGCAATCTCGTCCCACCAGATCGCCAGCTTCAATCCGAAGGTGATGGGCTCAGCGTGAATGCCGTGAGTGCGCCCGATCTGGACCGCGTCTTTATACCTGAAAGCGGCAACGCGTAGAGCATCCGAAAGATCGTCGAGGCCCTTCGAAATGATGACGGACGCGGCGTGAATCTGCAAAGCCTGGGCGGTATCGACGACATCGTTCGACGTGAGGCCATAGTGTAGCCAGCGTGAAGCTTCGCCCGCGCCCTGGCGCTTCATCGTCTCCGCCACCGCAGTTGTGAACGCGATGACGTCGTGGCGGACTTCGCGCTCAATCTCCTGAATGCGCCCCACATCGAAACCGGCATACCGGCGCAGAGCGCACGCGGCGTCGCTTCGGCACCTCGCCTAATTGGGCGAGGGCTTCGGAAGCCGCTAATTCTACTTCCAGCCAGCAGCGATACTTGTTCTCATCGGACCAGACAGCGCCCATTTCCGGGCGCGTATAGCGAGCGATCATGCGTGAAATTCGATTGTGGCATGGGGCACGCGTTGGGCGTGAGCGAACGCGGTCAGTACACGAATACTTCCGACTGCACCCCGGGCTCAGCGATCACGAGCTTGGTAAACAGCGCCCGGCCATAGAGGGCTTTGGCGGCGGACTGGCGTACCAGTTCAGGATGATTGTTGTGCTCGCTCAAATGGCCCAGGATGAGAGTCGAGACGGTAACATCCAGATCGTCGCGAATGAAATCGGCCACTACTTCGTTGGACAAGTGGCCGCGGCGGCCCATCACACGCTGCTTCACCGACCAGGGGTAGGGGCCATCCTTCAACATACCCAGATCGTGATTCGATTCGAGCAGAAGCAGGTCGGCCGATCGAAGATGGATCTTGATGGAATCCGGCATGTAGCCCAGATCGGTGACAACGCCGATGCGAACTCCCTCCGCCCGCAGAAGATAGCCAACCGGATCGATCGCGTCATGGGGAATGGTGAAGCTTCGAACCTCGAGCTCGCCCACGCCGAAGCAGCGGCCCGCTTGAAACTTTTCGAGATGCGCCTCCGATTCGCCCCAATCGATCATCGGCGACGTCCGCTCGGTGAGGAAGACGGGAATGTTCAGCTTATTGGCCACAGAAACCAGTCCGCTGGTATGGTCGGAATGCTCGTGCGTCACGAGAATCGCGTCGAGCGATTCCACACATTCGCCAATGGCGGCCAGCCGCTTTGTAATCTCGCGCCGGCTCAACCCGGCATCGACCAGCACACGCGTCCGGCTGGTTCCAACAAAAACACAATTGCCGGAACTGCTGCTAGCGAGAACGCAGACCTTAACGATTTCTCCACCTCGTCATTTCTTAACCACGCACAACGGCAAACCCGGCCTGTGCGCTTTCATTCGTTATACCACCGGCCAAAACAAAACTGGGCGCAAATGTTACTTATCGACGACAGAGGACGAAACTTGAAAGTACTATGAGGTTGTCAGTACGCCTTTCGTTTCTGAGCCGCATATGAGCGACGACGAGATTGTCTGCTACCTCGAAGACAACGGCTACCCGGAGCACATTGTCCGCGGCGGCCGCGCCGGACTGATCCGGCGGTGGGCCGAGTTTGTCGCCGAAGTCGAGCTCGGCTACCGCTACCGGCTCGATGAATACCGGCACGATCTCGATCTACGAGGCGCCATCGCCATCGCGGGTTTGGATCACGACCCGGAGGTGCAGCAAGCCGACGAACGCCTGCGAGCGTTATTGACGGGAACGGATGAAAGAATCTGGGAGAGTTTTTCGGGCGACGCTTTCTGGGATTTCGGCTATCCGCGGAACGCGAGCGGCCTCCTGCTTCGAGATCTGAGAGCCGCTGGATTCGCAGCCTCGAAAGAGTAACGGATGCATGCAGCCGGTTTTCATCCTGTTCTTAGCCGCGATTGCCGCGAACAATGCGCCGGCAGCCACTCGCTTCGACGATTTCGCGTCTACACGAGGTCTCAATCTGGCAGGCGGCGCCGCGGTGTCTGCCAAGGTTCTGCGTCTGACCCGAGCGCGGCCCAATCAATCGGGTGCTGTTTGGTTGGCCGAGAAGCAGAAGGTGGCGTCTGGTTTCGAGACCACATTCCAATTCCAGTTGACAGATCAAGGCGGCCTCGGGCGAGGCGCTGACGGGTTCGCTTTCGTTATACAGAATTCAAGTCCATCCGCATTGGGAGCCCGCGGTTCAGCAGGGGGCTTTGCTGTTGGAGATTCGAGCAACAAAGGGCAACCGGGGATTGCGTGGAGCGTCGCGGTTTTCTTCGATACGTTTCGAAATCAGGACGCAGGAGATCCGTCCTCGAACTACATTGCGGTATGTACCTACGGACGGCCCACGGAAATGAGCTGGCCCGCCAAGCGCCTCGCGTTCACGCCGAATCTGAGCGTTCGTTTGAAGGATCGCAAGGTACACACTGCGCGCATCGTCTTCGAGCCGCCCGTCTTGTCGGTTTATCTGGACGGGTCCGCAGCTCCTGTTTTGAAAACTGTGGTGGATCTCTCGGTCGTAATGGACCAGCAAGGCAGCGCCTGGGTCGGATTCACCGCCTCGACCGGTTGGGGATGGCAGAATCACGATATTCTCAGCTGGTCTTTCGACGAGACCGCCGTATCGTCGAGCGTCGCCATGGTGTCGTCCGACATCACCTTTTCGATGTCGGCATGCCTGCCTAATCGCAATCTGTGTACGCCCGAGCGCGCGATTGTCGAGCGCACCGGCACGGGTTATCACGTCGTTCTGCCGGCCAATTTAGAATGGGGCGCGAGTATCCCCAATTCGTCCGGTCGAACGGTAATAGTGACCAATGCCCACGGCATCGTGTGTTGGGACTTCAAGGCGCGAGGCTCGGAAGGGTGCAGCGGTCCTTCTGGGAGTGGCTCGCGTGCAGGCCAAGGATTCTTGGCGCAAGATTCACCAGCTGGCGCGATGATTGTCAGCACTCGCGGCGGCGGTACTTGGTTTTCTGTGAATGGCCGCAATGGCGGCCTCGAAGACAATGAGGGTTTTTACGAATTCGACGTCGAAATCAAATAGCTGCCAGTAGCGGGTTGACAACCCGCCGCAGGCTACCAGCCGCCCCCACGAGCGCATGCTATTTCTCTGCCTTCTGCTTGAGCCGCTTCAGTTCGTCGCGGCATTGTGCTGCATCGGGCGCGAGCCTGCAGGCCGTCTCCATATTCCCAATCGCTTCCTGAAGCCGTCCCAAATGTTCGTTCGCGAGACCCAGTTCGTAATGCGCCTGGTAGTCCCCGGGCGCAGCTCGAATCACCTGCTCAAAATTCAATCGCGCTTTTGCATAGTCTCCCAATTCGAGGTATGAGGCTCCCAAATCGCGGCGCGCCAAAAGATTGTGCGGGTCGCGGGCGAGAACTTGTTCGAGAATCGGAATCCCTCGGTCGTAACGGCCATCGTAGACATTGAGCATGGCTTGCCTGTAAAGCCGGTACTCGGGCAGACGGTCTTTTGGATCGGGACCTGCGCTGTTCAGCTTCGTTTCCGGGCCGTGCGAGAGATAACCCAGCGACCCGAGCAGCGTCTGCGTTTGCGGCGAGTTGGCGCTAGTAGACCCGGCCTTGACAGGTGGATAGCGGGCCAAAATTTTCGCGAGCTGGGCGCGAAGCGATTGCGCTCTCGCAGGATCTTTTTCGATTAGGTTCGCGCGTTCGTTCGGATCGGCAGCGAGATTGTATAACTCGGGTTTAGGTGCTTCGATGTATTTGTAGCCGTCAATCCGGATGCTTCGAAGCGGCGACCAACCAAAGGCATCATGCGTGTGGAGAGTTTCGCTGTAGATTGCATGACGGCTTTCGCCCGGCTTCGCGAGCGCTACCGGAAGCAGACTTCTGCCTTCAAAAGAAGCAACAGACGGCAAACGCAAGAAATCGAGAATCGTCGGTGCGACGTCGATCAGTCCAGCTGCATCGGCCACCCGCGCCTGATGCAGGCCCGAGCCGTTTGGCCAATGAATCAGCAACGGCACCCACAGCGTGCTCTCGTAAATAAAATAGCCATGGCTCTCTTCCCCATGCTCATCGAGGCCCTCGCCATGGTCCGATAGAACGATGACGAGCGAGCGGTCCCACCATCCGGCTTTCTGGAGCATCTGGCGAAACTCGCCCATCAGACGATCAACGTATTTCAGTTCGGCATCGTAACCCGAGATGCCTTGCTCGCGATAAATACGCTCCGGGATGCGATAGGGTTCGTGCAGATCGAACAGGTGCACAAAGGCGAAAGCAGGCTGGTCATGGTGGATTTTAAGCCACTCGCCCGCGGCATGGATTACTAACGCGCCATCCCGCCGCTCCTGCGCCGAAAACGGGTTGCGCGCAAGACCTCCGAACATCATCTCGCCTGAAATAGGCGAGAAAGCCTCGAAGTTGAAGGGGCTGTCGTAGTCGTCGAAGCCCTGATCGAGTCCCATTTGACGCTCGAGGAAGACGCTGCCAATGAACGCACCGGTTGCGTAACCATGCGAGCGTAGCACTGAGGCGAGCGTCACGGCTCGCGAGGGAACACGCTCGGCATTCTCTTCAATTCGGGTTTGAAACGGGTACGTGGAAGTAAAGAGCACGGTGTGCGAAGGCAGTGTTAGAGGAATCTGGGAATCGATCGCAGTAAACAACGTTCCGCCTTCGGCATAAGAATCGATGTTCGGCGTTGCGATCTTTCGATAGCCAAACGAGCTGAGATGATCGGCGCGAAGCGTGTCAATCGAGATCAGGATCACGGGCGGCTTTGGGGGCACGTCTGCTGCCCGGGCGAGCTGGGCGCCGGAGCAAAGAAAAGCTGCCGCGAATGCAATTGGCGCCGCTCTCGTTACAAGCCGCTTCAGAGGGTTGAAAGCCAGTGCCGAGATGCCGGAAACAATCAGGAACCAGGCAAGCCACGGAAACCCGAGAACCGTCGCGTGGCGATAGCCCACTTCAATCCAGCTAATATCCTGGTCGCGAAAGGGCAGTTCTGCGGGATCGGCCAGGAATCTTGCCATCGAACCCTGGCGGACGCTAGCCGCGTAGTGAAATCCGGCGCCTGCGGCCACAGTCTTTGTGATAGCGCGGCCGTTGAGGGAAACCGTCAACTGGCCGCTGAAGCTGCGAAGCGGAAGGATGCGCCAGCTCACTTGCTTCGACGCGAGGGATCGTACGCTATCTGGCTCGACCTCGATCGCGGCAGGGGCGCGCAAGACAAGCGGCGCAAGCGTGGCCAGCCGGTTGAGCTGCACGGTGACAATCGCGGGTTTCGCGAGCGCAAGCGGGGCGTGTGAGAACCAGGAGTTTAGTTGAACAAACAGAAAGAAGTAAGGCACAGCGAGAATCAAAAAGGGGCGAAGACATAAACGAAGCAGCCGAAGATTTTGGCCGATCAGATCGCGCTGGGCGCGCAGCACGATGAGCGGCTCGTCCACAAAGAGCTGGAACTCGAGCAGATGAGCGATGATTCGGTTAATGGTCTGCTTCATTTGAACTCGATCGGAGAAGCGGCGAAAGACCGCTGCCGTGACGATTCCCGAAACTACGCTCAGACCGAGTAGCGCCGCCGCTGCCCGCCAACCGAGATCGGCCGCTGTCAATCGATGTAACCCAATCCCTTCAATTTTTTGATGACATCCTCCTTCGACTGGCCCTCTTCAAACTGCGCTAGCTCTTTTTCGATTGCGTGTTCGATGAATTCCTCGAGCGAACTGTAGCCTATTTTGTTCGCCGCATAGCGCGCGCGCTGGCATAGGAGTTTGTTCAGTTTCACGGCTGTTTTTGAATTCATGTTTCACCCTAGAAAATGGTACGCCCCGTCATCACAGCCGGTTTAGAAATGCCATACAAAGACAGAATCGATGGTGCGAGATCCTTCAGTGACCAACGGCCAGACTTCATTGGCTGGGATGTAAACAGAACACCGGGAACGTCGGCCGGATTGATGCAGTGATCCGCAATCCACGCATCGGTGTTTTCGTCGATAATGTCTTCGGGCGTTTCGCCGAGCGCCGTCTGCCACGAGGCCCGATAGCCGCGCGCATAGCCGGCAATCATGTCGGGCGCCACACGCCAATTGCTTGCGGCCGGACGCGTTGGCGTGACCGTTTCGAAAACCACGCGCCCGTTCTCCGGGTCGCGAAACGCGCAGAGTTGATTCGCAAGCGCTTCGACCAGCGCGTTGCGTTCCGCTCCCTCGTGCACGATTCCGTGAGCCTCGCGGCCTGCCATATTCAGATACAGGCCGTTCAATCCCAAGGCATAGGCCTTCGTGTGCTGCCAGTCGATATCAGCCAGTGTTCGTGTATTAGTGTCTGATCCCGCCCCTCTGAGTGCGAGATATCCGTTCTCATGCAGCCAGGTGTTCAAATTGACGGCTCTCTCAAACGAGCTGAAGCCGTGGTCGGACATGACGATCAGTTCGGATGCGGGGAAGCGCCGCGCGGCCTCTCCGATACAGTCGTCGATGGCGCGGTACACATCGAGCAGGTTCGCTTCGTACTTGCCCCAGAGTATGTGCGAATTCTGATCGACCGAGGAAAAATAAAAGAACAGAAAACCGCTGTTGAAATGATCGAGCGAATAGTGAAAGAGCCGGCGCTCGTCGTCGAGCACGAGACGGCTTTGCGATAGAAAATCGTCCAAATCGAACACGCCTTGGCGGAGCGCGGATGTGTCCTCGGGTATGCCGAGCGTGAAATACGGCCCGATCTCTTCGGCCAGCGCGCGGCTGAACGAAGCAGGAGCCGAAATCGGAAGCGCCGGCGCGGCGGGATCGGCGTTCACGGGCGAAACATACAGCTCAAATTGAGGATGCAGTTGCTTGGCATAGACGCGAACCATGCCGCGAACATTCGCCACATGTGGAATCAGCTCAAAATCGGCAGCGATCCAATCCGACCATTCGCCTTGCCTGACGATCGCTACGTCGGAGCCCACGGTGAGACGGGCAAGCGGGCGCTCGGGATCGACGTCAACCTCCAAATCGGCTTGCGTGACGCCGCGGTCTTTGCGCAGCGAATCGGCAGGGCCGTCGATTTTGAGCGAAACGTGACCGTCGCGCAAGCTTACGCGGTTGATAACACCTCCTGACACGGGCCTTGTGATTTCGTCCGGATCGTCGGTATAGAAACTGAACGTACCCAGCGTGCCGCGCAAATCTGGCGTGCCCATTCCGGCGATTTCGTTTCCCGCATGAACCGGCGGATAGTTTGCCGGTATCCGCATTACCGTGACGGGGACGTCGTGTCCGGCGAGGATCTGCCAGAACGCCTCGCCTTTCATCAGCGAGACAACGCGCGAATGTTCGAGGGGCAGCAGATAGGGGCCGAGCGGAATGTTCAGCCGCGGTTCCTCGGTCCGATCCGTTGACAGATACGGTTCAAGCGTCGCCGGGTCGCGGTGGACGAAATCGAAGATGCCAGTTTCATCGGGGTCGAGTCCGGTAATGAAGGTTGACCAGGCGACAGGGCTTTGGGGCGGCATTGTCGTCGCGAGACGCGAAAAGCTGCCTTTGTGCCGCAGGCGATTCAAATTCGGCAGCTCGTTCCAGTGCCGCTCGACAAAGCCGGGGTCCATGCCGTCCACTCCGATTACGATCACCTGCCTGTTTCGCGCTGCTCCCGAATGCGATCCGCAGCTGCAACAGAATAAAGAAACCAACGACGGTAACGCGAATCTCAGGCAAGCGGGCTTACGCACAGTGGACGACGGAGACTCCTTCCATCCACCCGGGCGGCTCAATGCCGAAGAGCTGCAATGCGGTAGGAGCCATGTCTTCGATGCCGGGCGAGTCCGCGTCAATCTTGCGATTCGAGAAGAGCACGCCCGGTACTAGGGCCGCGTCAACGCAATGATCGCCGCTCCATGCCTTGGCATTGTCCTCGAAAACGGAATCCGCCACTTTGCCGATGGCGCCATCCCAGGATGCCCGGTAGCCGCGGGTATAGCCGACGATCAGATCGGGTGCCGCGCTTTGGTACGGTCCCTTGTAGATGACGGACGAATCATACACGCCTCGGATCGCAATATCGCCCGTTGTCTCATCGCGGAGACCCGTCAGCTTTTGAATCAGCTCGGTCTTCAATTCTTCCGCATCGGGCGGGTTGACGATGCCCCGTGCTTCCCGGCCGCGCAGGTTCAGATACATGCCGCTCAGGCCAAACGCATAAGCAGAAGTGCGGGACCAGTCCACTCCTTCGAGATAGGCGCCAGACGCGTGTCCGTCGCGAAGATGAAGATAGCCATGCCGAAGAAGCCAGGCGTTGAGATTCACGCCACGCCGGAACGCGCAGAACCCATGGTCGGATAAGACATACAATGCCGTGTTTGCATCGACATGCTCGAGCGTTTTGCCAACGAGCCGGTCCATGTCTCGATAAAGATGCTCGATGACGCGGCTGCCTTCGCCGTTTGACCCAGGTCCCGTCGCAGGTTCGAGATACCGGTAGAACATGTGCTGCACCCGGTCACTGGTATCGAACACGCAGGCCACCACGCCTCGGCGCGTATGATCGAGAGCGCTGAAGAACATCCGCTCGCGCTCTTCCTGAATGAGCCGGGCCTGTTTCAGAAAAGCTTCGTCGTCAAGCGCGCCTTCGTTTAGCGCCGAGGTGTCTTCGGCCAAGCCCAGGGTTGAAAACGAGCCCAACAACTTCGCCATGTAGATTGCATAGTGGCGAGGCTGGCTGATGGGCAAGGCCGGCCTTTCCGGATCGATCTGGATCGGCGTTACGTACAGCGAGATGCGGGAGCCTTCGAACCTCAGCAGGAACCGCGCTATTCCGCGCACCGCAATGCCTGGCGACATACGAAAGCGCAGTTTGATCCAGGGACTGTATTCGCCCGGGACTAACGGGTATTTCTCGTGATCGAGCTCAAGCGTCCACGACGAGTTCTTTGTGTTTCGGTTGAGTTTGAACGGAATCTTCGCGGGCGGTGCGTCGTGCAAGAGTTCGTTGTCAGGACCGGTCAGCTCGCCTTCGAGTTCCCGGGCCTGTGAATCTGAAGTGAACAGCGAAAATGTCCCCTGAGTGCCGCGCAGGTCCGGCGTGGCCATGGCCGAGAGCAGCCGCCCGTTAAAGCTTTCTGGCGGAAACGTGATCGGAACCCGCAATACCGTACTTTTGATGGCATGCCGGCCCAAAATCTTCCAGAAGGGCTCGCTCTTGCGGTGGAATTCGACAGTGGGCCGTCCAAGTGGAATGCTCCATCTGCCAATTCGCACGGCACGGTTCGACGGCCGCACAACGGCGGAGGACAATTTCGGTGCATACGACCTGAGATCGCGGTTAAGGAAGTCGAAAATATTGTGCTTGCCCGGATTAACGCCAGTTGCGAACGTGGCCCAAGCCACGGGCGAAAGAGGAGGCGAAGTGGTTCGTAGACGCCGGTAGCCGCCTTTGGCTTTGAGTCGTGCCAGGTTGGGCAGCTTTCCTTCCGCCATGAATTTTTCCGCCAGATCGGGATCGAAGCCGTCGAGTCCAAGGAAAATCAACTTGCGGATTTTTGCCTTGCGAAACGAACTGCCGCGGCGAGCGAGGAGCCACGCCATGCGAAACGGCCAAAGGAGAAGAGAGACGAAACTCGCGGCGAGAGAGAACAGAATCGTAAAAAACGAACCCAAGAACGCGAAGCCGGCGCCAGGGCCGATGTAGGCGAAGAAAAGATAAGGCTCCTGCGTATTCACCGTAATTTCGCCTCGATAAAAGGTACCTCGAGCACTTTTTCATGCTGAATAGGCCCATGCCCGAAAAACCCATCCTCGCCAAACAGTTCGCCGTGGTCGGACGTGATTGTGACATAACTATTTTTGGGCAGCTTGTCGAACAGCTCTTCGATCACCGTGTCCAAATACTTCACGGCCTCGATCTGGCGTTGTTGTAACAATTTCAGCTCACGCTTATTGAACGGTTCGTTTCGCACACGGCGCAGTTTCCCACCCACTACGAGCTCATCCAGATGTTTGAAAACCCCATGGACGCCGCTAATGCGGGGCCAGGTTTCGGCGGGTTCGTTTGGCAGGGCGTAGGGATAATGCGTTTCACCTACATTCAAGATGTAGAACGAAGGCTGATCCGGGGAAAAATGAATCCGGCTCAACATGGCTCGCATGTCGTTGTGCCGGTCCATTAATGCGTAACTGTCGAACCCGGTGTTCAGCACGGTCGCCGGGTTCAGGACGGGCAGCGACATCAGCGCTTGGGTCCTGTAACCCAAGCGCTGCAAGAGCGCGGGTAGATAGAGCCGCGGCACGAACGACCGGAACTCCAGGTTCTCGCATCCCAGCCGTTCATTGAACTTCAGGAAATCACGCGTGTAATAGTCGGACGCGAAGATATGGCGGGGGTTGGTGTGAGGCATTAGTCCCATCAGGAGGTTGTAGTGAGAGGGCGCGGTCCAAGTTGCGTAGGACCAACGGCGCTCGAGACGCCCGAGCTTACGCATCACGCGAGGGCGCGCCGTCACAAACGAATCGTACCGGCAGCTATCGAGAACGATCAGCAGGTAGTTATTTGCATGGCGCGAGGCGTTAGACATCTATGGCGGCTCAAGCCGGCTCGAAAAAGAAGCAACACGTTTCCGCGGCGTTCAAGTCACTCTTATGTGATCTTGGGCTTCGCATAACGGCCAAAACCACCTATGCTGCGCCCAAACCCTGTTGTAACCTTCATTCTGGCAATCTGAAAAGGACGAGGTGTTTTTAGTTATGGCCGCACCCGCTACTCAAACTTATTCCAGCCTGATAACCATACAAGGCGCACCACTCGAGGCCGAAGAACTCCGGCTGATGCATGCGTACTGGAGAGCCGCTAATTATCTTTCTATCGGTCAGATTTATTTATTCAAGAATCCCCTGCTAGAGGAGCCTCTTTCGATTGGCGACATCAAGCCGCGTCTTCTGGGGCATTGGGGAACGACCCCCGGTTTGAATTTCATTTACGTTCATTTGAATCGCATCATCAAAAGGCACGACGCCAACATGATCTACATAACCGGCCCCGGACATGGTGGTCCCGGCCTGGTGGCGAACGCGTATCTCGAAGGCAGGTATACGGAGGTGTACGCGCATATCACCGAGGACAAAGAGGGACTGCAGCGGCTTTTCAAGCAGTTCTCGTTTCCGGGCGGAATTCCAAGCCACGTCGCGCCGGAAACGCCCGGATCGATCAACGAAGGCGGTGAGCTGGGCTATTCGCTGATGCATGCCTATGGCGCGGTTTTTGACAACCCCGATCTTATTGCCGCGTGCGTCGTCGGCGACGGCGAGGCGGAGACGGGACCACTCGCAACAAGCTGGCACTCGAATAAATTTCTAAATCCGGTTCACGATGGGGCGGTGCTGCCGATACTGCATCTGAACGGGTATAAGATTGCCAATCCAACGGTGCTGGCGCGAATTCCGGAGGAGGAGCTCGCCGCTCTGCTGCGCGGCTATGGATACAAACCATATGTGGTTTCGGGCGACGACCCGGCGCTCGTACATCAACAGATGGCCGCCACACTCGATGCGGTTTACGCCGAGATCCGCGCCATTCAGACGGAGGCGCGATCGAAAGGATTTGACGGCCGTCCGGTCTGGCCCATGATCGTAATGCGAACGCCCAAAGGATGGACAGGGCCGAAAGAAGTAGACGGGCTGCCAGTCGAAGGCACGTGGCGCGCGCACCAGGTGCCGCTTGACGGAGTGCGCACTAATCCGGAGCATCTGCGACAGCTTGAAGCATGGATGAAGAGCTATAAACCTGAAGAGTTATTTGAAAAGGGAGGGAAACTGGTTGCCGAGCTTCGCGAACTGTCTCCCAAGGGCAATCGCCGTATGAGCGCCAATCCGCATGCCAATGGCGGAGTGTTGCTCAAGGAATTGAAGCTGCCGGAATTCCGAGACTATCGAGTTAAGGTAGAACATCCGGGCGCGACGGTCGGAGAGGCAACGCGAATACTGGGTGGCTTTCTACGGGATGTCGTGAAGTTGAATCAGGAGGCCCGGAACTTTCGCGTGTTCGGCCCCGATGAAACGGCTTCAAACCGCTTAGACGCCATCTTCGAAGTTACGGACAAGGTGACGGAGAGCAAGATCCTGCCGGTGGACGTCCATCTCGGGCGCGATGGACGGGTTCTCGAGGTCTTGAGCGAGCACTTGTGCCAGGGGTGGCTCGAAGGCTATCTACTCACGGGCCGGCACGGATTCTTCTCGTGCTATGAAGCGTTCATTCACATTGTCGATTCGATGTTTAACCAGCACGCAAAATGGCTGGAGTCGTGCCAGCACATTGAGTGGCGCCGGCCGATTGCCTCGTTGACATACCTGCTGAGCTCGCACGTCTGGCGGCAGGATCACAATGGCTTTTCGCACCAGGACCCTGGATTCATCGATTACGTGGTCAATAAGAAGCCGGGCGTGATTCGCGTGTATTTGCCGCCTGATGCAAACACGTTGCTGTCTGTAGCCGACCATTGCTTGCGTAGCCGGAACTATGTGAATGTGATTGTTGCAGGAAAGCAGCCGGCGCTCCAATACCTGAACATGGATGAGGCAGTCCTGCACTGCACAATGGGAACGGGGATCTGGCCGTGGGCCAGTAACGATCAGAATGGCGAGCCCGATGTCGTCATGGCTTCGGCCGGCGATGTTCCGACGATGGAGGCGTTGGCGGCGACGGACATTCTGCGCCAGCATTTCCCTGCCTTGAAGATTCGCTTTGTCAACGTTGTCGACCTATTGACTCTGGAGCCGTCTACGGAACATCCGCATGGATGGGGCGATGCCGAATTCGACTCTGTGTTTACAAAGGATAAGCCCGTCATCTTCGCGTATCACGGTTATCCGTGGCTGGTTCACCGGCGCACGTACCGGCGCGCGAATCATACTAATTTTCACGTTCGCGGCTATAAGGAAGAGGGGACGACTACGACCCCGTTCGATATGACCGTGCTGAACGATCTCGATCGCTTTCACCTGGCGATTGATGTCATCGATCGGGTTCCGGGCTTACAAGCAATCGGCGGCCACGTAAAGCAGATGCTTCGTGAAAAAAGGATCGCTCACAAACAGTATGTGACGACATATGGCGAGGACATGCCCGAAGTCCGCGAATGGCACTGGCCTTCCTGACTCGACAAATGCGAAAGATTCTCGTGTTGAACGCGGGGTCGAGCTCGCTCAAATGCGAATTGTATGAGGCAGGCCCACAGGAAGTAGCACCGGAAGCGGTTTGGGACGCGCAGGCAGACTGGAAACAGTTGCCAGGACCTGCCTCGATACGTATTCGCGGCAAGAGCGGTACGCCAGTTGAATACAACGAGAAAATCGAGTCGCTCGAACATTCGGTCGAGCATCTGCTTGGCAGTCTCGTTCGAGGGGGTCGGGCTGTCCTGCGGTCATTCGATGAGGTATCGATCGTAGGACACCGCGTGGTCCACGGCGGCGACCGGTACCGCCAGAGCGCTCGTCTCACCGAAGATGTGCGCGCGGGCATCCGCGAACTTGCGCCCTTTGCTCCGCTACACAATCCGTTGGCTCTTGCTGTCATCGAAGCGTCCGATAAGGTGTTGGGGCAAACGGTCGAGCAAATCGCTGTTTTCGACACTTCATTCCATGCCACGTTGCCGCCGGAATCGTACTTGTACCCTGGTCCGAAGGAATGGGCAACGCGGGGCCTGCGCCGGTACGGCTTTCATGGCATCAGTCATCAATATCTAAGCCGAAAAGCGGCCGGCATGCTCATGCCCGTTTGCGGGAAACCGGCGAGCGAGCTTCGTGTGATCACATGCCACCTAGGTAACGGATGCTCGCTGTGCGCCTTAAAAGGTGGCGTTTCGGTCGAAACCACCATGGGCTTCACGCCGCTCGAGGGATTGATGATGGGAAACCGGTCGGGCACGGTCGATCCGGGGCTGCTGCTGTATCTGATGAAGCATGACGGTCGTACAGTGGATGAGGTCGATCAAATTCTGAATCACCACTCTGGTCTCGAAGGGCTCTCAGGCGTGTCGAGCGATATGCGGCAGGTGACGACCGCGGCGGAAAACGGCAACTCTTACGCGAAACAGGCACTCGCCGTCTATGTTTACCGACTGGCCTACTTCATTTCGGCGCTCATTCCATGTCTGGGTGGACTGGACGCTTTGGTTTTCGCCGGCGGCATTGGAGAGAACTCAATCGAAATACGGCAGCGGACCTGCAACCGGCTTAGCTTTCTAGGCATATCGATCGATAGCGAGTTAAACGGGCAATCGGGAAACGACCGCTTCATCTCGGCGGAAGGATCTAAACCAGCGGTCGCTGTCATTCGCACTCGTGAAAATTATCAGATCGCGCTTGAATGCCTTACACTCATAGGAACACAATGAACCCTCGATCGTATGCAATTCCTAAATAAGCTGCAAGGGCTGGCGCTGATCGTGTTGAGAATCGCAGGTGGCGCCATCTTTTTCACACATGGCTGGGCAAAACTGATGAACCCTTCCGCCACTATGAAGATGTTCGGCGGCATGGGCTTTCCAGGCTGGAGCGGCGTCGCGATCGGCGCGCTGGAAACGGCAGCCGGGCTATTTTTCGTATTGGGGCTATTTACACGAATTTCGGGCCTGCTGCTGTTTATCGAGATGTGCGTAGCGATCGGCTTTGTGCACTGGCGACACGCGCCCTGGTGGCAGGTGAAGAATTACGAGCTGCCACTCGCTTGCGGCGCTATCTCACTCGCTCTAGCAGCGTTCGGACCGGGCGTGGCCTCGATCGACCACGCCCTGTTTCGCGACAGAACGTAACGCAAATGGCAGACGGCAAGACCGTCTGCCCCACCCTTATCACTTGATCGCATAGCCGATCGCCGTGGTGAACTGGAACGAGTTCTTCTTGAAGCCCACCGGCGGATTATTCAGGAACGTGTCGAGCGCGGAAAGCGAAAGGCTGAACCCTTTATAAACCGGGAGCGTTAGCCCGGCCTGGGCGGTCGCCGAATAGGCGTTTGTATTGTTCCAGGCCGGTGAAATCGAGCCTGCTTCCGTAAAGACAACACCATGGGGTAGGTTTCGCAGATACTTTTCGGCGAAGGTCGATGCGATCAGATTTTGATTCTGCCCCGCATCCGCGAATCGTTGCTCGATGTAATTCATGCTTCCTTTCAGATCCAATTCCTGATTGGCGGTCTTGATTGCGGTCCATCCGAGACCGCCCCCGTAGGTCTGCTGCAGATCGAGACCTTGCGAAAAATTGTGATCGTAGGCCAGCGCGCCAAACACATATACTCGCGACGAGATGTATTCGTCGCGCTCCAAATCGAGGTGCCATAAGTCAGTCTTGATCGTAGGAGTGGCGGGTTGGCTGAGCTGTCCATAGGCGGCATTGAAGTCGAAAGTCGTCCGGTTGCGCGGGTCGAGCCAGTCCTCGGTTGGGATGGCGCGGACCAGGCTCACGCCGCCGCTAAAAGTATTATTCTTTTGGGTTGCTTCGACGAGGGTCGAGCCCAGGGTAAGGGTGCCGGTCCAGTCCTGGACGAAACTGGGATTTTCGGTAACTACTTTCTGAAAATTCGACTCGTCGATCACGCGATTGACGTCAGTGGTTGGAACTGTCTGCTGAGGAGTACCGGATTTCGGCGTAACCTGGATCTTCTGGTCCGACAGCTCGATGTTGCCCTGAGGAATTTTGTCCGGGCTTTCGTGCCGCTTTATTATTACATTTTTGGGAACGACGGCGAACTGGCGGTTCGTATGGAGCTCCTTTATCTTGGACCAGTCGATCGTAACCTCGCCCGCCATATCGGCTTTGAAAGTCGCCGAGTTGCCGGTGGAGTTTTCTAATTGTCCGGTGAGCTTGTCCCCATTGGTAAAGATCAGGACGTCAGGCTCCGATTTGGCTGGCGGCGAGGTTTGGTTCTGCGCATAAGCCCGTGCTGCGCCGGCCGCTAGCAGAATTGAGAAAACCGAAACGTTTGTAAGCAAGAAACAATAACGAAATAGGTGGGGTTTTGGATATGGAGCAATCATCTTCAGTTGTACGGAAATCCAGGCAGTGTTAGATTCAGCGGGGCTTCTAACTAACTTGCACGTGCTTAGCAGCTCTACCGCTGGCACTTTTGTGGTCGGCCATGATCAGCACTTAGACGCCACCACGTCCTGCCAGTTTCGCACGGAATCGGTTGCGAGCCCATGAATTTGCCGCAAGTTTGGCCCTTGACGTGATAACGTCAGAGAGAATCAAGCGAAAAATCGGCTAGTGAGACCACCTATCTGGTTGTGGGCGCAAGCCCCAAATAGGCTGTCTATAGCGAACATGCGATCCAATTATCGGCAATCTAGTCCGTACCAGCACTCGTTGAACAGAAACACCGCTAAACTATTGATTTATATCAACAGTTTTGCCGCCTCGCACGTCAAGCGGGGTGGGAGGCACTGGACTTGGCGCACCCGGATTAGCGGGTTGCTGGACCAAATGCACCTGAGTTTTATAAAACGTAGCTTTCCGCTACGAAATCTCATATTTTTCTTTGCGGCATATGCGGTATTCGGAGCCTCCATTCCGCATTCGGAAGACTGGCAGATTGCCGGACCCTTCGGCGGCAGCGCGACGGCGGTGGCGGTCGATCCAAAACACCCTGACATTGTGCTAGCCGGCGCGCGCCAGTCGCTTCTGTACAAGACGCTGAATAGCGGCAGTTCCTGGACGATGCTTTCTCTCCCGAAGCGCACTTTTGGGGAAGTGGGAGCTATTCTGATCGATCCGCTCGATTCGGAGCATTATCTGGTCGGCATGGTTGGGACATCCGACGCGGGCCTGTTTGAAAGCATGGACGCTGGGGTTTCGTGGAGACCTATCGAGAGTCTAACGGGCTTTTCGGTGCGTGCGCTTGCGGCTTCGTCGAGCGATCCGTCTCGATTTGCGGCCGGTACGACTGAAGGTGTGTATTTATCTACTAATTCGGGACGCACCTGGATGCGCATTTCCGATCCCGGCAACCTGGAGATGCTGGTAATTACCGCAGTCGCCATCGATCCTAGCAATCCTGAGGTAATCTACGCGGGAACGGCTCATCTGCCGTGGAAGACGACCGACGGTGGCAAGACTTGGTCGTCGATTCACACGGGTATGATTGACGATTCCGATGTGTTTTCCTTTTATATAAACCCCCAGTCGCCGCGGCAGGTATTCGCCAGCGCCTGTAGCGGCATTTATTCGAGCGCGGATGGCGGCGAAATCTGGAGAAAGATAATGGGCATACCCAATACCCACCGGCGGACGCATGTCATCCGGCAGGACCCGGCGGACCCAAGCATTATTTATGCAGGAACAACTCTGGGCCTATTTAAGTCCATAGATCGCGGTGTAAGCTGGCGCCAGGTCAATGAGGAGCAGGTGAACTCTTTGGCGTTCGATTCGGCAAAGCCGTCGGCTATGTATCTGGCCTTAGAGAACGACGGTGTCTGGAAGAGTGACGATCGCGGGAAGACCTTGTTGCCGCTAAATACGGGATTTGTGGCCCGGCGAATGACGGCCGTGACCGCTTCGGGCAAGCGGCTGGTGGCGATTCAGACGCAGGATGACGATACGACAGGAATCTTCTTCAGCGACGACGACGGCACGAGCTGGACAAAGCTTCAGCGGCATCAAGGTCTCGAGGGAGTTCACCTGACTTCCATCATCGGCGTCCCCGGCGATAGCAAGTTATTGTTTGCCGCAACTCCGCGCGAGGTTTATAAATCAATAGATGGCGGCGTGAACTGGAGGGCCGCCTCGATCTCCGCAGTTGTCGCCAGTATGACGCCAGCCCCGGTGAGTGCAAAGACGAGTAAGACGCGGCCAGCATCCCGTCTGAAACTGACGGAGCGAACCGTTCATCCCAACGAGTTTCATTCGCTTCTCAGCATCTCGAGCGGAACGCAAGCCGTGCTGCTGGCAGCGACCAATCGGGGGCTATTGCGTAGCACCGACAAGGGCAACCGCTGGGTTGCCGCGCAAACCGGCTATGCCGATAACTTCGACGATATTTACACTTCGCCTATTAGCGATGGCCGTCTAATTGCACGGTCTACGGTGGGAGTGTATTTTTCGAGTGATTTTGGAGAGAACTGGAGCTCGATCCCGTTCCCGTTCCCTTCCGGGCAGCTTACCAGCTTTGCAGTCCCCCCGGTAGGAACCTCATTGCCAATGCTTGCCGCGACGGTTCACGGACTGTATACTTCAAAGGATCTTGGACGAACGTGGTATCCAGTTACATCGGGCCTTTCCGCGTCAACCGTGAAGTCGGTCATTTATAGCGCGGATGGCTCTGTCGCTTATGCCGTTTTGTATGGCCAGCTCTACCAGAGCAAGGATGGTGGCGGTACATGGAATGCTATACCCAGCAGTTTCCATTCGCTCAGCATTCGGCAGCTTTGGCAACGGGCCGAGTCGCCTGAACGATTGTTTGCCGTGACAAATGATATAGGCATACTCTTTCGCAACCAGGCCGTTATCCGCTAACATCAGTAAATGGTGTTAGTTGTCAAACTCGCTTTAGCGGGAGGAGAAAATGAGTCTTCGGCTAACAAGTAAGCCGATCACTGCGGCATTCGTGAGCATGGCACTTTTCACGTCCATGGCGATTGCTCAGGATTCCAGCACTTCCAATCAAAATCAAACAACAGGCAATCAGGCGGCTGCCGGGAGTACGCCTCCTGGCTGCGTGAAAATCATTCCACCGGATCCGAAGGAGAGAGTCCGGCTTCCGGACGACATCGAACTCGATGCCTTCGGTGGCGTCAGTATCTTCGGCCAAGTGAACCGCGGCCTCGATACGAAGCTCGTGACCGGCGGTGCGGCTGGCGTCCGGGCGGGCGTCAATCCGTCGAACTACATTGGGATCGAGTTCATGTACGAGTGGATGCGGAATAACGTCAAGTTCATCACTCCGAATGGCCCTGGCGTTCCGACTTACTCGTTCGGAAACAGAAACATGCTCTACGCCCTCAATCCATTGTTCTATTTCACGCCGAAAGGCTCGCGCATTCGGCCGTACGTAACAGTGGGTGTCGGCGCGGCGAATTTCATGCCCACCAGCACGGCTAAGAACATTGCGAGAACAGCATCGGTTAACACGATTTACGGTTCTAGCAATCTGAACGACAACTTGCAGGTTGCGTTGAACTATGGCGGCGGCATCAAGATTCATCTTTCGGATCACATTGGACTACGGTTCGACGCCCGCGGCTGGCTCTCGCGGAACCCAACCTTCGGACTTCCGAACTATCCGCCCGCTCTGCCGAACGGCAACATCGGTTTGTGGATTCCAAAGAACGACAAGCTGAACGGCGTTCAGGTTACAGCCGGTGTGACCTTCTACATTGGCAAGAAGTTCGTACCGCAACCGAGGCAGGAGCCTCTGCCACCGCTCGGAGCTGCATCCATCACCGGCGGCGACACAGGAACGCTTTGCCAGGGCAAGCCGATTACCGTGCATGCCGAAGCAAGCGACCCGGTCGGCCATCCGCTGACTTACACATGGAAGTTGAACGGACAGCCGCAAGGCGGCAATAGCCCGGACTTCACGTTTACGCCGAACAACGCGGGTGACTTCACCGTCGACCTCGACGTAGCCGATTCCACCTGCGCCACCCGCAAAGTAAGCGCGGCGCAGAAGACGATTAGCGTGAAGGAAGTGACGGAGCCCGTCATCAGCAATTTCACGGTTTCGCCGAAGGAACTTAGCTGCCGCGGCGACAACACAGTTTCGCAACTGCAGAGCCAGGCGACCGGCTCCGCATGCGGCGGAAACATCACCTACAAGTGGACCGTATCCGAAGGCAGCGTAACGAACGGCTCGAGTGCGAATGCGACGTTCGATTCGAAGTCGCTCACCTTCGATCAAAACGCTTCGACGAACCAGACCAAGTCTGTGACCGTTACCCTCACGGTTACCGACGAGACTGGCAAGTCCGCAACCAAGACCGACACGATCACCGTCAATTGCCCGCCGCTCTACACCAGGCTTGACGATATCGTGTTCCCGAAGAACAACGGCCGCGTGAACAACTGCGGCAAGCGCATTCTGATCGACGAGGTTGCGCCGAAGCTCAGCGATCCGAACTACACGGTCGTTCTCGTCGGCCACATCGACAACGATGAGAAACCCACCATACGGGTACCCGGCACGGGCCGCAGGGCTCGGGCCGAGCAGCGTGGTCTCGACGAGGCTCGCGCGCTTAATTCAGCTGCCGTCCTGACAGGCGGCACAGGCACTTGCGGCAAGGTCGATCCTTCCCAGGTGCAAGTCGACTGGGTTGGCACCGATCAGACTTCAGAAACCCGTCCGGGTCTCTGCGGCACATCGAGCCATCCTGAGCAAAAGGAGCGCAAGAGCTTCGCAGGTGACCGATGCCGACAAGAACCGTCGCGTCGAGGTTTACATCGTGCCTAAGGGTCAGCCCATGCCGCCGGCGGTGAAGAATCCGAAGCCGCTTCCGGCAGACACGATGAAGCAGCTTGGCTGCCCCAAATAACGGCGAACCAACTCCAGAAACAAAGGCCGGATGCGTGCAAGCATCCGGCCTTTTGTGTTTACGGCTGTGCGTTTTTGTTTGAATCGCGCACAACGCCACCAAACGGCTGTGCGCTCTTGTTTAGATCGCGCACAACGCCACCAAACGGCTGTGCGCTCGCGGTCCCCGACAATGGAGGGATGGCAGAGATGGCGGCGGTGCGTGTCAACGGTAAGGCAGTTTCGCGCATCGAGTCTGGCCATCTCTGGGTGTTCTCGAGCGACGTAATCGACCGGGGCAACGCGGCGCCCGGTGACGCGGTTCGGGTTGTAGATGCTCGGGGCAGAAGCCTGGGAACGGCGCATTACAGCTCCAGTTCGCAGATCGCGTTGCGGCTGCTCAGCCGGCGAGGCGAACCGATCAACAGCGAATTCTTGAAATGCCGGATTCTGGCGGCGGAGAACCACCGCAAGCTGGTGGTGCGGGATTCGGAAGCTTACCGGCTTGTGCATGCCGAAGGCGACCTGCTGCCCGGACTCATCGTCGATCGCTATCGGAACTACTTCGTTGTGCAACTGCTAGATCAAGGGATGGACCGGCTGCGCACGAATATTGCAGCCATTCTGGAAGACCTTTTCACGCCCGCCGGGATTGTGGCGCGCAACGATGTTGCGGCGCGGGCAAAAGAGGATTTACCGCTCGAGATTACGATGCTTGCCGGAGAAGCGGCCAAAAGTGTGCCAGTGCGGATGAACGGCTTGGTGTGGCAGGTCGATCTGATGCACGGTCAGAAGACCGGCATCTTTCTTGACCAGCGTGAAAACTACATGGCCGTCCGCGGCTATGCTTCGGGCCGGGCGCTCGATTGCTTTGCGGCAACGGGAGGATTCGCTCTGCATCTGGCGTCGCAATGCGAGTCTGTTGAAGGTGTCGACAGCTCCGCGGCAGCTCTCGAAATCGCAGAAACCAACGCCAGGGCGAACCGGCTGGGCAATATTGCTTTCGCGCGGGCAGACGTACTGGATTATCTGCCGCAGCTTGTGTCCGCGCGGAAGCGCTACAACCTGGTAGTCGTTGACCCGCCCGCCTTCACAAAATCGCGTGGCGCGCTCGAGGGGGCTGTCCGTGGATACAAGGAGATCAACCTGCGAGCTCTGCGTCTGCTCGAATCGCATGGGATTCTGGTCAGTTGCTCATGTTCGCATCATATGAGCGAGGCGCGTTTACTCGAAATCGTGGCTGCCGCCGCGCTCGATTGCGGGAAGCAGTTGCGCGTATTGGAGCGCCGAACTCAGTCGCGTGATCATCCAATCCTGTTGACGGTTCCCGAAACGCACTATTTGAAGTGTCTAATTTTCGAGGTGATCTCGTAAAGCCGCGGCCGGTCCGGCGATACTAGTGAATACTCTCATGGAACTGCTCGATCCAGTCGAGGCGCGCGTGCTTGGCGCTCTCATCGAAAAGGAAGCGACGACGCCGGAATACTATCCGCTGTCACTGAACGCGCTGGTGACAGCCTGTAATCAGAAGTCGAATCGTTATCCTGTGGTCGAGTACGATGAGGAAACGGTTCGCGACGCAATCGAGCGCCTGAGGGCGAAGCGCCTGGCGATGGTGATTGTCGGAAGCGGCCGAGTTACAAAGTACTCGCAAACGATTTCCGAACAGCTGAATCTGGGCCGCCGCGAGCTGGCCGCGCTTTGCGTTCTGCTGCTTCGCGGTCCACAGACTCTGGGCGAAGTGAAAGATCGCGCCGAGCGGATATTCCCGTTCGCCGATCTCGAAGAGGCTGAGCGTACGCTCGACAAGTTAGCGGAAGCGCCTTCCGGCGCCCTGGTTGTGAAGTTGCCCCGGCAGCCCGGCCAGAAAGAAGCGCGATACGCTCATCTGCTGTCAGGCGAACCGGCAATTGAACTTGTTGCGGATGCCGCGCCCGCCGCTCCGAGCCGGATTGCACAGTTGGAAAGCGAGATTCAGGACGTGCGCGCTGAATTGGCCGACTTGAAGCGACGGTTCGAGGAGCTGGAGAGTCTGCTTCGCTAGAGAAGGCTTTGCAAAACGGAAGCCGGTACATCGCGGCAAGGCAACGTTACGATGGAAAGGGATGGCTGCGAGTAGCCATGCGAATCCTCACTAGAGCCATTTTTCGCGAGGTTGTCACCAGCGCTCTGCTGGGCGGTGTTCTGTTCACATTTGTGCTGTTTCTGCACACGATGGAGAAACTGTTCGCCTTGCTGGTCCGCAGCACCGTGCCGCCGGTGGACGTAACCAAGCTACTATTGTTTTCCCTTCCCGCGACGGTTCCGTTTGCGCTTCCTCTCGGCGTGTTGGTGGGCATTTTGATTGGCCTCAGCCGCATGTCTTCGGACGGAGAAATCACGGCTATGCGCGCGTCGGGCATTCCCAGCTCTGCGGTTCTACGGCCGGTGCTGCTGTTCTCGGTCATGGCGCTAGTTGCGACGGCACTTACATCGCTATGGATCTCGCCGCTCTGCTTGCGGCGCCAATCGCAAATCGCCCGTCGAATCGCGGCTGCGCAACTTACGGCCGCCATCGAAGCGCGCGTCTTCGACGAGCAGTTTCCGAACACGGTGTTGTACTTGGGCGACGTTTCGACGGGAAAGCAGGTGCGCTGGTCGTATCTGTTCATGGCCGACACCACGCCTCCCGAGGATCTCGCGAAGCAAGGCAAAGACCGGAGCACGGATACGCCCAGAGTCACGGTAGCCACCGAAGCGATCGCCACGCCGGACGTGGACAACGATCGCCTTCAACTCAATATGCGCGACGTGCGCACGATTGAGATGGATAAAGAAGGGCACGTGATTACAACGGCAAGCAGCGAGGGGATTCAGGTTCTTCAAGCGCAAAAACCCGACGTCGAAGTCAACCATGTCGTGACTGAAATGGACACGGTTCCGTTGTACCGCAGAACGTACAAGACTCCGGGGCTGACGGCTCAAGAAAGAAAAGAAGCGGCTATCGAGCTCCACCAGCGCCTCGCTTTGCCGTTCGCGTGCGTTCTGCTTTCGCTGGTTGGCGTTCCCCTGGGAGTTTCCTCGCGCAAAGGCGGCAAATCGGCGGCCTTTGTGATCACCGTTTTTGTCGCGTTCGTTTATTACTTGAGTTTAATTACGCTGATTGGTCTGGCGAGGAAAGGAAATTTCCCGGTTCCCGTGGCCGTATGGACACCCAATGCCGTATTTGCGTTGGTAGGCGCGTTTCTGAGTTCGCGGCTGGAAAAACCGGGCGATCGGGATGTGGTCGGCTGGTTCCGCGCGAAGTCGGCGGCGATGGTCAAGAGGCTTTCCGCGTGGCGTCCCGAACCGACGCGAAGCATCGGCGTTCGCCGCGTGAGTGGCTGGGGCTTGCGGCCCATGCTGGTGGATGGCTACGTATTAAACAGCTTCGTTTTCTATTTCTTTATTTTTCTTACCGCGCTGGTATTGATGACTGAGGTCTTCACGTTTTTCGAACTGCTCAGCGATATGGTGAAGAACAATATCTCGATGGCCAAGATGTTGGACTACCTGTTCAATCTCGCGCCTCAACTTATTTATGAATCGACGCCCATGGCGGTGCTGGTTGCAACGTTAATCTGCTTTGGCGTGCTCACAAAGCACAATGAAGTAACAGCGTTCAAGGCCGGCGGAATCAGCGTGTATCGTCTCACCGTTCCGATTTTGCTGGCGGCTTTGCTGATCAGCGGATTGATCTTTACCTTCGATTATTACTATATTCCCGAGGCCAACCGTCGGCAAGAAGCGCTACGCTCCGAAATTAAGGGGCAGCAACCTCAAACATATCTTCGACCCGATCGGCAGTGGGTAGCGGGAGAAGAATCCCGCATTTACAATTACAAGTATTTCGATCCCCACCAGGCGATCATGTATAAGCCGAACGTTTACGAGCTCGATCCGAAGACATTTCATGTTGTGCGCCAGATTTCGGCCGAGCGGGCGCGCTGGGAGCCCTCGCTTCACACCTGGGTTTTTCAGAACGGATTCAGCCACCAAAACGACGGCTATCAATATTTCTACGGTAAGTCCGCGTCCTTCGATGAGCTCAACGAACCGCCCTCGTGGTTTGTAGCAGAAGAGAAGCAATACAAAGAAATGAACTTCAACGAGTTGGCTAGTTATATTCGCGAGGTGAGAGCTAGCGGGCTGGATACAATCCGGTTACAGGTTGAATATCATCGGAAGTTTGCCGTACCCTTGTTTGCGCTCATCATGGCCCTGCTCAGCATCCCGTTTGCTTTTGTGGCGGGCAATCGTGGGGCGATGACTGGCGTCGGTATCAGTTTTGGCATCGCGATCGCCTATTGGGTGCTGAATAGCCTTTTCATTCAGGTCGGCGATCTGAATCAACTTCCGCCGGCAATGGCGGCTTGGTCGCCCGACGCGCTATTTTCGCTGGCGGGCATGTGGTTCATTTCGCGCATGCACACGTAAGTTGAATCTGCAAGCTACGGCATTCGCCGTTCCGCGTTACGTTGATAAATCGCGATCTCCTGCCCGCGGCGTTCCCATGAGACCGTGGGGAGCAAGCCCAACGAAGCACATCGCTCGGCTGTGATCTCCGGTTGATATCCGTAGAACTTAGATAAGAACTCACGCACGAAGCGTAGGCTGGTGATGCCGCCTCCGGGCGCCCATGTTCGGGTGTAGACCACGAGAACGTCATAGCTCGCCGGCGGAATCGACTGAATGGAGTCGAAGTGGAAATCGTGCGTTTCAACAACTTTGAAAGGATGGTCGACATAACCATAGTCCGGATTGCGCAGTGCCTGGGTATAAGGCCACGCGGTTGCCACACGCGATCCCGGCAGATGATTCTCAATATATTCGGCGGCAGTCTGCTGCAGCTCGACAAAATCGACCATGGCGTAGTTGTTTTCGAAGGGAAACGGATAAGGCGGATTCCAGAAGAGGCTCGCGAGCAGCGCTGATCCAAGCGCAGTGCCGGCAACGAACCGAGGTACTTTCGGTATGAGTGCCAGTGCGATCGCAACGACAATGTAAAAGACCGGAAGCACCGGTAATAAATAGCGATCGAGAGCCGCGCCCCCGAATAAGGTGACCTCGAGAACGTTTGCCGCGCATACCAGGCCCGTGACCGCCCAGCCGAATGACCTGTAAGCCCACAGATGACGGCGAAGCACCAGAATGAGCGCTGTGCCGATCCAGCGGAACTCGGCGAAGAACAGGTAATACAAATGCCGCAGCAGAGTGACGGCTAAGCGTACGGGATGAAGGGAATACCAGACATTGTAATGAGCAAACCCGGGATCGCCCGTCCAATAGCCGGTCTTATAGTGCAGAATAAGTAGCCACGTCCCGAGCGCAACCGGGACACAAAGATAATAAGAGGCTCGCCGGAACTGCCTTTGCCACACGAGAACGCAAAACAGGACGAGCGCCGTCACAGCGCCCGTCTCTTTTACCAGCACCAAGGCCATGCAAGCGAGAGCGGATGCGATAAAGCGCTTGCGAATGAAGAGCAGAAGCGCAAGCAAGGTGAGCGCCATGGCCGGCATATCGAGCTGGGCCATCATGCTTTGCATGAAAAACAGCGGCGAGAGCGCGAGGAAAACCGGCGGCAGGAATGCCGGGAGGCCGGGAACGCCGCGGCAGAGCTCGATCGCGAGCAGAAACACAACTAAGAGCCCGGCGCCAGCCACCATCAGCATGGCCAGCCGCGTAAACACGATCGAATAGCCAAATAGCTTGTACCAAAGGACAAGATACGCCTCGACTCCTGGCGGATGAATGTTCGGAACCGTGGAATGCGCTACCCACGATCCATCTCTCAACAGATCGAGAGCGGTCGGGATAAATTGCCCCTGCTCATCCCAAAAATAGGGGAGGTTCAACAACCCGAGATGTAGCAAAACGAGAGGAGTCGTGAATATGAGGAAGAAGATGAACTGTTGCGAATAATCGCTGCGGGGCCCATTCGGTTCGACTTGTTTCTTTCTCGAGGTTCGGACGATTCTTCTCGAAGATAACGGCATTCTCCGCCTATTGAACGATTTCGCTGGGACCTTGGGCTTCGAGCCGGATCTCGCCGAAGGCCGACTCGTATTGCTTGATATTCTGCTGGAGAACGTTAAACAAAGCTTTTGCCTGTTGAGGACTCAGGTAGACACCTTGAAAGCTTTGTATGTTCAGAGTATCGGGCGAGGATTGATTGATCGTGCCGAAGAGAAGAAAGAAGTCCCAGATGTTCACGCGCACCTGAACGCTGTTGGCATAGCCTTCGCGGTAGTCGGGCGTGGTGGTGAGGTGGATCTTCGGCTGAGGAGTAGGTGTCATGCTCCTAGTATCTATGACGTCGGAGCCTTGAGCCGAAGCAGTTGGACAGGCAGGCTGTGCGCCTGCCTATCGTATTTCTCGATTTGCGCTACTCGATTTCGCGAGGACGTTTCTTGCGATTCCGTTTACGGGCAAGCGCCTCTTTCTGACGCTTTTTCTCGCCAGGCTTAAGGTAGAACGAGTGACGCTTAATTTCCTTTACGATGTCTTCCTGTTGAACTTTGCGCTTGAAGCGCCGCAGAGCGCTCTCCAGGGTTTCCCCGTCTTGGAGATGGACTTCCGCCAATCTACAATTCACCACCTTCCATGTCGCGGTAACACCGCGCAATCCAATTTTTAGTGTACATGCTCCGCTCCGTCGAAAGCACAGGCCGAAGGCCTTTGTTTTCATCGCCTGCGATGTTCCGAAGGAACATGGGGGTCTTGCTTGCGCGCGCGGCTTGGCCAAGCGGAGGTCAACGACATGAACAAAGGTAGCCGAAACACTGCTCGATCGTATCGAGGGCAAAATCGGCTTGATCGCGAGTAATGACCAGGGGCGGGCAGAGGCGGATAGTGTTCTGTCCGCAGCCGAGTATTAAGAGGCCACGCTCGAAAGCCATCTCTTCAAGTTTGTTGCGAATTTCGGGAGCGCGTTCCCGGGTTTCCTGATTGCGGACCAGCTCGAAACCGATCATCAGTCCGAGGCCACGCACATCGCCGACGATTGGGAAGCGGGAAGGCCATTGACGCATGCGGCTCAACATATGCTCGCCGATGGCCGCCGCGTTTCGAACGAGACCTTCCTCGAGGAGTTCCACGGTGGCGAGCGCCGCCTCAATCGAAACCGGATTTCCTCCGAAGGTCGAGGCATGCGCTCCGGGCGCCCAGTTCATTACATCGGCACGTGCCACGGTTGCCCCAAGCGGAAGTCCGCTGGCGATGCCTTTGGCGAGAGCGACGATATCTGGAGCGACGTCGAAATGCTCGGAGGCAAACATCCGTCCGGTGCGGCCCATGCCCGATTGCACTTCATCGTGAACGAGGAGAATGCCGTACTTGTCGGCAATGCGCCGGAGTTCGTGATGGAACTTGGCGGGCGGAACGAGATATCCGCCCTCGCCCTGGATAGGCTCGACGAAGATAGCGGCCACCTCTTCGGCGGGGAGAATCGTTTTGAAGAGCTGGTCTTCAATGACCTTGACGCACTCGACATGACACGTGTCGGGATGCTTGCCATAGGCGCAACGATAACAATAGGCGTAGGGGATGTGGTGCACCGGGAGCATCGGGCCGAAGGTCTTGCGTTGGACGACCTTGCTTCCGGTCAGGGACAGCGAACCCATTGTGCGGCCATGAAAGGCGCCGAGAAAAGCAATGAATTTGTCACGCCCGGTGTGATACCGAGCCATTTTGAGTGCGGCCTCAATGGCTTCAGTGCCTGAATTTCCAAAGTAGACCCGGCGGGAAACGTTTCCCGGCGCCAGCCGCGCCAGCTTTTCGGCGAGCTCCACCATGTTCTCGTAGTAAAAATCGGTACCGGACATGTGGAGAAACTTAGCTGCCTGCTGTTGCACGGCGGCCACCACGCGGGGATGCGAATGACCGGCTGCCACGACGGCGATACCGGCATTGAAATCGAGAAAACGATTGCCGTCGATGTCTTCAACAATCGCGCCTTCTCCACGAGCCATTACAAACGGATAGCCGCGTGTATAAGAAGGCGAAAGGACCTGGTGATCGCGGGCGATCAGGTCTCGGGCCTTGGGGCCGGGCAGCGGCGTGACAAGGTTCGGCAATTGCGGATCGATTGCGATCTGCGTGGGCATATAGTTCACCTCAAAAAGCAAAATCGGGAGTAGACGCGGTAGGGGGAAACGATCCGAACGGTCGTTTAGTCGCTGCCGAACAGGGAAGGGCGAGATATAGAAGGTGTCGCCATATCTCCACTGTACCCGTTTTGTAGAGGACTTGGAAAGCGGGCGAGACCGAGACGATGAGTTGAGAAGGCATAGTAATGCGGAAGCAAAAGAGGGAAATTTCGGCGAAACACAGAATATTCCGCTCAACGCCGCACTATATAGTTGACTTGAGGGTGAAAAGTCTCATTTCCGAGTTCATCCTTTGATGGCGTGCCATACGAGCGGCACAAAGGACTGAACGCCTGGGCTGGCCGCGGCGTCAGAATGTTTGCAATGTTGCATGATGGAGTCTTGCTTTTTAGTGAAAAGAGCCTTGTTTTTTGTGGGTGTGTGCCTGAGCCTGACGGCGGCTCGAGGGCAGACGATCCCGCAGCCCCCAGATCCCGAAGGCCCCACGATCCTGATCCGAGGCCAACTGCCTCCTCCCGATCTTTACATGAACGAGGGGCTCGAGGACTATGGAAATTTGTTCGCTAACTTCAGCGGGATTTACGATTCGAGCCTTCCGTATGCGACGTTGACGCCGAATGGGGCGGTGGTTCAGGATTTTGGTGGATGGGGCGGCCAAGTCGGCGCGGGCTTCAACCTGTACCGCAGGCTAGAGTATGGGCTGTTTTATGCCTCATATACCGCATCGTACGACCGATTCAACCGGAATGAGTTCAAGAACGGAACGAACCAGACGCTGAGGGCCGCCTACTCGAAACAACTCTCGCACCGGTGGTCGCTCCGGGCAAGCGAGAGTTTTGTGTTTTCCGATGACCTGGGAAGCACCTATTCGCTGGTTCCGAACGCGAGCCTATTTCCTTCCGTGCAGCCTTACAGCCAGAGAGCATTTTACGATGACACATCGGTGACGTTGGGGTATCAGGCGACGCACCGGCTGAGCTACTTTGTGGGCGGCGATGTGTTCGCTTCGATCTATCAACCTGGTCAGATCACAGGCTACGTAGGTCCTTCAGGAACAGCCGGCGGTTCGTACCGGTTTACGATACGGACGACGTTGACAGCCGCCTACACTGCCTCGCGATTGAATTACACGAATAGCGGCATTGTCTCGGACATACAATCAGGAGCG
Source organism: Bryobacterales bacterium (assembly GCA_963722585.1). Lineage (GTDB taxonomy): Bacteria > Acidobacteriota > Terriglobia > Bryobacterales > Bryobacteraceae > KBS-96. Next base: position 31,050 of record CAVRNU010000027.1, on the reverse strand, counting down.
CTCACGCTATCTCATACATTGACCCGGAGAATTCAACTCGGTGTGAGCGCCGGAGTGAGCGCGGTGCATTCGTCCGGGACGTCAACTATCTTCTACCAAGGCATTCCGGCAAGCTATTATGCCCAGGGTTATTATCAGGAACACACGATTTCGCCGAACTATACGGCAAGCTTGTATCGGACGGGTCTGCGATCGCGTTTCGGAGTCACGGGCGGAGAGGGTATTTCGGGCGGAAATGGTCTTTATCTCACGTCGCGGAACGCGTTCGTGAACGCGCAGTTGAACTATCAACTGAATCCACGCTTGTCGGTGAGCGGGCAATTCGGCTACTCTCGTTTGACAAGCGTAAGCGGCGCAGTATCGGGCGCATATGGCGCGTGGACGTATAATCTGACAGGCGGTTACCAAATCAGCCGCCATACCTTCGTGAATGCTTCCTATTCGGGCTGGCGTTATCCACAGTACGCCATGATCGACAACTTCAATACCCGGCGGTTGACGTTTGGCGTCACCTTCGCGACCAAAGACTTCCCGCTTCCGTATTAGCCGCGCTTGCCGGCCTGGCGTGCGATCCCAGAAAAGTCTTAAAAAAAACGAGAGAAAAACTGCGCGTCGTCAACTTAGTGTAATGATGACGATGCGGAGAATCACTCGATTGGTTGGAGGAGCAGGCATCTCAAGCGAAAGACAGTTTACTAACGACAGTTTGTCTGCCATCGCGTCGGGTTGGATTTCTAACACATCATGCTTTGTCCATCGAGCTAATTTCGTTTAACGGCTCCCGGAATCAGCAGAACTTTAGTAAGTTCCAGGTTTAGTACTTACTTTCACCGTCCAAGTTTGTGATGATATTCAAGCCGCTACGTCGGTTTGCCGCAAGAGACTGTGCTTCGGCGTGCAACGATGGCGGCGAATTTCAATTCACTACGGGAATGCTGCTGAAAAGCTAATTGGGAAACGACCGGACTGTTGGATTTTAGACATTGCTGAGCGGACATTCTGAAGTTCATCAATGGATTAACCAAAAATTATGAACAAAGGACTTACTTCAAAAGCTCGTTATGTTTTTGTTACAGCTTTATTTCTTGCTGTTCCAGGTTTTGCGGCGTCCGTAAGGGATTTTGGAGCCCTCGGCGATGGGGTCGTTGACGATACTCAGGCCATTCAGAGCGCCATCAACCAAACCACTGGCGGGACATTAATTTTTCCGTCTGGGACTTACAAAATTAGTTCGACTCTGACATTGCTCGCGGGCGTCATCTATCAAGGGCAGGGATCGGCGGTTCTAAGTGGAGACGGATATTCGTGGCTGATGCAGACGGGCCAGGGGGCCTCGAATATCATGGTGACTGGCTTGACCTTTGACAATGGGGGTCTTCTGATTCAAGGAGTCGCAAGCGGAGTGAAGGTGATCGGGAACACCTTTCAGAATCTGACGGCAGACAACCAGTCAGGCAATTGGCCGCTGGGCACAGCACTTTTTTCGACCGGTCTGCGAAATAGCCAAATCAGCCAGAATACATTCAAGAATTTATTAGTCGGGGGCACGACGAGGCCGGATGGGACAATTAATTCGATCGATTTAAGCAATAATCAGGGCATCATGCTGTACGGTGTAGATAATACGTCGATCGACCACAACACGTTTGATTATGTTGGTGAAGGGATGCATATCTGCTTCACGAATAATTACCCTTCGAGCAACGTGTACATAGGACACAATGTGTTTAGTAACATCCATCGGATGGGGATGGAGATTCAAGGAGCTGTGGGGTGTGGCGCGTCCGGGCCGGCGATAAGCGGTTCTGATACGACAAACATGGTTATTGAATACAACAGCATTACAGAGTGGGACGACCCATACTGGTGGAGTTATGGCATCAGCCTCGCGAACCCGGCTCCGAATGGCGGGTATAACTCAATCGTTCGCTATAACTACATCGTGGGTGTGGCGGGTACGACCGGCAATTATGGATATGGGATCGAGGCGGCGGGCGCAAACCTGCAGGTGTACGGGAACACGCTCGAAGGTTATTGGCAGCAAGCCATAACCATTGACAGTGCGCCGAACGCGCAGATTTACAACAATTTCACGTGCGGACTCACGGCTGGGGCCTCGGTGGGCATAGGACCCGAGACAGGTCCGTCGTCGAACGCTCAGTATTACAACAACACGATTATTCCGGATGCATGCCCGGCGAACGTGCCGAATCCGCTGAACTGAAGAAGACAGAGCTTTGAGGCCAGTCGGTAGTTGAGAAGCTGTGAGAAAATCGCAAGACTGCTCCCTGCGGTCGCGGCTCGGTTAGGATGATCGGTTGCTTGCGGTACACCGTGTTCAGAGTGGGGCTTTAGCCGCCCTCCGTTAATTTGGTCCATGCGCGACGCCAACGAACCGTTCGAGAATCTGATTCCGCTAGATATCCTTGCAATTGCCGCGCATCCGGATGACGTGGAACAAACTTGCGGCGGCACTCTCATCAAGATGGGCGAAGCTGGGTATCGCACGGGCATTCTCGACCTGACAGCGGGCGACATGGGCAGCCGGGGTACGCCCGAGCTGCGAATTGCGGAATCGAACAAGGCCGCTGAACACATGCGCCTTAGCTGGCGGCAGAACTTGCGGATGCCGGACGCAAGACTCGAGAACCATATCGGCGCTCGTATGACGCTGGCGGGCGTCATTCGCCGGATCAGACCTCGGGTGGTGATCCTCCCCTACTGGACAGGAAGGCACCCCGATCATTATCGGACGGCGGAGCTGGGATACGAAGCGTGTTTTCTGGCCGGGCTCAAGCGGCTGGAAGAGGAGGTTCCTCCGCATCGTCCGTTCAAGATCTTATACTCGTCGCTCTATGCCAACGTGGCGCCGTCCTTCGTGGTTGATATTAGCCGGCAATTCAGCTGCCGGATGGAGGCGCTGTTCAGCTATGTTTCTCAATATGGGGATTCCGAAACAGCCTCGAGCCTGTTTCCTTCGCACGCCGAGGTGGAGGAGCGATTGTCCGCGATTGCCCGCTTTTATGGAAATCTAATTGGAGTGAAGTACGGCGAGCCATATGTTGTTAAAGAAGCGATGCAAATTGAAGATATTGTCGCCATGCCGGTCCGCAGCATTTAGTTTCCTGGCCGCGGCCGTTGTCGTGGCGAGCGGATGGGCTCATGGCGCATTAGGTCAATCGGGGCCGAAACCCAATTTCAGCGGCGAATGGCACATGGATGCGGCGAAGAGCGATTTCGGCAAATTCCAGATGCCGACAACGATGATCCGCGTGATTGTTCAGAAAGATCCCGATTTAACAATCGACACGACGCAGCGGGGCGTAAACGGGGAACAAACGTCGAGGGTCTATTACCGGACCGACGGGGAGCAAACCGTTAATCATATGAGCAGCGGAGTAGCTACGAGCCATGCGTTTTGGGATGGCAGCACGCTGGTGATCCGGACAACGATGAAGGGCAGGAACGACCTCGATATCGAGATGGAGGAACGGTGGGATTTGTCGGCGGATGGAAAGACGTTGACAACCACCAGCCACATCGGAACATCGCGGGGATCGGCGGACTTGAGGCTGGTTTGCGAGCGGGCGAAATAGCAGCTCGAAGGATCTAGTACTGGCAAGGCGGCTGTGGCCGGACCCCCAATTCGCCCCCCTTTCATGTTTTCGCCGGATGAAGGACAATGGGGCAGAGATGAAGTCATCCTGTTGGATGCGCGTTCTTGAGGCCGGCGCGATGTCGGTTCTTCTTGTGGCAACGTTGGTTGCTCAAGCGCCTCAAGGCGAAGCACAACCCGCTCAGAACGGGTTCAAGCGCCTGGGGGCACCGGATGCGGGGAATAGCACGTACTTGATTGCTCCGGGCACGCACATTCTGCTGAGCATGATCAATAGCGTGAGCACGAAACAGGTGGCGGTGGGCGACAAAATTTACCTGGCGACCGCGTTTCCGGTGCTTTCGAGCGGCCGCATCGTGATTCCACAAGGAAGCTGGGTACTGGGCACGGTCACCGAGGTGAAGCGTCCGGGCCGGGTGAAGGGCAGGGGCGAGCTGCGGATTCGCTTCGACACGTTGACGCTGCCGAACGGCGTGACTCGCGACTTCCGTGCAGGCATCGGAGCGATGGACGGCCGCTCGACGGAACAGGTGAACAAAGAGGAAGGGAAGATTACGTCTCCGGGGAATAAGGCGGGGGATGCGGCAACCATAGGAGAAGCTGCCGGCGCGGGGGCTGGCATCGGCTCTATTGCGGGAGCGTCTGCTGGACATTGGGGGATGGGCGCGGGTATCGGGGGCGCGGCGGGCGCGGCAGCGGGCCTCGCCGGTGTGTTGCTAACGCGCGGTCCTGACGCCACACTGAGCAAAGGAACGACTATGGAGATGGTCCTCGACCGGCCGCTCTCATTCAATAGCGCCGAAACGGACTTCAGGAACGCGCCACAAGGGGCGGCTCTGACTGAGGGTCCGGGCCCCGAACAGCAGCAGCAAACGCAGCGGCGGCGTTTGCCATTGCCGTGGCCGTTGTGATGATCCCACGGACCAATAGGGCCTTACCCGCAATTGCGCGTCCGCTCCCCATGGTCCCGGTTCCGTCCGAAGTCGCTCTCATTTGCAACGCTTTACAGAACCACGCGCGCTAGCAAGTGGCCTGATCTGAAGCGACGCCCTGTTTAGATCAAGCCGTACAGGCGCATCAGCTCGAGAGCGTTGCTGCCCTTGACTACTCCGGGCTTGAGAGTGTAATCGAAGGTCATTCGTCCGTCTCGTATTTGATCTTCGAAATGCACGTTTGCCGCGTGCTCTGGATCAGCCGTGGCGATGTCGGTGAGCGCCAGGTCGTGCGTGGTTATCAGTCCGATGGCGCCCAGTTCCATCAGGCGGTTCAAAATGGCTTGCGCTCCCGCGAGCCTGTCGCGCGAATTGGTGCCTTGCAGAAGTTCATCGATCAGGAAGAGGGCTTGATTCGATGCACGAGCGATTTCCACAATCTGGCGGATGCGGGAAATTTCGGCCGAGAAGTGCGATTGGCCTTCTTTGAGCGAATCCGCGACGTGTATAGAAGTTGCGATTCTGAGCGCCGACAGGCGTAATGCTCTCGCCCTGACGGGTGCGCCCGCAAGCGCAAGTGCCGCATTGATGCCGATGGTGCGTAGTAGCGTGCTTTTGCCCGACATGTTCGAACCGCTCACGATAAGCAGCGAGCGCCGCGCATCGAGTGTGAGCGAATTGCGGACGCTCGCGGGCAACAGCGGATGACCTAGATCGGCCGCGTCAAACTCAGCGCCGCATTCGATGAAATCAGGGAACGGATCGTCCGGATGCTCATAAGCGTAGGTGGCAATTGAGCTCAAAGCCTCGAATTCGCTGACGGCGTCAACCCAGACACGAGTAATCGGGCCATATTTTGCGCGCCACTGCTCAATCGCAAAGGCAATCTGCGTTGTCCACAGCAGGGGCGGCCCGAAGATTCGCACGAATAGGTTTTCGCGAGAGTCGAGCAGAGCGGCAAACCGGTTTAGACGCGCAACTTGCTTGGACGGTTTGACGGCTCCCAGTAGCTTCTTTTGGATGCTCTGCAATTCGGGACTAGTGAAATGGGCGTGTTCAACGATGAGGAGGAGGTCCGACAGCAATCCAAGGCCGGGGCGAATCGTTTCGAAGTCCTGAGCGGACTGGGAAACAGGCTTTCGCCACCATAAGCCGAAGGCCGCTGTAATGGCCGACACGCCGAGAAGCACGCCTGTGGAAAGCCGGGGCTGCGGTGCGGCTCCGGCGATCCATTCAAAGTCGGCGAACGCAAACCAGGCAAGCGAGCATGCCATGACAACGCTTAAGACTGCAGCGACTAGCCGTACGGATGACGAAACAGGAACGGCCTTTGCCTCGCCCCAGTTCCATAGAGGCGCGGCTTCATGTTCGGTAAGGGCGTGATCGCCTATGGTTGCCAGAGCCTCGCGAAATTCGAGAAGAGTTTTGAGCTCGCGAATCGCGGCGTGCCTTGCTTGAATTTGGGGCAGAGGGGCCGGACCCATGAGCCATTTGGCCAGCAACGATTCTCCAAGGCGGGTGCGAGCCACCGAGAGCAACTCGAATAGACCATCGGGGGAGAACAGATCGAGATCGGCAGCATAAGGATGGCTTGCCGAAGCAAAACGCGCTCCGGAATTGCCGGTCCCTTGCCATTTTTCTTCAACACGCGACAGGCCGCGCCGATGATATTCAACGCGCCGTTCTTGAAAACGTTTCTTTCGCAGGGCCGTATCATCCAGAAAGGCGAGTGAGATAAAAATTGCAAGGAGCAAGACCGGCCATAGCGGACTCACCGAGTGGCGCAGAAAGGCCAAGTACGCCAAGGCAAGACCTAAAGCAAAGATCGCAAGGCGCGAGTTGCCAATCCGTATGTGCTGCTTCTCGTGGTGAGCGGCCGCTTGCTCGGCAAGCCCAAGGCGCTTTGAATATTCGCTGTGAGCGTTGTGCGAGGTGTAATCAGGCATCCGGGGCGGCTTCGGGTTGCTTTAGCCGCAACAGCTCCGGTAGTTGCCGCGCATTACTCGCGAGCACGTCGGCGGGCGGGTCGTTGAGCGACTCAGGCTTGAATCCCCAAAGAACGCCGCAGGCACGCACGCCCGCAGCCCGGGCGGTTCTGATATCAACGCTCGTATCGCCAATCATGGTTGTCGATTCGCGCGCAGAGCCCGTTTCCTTCATGAGGGTTTCGATTCCCACCGGATCGGGTTTCTTGGCTGGAAACGAATCGCCGCCGTAGACACGGACAAAGATGCTTTCGACGCCCAAACCGGCCAGGATGTCACGGCTGATTTTAACAGGCTTGTTGGTGAGAACCGTAAGGGTGTTGCCGGCCTGTTTGAGGGCATCGAGCGCATCGGAAATGCCAGGATAGAGCCGGGTATTTTCGAGTGAGTGGGCGCGATAGTGGCGAATGAAAAAGTCGTACGCGGCTTGAAATTCCAAGTCGGACAGGCCATTGCCGAGCGCTCGCCGTACCAGCACTTGAGCGCCATCGCCGACATAGGAGTTGACGGTTTTTTCATCGACCTCGGGGCGGCCGAGATGCCGCAGCATGGCATTAGTGGAGATGGCGAGGTCGCGGCTCGAATCGATTAGGGTGCCGTCCAGATCGAATATCAAAAGCGGCAACGTCAGGCGATCCTCTGGTCCTTTGTGGGATGCATCCAAAGTTGCTTCAATCGCTCCATCTGTTGAGAAAAGCCTTCGCGAATCTGTAACGGCGCGAGCTCCGCGATGGCCGCCGAGACGGACGTCGCATAGGGCAACACTCTCGACTGATTGATAAAGCCTGGGGCGGGGAGCGGCATGAACGCAAGAACAACGGCCACGGTAATGGCGACGAGCAGCGCGCCGCGGAGCAAACCGGCAGCTCCGCCCAGGAGATGATCGAGCCAGCCGAGGCCGATCCATCGGAAGAACCGTGCCACCATCCAGCCGAGCAACGACCCAACGATCATCACGCCAAAGAATATGAGGCAGAAACCGGCAATTCTGGCGGCAAGCGGCTGATGAATGAAGGGAGCGAGGTAATCGGCCACGATGCCATAGCACCATAACGCGGCGATGAGGCCGACAGCCGTAGCGACGAGATGAAAGACGACGCGCGCGAGGCCCGTTCGCAACCCCGAGAGAAATGAGACAAAGATAATCGCCAGCAGGCAGATGTCAAACCAATTCATAAGGGACGCCCTGTGAGCCGCTCGAAGGCCTCTACATATTTTTGCTTTGTTTTATCGACGATGTCTTGTGGGAGCGAAGGGGCGGGGGGCTGTTTGTTCCAGCGGAGAGTCTCGAGATAATCGCGGACGAACTGCTTATCGAAGGAAAGTTGCGGTCTACCGGGATTGTAATCGTCCGCTGGCCAGTAGCGCGACGAGTCGGGAGTGAGCACCTCGTCGGCAAGCACGAGTTCGTCGCCGATGAATCCGAACTCGAATTTTGTGTCCGCCAGAATGAGGCCACGCTCGAGCGCGTACGCTGCCGCGGCTTTGTAAATAGCGAGAGCAAGATCGCGGAGTCGGGTGGCGAGGCCGGCGCCGATTGTCGACGCCACATGATCGAAGGAAACGTTCTCGTCATGCCCGGAGTGGGCCTTGGTTGCAGGCGTGAAGATTGGTTCCGGCAAGCGGTCGCTTTCCTTCAATCCCGCTGGCAATTTGATGCCGCAAACGGTTCCTGTTGCGCGGTACTCCTTCCAGCCCGAACCGGACAGGTAGCCTCGCGCCACGCACTCGACTGGAATCATCGCCGCCTTTCGCACAATCATCGAGCGGCCGGCGAGAATGTCATGGTTGTGCTGCAGGGTTCCGGGGTAGCTCCTCAGATCGGCTGTGAGCACGTGAGAGGCCACGAGGCTCTTGAGACGATCGAACCAGAACAGCGAAATTTGCGTAAGGACACGGCCTTTGCAGGGAATGCCGCTGCCCAGAATACAATCGAAGGCCGAAATGCGGTCGGTCGCGACAAACACGAGATTTTCGCCCAGATCGTAGATATCGCGCACCTTGCCGCGGCCTACCAGGGGAAGATCGATTTGTGTTTCGAGCAGAACCGGATCGTTGCACATGAATTTCTTCCCACTTTTGAGTATCACAGACTGCATATTTTTCTGATGGACGCTGGCGGGCCCACCCTAACTAGTTGATTCGCCAATCTGAACTACTTTGGCCCCGATTGTGCTCCCCTCGTTCAGGAAAGGAGGACCATCTATCAATGAATTGGGACCAAGTCGAAGGAAAGTGGAAACAATTGAAAGGCTCCGCCAAACAGCAGTGGGGCAAATTGACCGACGATGACCTCACGCGTATAAGCGGCAAAAAGGATGAGCTGGTCGGACGAATTCAGGAGCGCTACGGGATTACAAAAGAAGAAGCCCAGCGCCAAGCCGATCTTTGGTCGAGCCAAGCACAAGAAGACGCTGAAACGGCCAGACGGGCTGCCGGCACAAAGTCATAACGACTGCGAGTAGCGATCGGGAAAAGAAAGGCGCTGCCGTCGCGCGGCGCCTTTTTTGTGCGTGCGCAACCAGGATTGCGGCGGAAACATAGTTACACTGAGTTCGATGCAGACCCGGTTTCGATTCTCAGTGTGTAATGAAGTATTCGAGAGAACGCCATTCCCTCAAGCCGCAAAGACGATACGGTCTATCGGATACGATGGCGTGGAGATTGCTCCGTTTACTCTCGCCAGTTCCCCGGCCGAAGTAACTGCGGCGCAGCGATCGGAATATAAGGGGATGCTCGCGCAGGAGAATCTGGCGTTCGTGGGTCTTCACTGGCTGATGGTTTCTCCGCCGGGCTTACATGTGACGACCCCCGACACCGCCCTTAGAAAAAAGAGCTGGGAGCATATTCGCCAATTAATCGACCTGTGCGCCGATCTGGGCGAAGGCGGCGTGATGGTGTTCGGCTCTCCCAAACAAAGAAACACAACTGGCGGCGCGTCGCCGGTTGAGGCGAAGACTATTTTTACGGACGAGCTGGCGAGAGTAGCTCCACACGCTGAGGCGCGCGGAGTCCGGATTCTAGTGGAAGCGCTGCCTTCGAATCAAAGCGATGTGATCAATACGCTCAGCGAGGCCGTTGGCATCGTGGAGGCGATTGGCAGTCCGGCCGTCAAAACGATGTTTGACACACACAACGCGATTGACGAGAGCGAACCGCATGCCCAGGTGATTAGAAAACACTCCGGTCACATTGCTCATGTACACGTGAACGAACTAGACGGACGGGAGCCTGGTACGGGAGATTATGATTTCGCCGGGCTGTTCGATGTTCTGGCGGATATCGAGTATCGGGGCTGGATATCGCTGGAAGTGTTCGATTTTTCGAGGGGCGCTGAAGCGATCGCGGGGGGAGCTCTCCGATACCTTCGCCAGCAGATTGAGGCCGAATGCCGCGCTCGGTCGTAACGGGAGGCGCCGGGTTTATTGGTTCGGCGCTGGTGCGTGGGCTGCTGCGGGCCGGACATGGGGTTGAGGTGATTGACAATCTCTCAACCGGGAGCCAAAAGAACTTGGCTGATGTGTCGAACGATATAGTTTTCCACCAAGCGGATCTCAGAAATATCGAGGGAATCGCGCGCATCATTCGGGGCGCGGAATTCGTATTTCATCTGGGCGCTCTGCCATCGGTGCCGAAGTCGATTCTCGATCCGGTTCCGAGCCACGAATCAAACGTCAACGGAACATTCAATCTGCTGAAGGCGGCTTCCGACGGTGGCGTGAGGCGCGTGATCTACGCGGGATCGTCGTCGGCATACGGCGACACTGAACAGTTGCCGAAGGTAGAGACGATGGCGCCGAGACCCAGATCGCCGTACGCTGTGCAGAAGTTGCTGGGTGAATACTACGCGTCGGCGTTTTCGGTGTGTTTCGGACTTGAAACCGTATCGCTGCGATTTTTTAACGTTTATGGTCCAAGGCAGGACCCGGCAAGTGTGTATTCGGGTGTTCTCTCGATCTTTCTAAACTGCCTCATTGACCGGCGAAGCCCGACGATTTATGGAGACGGCGAGCAATCGCGAGACTTCACGTTTGTGGAAGATGTGGTGACTCTTCTCATAAAAGCTTCTGGCGCACCAGGCGTGGCCGGCAAAGTCTACAATGCGGGCAACGGAAACCGGTACACATTGAACGAGACGTGGGCGGTGCTGCAAAAAATTGAGGGCATCGAACTGCCCGCGGTGTATGGGCCGCCGCGCGCGGGAGATGTGCGCCACTCGCAAGCCGATACGACGGCGGCGATACGCGATTTAGATCACAAGCCGGAGTACAGTTTTGAACAAGGACTACGGCTGACGCTCGATTGGTACCGGTCGGAAAGGGTAGGAAAGACGGCGACGGATTAGATCGAGGCCAGCCAGGCCGGTCGCTCACGCTTCCGGCTCTTTGTCATCTTCATACCCATTTGGGCCGCAGTGTTCAGGCGCGCTGGTTGGCGATGGCCAGATCGACCGGATTCGCGCCGACAGGAATCATGGTGAAGAGAGAGACGCCGCGGAGTGTCACGATTTTGGCGGGAAGGGAAGAGGCTCCATTACGGCTTCGACTTCCCTGGATATTCGGGATGCGAATGACAGCCAGATCGCCGCTTCCTTCGTTCAGAACGAGAGCATACTGCTGATCGGGCGTGACGGCAATGCGGGAAGGCTTGTCGCCAGCCTGCGTGAGGCCAACCATTTTACGGCTGTCAATATCGAGGATGGTTATCTCGGAGCCGGCGCGGCTGGCAACGAACAGGTAACGCGGATTATCGGAGCAAGCCATTGCGCCCGGCTCGCGACCCGCGAGAATGGTCTGACCGACCTCGATCGTTTTATAGGCGTAGACGATAGAGATGCCGTCCATGCCCGGCCCTGAGATAAACAACTGGCCGTGGTCGGCGCCAAACGCGAAGTCTTGAGGCCGCATGGGAAGAGATAATTCGCAAACGGTGTTCAAAGTTTCCGGATCGAGGACGAGCAAGCTCTTCTGGCTGTAGTTGGCGACAAACAGGAGTTGGCCATCGTCGCGGAAACGGAGGCCGCCCAGTTCTGCCGGGAATTCCCGCTTCTGCCGGCCGCCGCTGAGGAGATCGACAATTTCGATCGATCCGGCGATTCCGCCCGAGAGGGCGGCGTAGAGGCGCTTACTTGTGGAATGGAATTGAACATCTAAGCCGACGGGCGGAGTTGAGAGCCTGACGCGACGCAAAGGCTTGAGGCTGGGCAGTTCGGCAAGTATTAGTTCACGCGCGCCAGAGGAAACAGCCACCAGTCGGTGAGGGAGCTGCGGCAAGCATAGAAGGTCGAGCTCGCTCGCCAACTTGGCGCTCCGTTCCGGCGTCCCGCGAGTGGGATCAATGATATGAACGGTGCCGGTCCGCGGAGTCAGAACATACGCATTTTCCCCATCGCTTGTGACGATCGAGGGAGGCGAACGGAGATCCAGTTTTCGCGCGAGCTTGAAAGTATTCAAATTCACAATAGACAGGCTGTTCTCGGCCGCGATTGTAATGAGAGCGAAACCCGGGTAGCCGGTAGCGCCGCGGCTGCCGCAGGATACGAGGGCGGCAAAGGACGATGACGATAAGGCCAGCAGTTCCCGCCGGTTCAAGAGACTCGAGGATGAGATGGCACACGAAGCAGACGGGTTTTCGCGGGCAGAGTTTTCCCAATTCGGCTGGAATCGGCCGAAAGCACCGGATTTTGGCCGAATTATGCTAGGCCGCTGCATAGTGCTATGGTACTCTCGGGGTTGGCCGCCGGGACTGATTCACCCCTAACTATATTCGCTCCTAAGACTTACGAGGGTGGCGCAAGCTTTTTGACGTTGATGTTGGCGCGGATCCCGCTCGACGGCAAAATAACGACAGCTTCTTCATGAATTTCAGGTCCGTCTTCAGCCTTATTTCATCCGACTTAGCCATTGACCTCGGCACGGCAAACACGCTGGTGTTCGCGAAAGGGCAGGGGATTGTCGTCAACGAGCCGTCCATCGTCGCCATTAACAAGACCAACGGTGAGATAGAGGCGGTAGGACGGGAAGCGAAGGAGATGCTGGGCCGCACACCCGGAAATATCGTGGCCATCCGCCCCATGAAAGACGGAGTGATTGCCGATTTCAAGGTGACGGAGCGCATGCTGAACTACTTCATTCAGAAAGCGCACGGCCGCAAGATGCTGGTGCATCCGCGGATTGTGATTGGAGTGCCGAGCGAGATCACACAAGTGGAAAAACGGGCTGTGGTCGACTCGGCGTACCGGGCGAAAGCCAGCGAAGTGCATCTGGTGGAACAGGCGATGATGGCCGCCATCGGGGCAGGGCTTCCGATTACGGAGCCGTCAGGCAACATGATTGTGGATATCGGCGGGGGCACGACGGATGTAGCTGTCATTTCCCTGTCCGGTATCGTTTATTCGCGATCGGTGCGGGTGGCCGGCAACGAGATGGACGACGCCATCATGCAATATTTGAAGCGCAAGTACAATCTGCTGATCGGCGAACGTACAGCGGAGCAGATCAAGATTCAACTTGGCTCGGCGTACCCGCTGGAGCGGCCGGCGACGATGGAAGTCAGAGGCCGGAACTTGATTGAAGGGGTTCCGAAGACGGTCACGATAGGAGACAAAGAAATTCGCGAGTCGCTATCGGATTGTGTCGCTACAATTGTAAATGCAATTCGTGTGGCGCTCGAGAGAACTCCGCCCGAATTGAGCGCCGATATTAGTGACCGCGGCATTGTTCTAACGGGAGGAGGAGCAATGCTGAAGAACCTGGATCACAGGATCCGTGAAGAAACTGGACTGCCCGTCTCGATCGCCGAAGATCCACTTGCCTCTGTGGTTCTTGGCACCGGTAAGATGCTTACCGATTTCAGACTTTTACGGCGAATCATTATCGAATAAGTCGTTCGAAGCGGTCGGGTTGCCCCGCAGGCGAGGCGCGCTTGTGGGTGCGGTGGCAGCCCTCTATTCTGAAATGAGATATGGTCGTCCGGCAATATAGCGTCACCAACCACCGGGACGGTGCGCGGTTAGAGGAGCCTCGAGTCGTCGAGACGATCCTGAGCCGGTATCGCAATCTGATCATTTTGGCGATGGCGGTGGTGGCGCAGCTGCTGCTGCTGGCGTGGCAGGTGCGGACGAACCAGGATGTGCGGTTGATCCGTGTGTGGGCGGTGACGGCAGTGACGCCCATGGCGGGAGTGATTGAGGCGTTTCGCCGGAACACAATCGGCTTTCTCGAGGACTACTTCGTCCTTCTTGACGTGCGCGAGCAGAACCGGAAGCTTCGAGCCGAAAATAGCCGGCTCAAGATGGACAATGTGTACTACCGGAACCAGCTGCAGACCGCCGACCGGGCGCGGATTTTGAGTGTATTTCAGGAGCAGACTCCTTCGAAAACCGTGGCGGCGCGAATCATTGGCAACACCACGGCGTCTTCGGTGCAGGCGGTGTTCATCGACCGCGGATCCACGAGCGGTATCGAAAACGGGATGGCGGTTGTGACCCCTGACGGAATCGTGGGGAAAGTGGCTGCCGTGTATCCGTTGGCCGCGCAGGTGCTGCTAGTGATCGATCCGACGTTTGCGGTGGGGGTGGAATCGCAGAAAGGACACATACACGGAACGCTTCAGTGCAACGGCTCGAATTGTACGGTCGACTTCATTCAAAACGAAGAGAAGGTCGGGCAAGGGGAGTGGTTTTACACTTCGGGCGAGGACCGCATCTTCCCGAAGGGGTTTCCGGTGGGGACCGTGTCTTCCATAAAACCGGGCCAATTCATGAAAGAAATTCATCTCGGTCTGAGCGGCTCGCCGGGAGCAGCCGATGAAGTGCTTGTGATTCTCGAAGGGGTTCATCAGCAGATACCGACCACGCCACCCGAGCAGCATATGGCAAAGGCTTTGCCGCCGCCTCCGCCCGAGAATGCGAGTGCGAGCGAGCAAACGCCGAAGCTTTCAACGGAAGCCGACAGCATTAAACAGAAATATGTGGAGGTTGGAAAGGCGCAGAACCACGAATTCGGCGCAGTAGGTTCGAATATCCCTAACTTCAATCAGAACCAGACTTCTCAGCAGGCCGCGCCGACTGGCCAGGCAGTTCCCGCCCCCGCCGCATCCGCGCCGAAGACGCCGCCTACCGGCTCAGCGGTGGAGTCGAGGCCACAGGCTCCGCCGCCGCAGCCTTCCGGCTCTATTCTTGGCGCGCGGCCCCAGACTCATTCGGCTCCGCAGCCGCGGAAACCGGCTGCCGAGCAGACACCAGCAGGAGGGCCGCCGTTGCCATTAGGGGCTCCTCGCAAGAAGCCGGTTCCGTCCGAGCCCACCGCGCCCCCACAATGACAGAGTACGGCGATCAGCTGTTACGCAGGCCGGCTCGCGAGAATTGGTTCGGCCGCTTCCAGGTGGTGGCGCTGGTGGCGCTCACGCTGGTGGCAATCATCGCGCAGGTTTACATCCCGCGGCTTATTCCGAACACCGGGTTTCTCGAAATTCCGCTTCTGCTCACGATTTATTTCAGCCTGATGAGGCATAGTCAGCTCGCAGGGTTGTTTTTTGGCGCTTTCGTCGGACTGGCGCAGGACTCGCTTTCAAATCTGCCGTATGGAATGTATGGGATTGCGAAAACGCTGGTGGGCTATTTCGCAGCATCGGTCAGCATGCGTTTCGACGTCGACAACGTATTTATCCGGTTTACGCTGACGTTTCTTCTTTTTCTTTTTCCACCAGTTTTTCTACTGGATTATGCGCCGGTCATTGCTGGGGCAGCAAGTGCCACTCGATCCCCAGAAAATTCTGCTGCAGGCGGCTTTAAATTCTGTTGTGGCTGTGCCCTTGTATCTGATCCTGGATCGGATGAAGTTGTCCGGTACGTGAGTTGGATTGGGATCAGCGGTTTTCCTCGAGATGTTTGAGGCGCGCGTCCATGACCTCTTCGACTCGGCGCAGTCCGGCCAGGGTGACAGCCGATTCGGCGCGGATCAAATCCCGCAGGTCGTCGAAGCGCTTGGCCAGACCGCTTTTCGTGTCGTCGATGCGTTTGTCGAGAACGTCGATCCGCCTGCCCAGAGAGCTCTGGGTGTCGTCGATGCGCTTGTGCAGGTCGCTGAACCTGCCGTTGGAGTGCATCCAGGCCAGAATAACCGCGATGAAAGTGGGCAGACTGCCGACGAACTGAGAGAGGGCGACTGTCGTGTCGATCTGCATTTGCCGACTTTTCGTGATTTTAACATCAATGCATCAGTACCTTTGTACCCAATCCCGGATAGAATGAAGGTGTCGGGTGCATGGAGAGGTTTGGCGCCCGCGCGATATTTGTGGCCTTAGTCGAGAGTCAACGCGAGCGGGAGGAGGTAACCTCCGAGCAGCTCCTGCGCGACAGCACCAAAGCAGCAACCGGCAAGATTGTTGTTTTCCAGTATTTGGTGGTCGCGGTCTTCATTTTTTTGCTATCCGCGTTCTGGGCGCTGCAGGTCCAGAATCCCGATTATTATTCTGAAGCGGCGGAGAAGAATCGGGTCAAATCGACACCCATTTTGGCGCCCCGCGGCAAGATCCTGGACCGGGATGGGCGGGTGATCGTCGACAACAAAGCTTCGTATTCCGTACTTCTCAACCGGGACCAGTTGAAATCGGAGCACCTGCCTGCGATTGCGGATGCGCTCGGGCTGGATTACAACGAGTTGGCAGACAAGATCCGGAAGATGGGCACGCGGCCCCAGCTTGTCATTAAGGACGAGTTAACGCGGGACGAGATGGCATGGGTGGAATCGCATCGCGACCCGTCGGCCTTCCCCGAAATGGAAGTGATCAAGTCGTGGCGGCGGCTGTATCCGCAGGACGGATATGCGGCGCATGCGGTCGGCTACGTCGGCGAAATCAGCGAAAGCGAGCTCGACCAGCCGCAGTTCATCGATTATCACCCGGGCGACATCATTGGCAAGGACGGCATCGAGAAGGAATACGACTCGATTTTGCGCGGAACCGACGGCGAACGCCGCGTGCTGGTGGATAGCATGGGCCGCGAGCGCCAGGTGGACAAGCCGAAAGATGTGGTGGCCGGCAAGGATCTTCAACTCACGATCGACCTCGACTTGCAATCGGTGGCAGAGCTCGCGATGGATGGTAAGCGCGGCGCGGTCGTGGCGCTCGATCCCCGCACGGGAGATGTGCTGGCCATGGTGAGCCGGCCCGCCTTCGATCCGAACGAGTTCACCGGCCGCATCAGCAAAACGGACTGGCAAGCGATTGCGGGCGACCCATTCAAACCGCTGATGAACCGGGCGATCCAGGCTGAATTCGCGCCCGGATCGACCTTTAAGCCGATTGTCGCCATGGCCGGTCTCGAGACAGGCGTCATCGATGACACAACGGATTTTCATTGCCCGGGCGGCGCGTCGTTTTATGGGCATTACTTCGCCTGCCATTTGAAACACGGACACGGCGATATTACGCTCCACCGGGCGATTGCCCAGTCATGCGATGTGTACTTTTACAATGTCGGGAACCGGCTGGGAATCGACCGTATTGCGCAATATGCGGAGATGGCCGGTTATGGATCTAAGACCGGAATCGATCTTCCGAACGAGCGAGAAAGCACAATGCCGTCGACGCGTTGGAAAATGCGTAATTATCGGCAGAAGTGGTATGCGGGGGAGACGATTTCGGTAGCGATCGGGCAGGGCGCGGTCACGATCTCGCCTCTTGAAATGGCTTCGGCCATCGGGGGGCTTTCTCTTGACGGCAAATGGATGAGACCGCACATGCTGAAGAGCACGAAGCCGGTACTGATACGGCAGGCGCACTTTAAGGAAGAGAACTTTCAGGATGTGATGAGCGGGATGTACGCGGTAGTAAATGAGGGAGGCACAGGCCGAGCCGCGGTTCTACCAAACATTTCCGTTTGCGGCAAGACGGGAACGGCGCAGCTGGCATCGACTGAACTCGTCAAGGGTGGCAAAAAGACGCTCAAAAATAATGCGTGGTTCGTTGCATTCGCGCCGAAAGAAGCGCCCGAGATTGTCGTCGTAGCTCTCTTTGAGAATGGAGAGGAAAGTTACAACGCAGTTCCCATCGTACGCGATGTTCTGAAGGCTTATTTCGACAAGAAGGCGCGGCTGGCGAAGGGACAATTGCAACTGGCCCGCGAGATACGGGCGCCGCTGGTTCTGCCGTTTGCCACACCAGCGGCTTTGCTGTTTGGAGATGTGAGCCATTGACGATCCGGGTTTTGCGCGGCATCGACTGGTACCTGCTGGTGCTTACGCTGCTGCTGTGCGCGTTGGGCGTTCTTCAGATCTACAGCGCGACGCACGGAACAAAATGGCAGGATGCCTGGTGGAAGCAGGTGATCTTTGTCGTGGCTGGGTTTGGGCTCATGTGGATTATGAGCCAGTTCGACTATCACTCACTTGTGTCGCGCGTTTACCCGTTGTATGGCCTGACAATCGGCCTGCTGATCGTCACCATGCTGGTTGGCAGCCGGGTGTTCGGATCGACGCGGTGGATCAAGGTTGCCGGGTTTACGTTGCAGGTCTCGGAATTCGCGAAGATCGTGGTGGTACTCCTCGTGGCCCGTTACCTTTCCGATTTAAGGGCGGGGCAGCAGGTTGTATGGCAGGATCTGGCTAAGCTGGGCGGGTTGGTCGCAGTACCCATGCTGTTGGTTATGAAGCAGCCGGATTTAGGGACATCTTTAACCTACATCCCGATTCTTGTGTGCGGCATACTGATGGCCGGTTTGCGAACGAAGTATCTGCTGATTATTGCCACGGCGCTCCTGGTTTCTCTGCCTATCGGTTATCATTTTCTTAAGCCTTACCAGAAGGATCGATTGGCGAGTTTTGTGGACCCGGAGCGAGACCCGAAGGGGACCGGTTTCCAGGTGATTCAATCGAGAATCGCGGTGGGCAACGGAGGAATGTGGGGACGCGGCGTCACCCAGGGCTCGCAAACGCATCTTGGTTTCCTGCCGGTGCCTCACACGGATTTCATCTTCTCGTCATTTGCGGAAGAACATGGTTTTGTGGGAGTAGTAGTTGCGCTGGTCTTGTTTTTTTTGTTCATTATGCAGGTGGTTCAGAATGCACAAACGGCGGGAGATCGAGAAGGCGTTTACATCTGCATGGGTATCGGTGCGTTGATCTTATTCCACGTGCTTGTGAATGTGGGAATGGTGGTGGGGCGAATGCCGGTCACCGGCATCCCTCTTCCCCTCATGAGTTCCGGGGGATCCAACGTACTTTCGGTTTTTTTGATGTTAGGCCTGGTGAATAGCGTCAGGCTGAGACGTTCGGTAACGACGTAGGTATTGGAAAGCTGGTTCGACGAAAATAGAGTGACGGGCCGGACTGAGTAGGACAATAAAGTTTCGGATTTGCTGAGGACTGATTACCGTTAGATGAAAACCCGGTAATCGAAACAGGAGGCGGGCGTCCGGGTCCGGGCGTAGCACAGGCATTTGGTGCCGTTGTGCGAAGCCCAGGTTTAATGAGAGCAAGACTCCGCGCGATCTTCTGGCAACAAGTTTTGCGATGGCCTGCGGCATGATGTCGCGGCCCTAACATTTCAGCACCGAACTTCGCTGTACTCTCGTCATCGGCTCGAAAGGCGGTGATCGACATGAGTAAGGAACTGGTGATTAGTCAGAATCGCCATGAGACAAAAGTTGCGGTGTTAGAAGACGACCAACTGGTCGAAGTTTCATTTCAAAGAGCAAACGCGTATTCGCTCGCCGGGAGTATCCACAAAGGACGCGTGACGCGGGTGTTGCCCGGCATGCAATCGGCTTTCGTGGATCTGGGTCTCGAGCGGGATACTTTCCTCTATGTCTCCGATTTTTTCGAAGAGAATCCGGACATTGATACGGTATCTGAGGAAAAAATCTCAAGACCGGCGCGATTGGAGCCGCGGCGCGATCGAAATGGAGACCGCGAAAAACCGGCGGAAGTTGAGCGGCCAGCTCCGGTGGAGGACGTGAATGCTTCCAATGCAGAGGCTGCGAAAGTCGGCGGACCCGCCGAGAATCCCGCGGAAGTGCCCGCCGATGTTTCGCACGAGCGGCGTGGCCGGCGGTCGCGGCGCCGGCGTTCGAGAGGCAGGGGCTTTCCGGATACGAAGTATGCGCGGCCGCCTGTTTCGGCAGCCGGCGTAATCGAAGAACCGCGTGAAGCGGGAGAGGCCATCGAAGAAGCGGCAAGCGATGTAGTGGTCTTGCCTGGTGAGTCGCTGGCAAAATATCGGCACGCCCATTCGGACACGGAGCCTTCCGAAGCGGAGTCCGACCCGGTGATTGCGTCGGAAGAGGAAGGGGAGGGTGTGGGCGGCGATGATGCGCGCGAGATTCCCCCTCCAGAGGCAATTCCGGAGCTCTTTGACGAGACGGAGGAGACGGAGCGTCATGGAATCCAGCAAGACGCATGGGCTGCCGGAGCGGAGGCGCGGTCAGCGGACTATTCTATTCACTTAGTAAGTGAAATCGACGAGTCGATTGAACCCGTCGAGATAATAGAAGAACCGGAAACCGTTGAAGTTGAGGCCGAGTTCGCCAGCGGTCGGAGGGGGGACGAGCCTGCGGCCGTAGTCCTGGAAGCTGAAAGCGAAGCGACGGAGGGCGGCATCGAGGAGGCACCCGAAGCCGTGAGCGGCGAGCCTGACGAATTAGCCTCGGGAGCGAGCATCCACAGTGGGCAAGCGACCGCGCAGCCGGAGGCACGAAAGGCCGAAGGACAAACGGCGAGTGTTCGCGAGCAGGGTGGAAGGTATATGCACCGTGTGTCGCGGCGGATGCGGCGGCGGCGCGGAAGGTTCGGACCCAGCGTAGAAGGCTCGGAAATCACGGGCGGCGCGGCGGCGGCAACCGCGCCCGCGACGGAGTCTCGTGCGGAAGACGCGCGGCAGGAGCGCGAGGAACACGAGACGAAAAACGAGCGCCCTCTGCCCTCGATTACCGATCTGCTGAAACCGGGACAGGAGATTATCGTTCAGATAGCCAAGGAACCACTAGGGCAGAAAGGAGCCCGCATTACTTCGCATGTGGCGCTCCCCGGGCGTTACGTGGTGTTCATGCCGAGCGTGGAACACCTGGGCGTGTCGAGAAAAATCGCGAGCGATGAGGAGAGGCAGCGGCTCAAGAAAATTCTACAGGCGCATCGGGCCGGCACGACGGGTGGGTTTATCGTTCGAACGGCGGGAGAAGGCCGCACGGAAGAAGAGATCGCCGCCGACATGAACTTCCTCTACAATCTCTGGCTCGATATTCGGCAGAAAGCGGAAAAGAAGCCGGCACCCCTGTTGCTCCACTACGATTTGGATGTGGTGCAACGCATTCTTCGCGATCAGTTGACCGACGAGTTCAAAGCGATCTGGGTTGACAACGAGGAGATGTACGAGAATGTAGCTAGTTTTGTGCAGCGTTTCCAGCCTGCGCTTGTGGGGCGAGTGAAAATGTACACTCGCAATGTGCCGATCTTCGATGCATTTAACATCACGCAGGAACTCGAGAAAGCGCTACGGCCAAAAGTGTGGTTGAAGTCAGGCGGGTACATCGTCATCAACCAGACCGAGGCGCTAGTGGCGATCGATGTGAACACCGGAAAGTTTGTGGGAAAGTCGAACCGGCTCGAAGACACGATCGTCAAGACGAACACCGAAGCGGTGAAGGAGATTGTCCGGCAGATACGGCTGCGCGATCTGGGTGGAATTATCGTGGTCGATTTCATTGATATGGACGAGCGGAGAAACCGACAGAAAGTGATGCAGGCGCTCGAGGAAGCGATGCGGGCCGATAAGGCTCCTTACAAGATTCTGCAGTTCAACGATTTTGGGCTCGTGGCTATCACCAGAAAGCGCGTGAAGCAGAGTCTCGAACGGACGCTATGTGCTCCGTGCCCATATTGCGAAGGCGCGGGGTACGTAAAGAGCGTGCAGACCGTCATCAGCGATGTGCTGGTGGAAGCACAGAAGATTGCGCCGGCGCTGGATCGCAAAGATGCGGTTCTTCGATGCAATCCGGAGGTTGCGAAGGTGCTGAAATCAAAAGACAATCAGTACCTGGAAGAACTGGAGGAGATACTGGGAAGGCCGGTCCTGGTTTCGAGCGACGGGCAGATTCATCTCGAGAAGTTCGACCTTGCGTAACAGCTCCTGTGGACTTCTCTGCGCTGTGAGTTCGCGTGCTTGATTCCCGTTTTGGAGTCAAAATCGGAGAGATGGCCGAGTGGTTGAAGGCGCACGCTTGGAAAGCGTGTTTAGGGGAAACTCTAACGTGGGTTCGAATCCCACTCTCTCCGCCAGTTTATTTTCAATAACTTAGCGGGAAGCAGCAATTTTGGCGGGCAATACCGGGCAATGCAGCGCTACAATGAAGCGCGCCGCTCAACCTCTATCGCCGCCACCGGCTGGAGTGCGAGGGCGGGCATCCCGAGGAGTCCCGTTCGGGTGAATTCGAGGAGCGCAAGAAGGGGTGGAAACGCTGCGGCTGTTTTATCTTTGCGTCCGGCACTCTCAACGGCACCTTCAAACGCAAATACACCGGCAAGACCAATTGGGATGAAGCGAAGGCCATAGCGACAACATGGGAAACTGCGGGTTCGTGGGCAGGCGAGCCGCCCGCGCCATCCCGTGATCCTGATCCGCCTGCGCCAAATCCGGCACCCAAGATAACCATCGAGCAGGGCGTAACCGCCTTTCTGGCGGAGCGGGCAGAAAGTTGCGCGCCGAACACGATGCGTAAAAACCGCATCGTATTGAAGAAGTTGAAAAGCTATTCAGACCACAAAGGATATGTCCTGATTGATCAGTGGACCACCATGGACGTGCGCGGGTTCCGAACCTCCTGGGGCGTTGCTCCCAACAGCGCATCGAAATACATGGAGATCGTCAAGGCCTTTTTCGCCTTCGCGGTCGCCAATGGCTGGATGGCCGCCAGTCCCGCCAAACCAGTCAAAGCCGTAAAAACCAAAGCCAGCGAGAACGCGAAAGAGCGCATACCCTTCAGCGACGAAGAGCTGAAGCGCATGTTCGACGCCTGCGAAACTCAATATGGCAAAAGGTCCATCCGCTGGTCCCGCGACGTTCACCACCGGCCGGCCCTGGGCGAAACCGTCAATTACAGGTACAAAACAACTGGCCACGATCTTGCGGATTTTATCTCGATTTCGGTGTATACCGGCCTGCGCATATCGGATGTGGCGACGTTTCATATTGATCGCTTGCTCGGCAACGGCGAGTGCCATGTCCGCACCACCAAGACCGGACGAAAGGTCTACACCTGGATTCCCGACTGGCTGCAAACGCGCATTCGCGCCCGTGCCGGCATTCATGGTCCGCTGATTTTCGGCACTCACCGGACGACCGACATCAATGTGATAACCGATATCTGGCGGCGCAAGCTCAATCGTCTCTGAGACCTGTGCGGGCCATGGAAAGAGAAACCCACGCCCCATCGCTTCCGGCATACTTTCGCCCGCATCCTCCTGCAAAAGCCGGGCGTGACGGAACGTGACGTTGCCGAGCTGCTTGGCGATACCGAGGAGATGGTACGCAAGCACTACAGCGCCTGGATGCCCGAGCGCCAAGCCCGGCTGACAAAGGTCCTGCAGGACGCTTTCGACGAGAAGCCCAAACCCAAAGTCGTTTCGATCCGTTAGCCCTTCTCCACTCCACCCATCAGCAATAGACAGGCGAACCGCAGCGCGCTGGCGCCGTTTCAATTCAATCATGCTCGGGTGAGGCCAAGGCCAACAGTAAGCACGTGCCGCGGAGTGAAGCTACGAGGTGTCGGCAACAATTGGGTCCTCATCGCTGATCGACGAAATCGGCTAGATATGATCCAGCAGGCGGATTGGGATTCGCCAGTATAAGAGCGATGGTGCCTGTCGCGCGAGTAAACGGGCAATTTACCATTCATTTCATATCAAGGGGTTCGTTCGCCCCGACCGGAGCCCTTGCCCCGTGGATCATGTGCCTTATAAACGTGGTCGGCGAGTAGCCGAACTAGACCCCGCAGAAAACGCCTCCCGCCAGCTCAGGATGTGTTTAGCAGGCGCGTGTGTATCCTGTGCGCGGCAGACTCAGGGACGCTGTAGATCGTATGTGCCTTTTTCCGTCCCATGCGGATTTTAATTACGCCCGGATCGTCCTTCACGATCTTGCGTATCGTCCCCCGGCCCAGTCCCCACATCCGCGCCAGCTCGCCGACTCTGTAGTGTTTTTCAAAAGTAGGATTCTCAACCAGCATGGTAAGACCCGCTTAAGCTCTCGTTTTCTCTCTCGCTGCTTCGGAACAGCGGGGATTACTCCCATTCGCGGCTGTACCCGTAGATGAGTTCGTATGGCTTACCGCAACGGAGCTAAAGCTGCGCTCGACGGGTGTACTTCTTGGTTTCGCCGTTCCGATCGTTCCTGGAATCGGCGCTCGACTTTCACGAACAAGGGCCCTCGCCTGTTGATGCGCCATCTTCGGATGGACGCAAGGCTGACATTGAGTTGCTTCGCAAGTTCTTGTTCGGTTAGTAAGCTATACATTTTTACGTCCGCTCACAATCGCGCGATGCCGCCGCCGCGTTTGATGAAGAATTATTGCGGTCGGAGGGCATTCTCCGGCGGTCATAATTAGTGCCACTCGACAAGTGAGCGGATCTGGCGCAGCGAATCTGAAACTTGCGCTCGACATTCTCCAGTCGGTCTAAGGCATCCAAGAGCTGCAGGTTCGCCTCGCGAACCTGGTCGCTAGATGATGCACTCTTTTCGTTTTGGCTGATCGCGAATCTGATTCGATCAATGGCAACCCGCGCCTGATAGGCCATCTCAAACTCGGCCGGCGTGGGCAATGTGTGCAATCCAGCCTCAATCGCCGAGACAATCTCGCTAACGTTTTCTAAGCTCATGAATCGTTCCTTTTGAGCTGGGTCACTTCTGGTGAGTCCGCTCTGTTTGGGAACGATGACATTTGGAAATTACCGTTGGGGTTCCGAAGATGCGGAAGCGGGCGGCATATTCGACCGATTCATCGAGGCGGGCGGAAATTTTATCGATACCGCCGACGGCTACGCCAATGGCAAGAGCGAAGAACTTCTGGGCAGCTTCGTTCGCGAAATGAACGTGCGAGACCGAGTTGTATCTGGCCGCACTGGATTTTGAGATTCCTGCCGAACTTCGCAAAGGGCTGAACGAACCCAGCAAGCTGGACCTGGTTCATCCGTACATGTTCTTTGAGCCGTTCACGCAAGCCCGCATCAATGGCGGCGTAGTAGTTCAGAAGTGGGGCTGTTGAGCGATTCGCTCCCCCCAATGAACCATTGGCAGACCGGGAACGGGCGCTCGAAAGTGCGGTATTCGGGAGCCTTTTAGAGAGCCGATATAGATAGTTCGGAGATCGGGTCCGCCGAATGTGACACTCGCCATCCAGGGCGCGATGCCGCGCCCGCTGGCAAACAGCACGTCTTCCGTGACAGCGTTATTTAAGAACGCATCTTCAAGGACTCGGACTTTTTGCGGGTCTCCTTCATCCAGAAGCAGTTTGAAGTCGCCTTGCGGCGTGAGGACGAAAAGCTTGTCCGAATAGACGCAGGTACCCCAAAGGTTTCCGTAGCTATCGAACGCGATTCCGTCCGGCCAAGCGCCGGTTCCTAACTTGGAGGGACCGAAGACCTCCCGGTCCTTCAGCTCGCCTTTTTCGGTCACCCGTAGTCTGCTGACGCATCCGCCGGTCGTTTCGACCACATACAGGTACTCTTCGTTCGCGTCCATGCGGATCTCGTTCGTGAACCGGAAGCCGTCGGCCACGATGCGGAAGGTTCCGTTTTCGTATAAGACGATATAGCCATCGGCGAGATCGGTCCGCAGGGCATGCATCCAATTTTTGATTTTGGTCGAAACGGTGACCCAAATCCGATCTCGCGAATCGCGGAGAACGAAATTAACTTTCCCAATGGGAGCGCCTTCGATGCTGTCGGCCAGGACTCTCGACGCACCGTCGCGCGACATGATTTCCAGACGGTCCGTCCCGAAATTCGAAATCAGAATGTCGCCGTTGCGAGCAAATGCGAGGCCATTAGGCAGAGTGCCTTCCAGATAACGCGATGCTTCCGTGCCCGAAGATGCGAATTGATCGGACTGCCGCTGCGTGATCACCTGCTGTGTGCCATCGGGCTTCAGCCGCACCACCCCGCCACGGGCATCGGCCGACCACAGAGTGCCATCCGGTTCCGCCAGAATGCACTCCGGCCTTTGCAAATCGTGCCCAATGTAGCGGATTGCAGCCTTATCGATCTCGAAATTGAGAATCGGGTTCTCAGCCGGGGAACTCGACATCTTCGAAGAATTTGTAATTGCTCAGATCGGTCGCCGGCGCGAAGAAACA
The DNA here is from genome assembly GCA_963722585.1 of Bryobacterales bacterium. Taxonomy (GTDB): domain Bacteria; phylum Acidobacteriota; class Terriglobia; order Bryobacterales; family Bryobacteraceae; genus KBS-96. Next base: position 5,175 of record CAVRNU010000027.1, on the reverse strand, counting down.
GGCCACTTTCATCTCCTCATCCCCGGTGTTTTGCAGCATGTGGATCGCACCCTGCGGAAACAGGACAACCGTGCCGGCGCAGACGGAATCGATTGCGCCGTCCACGTACACGCGACCGGACCCGGAGAGAATGTAAATTACCTCCTCGCCATTCGGATGAGAATGGGCGGGCTTTACAGTTTGGCCCGGCTGCACGCGGATGACACACATCGATAGATACCGCGCATTCAGCCGCTCTTTACTAACTAACCAGCGTAAATGGCGACCGGGCAAGTCCAGTTCTTCTACGTCGTTTTCGTGGATGAGAGGTACTGACATAGCCGCTCCTTGATTTGCGCGGACGCCAAGCCAAACGCGTTGAGCAATTCGTCGTAATTGCCTGAATGAATGAATTGCGGCTTTCCGTCCGCGTCCAGGGTATTGATCACGAGCACGCGATCATGCGCCGCTTTATGGTGCCGGAAAAGAACTTTCAAATAATTTTGCCAGATGTAGCCGTTGTTCTGCTCCGCGATGCACAGGAGCTTGCCGGAATCGTGCAAGCGAAGCAAAAGCTCTTCGTCAATCGAAGGCATATCCACCACCCCGACCGCAAGACCTTGCTTAGCGCTTTCTGCCGCCGCAGCGAGAGCTTCGTGTACGCCCCGTCCGCTGCTCACGATGACGGCTTGTTCATTTTCGGTTTCGCGCACGACGTAGCCAGTGCCGAATTCGAAACGGAACTCCGGTCCGTAAATAACGGCGGATGGCGCGCGCATGACGCGCAAATACACCAGCCCGCGGTTGCCTTCCGTAATCCACTGCATGACGGAGAGCAGTTGCTGCGGGCAGGAAACATCGATGATCTTCAAATGCGCGAGGCCATCGAAGATCGTGATGTCATCGTTCCCCATGTGAGTGGCGCCGTTCGTGCGTGTTTCGAAATTAGCCGCGGTGGAAAGAAGTGTCAGATCGAGCCCGTGGCCTTCGCTCAGCCATCCGTCGTGGGCCTGCATGGCTTCCAGACGCTCCTGGTGACCCACCGCAATCCTTCGCAGGACTTTCCAATCCCAGAAAGGACAGAACGTGCTGATCCAGGCGTTATATCCGAGCACCGCGAACGCCTCGCCCAGATTCATCATGTTGGCTTCAGCCACTCCGGCGTTCAACGCACGCCGCTGATCCACGGCTCCGACACCGGCTTCAAGGCCGCTGGTAGAAGCGAGATCGGCATCGATCGAGATCACGCGAGGATCTGTCGCGAAGATTTTCATGGCCGCGGTCACGATGTCGTTTATGGCGTATTCTTTGCTGCGGTCCAGCTTCGGAAGCAAAGCGGGATCGTAACGAATCGCTTTCGCTCGCTTCGGTACGCGCTGTAACAGCACAGGTCCAGGGTCTGGTTGTACCCAGCTATCACGTCTGAGCTCCAGATGCATGGCTTGCGCGAATTCGGTCAACTTGTCCTGGAGTTCCCCGTTCAGGGTTTTGTAAAACGCCGTGAACTCTTCCACACGGATACGGCGCTGTTCTATATGAAGCGCGAGTTCCTGAGCAACAAGTTTTTCCGGCACGACGACCTTGTGCCGGTTCATGAAATCGGAGAACGACCCGTATCCCTTGGTGCTGTGGCAGATGATCGCGGTCGGCTGGCCATTGCGCGGCTCGTATTTGAATTTCTCCAGCGCCGCGTAAACGGCGTCGTATTGGCTTGCATCCACACTGTGAACCCGCCAGTTGAACGACTCGAATACCGATTCCAGGCGCGGCATGGGAAACACCATCCGGTCCACGATATCGAGTTGGCCATTATTCTGGTCGACCAGAACGCAGAAATTATCCAGGTGCTTTTGGCCGGCGTACATGACCGCTTCCCAGATGGTGCCTTCCTGCAGTTCGCCATCGCCTGTCATGCAGTAGGAATCGAAGTGCGGGTTCATGCGCCCGGCAAGCGCAAAGCCTTGCGCGACAGAGAGTCCTTGCCCCATGGGTCCCGTCGCAATGTGCACTCCTGGCAGAAGCGGCCCCGGATGGCCGTTCAGCCGGCTTTCATAAGAGCGTGAATTCTTGAGCCAGGCACGATCGAAATAGCCCAAATCGGCATAGATGGAAGCCAGCGCCGCAACCGCATGTCCTTTGCTGAGGACGAAGAGATCCTGACCGGGTCTGGTCGGGTCAGCGACATCGATGTTAATGAAGCCTCCATAGTAAAGCGCGACCAGCGGAATCACCGCCGATGACGCGCCACCTGAATGCAGGCCCTTATCCACTGCATCCCTGCTTTGCTCGACGTTTGCGATGCGGACATCGGAATCCTTGATTTCAAGCAGCTTTAGAATCCCTTGGCGGAGCACGAGTTGCTCGGGGATTACCTGAGCGGTTGACAGGCGATGCGTTGCCGTGACGGAATTAGTTGCCATCGGACTTCTGTCTAGGAATTCGGTGTGCTGGCCTGTTGAACTTCGAGCAGATGACGGACATAGGTCGCGATTCCGACGTCCGGGCGATTGGCCCAGATGGGCGTACAGTTCGGATATTTTTCGTTTGAGCCCCAGTACTGCGCGTTGGGAAAGCGCTCCAGCATTCCCTTGGCGCAATCACCGACCACGATCACGTCGCCTTCCACTTCCTTGATATCGTGAAACTGCAAACCCGTAAAGATGTGGAGAGGACGTTGGAGCTTGTCGAGTGTTCCGTCGGCTGCCAACTGGTCCAATTGAATCCGGACAATGGCGCGGCACCCGGCTTCGCAGCAGTTCCCCATGGTCAGGTTGACGTTCTTGAATTGGCCTTGCAGGACCGAGTTCTGGCGTCTAAAACGGCGCTTCACTTTTTCGACCGGCACTCCGGCCACTTCGATTTCGTCCATCCGGTTCGTACCCAGCCCGTCGGCCGCACCAAGGACGGTGGAAGGAACATTCGTACCGGGATTTTCCCAATCCATGATGGCTTCGCAGATCGTATCGACCGCCACTGGATCCGGGCCGCCGCAAGTTGTATTGAAGTCCTTGATCAGGTCATCGCGCACAGCGCTGAACGGTCCGTTACCCTGGCAGGCGTAGAGCGAATCCATCACGAACCACTTCGGATTAGCGGCGCGAGTGAGATTCACGATCTTCTGATAAATGTCGTCGCGGTGGCAACGCACCATCCAGTCGTAGTCCGGTAAATTTCCGAACTGGAGCTTCAGCGCGCCCGTGAAGGTAGTGTGCAGATGAACCTTCCACTTGGGCAAACCAATGTAGCAGTCCGCTTCGCGAACAGCGCGCGGAACAGGAAACTCGTTAAACGGGATTGGCCGGTCGATTTTATACATATCGAACGGCACATTGTCGAATGGATATAGTTCGACGCCGGTGCGTTCGGCCACCTCCGCGATACCGCAGACCTCCATCGCATTGCGCGTGTCCGCACCCATCGCGCAACGTTCGCCGATCCGAATGCTGGACGGATTCTGCTCTTGTACCAATTCGATCAGAGCTTGCAACATGCGCGGATCGGTGGTAAACCCTGCATTCGCCGGAATTGGAATTACTGTGTTGATCTTGATCAGCACTTTATCGCCGGGCTTCACAATGTTGTGCATTCCGCCCATCGTCTGGTCAGCGATATCGCGGATCATCTGCTTGACCAAATTCAGTTGATCCCGGCTATATTCAGCCGGTTTGCCTAGATCGGCATCCGAATGCGCGATAGCAACCGTCGTCTTTTTCCCCATAACGTTAACGTCCGATCATCGCGGTTTCCGCTGCCTGCTTCGCCAGGAGAGTCCCAGCTCGCTAATGACAGCGTTCAAAACTTCCGGGACCACTCCTTGGGCCAGCGTTCGATGACAACCTTTTTATCGGTATAGAATTCAACTCCGTCGCGACCCTGTCCATGCAGAACCCCGAAAAAGCTGTCCTTCCAACCGCTAAAAGGAAAGTAAGCCATAGGCGCCGCCACTCCAATATTGACACCTACATTGCCCGTGGGAGCTTCGTAGCGAAACTTCCGCGCAGCGGCTCCGCTCGAAGTGAAAATGGATGCAGCGTTCCCGTATGCGCTCCGGGACAGAATTTCGATCGCCTCGTCCAGGTCCTTCGCGGACTGCAACGCCAGCACTGGGCCAAACGCTTCGGTTGTCGTTAGCGGATTATGAGGATGAATGTCAGCCAGAATAGTAGGCTTTAGGAATGCGCCGCGGGAACCGTTCTGAATCTGCGGCTTTCGCCCGTCCAGAATCGCCTTTCCGCCACTCTCGAGTCCTTTGCCGATCAGGCTCTCAATGCGCTCTTTACTGGCCGGCGAGATGACAGGCCCCATCTGGACCCCGTCGTCGAGTCCGTTTCCGACACGCAGATTGGCCGCAATTTCAGAAATTCTTTCCGTAAACTTATTGTTGGCATCGCCCACCGTGACGGTCGCCGAAACAGCCAGGCAGCGTTGACCCGCACATCCGAACGCGCTATCGCTCACAATCTGCGCGGCCATGTCTAAATCGGCATCCGGCATGACCACCACGTAATTCTTCGCGCCACCTTGGCACTGCACCCGCTTGCCGTGGGCGGAGGCTTCCGCGTATATGTATTTTGCAACCGGTGTAGAGCCAACGAAGCTGATGCCGCGCACTTCCGGGTGATGTAAAAGCGCGTCCACCGCACCCTTGCCGCCTACGACCAGATTGACCACACCTTTCGGCAAGCCGGTTTCGTGCAGAAGCTCAATCAAACGGCGCGCGGTTAATGGCACACGCTCGGAGGGCTTCAAGACAAACGTATTCCCGCAGGCGATCGCATAAGGTAGGAACCAGAGTGGGATCATCGCCGGGAAATTGAACGGCGTAATGGCCGCTACTACCCCGAGCGGCTGACGAATCATGATCTCGTCGATACCACCCGCGATATCTTCGAGATTGTATCCCTGCATTAACGTTGGAATGCCGCAGGCAACTTCCACGTTTTCGATGCCGCGCTGCAACTCGGCTCGAGCCTCGGCCAGCGTCTTTCCGTTCTCTTGCGTGGTCAGCCGCGCAATTTCATCCCCGTGCTGTTCCAGCAGCCGCCTAAATGCGAACAGATAGCCGATGCGATCCTGCGGCGGCGTCCTGCGCCAACTGGGAAAGGCTGCGGAGGCGGCGGCCACGGCCGCATCCACTTCCTCCGTTCCGGCCAGCGGTGCGATTGCCAGCACCTCGGATGTGGCCGGATTGAAAAC
>CAVRNU010000026.1:0-45557 GCA_963722585.1 Bryobacterales bacterium | reverse complement strand
CAATAATGGGCCCCACGTAACGCCGCTACTTGTAGATTCTGCGAGCAGAACGTCGCCAATGAGATAGTCGGCAAACAGGAACTTAAGAAGATCTATCTACGCGAATAACTGCCGTCGCGGGCAACAGGGCCCGCAGCTTCCGTTTGCGGTTGCGGTTGATCCCTCGAATCTGGTCGATGGACATCTTCCTGGTCTGCGGGATTCAGTGCCTTAAAAGCACCCGCCGCCACTGCAGCGCCGGCAAAATCAGCTACCAGGTAAATCCAGATATTCGGCCAGGACGACAGCCCCATAACAGAGATGCCTGCCGCGACGGCCGGGTTGAACGCTCCACCGGAGATGTTGCCGACGGAGAAAGCCCCAACGAGCACTGTGAATCCGATCGCCACCCCATAAAAAGAATTACCGGACGTACCTTTGGCCGTAGCGACGTTCAGCATGACATAAACGAGCGCAAAAGTAAAAAGAAATTCTGCAAGGAGTGCCGGCACGGTCGCCGGTTCGAGCGGTGTAACGGCATCCCCTCCTTTTAAGAACTTGACGACGAAGGCCGCTATCACACCCCCTATGATCTGAAAAATCATGTACGGGGCCACATCTTTGGTCTCGCACTTCCCGCGCAGCCAGACGCCGAGGGTAACAGCCGGGTTAAAGTGTCCCCCAGAAATATGTCCACCCGCAAAAATCATTACCATGAGTGCGGAACCGATGGCTAGCGGGGCCAACGGACCGGCACCATGGCCGATGACCGTGCACCCAATGGTTAGAACCAGAAAAAAAGTCCCGATGAATTCAGCGAAGTACTTATTCATGACCTACCGCCTTCGACTCTCGAGTGAGGCGAGAAGGCCGCCAAGCGCCGACGCCCTTGTTGAACCCGGGCGGTTTTACTTTGAAGGTACAAGTTCGTCCTCCCGTACGGTCACACCGAGCGCTTCCGCCACGCCGCGCCCATATGCAGGATCGGCTTTAGTGAAATGACTGATCTGCAGCTTGATGATCCTCTCAGGTATGCCTCTCATGTGATTCGCGATGTTCTGAATCAGCCGTCGTTTTTCGTCCGGCTTCATCAGGCGGAACAGATCGCCAGCTTGTCTGTAATCGTCGTTGCCTTCGCGGTGATCGAAGCGATTTACTTCGCCGCTTATTGCGTATGGCAATTCGCGGTAACGGGGATCTTCCATTGGCCCTTGAAAACTATTCGGTTCGTAGTTCGGCGCATCGCCACCGTTCTCATCAAACCGCATAAAGCCGTCCCGATTGTATGTATGAATGGGACACTTGGGCCTGTTCACCGGAAGTGCCTCGAAGTTTACGCCTAAACGATAGCGATGGGCGTCCGGATAACTGATCAAGCGTCCTTGCAGCATTTTGTCGGGCGAATACCCCATTCCCGGAACGATGTTTACCGGCGAAAATGCCGCTTGCTCAACTTCCGCGAAATAATTCTTGGGATCGCGATTCAGCTCCATCACGCCGGCATCGATCAACGGGTAATCCTTGTGTGGCCACACTTTTGTGAGATCGAACGGATTAATGTGATAGCTCGTCGCTTCGGCTTCAGGCATGGCCTGGATGCAAACGCGCCATTTGGGATAGTCGCCGTGTTCGATCGCCTCCCATAGATCCCGCGTTGCATAATCGGGGTCTTTTCCGGCTAATTCATCCGCCTGCTCAGCGCTCAAGTTCTTGATGCCTTGCTTTGTTAGGAAGTGCCACTTTACCCAGAAGCGCTCATGAGCCGCGTTAATCAGACTATATGTGTGGCTCGAAAAGCCGTGCATGTGACGATAGCCATCGGGAGTCCCGCGGTCTGAAAACAAAGTCGTGACCTGGTGCAGTGATTCCGGCGAGAGCGACCAAAAATCCCACATCATTGCCGGCGACCGGAGGTTTGTGCCCGGCACGCGTTTCTGCGAATGGATAAAGTCGCCGAACTTTAAAGCGTCGCGAACGAAGAAGACGGGCGTGTTGTTGCCAACCATGTCCCAGTTCCCCTCTTCCGTGTAGAACTTGAGTGCAAAGCCGCGCGGATCGCGCGCTGTATCGGCGAGCCCTTTTCTCCTGCCACCGTCGAAAACCGCGCCAGCATTTCAGTCTTTTTGCCGATCGTGTTGAGCAGTCTTGCCGAGGTGAATTGTGTGACATCGTGAGTGACAGTGAATGTTCCGTAGGCTGCGGCGCCTTTGGCATGCACAACACGCTCGGGGATTCTCTCGCGATTGAACTGTGCCATTTTCTCGAATAGTAGGTAATCTTCCATCAGCACCGGGCCTCGCGGGCCAGCCGTAACGGAATTCTGGTTGTCCCCAACCGGACGGCCCGACGACGTCGTCATCACCGGGCAATGTTGCTTCGTCTGTTCGTTTGTCATTTTTTTTCAGATTTTGTGATTTAAGTTTCGTGCTTTCGGTCTCGGATTCGATTCAAGACCGCCGTCATATCTCTGCAACTCGAGTTGCCTTCTGAAAATGTGCAGGTACGATGCCAAATCTATTTCTGCCTGCTTTAGCTTCAGGAACGTTGATTCCGCGTCGCTTGTCCGATGCCTTGGTCCGAGGCCAACCACCTCGCGCTACATATTGTCGTGCGCTCGACACTACGTGGCGATTCAGCTTCGCGAAATCGCGGTATTTCGCGATTAGGATGTCCGCCACGGCCTGTAATGATCTGTGGCCAATTGTCGATCGGTCCAAGGGGGGGCAGCCCAATTCTTTGAGCGAATCAACTCGCCCATGATGCCTCCGCGCCGATTAGGAAATCGCCCGAACCTCATCTGGGGACCGGAGCACATTCAGATTTATAACGACGGGTATCGCCCTATTTGTGCGCAAGCCGGAGAAGAGGCCCGTGTCGCGGGTATCCAGGCAGGCGCCGATGATTACTTGGTGAAGCCTTTCAATGCTCGCGAGTTGGTGGCACGTGTGCGCGTGAATTTTGAGCTCGCCCAATTAAGAGAGGAGCTGTCGCGCGAAGAGGACAAGCGTCGCGCCGCAGAGAAAATCGAGCGCCAGTGGCATCTCTTTGATACCGCACTTTCCCACACGCCAGATTCCATCTACATGTTAGATCTTCTGGGCCGGCTAACATACGCGAATTATGCCCTGCTGCAGTGTTTGAAAAAATCCTACTCCGATGTTATAGGAAGAGATCTTCTTGAACTGGGGTATCCAATCGAAGCCGCTGCTAATTTCCAAAGCCAGATCCAACAAGTCATTCAACAGCGGACTCCTATTCGTGACGAAACTACCCTTCCTGACGTGGCGGGTCGGACGCGCTACTACGATTACGTCTTAGTGCCTGTAATCTCCAAGAGCGGCGCTGTTGACGCAATCGCAGGTTCGACCAGGGATATTACAGAATTCGGAGAAACGAACCGGGCATTTCGAGAAGCCAATAGCGACTTAATGCAGTTTGCCTATTCGGCAAGTCACGACTTGCAAGAGCCGCTCCGCATGGTGTCGATGTAAAGCCAGTTGCTGAAGAAAAAGTACGGAGGCCGGCTTGATGCCCAAGGGGACATGATTATCAAACAGTCGGTGGATGGCGCGATCCGCATGGAAGAGCTGATTAAAGATTTGCTGGCCTATACTGGCATTTCGGTTGCGCCAATAGAGGCGTTGCAAAGCGTCTCGCTGAACCAGGTATTCGATAGCACGCTCGAAGTCCTTCGGGCTGCCATCAGCGAAACAAGCGCATCCATCACCCGCGCCTGTTTACCGGATTCAAAAGTGGAAGCGGTTCATCTGCGGCAAATACTCCAGAACTTAATGGGAAATGCTCTCAAATACCGCTCCGACCGTTTGCCTGTCATCCACGTGGATGCTCGACAGGAGGCGCAGGAATGGGTGATCTCCGTCGCCGATAACGGCATCGGCATCGCTCCCGATTACAAAGATCAGATCTTTGGGCTCTTCAAGCGTCTGCACAACCGGGAACGGTACGCCAGAACAGGCCTCGGGCTTGCGATTTGTAAAAAACTACTGGAACGCTATGGTGGGCGGATCTGGGTTGAATCAGAGCCGGGCAAAGGCTCTACTTTCTTCTTTACTCTGCCGGCGGCGGACGAGCCGGAGTTGATTACCAGGGTTTCGAAAGGAGGGCGCGAGTGCTCAATGGTTTGACTTTCGCGGATTCGAAGATTTTCCTGTCTTCGAGTGCCTTAGCCGAGGCAAACGACTCAGCTGCCACGGCTGTGTCAAGGTACGCGAAGCCAGAAAGCGCCTGCGTAATTATCATTGACGATAACCGCGGTGACGTCTTCATTATGGAAGAAGTTCTCCGGGAACACAGTGTGAATTGCGCCGTTACCATCCTTCCAAACGGTGAGGAAGCCGAGATTTTTTTGATCGGCTGGAAAACGATCTTACAGCCTCATGTCCCGACATTGTCTTGCTCGATTTGAACCTGCCAAAGCTTTCCTGTCATTCCGTGGTGGCGCGCATCCGGGCAAGTCGTTCCCCTTCAGTACCCGTCATAATTGTTACCTCCTCTGAAGCAGAGGCGGATTTAGCCGAGAATCGGAGGCTCGGCGCAACCGCCTATTTCAAGAAATCAAGCCGACTCGACGACTGTGACTTTTCGGCAAGCGTGCATGAAACCAGGTGAGGTTTCCTGGTAAGGTCGGGCGTGGGTGAGGAGACCCGCGCTCGATGGCACGTGAAGCAGTAGCTGATGTCGCGGACGATCTCGAGGAGTTGCGTCGCCGTTTTGAAGAGTTTCGGAATACGCAGCCGAGGCACTCGCGTCTGCCGGAGACCTTGTGGACCGCGGCCGCGGAGTTGGCCAGGCGCCACGGAGTGAATCCGACAGCACGGACATTGCGGCTGGACTACACAGGTCTGAGAAAGCGAGTGGAGAATCAGAGCCGAGGTAAACAAAGGCGCACTAGCGCGCCACCGACGTTCATGGAGTTTGTGGCGCCGGGAGCAAAGGCGGTTACCAACTGCACGGTGGAAGTGGAGTCGGTGCAAGGCGGCAAGCTGCGGCTGGAGTTAAAGGCGGTGGCCACGAGCGAGGTGGCAAACCTGATCTGCGCTTTCGTGAGCCCTTGAGCGATGCTGCAGATTGCCCCGCAGATGCGCATCCTGGTCGCGATTGAAGCCGTCGATCTGAGGAAAGGCATCGACGGCCTGGCAGAGCTATGCCGGGAGAAACTGTCAGCTGACCCTTTTTCCGGCTGCCTGTTTATATTCAGAAGCTGTCGCGCAACGGCCATTAAGCTTTTGCAGTACGATTTATCGTGCCATCCCAGTAATGTGTAGTCAGTACTTGTAAGTCACTGCTAGCAAGCATTTTTCTGGTCATTCTGCTGCACATTTATTCGATTGGCCGTCAGAGTGCTTCGAGCCACTCAAGCACGCTCTGTTTGAGACGCCAGTGCCTGGAGCGATTTTGCGAGCCTTAAAGAGGCTTAATGCTAGCAATCGCCTTGCGCTTCATTTCCAAGTCGATGGCGGCATAGCGATTGGTCGTCTCGATGCTAGCGTGTCCCAGCCATTGCGCGATTGTAGACAAGTCGACACCGGACTTCAAAAGAGCGATGGCCGTACTATGCCTCATGCTGTGCGGATGGAGTCGCTTCGATCGAAGTGTGGCGATTGAAGCTTGTGCTTGCGCCGGTAGCTCAAAGCACTTTAGTCGAGCATGTGGAAGTGGGATGAAGATGAAAGTAGTTTGCGAGAAACTTCGAGCTGGTGGAGAGACGCGTGAGATGTGAACCACGCATTGCTGAACAAGCAGCTTTCGAGGAAGTGCAAAGACTTGCAGCACAACTCGAGTGTGTGATTGCAAAGGGGCCCATTGTCCCGTCGGTAACGCCGGAAGAGATCCGTTGTTATCTAACCTCGCGGTACGATTTCTCGAAGCCGCTCGAGCTAGACGATGTTATTACCGACGTGGAAGAGATGCTGCGCAAGTGGCAGGTGCACGTAACACACCCCCGTTACTTCGGATTATTCAATCCAAGCGTCACCGTAGCATCCGTTGTCGGTGACTTGCTGGCCGCTATGTATAATCCACAGCTGGCCACTTGGCGTACCTCGCCCGCGGCGAATGAAATTGAACGTCACACGCTTAATTGGCTGGCCGGCAAGTTTGGCCTGCCCAGTTGCACAGTTTCGAACTTCACAAGTGGAGGGCAGGAGTCGAACTATTCCGCGGTGCTCGTGGCGCTGGCGCGAGCTGTTCCAGAGTTCGGCGAACATGGATTACGACAACTTGCCGCATCACCAGTCATCTATCTCACCGGAGACGCGCATCATGGCTTTGTGAGAATTGCCCGCATTACCGGATTGGGACGCACCGCCCTACGTACTGTAGCCGTCGACGAAAACGCAAAAATGGATATTGCGGATCTTGCCAAGAAAGTGGCCGAGGACCGCCGATCCGGTTTGATGCCGCTGATGGTAGTTGCAAACGCTGGTACTACCGCGGCGGGTGTCATCGATCCTCTAAACGACGTGGCGAGATTTTGCCGCGCCCAGAACCTATGGTTGCATGTTGACGCGGCATGGGGCGGCGCCGCCATCATCTCGCCTCGGTTGAAGGAACACCTTGCCGGCATCGAGCACGCGGATTCCATTACGTGCGACGCTCACAAGTGGTTCTCAGTGCCCATGGGCGCCGGAATGTTCTTCTGCCGCCATCCCGACGCCGTCTTAAGCGCCTTCGAGTCGGACGTCGCCTTCATGCCGGGGAAAACCGTTGGCGTTCACGATCCTTATTCCTACACTCTTCAATGGTCGCGCCGCTTTATCGGCCTGAAACTCTTTCTTGGCTTGGCGGAGCGTGGTGAATCGGGCTACGCGGAATTGATCGAGCATCAGGCTCGCATGGGGGAGCTGTTGCGAAGCTCACTTGAGCGCTCGGGATGGCTTGTTGTGAACCGGACACCTCTTCCGCTAGTTTGTTTTACTCGCGATGCCCTCGTCACCTCCAAGTTTCTCGCTGAGCTTTACCAGCGCCAGATCGCCTGGATGTCTGAAGTAAAACTCGGCAGCGGGCCTCCCGTTCTGCGGGCCTGCGTGACGAGTTTCCGGACAACCGAACACGACATTGAATGGGTCGTGAGAGAGATGAACCGGATCATCGTCACTCGGAGCGAAGTCATTTCATGAGAACCGAAACTCTAGCCCTGCACGCCGGCTATGAGGACGACCCGACGACCCATTCCGTGGCCGTCCCCATCTACCAAACCGCCTCTTATTCGTTCGACAGCGCCGATCATGCCGCGGCCTTGTTCAATCTGGAATGTGAAGGATTTCGCTACTCGCGGATCAGCAATCCAACGGTTGCCGTCCTCGAACGTCGTATCGCGGCGCTCGAAGGCGGGCTCGACGCATTGTGCGTAGGTTCAGGGCAAGCAGCCGTCAATTACGCGATTCTGAATCTCACCGGATTAGGTACCAACATCGTCTCGGTGCCTCAGCTCTATGGCACTACCCAAACCTTATTCGCTCATGTCCTCGCACGTCAGGGCGTTACTGTGCGCTTTGCCTGTTCAGATCAGCCTTGTGCAATAGACAGGCTGATTGATGACGGCACACGAGGAGTCTTTTGCGAGAGTGTTGGGAATCCGGCAGGAAATGTCTGCGACATTGAATCTCTTGCTTCAGTGACCCACAAACACGGAGTACCCTTGGTGGTCGACAATACCGTGGCCACTCCCATTCTCCTACGCCCCATCGAATATGGCGCCGATATTGTCGTGCACTCTCTAACGAAATTTATGGGCGGTCACGGAACGACGCTTGGGGGCGCCATCGTCGATAGCGGCAAGTTCCGCTGGGAAGAGCACGCCCAGCGGTTCCCCATGTTCAGTGAGCCCGATCCCTCGTATCACGACCTGGTTTACACCGATCATTTTGAGAATGCCGCATATATAGGACGCTGCCGCGCTGTCTATCAACGAACATGCGGCGCAGTATTATCGCCGCTAAGCGCCTTTCTGCTTCTGCAAGGGATCGAGACCATGCCATTAAGGGTCGAGCGGCACGTTGAAAACGGCAAAGCGGTCGCCGAATTTCTCGCCGCTCATCCCAGGATCGAATGGGTCAATTACGCGGGATTTCCGCAGAGTCCATATTTTAAGCTTGCGCAAAAGTACCTTGGCGGCCGTGCCTGCTCTTTAATGACTTTCGCGGTGAAAGGAGGGTTCGAAGCCGCTAAGAAATTTTATGACCGGCTTAAGTTGATCAAGCGGCTCGTGAATATCGGAGATGCGAAGACCTTGGCGTGTCACCCCGCCTCGACTACTCACCGGCAAATGTCCCCTGAGGAGCAAGCTCGTGCCGGAGTCACTCCGGAAACATTGCGGTTGAGCGTCGGTATCGAGCATGTCTACGACATCATCGCCGACCTCGATCAAGCTCTGTGCGCAGCTGCGTCTATCTGAATATCGTAGGTTTAGAACCTCAAATGTATTTGAACGGTACTCCCTCAGTTCGTGCGAGCGAATCCTACCAAGCCGAGCGCGCGGACACAACTCAGCGAGTTAAGACTTCGCACACTCAACTATTCATTAATGGTGTCTGGATGGACGGTTCGGAGGGCGCCACTCTCCCGATCCTGAATCCAGCGACGGCGGAGGCCATCGGTACGCTTGCCCGTGCTGAGCGCTCAGATCTCGACCTTGCGCTCGATGCGGCACAGAAAGGTTTTCTTGCGTGGCGCAAGATTTCCCCCTTCGACCGTTCCAAAATAATGCGCAAAGCCGCGGAGCTCATCCGCTTAAGGGCCGACATGATTGCTCGCACACTGACGATCGAGCAGGGCAAACCTTTGTTTGAGGCGAAGACTGAGGTCCTGAACGGTGCCGATCTCATCGATTGGTTTGCCGAAGAGTCTCGGCGGACCTATGGTCGCGTCATTCCCGCGCGTGTTGAAGGCGTTTACCAGTTGGTACTCAAGGAGCCCGTTGGTCCGGTAGCCGCCTTCTCACCGTGGAACTTTCCCATTAATCAGGCCGTGCGCAAGATTGCGATCGCACTGGCTGCGGGTTGTTCGATCATTCTTAAAGGCCCGGAAGAAGCGCCGGGTCCTTGTGCGGAACTGGTTCGCGCTTTCGACGATGCTGGCGTGGTTCACGGAGCCCTGAATTTGGTCTTCGGCGTACCTGCGGAGATTTCAGAATATCTGATTGCCCATCCGATCGTACGTAAAATATCGTTCACCGGTTCAACCGCCGTCGGAAAGCGCTTGGCCGCGCTCGCGGGTCGGTATATGAAACGCGTCACGATGGAGTTAGGCGGTCACGCGCCCGTCATCATCTTCGATGATGCCGATCTCGACGTCGCGACGGAGTTCTTAGCGGCGAGCAAATACCGCAATGCCGGACAAGTATGCATTTCGCCGACACGGTTTCTCATTCAGAAAAACGCATACGATTCCTTCGTCGAAAAGTTTATCTCGGCAAGCAATCGGGTCCGTGTGGGCGATGGCCTCGAACCCTCGACAACCATGGGTCCACTTGCACGCGAAAGGCGCTTGCACGCTATCGTTGGTTTCGTTCAAGACGCGATCGAGGCCGGCGCCGGGGTCGAAACCGGCGGCCAACAGATCGGAAACAAGGGCTACTTCTTTTCGCCTACGGTCCTCACACGTGTACCGCAACAAAGCCGGGTAATGAACGAAGAACCGTTCGGGCCTGTGGCCGTCATGATTCCTTTCTCGGAGTTCGATGAGGCTGTCGCTGAAGCCAATCGCCTGCCATATGGGCTTGCGGCTTACGCTTGGACCAAGTCTGCCAAGACTGCGAATCTCATTGGCGCGGCCATCGAGAGCGGCATGGTTTCTATCAACCACGTAGCCTTGGCATTGCCCGAGACGCCTTTTGGAGGGGTTAAAGACTCAGGATATGGGTCCGAAGGCGGCTCCGAGGCGATTGACGCTTACCTTAATAGTAAATTCGTCACACAGGCAGGGATTTGAGAGCCCGAGGGCGTCAACAAACCCGACCAGACAATCCGCCTCGAAGCTCGACGTGTTGGTACGCCATTGGGAGATCAAGGCAACTGCTTGACCCTTGATTCATCAGATTTGAGGATCAGGAAGAGTTAATGCCATTAACGACCAGGCTGAAAGGAGTTCGCAACTTGAAAAGTAAGCATGTCCTTGTTTGTGGTGCGGGTGGATTCATCGGGGGTCACTTGGTGAAGAGGCTGAAAGCTGAAGGTTTCTGGGTTCGCGCCGCTGACATTAGGCTCCACGAGTACTCCGAATCCGTCGCCGACCAGTTCCTTCTTGGCGACCTGCGCGACCCAGACATCGCAAGCGAAGCGGTCGCCGATATCGATGAGGTGTATCAGCTTGCGGCGGATATGGGGGGTGCCGGTTATATCTTCACAGGAGCTCACGACGCGGCCGTCATGCACAACTCGGCGACGATTAATCTAAACATTCTTGACTACGGATATCGCGCCGGAGTGAGCAAGTTTTTCTACTCTTCGTCAGCCTGCATTTATCCTTCTTACAATCAGGCTGATCCGGAGAACCCGAAGTGCTTCGAGGACTCCGCGTATCGGGCTGACCCCGATAGCGAGTATGGTTGGGAGAAGCTCTTTAGCGAAAGATTGCGGTGGACCCCAAGGCTGAGACAACCAGTTAACCCACTGTTCGCCGTCCGCTGAGATTTCATTGTACGGCGGGTTCCTTCGATTCCAGAATTGGGTCCATGTTCGATCGTGGACTCAATCTGACCTTGCGGGCCGTGCGCCGCCAGATCGCAGCCATGCCTCACGAGCTCTACCTGATCCGTCTGATTCACTATCAGACCCGAAGAGCTTTCCCGGGAGAGCGCCTGTGGACCGCGGCCCAACTCGCCCATCCCGCCACACTGCGGTTCCTGCGCGTGCGCAACCGCGAAGGCTGCGACGTGTACATGCAGCCCTACGCCGAGAACCGCAATCCCGGCTATATCCTGGTGGACCTGGATCACAGCGGCCCCGAGGTGGTCGATACCATGCGGGCCGACGGTCTCGCGCCCTGTGTCGTGCTCCAGACCAGTCCCGGCCATCTTCAGGTCTGGATGCACGTCAGCACCACACCTGTGGAACCGGCCGTGGCCACCTTGATCGGGAAGCAATTGGCCCAGCGCTACGGCGGCGATTTGGCCAGCACCGATTGGCGTCATCTGGGCCGCTTGGCCGGCTTCACCAACCAGAAGCCGCAGCGGCGCAACGCATACGGTCACGCTCCGTGGGTCAAGGTGCTGCAGGCTCATGCTGGCTTGGTAGCGCAAGCTGCCGCTTTGCTCCACGCCGCCCAAGGCGGTTGGTCTGGCCCATCGCAGCGGGCACACTCGCCGATCACGCACGCCGACACGGTGGCGTCCGCCAGGGAGGCTCACATCTATGCCGAATGGTTGCACCGTCTGCGGATTGTCGAACGCTTCTCCCAACCGGATTGGAGCATTGTCGATAAATGGATCACCAAGGAACTGCTGCGCCGTGGAATGGCCGCTCCACAAATCGCGGCCATTCTGCGCGCCGGCAGTCCGGGTTTTCCGCGCCGCCACTCGCAACCCGAAGACTATCTCAGCCGCACCCTCGCGCGTGCCGCGAACGAGCTCGATGCCGCTGCTTTTCCCCGGCACGATCGTTCGCTTCAGGATTGGTGATTGCTCCCGCCCCTCGCTCCTGTGTGGAATCTTCATGCCGATATCCTCGCGGCTGGCCGCGGCCCCAGCCTGCTCTCAAACTGCGCCGGCGAACGGTAGTCCAGTGCCGAGTGCAACCGCTTTTCGTTGTACACCTTCTCCAAAAACTCGCCGATGCGCGCGCGGGCGTCGATCAAATTCCGATATTCGGTTCGGTATACCTCTTCGTATTTCAGCGTCTTCATGAATGACTCACAGGCCGCATTGTCCCAAGGGTTCCCCTTGCGACTCATGCTGATGTCGATGCCCTTCTCTCTCAGCAGGTCCGTGTACTCGCCGCTGGCATACTGCACCCCACGGTCCGAATGATGCACCAATCCGGGCCGCACCACTCTCCGCTCCAGCGCCAGGCGCAGCGCCGTCAGCGTCAACGAATCGTCCAGCCCCTCGCTCAGGTGCCATCCGATCACGCGCCGCGAATACGCATCCAGAATGACCGCCAGGTAAACGAACTCCTCCTCCAGCCGGATGTATGTGATGTCCGCCACCCATAACTGATCCACGTCGGTGAGGATCATCGATCCCCCCAGGTTCGGATAGATCTTCAGCCCGTGTGCCGAGTCGGTCGTCACCACGAACTTCCGCTTTACCACGCACAGCAGATTGTCTTTCCGCATCAGCCGCTGCACTCGTTTGCGATTAACCTCCCAGCCGCGGGCCTTCAGCTCCTGTGTAATGCGTCGGCTGCCATTGCTCGGCCACTCCAGCGCGATCTTCTGCATCTCGTCGCGCAAGTCCATATCCGCCGGCCCGGGCTTCTCCGGGTCCAGAAAACGGTAGTAGCCCGCGCGGCTGAATCCGGCCACTTCACACATGCGGATCACGCTCAACCGGGTCTCGGTCTTCACTTCTTTTTCGACCTGCTCGTAGAAAGCGCGCCGTTGTTCAGTGCCCGCAGCAGGCGCTGCTCCTCGACATGCTGCAAGGCTCGCTTTAAAAAATCGATCTCCATGGCCTGCTGGCCGACCTTTCGTTCCAGCTCGGCTACCCGGCTTTCTTCGGCGCGCTTCTTGCCCACACCGCTGAACGCGTGCTCGCCGTGTTCCTGCAATTCGCGCCGCCAGCGGTGCAGATCACTGGGATTGACCTCCAGGGCGCGTGCCACCTCGGCCACGCTCTGTCCATTGTTCAGGCGGCGTACCGCCGTCTGCTTGAAATCCTTGGTGAATTTTCTGCGAGATCCCATGTTCCAGTTTTCCCCTTTCGATGATTTTCAGGGGTTAACTGGCTGTCTCAAAAATGGGGTCCACTCCAGACTCTACCTTTCCTATATGCGCAATTATGGTGTTCAGGTTCGCATCGCCCGTTTCCACAACATCTTTGGCCCCGATGGGACCTGGAAAGGCGGCAAGGAAAAAGCTCCGGCGGCCATTTGCCGGAAAGTTGCGGAAGCAACGGACGGCGGGACGATCGAAATCTGGGGGGACGGATGCCAGACGCGATCATTTCTGTTTATTGACGAATGTATCGAAGGCGTCCGTCGGCTCATGAAATCCGATTTCACCGGGCCAGCAAACATCGGCTCCGAGGAAATGGTGACCATTAATCGACTTGCGGAGATCGTGATCGAAATTGCAGGCAAGAAGATCTCACTCCGGCACATAAACGGCCCAACTGGCGTGCGTGGCCGTAATTCCGATAACCGCCTCATCGAAGAAATGCTGAAATGGAAGCCATCATCGCCGTTACGCCATGGTCTCGAGAAAACCTATGCCTGGATTGCACGACAAGTAGCAACATCCGCGTATCCGTTTGAGACGATGGCGGTGGCTCATAGTACTTCAGCGTGAAGCGGGCAGGGTGAGGTCACCAATATATAGGTTTTGTGGCGGCGAAAGTCGTCAAAGACACATCTACCGGCTTGAAATCGTCCAAGCGGCAATTCGGCTCATTTCTGTTACTCCCACCTATCGGCGCGGGCAAGACCGGGGGACTGGCCGAGGTCCTGTTCAGAAGCGACAAATCTCTGATTCACTTCGACATGTCGGAGTTCATGGAGAAGCAATTGATTTCGAAACCGATCGCGCGCCTCCCGGCTACGTATGTTATGAGGAGGCCAGATTATCGAGTGCGCGAAGCGGCCGCCGTACTCCATCACCCAGTTGGCCAGATCGAGAAGGTGTACGCGGATATCTACAACATCCTTCTCCGAGTTTTCAAAGACGGCTAGTTGGCCGATGGTTTTGGCGACAATCCGATTTCAAGAACACCATCATCATGACCTCGAACCTTGGTGCGCGTTTCCCTCGACAAGCGAGGCCAGATCGGCTTTTCGATCTCCGATCCCGCCGCGAACATACCGCAGAAAATCGAGGAGCAGGTGATGGGCGAAGTGAAGAGTGCCTTAAATTCCGAGTTCCTGAACCGGCTGGACAAATCATTTTCTTTACTGCACTTACTGACGAAGAACTTGATAAAGATAGATCGAATTGTTGGCCGGCACTTGAATCTGAACCTGACGGCCAAGCCGATCGAGATCCGGCCCGAGCCAGCAGCGGCAAAACATATTCTCGATAAAATTTGTGAAGACTGCAGCTATGAACTTCGTCCGTTACGACGCGCACTGCAAAGTACGTCGAGGACGCTCTGTTAGGAGCGCTTATTCAGGGCACCCTTCCCTGCCCCGCGGAACTCGAGGTATCATCTCAGCGAAAACGACCTGTACTGGCGGCGTGACCGACTCCGACGTGCCCCCGCCGAGCGCGGGCACGCTATTATTCTCTTTCTGGCAACGATCGCTTTGCATTCCGCGCATTCTTCTAGGCTAACGTAACAAACTAGAGTTGCTCTCCATCCGGCGACGCCTATGGGCAAGGCGAATTTCCGCTCAAATTGGAAGGAAGGTCGTCTCACGTGAGGTTCTTCGCTTTACTTCTGTGTTTCCTTTTCGGATGCACCGCTGCTGCTATAGCGGCCTCGTGTCGAAACGCCTCGACTAGCGCTGCCCCGTCCTGGAGTGCGATGGCGGCCGCTCAGTATCTCGATCGGCGCGAGATTTGGTGGCAGGACTGGCCAGTGGCGCAGCGCGACCACGGAACGGCTTGCGTTTCCTGCCACACCGTTCTGCCGTACGCCTTGGGCCGGCCGTCGCTGCGTAAAGCACTGGGCGAACAAGGCCCATCGGCCCCCGAGCGCACGATGCTCGCCTATATCACCAAACGCGTGAGCCTCTGGAATGAAGTGAAGCCGTTCTATCAGGACGACCGCGATGGCCCTGGAAACACCCCCGGATCCCGAACAACTGAAGCCATACTCAACGCACTCATCCTTGCGAGGTACGACGCCCAGCAAGGCCACCTAAGCGACCTTACGCGAACCGCATTCAATGCGGTCTGGCCGCTGCAATTCAAGCAAGGCCACCTAAGCGACCTTACGCGAACCGCATTCGGAGAAATCTGGCCGCTACAATTGCCACTGGGCGAGAATGCTGGAGCCTGGAATTGGTTGAATTTTCACGGTGCGCCATGGGAATCGAACGAATCGCCGTATTGGGGCACAACGCTTGTCGCGTTAGCAGTAGGGATGGCGCCAGATCATTATGCGGACGATCCGAAAATCCAAAAAAATGTCGAACTCTTGAGGTCTTACCTGAAAAGAGAATATGCAGCTCAGCCGCTTGTAAACAAGATCGTAGTGCTGTGGGCCTCGGCGAGACTGCCCGGCCCTCTGACGACCGAAGAGCGCGGCACACTTATCGATGCCATTTCTTCTAAACAGCAGAAAGACGGCGGCTGGAGCCTCTCGACACTTGGCAAGTGGAAGCGGCACGACGGCACACCGCTCGACCGCAGGAGCGACGGATGCGCAACAGGGCTCACAGTGCTCGCGCTTGAAGAGGCCGGGGCGGGACGAAACCAGCCGTTGGTGAAGCGAGGGATAGCGTGGCTTCTCGAGAATCAGAACAAAAGTGAAGGATTGTGGCCGGCCTATTCGCTCAACAACCAGCGCGATCCGGCGAGCCAAATTGGCCACTTCATGAGTGACGCGGCGACTGGTTATGCGGTACTGGCACTCGAAAAGAGCCGGTAGCGATAGGGATCGCTCACACTTGATGGAAGTGTTGCAACAAGCGTGAATGGGACGGCTCGGAGCCACTTGTCTTTTATGAGCTTTAATTAAGGCCGAGCAGGGCACCAAAGACCCATACTTGTCCGTGGAGGTTCGTCCTGGGGATCCCTAACACCTGTTCCTTACGAATCATCTGTACTGCCTCGATTCCCGCAATCACAATCAACGCAGTAGCGGTCGTCCTAGGACCCTGCATTGCCCGCAAGCGCCGTTTAATATGACGATGATCAGATTCAATGCGGTTATTCGAGTAGCGACGACTTCGATGACGACACTTCCTGGGCAATTCTCCTTCGCCTTGCAGTTCCCGGATGGCTGCGGGATAGCTTCGCAGTTTATCCCTGGCCCACATAAAGGGTGCACGGTTATCCGGGTTTGACAAAGCCCGTTTCAGAAAGCATTTGGCAGCCTCGCGGTCGCGTGTTTCGGATAAGTAAAAGTCCACGGTCTGCCCACCGCCGTCAACCGCCCGGAATAGATACAGCTAACGGCCGGCTACTCGCACAAACGTCTCGTCGACGTGCCAGATCGATCCTTTGGGCTTGAGCTGGCCTCGCAAGCGTCGCTGCACTTCGGGGGCGTATCTCTGGGTCCAGCGCCAGATTGTGGTGTGGTCTACCGCCAGGCCCCGCTCCATCATGAGCTCTTCGACATCGCGGAGACTGAGCGAGAAGCGGAGATACCACGGCACGCAGGTGACGATAATCTCAGCAGCGAACTGGCGTTTACGAAACAGCGCGAGATGGCAATTGCTCATCCAGTCACCCTACCAGACCGTCATCACGCACTTGCAACACTTCCGAACCGATAGCTCTAAGCGGCCAAATTCGCTTTGATATAACGGGACTTTGAAAAAAAGAAGGAAGACGAGGTCGGAGATAGTAGTCTGTGATAGCTGCGGGATGCAGGAATCCGTGCCATGCAAGATACAGATTTTCCGGCAAAGTGTACGATCCGTCCCGATGTTTTCGCCGCCAACTTTCGCCAGCGGCACTCCCACTTCCATTTCACGCCGACGAGCGGTTCTTGGCTGAATCAGGTCGAGCGTTGGTTTGGACTGACCACTGACAAAATGGTTCGTCGCCACACCTGCTACTCCGTCCATGAGCAGGAATGTGCAATGTACGAGTAGCTTGCGAGCTGGAATGATCTGCCCAATCCGTTAGTTTGGAAAGCTATTGCCGACTTAATTCTCGAAAAAATCCGCCGTCGTAAAGAATTAAACGGGACAGCACACTAGACTAGGCACAAGATTATGGTGGCGTTTGCCTGCCCTTTCGAAGTTTGAAGCCGGAAGAACACACAGAAAAGTGTCGACAGCCTAGGCGCAGCCTTTGCGTTTGTCGATGGGACGTTCCGCGTTGCCCGAATTAGATGGGCCGGATGGGTTTCGAATGGGACTACCTTTCACAGAAGAGCCCAAGAAATTGTGGCGCCGGGATTTGATTGATAGTCAAACTTTCTCTTCAGGCTGGGACTCGACGTGATAGGAATACGAAGGACTAGCGTCTTAAACCAACAACGCACGCCGGGCCGGCCAGCTGCGCTTTGGCAGCGAGGATGCTACGCTGACAAACTTCTAACAGCGGAAGCGGCACTTACATGGCCTGGAATGCCTAATCCACGTACACAGAAAGCAAGGTGTGGAGTGGACTGAGGATTCAGATATAGCCTGTCTTCAATCCTCCCGCACAGAAAGGAACCTAAAATGACCGATCTTGAAGACGCTATTCAGAGATGCCTTACTAGCGCACGAAGACAACTCGATACGGGGTATGGACCTGAACTTTTCGTGGCGTTGATTGATGTGGATAGAGTTATACGGCATGGATCAGCAACGAAGAACTGCGATGAATTTTTGGAAGGTGTTCTCTTTTGTGTTTGGGATATGGTCCGCGAGAAGAACCTGATGCCTCCGCGGATGCCTTTGCTCAAGTTGCCTACGAGATTGCGACGCGGACAAATGCCCAACCACGACGTATGGCGCTCGTGGTACCCTCCTCGCACCGCGCGGTGAGCTGATTCATAACTACCTACTGATCATTTTCAACATAAACGCCTGAGCTGAAGACGCCCGGGTTTAAATCCGCGACAACCTACTATCGTAATCAGCGCAAGCCGATTGGATGGTGCTTTGAATTTGCGGCGTGTGAAGCCCTAGCAGCTAGTTCGCTGAGCAAATTTTGCAGAAGGAGCAGGTACCTGAGGAGGATGGAATGTCAAAAGCTCTTGAGAGCGGCGCTTAGCACAACGTGGAGTTCAGCTCCGCGGCATTGGATGCGGCGGCGCCGGACACCAGCAATAGAACCGCAATGCCTGACCTGATATTTATGGCGTATTCCTGTGCCCGAATGCAAAGCGCAATAACTCGCTCTCCGTCGGTGTATGGCCACTCTTGGATCGTTAACTCGGCGGACCCATCAGGCCAGTGTCGAACGCGAGGCGAGTGGTTCCGAGACATGGCACTCCGTGGCTGCACGCGGTGCCGTGAATGAGCAACTGAACGGTTGTTCCCGCGGCTAGTTCGTCATCTGTCGTGCGCAGCTTGCCGCTAACGTTATAGTGGGCAGGCAGGCTGCGGCATACTGCCGGCACGCAACCGCATCATCACCCGCGAAACATGCGATCGTAAAGAAAAGCGGAATCACCCAGGTAAGCGGCCCCCGAAGGATCGATTGAAGTAGTCTTTGCATTTGTTGTTTTCTCCTGTTTGCGGCTGCATTTCAATCGCCCTCAACCGAGGCTTGCGCAATCGAAAATCGATCACAAGAAAGCAGCTTTGAGGGCGTGTGAAGTTTGTCGCGCATCAAGACAAAAAGAGAGCCGCATCCGAGGTTCCGATGAAACCCAGGATGGCCTAAAGATCCTGCGCAAAAGCTTCTCACCAGATCCTCAGCTCGAGAGCGAGAATGCATGGCGATTCGCGCCGTGATCATAGCGCGCAAGGTAATCGCGTTTTCGGCCTCACTACCTTGATCGCATGTCTTGCCAATTACTCGGCCGATGTCTCGCGGCATGGTATTGCCGCCGCCGATTTCCGCAAGACGCTTTTCGATACTCCGGACACCGTTCGGGCGGCAGCGCAGACATTCGGCTCATGAAGGAATCAACATCGTAAAAGTTCCGATGCGATACAGAGCTGTCAGACCGGCTAGCCGAATGTCAAAGCCCTACCCGCGCGCTCCCCAGCAGGATCTCCAGCACCCACCAAAGTTCGCGACGGTTCTGCAGTTTTCGCGCAATTTGGCGTCGAGTTCGCGCTGAATCTGCGGTTGTGCCGGTCCTTTCGCGCGGCCTCGCCGTTCGTTCACACAAAGTCGCAAGAAACAGAGGCAACAACCGGGGTCGCTGAGGTGTCCGGGTCGCGGTAAGGATACCAGTTGCCTGATACCCCCCGCACAGATCCCCACAAGCGGCACTACCGCATGAGGCTCTTATCTTGGATGCATGGCGTCAAAGCGAACGCGAGGCCAAGGATGGAGCACACGCGGATATGGGATCCATCGTACCTCCAGTTGCCGCATTCGCACCCAGTTCAGGTAGTGTTTCTGGCCGCGACGACGTAACGTTTCGCCACAGCCGAGTCACCCGAAAGTGGAATACGCGGAGACTATCCGTGTTGCCCGGTACCGCGTGGTAGTTGAAGTAACCCTGCACAACCGATCTGAGCCACTTTTCCAGTTGCCGCAGGCGGTTCGTGCATGCGCCGATGGAGTTGTTGCTTGATTTCTTCAAGCTTGGCTCGCATCCGCTTGCCGACCGTCTTGCGCTTCACCACAAAGCTCCCATTCCGGTCCTTCCCGCTGATGTGCGTGAATCCCAGAAAATCGAATGTTTCGGGTTTCCCTTCTCCTCTCTGTATCCGGTTCAGTTCGGCAAATCGCCCGAACTCAATCCGGCGCGTCTTATCTGGGTTCAGTTTCAACCCGAACTTTCCCAATCGTTCCTGAAAATCGACGAAGAAACGATCTGCGTCGGCCCGATATTGAAAACCGATTACGTTATCGTCGGCATATCTCACCACCACAACGTCACCTTGCGCGCACTTCTTACGCCAGGCATCTACCCAGAGGTCGAATACGTAATGCAGATAGATATTGGCGAGCAGTGGCGAAAGCACTCCCCGTACACAAAAGGTAACTTCCAGTTCGAACAGGTGGTCACGGGCTGGCGAGCAAAGTACTCGGTGCTTGACCTTCGTCTTAAGAGGTAATATGTTTATGACATATGGCCCGTTCGACGGAGAAGGCTCGGCAGCTGAATGCAGCTCTTGGGCTACTCCAGCGCCATATTGCATTGCCCGAGGCAGTGCAGCGCCTGTCACGCAAGTTCGATCTATCAGAGCGTCAGGCGTACCGATACCTGGAGGAGGCGGCCGAGCTGGATCGACCGGTCGAACTCACCGAAGCTACAGTGCCGATTACGCTCAAGCTTCCGCCGAGCACGGTGGAACGGCTGCGGAGATATGCGCAGAGCAGCGGCCTAACCATTGGAGCGATCGTGACAGCCGCGTTGAACTCGCTTCTACGCACCCTAAGAAAACATGGCTGAGCCACGGCTCAAAAGCGGCTCATGGCAAATTCACGTTTCCTATTCATTTGATCGCCTGCTCGAATCAAAACTCGCGCAGGCCTACGATATTCTGGTGCCCACGCGGGAACAGCCGGTCGGGGGATGCCTAAAGGAGTCCGACAATGAGGATGGCAGCGCACGGGTCTCATCCGAGCAGCAGCGCGAGGAGAACACGATTGCGAGCCAGACAGCTTCGCTGATCGAATTCGCAAAGAACCACGATCTGGAGGTACCTGAAGAGTGGGTTTTCGAAGATGAAGGCTATAGTGGAGCGACGCTGGAGCGGCCGGGCTTGGAGCGCGTGCGAGACTTGGCAGCCGAAGGGCACATCCAGTAAGTGCTCGCGTACGCGCCAGACCGCCTCAGCCGGAAGTACGCGTACCAGATTCTGCTGATCGAGGAACTGGCCCGCCACGGAGTCGAGACGCTGTTTGTGAAAGCGCCGCAAGGCGACAGTGCGGAAGATCAACTGCTGGTGTAGTTCCAGGGGATGATTGCCGAATATGAGCGGGCGCAGATCCTGGAGCGATCGCGCCGCGGTAAGCGACACCGAGCGCACTCTGGCGAGATCAGCGTGATGAGCGGCGCTCCGTATGGCTACCGTTATATCCGCAAAACCGATGAGGCGCCGCTTACACCGTGTAGGAAGCCGAGGCTCGTGTCGTGCGGCGTATCTATGAGATGTATACGCCGCAAGGGCTCAGCATCGGCGAGATTACACGCCGACTCAACGCTGAAGGTATTCCGACTCGCAAAGAGAGTGCTCGCTGGGAACGCTCGACTGTCTGGGCTGTACTGCGCAACCCCGCTTATCGCGGCGTCGCCTGCTTCGGCAAGACGCGCGCCTCTGCGCGGACCCGCGTTATGCGCCCACAGCGTCGGCGGGGTGTCACTGTGCCCAGCATGACAGTAGGGCAGAACGCCCGCGCGAGGAGTGGATCGAGATCCCGGTGCCGGCCCTGGTTAGCGAAGAGAGCTTCGCCCGCGCCCAAGAGCTTCTCCAGAAAAACAAAATTCGATCGCGCCGGCGCACCATTAAGCCCAGTGTCGTGAAGGGGCTGGTCAGTTGTCAGAAGTGTGGCTACGCCTTCGCGCGTACATCGACGCGCACGAGCGCGCGTAAGATCCACTACTACAAGTGCATTGGCTCCGATAGCTGGCGAAAACTGGGTGGTCCTGTTTGCGACAACCGCCGTCTGGTCCGGCAGGACCTCCTCGACCAGATCGTCTGGACCGAGGTGATCCGACTACTGGAAGACCCGACCTTGATACAACAGGAACTTGACCGTCGGCTGGCAGCAGCGCGTTCGTCCGATCCAACCAAAAAATATGAGCAGAGTTTGCAGAGGGAACTGATACATGTTGGCAAAGGCATCGAACGAGTGCTCAACGCTTACCAGGAAGGACTCTTGTCGATCGAACAGTTGCGGGAGCGCATGCCCGCGCTACGCCATCGTGAACAGATGCTCCGCGCAGAGTTGCGAGCGATTGCTGACCAAATCAACGATCGGGCTGCATTCCTGCGTCTGGCCGAGACCCTCACGGCATTCCTCACGCGCTTGCGCAGTGCTGCTGAAACGCTGAATATCGCTGAACGCCAGCGAATTGTACGCCTCGTGGTCAAAGACGTTCTGGTGGGAGACAACGACATTACGATTCGCCATAGTATCCCCATTCCTTCGGGCTCACCGCCAAACGGCGGTTCGCATTCGACAGGCGACCCAAATTACCTTTTGTGTACGGGGAGTGATTACCGAGCCCGGCGGCGTACCTATCTTGGTATCCTTCCATTCGCCCTCTTCCATCACTCCGGCGTTCAACCATTTCTGGATCAGACGGAGAATTCGGACGTCGGCCACGCGATGCTGGAGGAACTTGAGCAGCCATTCTCGCGACAAATTATCGAAAAAGCCCTGAATGCCCGCATCCAGCACCCAGCTCACTTTCTTCCGCGAGATTCCGACGTTCAAGCCGTCCAGCGCTTGATGCTGACTACGCCCTGGTCGGAACCCGTATGAGAAGACCCGAAAGTCCTCTTCGTAAATCTGATTGAGAATCGTGACTACGGCTTGCTGAACGACTTTATCCTCCAGAGCCGCAACCCCCAACGGACGCTGCCGCCCATCAGGCTTCGGAATATATACTCTCCTCGACGGTAGCGCTCGATAAGAGCCGCGGTGAACCCGGCTATGTAAGTCGACGAGTCGATCTTCTAAGCCGGTCTCATACTCCTGCCAAGTGACGCCATCTACTCCCGGGGCGGCTTTTCGCTTGAGAGCGCAGATTGCCGGCTACGCCTTTTGAAACGCCACAAACAATATGGCCGGGAGCCTTCGAAAAACATCCCTCGCTCGCTTTGAGAACGGCCCCCTTCGCACCGGGTCGCCCCGACGGATCGGGGCACGAAAGGAAGACCAGAACATGTTTTGCAAGAATCGCATCACTCTCATCGGTTTCGTCGGCCAACCCGCTGAGACCCGCTCAACCTCGAATGGCACCACGTACACTCGCTTCTCGCTCGCTACCAGCGTGAGCTGGAAAGAGAAAGGAACGAGTGAATACAAACGCGCGTGGAATGGCATCGCATCATCTGCTGGAATAAGCTGGGCGAATGGGCCGGCGCTTTGCAGAAAGGCGCCTATGTGGAAGTTGAAGGCGAGCTCCGTTATCGCGAATTCACTCCCTCTGAATCCGATCGCAGCGTTCGCGTGGCGGAGATCTATGCCAGCTCGATTTTGGCGCTGGACCGCTCCGACAAGCAACCCGCCGTTGACGCTGGCGGACCAGATCCAAGCGACGAACCCGCTGACTGACTGATCGCCGGGCATCCGATCCGCACTCGATGCCCGGCTTTTCATCCCATCGCACCTCGCCGAGTCGTTCCGAAATAATTTTCAATTTCGCTCTCAGACTTTGCCGCTATAGGACGAAGGGGTGCACGTCTTGTTTCTATGCTGACGCGGCGAAGGAATGACGTAGTTAGGAGCAAGTACAAACCCGATCGCGTTCCGGAGTGGGCACGAAGTGGGCATTCGCTTGTAAGTTATTGCAGCGGTGAACGCAATAAAGGCCTGCAAAACGCTTACTCGCGAGTTCGGTTCCCGCCTGCGCCTCCAAACCTAGATTGCTCCCCAATTTACGTGATTGAGAAGGTTTGAAAGGCAGACCTCTGGACGGCCAGTTCGGCCAATAGCTGGGAGGGTCTTCAATTTTCTTTTTGCCACAGAGCCGGGCCACTTTCCGGAAAGCTCGTAATCCTGGCGCAATCCGGAAGCTGAATACCCAGTTTCAGCTCTTCAGGAAAGGATCTCGGCGTTGAAGCTTACCACCACAAGTGAGGGCAAACTGCTATGACGCCGCAACAGTTTGATAGATTGAGGCACAAGCAGACTCGCCGATGTGGAACACAACGCCCTGGGAATAGGCCGTCAAGTAGACGTTGTAACCGCAACCTCGGACCAGTCCATCGTTGTGGCAAATCTGTTCGAACTCTATGCGCACGATTTCAGCGAGTTTCACGACGTCGAGATCGGAGACGACGGTCGATTTGGCTTTGAGAAGCTTTCCCTTTTCTGGTCTGAGCCCAACCGGCACGCGCTCCTACTCAGATACAGGCAGAGGTTAGCTGGATTCGCGTTATTGAAGAAAGGCTCGGAAATTACCAAGCGCGAGAACGTCTGGGACATGGCGGAATTTTTTGTGCTTCGCCGCTACCGCCGGTATGGCGTGGGCACCGAAGCAGCTCGGCAAATCTGGAGTCGCTTCCCCGGGCACTGGGAGATTCAAGTCATGGAAAGCAACAAGGTCGCATACCACTTTTGGGCTCACGCGATAAAGACAGTGCATGGTGAAGTGATCTCTCCTATTCGCGTCGAGATCGCCCGCCGAGATTGGTACGTTTTTTCATTTGACGCCCCAGGCTCGCTGAGAGAAGAGCTAATCGACTAGAGCCCTATTCTGTCCAGAATTCTTGTGAAACGGGTAGTCATCGCGTAACTCAACGAAATGGGGATCATGCCTGAGGAAGATGACAGCACCATCGCCCTCGTCGCAAGCCTGGTTGAGGCACTCAAATGCGGCATCGGGCTCATCCAGATAGGAATGTATTACAGCCTGCATAAGACCATCGGAAGCCCGGAACTGCCGGATTCTCTTGCATTTCTCGCAAAATTGCACGCGCTTCCTGGTGCATTCCCAGGAGAGCGCTCACCATCGCCAGAGTCGCCTTTCCGCGGGCGCGGCCCCCCGACAGCTCAACAGCTTTGGCAGCTTCGTTTAGAGCTTCCTCGCCTCGATTCAGACGTGCATAGAGGATGGCCAGCATGTGATGGGCCGCAAGAAACTCCGGGTCCAGGTATTCGAACTTCAACAATTGAGCGATGGCATCATTATATCGGCCAGCATAGTAAAGGATGCCTGCAACGTGATAGGCCATTGGACACGAGAGTGGATCAATCTCCTGGCCAGAAGAGCCTCGTCAAGCGCTTCGGGCGAAAGCGTCCCGGATCAGCAAGAAGTGACTGTATGCAAAGTGGCCTGCCATCGAGTTTGGGGCCAGTTCAATGGATGTCTTGCATGATTGTTCGGCGCCGTTTAGATCGCGGTCTTGCGCAAGTCTCAGCATCCCTAAGACCGCATGAGCCGGACCGCATCGAGGGTCGAGTCTCAACGCAGTTGAGGCAGCTGCCGTCGCACGAGGAAAAGCATCCTGCCCTGGCAAGAAACCGAACCCAGCATATAAGTAGATGTACGCCAGCACAGCGTAAGCCTCAGCACAGGCCGGGTTCGCAACGATTGCCCGCCTTGCGTAGTTGAGCCCTTTTGCGACTGCGTCTGGCGACCATTGCCTGGCAGCGTGCCAGGCCCTCAGCACGAGATCGCCTGCTTCGGCATCTTCAGTAACGTCGCCGCTGAGCGTCGGTTGTGAGACTTGGGCACGAAGGGAATGTACCTGCGCAACGAACCGGTAACCGTGTTTCGACACCGTCCGGATGTATTGAGAATTCGAGTGCTGTGCCAGAATGCGCGCAAATCGGAGATGGTGCGAGCTAACGTAACGTCTTCGACGAATCTATCCGGCCAGAGATGCTGGTGCAAATCTTGCTTACCCATCAAAGTGGCGGCATTTTCGACAAGCGCCAACAAGGCGTCGAGGGGCTTCGCCGGTATGGCGATAACTGCCTCTTCGAAAGTCAGCCGGCGCTCTAGAGGGTCCAGACAAAAACCGTCAAACCGGTATACCCGTTGATCACGGATGGCGCGCTGTGCCGACTTCAAAAGATCCTCAACAAAAAACGAACTTTTCCTCAAAAGTCTAACGCATCGACGGCTTAGGCTTGGACGTAAGCATTTGCACGGAGATGCGACTCCGCGGTTGACAGATGGGTGCGGACGGCCAGGCAGTCAAGCAGGTGTCCGTGTTCGACAGAAAGTAATGAAGGTCGGAAGAACTGAAATATGTCAGCAATACACGGCAGTGCAACAGGGTCAACGTTTATGGAGCCAGGGATGTCGGTAGCGCTGTGGTCGGGTACACGCATGGTTCCGCGGTCGCCGAGATTTTCGCTTTTGGCGGCCTGCGGGCGTTCGCGTTCAATCACCCTTTTAACAGGCCAGAAAACGAGGCACACATGAGCACGTTAGAAGTCCATCACGTTTTAGCGCCGCGGCGAACCGCGCCGCCACGCTTTCGCAGCATGCGGCGTTCTCATGGAAACACGGCTTTCGACCGAGGCAGCCTGCCCGGGCTGCTCGCTAATCCGGTGCGCCAGATCCCGCAACCCGACCACACTATTTACGTTTATGCGGATGTACCGGGCTTCCAGGCAAACAGCGGCGGTGGTCCGGTAGCCGACAATTTCCATCTCGCCCCCATCTTCTGGGGCGATTACTGGCTGGGCGCGGTTGGGCCTTCGCTCGGCGACGTCGTGAAGGGCATTACTGAAATCGTCAATTCGCCCCTATCTTTCCGAGATGTCGCAGTACGGGTACCGCTCTCTTACGCTCGACCCGCCGCAAATCGTCTATAGTCCAAACGCTCCCGCGCCGACCTATTCGGACGAAGATGTCTTCTCGCTGGTGTGGTCGATGATCGGGAATACGACGTATCCCGATCCGGACGATGAAAAGCGCATCTTCATGGTCTTCACGCCAGCGGGCACGCTTTACTCGACCCTCTCCGCTTCGGGCGCGCACAACGAGGAGGACCATCCGAACCTCTTTTCGCCCGACATCATCTGGGTGCTATCTAGAGGCCCTGCTGGCGTCGAAATGCGAAGAGTGTGACTGGCAAAACCATTGCCAATCGCATACGCGACGCGCGATTGCGGCGAGTTAAGATACCCGAACAGTCGGCTCCGCGCGGATGCCGCAGATTACCGCCGACGAAAATCAGGGAACTGGTCGCGGGCGGCTACATCGAACGCAGTGAGCGGTAGTACTGATCGGCGAATGCGGAACTGGCAAGGGTCACCTGGTGACGGGCTTGTGTCTGGCTGCCTGCCGCCCGAAACTACGCATACGCTTCACGACGACGGTCGGCCTTCGTCAATGAACTGGTCGACGCGAAGAATTCTCCGATTTCCAATATTCAGGAATGCAATGCGGTGCATTACAATTCTGGTACTGGATAGAACCGCTGCTCTAAACAAGTACTAATCGTATTGGCCTTCTATATTGACTCCGGATTGTGCCTGTGGTAACTTTCTCTCGATTTCAAATTGGTTAATTCCAATTAACAACCAACCTTTGGTAAGTTGATTAGGAATTAGGGTGGGTAGCAGTCTGTCAAAAGCCCCGTTCGTCTCTTACTAACTCGTCGAATAGTGGGTCGACGTAGATAAGTGTCATCCTCATTGCGCTCACACTACACGTGTGTCCATAGATAGACGGCCGATCTAAGTTGTCCCCCGGGAGGGAGCTGTTCTATGGCAAGTGAGCCGTTCAGGCGAGACATCCGGCAACCGGATGTGGCCGGCCAAGCGTCTGCCAGCGAACGGATTCATATCCCGTTTGCGTTTGTGCATCATGCCAATCAATACCTGATTACGGAAGGGTATGAGAACCGACACGGGCTGCGGAAAACAGTTGGCTCGATTGAGAGCAAGTCTGGCTTTGCCTGGATATTGGAGCTACACCGCCGTTATAACGTCCCGGCCAACGTTCATCTAAGCGGGACGCTTCTCGAAGCCATTGCGTGGCACCAGCCCAGTTTCCTTTTACAAGTTCGCGAACTGTTTGACATCGGCCTTATCGGACTTGTTGGAAGCTGCTATGCACAGAACATAATGCGGTTCTTTAGTTACGAGCACAATTTAAAGCAACTCAATGAAGAACTGCTTCTCTACAAGATTCATTTAGGTGCTGATCCGGATTTGGTGAAAGTGTTTTGGCCACCGGAGCGCGTTTGGGACACGCCGCGCATGGCGCCAGTACTCAAGGATTTTCGGCTGCTGAATCACGGCTACCAGTATGTTCTTTTGGACGACCGGTTACTACTCTCCTCGAATGGAGTCGGATCGCCGCGCAAAACCTACGATGGTAATCCACGGTGGGATGGGCAACTATACCAAGCCTGTTGGGTGCAGCATGGTCACGGCTTGGTTGCGCTGCCGATTGCTTCGTACTTGCGCCTAAATATTCCGCCGGGTACGGATCAGCAGTTTAACGGATTGGATAAGCATTGCCGCTGGCTGACGACTCTGAACGGCGATACATCTCACTCGGCCCTGATCGCGATCTATGGAGATGACATGGAGAAGGCCGCCGGTTTGGGCGGTTGGGACGAAGAGGGGCCAAGACAATTTGAACGTCTGCTCGAGTGGATCAGCAAGACGCACCACGTACAGCCGCTACGAATTGGCGACTGGGCAGAAGTGGGTAAGCCCGCCGCTCCTCGCTCCATTGAAGTCGGCACTTTTCTCGAGCTAGCCAATCACTTTGCTGCGGGCGAAGGGTACGAGAAATGGTTTTTCGATCCGAAGTGGGATCGTTACCGGGAGTACTTTTCCTGGGCGGAGCGACGCGTCGAGCAGTTGTCGTTATCGGGAGCGGATCCTGCGCTAATCGAACTCGCGGAAAAGCACTTGATCGCTTCGAGTTGGGAAAGCGCCTGGCACACGCCTCCGGAAGGTCCCTTCGGTAGTCCTGATAGCTATGGCGAGCCGAGTCCCTGGATCCAGGCGCTTGGAAGCCACTGCCGTCACGCCGCGGTGATCGGCGAAGCTGCCAGCTGGGCGACGCATCACGACAGCCAGGCGCACGCCAGACTCTACGACATCGATGCCGACGGCGAAGAAGAAGTCATCCTCAAGAACGACAAGCTGTTCGCCGTGATCTCGCCCAGGTGGGGAGGCCGCTTGGTGGCTCTCTTCGATCTTGAAGGGCCGCACGGAAGGATGGTCATCGGAAATCCGTCCGACGACTGGAACTGGATGAAGGAACTAAATCGCTTCATGGAGGTCCCTCCAAATCATCCAGGCGCGCTCACCGATCTTGGTTTGGAGCACGACGCTTATCAAGTTCATGTCTATCGCGCGGATGACACCACAATCGATGTCGAGCTCGAAAATATTCAGCGAAATAGCGTCGGGCTCGGATTGAGGAAGCGTTTGTACCTCTCGTATGGGGAGGGCCGCCTCCAAGTGTGCTACGAATTGCCGGAGCGCCTCGAAGCAATCTCGGTTGATTTTGCGTTTTCTCCGGACTATTTGAACTTGCTGCGCTACGGGTGTGCGCTGTTGACTCCTTTTGAGGAGAGTGGATCGCGAGGTTGGAGCGCCAATTCCACCGCTGTCTGGGTGCGCGAAGAGGAGGGCAGCTCATTGTCGTGGTCCCGGCCCTTTCCAGAAAATTTCGGGCACAAGGCGTCTCTCCGGCTATCCACTTGCGCCAGGGAATTCACCATGTCGATCGGAGTGAGCAGAATATGATGACGGCTCGATCGACGCCGGCTGCGAACGCAGTCTCGGTAAGCCAGGAGATGCTCGACCCGGCCTTCCGCTTGCAGCTTAGGACAGCGTTGGCCGAGGGTCTCACCATCGAACGATTGACCGTGCGGCGAATGCGGCGCCGGCCGGGTAGCCGCCACGTATTTTCCTGCCAGATCAGCGTTGGCGATCACTACACCGGAACACAGCGTTCCATTCAGCTCATTGGTAAACGGGATACCAAGCGCGGGGCGGGAAAGGCAGCCAGGGAATTCGAGGCCATGCGGCTGCTTTGGGATGCGGGATTCGGCGTAGATGAACGCCTCAGGATTCCACGGCCAGTACAGCATTTTCCCGAGCTCCAGTTGATTTTGCAGGGGAGGGCACGGGGCTCGAAATTGCGCACGCACTGCGGAAAAGGCACTGACGCATCGGTCGGTTACTCGCGCTTGGCCGGTCTCTGGCTTGCGAAGCTGCACAATCTTGAGGTCTCGCCAAAACAGCTATGCACTTATGTAGACGAGGCAGCCTCGCTAGGCGTGTTTGTCGGGGCGCTGTGCGCGGACCTGCCGAAGCTCGCCGCCGAGCTTCAGCAACGAGGGGCCATCATCGGGCACCGCTTCGCTAACTTTCAAGGCGCGCCGGCTGCAATGGTCCACGGAGATTTCCATCCCGATCACATTTTCGTCGAGAAGGACTACATCACGGTAATTGATTTCGAGCGCATGTCGGTGGGCGACCCAGCCCGCGACCTCGGCTCGTTCATCGCACATATGCGCACGATGGCCTGTTGCTCAGGTCGCGCGCTCGACGCAGCCAATTGCGAAATCAATGCATTTCTTAGGAGCTATCTCAGTGCCATCCCCGTGACTCAAGCCTTCGCGATTGCGCCGCGAATAGCTACGTACGTGGCGCTTTCCAGCATGGAAGCGCTGTACTACGTAGCCAGCGTCTTGAAAGTCACCGACTCAAGCCGCATCGCTATGTACGTGAAACGGGTTCGTGATTCGGAGCTGTTTGCCAGCAAACCCGCCGCTTCCGCTTTCGATGCGCCAGCGGCCTCTGTTTTGGCAGAAGGTTTCGTAGCTGAGGAGGCATGAATGACACGCGCGGAAACCAGGCTCGAGCGCCGGAAATGGAAACAGCAGCAAGAGGGGCTCTATGCCGACCGCGATTTTGTAGCGCATCGAGTGGCTCCGCTTGTAGGGGATCCAGCCCGCAACTGCGACCCACTGGATTGGACGATCGAAATCGTTCGCACCAAAGCGACCAACCGGATTACGCTCCGTTATACCTTCGGCCGGCTTGCAGTGATCTATGGAAAAGTTTACTTCGACGCGTCGCTCGGCGGCGCGGCGCACGCCGTATTGGGCTACCTTTGGAAGCACGGCTTTGGCGAGGGGTCTAGACTCGGGATTCCGGAGCCACTCAGCTTCTTCGATGAGGCGAATCTGGTGCTGATGCGCCGCGCTCAAGGCACGCCGCTGAGCGAGCTTGCCAGTGCTGGTCCGCTGGATAAGGCACTCGCCGCTGTTCGCCTGGCGGCGCGATGGTTAGTGAAATTTCATTCGACCGACATTCCAGATTTACCGGTCGAATTGCCTTGCGAGCGGATTGAAATCCTGAAGATTGCCGACGCACTGGCCAAGGCGTCGGCCGGGTATCCCGATCGGTCCGCTTTGCTGATTGGCATGTTGCACGATCTGCACGCCGTCGCACCAGTCAATTCTTCATTGCCGATGACGCCACTGCATGGCCAGTTCCGGCCCGGCCACGTGTTTATCGAGGGTAACCGCGCAACGGTCATCGACATTGAAAAGATTTGCTTGTCGGATCCTGCGAAGGATGTCGCCCGCTTCCTCCATGTATTGAAGAAGACCTGCTTCGAGCAGGGCGGCGACGAGCAACGCGCCGGTCAATTAGCGGAGGAATTTACTTACCAATATTCCAAGCTAGCGCCTTCAAATTTGAATAATCTGGATTACTTCCGCGCGCTTTTAGCGCTCAAAGCTTTCGCCAAGCTCATGAAGAGCCACAAGGTAAACGAAGAGGAGCGGCGAGCGATCAGTGAGAAGTATCGCGCCGAATTTGAGCTGGCGATCCACGGCTGCTGAAGCCGGCCGGTCGCGGCGTAACGTCGGTCGTTCTGGTATGAGGCAGCATTCAAGAGGAAAACAAAATGGCGACGGCTGATCAGGAAACGACCATCCTTCAATTCGGGCCGGCGAACTCGGGTTCCATCGTGTCGTTCAATAAGGAGGTCCTGGCGGAGAAGGCGTCGGAGCTCACTACACCGGAATTCATCAAGACCCGCATCCTCCCACTCATTCGCTCCACATCGAACGGTCACCGCGCCCATTGCTACTCGGAGATTGTCCAGAATACGGGAACGGGCCGCCTCACAATTCGCTACGACTTCGGTGCGGAGAACGTCTTTTTTGGCAAACTCTACACCGATGGCCTTGGCCTTCAGTGCCACGAAATCAATTGCGGACTATGGGAAAAAGGCTTCAACGGCGCTGCCCGCTATCGAGTGGCAGAGCCGGTGAGTTTCCTGGCCGATCACAATCTGCTCCTGATGCGTTGCGTGCCGGGCACTCCACTTGGAGCAGCTTTGCATGGTAATCCTTACGTGGACCTGGTTGCCGGCAGTCGCGAAGCCGCGAAGTGGCTCGCTGCCCTTCACCGCTCGTCACTAAAGGCGGGTTCGCCCGATGTGGAGTGGGAGTCGCTCAAGCTGTTCCGCATGGCTAGCCGACTGATCAAGGCTGTCGCGGCTCGCCCAGACAAACTCGAAATTGTCCGTAGCCTGATGCATAGGATCGAGGAGCGGATTTTGAAACTACCGGCGAGGCAGCGATTAAGGTTCACCCATGGCCGATATCATCACGATCACGTTTTCTTAAGCGCAGATGCGACCGTTGTCATCGATCTTGATCGCTGCCGCCCTTCCAATCCAGCCAAGGACGCCGCTGAATTTGTGCGCGTTCTGCGTATAACCGCGTTTAAACGAGGATTTGACATGGGCCGCGCCGAAGAGGCTACAGCAACATTTCTCAACACGTATCTTGCGGAGATTCCCGACGCTACCGCGAGCCTGGGCTGTTACTGGGCCGCCTTTGTGTTTCACAGCCTGCTCGGAGGTTTAAAGAAAGACTGCACCAAAGGACAACGGAGCTGGGAAGAGTTGATGGACTTTTACGCGAGCGAAATCGCCCGGGCTCTGGATTTTGGCCAATGAACAATAAAGTCAAGCATCGGCAAGCGGCGGAATTTAGAGAGGCCGGGCTGTTTCTGCCTGCCCGTCATAAACCGAGAGGCACCTTCCTGCGCCTGTTCGGTTACGCCACCGGAGTTTGGCCGCTGTTAGCAGCATTGGAAGTTTGCATTGTGGGTAGCGCGCTGCTCGATCTTGCCCGGCCTTGGATTATCGGGTTCCAGTTATTCGATCTTGTTATTCGGAGACAGGATCTTGACAGGCTGCCGTTCGTGATCGTGTTACTCACGGGCTCATTTGTGGGCCAGCAGATTTTCGATTTTGGCGCGGATGTGCTGCAGGAGCTGGCTAACCAGCGCCTGGTCAACCGGCTCCGCTGCGATCTCTACGCCCACACGATCGCGCTGCCGGTGCGGTTTTTTGACCGCGGGCGAACGGGAGACTTGCTCTCTCGAGTGGCCGGCGACATCGACACGGTGGAGACCTTCCTGGATACATTGATGCAAAACATCGGCGCGGAATGCGTCACGCTCGTGGGCACGCTTTCGGCGATGCTCGTCGTGAGTGCGAGGCTCACCTTATTCCTGTTGCCGACGGTGATCGCACTGGCCTGTTCCGTATTTTTTTTCCGCAGGCCGGTGAAACGATTGGCTCGCGGCGTCCGCAATCTCGTTGGCGACATGGCGAGCCTGGCCGAAGAGGCAATCGGGGGTATTCGGATAGTGAAGTCGTTCTGCGGAGAAAGATTCGAACTGGAGCGCTTCGCAAGTAAGTGCAAGGAATTAGTTTATGGCCGAGTGCGATTGAAGAAGCTCTCCGCCATTTATTCCTCGAGTGTCGAGTTCTGTGTTTTCGCCGGCACCCTGATTGTGATTTGGTTCGCGTCGCCCTGGGTAGTCATGGGCAAAGGGCTCACCCTCGGGGGACTGGTTGCCTTCTTCAGTTACACCACCAAGCTCTACAGCCCCGTGAAAGCGCTGAGCAAGATGAATCTTTCCATGCAGAAGATCGTGGCCGGCGACCGCGTATTCGAGGTGATGGATGTGGAACCGGAATCGGCCAATGGTCCTGGTCGAGCGCAGCTACTGGGTTCGTGCGACACCCGTAGCACAGCCGGTCCTGCACCTCGGCTACTGCATGTGACGGGCGACATTCGATTCGAAAAAGTGAGTTTCGGCTACAATCCTGAGAATCAGATACTCAAGAATTTCTCGTTGCACATCAACCCCGGCGAATTGGTCGCCCTGGTTGGACCTAGCGGCGGCGGAAAAACCACTATCGTCAATCTGTTGTTACGCTTCTACGAGCCCGCGTCAGGCCGCATATTGCTCGATGGCGTACCTCTCCATTCGATCCCACTCGCAAGCTTGCGCGAACAGATCGGCGTTGTGTCGCAGGAGACGTTCCTCTTCTCCGGGACGAGCCGCGAAAATATCGCCTATGCCCGCCCGAATGCCACCGACAACGAAATAGTAGAAGCCGCACGGGCGGCGTACGCACACGATTTCCTCGTCGAATCGCCCCGTGGATATCAGACGCAAGTGGGCGAGCGCGGAGTGCAGCTTTCCGGCGGACAGCGCCAACGCATCGCAATTGCCCGGGCAATTCTGCGCAATCCAAGGATCATGATTTTCGACGAAGCGACCTCGCATCTCGATTCCGAGTCCGAACAGATGATTCAGGAAGCGCTCGAAACCATTGCTGAGGGCCGAACGATACTCGTCGTCGCGCACCGCCTTTCCACAATACGCCGGGCGGACAAAATTGTGGTCGTCGAAAACGGAGAGCTAGTCGAGACCGGCCGTCACGATGAGCTTCTTGCGAGAAACGGCCGTTATCACAGAGCGTATTCGCTTCAAACGCAACCACCGTAAGTAGACTTGGGAACCGGTTCTTCAGAACAAGAAAAGAGAAAGGACGATGAAAATAGCTCGAAGCAGAAGATTCACGACCCGTCGGACGCTGACCCTGGCGCTCGCGGCCGTGCTCTCAGCCAGCGCGGCGTGCTGGCGGGCAGGCGGGCAAAGCTCTGACCGAAACGGGCCGCCTAGCAATTATGGAGTCGTGTGGCCACACGAACTCACGCGCTCGGGCCTTCCACACAACAGTCAGGGATGGATCTGGCTGCGACAGCATGGCGTCCGGAGCATCGTCACGTTCCGAACCGAGAACGATATCGAGTATCGAAAATTTGGCTTCGAGCACGTCATGCGCATTCCTCTCACGGGTTCGGTGATGCCGACGCGGGATCAGGCTATTGATTATTTGAAGTTTATTCAAGATCCCCGGAATCAGCCCGTGCACATTCATTGCACTGCGGGAAGAAGCCGGACCGGAATGATGGCGGCGCTCGCTCGCTACTCAATTGATGGTTGGCCGCTGCAGCGCGCCCTTCAAGAGGCTCGCAAATACCGCGACGGCAAAGATCTGTCTGCCACCCGGATCGCGTGGCTGCGTGATTGGGCGAAAGCACATCCGCCCGGCAGCTTCAAAACGGGCTCGTAACAAGAGAGTCAGGTTGCTGTTTGTGAGGTGAAGTATGAAGTATCTCGTCCTCGCCGCCGTTTTTTTCGCCGGCGGAGTGCCGCCGTCCATTCCAGCCCTGCGCAGGGGCCAGCACTGGCCGGCGAAGTTACCGTCTGTGGCTCGGTACGTACGCCGCAGGGTGTCAGTGTCCCTGGCGCCGCAGTACGTCTAATGGAAGTGAAATCGGGAAAGGCGTGGGAGACCTCGACTGATGACCAAGGCAATTTTTGTGCTCCCGGTCTTCCTGCGGGACGTTATCGCATCGCAGCACATCAGCTCGGCTTAGGAGCTGCCCTTTGGGAGAACGAGATCAACGCGAGTTCTCCGGCAAATGCTGCATTTACGCGGAAAATCGAGCTGACACTCCATCGCGGGATGCCGGCTCAGAGGGCAGCCGGGGCAGGCAGTGCCTCCTCCGAGGCCGCGCCCTCGACGACTGCAAAGCTCGAGAATAACGGCGAAACTGCGACCAAGCCACAGGCCGCCGCTACCCAAAAGTCTGACGCAACGGTGAACGCGCCCAAAACCAAGAAGAATGGTAAATCGAGAAAAGATGGTTTCGAGCAGGTGGAGACTAATAGTACGCTCACAGCGGACGCGGACCTGACTCAACAGCCTCCAACTTCGCCTCTGCCCAGTACGGCCACGAATACTCAATCGATCTCTGCTGAATCGTATTTAATCAATGGAGCGATCGGACACGGTTCCACAGCCACCGATACGAACGGTCAGGACGAGTCTGTTGTCGATGACACCAGCACCAAGCCCAGCAAACATCACAGCGGCAGCGGCCAGTCTAAGAGTGCTAAAGCTTTCGCCAACGCGGGCCCAGGCGACAATCTAACGGGCAGCGTAACCGATCTGGGCGTAAGAGAGAAGATTAAGCACGTCGGATCGAACCAGATGCACTTGACTCTCTACAACTATTACGATAGTTCGAAATGGGACGCCCGCAATTACGCGCTCACTGGCGTTCCGTCCCCGATGATCGCCCACTACAACGAGCGCTTCGGCGCCAATTTGGGCGGCCCGCTCGCGATTCCCAAGGTGTACGACGGCAAGGACCGCACGTTCTGGTTCTTGAACTACGAGTTCAACCTTCGCACCAATGCAAACGATCTGTACGCAACTGTGCCGACGCCATCGGAACGCTCTGGTAACTTCTGTGACCGCGGCAGCCAGTTGTTTGACCCGCTCACTGGACTCGACGGGCCGCGCCAGCCATTCGGGTGCTCCATCCCAACGTCGCGCCTGGATCCCACTGCGTTGAAAGTCATGCCTTCGATACCACAACCCAATTTGCCAGGCTTCATCCTGAACTACCACCGGGGGGTTCGCACGCCTCTGTCAACAGATATCGTGAACTTCCGCGTGCTGCACTCCCTCTCTCCCCGCCTCAGCATTCTCGGAACCTACAACCTCGTCGATGCGAGCGGCAAAACCCCGAACGACTTTCCTTCATTCGATGGGAACACCACCACGCGCGCCCAGAACGTCACACTCGGCCTGACACAAAACTGGACTCCTCGGGTGGTCAACGAAACAAAGATCAACTTCAACCGCAATCGCAACCAGATCTTAAGCCCAAATGCGTACACAAACAACTTGGCTGCGCAATACGGTTTCACTGGGGTCTCGACAGCACCGATCGACTACGGCGTGCCGGACATCACGTTTGCCAACTTCGAGGAGATCGCCGACCCGGCGCCACTCTTGGTCCGCAATCAAACGCTGCGTGCTTTCGACAACCTTTCTTACACGCTAAGGCGGCACAACATTCGAGCGGGTGGCGAAATTCGTCGCCGCCAACTGAACATTTATACGTCTCCGACGGCGCGCGGTGTCTACAACTTTTCCGGCCTTATGACGAGCCAGCTCGATAGTTCCGGTAATAGCAACCCCGCCACTGGTCTCGACTTTGCGGACTTTCTGCTCGGATTTCCAAATTCGACTAACGTACAATTCGGCACCGACAGCAATTACGGCCGGAGCTGGCAATATGTTGGCTATGTGCAAGACGACTGGCGGGTTACACCACGGTTTTCGGTCAACTATGGAGTGCGCTATGAGTTCTATACGCCGTTCGTGGAGAAGAACGATCACCTAGCCAATCTACTCATGAATTCCGCGATCACCCAGGTCGCTGTCGTGGTGCCGGGCCAGAGCAATCCGTTCGGTGGATCTCTCCCTGATTCGCTCGTCCGCCCTCAATACAATAATTTCGCGCCTCGCATCGGCATCGCTTGGCGCCCGTTGAGGCAGGGTGGCCCCGTCGTCCGTGTCGGGTATGGCATCTTCTACAACGGTTCCATCTATGACACTCTCTATAGCGAGCTGCTGAATCAGCCGCCGTGGGCGCAGTCGCGCACTCTCGTCACATCGGCGACGCAACTTCTCACGCTCGAAAATGGATTCCCAGCTGCTCCTCCCGACGCGGTAACAAACATCTACGGCGCGGACCCCAACTATAAGGTCGGCTACGCGCAAATCTGGAACTTCTCCCTCGAACAGCAATTCGGAAAGAGCTACGTGATTGAGTTGCTCTACACGGGCACAAAGGGGACCCACCTCGATCTGGTTGAAGATCCGAATCAAGCCGCGCCGGGGAGCGTGATTGGATCGGACCAGCGCCGCCGCATTCCAAACGCCCCGGGTTTTCTGTATGAAACTTCAGGAGCGGACTCCATCTACAACGGCGTGCAGGCCCGGCTCCAGAAGCGGATGTCGAACGGGATGCGCTTCCAATTTCTCTACACTCTCGGCCATTCCATCGACGACGCGAGCGCCATAGGGGTTGGCCATGTCAGCGGTCTGGTGCAGGACTACAACAATCTTCGCGCGGAGCGCGGTAACTCGTTCTTCGATATCCGCAACGACTTCCGAACCTGGTTTTTTTATGACCTTCCCTTCGGTGGGCGCAGGCGTTGGCTGCGTAGTGGCATCGGCTCGAAGCTTTTCGGTAACTGGCAGTTGAGCGCCAACACCTTGTTCAATAGCGGAGAGCATCTCACGCCTTACATCACGGCCCAGAATACAAATGGAGTCGGCCCACTTTTCTCCCAGCGTCCCGACCAGATTGGCAACCCGAACCTGCCTGCCGGGCAGCGCACAAATAATCGCTTCTTTAACGTTGGTGCTTTCGCTCTGTCTTCGGCCAATAACTTCGGTAATGCCGCCCGTGGCACGATCGTCGGCCCGCCATTTTTCAATGTGAACACGTCCCTGGGACGACGGATGCGTTTTGGCAAGGACGATCAATATACTTTCGAATTGCGATGGGAGGTTCAAAACCTCACTAATGCGGCAAACTTTTCCAATCTGATTACCGTTGTTGACGCTACAGATGCTGGCGTTGTGACGGGAGCTAAACCAATGCGTTCAATGGACATTTTGTTGAGGTTACGTTTCTGATGCGCCGCGTAATCGTAATACTCGCTACGGTTTCAATGGCAGCTTCTTCTCGGCAACAACCTCAGTCGGGAATGGGGACCATCCGCTCGTCAGTGAATATGGTGCTGATCGACGCGCGGGTCACGGACAAGTCGGGCAAGCCTATTCTGGGTCTGAAGCCGGAGCAATTCTCTCTGACCGAAGATGGCCATCCGCAGAAAATTTCCGCGCTCGATTACAACGATATCGAAGCCATCGAGAGGGCCGATATCAGAAGCGCTGCTCCCATCGTTGTGCCCATGGGGACAGTCCCGCCACCGAAGCCGGAGGCCGTTCGCACTGCCGTACGCGACCATCGGCTCATCGTTCTCTTTTTTGATCTGACGGCTTTGCATCCTGACGATCTGCTGCGAGCCCAGGAAGCGGCCAGAAACTATATCGATAAGCAAATGTCTCCGGCCGATCTCGTCGCTTTGGCGGTGTTTGGCAATCAGCTCAAAGTTCCCGTTCACTTCACCAATGATCGCGAGGTGCTGATGCGAGCCATCCAGAGGCTGCGTGCCGGGAAGGATGCCGAGTTGGCCGACATGGCCGAAGCAGCCGCTCAGCCTGGCGAGGACACAACCAGCGAAGACACCGGAGCTGCGTTTACGGCCGATGAAACGGAGTTCAACATCTTCAACACAGATCGCAAGCTCGCCGCGCTTCAATCGCTCTCGGGGTTGCTTCATGATATTCCGGGAAGGAAATCGGTCGTTCAGTTCAGCGGCGGTATCACACAGACGGGTGATGAAAATCGCGCGCAGCTCCTCGCCACCATCGATGCGGCGAATCGCGCGAATGTCTCGTTCTACACGGTAGACGCGCGCGGCTTGTTCCCCATGCCGCCGGGCGGCGAGGCGCGCGATGCCAGCTCTTCCGGCTCGGCTATGTTCACCGGCGGAGGCAAACCAACCATTGCTCATCAAGCGAGCCGCGCCATGTTCAGCGGTTCCGAGGTCTTTCAGGAAAGTGCTTCACGGTACAATTCCCGCGAGACACTTTCGACGCTGGCTGCTGACACAGGCGGCCGCTCTTTCTTCGATCTTGGCGATTTCTCGGGTGTTTTCAGGAAAATTCAGTCCGATTCGCCAGGGTACTACCTGATCGGATATTACAGCTCCGATACCCGGCAGAACGGCGCGTGGCGCGAAGTGAGGGTGAGAGTCAGCGTTCCGGGCGCCCGGGTTCTATTTCGCCAGGG
The DNA here is from genome assembly GCA_963722585.1 of Bryobacterales bacterium. GTDB lineage: Bacteria > Acidobacteriota > Terriglobia > Bryobacterales > Bryobacteraceae > KBS-96. Next base: position 5,958 of record CAVRNU010000026.1, on the reverse strand, counting down.
TTATTACGCACCGCGTGCTTCCGGCCTGGCAACAGCCGAGGACCGCGAGCGGCAACTCCTCGACGCTCTGCATGACGAAGCCCCAAGTGTCGAGCTGCCAGTTGCGCTTGAAACCTGCTATTTCCGGATTAACGATAAGAACATATTTGTTCCAATCGCCGCGAAGCTGCCCTCGAGCGCTTTGGAGTGGGCTCAAAGGCGCGGCAGGCGGCAGGCCGTTTTCGATTTCGCCGCAGAGGTACGGGACTCTGCCAACAGCAAGGTTGTCGCCGCCCTGCGCGACCAGATCACCGTCACGCTTGCAGCGGAACGTTTCAAACAACTGCAGAAACAATCGCTGGTCTATCAAGGCGGAGTAGTGCTCGGTCCGGGAACCTACAAACTCAAATTTGTAGCGCGCGAAAATGAATCGGGCCGCATTGGCTCGTTCGAAGAAGAGCTGAAGCTACCCGCGCCACAGAGTGAAAAGCTCGATCTAAGCCCGATGCTGTTGTCGAGCCAGATCGAAGCGGTGCAGAAGAAATCCGAGGTATCGAAGAAAACCCTCGGAATCGAAACGAAGCTCAAATCCTCGCCGCTCGAATTTTCGGGCGAACGCATTGTGCCGAGCGTAACGCACGTCTTCACCACACAGCAGAAGCTCTACGTGTTCTTTCAGGCCTATCTGCCCGCAAAAATCGATGGCTCAAAGATGCGCGCCGGCTTGGTTTTCTTCCATGGCGGCAGGCGAGGCAATGAAACACCGCTAGTCGAAGCCGCAAATTTTGACGAAAAGACGCATACTGTGTCCTTCCGTATCAATCTGCCGCTAGTAAAGTTGGCGCCCGGGTACTATACCGTTCAAGCAGTTGTGGTCGAAGAGGATGGTGATATGGCGGCCTTTGCCCGGAATAGTTTTGAACTACGGCTGCCGACGCCATAGTCTTCATCTACTTCGTGGTGCGAAATAGGGTATTAGGAGCAACCGATACCGTTCGGGAGTGTCTAAGCGCCGAATGCGAGTTGCTGCCAGTGCTGCTTACGCGCGAATTTCAACGATTGGGGGCACCAGAACAATGCTGGGCGAATGGGAGCAACCGTGAATCATGGCTCGTTAAGCACGATCACGGGTGAACTCGGGGCAGCGTTGCAGGCCGTCGGTCTCACGTCAAAACACGTATTGACTGGCAGTTGGTGATAAAGAACGTAAAGTCTTAGGTCAATACCTGGAGCGATGCCGCAAGGTACACCTCGGGACGTGGTAGAAGGCTCGTTGCGGAATCGCTTCAGATACTGGGACTTGGAGGAACGCTGCGCCGGATTACACCCTATGGATTTTCAATCTTTTGCGTGAACCGTGTAAACACGCAGAGACCTCTATTATCGATTGAGTATTGCCCAACGTTTCTCACTCTCGCTCAAATTACCACACGCGCAGCGTCTGTGGGCGAAGCCGAAGGCGAGCGCCACTTCGTCCAAGTCGGCTTTTCAACGGTAATCCGTTGCTTCGCTAGTCGCATCCGGAATTTCTTGAAAATTTCACTGTTCGAGATTTCCGCTTCACGAGGACTGAGCCTTAGAGGTTTGCGAAAATTGGGCAACACAGGGATTGTTAGACCGAAACTGCTGCCGGTCCGCCGTATGGCCTCGATACGGAACCAGTCGGCGTTTGCTGGAATAGCCCGATCACGCGATCCATGATGTTGAAGTTGTGCTTCGCGAGGGCGAAAACGAAGGGATGGAAGCGAACGATGATTTGGCTTTTCGAGTACAGATTCACGGTCAGCATAGAATAAGGGATGAAGATAATGGCCAGTTTGCCTTCTCAAGTCATCCGCTTGGTCCCGGTAATTGCCCACGCCGTTGCTGTGTTTCTGGCCGGTGGCTTGTGGTTCGATTGATAGCCGAGCTATGCACAGAATCTGAGCTGGCTGTGAGGGCGTGATCAACAGGAGCCGTTTGGGGACCCTGAGAATCCTGCGTTAAAACAGGGGAGAAAAGCGAAGTTGGCGCTTCGCAAACTCATTCTCAGGAGTCACCCAAAAGGTGAATAACAATCGAAAGCATAACGAGAAAACGCCCGCCAGACAAGGGGCGGGCGGGGTGATTCGGGAGCCCTTGAAAATCGGGGCTTCCACGCCTTATGATTTCACGGCCCGGAATCTGACGGCGTATGGCGGTTTGCTGCCCGTCGCGACCATGCTGGAGAAGCTTGGCTTCCAGCAACTGGTGGAGGAGACGCTCACGATCCAACGGCTGACGCGGGCGATGCCCGTTTACCGGTTCGTGCTGGCGATGGTGTTGGCGCTATACGTGGGATTTTCGCGGCTGAATCATCTGCGCTTTCTGGAGCGCGAGCCGATGTTGACCGGCATTCTGAAAGTGCTGCGTCTGCCGCCGCAGTGCACATTCTGGCGGTTTCTGGCCTCGCTGCATCTGAGCGTGGCCGGGCAGATCGTGCGGATCCAGCAGGCGATGCGGCAGCGTGTATGGGAAGCCGCCCATGTGGAGCTAAAGACGATCACGCTGGACACCGACACCACAGTACATACGCTGTTCGGCCACCAGATGGGCGGGCGCAAGAGCTACAACCCGAAAAACAGGGGGAAGAAGAGCTACCAGCCGATCCTGACGTTTCTGGCCGAGACGCGGGAATATGTCGGGGGCGAGTTGCGCAATGGCGACCGGCCCACCGGCAAACAGATCGCCCGTCATCTGGAAGGCGTGTTCGCCGCCGTGCCGAAGAGCGCGGAGACAATTTATGCACGCGCCGATTCCGGATTCTACTGCGCCGAGGCGGTGGAGGCGTATGAGAAAGCAGGGGCGCGGTTCATCGTTTCGGCGCGCAAAACCTCGCGCCTCATCGATGAACTGAAGGCGGCGGAGTGGAACGGTCCCCGCAAACCGACGCCGACGGCCAGTGCGAGTTTCGTTATCAGCCGGAGGGCTGGAGCAAAGCGTATCGGTTCATCGCGCTGCGCTACCCGAAAAAGCAGCAGGCGCGTCCGGTGGAGGAGCCCGAACAATATCAGTTGTTCGACACGCCGGAATACAGCTATCGCGTTTTCGTCACCAATATCAACGGTGGGATCGCCCTGCTGGCATGGTTCTACAATCAGCGGGCGGGCGCGGAGAACCTCATCAAGGAAGCCAAAAATGATGCCGGTCTGACGGCTCATCCGTCGGGGCGGTGGTCGATGAACTGCATTTATTTTCAGCTCGCCATGCTGGCTTACAACCTCAACTGCTGGCTGATGCTGTTCAATCGGGAAGAGGAAGCCAAAGTGGAAACCCTCGGCCACACCACGCTCGCCACGGCTCGGCTGAAGTTTCTGTTTCTGGCGGCGCGCATCTGGCGCCACGCGGGAAGAGTGGGTGTCAGCTACAGCGATCACTACGCCGACCAGGCCTCTTTCGAGCGACTGATGACTCGGCTGCGTTCGATCGTCGGGGCAGAGCAACGGGTTCGCGCCGGTGATCGCCATCGCCCTCCGTTGCTGAGATCGTGCATAGAATTCTATGCACGCGCGGCCTCGCCGAAACAACGACTTACAAATGGAGGAAAGCCACTCAGTCAAAAAGGTATCGAGACAGCATTGGAAGCGAGCTGAACAGACCCTCACTTCAGACGGATCCGGCGTGATCCCAGGTCAGCCTCGCGCATAATTCAGGTGATATCGACAGCCTCACGCAGGATCGCGACCAGCTTTGGGCAGAAGCGAAAGCAACGTTCGATCGGGGCTGCATCTGGTGGTTGAAACCGCCGAGCTCGTGGAAGCTGCGGCCGCGGAGCAAGCGGACCGCTACGAAGGGGATCCCTGGCAGGAACTCATTGGACGGTGGATCGAGGACCGGCCGAGTAGTTCGATCAATGAAGTGCTTTCGATGTGTCTCGACAAACCGCGGGCTCAGTGGATGCAGGCAGACAAGAATCGGGTCGCTCGATGCTTTCAGGCGCTAGGTTGGAAACGGTACCGCGAACGCCAGGGACAACGGCTAAGAATGGCGGTACCGTCCCAGTGCGGATTAAACGTTCTCGGTGTTCTCGGTCCTTGTTCCCGGTCGGTTCCCGGTTCAACAGGCCGGTAATACGCACGGTTCCTGGTGTTCTGGGTTCCTCTGCTTGCGTCCTTATCTATAAGAACGTCTAACTCGTCCGAAATTTCAAATGTAGTGGGAATGAGGAGAACGGTAGGAACGAAGCGCAGCAAGAACGACTTGCGGCGTTCCCACTAGCATTGTGAACTGAGAACTGTAAGAACCTATTTTTTTGTATGTCGGCGCGTTGCGTCTCACGGCGTCCGCCCGCCTACGCTTACTGACCTTCCCGGAACGCCAACCATTCTTGCCTTGTCGGCGAATGAGCCTTCCAGTGTTCAAACTGCCTGAATTTCGAGCATCTGTCGGGGTGTAACAACCTTTGTTTCCCCCCACGAAGTTGGAAAGTGTTTGAGGTTGCCTGTCACTAGATATTCAGCCCGCGCGGCATGTGCGCATTCGAGAAAGATGTCGTCGTCCGGGTCGGAACAGATCCGTATCTTTTCCGTCGGACGCACCCAAACGCTCTTCTCGCGGATAGTCTGAAGCGCGCTGGCTATTGTCATTTGGTCAAGTTGAAACCGAGGGCGACTAATGACCTCTTCGTACTCGGCATAAACCTGTCCGCTGACGCAGGCTGAATAGCGCCACCGATGGCCAACACCAACAATTGCGCAGGAGGCCCGAGAGGCTGGAGCAAGGCGGAGATAACTATGTTCGTGTCGAAAACAACACGGATCATGCGCCGGGCTGGCCCGAGGGTTCACGGCGTTTCTTCCTGGCGGCGGCAATTTCCGCGTCGATTTCCTCTCTCGCCTTCACCGCGAGCGCTGCCGTTTGCTCCTCTGGAAGTTCAATAGTCAACGTCATGGACCGTCACTTCATCGTATCAGTGCCTGAACCTCTTAAGCGAAAAGGAACAAACATGGAAAACCTACTCACTACGCTCGCATGACAAACATCTCGGTTAGATTTGAATGTTGCGCGGAATCAGCAGGCGCACAGAGTGCGCATGCATTTTGGCGCTTGCGCCGTCGCTGCCGTAGGCGATTTCGCGTAGCTTAGGCGGAGCGACACCTGATGAACAAGGCGCTTTGGCCCCTACTGTGGAACCTCCTCGGCGGGAGGTTCGGCGGCATCGCTCTGCTCGATGCTGGAACCGGAACGGTCGAGTAACCTTATCGTGTCGGCTTTGAGCTCGACGACGACCTGCTGAATGACGTGCTCCGCGCTTTTGCCTTTGGCGATGGGAAGCTTGACAGTGCGATCGTATTCGCGTGTGTTCAGCTGGCCCTGTACAAAAACGTGTGCGCCTTTGACCAGCCGGTCGGCGAGTTGGGCGAAACCCTTGCCGAATGCGACGACGTTATGCCATTGGGTCTTTCTTTCCATTCGTCGTTCTCATCCTTCCAGGACTTCTTCGTGGCGACCGAGAACTTCGTGACTGGCGTGCCATTTGGCAGATACTTGGTTTCTGCTTTCGCGCCGCAAAAACCGATAATTGTCAGCTGATTCAGGTTCATGTAGATTTTCCTCTTTCTGCCCTGTGCTTGGGCACCCTTTCCAGCGAGTGGCGGCTACTCCCAAACCCAGCGACTGCTTTGTTCAGGGGGACCAAAAGAATTTCTTCCTCTGATTTTCAGCGAGCCCGCGAGCGCCCGAAGACGAAATTGTTTTGGTGGTTCCTGAAGAAAGCAGAAGAAGCGCAGGTGCAGGGCGTAGGTTTTTGCCCGAAGCAGTGCCAAGCACCAGACTTGGAAGAGGAACATTAATGGACCGTAACAGCGTGATTGATCCCAGTTTTGGGTGAAGGCATGAAGCCAAGGGAAGTGCAGACGGACGCAGTCTTGTTCTGGAGGTGGGAAAGATTCCAGGATGGATATGTTTTCAAATGGAAAAGCGAAGTTAGGGGCTGCTAAACAATAATCTGTACAAAACAGA
>CAVRNU010000025.1:0-153286 GCA_963722585.1 Bryobacterales bacterium | reverse complement strand
GCTGGTATCTTTCAATCAGAGCGCCCGCTTCGTAAGCCGGAAGCACCCTCGCCACGACAGAGGCAAACAGTTCTGCGTAACTCTGCGCCGCCGCCGGCTCGAACTGATCGCAATTCCGTTCGATTACATCGCGGAAGAACGTGCGGCTCGCCGGCAATGCGAGGCTCGAATCCGGATCGAGTGCGCGCCGAATCAGATTGTCAATTTCAGTCTCTGAAAACGAAGTCACACCCGGTTCAGACGTACTTGGCGATGAGGACACCAAGCCTATTTTTTGTCTCTTCGGAAATACATTCCTTTCGTGTGAAGATGGCGTTTTTCAACGCGCTGCTGCAGGAGCATGTCCGCTCCGCCGGCATATTTTTCACCGCTTCACGTACGATCCGGCGGGCGTTTTCCGCGTTCTTCATCAGATTGCCGACCACTTGTTCAACCGTCACGGCTTCGTGCGATTCGTGCCAGCAGTCATAATCGGTCACCATCGCGAGCGTCACGTAGCAAATTTCTGCCTCGCGGGCGAGCTTCGCCTCCTGCAAATTTGTCATGCCGATTATGTCCATGCCCCATTGCCGGTAAACGTTCGATTCCGCGCGCGTCGAGAACGCCGGACCTTCCATGCACAGATACGTTCCGCCCTTCTTTGCCGTCACGCCTACAGCCTTGCATGCCTCGGCAGCCACGTTGCTAAGTTGCGGGCACACCGGGTCGGCGAAGGTGATATGCGCGACAATCCCATTGCCAAAAAATGTCGAGACACGGCCGCGCGTGCGGTCGAAAAACTGGTCGGGAATCAAGAACTCGAGCGGCTTGTGCTCTTCCTTTAGCGATCCCACCGCGCTGACGGAAAGAATGCGCTCCACGCCCACCACTTTCATCGCGTAGATGTTCGCCCGGAAATTCAGGTCCGAGGGCTGAATGCGATGACCATTGCCATGACGCGCAAGAAACGCGACCCGCTTTCCTTCAAGCGTGCCAATCACCAGAGGATCGGAAGGACTGCCGAAAGGGGTTTCAACCATGACCTCTTCCCGGCCTTCAAACCCCGGCATGTCATACAAACCGCTCCCGCCAATGACGCCAATAGTCGCTTTCGATGCCAACCCGCGTCCTCCAAAGTTGATCTCCAAAATCCTATTGTGCCTGACACCGGGTTTGAACACTTATCTGCTTGCTCACGCGCGCGGTTCTGAACCACGACCGCGAGGGAGTGGGACTTGGTTATTCGCGACGAGAATTAGCCCGCCACAGCCGTGATGCGGTCGCCATTTTCCTGCGCCACATTCTCGTTGAAACTGTAACCGAATCCCCGAACTGAACGAATCATCGCCGGGCTGGTGGAATCTACTTCAATCTTCTGCCGCAGTCGCAGAATATATACATCGACGGTCCTATCCGTTACCGCCCTGTCATGCCCCCAGACGGCGTCGAGTAGTTGTTCCCGGCTAAACACGACCCCCGGCCGGCTCATCAGGAATTCCAAAAGCCGGAACTCGGTTGCAGTAAGGGATAGCGGCTGATTGTCCAGCCGGACGCGGCAGCTGCTGCGGTCCAGTTCCAATTTCCCCGCTTTCAGCAACCGCGAAGCAGTCTGCTGCCCCCGGAACTGAATCTTGATTCGCGCAATCAGCTCGCGGATGAAGAAGGGCTTGACAATGTAATCGTTCGCGCCGAGCTCGAGCCCTACGATGCGATCGGTTTCCGACGCGCGGGCGGTGAGAAAAATGATGGGAACATGAGCCAGCTCCGGGTGCATTCGAATTCCCTTGCAGATATCGAGGCCGTCCGAATCGGGCAGCATGATATCGAGGAGGATGAGGTCGGGACGCTCGCGTCGGCACAGGTCAATCGCACCCTTGCCGGTTTGTGCCCCAACCATGCTAAATCCTTCTTTTTCAAGGTTATATTTCAGGAGAGCGAAGAGATCGGCGTCGTCTTCGATTAGTACGATCTTTTTCATAGGAAGCCCTCACCAGCTTGTAACAATTGCTCAATGACACTTTATCCTGCCTATTGTTACAACCGAATGAACGAACTGTGGCGAAGCCGTCACAACGGAATTCTATTCGCGGGAAACTACGAGTTTTGTTTAGCGATATCGTAAGGTTGGAGGGATCTTTCTCTACCCAGGACGTAAAAATGCTCTACGACATAGCCGCCGCCGCGAGTGCCACGAACTCGACCATCACCCTCCACCCGAACGATAACGTTGCCATTGCGCGGGTAGCGCTCAGCCCCGATCAGCCAATAGAGATAAGCAACTCGACGTTTGCAGTCCGGCAACCTGTGCCGGCAGGGCATAAGATCGCCACGCGCGCGATCGCGGCCGGCAGTGCTATCTACCGCTATGGCGAGATCATCGGCTTTGCGAAGGAACCCATCAAGCCCGGCGATCACGTCCACACGCATAATCTGGCATTCGCCGAGCTCGATCACCATGACACCAAAGTTCAGGATCGGGGCACCCGGGAACCGCGTAAATCAACCGAATCGTTTCTCGGCTACTTACGCAGAGATGGCCGCGTCGGAACGCGCAATTACATAGCCGTAGTGGCCGCAAGTAACTGTGCGGCACACACCTCAGAGCTAATTTCGGCCAGCTTTGCCGATTGGAAGCTGCCCGAGAATGTGGATGGTATCGCGGCTTTTCCACATGGCGAAGGCTGCGGAATGGCGATTGGGCCCGATACGCAGCAATTGCAGCGAACCCTTGAAGGCGTGCTGGCTCATCCCAACGTATCGGCAGCCGTGATTCTTGGGCTGGGATGTGAAGTTAACCAGATTGACCATTACCTGGGGCGGGCAGAGAATGGCTACGTTCCACCCGAAGGGCTCGTGGGTCTGACGCTGCAGGAGTCCGGCGGCACGCGAGCGGCTGTGGAAGCCGCGCGGGAGCAGATCAAGCGGCTGATCGACGTGGCTGCCGCGCAAAAACGAACCCAATTACCGGCATCGGCAATCACCCTTGGCTTGAATTGCGGCGGCTCCGATTCGTTTTCGGGAATCACGGCCAATCCGGCTCTCGGCTATTGCAGCGATCTGCTGGTAGAGCAGGGAGCAGCCATTGTGCTCGCTGAAACAACCGAAATCTTCGGAGCCGAACACCTGCTCTTCCGCCGCGCCCGCAACGAACAAATCGCAAAAAAGCTTCTGGATTGCGTGGAAAGCTACAAAGCCTATTTGCGGCAATTCGGAGGCAGTTTCGACGACAATCCATCGCCGGGCAATAAAGCCGGTGGGCTGACCAACATTCTCGAGAAATCGCTCGGCGCGGTAGCGAAAGCTGGCACTTCAACGCTCGAAGACGTAGTCGCGTACGCGGAGCGGATTCAGTCGAAAGGCTTCATCTTCATGAACACGCCCGGCCACGACCCGGTTTCGCTCACAGGCCTGGCGGCGGCGGAGTCAACCTGATTGCCTTCACGACGGGCCGCGGCAGCGCCATCGGATTCCCGACGATACCGGTTCTGAAGATCTCAAGCAATTCAAACACGTACCGCCGCATGACGGACAACATGGATATCAACGCCGGCCGTATCGCGGATGGCGAAGCAACTGTCGAAGAGATTGGCCGCGAGATATTTCAAAGATTGCTGCGAGTGGCTTCGGGCGAGCGTACCCGCGCTGAACTGCTCGGCCACCACGAGTTTGTGCCGTGGCGTATCGGCCCGATGATGTAAAGCTGGGCGCTACTCGATTTCGGCAAAAATGTCGGCGATACTGACCTTTAGATCGCCTGCATGCAACTCGTCCCGCGCGATCGTGAATTGGTTCCCACCGTGGTACTCCAAGCATTCCCGCGTGTCTGGGTCCACGATCCACACATGCGCAATGCCCCAGTCGTAATATCGCTGGGCTTTAGTGGTGATGAGCCCGGATTGCTCGGGCGATACAACTTCGACCACGAGCAGAGCGGGTGGAAGCAAATAGCCGTTCGGAGCCTCCTGAATCGGAGGCAGCACCGCAACAACATCCGGTGTCATATAGTTTCGATCGGACCGCTCGGCGGTTTCGGGTTGCGCAACCGACCACTCTGGTAGGGCTTGTCCGCCCAGAGGTTTAACTTGCTGACGAAGAAGCAGGAATAAATTGCCTTGAACCTTCGCGTGTTTTCTTACCGGCACTGACCGTTCCACCCAGCGGCCATCGATGCGCTCGAAACGGCTATCGTCCCTGTATTCTGGCGCAGGTTGAGTTGGGATTGGTTGCGTCGACATCCGGCGGCCTCCCGTCAACATTTTACATTGCTGATACGCTAAAATTTCCTCCCGATACGATCGCTGCATGGATTTTGTCGAGCACCTGAAATCTCGCCTCGATATTGCCGACGTGGTCGGCCACTACGTGCGGCTGAAGCGAAACGGGGCCAGCCCAAGCCTGGTGGGTCTCTGTCCATTCCATAGCGAGAAAACGCCGTCGTTTAATGTGCACACCGTCCGCCAATTCTATAAGTGCTTTGGCTGCGATGCGAAAGGCGACCTGATTCAGTTTGTTATGGAAATTGAGGGCGTCGAGTTCTGGGATGCCTTGAAGCTCCTATCGGAACGCTACGGCATTCCTCTTCCCGAACGAAAACAAGACCGCGATCCAAAGACCCGGTTGCGCGACGCCCTTTTCGAGATGCAGGAGATTGCCGCCCGCGTGTTCGAAGAGAATTTGCATTCGTCCGCCGGAGCGGAGGGCCGCCGTTACCTCATCGAGCGAGGCTTAAGCCCCGATACGATCCGCGAATTCCGGCTAGGGCTGGCCGATGCGCGAGGACAGCAGTTGATTCATCAGCTGCGAAAATTCGATGCCGATTTGCTGGGTAAGTCGGGGCTTGTCAGCCGGCGTCAGGATGGTTCCGGCTTTTACGACAGGTTCCGGAACAGGTTGATGTTCCCGATTCATAACGAGTCCGGCAAGGTGATCGGATTCGGGGGCCGCGCTCTGTCTGACGAAGACAAGCCCAAGTACATCAACTCAGAAGGAACGGAAATTTATCAGAAGTCGCATGTTCTGTATAACATTCACCGCGCCAAAGCGCAGGCGCGCAAAACAGACCGTATGATCCTGGTCGAAGGCTACATGGATGTGATTGGCGTGTGGCAAGCGGGCATCGCCAATGTTGTTGCAAGTTGTGGCACTTCGCTCACAAACGAGCAAGTGCGTCTCATCAAGCGCCATATCGCCCAGATAGATGCCGGCGCCGGCCAAGTGATCGTGAATTTCGATCCGGACGCAGGAGGGGCGCGCGGCGCCGAACGTTCCATTCACCTGCTGCTCAGCGAAGGGCTCCGAGTGAAAATTCTGATGTTTCCCGCCGATACCGATCCCGACGAATTCATTCAGCAAAAAGGAGCAGAGCAGTATCTGCGGCTCACGCAACAGGCGCCATCCTATTTTCATTGGTTGATTGACCGGGCCAAGGAGCGATTCGATAGCGAGTCCGCTGAAGGGCGCGCCGCCGCGCTCCAGTCGATATGGCCGGTACTTCAGCGAGTGCACGACAAAGTAGAACGCAACGCACTGATCGAGGAGGTGGCTGGACGCTTCAACCTGGATGTCCAGTTGATTCGCGATCAGTTCCGCCAGTCGAGCGCGAACCTGACAACCATCAAGCGTGTCGTCGAAATCTCTTCTTCATTGCCTCCCAACGAACGTTTGCTGCTCAGCTCCATGCTGCATAGCGAGGATGCGCGCCAGGCTGCGCTGCATTACTTCGAGCGATCCGGCGTTCCAGCAACTCTACAGGCCAAAGGCGTGTTTCAAATTATGTTGACCATGAAAACCAGCGGCTCCGATTTTTCTTTGGCCGCTCTTCTGGCTCGTTTAGAGGAGCGAGAACAAAAAATAGTTTCGGAACTGGCGTTTCAACCGATGAGCGTGGCCCCGGACGAAGCGGCGGCTCAGGCGATCCACTGCTTACGCGCCGTGGAAGGCAAGACTGCTCAGACTGAACGGGCCGAGCTTAAGAAACGGATCCGGGCTGCGGAAGTTGCGGGCAACTTACAAGAGGCCCTGCAACTGGCGGGCGAGTTGAAGAAGATGGACGCGAGAGTAAGCGGGCAGTGACTCCGCGCGGCGCGCGGATTGGTGTACCATAGGTCCGATGTAGTGTGTTGGGCGCACTACTTGACGTCGGGGTCGGAGGTTCGCCCGTAGACGGCCGCGCGGGCGCGTACGATGGGATAAGAAGCAGTCCATGCAGGACGGAAACGGCAAAACTTTCACACTGTATGACGCCGTCAGTGACGCCGTCCAGGACGAGCTGTCTCAGGCCGACGATCTCGGTGACATCTTCAGCGATCTCGAAAGCTCCGGAGCGGAGCTGCTCGAAGGCTCCAAGGAATTCGAAAAGAAAGAAGAAGATTCCGAGGATCTCTCCGAACTGGATCTTTCGGCGGGTCTCGATAAGAGCAACGATTCGGTTCGCGTGTACCTCCGCGAAATGGGCACTGTGCCGTTGCTCACGCGCGAGGGAGAGATCGAGCTTGCCAAGCGGATTGAGCGTGGACAGAAGGCGGTCCGAAAAGCTCTGTCGCGATCCAGCCTCGTCATTCGCACTTTAATCGACTTACGGCCCGAAATCGATTCGGACACGATCCCAATTCTCGAGGTCTTGCAAGCTCCGGATTTGAGCGCGCTGCCGGAAGAAGAACTGCACACCGAACCGCTTCGCCAGCAGCTTATCCTTACCTTGCAGGAAATCGAGCGGTTGTTCAAGAAGTCCCAAACGCTGCGGCACAAGCTAACCGGGCTCATCCGGACGTCGAAGCCGCGGCAGTACCGCAAAATACAGAAGGAATATGCGCGATTGCTCGTGCAGATTTCTTGGCTGGTCCGCGAAATGCAGTTTACCGCCGGCTTCCAACGTAAGCTGAGCGAAGCCCTGCATCGGGCCGTGGATGAGTTGCGGCCCCTCGAGTTCGAGATCGCCCGCCTGCAAAGACGGCTCGAACAATCGACGGCGCACGAGTGCCCCGATGCCCCGCCCATTCGAAGAGATTTGAAGGCTCTGAGCGCGAGAATCCAGGAAGTCGAGGACGAATGCGGAGCTTCCGCCGCTGAGCTTCGCCGCACTCTTCAGATTGTCGAGCGCGGCGAATATGAAGCCGAACAAGCCAAGAAACGGTTGATTGAAGCAAATCTCCGGTTAGTGGTATCGGTGGCCAAGCGCTACACCAATCGCGGACTGCAGTTTCTGGATCTCATCCAGGAGGGCAACATCGGCCTGATGCGCGCTGTCGAAAAATTCGACTACAAGCGCGGCTACAAGTTTTCCACGTATGCGACGTGGTGGGTGCGCCAGGCCGTGACGCGAGCGATTGCCGATCAAGCGCGAACCATCAGGATTCCAGTGCACATGATCGAGACGATCAATAAGCTGATCCGCCTGCAACGAAGCATGCAGCAGGAGTTCGGGCGCGAACCGACCACCGAAGAATTGGCCTCTCGGATGGAAATGACTCCAGCCAAGGTGCGCCGCGTTTTGCGAATTGCACAGGAGCCGATCTCGCTGCAAACGCCCGTCGGCGAGGAAGAGGAATCGAACCTCGGCGATTTTCTAGTCGATAGCCGCATGATTTCGCCATCGGATGCGGTGATCAATCTGAATCTTCGCGAACAGACGGCCGAAGTATTAAAGACGCTCAGTCCCCGCGAGGAAAAAATTGTCAAAATGCGTTTCGGCCTCCAAGATGGCAGCGAACACACGCTCGAAGAAGTTGGACAGCATTTTGCGGTTACGCGCGAGCGCATCCGCCAGATTGAAGCCAAGGCCCTAAGGAAACTTCGTCACCCCAGCCGGAGTCACCGGCTGCGTAATTTCCTCGAGAACACCCACCCGTAACTGAATTAGGCCGGTTAGGCCCGGCCACTACAACAGGCGCCGTAGGGGCGAGGCCTGCCTCGGCCGCCTGGCTATGAGTGGGTCTTCACCTGCTTGTGCTTGGTCCTGGTTGGGGTCTTCCCAGTCTTGATTCCAGGCAGTTCCGGGTCCTTGAACGTCAGCATATAAGGGCTCTTCGTAAAAGAATCGCCGACTCCCGCGAACTGGATCTTGTCACCGACCTTCACCGCGGCCGCCGGAAGCGCGTCTTCAAAGACCAGGGTCGCGTCCGGCTTGGTTGGATCCAGAACACCGAGTACGATCTTCTTCGGCCGGTCAGGCGGATCGAGCGAAATCACCGTTCCTGAAAAGTCTTTGATACCGTTAGCGCCGCCTGGAATCTCTGCATCCTTGACGTTGTTGGTGAAGAACGATTCACCCTGATCGCCGGTCAAGCTCTGTTGCAGGCTGTACCACAATCCCAGAGAAGGGTCGGCCTGAATTTTGGCCTGGAGCTGGGCGGCCTGCTGGTTCGCCGTGTCCGCCGCGCTCACAATCTTGAAACCGTCCGGAGGAAGCGGTGTCGTCTTGGCCTGTGCCAGCAACTGGTCCGCGCCGTCATCCGAGCCATGATATTGATCGTAGATTTTCTTGAAGTAAGTCTGAACCTGAGGACGATTTCCGGCCGGCAACGCGCCTTGCCCGTCGTAAGCAGCCGCTCGGGCGAACGACCACAAAGCCTCGGGATAAATCGCTGTATTCTTTTCGGCCAAAATGGTTTGGCCGAGCTGATAAGAGATGTTGGCGTTATTCGGATTCGCCTTCAAATAGGCCTCATACTCCTTCTGCGCCGTCGGATAGTCCTTCTTGGCCGAAGCTGCCCAGCCTAATGCCGCATGCGCGAGCGCTTCGATGGTGGGCTTTGCCTGGTCCCATTGGGCTTGCGGTGTCGTGGCGGGTTTCTCTGCCTGGAGCAGACCGTTTCCCGCCTGCTCGGCATCGGCAATTTGTTGAGGGCTCGGACTGCCGCCGCCTGCTTGGGGTGCATTAATCGCCAGCCAATACAGAGCCGTAAAATTCTTCGGGTCCGTCGAGAGAACCTGCTTGCAGTAATCGATGGTTTTCTGCCGGACGCTAGGGTCCTGCTGGCTCAGCGGTCCCAGTGTGCCCAGGTAAGCCTGCTGCCGAAGACTTTCAAAATCCGTCTTAGGGTACTTCTGCGTCCACTGGTCCAGCAGATCGAGGCGCTTCTTGGGATCCTTCTCGTGGGCAATCGAATTGTAGAGATCGTATTCGGCCCGATCCTTCCAGTTCGGCTTCTGACCTTGCGCAGGCTGCTGACCAGCGGCCGGAGCCTGCGCGTAACTGGAGGATACGAACACGGGACCCGCTAAGGCAACCGCCAAAGCGGCAGAACCTGCAGCCGATTTCGTTGCTCTCAGTAAATGAAACTCCACAACTACCTCCCCGGAAGGAAAAATTCTTCTAATGATATTTGCTGCTTGCTTTTGCCGCCAAAAGCCGCGGGCGCTTAACGTGTCGGATCGGTCACCAAACCGAAGTGCCCGTCCGTCTGCTGCAAAAGCGGAGTATAGCCGAATCAATTCGAAACCCGCAACTTTCTATACCTTTAGATGCGTTTCTTTCGAGACTTGTTCCCTTTCCGGGGTCCAGCCGCGAAAGAAGAGCGCGCCGTTACGCATGCTATCATCCTCGGTTTCATGCATTCTGTCGATCTTCTCGTGATCGCCATTTATCTCTGCGGCATCACCTGGTTCGGCTCCCGATTCAAGCAATCGCAACGAACGCTGAAAGACTATTTCCTCGGCGGCCGCAATACTCCGTGGTGGGCCATTGCCTTTTCAATTGTTTCGGCCGAGACCAGCACGCTCACCGTAATCGGTACGCCGGCGCTCTCTTTCCGGGGCAATTTCGGTTTCCTTCAAGTGGTCCTCGGTTATCTACTCGCTCGAATCGTAATTTCAACACTCTTTCTTCCGCAATATTTCCGGGGCGAGTTGTTCACCGCGTACGAGCTCATCGAGCGCCGTTTCGGCCCGCGCCTTCGAAAATTTACGGCGGGAACATTCCTGCTCTTACGGGCGCTCGCCGAAGGCGTCCGGGTGTTCGCTATTTCTCTCGTGATTTCCATTATTCTTCACGCTGGCGAAATTCCCTCCATTCTCGTTATTGTCTGCCTTACGCTCTTCTATACGTTCGAAGGCGGAATGACCGCCGTCATCTGGACCGATGTCGTTCAAATGCTCCTCTATATTGGCGGAGCTCTGCTGAGTTTCCTTGTCATTTTCCACCAGATTCCGGGCGGGTGGGCTCACGTCTTCCAGATTGCTGGTCCTGCTCATCTGTTCGGGCCGGGCAAATTCCAGATTTTCGACTTTTCCTTCGCGTGGAACCGGAATTTCTTTGAGACCACCTACAGCTTCTGGGCTGGCGTTATCGGCGGCTGTCTGCTGACCACGTCCAGCCACGGCACCGAACAACTGATGGTGCAGCGTCTGCTGGCCGCGCGCTCCGAACGCGAAAGCCGGTTGGCCCTGTTTACAAGCTGGTTCGTGATTCTTTTTCAATTCGCGCTCTTTCTTTTGATTGGAACGCTTCTTTACGTCCATTACACCGATGTCGGCCGGCCGGCGCCGGCCATCATCGATCGTATCTATCCCGAGTTCATCTGGAACAATCTCCCGCCCGGCGTGGCAGGCTTGGTTATGGCAGCTATTCTCGCGGCGGCCATGTCGAATCTGAGCGCGGCGCTTAACGCACTCGCCTCGACGGCCGTCATGGATTTTGTGAAACCGCTAAGCCGGTCGCCGCACGCGGAGGCTTACTACCTCCGATTCGCGCGCTTGGCCACCATCGCGTGGGGAGCCGTTTTGTTTGCCGTCGGGCTGCTGGCCGAGTACTACAGCCACAGCGTTCTTGAGGCCGGCCTCACCATCGCTTCTTTGCTGTATGGCGGATTGCTTGGTGTATTCCTGTTGGGCTTGCTGACGGAACGTCCGGGCGAAACAGCTGCAATCATCGGTATGATTGCCGGGCTGGCCGCGACTCTGGCGCTGCACAACTATGTGGCGTATACCTGGTACATACTCGTCGGTTCCGTCGTGACCATTGTTGTTGGCATCGTGACGGGCGCGTTCGTTTCAAAAAGGGCTCCGTCGCCAGTCGCTCCCTATTAGATGAATTTGCTCATGGCCGCCTACACGTGAAAACACAGAAATTGACGACGGACCAGCCGAGCGTACCGGCTCAGCCGAGCCTCCAACGCGTTCTCGGACTGTGGAGCGCCGTCTCGATCGTCATCGGCACCGTGATTGGAAGCGGCATCTTCCTCGTACCCAAGCGAATGATCGTCGAAGTCGGCTCCACAAGGGCCCTGTTCTCGGTCTGGGTCGTGGGCGGTTTGCTCAGCTTGTTCGGGGCGCTAAGCTATGCCGAGCTCGCTGCCGCAATGCCCGAGGCCGGCGGAGAATATGTCTTCCTTCGTGAAGCCTACGGCCCATTTTGGGGGTATCTCTATAGCTGGACTCAGCTCGCCGTCGCAAAAAGCGGGTCCATCGCCACGCTGGGTTCCGGCTTCTATCTTTATCTCTCGGTCTTTGCTCCCGCGCTCAGTAAGACCGTGCTGACGATCCCCTTTCCTATTGGACCCGGTGGAGGACCGCTCGAAATCCACTTCGGCCAAATCGCGGCGATCGTCGTCATCATTCTTCTTTGTGCAGTCAATTATGTGGGAGTCGAAGCCGGCGGAAACCTTCAGGTCTTAGTCACGATCGTCAAGATGGTCCTCATTTGCGGCGTCATTCTTGCCGGTATCTTTTCTAAAAACGGCAGCCTCGGCCATTTTCACGAAACTGCTGGAATCGGCCATGGTTATTCCGGCTTTTTCGCGGCCCTGGTTGGGGCATTGTGGGCCTACGACGGCTGGAATAACGTCAGCATGGTCTCCTCCGAAATTCGCGAGCCACAAAAGAATCTGCCTCGCGCGCTTATTTTCGGAACCGCGGCGGTAATGGCAACGTACGTCGCAATCAATATCGCTTATTTTTACGTGTTGAGCCCCGCTCAAGTCGCTCATACAGATCAGGTAGCGGCTGGAATGATGGCTCGCTTATACGGACCGGCTGCGGCCAGGGCGATTACCATCGCAGTCTTGATTTCGATTCTCGCGGCGCTGAATGGATCGATTCTGTCCGGCGCCCGCGTCCCGTACGCAATGGCACGCGACGGCTATTTCTTCCGCCCCCTCGCTCGTGTGCATCCGGCTTATAAAACCCCGGGCATTTCGATGATCGTCTTGTGCGCCTGGTCGTGTGTGCTCATTTTGAGCGGTTGGTACGAGCAGCTTTACAATTTTGTGATTTTCGGTAGTTGGATTCTTTACGCGATGACCGCCGCTTCCGTCTTTGTGCTGCGTCGGAAAAGACCCGGCATGGCTCGCCCCTACCGTGTTGTTGGCTATCCCATGGTCCCTGCTTTGTTCGTGCTGGTTGCTATCCTGCTGCTCGCGAGTACCCTGGTTCACTCGCCGAGGGAGTCGGTTATGGGCTTGGCCTTTATGGCGATCGGCGTACCCATTTACTTTCACTTCCGCCGTCAACGCGCGTTCGAAACCTGATGGAAACAGTGCGCGTTTAAGCTGGCCGGCTGCTCCAAACCGGTGGCCATCCATGCAATTTATTCCGTAATGGCGCCATTAAATCCGGCAAAATTTACACCTTTAATCGCCGGTACTTTCATCTCGGCGCGAAGCTCCGCAGGATTGCCTTTTGCCTGTAAAAATCGAAGTATCGGTCGAATTTTCGGGTCTAATAGGGGGAAGGGGAGAGAAGAAAGCGGCATGGTACTCCTAGAACCGCTAATTTTTAGAAAGACAAGTATTTTTCTTGAATTCAGCAACGTGCGGAAGTACACTTCGGATTAAAATGCAATATGGCCGGAGACGGCGCGCATTAATTTAGTGGATTTGACCTAATTTTCCGCGGGGAGGAACTAAATTTTGGACGTAGATAAAATGCTCGCTGAATTGCGCATGGAGCGCGAGCAGATCGAGGAAGCGATTCTTACGCTGGAACGGCTCGCTCGGGGACGGGGCCGACGGCGGGGGCGGCCGCCCGCGTGGCTGAAAGAAGCTCAGGCGGTCATAGCAGAGGAAGTGGCCAAGGGCGACGCGGGAACGCAAGCGCCCAAGCGTCGGGGTAGGCCGGTCGGCTCAACTAAGTCAAAGCAAGCCGCTGCCAGCGGCGAATTAGGCTGACCGACTCCGCAGAACTCGATCGAGTGCCTGGCCAACCGGCTGGCGCGTGATTTGATAGCAAGCTAATTCTGCGAATACAGCAGAAACCGTTTGCGCCGCTCCAGAAATTCTGGAAGCTGCTTCGCTATATCCGTGTCAACTTGTTGCGCATTTTTTCCAGCCTTGATCTGCTCAATTACTGCTTCACTCCCGATCAGCCACTTACAAGTGTCGAAGCTGATCTTGCCTGGGTATAGCTTTTGTAGTGCCGTTGCGATTTCCAGTCCCAGCTGCACGCTGTCAAACGATTGCCGGTCCGTAATTACGAACCGGATACCCTCCACCTGCTTTCCCGCAAAGTGCGACGAAACCGGCTCAAACCGGGTTGGATAGACGCGAACTCCCGGAATGAAGCGGCTATTCAGCTCCTTCGCTAACGCTCGCCCATCCGTCCAATCCGCTCCGATCTGCTCGAAAGGCGTATCCGTCCCTCTGCCTACCGAATAATTCGTGGCAGCTTCCAGCATTGCGACGCCTGGGTACAAAAGCGCCTCGTCCAGACTGCGCATGTTCGGCGAGGGGTTCACCCAAACCAGGCCGCTCGAGTCAAACCAATCGCCGCGCTGCCAATTCGTCATTTTCACTACATGCAGTTCGGCGCCCCAGTGCTGTTCGGCATTAGCCATGGTGGCCAGCTCTCCAAAAGTCATCCCATGCCTGACCGGAAGCGAATAACACCCGGTGAAGGAATGCAGATCGGAATCGAGCATGGGTCCTTCCACATGTGTTCCTGTAATCGGGTTAGGGCGATCAAGAACATAAAACGGCTTGTGCGCTTTCGCCGCCCCCTCGACCGCGTATAGGAGCGTGCATGAATATGTATAGAAACGCGCCCCGACGTCCTGAATGTCGTAGACAAGCGCATCAACATCTCTCATTTTGTCGGGCGTGAGGCGCCGTTGATTCGGCTGAAATAGGCTCACGATCGGCAAGCCGGTTGCCGGGTCGCGGCTATTCGCCACATTGGCATCCGCCATACCCGCTATCCCATGCTCAGGCGAATACAAAGTTGTGACTTTAATCCCCGCCGTCAGCATAAGATCCACATTTCGCTTTCCCTCGCGGTCGAGGCCAGTCTGGTTTGTGATCAAGCCGATTCGTTTGCCGCGGAGAGGAGCGAAACCTTCTCTCTCCAAAACGTCCAGGCCCGTGAGGGTTTCCGCGTTTCGCGCCACGGCGCGATGAACGCCTGCCATCGACATCGTTTCGTTATAGCTCGTCAGGCTCACTCCCGGCGTGTCCACTCCGAAGGAGCCGGCAACCAGAGTTGCAATCCTTGAGCGAAGCGAACTCAGCGATTTGCCCGCGTGTGGATGGACAGCATTGGTGAGAAGTATTACGTAGCTGTTCGTCGTTGGATCGATCCATATCGAGGTCCCTGTGTAGCCGGTGTGGCCGAACGAGCCGAGCGGATAGAGTTCGCCGCGATTGCTCGAATACGGCGAATCGACATCCCAACCGAGCGCCCGCAAAATAGGCTGATCCGGAGGACCGCCAGGCTCTACGAACTTACGAATTGTCAAAGGGCCGAAGATCTGTATCTTGTTTTCCATGCCGGCGTCCGTAAGCGAACCCTTGTTCAACCACATCTGGCAATACTTAGCGAGATCGTCCGCCGTCGTGAATAAGCCCGCATCGCCCGCTACTCCGCCCATGTAGCGGGCAGTTGGATCGTCAACTACTCCGCGTAACGGCTTGCCGGTGTCCTCGTCGATCTCGGTTGGCGCAATTCGCGGCCGCAGCGATACCGGAGGAAGAAACTGCGACTCGTTCATTCCTAGCGGTTTGTAGATCTGTTCCTGAGCATAGACATTGAGCATCTGCCCGCTCACCCGATGAACGACTTCTCCAAGGAGAATGAAGTTTATGTCGCTGTAAGTGAAGTGAGTTCCGGGCGGCGTCACTGGCATTTCGCGGAGCGCCCGTTCGACGCCAGTTTCATAGCCGCTCCACTTAGGTTTTAGATCCAGATCCGGGCGCAAGCCCGAAAAATGCGTCATCAGGTTCCGGATCGTGATCGTACCGTGGCCTTCCTCGAATTCGGGAAGATATTTTGTGACTGGATCGTCGAGCCGGATTCTGCCCTGCTCGAAGAGCTTCATGATGGAAGGCGTGGTTGCAACTACCTTCGTCAACGAAGCTGCGTCGAATATCGTGTCGGCCGTCATGCGCTCTTTTTCCGGTATGAGCGCCCGATAACCGTACGCCTTTCTGTAAATCACCTGGCCGTTGTGTCCAACCACCAGAACAGCGCCTGGAATCAGTCCTTCCTTCACCGCATCGCTAATGGCCTGATCGAGCCACGGAGCGGCATCGTAAGCGGCAACGGGCTGCTCCTGACATAATGCGAGGCTGGCGAATAGGCATGGCATCACCAGCTTGAAAATCCCGCGCTTCGTCATCGCTTAACCTTGCAATTTCGCCGCGATGGATTCGAGTAGTTTCGCGAGTTCGACGTCGTTCTTCGTAATGCCTCCGGAATCGTGCGTCGTGAGATCCACTGTCACGCGGTTGTAGACGTTGAACCACTCCGGATGATGATTCATCTTCTCGATCGCCATAGCCGAAGTAGCCATGAAGCCGAATGCATGCACGAAATCCGGGAAGCGATATTCGCGATGGAGCTTCTCTCCCACTACTTTCCAATCTTTCAGAGCGTCCAGGGCGAGCTTAATCTCGTCCCCGCTTAGTTTTGAAAGCCGCATGCCGCTATTGTATGAATGAGCGGACAAAAGTTTCACGCCGCTCAAGCGCATATGGCAACTTTTGGACTCATTGAATATGAAGACGCGAAGCCGGAGGTGCGTGAAATCTACGACGACATCATGGCTACGCGCAAAACCACATACGTGAACAATTTCTGGAAAGCGCTGGCTCACGATCCCGTGACGCTGCGGCGCACATGGGAGAGCATTAAGCAGGTGATGTCGCCTGGCGAGCTGGATCCGCTTACCAAAGAGCTGATCTATGTTGCAGTCAGCGTCACCAACCAGTGCGGCTACTGCATTGCCTCTCACACCGCATCTGCGCGCAACAAAGGTATGACAAACGGAATGTTTGGCGAATTGATGGCGGTAATCGGCATGGCCAACGAGACCAACCGTCTGGCAAGCGGTTATCAGGTGGAGATCGATGCGGTATTTGCCGAACCGTTAGCTTCGACAGAGAGCGGGAAGAAGCCGGAAGCGTGATTGTCCATTTCGAGTCTCTTCTTACGACTATCTAGCGTGGAGAAAATACCATGAAGTACCTATGCATGATCTTCTACGACGAAAAGAAGCTAGACGCTCTATCGAGCCACGATTTCGACGCTCTTGTGGACGAGTCTCTCGCTTATGACGAAGTTCTTCGCAAAAGCGGGCACTTTATCGCCGCTCAAGCTCTTCAACCGGTGAACGCCGCCACGACCGTGCGGGTCAGGAGCGGCGGCCCGTCCGTAACCGACGGTCCCTTTGCCGAGACCAACGAGCAAGTGGGCGGGTTCATCCTCATCGAAGCGAAGGACCTGAACGATGCCATTCAAGTGGCATCGAAGATTCCAGTGGCGCGACTTGGAGGTGTCGAGGTGCGGCCAATCAAAGAATTAACGGCCAGCAGGCCAACCGGCTAGCTGAATTGAGAGGAGCGGGCGATGGCCCTTTACATATTTGCCCGATTCGAACCCCGACCGGGTAAACAGCATCTTCTTCTTGACGAACTAATGCTCCTTCTCGAGCCTACTCGCGCAGAGGCGGGCTGCATTCGAATCCATCTGTACGAATCAATGCGCGATCCGCCGCTCTTCTTTATTCACTCCGAGTGGACCGATGAAGCGGCATTCGACGCACATGCGGAACTGCCTCACATGAAGCGCTTTCTCGGGCTCGTAGACGAGCTCATAACTCATCCGCTGCAGGCGGTCCGCACGAAGCGGATCGGTTGAGACATTAGAGGATTTCGCGCGACCTCAAAACAAGTGCCCTAGTTTTTCTTTCTTTGTTCGAAGGTACTCGGCGGTCGTCTCGAGTGGTGGAACAACAATGGGAGCGCGTTCCACTACACTGATACCCGCGGCCTCGAGAGCGGATATTTTCTCGGGATTGTTCGAGAGCAATCGCACCTGGTCTACTCCAAACCATTTCAAAATGGCTGCGGGAAGAGCGTAGTCCCGCAGATCGGCTTCAAACCCCAGCCGTTCATTCGCTTCGACGGTGTCCAAACCTCGATCTTGTAACTCATAGGCTCTAAGCTTGTTCATCAAGCCGATGCCCCTGCCTTCCTGGTTTTCATAAATCACCAGCCCGCGGCCCTCATGAACGATCTGATCGAGCGCCAACTCGAGCTGGGCGCGACAGTCGCACCGCAGACTATGAAATACGTCGCCGGTGAGACATTGCGAATGAATGCGCACAAGCAGCGGGCCGAGCGCAGGCGATACGTCTCCGAATCGCAGGGCCACCGCTTCTTCGGTTTCACTTGCGTTTACTCCTTCGAAACCGTAAATGCGGAAATGTCCAAAACGGTTTGGAAAGTCTGCTTCGGCGACCTTGTTCAGCTTAATTTCCGACAAACGATCCTCATTCATCGCCGGGCGGCGGTCCTCCGGAGCGAAGCGCGCTTACTTAGGTTGTGCGGCTTAACTTCTATTATAGAGTTTGCAGAGAAACCGCTGCCTGAAGCGTCGTTAACGGCGCCGATTTGAGTAGTTCAGATGCTTGAAGAGCAACATTTGGTCGCGCTGCTGGTGAAACTCGCCGTTGCGGCGTCTGTTGCGAGCATTCTGATGCGATTCCGGCATATTCGCCGGATCTTACTGCACGACGATCGCTCCGTCGCTGAGCGCCTTCAACTCGCTCTCATCTTCTCAGTGATTTTCGGAGCTGGGGAAACCGCCCGCATCCTGGGGAAGGGCCAATACCAGGCCATCGACTTGGCTCTCGAGAGCGCGTTCATTGCCGGACTGATCGCCGGCTATGTCAGCGGGCTGGTTACCGGCATCTGCGTCTCTATCCCCGCCATGATCGCGGGCGAGTATATGTCGATGCCATTATTTTCGGCGGCTGGCGTGCTCGGCGGATTGATGCGCGATCTTGCCAGTGACAAAGAAGACGTCTGGTATTTCTCGGCTTTTATCGACCTGAACGTGTACCGGGTGATTCGCGAAGCCATCGAGCGCAAGAAAACCGTGTTCGAACGGCGGACGATAGAGCGTTCGCTGTTCAACGTTCTTTGCAATCTCACGGTTCTATTGACCGAATTCTTCCGTATCTTTATTGCCAACCAGTTTCCGGACCGGGCCGCGTTTTCTATTTCTAAGGGATGGCCCGGGTCGAGCGTGGTGCATTACGTCGCGCTCTCGATAACGACGCTGTTCTCGGTCTCGATACCCATCCGCATATGGGCCAGTGTGAGGACCGAGCAGAAACTCGAGGCGCAACAGACACACCTGGTTGAGGCGCGCCTCGCGGCGCTCACCAACCAGATCAACCCGCACTTTCTCTTCAACACCCTCAGTTCCGTGGCAACCTTGATCCGAGTCGATCCCGATAAAGCGCGCGCCGTAATTTATAAGCTGTCGAATATCTTGCGCCGGCTCCTGAGGAAGACAGAAAACTTCTCGCCTTTGCGGGACGAGATCCATTTTATTGACGACTACCTTGCCATTGAGATGGTGCGGTTTGGCGACAAACTCCGTTTTGAGAAGCACGTGAGCGAAGCCGCGCTCGACCGCCTCGTACCCAGCATGATCTTGCAGCCCATCATTGAAAACTCAATTAAACATGGCCTCGCGAAGAAAATCGAAGGCGGCGTCATCCGGCTCAGCGTGTGGCTCGACGGATCTGTATTGCACATTCAAGTGGAAGACGACGGCCTGGGCATCGAAGAGTCGAAGCTCAAAAGCCTGCTCGAGCGCGGTATCGGAGTCAGCAACGTAAACGAGCGGCTGCGCGTGTTGTTTGAATCGAACTACAGCTTCTCGGTCGATAGCGCGCCAGGACGCGGCACGCGGACGCTCATACAACTTCCGGAAGTAGCCGCCGCACCACGCCCTGAGCCCAGCGCCGCCGCATCGGCCTAAACGGAAACCAGCCACCAAACCGGCGAAAATCGTGGCGCACGCTTCAGCGTGCAGCGGCGAACTTCAGTTCGCCGTACTTCACAGCCTCTACGCCTTCGTATCGAAATACGTCACGCCAGCCAAAACGCCGCGCATGTACGAGAAGCTCCGCTGCATGCCGGGCATCGGGTCATTTTCCTTGATCTCGTACTCGAGATTCGAGCATCCCCGGTAACCCATCTTCACCAACTGCTGAAACATCGCAGGAAACGGCATCTTCCCATCGCCGCAATCGCATTGGCTGTCCTTGGCGTGAAAGTCCTTGAGATCTTTCACATGCATGTCAAGAAGCCGCGGCCCAGCTTCCGCAATCGATTCCACGACGTCCACGCCCGTTCTGGCTGTATGTCCCACATCGATGCACAATCCGCATCGCGGGTCCATTTCCTTCACGATGGCAAGGGCGCTCTGAGGAGTGGGGAAGTTCTTATCCTCAGGTCCGTGATTGTGCACGGCGATTTTTATGTTGTACTCTTCGACAAATTTTCCCAACTTCGGAAGAACGTCGCGCGCAGGCATCACCACCAGCAGCGGCATCCCGGCGCGCTTGCCATATTCGAACGCCTGTCGAATTTGAGCCTCGTCATATTTCGGAAAGCTGATCGTCCCCCCGCCCACGATAATCAAGCCTGCGTCCTCGAATTCCTTGCGCGCCTGATCGATCTGCTCGGGCGTGCTATCGAGCGGCAGGTGAAACGATTTGATGTTGATGTATGGCGTCCCGAGCTCTTTGGTCATTTGAATGGCCTGGGCCCGTGAAAACTTCCGAAACGAGTAGGACGCCACGCCCAGCTTGATGTCCGCCTTTTCGATTTTGTAGTCTTGAGCCGAAAGCGGCCGGCCGAGCGATAACGCCCCCGCGGCGCCGGCCACCGATGCCGCCCATTCGCGTCGAGTCACCATCAGATTGCCTCCAATTCTTCTTCGAGTAGTTGTTTCTGGTACAGATCGGAATAAAATCCGCCCTGCCGCAAAAGTTCGTCGTGCCTGCCTTCTTCCACAATGCCTCCGTGATTCAGTACCACGATCCTATCCGCTCCCTTGACCGTTGAAACTCGATGGGACACAAGGATGGTGGTGCGATCGCGCATCAAAGAAGTCAGGCTGTTCAAGATTCGTTCCTCGGTCATCGTATCAACGCTCGCCAGCGCGTCGTCGAGAATCAGCATCTTAGGGTCGCGCAAGATGGCGCGCGCGATCGCTGTCCGCTGTTTTTGGCCCCCGGAAAGCGTCAATCCGCGTTCGCCAATCATCGTGTCGAGGCCGTCCGGAAAACTGGCGATATCGGGTCCTAATCCCGCCGCTTCGGCAGCCCACTCAATTTGACTTCGCGAAGTTTCCGTCACGCCCCATGCAATGTTGTCCGCGAGCGTGGCGCTGAAGAGAAATGTCTCTTGCGGCACGAAGCCGATGTTCCGCCGCAAATCCTCAGGGTCGAAGCGGCGCACATCCACTCCGCCCAGCTCAACCCGGCCCTCGGTTGGGTCAAACAGCCGCGGTACCAAGCTGACGAGAGTAGTTTTCCCGCTGCCCGTATGGCCAACGACTGCGACTGTTTCACCGTCGCGTATATTCAGATCGATTCCATCCAGGGCTCTTCTGCCCTGGAAATCGACGCTCGCGTTCAGGAACGCCAGCTCGGCCCGGATATGCGACGCCGGCATGGGATTCTTGGGAGCGCGAATCGAAGGCGTTTGCCGCATCATATCGTTAATCCGGTTCAGCGAAGCGGTCCCGCGCTGCATCAGGTTCACTACCCAGCCAAAGGCGATCATGGGCCAGATCAGCATTCCCATGTACGTGTTGAACATCACGAAACTTCCCAGCGTGATACGGTGTTCGAGCAGCCGCACGCCACCCGCCCAAAGAACCAGGAGAAACGTCACACCAATCAGCCCCTGCAACGCCGGCATGAACAGCCCCTGAATTTTCGCAAGTCCAATATTCTCGCGAATGTAGTCGCGATTGAGCTTCTCGAAATGAGCCACTTCGGCCTCTTCCTGCGCGTAGGCTCGAACGATTCGCGCGCCGGCGAGATTTTCCTGGACGCGGCTGCTGATGTCGGAGAACATGCTCTGAATGTGTTCGAACCGTGTGTGGATCTGGCGCCCAAAGAGGATAACGGCAAGCGAGACAACCGGGGCAGGCAACAGGGAAATCAGCGTGAGGCCGGCATCGGTCCTTAACATCACGGCCACCGCCATAATCAGAGTGATCGACGTTTCCGTCCAATACATGATTCCCGGCCCAAGCATCATGCGAACGGCATTTAAATCGTTGGTAGCGCGGGCCATGATATCGCCGGTGCGAAATTTCGAGTAGAAATCCTGCGATAGCTCGACAAGGCGCGCGTAGAAATCGTTCCGCAGGTCGTATTCGATATCGCGCGAGATACCGATGATAATGACTCGCATCCAATATTGGAAAATTCCTTTGACAGCGGAGACCGCAATCAAAACTGCTGCAAGCTCCAGAACAACGGCGATTCGAAAGCCAGCCGTCAGCCGGTCGACTCCGCCTTTCAGAATGAGAGGAAGCGAAGCGGCCAGGGCGTCCTTGAAAATCAGCGAGCTCATGCCGAGCGCCAATCCGCGCCGGTATTTCCAAAGGTAGGGCCAAAGAGACGAAAGAGACTTCAGCATCCTTATTCCACTCTACTTTCGCCGAAACGAACGGATGCAGCTTTCCAGATGCCGTGCCCGCATTCGCTTAATTGCCCACCCAGGCGGAAAAGGTCTTCAGCCATTCGTAGAGAAAGATTCGCTGGCCTCCTCGCGTTTTCCACCAGCCATTCGGGGTGAAATACCTATCGGGAGCCGCAACCGTAACAATCGTGAGAAAGGGAGCGGCCTTTCTCATGAGAGCGCTTGCCCGTCGCGTGTGGTAATTATTTGTGACCAAGAGAACTGATCGAACGCCCTGACGCCGGAGTTCCGCCGCAATCAGCCAGGTTTCGTCGCGGGTCGAATCGGTGTCACCCTCAAATGGGCGAAAATATTGCGCTGGATATCCCTTTGCCACCGCGAAAGCGATGTTCAGATCAGCTTCGTTCGCCAAGAGGACGGGAGTTCCGCTGACCAACGCATATGGCGCCCAACCAGCTCGTACCAGTTCGCCCGCTTTCAGAACGCGGTTGCCATACTGATCTCCCGCCAGCACAACAACAATGTCCGATTTCCGTGGGACCTGATCCAGCACCAGGTAGTTGCCTGCCGCCGTTAAGATTTGAATGTGAAAGTTTAAGAGCGCTGCTGCAATGGCAAGAGCGGCAAGGGAAACGACAATACCAGGACGTCTCCAAGCACTGCCAGGAGTTCCCTTCATTCCTGGCGAAACCGTCCTCTATGAGGGCTCACAAGCGCCATTGCAGATTCGCAGCCGCTTACAGCACCGCGAGGGAGCGGCCTAAGGCTTTTCTGAATCTGACCGGGAATCAAGGCGACCGACGGACTTGAGCTGGCGGTAAAGCCGTTCGATCTCTTCTTCGTCTTCCTGGCTAATCATGCGGACCGGCTGATCCGCTGCCGGGTGATTGCCCCGCAGGATGCCCATCGACGACCAGGTCCAGTAATCCTTATAAGAAACACCATCAAATGTAGCCAGGGTGGAACTGCGCCTGATCTGATAAAGGAGTTTGCTGATTCTCTCCGGTTCTCCCGGGAAAATCAAAAGCTTCTTCCGGCTGTTTGTAAGCTTCAGCCGTAAAACCAGCGGGGAAACCAGGTGAGTTGTGTTCACTTCGCGGATTTCCCGCCACGCTATGGTCCGTCCACCCAGCAGAAGTTGGGACTCTTCGGTTACAATCTGCGGCCGGGACGCTAGAAGGAACAGGCAGGCTGACGTAACGCAGCAAAAGAAAGCCGGGATGAAAGCGAACGGAGCGCGCAAGCCACAAACGACGCAGACGACGGCGCCTGCTACGCCGAACCATCCGGCACGGGCGTACAGCCGTGACGGCGCGTAAACTTCCTCATTCGGCTCCATAGCTACAGGCTACTCCGCGTCTCTGATCGCGTCAATCGTTTGTCTTTATGTTTACCCGCGCAAAACGGGCCGCAATCGCCCTTCGCGCTTTGCGGGATTCTCGCTTCCATCCCGCTTGTACGATCGTCCGGCGTTCCACTTCGTTACTTAAAGACTATTCTGAGGGAGAACCGGCCGTCCGGCTATCGGCGGCGGCCATGCGAATCCCCTTGCGAACGTACGCGATGCCGCTCGAGACGGTCAACAAGGCCGTGGCAAAGAAACAAATTAAGCGGACGTTCTGGATCAAGCGCAACGGTGCAATCAAGGACACTAAAACAACAAAAACCGTCATGATCTGAAAAACCGTGCTCATCTTCCCGATTCCTAACGGAGTGAACTCCTTTCGGCCGCGCAATTTCCACAGCAAGACCACTCCTGCCACGATAACGACGTCTCGCCCCAGCACCAGCATCACGAGGGCCAGCGGAATTGCGCTGATCGTCCCGAGAGTAATAAACGCAGCGACCAACAGTACCTTGTCGGCCGCGGGATCGAGATACGTTCCCAGCCGGCTGGTGTTTCCCAGCCGCCGTGCAAGATATCCATCGGCCCAATCGGAAACACCAATCGGAATTGTCAGGAATAACGCCAGATCGAAACGTCTCGTGTAAATCAACCACACAACCAGGGGAGCGGCGAGCAAGCGGAGCGCGGAAAATAGATTGGGGAGCTGGCCCAAAGCAGGGATAGGCGGCGTTAAGGAGCGGGTCAAGTGGCTATAGAAAGCTCGTTTATATCGCGCGGCGTATCGGCTGCTTCGCTAGGCAGCTTTCCCGTACGTCACTATCTCATAGAGACTCGAATCCGACATCAGGCGATTCACAAGCTGAACATGCATCGCGTGGCCGGCCTTCTCCGCAATTAGTTCACCCAGCAACGGTCTCCCGATCAGCGCCAGATCTCCAATCAGATCCAGCGCTTTGTGACGGCACGGCTCGTCCGCGAAACGAAGTCCGCCGGGATTGGCCACCGCCACACGCGTAAAACAAACGGCGTTGTCCACCGACGCCCCGCGGATCAATCCCATGTCGCGCATCGAATCCAGTTCGTACTCGAAACCGAAAGTCCGCGCCGGGGCAATCTCCTTCGCATAAGTCTCGGGCGTCACTTCAAGTTTGAGCTGCTGCTCGCCGACCAGCGGGTGATCGTAAAACACATGGCACGATAATTCAAAGCGATCCGAGGGCAGGATTGCTACGCTCTTGCCATTCGTCTCCACACGGACAGGTTTAGTCAACCGCAAGTAGCGTCTTTGCCGGCGTGTGTATTCGATTCCGGCTTCCTCCAATAGCTCGATGAAAGGAGCGCCGCTGCCGTCTAGAATGGGCAGCTCCAGATTATCCAGCTCGACCATTGCGTTGTCGATACCCATGCTGTAGAAAACGCTCAGCAGATGCTCGGTTGTCGAGATCAGTACGCTGTTTCGCATCAGACTGGTTGCGTAGCTGACACGTGCGACATATTGCCAGCTTGCGGGTACGCGGTAATCGTTCAGGTCTGTTCGTACGAATACAATTCCTGTTCCAGCCGGCGCCGGGGCGATTCGCATTCGAACCATTGCCCCGCTGTGGAGGCCAACGCCACTTACCTCCGCCGGCCGGCGCACCGAAGTTTCATAGCGCATAGAAGAGAACATTAGTCAGGATATCAGCCGCCCGTAAGAATTGTAAGTAATTGATTGTAATGGGGATAGAGCGTCTATTATGTGGCCAAAAAACCACAGTTTACGGGCCGCGCGTGCTCGCCGCGTGGCTTTTTTGCCTCGCGAAGCGGCTTGATTCGCCCCGCGAACAGCCGGCCAATGCCAAATGTCGTTCGAAAGCCTCTCTTCGAGTTGCAGCGCTGGGAGTACGTTTTTTCGCACGACGACCTTAATCTTTCGCGCCAAAAAGCCCGATACATACAGCGAGGCGCAGGCTCGCCGTACGGTCGAGTCGCCCACTCTAGAGAGCTGAAAGGATAGGCATGCAATCAACGATTACTGCGCCGGAGCAAGACGGTTCGGCTCTTGGCAAAGCGGACCGGACGGGTAAATACCTCATTTTCCAACTTGGCCGCGAGGAATTCGGAACTCGTGTTCTCACGGTGCGCGAAATCATGGGCATTCAGGACATCACAGCCGTGCCGCACACCCCCGCCTACGTAAAAGGCGTCATCAATCTTCGGGGCAAGGTGATTCCCGTCATCGACTTGCGGCTCAAATTCGGATTGCCTGAAGCGGAATACACAGCCCGCACCTGCATCATCGTGGTCCAGGTTCAGCATGACAACAGCCAGGTGCTCATGGGAATTATCGTGGATGGCGTTGCCGAGGTTCTGAATCTGGCCGCGGCCGATATTGAAGACACTCCCGATTTCGGTCACGGCGTCGCAACCCCCTACCTTCTTGGAATGGCGAAGACCAAAGGCAAAGTCAAAATCCTTCTCGACATCGACCAGGTCTTGAACACTCAGGAACTGCAGGGCCTGAACGCCCTGATGCAGTAGAAAACCCAGCGGGAGCCCAGGCCGGAGCAAGAGGATATGTCTCAAAAAACTTCTGAAGCGCAGCCCAAAGTCCAACTGCGCGCCCAGATCGACAGCATGGCGACCCGGCTCGTTGTCGGTGGCGCCAGCGATGGTCTCGCGGAAGCGCTCAAGCAATTAAGTGAACTGGCCGGCAAGGAAGGCTTCACGGAGACTGCCGGCGTTGCTTCGAATCTTGCGAACAGCATCCAAGGCGGAGCCTCGAAGGATCCGGCCGCACTCGAAAATACCCTTAAGCAGGGGTTATCCATCCTGCAGGAAGTTCTCGACTCGGAGAACGCCAAAATGGCCTCGACGCGCCAGATTGCCGAACATCCGCTCGCTGCTTCAAGCAACCCTCTTGCGCAGGATCCCGAGCTGGTAGCCGACTTCGTCATGGAGTCCAGAGAGCATCTTTCGTCGATCGAAGGCCAGGTGCTCACGTTGGAGCAAAATCCGGATGCCACAGACACGATCCACTCCGTCTTCCGAGGTTTCCACACAATTAAGGGACTTGCCGGCTTCCTGGAATTCAGCACAATCCAGAAAGTTGCTCACGAGGTTGAAACTGTTCTCGATCTCGCTCGCAATTCCAAACTGACCATCACAACGGGCGTCGTCGATGTAGTTCTTGAGAGCGCAGACTACTTGAAGCAGGCAATCGATGGTGTGGAAGCCGCGATAGCCGGGGAACAGCCTAAACCGCTGCCTCAGCCCGATAGTCTTTTGAGCCGGATCCAAAAGGCGTCTTCGGGAGACGGCTCGGAACCGGCAGCTGAACCAGCGCCCGTTCCGTCACCGAAGGTGGTAAGCGCCCAGCTGCAACCCGAAACCCGGCCAAAAGCGGAGAAACCGCCGGCGACGCAAACCGAGCCAGCCACAAAGGCGAGTTCTACGGGCGCGAGCGCCGGCGAGCCACGCTCGTCCGGTAAATCGGCCAAAGCTGCCGATAACTTCTCGGTCCGAGTCGAGACCATAAAACTAGATTCCCTCATGGACATGGTCGGCGAACTGGTGATCGCTCAGTCGCTGATCCGCAACAATCCGTCGCTGACGGCTCTGCAGAATCCAAGGCTCCTGGCCGATCTCTCGCAACTTGCGCGGATCACGGGCGACGTGCAAAGGACGACGATGGGCATGCGAATGATACCCATGGGACAGCTCTTCCAGCGCACCGCGAGAATGGTCCGGGACCTGTCCCGCAAGACCGGCAAGATTGTTGAACTCGAAACCAGCGGCGAGGAAACGGAAGTTGACAAGAATATCGCCGAGGAACTTTCCGATCCGATGCTTCACATGGTGCGAAACGCAATCGACCATGGTATTGAGTCACCCGCGGACCGGGAAGCGGCGGGGAAACAATCCACAGCCCGGATTCGGCTGGCCGCCTATCATCAAGCCGGCCAGATCGTGGTCGAAATTTCCGACGACGGGAGAGGCCTCGACAAGGCAAAAATCTTAAAGAAAGCACAACAGCGAGGGCTTTGTTCAGGAAGGGTCACAGCTTTCGGAAAATGACATCTTCCATCTGATCTTCGAGCCTGGCTTTTCAACGGCGGACCAGATCAGCGATATCTCCGGGCGGGGAG
The DNA here is from genome assembly GCA_963722585.1 of Bryobacterales bacterium. Classification (GTDB taxonomy): domain Bacteria; phylum Acidobacteriota; class Terriglobia; order Bryobacterales; family Bryobacteraceae; genus KBS-96. The sequence continues at coordinate 125,948 of CAVRNU010000025.1, read as the reverse complement.
TCGGCATGGACGTCGTTCGCAAGAACGTTCAGAAGCTCCGCGGCCGCATCGACATTCAATCAACTGCCGGAAAGGGCACGAAGTTTCTTCTCAATCTGCCGCTCACACTTGCCATCATCGAGGGGCTCGTAGTCGCCGTTGGCGGTCACCGCTACATCGTCCCGATCTTCGATGTAAAGGAAATGGCCAAGCCCACGGAAGACCTTATTTCGTCAGTTCAAGGGCGCGATGAAATGGCTCTCATCAGGGGCCGGCTGCTGCCTATCGTTCGTCTGTATCAACGCTTTGGCGTCAAGGCCCGCAGCGAAAACATCTGCGACGGCCTCCTGGTTGTCGCCGATTGCGAAGGAAAGCAGTTTTGCTTGCTGGTCGACGATTTGATAGGCAAGCAGGAGGTCGTAATCAAAAGCTTGGGCGAAACTCTCAAAAACGTCACCGGAATCGCCGGATGCGCCATTCTCGGCGATGGAAGGGTCGGCCTCATTCTCGATCTGCATGGCGTTTACAGGGGGCAACGCAAGTGACCGGCGAATCGGAGCTCGCCGAAACATTCGTTCCGCGCTTGAGCGCCCACGAATTCGATCAGATACGACGGCTGGCTTACGATCAGTTCGGCCTGGAATTACGCGAAGGCAAAGAACAACTGGTTTCGGCGAGATTGGCCAAGCTGATGCGCGCGTTGAAGCTAAAGTCGTTCCAGCAGTACTACGATCACCTCATTGCCGATCCGAGCGGTGAAGCCCTAACCGCGATGATCGATGCCCTCACCACGAACCATACCAGTTTCTTTCGCGAGCCGGCTCACTTCGATTTCCTGCGATCGATCGTTCTACCTCAGCTCGAGCGCCGGGACCAAATCGCCATCTGGAGCGCCGCCTGCTCGACTGGCGAAGAACCCTATTCCATTGCGTTCTGCCTTTTGCAATATTTCGCCCAGCGGTCCTCCCCGTCGATTCGAATTCTTGCCACCGATATTTCCACTCGCGTGCTGGCTGGCGCGCGACGAGCGGCGTACCCGGAAGAACGCTTCACCGGCTTCCCCGTCCATGAGCTTCGGCCGTTCCTGATGCGCGGGACGGAGAACTGGAAAGGCTGGTACCTGGTCAAGAAGCACGTCCGCGACCTGGTAGAGTTCCGCCGCCTTAACTTGATGAATGCATTCTCGCAACTAGGTTTGTTTCCAGTTATTTTCTGCCGGAATGTCATGATTTACTTCGATAAAGCTACACAGGAATCGCTTGTCAACCGGCTCGCCGACCACCTTGAACCGGGAGGATACCTCTTAATAGGACACGCGGAGAGCCTGAATCGAATCAATCACCCGCTTCAGTATGTTCAGCCGGCGGTCTACAGAAAAGCCGGAAATGGGCCGGACTTCTCGCCACCGGGAAGGCTCGCGAAATGAGCCTCGCTGTCGTAGGCGTGGCTGACTGCCAGGTCAGCAATGACGAGAATGCCGTGCTTGTCACTTATGCGCTTGGATCCTGCATTGCCTTGTTGATCCATGATCCCGTCGCGAAAGTGGGCGGCCTGCTCCACTACATGCTGCCCGAGTCTTCGCTCGATCTCGAGAAAGCGGACCGGAATCCGTTTATGTTTGCCGACACGGGGATTCCACGTCTCTTTCACGGCTCCTACCGGCTAGGCGCCGAGAAGCGCCGCTTGACGGTTACCGCCGTCGGTGGTGCGCAGGTCCTCGATCGGGAAGGAACCTTCAACATCGGCAAACGCAATCATATGGCGCTCAGAAAAATACTCTGGAAAGCCGGCGTTTTGCTGCAAGCCGAGGATGTCGGAGGAAACGCGTCGAGGACGGTTCGCTTGGAAATTAAGACAGGAAAAGTGTTGTTGCGCAGAGCGGAGGAGCCTGAACAGGAACTTTCAAAGAACGCTCCCGCAAAGAAAGGAGTGAGTGAATGTCATTCACAATCATGATTGTCGATGACTCGCCGGCGATGCGCGCATTCGTGCGCCGCATTCTTGATATGTCGGGCTTGGAGATCAACTGCTGCATTGAAGCCCGAGACGGGCAGGAGGCCCTGGAACTCCTGCGCGACCACCGGCCCGATGTCATCCTATCCGACATAAACATGCCGAGAATGGATGGCGAGCAATTTGTCCGGTCTCTCGAAGCCGATCCCAAGCTTCGCTCGATTCCCGTGGTCGTCGTATCCACGGATCGCACTGAAAACCGCGTTCGACAGATGATTGAGCTCGGAGCGCGCGGCTATGTGACAAAGCCGTTCCTGCCGGAAACGTTGCGGGAAGAGTTGGAAAGAGTCTTGGAGACTGTCCATGAACACAGTTGATTTGACCGGAGCCTTGGCCGAGTCCGCGTCCGAGGTGCTCGAAACCATGTACTTTACCGGCGTTACCGGATCTACGGAACCGGAGCCTTCGGCGGAGGACGACTGGGTCTGCACCCGGCTCGATTTTCGTGGTGGCCGCTCGGGATCTCTCGGAGTTCGAGCTCCGCTTCCAACAGCCCGTGTTCTTGCTGAAAGCTTCCTCGGAGCGGAACCGGAGACAATCACCGAATCGCAGTGCGTTGAGGTTCTGGGCGAGATGACGAACATGATTTGCGGCAACGTGTTAAGCCGCTTGGCTCGAGAAGAACGGTTTGCGCTCTCTTATCCCGAGCCCGAGCCGGCCGACTGGAACGGACGGTGGCGCAATCATACCGTGGCTTCGATTTTTCAGCTCGATGACGGCGCTCTGGCTCTCTGGCTGGATTGGGAGACCGCTTGATGCACAACGGCCGGAAGATCCGGGTTCTGATTGTCGACGATTCGGCAATTGTGCGCAAAATCCTGGCCGAGGCAATCTCCGCCGAAACTGATCTCGAAGTCGTGGGCACCGCGCCCGATCCCTTTATTGCGCGCGATAAAGTGCTCGCTCTCAAGCCGGATGTTCTCACTTTGGACATCGAGATGCCTCGCATGGACGGGCTGACCTTCTTGAGGAAGTTGATGCAGTATCATCCCCTTCCTGTGATCGTTATCAGCTCGCTGGGTCAGAGCTCGTGCGAAGCAACGCTTCAGGCCCTCCAGTCGGGCGCGGTGGAAGTGCTGGCCAAGCCCGCGGGTCCTTATTCGGTCGGCGATTTGCGAACGAGTTTGGCTGCCAAGGTACGCGCGGCCGCTGCGGCGCGTCTCTCGAGGGAGATCGAGAGTCTGCCCAGAAATGACGCTCACGAGCCAGCTGCAAGAAACTTCGATCAATCGACCATCATTGCGATTGGCGCGTCTACTGGAGGGACTGAAGCAATTCACAAGGTTTTAACAAGAATGCCTGCCGGGAGTCCCGCCATTGTCATCACTCAACATATCCCGCCCGTCTTCTCGGCCGCATTTGCAAAGCGCCTCAATGATGCTTGCGCGATTGAAGTGAAGGAGGCTGCGGATGGAGATACGCTCCACCCCGGCTTGGCTCTCCTCGCTCCCGGCAATTTCCATATGGTGGTCCGCAGAACGGGAGATTCGTATCGCGTCCAAGTAAAAGACGGGCCTCTTGTTTGCTACCAACGTCCTTCCGTCGACGTAATGTTCACCTCTGTTGCGGACGCGGCCAAGGGTAAAGCGGTCGGAGCCCTTCTGACGGGAATGGGATCGGATGGAGCGCAGGGCCTTCTCGAGATGAAAAAAGCGGGAGCGATCACAGTCGTTCAGGACGAGGCGAGTTGCGTAGTTTTCGGTATGCCCAAAGAAGCGATTCGGCTCGGTGCCGCCGATCAGGTCTTGCCGCTGGGCCAAATCGCTTCGGCGATTCTCACAAAAGCGGCCCGCGTTTGACGCGCCCAGGAACCTATAGCAGAAGCTGACGACAGGCTGAATGCCTGTCGCTAGAGTTTCTACATTTCGGTCAAGCAGCAGCAAGCCTGAACGAGGGTCTGATGGCTGATTTGAAAGCCGAAAGAAGTGAGCAGTTGAGGTTGTTCGGTCATTTCTTTTCGGAGTAGAGTGATGAGATCGAGGCAGGAAGGGCGGCGTGCGTTACGACGCCATTGGGGCAGATGGGGATAGGTTGTGCCACGCTCTGGACCAAAGGCCTGTAAGGAGGCCAGCAGGAGCGCACTATAGGCAGCCACGGCAAGGACGGGTTGTTTGGGCACGGAGGTAACGTTCCACAACTGGGCTTGGCCGACCCCTAAGGTGTCTTTTTCTTCACGGTGATTCACCTCGATCTGCCAGCGGTCGAAATAGATTTGCAGGAGCGGTCTGAGGGAACTGCGTAGATCCGTAGTCAGCAGATAAGCCGAGTTGCGATAGCACAGCTTTTTGCTTTTACTCTTGCGATAGGCAGTCCGCGCGATGACGATGAGGCGCAGCGGGCGCTGCCTGGCGCGCCTCCTTGCCAGTACACAACTGCGGTTCCCACTGACAGCGGGAGTGGAGAAAATACTCTGCGCTCCAGCTGCGATCCTGCCCGGCATTGGTCCAAATGATGCGCGATAAGCAACGCCGCCCCAGCCAGACCAGCGAACCGAGCGCTTGCCGCACCGCGCGCTGAAAAGTGCGGCGCTGAGGAAACACGCTGCGCCAGTCTTGCGCGATTTCGAGAAACTCGGAAAACAGGCTCATCGCACCTCCGACCGCAAGGCGAAGGTGTTCTTTTCCGGGCGTAGAAAACGGTCGCCGCGGGCGACCTTCTTGGTGAGAGAAGAGACCAGGCTTTCGCGATCGACGGTGACGCCGAAGTGCGTCTGGATACGTTCGAGAATCTCCGATATATGCAGAGGGGTGCGGGCCTTCTTAAGTGTGTCGAAAGCCATATCCACTTGAGACAGAGCTTTACGCTGGCGTGCCCCGGCTGCCGGCTCACCTTGGCGCAGGCGGCGAACGGCGCGCAGTTGTGCTTCCAGAGAGGCTTCGAAGACACTTAGGATGACATCCTTGATTTCATCGTTCATGGGGGCTCCTGAACATGAGGGCTCAGGAATAGAGTGACATACTTCCTGTAGGTCTGTCAACAAGATAGGTCTAGACCGACTTTTACGCAGCCCGCGATCCCGCCCTAACCCGGCCAGCCGGTTTTAAAACATTTTCGGTGGGAAATGTAGAGACTCTAGAGGCGGGTTACCAACCCGCCGCAGGTTGCCAACCTGCCCCACAGGTTAGCTATTTACGTTCGCTCTCAAACGCTTTGATGATGGCTGAAACGAGATCGATGGGCAACGGAAAAACAACCGTAGTGTTCTTTTCGGCTCCGATTTCTACAAGCGTCTGGAGGTAGCGAAGCTGGATCGCGGCTGGTTGACGCTGGATGAGTTCGGCGGCCATTGCCAGTTTCTCGGCTGCTACATACTCACCTTCGGCGTGAATGATCTTGGCTCGCTTCTCGCGTTCTGCCTCTGCCTGCCGGGCTATGGCTCGAATCATCTGCTCGGGCAGATCGACCTGTTTCACTTCAACCTTTGCCACTTTAATGCCCCAGGGCGCCGTGTCCTGATCGAGCCTCGACTGAAGCCGCAGATTGAGCTTCTCGCGCTCGCTCAGCAATTCATCAAGTTCGACCTCGCCGAGCACGCTTCGCAGAGTGGTTTGCGCCAACTGCGAAGTCGTATACAGGTATTTAGCAATCTCAATGACGGCAGCTTTGGGATCGATGACGCGAAAGAAGACTACGGCGTTCACTTTGAGGGTCACGTTATCGCGCGTTACGACATCCTGGGGCGGAACCTCAAGAGTCTCAAGCCGCAGCGAGATGCGCACCATGCGATCGACGGGCCGGAAGACGAGGATGACACCGGGACCTTTGGGAGACGGCAAGACGCGTCCCAGACGGAAGATGACGCCCCGTTCGTACTCGGCAAGAATCTTGATGGATGCGAGCAAATAAAGAACAACGATGAGCAGTGCGATGGGTGCGAGGTCAAACATGAATGTCTCCGCTATGCGCATCAGGAGGCGGGCTCGACGGTAAGCGTGAGACCCTCGACTCGAACCACCCGGACAGAAGCGCCAGGCGCGATCGGCGTTGCGCTAACAGCATCCCAATATTCTCCATGAACGAAAACCTTGCCTTGCGGCGATAGCGGCGTCAACGCGACCCCCATCGTATTTAGCATGGCTGCAGAACCTGTAACCACTCGTTGAGCACGCGCGCGCACGATGAGTGAGAGTAGGCCGGCCGTAACGGCCGCAAACGGCAACGTTATTGCGAGCGCAGTACCGATTCGGATCCGCATTTCCGGCGGTCCGTTAATTAAGAAGAGCGATCCCAGAATCATGGCCACAACTCCGCCGGCTCCAAGGATACCGTGGGAAGCGAATTTGAGTTCAAGGATGAAGAAAGAAAGAGAAAGCAACAGCAGTGCGACACCGAGCCAGTTGAGCGGTAGCATCGAAAGACCCGAAAGGCCGAGCAAGACGAGGATGCCGCCGCCTACTCCAGGGAAAATGAGGCCTGGCGATGAGAATTCAACGTAGAGTCCGAGCGCGCCGAGAACCAGCAGAATAAGGGCGATATTGGGATCGCTAATAGCTGCGAAAATCTGCTCGCGAATGGTCGGTTGGTAGTCGATTACGACTGGCGCAGAGAGGCGCAACGTCTGACGGCGTCCATCGAAGCGTGCGATTTCGCGGCCGTTGAGGAGCGCCAGCAGGTGTCGTTCATCGGGCGCGGTGATGTCGATGAGCTTGTTTTCGAGCGCCTCGCGATCGGTAAATGATTTAGCCTCGAACACCGTCTTTTCCGCCAACGCGGCATTCCGCCCACGCTTAGAAACAAAACTGCGCAACGAGGCCGCGGCGTCGTTCTCGACCTTTTTCCGCATCACGGGATCCATTTGAGCTCCGAGCAGCACGGGAGATGCGGCACCGGCGTTGGTGCCATCGGCCATCGCGGCAACGTCGCCAGACTCGAGCAAAAAGAATCCGGCAGATGCGGCGCGGGCGCCGCTGGGGGTAACAAAAGTGATAACGGGCACAGGAGAGGCGACAATTTTCTCGATGGCTTGCCGGGTAGCTTCGAGTAGTCCGCCGGGAGTGTTGATGCGGATCAGAAGGACTTCGGCCTTTTCGCGCTGGGCCTGGTCGATGGCGCGGGTGAGGATATCGACAGTGATGGGGCTAATGACGCCGTCCACCGAGACGGCAACTACGCGGTTCTCGCCAGGCGCAGCGCCCGCGAAGAATTGAAAAACAAGCGCAGCTAATAGGAATCGCACGTTGCCCCACGTTCACTATAGACCCGCTAGAGACTGGTGGGAGGAAACTACTAAATCGCCGCTTTAAAGAAATGGGCGATTTTGTGGCCGCCTTCCTCTGTGTAGTAGACGGTCACTTTCGCTGACTTTTCGGTGCCCGCGGCGATGTCTTTTCCGGCATCTTTGGCGGCGCTGTCGGTCAGCCGATATGTCTCTTCCGTTCCATCGGCGGTTTTGACGCTGAGGGTCTTGGCGCCGCGATCGAGATGGGTGACCGTGCCTTCGGTAGCTTTAAGTCCATCTTTGCTGAGATCGTCAACCTCCTCGGCCGTTTCCACGCTGCCTTTCGCCGTATAATGCACGGCGACCTGGCTACCCTCCTTCAAACCGTGGAATGCATCGGCGGCGCCGGCGGCAGTGTCTTGCGCGCCGTGGACAGCCGTTCGTCCCACGAAGTGAACTGTATGCTCAGTTCCATCAGCCACCTTGATGACGGCTGTTTTGGTAGCGGCGTCGACCTTTAGCACCGTACCCACCAGAATGCCGTGGCGCCGCTCGATCGCGAGGGCCGGCCAGCACAAGGCGACCAGAAGTAGGATCACTGCAAAACGTTTGGGCACAATTACCTCTAATCTACTTAATCACATTTCCTGATCTCGACTTTGTCCAATTGAAACGAAGGGAGGGTGAGATGATTTAAACAATTCTTAGCGAGAATGTTTTATGATCAACCTCCCCTCTGACTTCGCTCCGATCATCCTAGCATTTCAACCCATGATGCTCAATCGCACCTGGCAGCGTGCCGTGGTTTTGATGGTGGGCGCTATTTTGGCGCCAGGCCGACGGACGGTGTGCGGTATTTTGCGCATCATGGGCTTAGGCCAGGAGAAGCAGTTTCAGAATTTTCATCGTGTTCTGAATCGCGCGGCGTGGGATCTGCGCCAAGGAAGCCGGATTTTGTTGGGTTTGCTCATAGATCAGTTCTCTCCTCAAGGTCCGCTGTTATTCGGTTTAGACGACACAGTGGAACGGCGTTGGGGTCCCAAGATTCGGGCCCGGGGAATTTATCGGGATCCAGTTCGCTCTTCGGAGAGTCATTTTGTCAAGGCGTCCGGCCTGCGCTGGCTTAGTCTTATGCTGCTGATCCGTATTGGGTGGGCGCAACGAGTCTGGGCACTTCCGGTTCTGACCAGTTTGGCGCCCTCGGAGCGCTACTACGAGAACGGAAACCGGAAGCCGAAGACACTGCTCCATTGGGCCCGGCAACAGTGTTTCCAATTGCGACGGTGGTTGCCGCGGCGGAAGCTAACGTTGGTTGCCGATGGTGCGTTTGCCGCCTTGGATTTTCTGTATCAGTTGCGCCGAGTCAACATCGCTTGCATCACTCGACTCCGCCTCGATGCCCGTCTCTACCAACCCGCTCCGGCGCGTTCACCCGGTCGTGCGGGCCGACCCCGCATAATTGGAGCCCGTCTGCCTTCTCTTCAACAGCGTATGGCTGATTCCAAGACCCGTTGGAAGAAAGCGCTCCTCCGGAACTGGTACGGCCGTGCTGGCAGAACCGTCGAGTTTTGCTCGGACACAGCCATTTGGTATCACGGCGGGCTGCCGTCCTCCCAGATCCGCTGGGTGTTGATCCGTGACCCGCAACGACGATTCGATCCGCTGGCCCTGTTGTCCACCGACCTCACCGCCGCACCTCTGGATATCATCAAGGCCTATGTCTGCCGCTGGCAGGTGGAAGTCACCTTCGAGGAATCCCGAGCTCATCTCGGCCTGGAAACTCAGCGCCAATGGTCCGACAAAGCCATTGCTCGCAGCACTCCGCTGCTGCTTGCTATGTTCTCCCTCGTCACTCTGCTGGCTTCTCGTTTGAGAAAGCAAAACCAAGTCTTGCCTTTGCAAACCGCTTGGTATCAGAAATCCCTCCCCACCTTCTCCGACGCTTTGGCCGCAGTTCGCAAGCATCTCTGGAACGATTCTTTCACCTCTCATTCCCCCTCAGAGATCAACCAATCGCCTTCGCAGCTTCTGGAACGATTCTCTGAAGCCCTTTGTTATGCCGCCTGATTGGACAAAGTCGAGCTGATCACATTTCCTGGCGTGCGCCCAGGCTGATCCTGCGAATATGGAAATACGATGTCTTTCGGGGGATTACGAGTCCTGAGCCTCGAGAGCCGCAGATCGGCGGAGATAGACACGCTGATACGCCGCCAGGGCGGCGAACCGTTTGTGGCTCCGTCAGTGAAAGAAAGAGCTCTCGACGACGAGCACACCGACGCGTTTCGGATGCTTGCGGGTCTCGAGGCAGGCAGATTCGAGCTGCTGGTGCTGATGACCGGAGTGGGCCTCAAGTTCTGGCGGGAAGTGATCGCTGCGCGCTATTCGATGAGGCGCGCGGATGAGGCTCTGGGCAAAGTAAGATTGCTGGCGCGAGGCCCGAAACCATCGGCAGTGTTGCGATCCGCCGGGCTTGCGCCCGATATTACAATTCCAGAGCCAAACACATGGCAGGAAATTGTGGACGCAATCAAGCGGAGTCCGGAACGCCGCATTGGCATACAGGAATATGGCCGTCCAAACCCGGAATTTGTCGCGGCGCTCGAGCAGATGGGCGCACAGATCGAGACTTTCGCGCTATATCGCTGGGAACTGCCGGAGGATCTGGGACCACTACGTGAAGCCGCACGGCGTCTGGCTTCGCGCGATGTCGATGTGGCGCTGTTTACATCGAGCATTCAACTGGAGCACCTGCTACGCGTGGCGGAAGAACGGCAGATGCGCGGCCAGGTGCTCGAGACACTGGCTGGAGACGTAGTAATCGGTTCGATTGGGCCGATTATGACGGAAGAACTCGCGCGCAATGGACTGAAGCCGGATGTGATTCCCGCATCTCCTAAGATGGGCGCACTTGTTTTGGCCGCGGCCGAGGAGTCGCAATCGGTGCTTGCCAGGAAGCGGACGCCTACGTAGTATGAAACGGATCCAGCACTGATAATGGTCGTGGGGGACATGGCGCTTGCGATCGCAGATCAAACTCGGAAGCATCTTCGGCATCAAGATCGGGCTTCACTATAGCTGGTTTCTCATCGCACTACTCATCGTGTTGTCGCTCTCGTCTCAGTTTCATGCCGCCAATCCCCAGTGGGGCGATGGCGTCATCCTCACCTTGGCGGTTGCGACAGCCATTCTGTTCTTCGTATCGTTGCTCCTGCACGAGCTGGCGCACTCGTTGGTGGCTTCGTCAAACAAACTGCCGGTGAGAGAAATTACGCTGTTTGCTCTCGGCGGCGTTTCACAGATTGAGAAGAACCCTGTAAGCGCGAAAGTCGAATTCTGGATGGCGTTTGTAGGACCGCTGACCAGCGCGATCATTGGGCTGATCTGCCTGGCCTTGGCGCGTTTGATCGGAAATCCGTCGTCGGATCCCTGGATGGCCATGCTTCTTTGGCTGGGATACATCAATTTGATGCTGGCCGGGTTCAATCTTATTCCGGGTTATCCTCTCGACGGCGGCCGAGTGCTACGGGCGCTCATCTGGTGGAAGACGGGCGATGCCGACCGTTCGACGCAATCTGCCGCGAGAGTCGGCCAGGTGGTAGCTTTTGCGTTCATCGCCGTCGGAGTTTTTCGATTTTTTGGCGGCGCCGGGATTGGAGGTCTGTGGCTGGCGTTCATCGGCTGGTTTTTACTGCAGGCAGCGCGGGAAAGTTACGTACAGGTGGGACTGGCACACGCGCTTCAGGGCGTGCGGGTGTCGGACGTTATGACGCGAGATTGCCCCACGGTGGATGGCTGGTTGAATATCCAGAACTTTGTCGAGCAGGAGCTGCTTCGCACGGGCCGGCGTTGCTTCATCGTCGTTGATAAGGGCGAGATAACGGGTCTAGTCACCCCGCATGAAGTCAAACAAATAGAACGCGCAAGATGGCCGTTTGTGACCCTACACGATATCATGCGCCCTTTGGACGATCTCCGCTCCGTGACACCGGACACACCTCTCGCGAGCGCGCTCGAGTGCATGAGCCGCTACGATCTGAACCAGCTTCCCGTCGTTGTCAACCGGCATCTCGAGGGAGTGTTGTCACGGGCTCAGATTCTTAGTTACCTACAGACGCACGCAGAATTGCGCGGTTAGTGGTGGCGCAGACGATCGATTTGTGTCGTCTGTGTGGGTTCACGAACCGGCAGGCCACAAAAGGCGATGACCTGCCCCACCGGCTTATTCGTCAGTAACACAACCTAGGCTAGCGTTCTTGACAAGCCGTATGTACTTCGCCAGAGTTCCGCGTTCCGCTTTGAAAGGCGGCATCTTCCATGCGGCACGCCGGGACTTGATTTCCGCGTCGGGCAGATCAACGGATATTAGATTCTTCTCCGCGTCGATTGTGATACGGTCGCCGTTTCGCACGAGTGCGATGGGTCCGCCCTCCTGAGCTTCCGGAGTTATGTGGCAGACAATGAACCCATGTGAGCCGCCGGAGAAACGCCCATCGGTGATCAATGCCACATCCTTTCCGAGACCGGCGCCCATAATGGCTGAAGTTGGCGTCAACATTTCGGGCATGCCGGGGCCGCCCTTGGGCCCTTCGTAACGAATAACAATCACATCGCCCTTACCGATTTCCTTGCGTTCGAGCGAATGCAGCATGTCTTCCTCCGAGTCATATGCTTTGGCGGGACCGGAGAAGCGCAATCCCTCTTTCCCGGTTATTTTCGCAACGGCGCCTTCCGGCGCGAGGTTGCCTTTCAGAATTTGGATATGCCCGGTGGCCTTGATTGGTTTGTCGATGGAATGAACGATTTCCTGCCCCGCACTCAGGCCGGGCAAGCCAGCAAGATTCTCCTTGATGGTCTTACCCGTGACGGTAAGGCAATCGCCATTTAGTAATTTTTCGGCAAGGAGCATCTTCATTACCGCCGGAATTCCACCTACTTTTTGCAGATCCTCCATGACATACTTGCCGCTTGGCTTGAAGTCCGCTAGCAGCGGCACGCGATTACTTACGTTCTGGAAATCGTCGATAGTGAGTTTCACATTGACTGAGCGTGCCATGGCTATCAAATGCAGAACGGCATTTGTCGATCCTCCCAAAACCGAAACCAGCACAATGGCATTCTCGAACGCTTCGCGGGTCATGATGTCGCGAGGTTTCAGATCGAGCTCGAGCAATCTCTTTACCGCTGCCCCAGCCTGAAAGCATTCCTCGAGCTTTTGGGGGTCTTCCGCCGGCGTGGACGAGCTGTAAGGTAGCGACATCCCGAGTGCTTCAATCGCTGACGCCATTGTGTTAGCCGTGTACATGCCGCCGCATGCACCGGCGCCAGGGCAGGCGTGGCGAACAATCTGTTTTCTTTCGGAATCGGAGATCCTGCCACCAATGAATTCGCCATAGCTTTGGAACGCGGAGACTATATCGAGCTTTTTATCTTGGTAGATGCCGGCGCGAATCGTGCCGCCATAAACCATCAGTGACGGCCTGTTTAAGCGCCCCATCGCGATTACGCACCCCGGCATGTTCTTGTCGCATCCGGGAAGCGAAATGTTTGCGTCGTACCATTGCGCGGACATAACGGTCTCGATGGAATCGGCGATTAAATCGCGGGATTGCAGCGAGAAACTCATCCCATCGGTTCCCATGGATATGCCATCGCTGACGCCCACCGTGTTGAATCGCATACCCACCAGACCGGCAGCGTTGACGCCCTCTTTGACCTTTTCCGAGAGCCGCAAAAGGTGCATGTTACAGGAATTGCCTTCGTACCAGACGCTCGCAATGCCGACCTGCGGCTTATCCATGTCTTCTTCGCGGAGACCGGTCGCATAGAGCATCGCTTGAGAAGCGCCTTGCGACGGCGGACGCGTGATACGAGCGCTGTATTTGTTTGTCTGCTGAGACATGATTTCGCTTATTTTTTGAGTATAGGTTGTGAGGGCTATTTCTTCCTCAGGGCGTGCAGTACTCCGGACGCAGCGCGCCGTCCGCTCTCGAGTGCACCGTGCACAGTGCCCCAGTGGCCGTCGCTTGCCATCGCCTCTCCCGCGAACCATAGAGTGTCCTCGACCGGCTGAGAGGCGCGCTGCGAGAAGTCGAAGCCGCCCGCGGTGACGTAGCTGTACGATCCGGCGGTATAGGGATCGTTGTGCCAGTCGTGGTAGTGCGCCGATTCGAGCTTTGATCTTAAATCGGCCGCATCGCAGCGCACGAGCGCTGACAGCGTGGTAAGCGCCGCATCTACTAATTCGTCTTTGCTTAGGCCCGCGAGCGCCGCCGCTTTCGCGCCGCCGTTCCAGCCGGTCAGTAGATAGCCGGATGTGGATTGCCGGGTCCACCAGGTGGGGAATCGATCGTGGCGAGCGAAAATGAAACTCGCGCCGGGCGCGGCATCGGCCCAAACCGGTTCCGAAAAAACAAAGTTTAGCCGCATCGCCCAGCCAGGGTCGAGTAGCCCGTAAACCGCGGCAAGTTTCAGGCTCAGGAGAAAAGGCAATGGCCGTTTCAGGGCTTTTTCCGAGCAGGACGCCGAGGGGAACGGTTATGATGGCAGCTTTCGAGCTTGCGCTGATTTGGCCTCCACGCGAAATTGCGCTTGCGCGCACACGGCCGCGGCCCCAATCGATTGCGCGGATCGTTGTATTTAGCAATAGCTGTGCCGACTGCCGGACGCGGCGCTCATAAATCATCACAAGAGAGCTGTAGCCGGAGTCGATGCGCCACGAACTCTCGCCGTCGATTCTGTCTTCGGCTTGCTGCTGGTGGTACAAAGCTTTGGTGCTGATGCGATCGGCGAAGGCGCCATTGAAACCTTCGACGAACGATGTTGTCCAGTTCTTTCCGCTGCTACTAGGAGACACATTTCGGATGAATTCTGAAAACGCGATATCTTGTCTCGCCAGTTCCGGCGAATTCAGAACGTCCCAGAACTCGTCGCCGATGTTCTCGAGAGGCGCCAACCGGCCATCCGATTGACGATAGGACGTGCCGGAGACCTCGGATAGTTTGAGTCCCGCGTTTTTGGAAAACTCGTATAGGGCCGGGTGACGGCCGTGAATAAACTCAGCTCCGAGTTCTATGGCCAAGTGAGGATGCCGCACAGTGAATTCGGTCAAGATCCGTCCGCCAGTTCTGTCTCGAGCTTCTATCAAGAGAACGCTTTTGCCGGCGGACAAAAGTTCGAGAGCGGCGGCGAGCCCTGCGACGCCTGCTCCGGCCACAATGACATCGGCGTCGAGTCTCTTCACCACGATTGACACGCTTCCAGGGTAGCGAGGCCTATGGCGCTGTTTCTCCTTGTCGAGGTGCTGTTTGCCGAAATAAACCCGCAATACCTAAGCCAGAAAAATCTCCTGGGTTAAGCAAGCTAATGCTTTTGCTCATTCTGCCGATTGATTTATTGATAGGCTGCGCGCATGCACCCGCTTGGCAATTACGATCTCGAAGACCCTGACCGGCGAGACGCCCAGTCGTGGCGTGCCGCGATCGTAGGCGGTTCTCCGGCGATTCAGCAGGTGATTGAACTGATCCGGATGATTGCCGTACGCCGGACAACCGTTCTCATTTCCGGTGAAACCGGTTCCGGCAAGGAAGTTGTAGCGAAAGCCATTCACAATGCAAGTCCGCGCGTGGGAAAGCCTTTCATTGCCTTGAATTGTGCCGCAATTCCGAAGGATCTGCTGGAAAACGAGTTGTTTGGCTATGTTCCGGGCGCGTTTCCTGGGGCTACGGGCGCGCGCCTCGGTCAATTTGAGCAAGCTGAGGGCGGAACCTTATTCCTCGACGAGATCGGCGACATGGCGCTGGGGGTCCAGGCCAAGCTTCTCCGCGTCCTGCAGGAGCGCGAATTCCAGCGCGTGGGCAGTTCCGAAACCGTGCAACTCGACGTCCGAGTGCTTGCGGCAACCAATGTTGATCTACTTAGCCGGGTGAAACAGGGCCGGTTCCGGGAAGATCTGTATTACCGGCTGCATGTTGTGCCGCTCGTCGTTCCGCCGCTACGCGACCGGAAAGCCGACATCCCTTTGCTAGCCAGGCATTTTCTGGAAAAGATCGCTCATCGCGAGGGACTCGCCAGGAAAACGATCGATCCAGACGCTTTGGCGATGCTTGTGGCATACAGCTGGCCGGGCAACGTTCGCCAAATGGAGAATGCACTCGAGACGGCGATGGTTGTATCGGACCAGCGCGCTGAACTGCAGTGCGCCGACTTTCGGCTTCCCAACGACGAATCCGGGGAACGGATTGAGATGACCGCCAATCAGTTAGTTCAACTTCCGGAAGCCGGATTAGATTTTGAAGCTGTAATAGGGCGAATCGAACTTAATTTGCTGGAGCAGGCGCTCCGGCGAAGCAACGGCAACAAGACAGTCGCCGCGGACATGCTTAAGCTAAAGCGTACAACTTTGGCTGCAAAGCTAAAAGCGCTAGGCGCGGCCGTTCCAGGCGAGCAGGAATTCGAGACCACACAGGCCTGAGCAGGCCTCGCCGCCAATCCGAGCTGGAACTCGCCTCCCTGAAAAACCACCGCTCCCACGCGGTCGCGGCCCGGTTTGGGCTATGTCGTTCATTACCTTTGGTGGCCCGCGATAACATCTAGAGAAGCAGGCAGGACATGAGCCGCGCGGCCGGACCACGGCTTTGCCTCATTCCGGCGGTATGTGGGCGTGCCGGTTTGAGCGTGCTCATCGAGAAAAAGTGAATGTTGCTGTTCTGGTTATCCACGGGCTTGATCTCATATATTCTGATCGGGTACCCAATCCTTCTGCATGTGCTGGCTCGCCGGCACAGAAAACCATTTCGCAGTGGGAACGGACTGCCCCGAATTTCCGTTGTGATTCCTGTTCACAATGGGGGGCGTTTCTTACGTCGAAAGCTCGAGTCGATTCTAAACCTTGACTATCCTCCGGACTTGATCGAGGTGTTGGTCGTGTCGGATGGGTCAGTGGACAATACAAATGATATTGCCCGGAATTTTTCCGATTACGGCGTGCAACTTCTGTCAGTTCCCAGGCTTGGTAAACCGGCCGCCTTGAATGCCGCTGTGCCCCGCGTGGGAGGCGAGATTCTCGTGTTGACGGATGTGCGCCAGGAACTGACTCCCGAGAGCATTCGATGGCTGGTCGCCCCGTTCGCCGATCCGGCGGTTGGAGTGGTCAGTGGTGAGCTGCTTTTACGCGATGGAACCACCCGGGGCGAGGCAGACGTAGGTGTTTACTGGAGGTACGAGAGCTGGATACGAAAAAATTTGAGCCTGCTCGACTCCATGCTCGGCGCAACCGGTCCGTTCTACGCGATTCGCCGGAAACTCTTTCAACCGCTGCCTGAAGATATACTTCTCGACGATGTCTATCTTCCGATGACAGCTTTTTTTAAGAATTTTCGGCTTGTGGTCGAGCCAAAAGCGATCGCCTACGATTACCCGATGACTCGGGAGCGTGAATTCCGCCGAAAGGTTAGAACACTTGGGGGTAATTACCAGTTATTGAAGAGGATGCCCAGGCTTCTGGGCCCGTCCAACCGCCTCCTTTGGCATTTTCTGTCATATAAAGTGGGCCGGCTGCTGTTACCATGGCTTGTTTTCGCGGCGTTTGCCTCGAGCGTGCGGCTTCCCTCACCATGGAATGTATTATTGGTTGGCTCACAAGTAACAATTGGGAGTCTCGCGCTGTGCGATCCGCGTATTCCGCAGCGCAGCGCGTTGAAACGAATTTCTTCACCGGCTAGGACGTTTTTAATTTTGATGGCTGCGACTGTCCAGGGTCTCAAGGTGTTGTTTGTGCCGCCGCGCTCACTTTGGAAAGTGACCGACATTGCAAGCGACTCGTAGCGCGATTCCAATTCTGTTGCTGGTAAGGGAACTGGGTGCGGGCGGAAGCGAGCGGCAACTCACTGAGATTGCTAAGGCACTGGATAAAGACCGCTTTGAGGTACATGTTGGTTATTTTCGAGAAGGAATGCGCTGCGCCGAACTGACGCACGCCGGGATACGGACGTTGAGAATCGGCGTAACTTCTTTCCGAAAGCCCGGGGCGCTGAGCCAGGCTCTACGCTTAGGCGACTACTTGCGCGTCCATCGAATCACAATTGTACATACTTTCGACTATCCGCTCACGTGTTTCGGAGTTCCTGTTGCGCGCGCCTTCGGAGTTCCTGTCGTCCTTTCGAGTCAGCGGGGACATCGCGAGCTGGTTCCGCCGTTTTACCGGCCGCTGGTGCGAGCTACGGACCTGTTGGTGGATGGAATAGTCGTTAATTGCCATGCGATGGAGCTACATCTCATTCGAGACGAAGATGTCCCGCGCCGGAAGATCCGCTTGTGCTACAACGGCATCGATACCGCTAGATATTCGCCATCTTCCTTTCCGGGAAGAACTCATGGAAAAGCGATAACGGCTGGCTGCGTGTCGGTTCTGAGAAGAGAGAAGAACCTCGGTCTGCTCTTAAGAGCGTTCAGTAAATCGGCTGAATGCTGTCCCGAGTTGAAATTACTGATTGTCGGAAGCGGGCCGGAGGAATCAAGGCTGCGAGAGCTGGCCGATCAACTCGGGTTGGACGATCGATTCAGTTTGCGTCCGGCGCAGGGCGATGTCGTTTCCGCCTTGCGGGAGATTGATATCTTCGTACTTCCGTCGCTTACCGAAGCGCTTTCGAATTCGCTGATGGAAGCAATGGCTTGTGAATGCGCCGTGATTGCTTCGGACGTGGGCGGGAATCCCGAACTGGTTGATCCGGAGCGGACCGGCTTATTGTTTGAGAGTGGGAATCTAAGGGATCTTACAGATAAAATCAAGCGTTTGTCGTGCAATGATGTCCTGCGGAAACGGCTGGGCATCAGTGCTCGTGAATTTATCGAGCGGCAGTTTTCGTTGGAACGAACGTCCCGTCGCATGGAAGAAATTTATGGAAATTTTCTGACACAAGGTATCGAAAGGACTGTCACTTAGGTCGACAATGCGGGCGCTCCTACAAAAGGTCTCGGAGGCGAAGGTTGTTGTAGATGGAGAGACGACTGGTAGCATCAGCACCGGCCTGCTTGTACTTCTGGCAGTTCACAAACAAGACACGGAAGTCCAAGCCGAACGGCTGGCGGACAAGGTTCTACAGCTTCGTATCTTTCCGGATGAACGAGGAAAGATGAATTTGAGCGTCGCGGACGTGAAAGGTGAGATACTGATCGTTTCCCAGTTCACCCTGTACGGTGACACACGCAAGGGTACCCGGCCATCCTACAGCGATGCAGCGCCGCCGGAGCAGGCACTCCGCTTATATGAGAAATTTGTAACCCTCTGCCATAATACAAAGTTAAAAGTGGCGACGGGACGGTTTCAAGCATCCATGCAGGTTCACTTAGTTAATGATGGCCCCGTAACGCTCCTGTGCGAAGTTGAGTCATAATGGGGAAAGGTTAGTCTAACCGGCATTTCATCTCGTTTACACGAATTTAGTCATGGCCAAAATCAATCCAGCAGCAAGTCGAGAAATCTTAGAGGCAGCTCTTCACGGGTTAGAGTTGCAGCGCGAGAAGTTAGAAGACCAAATTGCCCAGGTACGATCGATGCTTGGCCGGCGTGTGGGAAGGCCTCCTAAGACAACCGGCCCCGCCGCGGGATCTGGTTCCAAGCCGGGGCGCCGGTCGCGGCACTTGAGCGAAGAGGCGCGAAAACGCATTGCCGCAGCTCAGAAACGTCGTTGGGCGGCGTTTAGGAAGTCTGCCGGGAAGAAGGCTCAGTAATTGACGCTCGAGTACAACTTGGCGCCGGCCACATAGATAAAGCATCGTCGCGAACAGCCCTACGCCTCAGGCGGCTTGGCAGCCTTCAGAACCCGTGCCAGGCCTTGGATAGCGCGATCTACATCCTGCTCAGTGAGGATGTACGGCGGTAAGAAGCGGAGTACCGTTTCGTGGGTACAGTTGAATAGCAGGCCTTCTTTCATTCCGTCAAGCACGAGCTGCTTGCCAGGAAACTCCAGATCCACGCCTATCATGAGACCGGGGCCGCGAACCTCCTTGATGAAGGAATGACGGCGCGCGAGTTCGGTTAGCCTCATGCGGAAATACCCGCCGACATGGTTGATGGAAGGCAAGAGCTCTTCCAGGACATCGAGGAATTCCAAAGCGACTCTGCAGGCAAGTGGCCCACCGCCGTAGGTCGAGCCATGCATGCCTGCCTTAATGGCAGCGGCGGCTCTTTCGTTTGCAGCGGTCACTCCGAGCGGAATGCCGCAGGCCAACGGTTTTGCCGCGACCATGATGTCGGGTAATACGGCAGGCTCGATCAATTGATAGGCAAAATAGGTTCCCGGCCGTCCCACGCCGCATTGAGTTTCGTCGAAGAGCAGCAGAGCGTTGTAGCGATCCGCGAGCTCGCGGGCTCTACGGGCAAACGGTTCCGACAACGGCAGAATTCCGCCTTCTCCCTGAACAAATTCAAGCAGGATGCCGGCCGTTCTCTCCGAGACCACTTGCTCGAGAGCATGCATGTCGTTGCGAGGCACAAACCGCACTCCGGGAAGAAGCGGCTCGAAATCCTGGCGGTACTTCGGTTGGCCCGTCACGGATAACGCGCCCAGAGTACGCCCATGGAACGAATTCTCAAGAGAGACGACTTCGAATTTGTTGGGATCGATCGCGCGTCCGTGAGAGCGGATCATCTTTAGTCCACCCTCGACGGCTTCAGCCCCTGAATTACAGAAGAAGCTACGCTGTAGACCGCTGATTTTCGCTATGCGTTCGGCGAGGCGGCCCTGGTATTCGTGGAAATACAAGTTGGACGTATGAATGAGCAGCCCAGCCTGCTGCCGTATCACCTTAGTGATTCGGGGATGGGCATAACCGAGCGAGTTGACGCCGATCCCGCTAATGAGATCCAGATACCGGTTCCCTTGCGCATCGTAAACATAGCAACCCTTGCCGCGTTCGAGCAGCAGCGGGTAGCGCGCATAATTCTGAAGCAGATAGTCCTGCTCGAGTTGCTTGACTTGATCGAGCGAAGACACTTCCGCCGCTTCGGTGGTTGCCGACGACATATATCTACATGATAAAGCGCACAGCCGATTGGTGGCGTTATGCGCGATGTGAACAAGACGCGCTGTCCGTTTCTTTGACGATGCCGCTCACGTCACCGGCAATGCTATCCTGCGAATCGTTGGGGACAGACACCGGACAAAGTTACAATCGCGTCGAGCTATTTGCGTGTTTGAAACAGAGGCGTGCGTTAGCGTTGTTGGCGGGCGTTCTACTGGTTGCCGCGCTTACTCTACGCGTCGGAATTGCCGAACGCACTGAGAGCGTGGACTGGCCTGATGAGATTTTTCAGAGCCGCGAACCGGCTCATCACCTCGCCTATGGGAATTGGGTCCGAACCTGGGAATACCGGGTGGGGTCGCGGTCGTGGGTGTTTCCCGCAGTACTGAGCGTGGTGATGCGGCTGTCCGATTGGATAGCGCCTGGTTCTCGAGGTTATCTGTTAGGTATCGAGATTTTCCTCTCGCTCCTCTCTTTGCCCACCCTGATTTTTGGCGCGCTATTCGCCTATCGAGCCGGTGGTTGGCCGGCTGCAATCATGGCCGCATTTGGGTGTGCGTTCTGGTATGAGCTTGTGTATTACGCTCCGAAAGCTTTGGCCGAGGTCGTAGCCGGAAATCTGCTGCTTCCGGCTCTGTATCTCGGCGCATACAGCGAAGATCGCGATCGGGTGAACCGGAGAAGGCTGGCTGTCGCTTGTTTGCTATGCGGCACGGCGGTCTCTCTGCGAGTGCAAGCGGCGCCTGTCGTGCTTGTTGCGATCGCGTGGTTCTGCTGGAAACGTTGGAGAGAAACACTACCGGTGGCCGTTGTTTGCGTGGCATTGCCTGTTCTGGCCTTTGGCGCCGTCGATGCCTTTACATGGTCTTACCCTTTTCAGTCGTTTATTCAGAACATCCGGTTAAATGCCTCCGGCGTAGCCAGCCGCTTTGGAACTGAGCCTGTCTACTGGTATGCCATTCAACTGTTCCGCCACTTTGGCTTGCTCCTGCCTATTGCGGTTATAGGAATCGCGAGACTTCCGTTCCTGGGATGGATCGCCCTGGCGTTCTTGATTCCTCACTCGCTCATCGGTCACAAAGAATATCGTTTTCTAACTCCAATTCTGGCAATAGTAGTCATATTGGCTGCAATCGGGTTGGCTCAGTTGTGCGACTGGGTCAATCACAAGCTTTCGCGGCCCCGCACGACGGCATTTGTGAGTGCGGCGGGATGTGCTGTTCTGGCGTTGCTTTCGATCCAAATGGCCTGGCTCTTTCCTCGCTGGCGATACGGCTCGGCGGGCAATCTTCTTTTGCGCGATTTGAGTGCGGACGAATCGCTTTGCGGTCTTGGCGTCGTCGAGGATCCGTGGTACGAAGAGGCGCAATACACGTACCTTCATCGGAATGTGCCGATTTATTTAATCCCTCGCAAAGCGGACTTACCCCAGGCGCAACAGAGCTTCAACGTCATGCTTTCAAGCGCGCAATTGAATGCAAGCGCTACAGGCTTTGAGCGCATGAAATGCGTGGGTGGCACCTGCTTATACCGAAGGCCGGGAGGCTGTGTGCCCAAGCCACAATTTGAGATCGACACCTTTTTGAGGCGAACAAATCAATAGTTGGGATTGGGGCGGCTGCTCTAGACTGGAATGAGTGAAGGTTCGAGAGCTGATACGGCTCGTCGAGTCAGACGGCTGGAAACATGTTCGAACAACCGGCAGCCATCGCCACTACAAGCATTCGTCAAAGCCAAATGTGGTGACGATCCCCGGACATCCAGGCGACGACGTACCTGCAGGCACTCTGAAATCGATCTTGAAAGCGGCAGGATTGGAGAATAAGAAATGAGACTTAAATACGCGGTTTTGTTCGAGCAAGCCGAGAGCAACTGGGCTGCATACGTTCCTGATCTTCCGGGATGCATGACAACCGGCAAAACCCTTGAAGAAACTGAGAACAACATTCGCGAGGCCATCGAAGGCCATTTGAGAACTCTCCGAGATTTTGGCGATCCCGTTCCGCAGCCTACCAGCGTGGCTAAGGAAGTTGAGATCTCATCGGCGGCTTAGCAATTGGGTCAAAGCCCCGCGATTGTAACGATTCAGGAATAACTTCTCGCTTCACTAACTAGCGCCATCAGCACGGCAGATTGCTGGATCCCATAAGATAACGGTCGACGTGGTGAGCGGCTTTTCGGCCTTCGGCAATCGCCCACACAATCAGCGATTGGCCGCGCCGCATATCGCCGCCGGAAAAGACGCCGGGCATGGATGTCATGTAAGCGGCGTCGGTCTTTACATTGCCACGTGAATCAAGCTGCAGGTTCAATCCTTCCACTAGTCCGTCCCTCTGGGGTCCGGAGAAGCCGATTGCAATCAGCACCAGATCCGCGTCAATCGAGAATTCGCTTCCAGGAACGGGCTCGAGCAGCGGCTTCGGTCCGACACGAATACCGTGAAGCTTCTTCACGTTCCCGTTCCCATCGCCGCTGAAGTGAGTGGTGAGCGCGCTCCATTCGCGAGTGCCGCCTTCTTCGTGCGCGGGCTCCATGCGCAGCATTACCGGCCACATCGGCCACGGTGTTTTTTCCGCTCGCGTTTCAGGCGGCATCGGGTGGATCTGCAGTTGCCGCACAGAGAGCGCCTTCTGACGGTGAGCGGTGCCGAGGCAGTCGACTCCAGTGTCGCCCCCGCCGATGATGATGACATTCTTTCCCGCGGCTAAAATGTCTTCGTTGCTCGGTAGGTGGTCGCCCGCGCCGCGTTTGTTTTGCTGCGTTAGGTAATCCATTGCGAAATGAATCCCTTTGAGCTCGCGTCCCGGAATCGGTATGTCGCGAGGGTGTTCCGCTCCACAGGCGAGAAGCACCGCGTCAAAGTGGTTTAGCAATTCGCCGGACTCGATGTCTACACCGACATTCACATCGGTCTTGAACTCAATTCCTTCGGCCCGAAGCTGCTCCAACCTTCGGTCGACCACCCATTTTTCAAGTTTGAAGTCCGGTATCCCGTAGCGCAGAAGACCGCCAATGCGATCGGTCTTTTCGATGACCGTCACAAGATGGCCGGCGCGGTTCAATTGCTGCGCGGCCGCGAGGCCGGCGGGTCCTGAGCCAACCACCGCCACGCGCTTTGACGTTCGATGCGTTGGAGGTTCCGGAACAACGTAGCCCAGCTCATACGCTCGCTCGATGATGGAATTCTCGATCACCTTGATCGTAACGGCTGGCTCGTTGATGCTAAGCACGCACGCGGCCTCGCAGGGCGCGGGACACGTCCGCCCGGTGAATTCCGGAAAATTGTTCGTGGAATGCAGAGTTCGAATGGCCTCTTTCCATCGTCCTTTCCAGACAAGATCGTTCCAATCCGGAATGAGGTTGTTGACCGGGCAGCCGGTATGGCAGAAAGGCACCCCGCAATCCATGCACCTTGCCGCCTGCTGTTGAAGCTTTTCAGTTGGAAAGTCCTGGTAAACTTCAAACCAGTCATTGACGCGCTCGACAACCGGCCGCTTGGGAGGGGTTTCGCGTGTGTATTCGAGGAATCCGGTGGCCTTGGCCATCGCTAGCGGGTTCCTCCCTGCATGGCTGTGATTGATTTCTCGAGCTGAGCGAATTGAGGCGCGATTTTGACCTGCTCGGCAGCTTTCGCAACTCCAAGCACGCGCTTATATTCGTGCGGGAACACCTTTACGAACTTGGGCAGCATTTGTGTCCAATTCTCAAGAAACCATTTGCCGCGCGGGCTGGCCGTGTAATCCACCTGTTTCTGAATAAGGCCGCGGAGCGTAATGATGTCCTGCTCGTCGAAGATCGGCTCGAGATCGACACCCGCCTTATTGCACTGGGTTTGTTCAAACGATCCATCCTCGTCGAACACATATGCGATACCGCCGCTCATGCCGGCGGCAAAATTACGGCCCGTTGCGCCGAGCACGGCCACGGTTCCATTGGTCATGTATTCACATCCGTGGTCGCCCACTCCTTCCACTACGGCGGTGGCTCCGGAATTTCGGACAGCAAAGCGCTCGCCGGCCACGCCGTTAAAATATGCCTCGCCGCTGGTGGCTCCGTACAAAACCGTATTGCCGATCAGGATATTCTTTTCCGGAAGAAACGCGGAAGTCCTCGGAGGATAGACGATTAGCTTGCCGCCTGATAATCCCTTGCCTACGTAATCGTTGGCGTCTCCCTCGAGTATCAGCGCTACGCCGCGTGCCAGAAACGCTCCGAAGCTCTGCCCGGCGGAACCGGCGAAGTGAATCTTAATCGTGCCGTCAGGCAAGCCTTTGGAGCCGTAACGCCGGGCAATTTCGCCGCTCAGCATGGCGCCGACCGTGCGATGCACGTTGCGAATCGGCATGGAAAATTCAGCGTGGCTCAAGTGTTCGAGCGAATCCTTGGCCAACTCGAGCAACCTAAAATCAAGCGCGGCAGCGAGACCATGGTCCTGCTCGATGAGGCATCGCCGGCCGATGCGGTGCGGAACCTGCGGATTGTAGAGAATGGCCGAGAAATCGAGGCCGCGCGCCTTCCAGTGATCGATAGCCGGTTTCATTTCGATCATGTCGACTCTGCCGATCATCTCGTCCATCGTGCGAAAGCCAAGCTTCGCCATCCACTGGCGCACTTCTTCAGCCAGGAAGAAGAAAAAGTTAATGACGTGTTCTGGCGTCCCCGTGAATTTCTTGCGAAGCTCGGGGTCTTGAGTGGCGATACCCACCGGACACGTATTCAGGTGGCACTTGCGCATCATGATGCAACCGAGCGAAACCAGAGGAGCGGTGGAAAAGCCGAACTCTTCGGCGCCAAGAAGCGCCGCGATCACAACATCGCGGCCCGTCTGCAGTTTGCCGTCGGTCTGAAGACGCACGCGGCTGCGCAGATCGTTCATCACCAGGACCTGCTGCGTCTCCGCGAGCCCGAGTTCCCACGGAATGCCCGCGTGTTTAATGGAAGTAAGAGGCGATGCGCCGGTTCCGCCGTCGTGCCCGCTGATCAGAATCACGTCGGCATGGGCTTTTGCGACGCCCGCTGCCACGGTGCCTACGCCCACCTCAGCGACCAGCTTCACCGAAACGCGCGCATCCGGATTCACGTTCTTGAGATCGTAGATAAGCTGTGCCAAATCTTCGATCGAGTAAATATCGTGGTGCGGCGGCGGCGAGATCAAACCTACGCCCGGTATCGAGTGGCGGACACGCGCAATTTCCTTGTCCACCTTG
This sequence comes from Bryobacterales bacterium, assembly GCA_963722585.1. Lineage (GTDB taxonomy): Bacteria > Acidobacteriota > Terriglobia > Bryobacterales > Bryobacteraceae > KBS-96. The sequence goes on along the minus strand of CAVRNU010000025.1, from coordinate 100,571 downwards.
TGGCCGGGCAACTGTCCACCCTCGCCCGGCTTCGCTCCCTGTGCGATTTTGATTTGCAGATCCTGAGCATTCACCAGGTAGTGAGCGGTGACGCCAAAGCGCGCGGAGGCCACCTGTTTCACAGCGCTCTTTGCCGAATCGCCATTGGGGAGTGGAGCAAAGCGCGCTTCGTCTTCCCCGCCCTCGCCGGTGTTAGAACGTCCGCCGATGCGGTTCATGGCGATAGCGAGCGTTTCGTGCGCTTCTTTGCTGATAGAGCCAAACGACATGGCTCCGGTCGCAAAGCGTTTGACAATTTCCGACGCCGGCTCGACTTCTTCGAGGGGAAGCGGCTGAGGAACCGTTTTCAGCTCCATCAAGCTGCGCAGCGTGGCGAGAGTCTTACTCTGCTCGTCAACCAAGCGCGAGTAATCCGCGAAGGTTTCGAAGCTGTTGCCTCGAACGGCATGCTGCAGCTTGCTGACTGTGTCAGGATTCAGCAGGTGATATTCGCCGTTAATTCTGTACTGATATTGCCCGCCAACCGCCAGCTCCGTTTCCGATTCGGACAGAGGGCGGAAGGCGAACTCGTGCTTCGCGGCAGCTTCGCGCGCTAACACGTCAAGTCCTACGCCCTCGATGCGGGATGCCGTTCCGGTGAAATAGCGGTCCACCAGCTCGCGATTCAGACCGATGGCTTCGAAAACTTGCGCGCCCCGATAACTTTGCAGCGTGGAAATGCCCATTTTCGAGAAGACCTTCAAGAGGCCCTTGTTGATGGCCTTCGTGTAATTCTTCAGCGCTGTTTCGAACGTGATGTTATGGGGCAGCTCGCCGCGCTGCGTCATCGCCTCCAAGGTTTCGATGGCCAGATACGGGTTCACGGCACTTGCACCGTAACCGATGAGCAGGCAAAAATGCATCACTTCGCGCGGTTCGCCCGACTCGAGAATGAGAGCCACTTGGGTTCGTGTCCCCTCACGGACCAAGTGGTTATGTACAGCGGTCAGCGCAAGCAGGCTGGGGATCGGGGCGTATTCCTCGTCGATTCCCCGGTCCGAAAGAATCAACAGACTGTAACCGTTCTTGATAGAAAGAGTGGCGCGGCGGCAAAGCTGGTCGAGAGCGCGCTTCAAACCATCTTCCCCTTCCGAGGCGCGGAAAAGCATGGAGAGCGTGGCTGCCAGAAAATCGCCCTGCGAGACGCGGCGTAGCTTCTCGAGATCGCGATTGGTCAGAATGGGATGCGGCAGCTTTAGGGTGTGGCAATGCTGCGGAGTTTCGTCGAGGATGTTCCGCTCGTTCCCGATGTAGCTGGTAAGCGACATGACCATTTCCTCGCGGATCGGATCGATGGGCGGGTTGGTCACCTGAGCGAAGAGCTGCTTGAAATAGTTGAACAACAATTGCGGCCTGTCCGACAGACAGGCGAGCGGCGTATCCGTTCCCATGGAGCCGACGGCCTCCTGGCCATCGCCGGCCATGGGAGAAATCAGGAAGCGCAAATCTTCGTCGGTATAGCCGAAGGCGCGCTGGCGGCAGATGATCGTATCGAGCTCGGTCAGCATCACGCGAGCTGGTTCGGGCAGGTTCTCGAGCGTAATTTGATTCTGGTTCAGCCATTCGCGATAGGGCTGGCGGGACGCAAGCTGGTGCTTAATCTCTTCATCCGGCACGATGCGGCCTTGTTCGAGGTCGACCAGCAGCATCTTTCCGGGCTGAAGGCGGCCCTTCATTTCAATCTCTTCCGGCTTGATTGGCAGAACGCCTGTTTCAGACGCCATCAACAGCACGCCGTCTTTCATTACCAGATAGCGGGCGGGTCTGAGGCCGTTGCGGTCTAACGTTGCGCCAATGACGCGTCCGTCGGTGAAGGCGACCGCAGCCGGTCCATCCCATGGCTCCATCAGCGACGCATGATACTCGTAGAACGCGCGCTTTTCGTCGAGCATTGTGGAATCGGCATCCCACGCTTCGGGAATGAGCATGGCCATCGCGTGCGGGAGAGAACGGCCCGCCATGACCAGCAGTTCAACTGCGTTATCGAGCGCGGCCGAGTCGCTCACACCCGGTTGGATGATGGGGAAAAGCGCCTTAAGATCGCCGAAATAAGGCGACGCCATCACCGCCTGGCGCGCATTCAACCAGTTCATATTGCCGCGGACCGTATTGATCTCGCCGTTGTGACAGATGTAGCGGAACGGGTGCGCCAATTGCCAGGTTGGAAACGTGTTGGTCGAGAAGCGCTGATGCACCAGACAGAGCGCGCTTTCTGTATCGGGGTCGAGCAGTTCGTTGTAGAAGGCTCCAATCTGATGAGCCAGAAGAAGACCTTTGTAGACGATGGTGCGGGATGAGAACGACGGAATATAGAAGAAGTTGCGGTCGCGAAGATCGGATTGCGCGACTTCTCCCTCGGTCCGTTTGCGAACTGCGTACAATTTGCGCTCGAAAGCGTCTTCGGTTATTCCGGGCGGGCGCGCGACGAAGAACTGTTCAATGTAAGGTTGGGAGGCGCGTGCCATGCGTCCGATGGCATTCACCTCGACAGGAGTGTCCCGCCATCCGAGAGCCGTCAAGCCTTCTTCCCGCGTGAACCTCTCGAGCACACCCTCGCAGGCCAGCCGTTGTTGGCGGTCGACGGGCAGAAAGCACATTGCAACGCCGTATTCGCCCGGGTCGGGGACCGCAAATCCGAGATCTTTCGCCTCTCGGGCAAAGAACTTGTGCGGTATCTGGATTAGAAGGCCCGCGCCGTCTCCGGTTTCTGCATCGCACCCGGAGGCGCCCCGATGTACCAGATTTTCAAGGATTTGCAGGCCATTTAGAACGATTTGGTGCGAAGGCGCACCGTTAATGTTGACAACGAAGCCAATACCGCAGGCATCGTGCTCATCCCGCGGGTCGTACAGGCCCTGAGCGGCTGGCAATTGCTGGGGAGTATCGACTGGGTACACTTAGCCTCCTCGTTCTTTGAGGGATAGTGTCCAGTATAGCGAGACGCTCACTATCGGTCAAATTGAATTTTGCCGACTTTACAATCAGTTTTTCTAATGTTAGGATGAAGTACGGGTGGCTCTCGAAAATCTTAGGCTTTTCCGCGACATAGCTCACGCCCGCAGTGTCAGCCGCGGCGCGCGGGCAAATGGAATCAGCCAATCGGCGGCAAGTCAACAGATGCAAGAGTTGGAGCGGCAGCTTGGGGTTACGCTGCTTGACCGAAGCACGAGGCCCCTCCTGCTGACGGAGGCCGGGAAACTGTATCTGGACTATTGTCGAAACGCTCTCCGGCTCAGGGATGAATTCGAAGCCGAACTGCAGCGCCTGCAGCATGACCGACAGGGGAAGGTCCGTATCGCGGCCATTTACTCGGTCGGACTCTCGGAGATGTCGGAGATTGAATTGCGCTTCTCGACCCGGTTCCCCGCCGGCGAACTGGTGGTTTCTTATCTGCGGCCCGAGAAAGTGTTTGAAGCGGTGCAAGAGGATCGCGCCGATCTTGGCTTGATGAGTTACGCGGTTTCGACACGCGAGGTAGTGGCGATTCCCTGGCGGCAGGAGGAGATGGTTGTTGCTGTTGCGCCGGAAGAGCCGTTAGCCCAACAGCGACGGGCGAGATTGCAGGACGTCGAAGGGAAGCCTTTTGTCGGATTCGATGAAGACCTCCCGATACAGCACGACATCGACCGGTACCTGCGCGAGCACCGTATCAACGTTGACGTTGTTTTGCGTTTCGACAATTTGCAGATGATCAAGGAAGCGGTCGCGCACGGCATCGGAGTGAGCATCATGCCCGAACGCGTGATGCGCGCCGATCTGGCGCAGAACCGGCTGGTTGCCGTCAAGCTGGAGCCGGCCGACCTGTTCCGGCCGGTTTTCATTGTTCACCGGCGGCGCAAAACGTTCAGCGAGTTGGCCCAGGGGCTGCTCGACATCTTGCTGACGGAAGCGCCACCGGCGCCTGTGGCTGAATTTGCCGGCGCAACGGCTTCGTTCCATTAAAGAAAAATGGGATTTAATCTATCGATCTAACGCGGGTGCGAGCAAACTCCGCAACCGGCGGACCGAGCGGGGCATTTCCAGCACCGTCGTGCTCCCAAAGCCGAGAATGAACCCTTGTTGCGGGGCCTTGTTCAAATAGGAAGGAGAAAGAGGCCAGAGCCAAAGGTTTTGCTCCGCGGCGCGCGTCGAAATCTCCTGATCGGAGAGTCCTTTCGGCAGGGTTACGACAAGGTGCATGCCTGCTTCTCCGCCGACAACACCGAGTAGAGAGCCGAACTCGCTTTGAATGGCGCTAGCAAGGGCGCTCCTCCGCTCGCTATACAGCAGCCGCGTTTTGCGTATGTGGCGCGCGAAGTGTCCGTCGTTGATGAAATCCGTGAGCACTGCCTGAAACAGGTGGGGTGGACAAAGGTCCATCGCGCGGCGGACTGCTGCAAATTGTCCGATGAGATCTGGCGGAACAACAAGGTATCCGAGGCGTAACGAAGGAAACAAAGTCTTGCTGAAGGTTCCGATGTAGATCACACGCGAGTTATGATCGAGGCCCTGCAAAGACGCGATGGGCATGTTTTCGTAACGATATTCGCTGTCGTAGTCATCCTCGATGATCCAAGCGCCCGAGTTCTGCGCCCAGTCGAGCAATTGAAGACGGCGTGAGGCGCTCATGGTAACGCCCAATGGGTATTGGTGAGAGGGCGTGACATAAGCGGCCCGTGCCTTGCGGCATTTCTTTATTCCGGCCGCTACATCTAAGCCCTCGCTATCGACCGGCACAGGTATCAGACGACAACCGGACAGTGTGAGGGCGTGGCGCATCAACTCATAACAGGGATCTTCAATCCATACGCGGTTTTCCCGGTCAAGTAGAACACGAGCAGAAATATCCAGCGCCTGTTGCGAACCGCTGACAATCATGATCTGCCGCACTTCGCAGTGCACGGCCCGCGCGGTTCTCAGATACGCGGCGATGGCTTCTCTAAAATCTTTGGAACCCATGGGGTCGGCGTAGTTCAGCGTCCTGGCGCGGGCGCCCCGGCAATGCCGCGCGACAAGACTGGACCATATTTGAAACGGAAACTGATCGAACGTCAATTGGCCCACGCTGAACGGCCCCCAGCCGTACGTCCATGGCGTACTTTCGCGGCGAGGGAGAAAGGCCAAACGGCTCGCGACAGGCCGCGGTCCTGAACGAACTTCGGCCACCTTTGCGTTGCGGTACTCGCACGACGTCAGTTGCTCTGGCAGCGAACTGGATACGAATGTTCCGGCGCCCGGCCGGCTTTCGAAATAGCCTTCTGCCAAGAGCTGAGCGTACGCATTGAGCACCGGGATGCGGGAGATCCCAAGTTCGGATGCAAGCGCACGTGTTGATGGAATCTGTTGGCCGCCGCGTAAGTTACGCCGCACGATAGTGTCGCGGTAACCGTCGTAAATCTGCCTATAAAGAGGCTTCGCGGCTCCGCGATCAACGGGAATGACTGGTAAGAATCCGCCTGGTACCTTTTTCATATCCCAATCATAGTGGTTATATCAAAATCAGCCGAACTGGTTATTGTTTCCGACCACCTTCTGCGCCAAATTTGAAGTAATCGCTTAGGTACGGAAACATGAGGTTACAAAAGTTGTCGCTTGCGGCGTTTCCACTTTTAATTTTTTCTCTAGGGTCTCGCCCAAACGCCAACGGGAGCGCTTCAGGGGACCGTAGCAGATCGGTCGGGGGCCGCGGCCCCCGATGCGACTATCCACACAACAATTCGAGTGCGATTGCATCCCTGCAGGTGCAACTGACTGCATAGTTGAAGGATTGCGTTGAATTATGAAAATGCTGGCGGCTCTGATTGTGGTGACATGCGCGGCGGTCGGAAACTATGGACGCGCGGCTGATACGCAGGATGCTCGCCGATCGCCTGTTCTGGTCGAATTGTTCACTTCCGAGGGTTGTTCCAGTTGCCCTCCGGCCGATGCCATGCTGCGAGAACTAGACGCGACCCAACCCGTCGGAGGCGCCCAAGTAATCGTCCTCAGCGAGCATGTGGACTACTGGAATCATGACGGTTGGAAGGATCCATACTCCTCGGCTTTGCTCACCGGTCGGCAGAGCGCGTATTGCCGTGCTCTTCGAGTTGACGACCCGTATACGCCGCAGATCATCGTCGATGGAACAGGCGAATTACAGCTCAATAACCCGCGACAGGGTAGCCGAATGTTTCAGCAGGCCGCCGCGGCGCCGAAGATCCCGATGCGCATTCATTCGGTAGCTGTTGACGGCACTAATCCACCTGTCCTTCACGCTCGCATCGAAGCTGGCGGCAATTCCGAACAAAACGCCGAAGTTTACGTGGCAGTCGCGCTCAATCACGCGGAGTCTCAGGTCTTGCGAGGGGAAAATAGCGGCCAGCGGCTGACACACGTTGCCGTTGTCGAGTCCCTTAAAAAAATTGGCAAGCTCGAGAAGGGAACAAGCTTTAGTCAAGATTTCGAGATGAAGCTGAAACCGGGCACAAGTCCCTCGAATATCCGGATTGTTGCTTTTGTCCAGGAGTCCGGTCCCGGCAAAGTGCTCGGGGCGGCGCTTGAAAAGGCTCCAGTGCAGTGAGGGATCTCTGGCAAGCTACGTGACCAGTGAAGCGTGCGAGGCCCGCCCAGATCCGGCATCCAAGGCGCCACAAAGCGCAACTACTTTCAGGTAGACGTCTCCCCGAAATTGATAACAGACGATAGATTCCGTTCTTGTACGCTGCGTGTATGCCTAGGCTGCTTGCAAAGTACGCCGGAATATCAGATCGGGACCCTGTGTTCTTAATGACGTCCGCTGCGGCATTTCGACCGTTTTGATTTTGGCTGCCGCCATAGCCAGCCGCGTTCATGCGCAGTCGGCCAATAGGGAGCAGCAAATCCAGGAGCATTTGATGAAGGCGCAGCGGGCGCTTCAGGCCGGGCACCAGGATCAGGCCGAGCAGGAGTTCCGCGCCATTGTCGAGATCGACCCGAATAATTTCGAGGGTCGCGCCAATGTCGGTGTCTTTCGGTATCTAAACGGCGATTGGACGGGAGCGATCGCGTATCTTCGTCCGGTCGCCGAGCAGCAGCCCTCCATCTGGAAAGTGCGAGCCATGCTGGGTATTTGCGAGAAGCGCGCCGGAGACGCTGGCCCGGCTATAGCTATAAAAGATCTGCAGTCCGCGGTCGCGAATTTGCCCGACGGCTCGCTGCGTACACAAGCCGGACTCGAGCTTCTCGAGCTGGCATATAGCGCGGGTGATTTTGACAAAGCCGTGGACACGCTGCGTGTGATCGAGCGCGCCGGACATCCGAGCGCGGACGTGCTCTACACCGAATATCGTATCTACACCGATCTCGCGACGCGTGCTTTCGACACTCTTTCGCTCATGGCGCCCGATTCCGGACGCATGCACGAGCTGCTGGGCGATCATTTGGTCGCGGAGGGAGACGCCGAGGGAGCGATTCTCGAGTATCGAAAAGTGCTCGCGGCAGATCCGAAGATTGGCGGCCTGCACTACCAGATTGGCGCCGCGCTTCTGAAGACGAGGGTCTCGGAGGCTACTCTCGCCGAAGCGGAAGAAGAGTTCGAGGCGGAGTTGGCGGAAAACCCGCGGGATGCTGCCTCGGAATACGAATTGGGACAGATCGCGGAACGGCGGAACGAGGTAAAGGAGGCGGAAGCTCACTATGTTCGAGCGCTAAAGGGCGACCCGCACTATGCATCTGCGCGCGCCGCCTACGGCGTCCTGCTGGTGTCGCAACAAAGGTCTGGCGAAGCATTGACACAATTGACTCAAGCCGTTCAGGACGACCCAGCGAACATGACCGCTCACTTCAATCTGGCCAAGCTCTATAAAGAATCGGGCGACGGCGCGGCGGCAGATCGCGAGTTCGCGGTTTTTAAGAAACTGAACGACGCGAAGGTGAAGCGTGATGCGACATTGAGAGGCATGCACCGCGATCAGGGCCACTGATGTCGCGCCTTCGGGCACTCGATTCTCCGATAATTCTCCGAGAAGAGGGTTGCTCCCGCGACCGCTCCGGGGCGACACTTGACCAAGGCGGGCGCGGCGACTCACCTATGTTAAAGTAGGGTCGCCGTATGGCCGAGTCCACTCGTCGGTCCCATGGAAACAGTCTGGTATCAGCGAGGAGGAGTGCCGTGCAGCGCTCACCCCGCGTAGCCGGGAGCAAGCTTTTCGAGAAGTCCGCGCGGTCGCGTGAACTGCTTAACTTCCTCGACTCCTCCGGCGGCGAGGAGGAGCCGTTGTCTGAGCAGCGCATCGGTGTAGCGGTATTTGGACGCGAACCAGGTTATGACACGGCAGTCGACACGATAGCGAGAGTGCAGGTCTCGCAATTGCGAAAAAAGCTGAGAGAGTATTTCAGCTCCGAGGGCGCGGACGAGCGCATTGTGATCGACATACCCTTGGGCTCTTATGTCCTGTCTTTTCAGCTGCGAGAGCCTGCAGCCCAGATGCCAGCGCCCGCTCTCGGCCGGGCAGCTCCGCCGCGGACGGCGCCATCGCGACGATGGAAATACATATCCGGCGCGGCAATCGCAATTCTCTGCGGTTTGCTGATTTGGGCGCTGGTAACTAGAGAAGAACTGAAGACGGCGCCGCCAGTAGCTGGCGAGCCGTAGGACGCCTTTTGGAAACCGTTCCTCAGCGGCGCCCGTGAGCTGCCCGTTGTCATTTCGGATGCAAACCTGATGATTGTCTCGCGGATGCTGGGCAGAGTGCTGACTTTGCATGAGTATCACGACCCCAACTATCCGCAATCTTTGATCGATTTATTTCACGACCCAAAAACGCGTGAAGTGGTGAAAACGATTCTGGGCAATTACTATACGGGAACGCAGGATGCACGTGTGGTTAACGATTTGGCGTCGGTTACGCTCCGATATGAAGTACCGGTGACAGTGGTCCCGGCGCGAGAATTCCGAATGATCCCCGGGGCTTCCGGCGAGACGCAGCATGAGACACCAAAGGTACCGCGCGGCCTCTTGGATTTGACGATCCTTCTTCCATTCGGCTCGGAAGCTGGAAAATACGACGTCCAGATCCAGAAAGAAATAGATAAACCTCTTGTGGTTGCGTCAGGCTCAGCCACTATCGTCGATGGCGTAACGACGCTGCGGGTCCGCCTAAATACTTCAACCTTGCCGTCTCGCAGATATCTGCTTGGTGCTCGTCGGCAGCCGTTGGACTGGGTGTTTGCACCTGTGACTCTCGAGTGAGTCAGTCTTCTCCCACACTGGATACCCCCAGATGAGCCTGCCTGCTGCGTCCCTCGCGATGGCCCTTGTAACGGCACATGATTCCGTCCACGGCACTTTCCGACACGCCGACTATGCGTCGAGCTGAATATCAATCAAATTCCGGCTTGTCTGATCACGACAGATCGGTAAGTTGAGGACTTCCCCGGTCCTTCTCCAGCCAATTGACGGATTGCCGATCCGGGCAGTACACGGACAGCAGGGCGTTTCTCAGTACCCATATTCAGACGATAGTTCGCCTTACAGTATCTTGGTCCTGCGGTGATTGTGATGAAGCCTTTGATTGTCGGCCTCTGCGTTGTGTTTGCCTTTAGCGGTCTGCGTGCGCAGACAACTGCATGGCAGCCATCGCCAGGACACACACAAGTGCCGATATGGCCAGGAGCAGTGCCTGATGCGTAGCCGGTAACAGGGCCCGAGACCTCTACGACAAGAGAGAAGGACCACCTGGTTGCAAGTAAGCCGTGGACATACGTGGAACGAGTCTCGCGGCCGACGATGACGGTCTATTCACCCACGGGCAAGAATACGGGGGCAGCGGGTGATCGTGTTTCCCGGCGGTGGGTATTGGATTCTGGCTATCGATCTCGAAGGCACGGAGGTGTGTGACTGGCTGACGGCGAAGGGGATCACGTTTGTGCTGTTGAAGTATCGCTTGCCTGGTAACGAGCTAGAGCCGAGATCAGGGCCGTATCCGAAATCACCGATGGCCTTGGAAGATGCGCAGCGGGCGGTGGGGCTAGTTCGCTTCCACGCAGCCGAGTGGCATATAAATCCGCGCAAGATTGGAGTGCTAGGATTTTCGGCAGGCGGGCATCTAGTGGCTGCGATCAGCACTCATTTTGAGCACCGTTTGTACCCGGCTGTCGATGCGGCCGACAAAGCAAGTTGCCGCCCGGATTTCGCGGTGGCTATCTATCCAGGACATCTGTCCCTTGCCGATAACAGTTTCGCGTTGAATCCGGACATTGCTACTCATATTACCCGCCAAACGCCGCCTACGTTTCTGCTGCAGAATGAGGATGACCACGTGGACCGTGTAGAGGATTCGCTAAGTTACTATGCTGCCCTGAAGAAGGCTGGAGTTCCCGTGGAGATGCATTTGTATGCACAGGGCGGGCATGCTTTTGGGCTCCGACGCACGAAGTCTCCGGTGACCGCATGGCCTCAACTCGTGGAGACGTGGATGGGATCGATCGGGATGCTGCCTGAGTAGGTGCTCTGGGTCGCATACGATAAAGTGGGCCTTCGGGGATTCCGACCCGGCAACTTCAGTACCGAGTTGGCTGGTGTCCACGCGTTTTGACCGGATCACGCGCAACCCCGAAAGCATCGGCAGAATCATCAACTCTCTCGCTGTAACTCAAGCTGGGAACTTCGGATCGTGTTCAACTCAGCGAAAGCTTCCAAGACTCTCGGAGACAGCTTTTGGCCTGCCTCGCACTGGCAAGCCTCCACGAAGCCCTGTTCGGTCCAGTACTCGCCGTTGCCGTTGCAGCGAGACAAGGGACAAGTCGACCTCCGTTCCGCAGCTCGCTCATGCTGCTCTCTCAATTGGGCCTCCAGCAGTAGCTGCTTCTGTCTCGAGCTGTATTCGCGACGGCTAGCGGCTGCTTGCTGGAATTGTTGCGCGACTCGGCGGTAATGCCCTGGCGGGTTCCTTAACCGATGCGGGTCTGTCGTTTGCTTCGCCTCAAATTCTAGAAATGAGTCGAGTTGTTTAAAATCCCAACGCAGCTCCTGCAGAACGCACTGGGCGATGGCCGCAGCATCCACCAGGTCTCCATGCCGGCTTCTTAGCCTATTTCGGAACTCGGCTTCAGGATCGATTACAGGATCTCCCCTCCGAGATTCGAGACCTTCGTTGCTGAATCCTGTCTCTACCCGTGGCCGGGCTGCTAATTGACCCCCTCCCCCCGCCTGTGGCGGTTCGCCTGGCTGATTCTCTTCCGAATGACTCTCTTCATGTTTGATTGATTGAATTGATTCTCTTCTGGCGGTCATGGATGATCGCCCCGGTCCGATCTTCGGTGATCGGGGAGGGCCGATCATTCTTGATCGAGGTGGGGCGATCGTGGATGATTGGGGAGGGGCGATCATAGGCGATCGGGGTTGGTGCTGCTCTTGTTCGTAAATCGGATGCCGAGAAACTCAAACTCGTTGGATCGGCCGGAGCAGGCCACGCGCCGTATCAGCCCTTTCGTTTCCAGCGCGCTGACACATCGCCGGGCCTGAACAACCGAAAGGGAGACTTCAGCCGCCAGAACCTCCAGCGAAGGCCAAGCGTACCCTCTTGCGCCAGCAAACTGGAGAAGGCGTCCAAAGACAAGCTTCTCGGAAGTTGTGATCTCGGAATAGCGCAGTACCTCGGCAGGAATTAGCGCTCCGTCGAAGAGGTTGAATGGATTGAAAGCTTCGCCGACCGACAGCGTGAGCGCTGCTCGCCTCTCGGCGCGAGATGGCTGCCTGCTGTCGTCTACCGGGACCGGTTTTTTGTCTTGCTCACCGGAAGCTTTGTCGAATACACTTGAAGCGTTGGCCGTGTGAATGGGCACGGTCTCACCACGTTCCTTTCTGCAGAGCGCCGTTCGCACCGGCGCTCTTGCTGTTTATGCCCTCAGTCCTGCGCGATTTGATATTGCAGCTAGTGGTGGGGTTGATTCGATGGATTTAGCGGTGATCCATCAAATGCGGCCGCCAGGCGCGGATGATATCCTCGAAATGGTTTTGGTAACCCATGTCGTCGGGATATCGTCGGCATCCGGCAACCAGCGCGAAGACCCGGCGAATGTCCACCGCGATCGACGTATCGACAAGTCCGTCATGTCGAAACCACCACATTCTTCGGCATTTCACCAGGCCAACAAGAAGTTCGCAACGATGCTGCTTTGTCCGGTATCACCCCGAGCGACGTCGAGAAGCCGCTCCAGCGCGGCCGTCGATGTAGAGGGAGCGCTGGCGTTACGCATCCTCGGGTCCCCTCCAATTTCGACGCCCGGGACGGCAAGCCGATCGGTAGCATGCGGGGTGCCACCGATTATTCTTGCCGAAACACCTGGGTGAATCCGTGAGGTTGTTTTCGCGTGCCAGTTGGCACGCAGCTCCCTTGATGTGTTGCACCGAGATCGACGCCGAGGAGCGGCGCCGCTTAGCAGGTGGGCTCTAACCCCTCTGAACTGTGAAATGCGATTGAGTACCGGGTTGAAGGTCGCCGGTTCGATCCCGGCGGGTGGCTCCAGACTAAGTCATCGAACTAGGTCTTTGACCGCTTAGAGCGGTTTGTTTTGTAACCGAACTTGACGCGCGCTTTTTTGCGCGTGAATTGCCAGTTGATCTTGACTCGATTGCGATTCATCCTTTTATTCCAGGCGTTGATTTCCCGCCGGAGGGCATCCAGATTGGGAATTCTGCGCTGGCCGAGACATTGTCGGGAAAAGAGGCTGATCTCGATCTCCGCCTGGTTCAACCAACTGCCGTGCTTGGGACTGTAATGCACGGTGAGGCGCTCCCATACCTGCTTGCCGTAGTCGAGACCGAAGTAATCGTTGAGGGTCTTGCGGCAGTGAATATTCAGGTTGTCCATCACCAGATGAATGGTGTGCGCGGCGGGATAGCTGCTGACGATAGCCTCGACAGCTTTAGCGAATTCCGGCCCGGAGCGGTCTGGGGTTGCCAAGCTGAAATGCCGGCCGACCTTGGGTTCCACAGCCGAGAAGACGTTGGCCGTTCCGCACCTTTTGTATTCGTTGTCGCGTTTTGCGACCTTGCCGGGAGCGGCGGCCATCGGCGGGCGCACATCGCCATGCAACGTGACTGGCTTTTCGTCCAGGCAAACTACCGGTTCGGCTGGATCGTAGGGCCTCTCATATACCGCCAGCACGTCTTCCATCTTCTCGATGTACTCGTCATCGAGTTCGGCGATACACCACATTTTTTTCCCGCCACGGCTTCAGGTCGTGGCTTTGGAGCAGAATCCGAATCGTCTCGCGACCTACTCTGGGAACGAGTTTCCGTTTGACTGCTTCTTCGGCGATCAGACGAACTGTCCAGCGGGCCCGACCTTCGGGTGGATCGCTGCAAACCATGGCGATAATGCGTTGCTTGTCTGCACCCTGGAGGACCTCTGCCGCGCCTGGTCGCTGCTTCTCGTACAGAGCTCGCTCCAGTCCGCCTTTCAAATATCGATGTCCGATTACTCGAACCGCTTTAGGGGTGAGCTTCTTCAGCGAGCGAGCAACCTGCGGCGCAGGTCTTCCTTCGGCCAGGTGTAATAGAGCCAGTGCCCGTAAAACGACCCGCACTGGCTGGATTCCGCTGCTAAGCAACTTGTCAAGTTCTTTCTGATCTCGCGCCGAGACCGGAATACGCAGAGGCTTTCTTGCCATGGCCTATTATCGGCCAAAACATTTTGATCTCCAAATGGTTTATAGAACCGCATTAGGCGGTCAGAGAACTAGCCAAGAGTTAGGCGCCTTCGATCCTTCTGGCAAATCCGCGACTGTGCCTTCTTTTGTGCCTTCTTTTCCGCGAGCCTTTGCCAATTCGTCTTTTTCCCCAAGATAGCGGGCCATTTTCTCGCCAGCCGTGTGCACGTCTCGCTCGTCGACGATGTTGTAACGGTCGAGCATGGCGCGCGTCTTCCAGCCCACGATGTCCAGCACCAGCCGCTCCGGCACGCCGGCGCGAATCATGTTGCGCGCCGCGGTCCGGCGCAAGTCATGCACGAGCAACTCGGGAACTCCGGCGCGAACGCGGGCCTTTTGCCAGGCTATTTTTACTTCGCTGATGCCGTGCCCTTTCCAGGAGACGATGAACGGGCAATCGGGATCTCGAACCGTAGAGGCCATGTCGAGCCATGCCCGCAGCTCTCCATAGAGCGGCGCCACACGCGCCTTCTTTGCCTTGGTCTGCTTCTTTTCCAATCGGATGACGTTACCGTCCCAGTCGACTTGGTCCCATCGCACGCTCAGGATCTCGCCGCGCCGCATCCCGAAGTGATAGTGTGCTTGGTGGCGCCGTATTGGCTGACCATGCGCAGCGCGTGCAGCGTCAGCGCGATCGCACGCACGTTCTGCTCCCAATCGAGGAACGTGTCGCACGGCATGGAGATTACGTCCTTGCCCTGCAGGAGTGTAACGATCACGCCGGGCTGCTTCGGCCTGGCCTTGCTACGCGGCCAGCCGTCGTTGCGAATGTCGTCGCGGTCCAGATAGCACTGAATGACAACGTCCTTCGCGCGGATCGCTGCGAGCTCGCGCTCGAGATCATCAAGCGTCTTCATGTAACTGACCTTGAAACGGGACCGCTTGCGTTGGTAGCTCGGCGTCTGCTTGCCGGGCCAGGCCTCGACGGGACGAAAAACCGCGTTCAGCACGAGCACTCCATCCGGTCGATCGGCTTCGCGCTCTTCAATCGCACGAGGAATTCCCGCGTCATCGCGCCTCCCCTTTCGCTTTGCGACGAGGCTGATCGATCGATTTGGCGGCGGCAAGCTGTTTCAGCATCTCGCGTGGCTCGGCGACGAGACGATGATCGGCCTTGATTTGCTCGTGCTTCTCCAGATACTTCGCCTCGCCGTCCTCGGCGGAAGGCCATCAGGAGAGCATGTTGCCTGGCACCTTCTTCGCCTCAGACACACTAGAGAGAATCGAACAGGAGGACCGCGTAGTTCTTTGATAGAAGAGTATTTTCGATTGTAGGCCAAGCCTTCTTATGCTCGGGAGAGGCTACCCACTGCTGCCGCAACGCTTCTGTTTCATAAGTTAGCTGAAACCTGTAATTGCAGGTCGAGCACGTCGACCCTTGCAGTATGGATCTGAGCTTGCACATCTTCACATCGACATAGCCAGGATGCGCCATCGCTGCGGGCTTGAAAATAGTATGAAAATTCCGGAGCATCTCTTGTTCTTTAGCGGGATCGACAGAGAAGTCTACATCGAGAACGATGGGATTGTGTGTCTTTTCCGACTTGGCAACCCACATGCCCGACGCTGCGGCCAGAATTGCTTTCAAGTACAGACGTCGCTTCAAGATTGGCCTCTCTTTGACCTAGCGATACAGCGGTCTTTCACCCGATACGGCTAGTCTAATGCGGTAAACACTGGTGCGGGCTGTTATGTAGAGCGTTCTGCCATCTTCAGCCCAGTTGCAGTTTGCGGGGGTCTCGGGGGGCTTGATGGTACCGAGGTGCTTGCCGTCGGGTGAAAACACCCATATACCACCGGGACCGCTGCCATAGATATTGCCGAGCGAATCAATCTTCATCCCATCCGGGTTTCCATCTTCTTTTTCGGCCGTCACATCGGCTAGTACCTGCCCGTTCGAAACGGCGCCATTCGCCGCAACCTCATACTTCATCCAAACCTTATGCTTTTCATCGGAATTTGCTATGTAAAGAGTCTTTTGGTCGGGCGAGAAAGCAATGCCGTTCGGACGAGAAAGATCTTTGATGACAGGCTCGGCCTTCCCATTAGCGAAGCGAAATACGCCGTTGAATTTAAGCTCCTTCGCAGGATCGTCGTCCTGCTTCAACAACCCATAGGGCGGGTCCGTGAAGTACAGCGAACCATCGGATCGATATACGAGATCGTTGGGGCTATTGAACCGCTTACCCTCAAATGTCTCAATGTAGGGTGTAATTTGCAGATCTCTCGAGACGCGAACAATGCGGCGATTCGTGTGCTGGCATAAGAGGACATAACCGCCTTTGTCGGCGATCATACCGTTAGGTCCGACGAACGAACCCGGAGGTGCCTTGCATATGCCGCCCGCGTTCCGTATGAGAACTTGAACCTGCCCCTCGGGCGTCAGAGATCGTACGAGATTACCTACGACATCGCTGAACCACAAATGACCATCTGAGCGCCACAGCGGGCCCTCGGTGAACTGGAATCCTCCAGCCACCTTTTCGATTCGCGCATCCTTAGGAACAAGGCGGTCAAATGCAGGGTCGAGCCGAACGATCCTACCTACCGGGGATCCAACGTCCGCTGAACTCAGCACGCCAGCGCCTCCGATCATCGCGGCTACTAACAAGAATGCAGAACAAGGTCTCATTTTCTTAACGACGATCCACCGTGAGTTTCTATCGCCCAAACCTGTCTCAGGCGACAGAATCAGAATACATGACCTGACAGCGGGAGATTCATCGCAACGATGCAACAGGTGGAATGCCTCGATTTTGGCCGATTTGGCAATCCTGATTGCCAATCAGAACGACGCTCCGTCATTTGGATTGGCTCACGAATACGCGATGCGTGCCATAGAAGCGTGAACCGTTGAACTGGCTGGCGGTTGACGCTCTCTCTGGTTTAGAAGTGTTGTCCGCATCGCGTTTCAAGTATTTTGAATTTCAAGTTGACTGCCGGCCCGCTCGGAGCGTAGACTTTTTCCATTAGATTCGGTCAACGTTGAGGCCGATTTAGCAACTACGTCGTTCGTATACTGGGGCTGGAGCATGAAACCCGCCACAACGATCGCCAAAGTCTGCCGTGTACTGGGGGAGCTCAGGACCCGGTCGTCGATGGGGGTAACCGACTTGGCGAGGAGAACTGACTTACTCCCGAGCGATGTTCACAGAATTTTGTCATCCCTTCAGGCCTATGGCTATATCGAGCAAGATCAACACACGCGTCGTTATCATCTCGGAAATACTTTATTGAGATTGGGACGAACGACGCTGCAGCGAAGAGAGCTTTGCGAGGCAGGTAGGCCCCTGTTGAAGCGGTTTTCCGAGCGGATTGGCGCCACCACACACATGGCAATATTCGACAGCCGGGCCCTCGAGGTGTTTTTGGTGGAACAGATCGACTCGCCGGGCGAGCTTTTGATAAAGCCTCGACTGGGATTTCCTGCGGCTCTGCACTCTACCGCCTTGGGCAAGACGATCATGGCGTGTATGGACCGCCAGATATCGAGTTGCGCAGTGAAGCACAGCGGCCTGATCAAGAGCACAAAACACACCATTATGGACCCGGCGGCGCTTGAAGCCGAGTTCGCCAAAATTCGCGAGCAAGGATATGGCGTTGATCGAGAAGAATCTCTGCAGGGCGCTTGCTGCCTTGGGGCGCCCGTACGTGACGATACAGGTACTGTTATAGGTTCAATCAGCGCTTCGATGAGGGCCGATCGCTTTCATCAGTGGTACGAGCCGCGCCTAGCCTCCCTCATAAAATCAACTGCGGCGGAGTTGTCGGCCGCGATTGGGTACGGACGGGAACACTTGCTCAAGCCGGCCACGCATTTAGGAGCACCAAATAATTAAAGTTGGGACCATGAACACTCAGAGTAAAGAGCTTTCCAGAAGACGTCTGTTTGCAACCACGAGTACGGCGGCTGCAGCGGGGGCATTGGCGTTATTGTCCCCAGAGAAAACTCAGTCAAAGGTCGAAAGCAGCGGACATCCTCGCGCGCTGGCGCTTATCGGAGATCGATACCACAACGCGGACTACATTCGAGTGGCCTTGGATAAAGTTTTCAATGATCTATCGATACAAATCGACTACACAATTCAGTACGATCAGTTGTCACGCGGCTTGCTGAGCAAGTACCAGCTGTTCCTGTGCTTACGTGACGGGATGATTTGGCCTAACGGGTACCTTGGCCCGGACGCATACACCGCGTATGAGCACGACTTAGAGAATCCTAAGCAGTTCTCCGAACCCAAACCCCAAACCTGGATTACCGAAGAACAGGGGAGTGCTCTCAAGGAGTTTGTGGAAGCGGGAAACGGATTCTATGCTCTTCACAACTGCAGTCACATCTCGCTTAGCTCGAAGAATTATAGGAATGTTATGGGAGGCGCATATATAGGACACCCACCGCTACGCCCTTTCCAAGTTAGGCCGGTAAATAACGATCACCCCATCACACAAGGAATCAAAGCGTTCATGGTGAATGACGAGCAGCATTACGTTGAATATGACAAAGACCGCAAGCACATCATTTTGGAAGCAGAAAATCTAGACGGATTGGAATACGAAACCCTAGGCGCTAAATCCATATCGGGGTGGGCCTACGATTTCGGTAAGGGCCGCGTGGTGTTCACTGCCGTAGGACATACTATTCATGCAATGTGGGCTCCAGAGTATGTAGAGCTGCAGAAAAGATCCGTAAAGTGGCTGCTCAAACTAATCTGATTCAGTTTCAACGCGCCGGGAGATTCAGTAACCGCGCTGCATTCTCCCAATAGATTTTCCGAAGTATCGATTCAGGAAGACCAAGGCCATAGATCCTCCATCTCCCTTGCGGCGGGGTGGGCGCCGGCGCGTAATCGAAGTACTCGTCTTTGGTTTCCAGAAACCGGTAGTAAATTTCGTAGAGCTGATCGTTGAAAACCTGTTGTGGCGTGTCTTTGCCTCCTGGAACCGCGTCAGTTCCGAACATGACCCGGTCCTGATATCGTTCAATGAATTCGTAGGCGGCTTTGGGCTGGCGCCCAAGCTCTCCAATCCTGGCAGCAATGTCGACGTGCATATTTGGATGGCTGTCCAGACATTCCGAAACGTATCGCAAATCTTCCGCATCCGCGACGTGCAGGCAGACGAACTGCGTCCCTGGATGACGCCGCATCACGTTCCGTCGAGCCTCCTGAAGTTCGCGATTCGTTGGGAAATCCCGGCCGTAAAACGACCAGTCCGGATGGGCGTTCAACTCCTCCCAGCGTTCGTTGAAACGGTCGACTGGCAGAAAGAACGCCTCCGGATCCGAGGAATGAATCGCCACCGGCATGCCCAAGGACCCGGCGGCATCCCACATTGCGTCAAAGCGCCGGTCGTCAATTTGCACGAGCTTCCCAGTCGTTATGTTCTCGCGTAGATAAAGCCCCAGCGTCTTCAGAACTTTGAGCCCCTTCGCCCCACGCTCGTGAGCGTTCGCTATTAGATCCGCCTGTATCTTCGAGTAATCGGCATCGGCCGCCTTGCTCCACGCTGGCTCAGTGAATACGATGAATCGCCCCGGATGCGCTACTTGCAACTTGTCGATCGCCTCCTGAAGGTTCGCTCCGTAGCCGCCAGTCAGATTTACCATCGTGCGGATGTTCTTACGGTCCATGACTGCAAGGCATTCCTCGGCTGAGGCGGCGAATCGAATCTCTCCCGGGCCCTTCAATCCTCCGGCGTGCGTGATGTGCGTATGCAAATCGATCACCGCGAACGCTGAGCGAGGAACCTTCGTCTCCTTCGTATGCAGCATGCTGCGCGGCTGAAATTGCTCGAGCGGCAATACTTGACTTTCGGCATTAACCGAAGCCGTCCGTCTTGGAGTCACAGCAGCGGCGCCCATCGATAGGAGTAGATTTCTGCGATTCATCACTAACAATCTTAAATTTTCCGCAGGGAGGCCTGTTCGAAGCACGAGCGTGACTATTCCGTTGAGAAAAGGCCCTTTAGAAGGGCCGTCTAGCGACAAGGTCAGCCTGATTGGATGAAGCGGGTCCGTGTGTGGCTCTTGGCTAGACCAGGAGCAGCTACGCTCGCGCGGCGTGAACTCGGATTTCTTCCACTTGTTGGGCCCGCACATTCCGCAGCAGCGAAGTCATGCCGCCGCAGGCGCAGATGCCGTCCAAACCATCCGCTGTCAGTCCGCTTTGAACCGGGCTTGCCGACAGGCCATGTTTCTGAAAAACGATCTTCGCGCTCTGTAGATCGAAGCGTAACTGGGGATGATGGACGTGCCAGCCTTCATGGGCTTCGCCCAGCGAATACGCAGTAGAATGTGTTCTTGGCAAGGTGCTGAAATGACTCCAGACGAAAAGCGAAAGGTTTACTACTCCTCGCCGAGCGCCCAGAGAAAGGAATCGGGCGAGATGAAGCTGTTTTTGGATTTTAAAGAGGCTGCGACGCTAGAGGTCGATTTCGGCAGCGAGAAGAACGAGAAGCCGCCGCTGCCCGACATAGGCTGCACTATCAGCGGTTCGCCATACTTCTTCGAATTGGGCCAGATAGTCGACGAGGAACTCGCGCGTGACGTTAATACGTCCCGCCGCACAGGAGCAGATGAGGCCTCTGGATGGTTTTCGGCAGAGGGCCCGCTCGTCAGGATCATCAGGAATAAGGCCGGAAGCTCCTATCAGACGAATGGTGCGCCGGTCGACCTCGTTCTGTATTACGATGAGCAATATCCGTTCGAATCGGCAGATTACCTCGGGAAGTATGGAGGGGAAGTTGCCCAGGCGCTGAACCCCGGCCCGTTCACACGCATCTGGATCTACGACACTTGGACGAAAACCATCGTCTGGCAAACCGGTTGAGCTGTGCCAGGTCAACGGACGCGTTGCTGGGACACCGTGTGGTGAAACTGTGAAGAACGTCCTATTGTTTGGACTCGGATGCGCTACAGGGGTTGGCCTGGCCGTCGGATTGTTTCTCGTATACCACCAGAGATCAGCATCAGCTCACGAGTGGAATACGGCCGCGATCCAAGCAAAGTTCGACGGGATTGCTGGCGATGATAGAGGAGTCGAGTTCTGGTATATCATCCGAAACAACACAGCCTTTGATTACACTCTGGATGACGGGGTGCCGCATAAGCTCATGCTGTACTCGCGACGACGCCTCCTTATTGCAGTTCCAGAAGAGTTTAGGCAACTTGTCGGCGTTGACTTGCCGCTCTACATCCCGACTAAGCGCGAGGTTAGGTATTCTGTCATCCATTTCAAGGCGTCAGTGAGTGCACGCAACAACGAAAGTCCGGAAGCGTGGGCCAAAAGTAAGCTTAAGCCATTAGATGGATTTGCATTATTCGATCAGAGAGAACATTATGAGATCGTTCTGCCTCGCGGCAACTGGTAGTTCGTAACACCCAAAATATGGGCGCAAAGACGCACAAAAAATGGCGCATCTACGCCGATCACAACATCGAGCAAGAAATCACTCGGCATATGCGCGAGGAGGATTTTGACGTCCTTGCTGTATCCGAACAATCGGACCTTCGGAGGCAACAAGACGATAAATACCACTATGAGGAAGCTCGAAAGCTAGGCCGTTACTCGTTCGCCCACGATGACGATTTCTGGGACGACAGGCGCTTTCCATTACAGCGCTCGCCCGGCGTCGTCGTCATCGCAAAGGATCAGGAGAACTTAACAAAGTACTTCCCGGTTCTCCTCCGCAGAATAGTCGAGCGCGACTATAACATTGACGGCGGCCCGCGTCACCTCGGAGGTGTCAAGGTGCGAATGACTTGGGATGGGATTAACAAACAGGGCAAGCGTACCCGACGGCACGAAAATGGCCAGCGAGACATTCTCGTGGGTCGATTTAGGCTACAAAGGTAGGTGAGTAACACTGAAATCCCCAAGGCCAATTGTTGATTTCGTTGGGATCGCCTCAATACGGGCCTGGGCGATAGCCTCCGCCAATGCTCTCGGTTACGCTCGCGCGGCGTGAACTCGGATTTCTTCCACTTGTTGGGCCCGCACATTCCGCAACAGCGAAGTCATGCCGCCGCAGGCGCAGATGCCGTCCAAACCATCCGCTGTCAGTCCGCTTTGAACCGGGCTTGCCGACAGGCCATGTTTCTGGAAGACGATCTTGGCGCTCTGTAGATCGAAGCGTAACTGGGGATGATGGACGTGCCAGCCTTCATGGGCTTCGCATTCGGCGGCGAGCACGCCCTCGTCCGCGTCAACCAGCAACTCGTAAACGGGTACGCGGAAAGCGCGCCATGAAAGAAGCCGGTGTTCTTCGGTTATCGGCTGCCGGCCAATGACCGTGAGCGCGAAGACGGCCGTATCGACTGACGGCGTTTCCCAAACGCCGCGGAACACATATTCAGCGAATTTCGCGAGCGTGGCGGGCTCGGCCGCAAGTATGTTGGGCCGGTACAGAGAAATTTCACGCCAGCGTTCCCCAAATGAGCTCGCGCAGAACGGGAGCGATGGCTCCCTTTGCGCTGCCGGAAAGACAGCGACATTCTCAAAGCAGCCAAGGTCGCCAACAAGCGCCGCTCGGAGGTTCGGCGTGGCTGGGAACGGAAGTGTGTGGCTGGAAGCAGCTCTCGTTCTGCTCCAGGCCCTTGGCCTTGGAAATCGCATTTCGCTGGCGTTGTTACTTGTAAGGTCCCTGACTGGCGGGCACTGTCTGGGGCGGAAGAGTCCGACGGAATATCCCGGTTATACTTGCGAGATGCGGAAGGCTGGGCACGCATGCCTGCGTTTTTTGATGCTGTTTGTCGGATTCGTCTCGATGGTGGACTCCCGCTCCATTCCTACAACCAGGATTCCGTTGAAGGGCTTGAAAAAGCCAGTCGAGATTCTGCGCGACCGTTGGGGCGTTCCGCATATCTATGCCGAAGACGAAGAGGATTTATTCTTCGCACAAGGCTATATCACGGCGGCGGACCGGCTGTTTCAACTCGATTTGTGGCGAAGAATCGGCACTGGTAAGTTGGCCGAAGTGCTTGGGCCTGGCGCGATCCCGCGCGACAGGATTGCCCGGTTAGTCGGCTATCGCGGAGATTGGAATGCGGAGTGGGCCAGCTACTCTCCGCATGCCAAGCGAATCGCCGAATCATTCACCAATGGCATAAACGCCTATATCCGGTCGTTACACGGCAAGCGGCCGCCAGAATTCGCCTTAGCGGGCTACGATCCGGGTTTGTGGGCTCCCGAAGATGTCACAGCACGCATGGCCGGGCTTCTGATGACCAGCAATTTAGTGATGGAGGTGACGCGAGCGGAGCAAATCAAACAGCTTGGCCTCGATACGGTCGCCAGAATCTTCCCTCCGGATCCTCGCATCGCTCTCACGATTCCGGAAGGCCTCGATCTAAGCAGCATCTCTTCGAATATTGTTAAGGACTACGATACGGCTGTCACTCCGATACATTTTCCAGGCGAGCAGGGCAGCAACAATTGGGTGATTGACGGGACGCGTTCTGAAACAGGGAAGCCGCTGCTGGCGAACGATCCGCACCGCGCGATCGAACTCCCGTCGCTGAGGAAGACCGTGCATCTGGTTGCTCCCGGTTGGAACGCGATTGGAGCAGGCGAACCGGCTCTGCCCGGCATCGCTCTGGGACATAATGACCGAATTGCCTTTGGATTCACCATTGTGGGAATCGATCAGCAGGATCTTTACGTAGAGAAGCTGAATCCTGAGAATCCAGCGCTGTACCAATACATGGGAGCGTGGAGACCGATGCGGGTGGAACACGAAAACCTCGCGGTAAAAGGGCAGGAAACGCAGGTACTCGAGCTTCGTTACACCGTTCACGGGCCGGTGCTCTACGAGGACCCTGCCAAGCATCTGGCTTTCGCGCTGAAGTGGGTAGGAGCGGAACCGGGCAGCGCCGGCTATCTGGCTGGACTGCGCCTGGCTCAGGCCCATGACTGGGCGCAGTTCAAAGATGCGGTGAGCTATTACAAAGTGCCGACTGAAAACCTGGTCTATGCGGACCCGGACGGAAACATCGGCTGGATCGCATCGGGTCTTGCGCCGGTTCGCAAGAACTGGTCCGGTCTGCTGCCTGTTCCGGGCGACGACGGCAAGTATGAGTGGAGCGGGTTTCTATCGATAGACGAGCATCCCATCAAGTTCAATCCGCCCGAGCATTACATCGCCACCGCGAACAACAATATTCTGCCGGCCGGTTATTCGCATCCGCTGAGCTATTCCTGGGCCCCGTCCGCGCGGCACGATCGCATTGTGGAAATGCTCGGCAGCAGGGACAAATTCAGCATCCTCGATTTCGAGCGAATGCAGCAGGATACGCTTTCTCTTCCGGCGCGTAAATTCATCGCTATAGTAAAGACCTGGGAGACGAAGCCCGGTTCGCAGGGCCGCCGATGCAAGCCGCTGTTTGTTCAATGGAATGGCGACATGAGAATGGACTCAAAAGAAGCCCTGCTATATGAACTCTGGGCAAATCATCTCGAGCGCCTTGTTTTTCCGGAGATCAAGCCCGGGACGCGTATCGATCCGGACGTATTCTTACGTGAACTTCAGGCGACGCGAAACCGCGACGAGCTGCTTGAGCGCTCGCTTGAAGAAGCGCTGGCCGACATCGAGAAGCGCCTAGGACCGGAAGGTGCGAAGGATACGTGGGGCAATCTCCATAAAGTGCATTTTGATCATCCGCTTGGGCACGCTGCGTGGAATGTGCCGCCCATTTCCCGGCCGGGCGACGCGTTCACCGTGAACGCGACAAGCGGCCCCGGCTTTCAGCAGACCGCGGGCGCATCCTACCGCGAAATCATTGACGTCTCGGATTGGGATCGCTCGGTCACAACGAATACGCCTGGCGAGTCGGGCAATCCGGGCAGCCGCCATTATTCGGATCTGGCGGCGGATTGGGCTGCGGGCCGTTATCATCCGCTGCCCTATTCGCGCGCCGCGGTCGAAGTCGCCGCAGAAGAGAGAATCGTCCTCGAACCGGCGAAGTAGCGCGCAATTCGGGGCTCTCAATGTTTCAGGCACCTTGGTCGAACAGATCTTCCCTTCTTCTTCCGGCGCTCTTTCTCTTATTCCCCGCAGCCAGCTTCGCGCAGTCCGGAAATTGGACGCCCGCGCCTCCTTCGAATGCAAATGCTCCTTTTATTGAGACATTTCGTCGTAAGACAAAGACTCTTATCTACATCGCGGCACGACATCACTCGCCGCAGCTGTTTCCTCATGCTATGGCGGATCCTGTCTTTAGAACAATTAAAGAGGTGTTTTCTGTCAGTCAACCTGATGCGGTGATTGTGGAAGGAGTTGATCCGTCTGAGATGGCAGGATTCCTTCGTTTCTCAAGACAGTGCGCCGCTTCGAATTACGATGTGCGTGGTAAGTTCTGTGATGAACCTCAGTTTGCGGCTTACTCTGCCACACAACTCGGTGCGCCAGTTTTCACCGGCGAGCCTTCCGCGCCCGCGCTTCTTTCTTTCTTTGAAGCCCAAGGATACTCAATCCAGGACGTTTTCGCGTATTACATAATGATCAATGTACCGGTCCAAAATCGCCATCTTCTCCTCACTCAGGACGCCTTTCCTAAGTTTGTGGAGCGCATAGTCGCACACGAGAATCATCTGTTTGGAACGTCGATACATTTTACGGCGGCGGATTTTGCTGCCTGGTACGCAAAAAGCATGCAGAGTCCTCAGAACTACCTTCAGCTGAGAGTGGACGATACCAGCCCCAGCCCTCCTGGAGAAATTCCAAGAACTTTGCTGCATGCTCTTTCCCGGGTATTCGATCAAGTGCGCGACGAAAACGTAGTCCAAACGATAAAGTCTGTGATCCAGCAACATGATCGCGTACTAGTTGCCTATGGCGGTTCACACCTCGGCTTTGAGTGGAACGAACTCGTCCGTTTCATGGGTATTCCCATACAGACCAAGCCTTTTTGACTTGCAGCCATAGCAACCGATTTTTTTTATTGTAAGACGGCTCGCGTTGAGCTTATTGTTTTACTGCGCGCCTCGTTCAATACGTTCGTCAACTGTCCGATGAGCGATTCCAATTGAGGGCTTCGCAGCATCGTATCGTGGTCGCCTGGCACTTGATGAATCTCCAGATCTCCGGCGGCGATCGCTTTCCATCCGAGCATCGGGTCTGCGCTGTAGAGATCGGAGTCCTGCGTTTTGAAGAGGGCTGTATAACCCGAGAACGTGCCGGGCTCGTATTTTGAGATGGCGTAGAGGAACGCCTCTTCCATGGGAAGGGGAGACGGAACAGCCCAACGAGCTCCGGTCCGCGAACCGAAACGAGTGAGCGCTTCGAAGGCGGCGATCCTCGCATTCATTTTCAAGTTGCGGTATTTTTTTTGAACGAAATCCGTAAATCCCGTCCGCCTGAGGTAGTTCAGATTCCATTCAGTGATACGTGCCAGTCGCCGATAGCTTTCAAGGATTTGATTCTGGTGCAAGAGCGCCCGCAGCGGCGGATCAATCACAGTTTCGAAGACAGCCAAAAGGGCGATCTTGTCTCCCGCCCGCTCTAACTGGCGGGCCATTTCGAGTGCCACGATTCCGCCCGCGGAAAATCCACCAAGATAATAAGGACCTTCTTCTTGCTGCGTGCGAATCGCTCGCATATAGTGAGAAGCCATCTCTTCTACCGAAGAGGCTGCGGGGCTTTCACCGTCCAAACCAGCAGCCTGTAGGGCATAGAGAGGCTGATCGGCTGGGAGCCCGTCCGCGAGACCGCTATACGTCAGCACATTGCCGCCAATGGGATGCACCAGGAATAGCGGGGGCCACGCTCCGGTGGTCTTTAGTGGAACCAGCGATGACCAGGGAGCCACCCAGTTATGATCGCGGATAACTTGAGCAAGGCTCCGAACATTTCTCGCCTCCAAGATAGTCGCAAGTGGTAACTTCTTGCCAAAGCGACTTTCTATTCGCGAGAAAAACCGCGCGGCCAGCAGAGAATCGCCGCCGAGTTTGAAGAAGTCGTCATCGAGCGAAACATCTGGAACGCGAAGCAGTTGCTTCACCATCCTTATTAATTCGAGCTCCAATTGGCCGGCGTCCTCGATGCTTGAATCGCGCACAACGGTAACAATCGCCTGTGCGCTCCCGGTTGCGTCCCCGGATGGCTGGTTGGCTTGATCTTGCGCAAGTAGCTTTCGATCAACCTTGCCGTTTTCATTTAGCGGAATCCGCTCCAGCTCTACAAATTCCGAAGGAATCGAATAACCGGGCAGCTTTTCTCGAGCGAACGATTCCAAGTCCGCGGCGGAGACTTGCGCGCCTGCTTTTCGAACGAAATAACACGCCAGCCGCTTATCGCCCGAGGCTGCCTGCTTGGTGACCACGACGGAGGAAGCAACGCCCGAAACGCTGTTAATCACAAACTCGATTTCCGTTGGCTCGATGCGGAAGCCGCGGACTTTAACCTGCAAATCCACCCTGCCGTCAAACTCGATCTCACCCCGCGAGTTATAGTGGCCTAAATCCCCGCTCCGGTACAGGCGCGCCGAGCCTTGCCCGGGAATCCGTCTCTCGATAAACTTCTCGGCCGTCAATTCGGGCCGGTTCCAGTATCCTCGGGCCAGGCCCTGACCCCCTATACAAATTTCTCCGACTTCGCTGCCGGACACCTGCTGTAGATCGCCATTTAAGAGATAGACCTCCGTGCCGTTGATCGGGACGCCGATTGGAATCGACGACGCCATCGCATCTTCGATGCGCACCCGGTGACAACAGGTAAACGTCGTGTTTTCGGTCGGCCCATAGCCGTTGATCACGCAACCGTTTTCCATTACTTCAATGGCTCTACGAACATGGTGAGGGGAGAGCACATCGCCGCCTGCGAGCAGTTGTCTCACGCGCCGCAACGCGCGTGGATGTTCATCGACCATCGCGTTCAGCAATCCGGATGTCAGCCAAAGCGTCGTCACTCTACATTGCTCAAGGGACGCCGCAATGTCGGTAAGAGAGGGCTTCTCGCCCGGCGCTATCACTAATTTCGAGCCATTCCCCAGCGCCCCCCAGATTTCGAAAGTCGAGGCGTCGAAGGAGAGGGGCGCGAGTTGAAGAATCGTTTCTTCCGGCGAGAGGTTTACGTAGTTAGGGTTTGCAACCAGGCGCACAATCGCGCGGTGCTCGATCATGATGCCTTTCGGCGCTCCTGATGAGCCGGATGTATACATGATGTAAGCGAGATCCGACGCCTCGCCAGGCACGTCAGGCGCTTCGGACGAATCATTGCTTATCTCTTCAACGTTGAGAAAGAATCGGTCAGCGTCAGGTATGCCGCTCAACTTCTCTGCGCCCGCGGAATCAACGACAAAATGCTTTAGCTGCGTGTCCCGAACCATAAATCGGACGCTCTCGATGGGATAACCCGGATCGAGCGGGACAAACGCACCACCGGCCTTCCAAATGCCGAGAAACGCGGCCACTGCGGATGGCGAACGGGACAAACAGGCGCCGACCAGAGAACCGCGCGCCACTCCTAGCCTCTGTAAGCGGTTCGCGATTTGGTTTGAAAATGATTCCAGCTTCAAGTATGTCCAAGCTGTAGAATTCGACTCGATCGCGATCGCTTCCGGCCATTGCGCGACTTGCTGTTCAAACAGTTTGTGGATGCAGCCTGATGTTGCGGACATGTTCAAACTCCCTCAGCCGGTCAGGTCATCGGGCCGCCCACATGGCTCGAAGTTTCCGGCCTAAGAATCCGGCGGTGCGACTCGGCTCTCCTTCGACGGGGAAATCGTTTGCGAGCCGAGCTACGCTTTGATTCGGATCGGCGGCGATCCGGGAAAGCAAGAGCACCCAATTGTTGGCCATTCGGCAGATCGTTTCTTTTCTGAATAAGTCAGTGCTGTATATAAAGCGGCCAAGCAACGATGCGTCGCGCTCTTCCATTTGTAAATGCAGATCGAATTTCGCAAAGCCAGTCTCGACATCCGTTTCGGTGTAGTTCCAGCCCTTGCCTAAGGATGGAAGAGGAGGATCGAGCGAGAACATGATCTGGAATAGGGGACTCGTTCCAGGCGTCCGACTCTTGTCAAAGCGGCTCACAAGGGCTGAAAAGGGGATTCCGTCATTGCTGAGCACGCCCAGAGTTACTTCGCGCACTCGGGAGACCAGATCGCTAAATGAATCCTCTGGCGCGAACCGAGTTCGAATGACAACAGTATTCAGGAATAGGCCTAGCATTTTATGGGTCGTGGGATGTTTGCGGGTCGAACTGGCGGTTCCAATTACCTGATCGCACTGCTTCGTGTAGTGATACAGGAGCACATGAAATGCAGCCAGCACCGTCATGTATAAAGTGCCATTTGAGACCTCGCCGGCCATTGTCGTAGCCGTGCCCGTCTCAGCCGGGAGGTGGAACTTTACCGCTGCTCCCCGAAACGTACGGACTGATGGACGAGCGTAGTCGAGCGGCAGTTGGAGAACCGGCAGATTTCCAGATAGCTGCGCCTCCCAGAATTGCAATTGCTCTTTTGATCCTGCTCGGTTAAACCATGGCGCCTGCGCCGCGGAATAATCGGCGTATTGCGCCTCGATGGGCGCAAGTTGGGCCGGCTTTCCGCCTGTATGCTCCGCATAAAGAGCTTCGAGCTCAGGTAATAGAATGGCCCGCAGCGATGTACCGTCGAAGATAATGTGGTGCAGGGTCAGATACAGACGATACCGCGATTCCTCCAACCGCAGAAGCAGAGTACGAAACAAAGGCGCTTTCGACAGATCGAATTTTCGTCTCGCATGTTCGGCCGCCATTTGTACGGCTTTCTCCTCACGATGCTTGACGGATACTTTGCGGAGATCAGTGAGCGTTAATGATACCGTCAACTCAGGCGCGATCACTTGCAGCAGCTTGCCATCGCGCCACTCGAAGCTCGTGCGCCAGGCTTCGTGGCGGCGCAGGATTTCGTTAAACGCCTGTTCCAGAGCCGGAACGTCAAGGTCGCCCTCGTAATGAATGGCGATCGGTTCGTTATATACGGGAACGCCGGCAAGTTCTGCGTGCAGCCACAACTGAAGTTGTTCCTCGCTGGCTTCGACCGGAGCACCAGGCTTGCGTAACGGGATTTCATCTTCATGCGGCAAGCCAGTCTTGAGCTTTCGTTCCCGATACCGCGCAAGAACAGAACTCGTCGATAAATTCGAAGTGAAACCGCTCATACGACGCTATCGTTGCCATGCCGGTTTGGCGGCTGGGGATCGAACTCGACCGGAAGGGCGGTGAGCCCGCGCAGGGCCAGGTTTGTGCGCCACGCCAGGCGAACGGGCTTTAACCGAAGATTTGGCAGCCGGATGAGCCGGTCAAAAGCCACCTGCCCTTCAATGCGGGCCAGCGGTGCTCCGAAGCAGAAATGCGCCGCCCAGCCAAAAGAAAGATGTCGGTTATCGGCCCGCGAGAGATGCAGCCGGTCCGGATCCGGGAACCGTTCGGGATCCCGATTTGCAGCCGCCATGACTGCGATCACTCCTTCTCCGCGCTTGATTGTCTTTCCGCCCATCTCCAGGTCATAAGGAGCCACTCTCGCCGTGTGCTGCGTTGGAGGGTCGTAGCGGAGAAGTTCCTCGACAGCCGAGGGCAGTAACGCCGGATTACGCCGAAGCCGCTCTAGTTCGGATGGATTGCGGAGCAGCAACAACAGTCCATTTCCAATCAGGTTCGTCGTCGTTTCCTGCCCTCCGACCATGGTGATGATGCAGTTTGCGATGACTTCTTCTTCCGTCAGGCGGTCGCCGTCTACCTCCGCCTTCAGAAGCGAATGAACCAGGCCTACTCGCGGCGATCGCTTCTGCTCGCGTATCCGTTCGCGGAAATAGGCCGTCATGTGTTCGACGGTTCTAACAATGCCGCCGATGCGATCGGGATTGTTTTGAAAATTTCCTAATATCTCGGCAAAGCTCTCCGACCAAACTTTGAGCTGCTCATGATCTCCCTCCGGAACGCCGAGCATCGCCGCGGTAATGATCGCCGGCAGGCGGTTTGCGAAGTCGGCGATGATGTCCATTTCGCCTTTCTCGTGAACGCGATCGAGAAGATCGTCCGCAATTTGCTCAATTCGGCCGCGTAGCGAGGCAACCTGCGCGGGCATGAATGCCGCCGAAGCAAGACTTCGGATGCGCGTGTGCGCTGGTGCGTCCAAAAACAGCATCTGCTTGACGAGCACAGCGGCGACGGGGCTCATCTCCGCTAAACCCATCGCCCTCAGCTGCTCGGGTGTTTGTGTCCGCGCGGCCGAAAACTTCCGAAGCACATCAACCACATCTTCGTACCTGGTAACTACCCAGGAATGGAGGTACACATCCCAATGAACCGGGTCTGTAGTCCGAATTCTTTTAAATAACGGATACGGGTTTGCGAGGATTTCCGGGTCAAGCAGGAGGAACAAACTGAGACTTGCATCCTGATCGCTTTCACGGATGCTCGCCACATTTGCCATAGGATGCAGCCAACCTATAGACTCAAAGACCCGCTTTCACCGACGTCTTCCGGGGGAAGCGCCGCCAAAAGCTCGACCATCTTCTGCTCGATCGCGCGAGAAAGGCCAGTGACGGTGGGCGTTTCGAATACGGTGCGGATCGGCAGTTCGACTCCAAACGTTTGACGCAACCGGCTGATGACCTGAGCGGCGAGCAGCGAATGTCCTCCAAGCCGGAAGAAGTTGTCCGTTAATCCTACTGCTTTGCCGCCCAGGAGAGCAGAAAGGATGGCTGTGACCTCTTGCTCGATTTCGGTTTCCGGAGCCTCATATTCCTGATTCTCGTCGAGCGTGTTCGATGAATCCGGAATTGGCAATGCCGCCAGATCCACTTTACCGTTCCCGGTCAGCGGCAGGTCTGTGATACGCACGAAACGATCCGGAATCATGTAGTCCGGCAGTAAAGTACTTAGGTAAGTGCGCAGATCGGCGCCTGAGATGTTTGTACGCAGCACTAGATAAGCCGCGAGTTGCTCGCCCGACAGGACATGAATTGTCTTGACTATTGCCGCTGCGACGGCTGGATGATTTCTTAGGGCTTGGACGATCTCGCCCGGCTCGATGCGATATCCGCGCAGCTTGATTTGTTGGTCGATGCGGCCCCGAAACTCGATCTCCCCGTTCGGCAGCTTTCTCGCCAGATCGCCCGTTCTATACAAGCGCGAGCGGTTGCGGATCGGCGCGGTAGCGTCTTCAAACGGATTCCCAATGAAGCGTTCGGCGGTAAGGTCTCGACGGCCTATATATCCCAGCGAGACCCCGGCGCCTCCGATGTAGATCTCGCCCTCCTCGCCATCGGAAACAGGCTCAAGGTTCGAGCCGAGCAGGTAAACTTGCACGCCGGGAATTGCGCGGCCGATGGTAGGCATGGTGTTTGGATCACCGTCAGGTGGCACCACTCCCGACGTTGCCAAAACCGTGCACTCGGTTGGACCGTAATTGTTCACAACCTGAAACGGCAAGCCTTTGGGTGGGAACAGTCGTAACGTATCCGCGCCCGTCAGCAGGAACCGCACTTTCGTACTCGGCGGCCATTCTACTGTAAAGAGGCGCTCGGCGATCGCAGTCACCGCAAAGCAATGAGTAATACCTTCGCTGACTAGATAATCGCGAAGACGTTCAGGCATTAACTTCATTGAAGAGTCGGGAACATAGACGGTGGCGCCTGCCGCTAGTAGAGTCCACGTCTCGAGGATCGTCGCGTCGAATGTCAGCGAGGCGAACTGAGTGCCGCGATCTTCTTCGCTGACGGAAAAAACCTCTTTGTACCAGGCAGCCAAGTGGGCGAGATTCGCATGAGAAACTGCTACACCCTTAGGCTGGCCGGTCGATCCCGATGTGTAGATGACATAGGCGGGATCGTTAGGCGCCACGTTCGTCGCTTGGGTCTCAATTGCATCCATACCGCACCACCCCGGACCGGCTTCTAAGCACTCGTCTATTGTGATCTGCCGCCACCTTCCGGCAGGCAGCTTTTGAAGACACGAGCTCTCGGTCGCGATCAAGGCAACGCCGCACTCCGTCAGCATGTGCCTTAGCCGCTCTCGAGGGCCGGCGGGATCCACTGGGAGATACGGGCATCCAACTTGCCAGGCAGCCAGGGCGGCGGCGATCATCCGTACCGAATTGCCGGAACAGATGGCTATCGGAGCGTTCGGATTGCTCTCTAACTGCTCTCGAAAGCGCGCCGCCAAGGCAGAGGCACGGTTGACAAGTTCGCGGAAAGTTATCAGGCGACAACCTGCCACAATTGCAGCGTGTTCCGGACGGTGAAGTCCGTATTTTCGGATCTGTTCACCAGCGGAAACGAAGCGAACGCTTCCAGCTCTGCTGTCCGCAACCGACATGGCGGCGTATGAGTATTGTTGCTGGTGTTCCACTCACCCTCCGTCGCGCGAGCAGTACTCAGCACCCGGCCACCCGATTGCCATAGGCCCAAGTCCAAACTGACGCAAAGCTACGTCGAGAGAATTCAAGTAGTTCCGTTAGTTCAAAATTCCCTACAGCTAAGGGACCTCTTCGCCCCCCGGTTCAGCAAGGAACTGCACTATTTACGACTAAAATGCGAGGCTTCTCATTACACTTATAGCAATAAATGAAAACTTACACTAGTACCAGAGAGAACAGAAAACAAAACGCAAATACTCGAAACAACCCAGCGCAACAGCCCCTTGAGTTATTGCTTCTTCTTCTTGCCAAACTGCCCCAGTATTCCGTTCACGACGCCCTGCGTGCTGTTCTGCTGATTCTGATTGCCCGACGTTGCGCCTCCCAGAATGCCGCTCACAGCGCTGCCCGGATTTCCGGTTGTCGGCAACAGGTGCTTCAGTTTCATTTGCGCGAGAGCCTGCGTATCGGGCGCGAAGATGGGCTTGCTCATATTTCCCGTCACGATCACCGGCAACACAAGCTCGCCCTTGTTGTTGGCCAAGGCGGTGCTCAGGAAACCACCCACTTTAGCCCCTCCAACCTGCTGGCTCGTGCCGCTGGATAGCACCGCGTTGACGTGCATGTTGATGCCTTGATCCACAAGGTTGAGTGTTCCGGCGCCCGACAGCGATCCCTCGTTTAATTCGGCAACCAGGTTGTTGGTTGTTGCCACGCCATTCTTGATGTTCAGCGTTCCGCTCAACTTCTTGATCGCGGTCTGCGGACCAGAACTTTGCGCGGGGGCAGCGCCCAGAAACTTGCCCACCGAGGAGAGCTCGTGCAGTATGTTGACGCCCTGTATCTTTCCGTTCGCGATATTGAACGAGAGATCGCCGTTGAGCGTGCGCGGCAGGTTGGCGCTCGACTCGAGCGCGAAGCCGAGGTTCGCATCGGCGGCAAGACTTCCGTAGAGCCGGTCCTTAACGGAGCTGACCGCGGAAAGGAGTTTGTTGGTGTCGACGCCTGTGAACTTGGTCTTGAGCGAACAAGTTGCGATTTGAGGACGTGTGTCGAGCGTAATGGCTCCGGCCTCGCTTCCACCGAAAATACCGGCCGTAACCGGGGACAACGTGATAAGGCCGTGGTCCAACTTAGCCGTTGCCTTCACGTTGGTAAGTACAATTTCCTGCGCGACAATCTGCGCCGCGGAAAGCGTACCGCCCCCGGTGGTTTTGCTCAGTAGCCCCGGCTGGGTCGATGCCGGAGCCGCCGCGGGTTTGGCGGCCTGTTGTGGCGCGTGGCTCGCGCTAGCCGGAGGGGCGGCCGGTGAAGAAATACGCTGAAGTTCGTCCACATTGATATTGGTCGAAGCCAGCGCAAACTGCACTTCGGGCGCGGCGAAATTCTTGGCGCTCAAGTTTCCTTGCAAGGTAGTGCTGCCGAGCGACGCCGAAAGATTATCGATAGAAGCGCCGTTTTGGGCGAAGTGGAGATTCGCCGAATGCACATTCAACGGCTTTGTGAGGGTAGGGGTGTTCAGAACGATATCAGACAAGCTTCCCGATCCGGAATAGGCCAGCTTCGAAGTATCCTTCAACGGCCCAGCCGCGTGCACGTCGAGAGACAGGTGGCCGCTGGCGCTCGCACCCTTCACCGCGTCCATGCCGTATGCTTTCGCCATATTCAGCAGCTCGGCGACGTTCGCGCCGTCGGTTTTCATAGTCGCGTCGATGTTCGGATTCGGCGTGGCGTATTGGGAAAGTGAGAAGGCTAGGGTGAGGCGAGTAGAGCCGCTTTGCGCCACAAAGGGATTTGAAATGATGCTTGCCGGAGACAGTGTGACGTCCATTTCCGGAATCGAGACTGGTTGCTTGATCTCTCCGCCGCTCGCTTCCAGTTCCTTCGCCGAGAGCGACCCCGAGAGTTCGGGCGCGCTGGCCGGCCCCTTCGCGCTAATATCGGCGTTTAGAGTTCCCTTCACTTGGTATTGCGGGTTCAGAGCGACGCCAAATGCGCCCGCCAGCCGCGCCAGCTCCGTCACTGACGCATTCTTTGCTTGCAGGTGAAGATTCAAATCGGACGGCTTTTTGCTTCCATCGACGCTTCCCGATAGCGATATGGGTGTTGATCCTAACTTGATCTCGCCCTGGCGGATCGTGAGCAGATCCGATTTCCGGTTGTCGGACATATCACATTGCGCTTCGACCGGGTAATCGATCTTCACACCATGGACGGTTGTGTTCTGAAGCTTCAGATTTGCTTTGACAGACACAGCTTCACCGGCGGAGTCGATGGTGCCGTCGCCGGTAACGGTACTGTCGGTGTTAGGCGGGATCGCGCTTGAGGCGAATTTGGTTAATCCTGAGAGGGTTACCTCCTGGAAGTTGAAGTGACCGTTGATGGGCATCTGCGACGGATCCGCCCGAATTGGTCCAGCTTTCGCATCCAGCGCAATCACCTGCTTGCCCTCGCCTGGCAGGTGGACGCTGAGGTCAATGTTGAAGGGCTTGTTCGGGGCGAAGTCCGTCAGTTCCGCGTCGATGTGGTCGTATACGGAGCGCGGCTGGTGCCGCTGCTCATCCGTGTATGCCACTGCGCCGTCGGTGACTTTCAGCTTGTCGAGCGTGAGCCCACCGCCAGCGGAGCTGGGCTGGCTCGGAGTCTTGGGTTCGTTTGTTCCGCCGATGCTCGAAAAGTTCCATACGCCCTGCGCGTTCCGTATGATTTCGATCTGAGGACGGGTGAGTTCAATGGCCTTGACCTGTGGATTGCCGGAGATGAGCGAAAATAACCCAACGCTTACATAGACTTCGCTCGCTTTTGCAAAAGGCGCTGAAGACGGAAAAGCAGGCGATTCGCCCACTGTGGCCCCATCGACGCGAACAGAGAACGGAAGTAAACGCAAGTGTAACTCACCCAGAGTGACGGGGCGGCCCAGTTTGGATTGCAGTTCAGCCTGAATACGGGGCCGGTATTTGTTGACGTCAATAAGAGAAACGGCAACAGCCAAGCCCACCAGAATCACGGCGATAGCTATAGCGGCAATGAGCAGGATTCGGCGCATTTGCATAATAGACGCCGAGACGCTATCAAACATGCCAAGAAAGCGCAAAGGTGGTCTTTTGGCATGTCGGCCGACCACCCGCCGGAACACTCAGGATTGTAGCCGTAGCGACGCAAACAGCTAACGGATCCATGCCGATTGAAGTTTCCCGAAACTACGCCTTGTGCGCCTTTGGTTTCAGCAGGTCTTGCACGTCGTGCAAATGCCCTTGAATCACCGGTAGCGCTTTGTTTGCGTAGTCTTTGATTTCCGGGTTGTCTCCGTGCTCGGCCTCTTGCTTGAACGCCTTCACCAGCCTTTCGTGCTCCGTTGTTTCCTGAGTCAGGAACGTCCGATCGAAAGCTTTACCCTTGAGTTTGTCGAGGCTCGCGATCTGCCGGTCATCCAGCTTGTCTATACCCTTTGGCACTTCCGCGCCGGTTTTCGCCGCGAGTTCGGTGATTTGCTGGTAATCGCTCATGTGATCCTGAGCCAGTTTCTTGCCGAAATCCTTTATTTCAGTTGTGGCCGCACGGTCTTCCGCCATTTTGCCAATGTGGGTCGTCGTCATATCCGCTTCCGCAGCCATTTTCAAAAATTCAGCATCGCCTTTGCTGACGTCCGCTGCCCGAAGGGACAAAGGCATGGCAGCAACCGCGGCGGCGCCGAGGGCTGAGAGAATCATTCTTGTGAACATCTGGTACGTCTCCATTCATGAGGACTTACTATCTGAATTTGTTTGCTGGCGCACGAATGTCAGCTTTTCCGATTTCTGGGAATCGAAAAGGGGGACAGTTTCGACCTCGAGCGTTTTTCCGTCAGGGCTCACGGTGATTCTTTCCTTCTGTACATCGTTACCACCGCGCTCTCGAATAGCGATAAACGCCGGACCGTTGTAGTACAGCATGATTTTTATCGAACGCCCGTCTTCCCTGACTGCGCATTCCTGTCCGTCAATGACGCAAGTGAAATCCGCAACCAACTTGTCGCCGTTCGTTTCGCGAACGTGCATGCTATCGTCCTTCAGGGCGAAAACCCATTTGATCGCTCCATTCGAACTCTCCATCCAGGTGCCGGAGATGTCCGGTCTCGCGGACGTTTGCGCCAGCATAGCCGGCGCGCACGCTCCGGCAATCATCGCCGCAATTATCGCTGTCTTCAACTCCAACCTCCTTTGTCGCCGCTTCGTCCGACTAGGTCGATCTCTACCCTGACAATAGTCAAAAGAGCTGAGGGAGAAAATCGCGTTGAGACGGTATCGTTGAGAAGCGAAAATACCGTTCAGACGGGATATCTTCGCGCCTTTCGCGCGCGCTAGTGTTGGTAGTTTAGGTTCTTCCCAAGGTGGCAGCATGAGGCGACAACCCTGGCTCGCGTTGGTAGGCGGATTTGGGGGGCTGCTGCTACTTATGGCGGCGGCGGAGATCGGCGCGCTTCTGATCATCGGCAGCTTGCGGACAAGCGATGCCCAGCTCGAGCATCGGTTCCTTGCGCGCAGCCGCATCCTCGAGCAGATCCGCTCCTCCATCTACCTATCCGGCACCGTGGCCCGCGATTTTCTGCTCGCTCCCGAGCCGGGCGCGCATGTTCAGCTTGCGGATCTGAGCGACCTGCGCCGCAAAACGGACTCGGCTCTCAATCAATACGCGAAATCGCTCGAGCCGGAGGAAGCAGGCCCGTTTTCGTCCCTACGCTCCGAAATTGAAGCGTATTGGAGGGTTCTTAACAAGACCTTCTCCTGGACCGCGGCGGAACGCCAGGAATATCTCTACCAATTCTTCTATACCGAACTGATTCCGCGCCGGACTTCCATGCTACAAATTGCAGACCGCGTAGGCCAGTTGAACGAACAAGCTCTGCAGCGCGGCGATCAACAATTGGCCGGGCTTTTTGGACGCTTGCAACTTGGGTTGATCGGCATGATTGCGATAACACTGGTGGGCGGTGTCGGGCTTGCGATCTACACGAGCTTTCTCATTCTTCGATTGCAGAACGAACTGCGCCGCAGCCTGGAAGAAAACGTTGAGGCGCGAGCCGGGCTCCGCGACCTCTCCGCTAAGCTGGTGCGGGGACAGGAAGAAGAGCGCCGGGCATTATCGCGTGAACTGCATGACGGAGCCGGTCAGTCCTTCTCGGCCATCCTGATGGAAGCCGAGAATCTGCTCGACATACACCAGCGCACCGACCTGCTTCCGCACCTCGAATCCATCCGCAATCTGGCCGAGAGAGGTTTGAACGAAGCCCGCAATATGGCCCTTTTGTTGCGCCCATCCATGCTCGACGATTTCGGTCTTGTCCCCGCGTTGAACTGGCAGGCGAAAGAAACCGCTAAGCGCACAGGATTGCGGGTGCTCGTCGCTGCCGCTGACGCTCCGGAAGACCTTCCAGAAGAACACAAAACCTGCATCTATCGTGTCGTGCAAGAGGCTTTGAACAACGCCGCCCGCCACGCACAGGCCACCACGGTTCAGGTGTCCTTGCAGCGCCGGCCTTTCGAAATCGGCCTCATCGTCCAAGACGATGGAACAGGTTTCGATGCCCGGCGTGTGCGCGGACTGGGATTGCTGGGAATCGAGGAGCGGGTTCATCATTTGGGCGGGAACTTTGCCATCGATTCTCAGCCAGGCCGGGGGACCCTGCTCAAAATCAACCTTCCTATGGCTAACCTTGACGTAAACGAGTCGCATGAAGCCCATTCGGATCCTGTTGGCCGACGATCATAACGTCCTCCGCGACGGCCTTCGATTGCTGCTCGAGCGCCAGGGTTTCGAGGTGGTCGCCGAAGCGGCGGATGGTCGGGAGGCGCTCTCGCTGGCGCAACAATTCCACCCTGACGTGGCCGTAATCGATATCGCCATGCCTGGTCTGAACGGCATCGAGGCCACGCGGCGCATCCTCGAGAGTTGCGAACACACGGGCGTTGTGATCCTCAGCATGCATCACGATGAAAGCTATATCCTGCGCGCGTTGAACGCGGGGGCGCGCGCGTATCTGCTCAAGGATTCGCTCAAAGCAGATTTGATTGCAGCGATTCGCGCGGTTGCGCAAGGGCATTCTTACTTCAGTCCGAAGGTTAGCCGCCTCTTGCAGGAGGATTTCTTCCGCGAAATGGCCGACAAGCAGAAGGAGGACAGCTTCGAGCTATTAACCGGCCGGGAGCGCGAAATTCTGCAGCTCGTCGCCGAAGGCAAGGGCAACAAAGAAATTGCGGCGCTTTTAAACCTGAGTCCCTATACTGTCGACACTCATCGCTCGAACATCCTGCACAAGCTGAACTTACATACTGTGCCGGAGCTTATTCTCTACGCCATCCGAAAAGGCCTCATTACCTGAGATGAACCGGATAGTGCGATGGGCATATCAGACCAGCGGAACACCCAAGGCCGCCTTTGCGTATCCTTGTCAGTGATGGACAGCGAGTTCGCGATCGAGACCACCGGGCTCACCAAAATCTACCGATCGCGCTTTCGCGGCCGTGAGGTCCGGGCGGTTTCCGACGTAAATCTCAAGGTGCCGGTGGGCGTTAAATTCGGGTTGTTGGGCGCAAATGGCGCGGGCAAGACAACGTTTGTCAAGCTGCTGCTGTCGGCGGTTCATCCAAACGATGGCGCTGCGAGAATATTCGGACGCGATGTGAGCGATCCGGAAGCGCGCCGGCCGGTTGGATATCTTCCCGAGAATCATCGCTTCCCAACCTACTTGACAGGGCGAGGAATGCTGAATTTCTATGGCGCTCTGTCGGGTTTGTCAGCAATGGAAAGGCGGGAGCGTATACCTGGAATGCTCGAGGTGGTTGGTCTGAGCGGTTGGGAGCAGGTCCGCATCAAGAAATATTCGAAAGGTATGCTGCAGCGCCTTGGCCTGGCGCAGGCGCTTCTTCACCGGCCGCGGCTGCTGGTGCTAGACGAACCAACGGATGGAGTGGATCCGGTGGGCCGCAAGCAGATACGAGGCATCCTGAATGGCCTGCTCGAAACTGGCGTGACCATCTTCATCAACTCGCATCTGTTGAGCGAAGTGGAATCGTTCTGCGATGAAGTAGCCATCATTCACAAGGGCGAACTGGCGTTGCAAGGCCGGGTTCGCGATCTGATCGCGGGGCGCGGCTACCGCGTGGTGGCGCGTGACGCGCCAAGCGAACTCATTGCCGCTCTGTCGCCACTCTGTTCTTCGGTCAGCATTAGTAGTCGCGTATTGGAAGCGCAGCTTCTCTCGAGTGATGAATTAAACGACGCGATCGACATCATTCGCCGAGCGGGCGCAATGATTGAGAGCGTGCAACGCACGGTTACGACGCTCGAAGATGTTTTCATCCGCACAACGCAGGCCGGACCTCGCGCGCCCGAACTGGCGGAAGTTGCCTCATGAGCACTCGAAGACCAAACCGAAGCCTTTCCGTTTTTCTCGCGCTGCTGGCCGACACGTTTCAGGAAGCAAGCGCACGGTGGCTGTTCTGGGGGCTTTTCGGGCTATCCACGCTTCTGATCGGCTTCTTCCTCTTCATTTTGAAGATCGACGTAGTGGAAGGCGCGGTTTCGTTACTTGGACTTGAACAGACCACGCATCATTTCTGGAGTCTGGAACGCCTGGTCCGCCTGTCCTACTCGCGCGTGGCGATCTTTCTCTATATATGGGGCACGTTTCTCGCGATCTTCGCTTCAGCCGGACTGATTCCGAGTGTGCTCGAACCGGGCCGCATCGGCCTTCTGCTCTCGAAACCGGTGAGCCGCGTCACATTGTTGATGGGCCGCTTCACAGGCAACATTCTGCTGGTCACCGCGAATGTGCTGTATCTGATTCTCAGCATCTGGGTGATTGTGGGATGGAAAACCGGGCTCTGGTTCCCCGAGTTTCTCATCACTATTCCCATCACGGTCTTCGTTTTCGCGGTGCTGCTTTGTGTCGTCACCCTGATAGGCGTTGCTTTCGAAAGCTCGTCGGTCGCCGTCATGGTCGCCGTCGCGCTTATGCTGATTAGCGCCGTACTCGCTCAGAAAGATAACGTCGTTAAGCTGCTCGGCTCTCAATGGTCGCGAGATTTATGGACAGGGTTGTATTGGATTCTGCCAAAAGTGTGGGATCTGGGACGCGCGATGATGAGTCTGATCAGCGACCGGCAGGCCGCGTGGATTACGCCGGCCTGGACGTCGGGCGTTTTTGGCCTGCTTGTTCTGGCAGGGGCAATCCAGATCTTCCGCAAACGGGATTATTGAGTGTCCGATCGAAGATTTTGGCCGCTCGCAGGAAGCCTGCTGCTGTGCTTGCTGCTTGCGGGCTGCTCCCGGAGCCCTGCAACAGGGTTGGTTATGGACCCTGCCTTTGGGCCGCTCGTCCCTCCGGATACGAAGCTGCTCGCTGGCGCGCGCTTAGACAAACTGCGCTCGACGCCGCTCTATGAAAAGCTGAATGAACGGTTTGATCTCGATCGCCGTCTCGACCTGTTATCCGAGCGTACCGGCCTCGACCTTCGAAAAGATGTTTGGCAGATGGTGTTGGCTTCAAATGGCAATCGCGCGTTAGTGATGGCGCGCGGCCGCTTCAAGGTTGAAGAAATGGAGCCGAAATTAGGGGCGCTTGGAACCTCGCAGCTCAAATACAAAGAGTACACATTGTTTGGAAATCCGGAGACATCGGTGGTTTTCCTCGATACCGGCGTGGCAGTAGCGGGCACGCAGACTGACTTGAAAGATGTTCTCGATCACCGCGCCGACCGCTCGCGCCTTCCCGACGAATTCGCCGCCAAGCTGCGAGCCATGCCGGCTGGTGATCAAGTCTGGTTCATTTCTAACGGCGTCTTTCCTGCCTCCTTACTTAGCGGTCCGGATACAACGGGAATGAAATCGCTTCTTTCGAACTTTGTGGACTATATCCAGTCGGCGCAGCTCGGCCTGCACGCCGATCGGGGAGCCGAGTTGAAGGGCAACATCGACTGTGCTTCCGGCGAAGGCGCTCAGCGCGTTCGGGACGCTCTGAAGGGGATAGTTGGATTTGCTCGCCTGAGCACTCGCAGCGATCAGGCGGATTTGCTGAAGCTCCTCGACACAGTTCAGGTGAGCCAGAACGCGGCCAACGTGAGCTTGTCAGCGGAGTTACCGCCCGATCTGGTCGAACCGCTGCTCAAAATGCCGCTCTCCGGCAGGAAGCGATAGGATTGCCTCCGCAGCGTCGACGACGTCAGTCACCCGAATTTCTTCGACTGAGGGTTTTGCGATCGCGATCATCCGTTCCCCGCGTGCGCGCCAGGTTATGGCATTACTCTCCCCATACAATCCCACAGTTGGAACGCCGGTTGCCGCCGCCAGGTGAGTAATGCCCGAGTCGTTTCCGATGAAAAGAGCCGCGCCGCGAATCCAGCATGCCAGATCCATGAGGTTGTCGAAACGGCGCGCTTCGGGTAACTCTTCTTCCGGTCCGGCCGTCCATTCGACCGGTAGAGGCAAGGTTTCGGTTAGCTCGCGAAAGCGAAGAAACGGCCAATTCTTCGAGCGGCCGCCCGAAAACGGGTGAATCACAACGGTCGCGCGAATTTCCTGCGCCGGCGCTTGGATACGGGGGCGGCGCCCCAACGGCGCTCCTGTTTGTTTGGCGTGAAAATCCGTGGCCTGTTCCGCGGAATCTTTCGGCGGTAGCGCAACAAGAAAACGCCAATTCGGGTTGAGGCGCCGAGCGGCTTCACGGAACTCGGAACGATTGGAACCGTACCAGGTCACAATATCGTCGAACTCCGCGAGACTCTCGCGCAGCGGGCCGGGCGCTTCCAAATCGCCGACACCAAGCAGTTCAATCCCGGTGCTTGAGATCCTTCGCACCCGGTCCGCAAATTGCACCAAGGGAACGATCGCCGAAGGTACCCAAACTTCGGTGTAATCGGCCCGGAGCCATTCCATCGCTGGAAAACAGGTGATCGAATCTCCAATGCCGCCCGGCCGGATCAACAAGCGTCGCATCGGAAGGCTTCTACTGAATAATGATTGGTACGCGTGCGATCAGACTCGATGGACGCTTGCACGATTGGCTGTCGCACGCCTGGTAGTGAAGCGTTCCTACCATCATCGCCAGGCCGGTTGTGGCCTGCTGCGGAACAGCAAACTCCGTTGTAATAGCAAATGTGCCCGTGAACACGTTGAGCGTGTCGCTTCCAACCTTCACTTGTCCGGGCGAAGGGTACACAACTCTGCGCGCCACGAGCGGACCACCCGTCCACGTAAGCTTCAGCGGAATCAGGAACTCGTCTTTCGGCTTATCGCTATTGACGTGGTAACCCGGCTGAACGGACACTTCGAGCGATCCGTTCACAGTGCCGCCCCGTTTCGCCTTAAGCTCCTGTGGCGGAGCGACGCTGACCACCTGCTTACCAGCCTGCGCGAATGTCAAACAAGGCAGGAACAGCGCGGCTGCGAAGGTTGCGCGCGTCCGCGCACGTGTTGAGAAGGCTCGTAATCTCTTTGACATAGTCATCCCGATTCACCAGGCCGATGTGCGAAGTCAAAATCTTTCCGTCTTGATTGATGACGAACGTCGTGGGAAGCGCGTCAACTCCCCCGTAAGCGTGGGCAACAGAATCGTTGCCTAGAACAATGCGGTAGTTGAATTTTCGATCCGCAACATATGGCTTCACCGCGTTCCATCCGTCATCGTCCATGGCCACTCCAAGAACTTCGAAGCCTCTGTTCTTGTATTGCTGTTCAAACTCCATGAACCACGGGATCTCGATCTTGCATGGCCCGCACCAGGTCGCCCAAAAATTCAGCAGCAAGACCTTGCCCCTGTAATCGGAAAGCTTCACCGTCGCGCCGTTTGCGTCTTTGAGGCTGAAATCGGGCGCCGCCTTCAGGTTCGACGACTGCTCGCTGGGCGATTGTCGAGCCTCTCCCGCCACGCACGTCCGCGAACAAGAGCTCAGAACAACAGACAGGGCGGCCAGAGCGCCGACGAGCGGGAGCACTCTCAAAAATTTCACAGCTGTACCTAGAGAACAGTATAGGATGCCAAACCAAGTCAAACTCTCATTTGGGGCAGAGAACGGAACCATGAGGCGCGTTTGATACGCCACTTGGCCGCGAGTTGAACCCTTAGATGCTCATCTACACCGCTGAACAGCCACGCTCCGGTGTCGCAGAAACTTTCGCAGACGTACTGCTTCCAGGAATTTCCACCGAGGCCGTGTTCTCGCGTGATATGCTCCCGCTTTGCGACAGATGAGGATTCGCCGAGTTCGCCTCGGGCTGAGGAGGCAAGCTCCGCGCGCAGTAAAGAATCATATTCAGCGCGGCGATTGTTGCCTAGACGCCACCACGCGAAATGATAGATCTCGTGAGCGAAGATGAGTCGCAAATCGCAGACGGCCGACGCCAAATCCTCTTCGAGAACAATTCTGCGTTCCCGCAAAAAACTGGCTGCATAAACCGGGCGGCCGCGATGGCAGTCGCCTGACAGCAGCTTTCCGCGATTGGCTGTTAAAGCCGGGCGGAATTCTAAATGAATTGGGCTGCCTTGAAATGGAGGCAGCCCGAGAACAAAAGTTTCGATCCAGATGGGCGCGTCGACGCCCTCAATGGATTCGATAGGGCGCTTATTTGCTCGCCGTCGATCGAGGCTGACCAGGAGTTGGCCGGGCGAGCGACGGCGTATTCGATCCCGTAGTTGCGGCGGGCAGATTGAAGAAGTCACTGTCTTGCACTTGAATCTGGTATTGATGGTTCTGCTGATCGAGCATCTTTCGCACTTGATCGTTCTTGAGCTGAGCCACAATCTCGGTTTGCGCCTTCTCGAACGTTTTCTTCTGAATGCTGTCGAGCTTCAGGATGTAGTATCCGCTTGCTTCCCGGATGGGGTCGGTCACATCGCCGGTCTTCAAGCTTGAACACCGGATCGCTGATTTCCTTTGGCAGCTTGTCAGGTGAGAACGACCCAA
This sequence comes from Bryobacterales bacterium, assembly GCA_963722585.1. Lineage (GTDB taxonomy): Bacteria > Acidobacteriota > Terriglobia > Bryobacterales > Bryobacteraceae > KBS-96. Next base: position 55,607 of record CAVRNU010000025.1, on the reverse strand, counting down.
GCAACCCGCCCTTCGCGGCCGACGCCTTGTGATCGGACTCGGTCTTCGCCAAGTCGGTGAAATTCGCCCCACCACGGATCTTCTTTACCAAATCGTCAGCCTTTACCTTGGCCTGCGCCTCAGTTCTGGCGCCGGGGGTGTTTGGCGGAGCAGTCGTGCTGGCTGGCGTGAAGTTTACGATAATGCCGCTCAACTCCGCATCCTGGAATTGTTGCGGGTGCTGATCGTAATAGCTCTTCACATCGGCCGCGCTGGGATTTATTTGGCTGCTCAGTTGGTTGACGTAAGCCTGAGCGAGAGTATTGGCCTGGGAGAACTGGAGCTCGGTTTTCCATGGCTCCTGTTGATCCAGGTGCTGTTGTAAGGCCAGATCGGACAGATGTTGCATTAAGAAAATCTGTTGCAGTGCCGTGGGTAACCCGCCGCCGGCCTGCTGAAACCGTTGCAATTCAGCTTGAGGCATTGCTTGCAAAAGTTTCAGCGCTTGCTGCGCCGTGACTTTCTGGCCGTTTACTGTCGCGACCACTCGGTTGGGGTCCTGTTGGGCGACGGCAACCGGCCCACGTGCCTTCGGTTGAGAGGGCGGCTGGCCCGGCTGCGCCGTTTGGGATGGTGTCGATTGCGTCGGAGCCGACGGGGCTTGCGATGGGCTTTGAGCCCACGCGAAGGCAGATACGAAAAGGAGGAAAATACTACGCTTCATCGGGAGGTGTTACCGGCTATCGCTAAACTCCACCACTTTAACACGGGCCGGATTAGGTTTTGGCAGGCGAAAATGCCCCTCTTTGTCAATTCACACAATTGTAAGGCCCAGTCGCCCAACGCGGGAGGAGGAACGTCACAGGACGCAGGAAACGTCAGCTTCCGGGCCTTCCGGCGCGTCCGATTTATTTGTCGCGAAGTTCATGTACACTGAGTGACGAGGTTCTTACGATATGGCTCTGACCGCAAATGTTCGCCACCTCGGCGATGTGGCTGTTGTTGATCTCGATGGCAGAATCACGCTGGGCGATAGTACCGGGCTCCTTCGCGACAAGCTGCGCCAATTGCTCGCGCAAGGCAGCAGGAAGATCGTCCTCAATATGAGTAATGTCGGCTACGTCGATAGCGCCGGCCTGGGCGAACTCGTCGGTCTGTACATCACTGCCAAAAATCAGGGCGGAGCGGTCAAGCTACTGAATCTTCAAAAGAAGCTCAGCGACCTGTTGTCGATCACTAAACTGCAGACTGTTTTCGAAACCTACGACAATGAACAGAGAGCTGTAGGAAGTTTCGCCCAAACTGCCACCGCCTGAAGACGAATAACGCCTTGCGCGAGTTCCTTAAAACCCTCTTTCTCGTTCTCGCGCCAAGTCTCTTGCTGGCCCAGACGCCGGAGCGCATCCATACCGCGGCCCTGAATAATGGGATGAAGATCCTCGTGGAAGAGGACCATAGCGTCCCCACTGTGGCCCTCTACCTCTTCTATCGCGTAGGCTCACGCGATGAACGCCCCGGCATTACCGGCATCTCCCATTTCTTTGAGCACATGATGTTTAATGGCTCTCAAAAATACGGCGCGGGCGAGTTCGATCGTCAGATGGAAGAGAAAGGCGGCAATAACAACGCCTATACGACTAAAGATGCGACGGTTTACATGGATTGGTTTCCGCCCGGCGCTCTCGAGTTGATGATGGGCATGGAATCCGACCGCATGGCGCACCTGACGCTCGATCCAAAACTCGTCGAATCCGAGCGAGGAGTAGTTTATTCCGAACGCCGCCTTCGCGTCGATAACGATAATTTCGGGGCGCTTTCCGAGCAAGTCACCGCCTCCGCCATCATCGCTCATCCCTATCATTGGCCCGTCATCGGCTGGCCCTCCGACATCGAAGCCTGGACCCGACAGGATCTCGACGATTATTACCATCAAGGGTACGCGCCCAATAATTGCGTGATGGTGGTGGTGGGCGATATTGAAACCGGCCGGGTTTTAGATCTCGCGAAGAAGTATTTCGATCCCATCCCATCTCACCAAACCTTTGCCGAGCCTCGTACCAAAGAATCTCCGCAGGAAGGCGAACGGGTTGTTCGGCTGGAAAAGGAAGCCGAACTGCCGCTCCTGCTCATGGTGTTTCACATGGCTCCCTCACGGAGTGCCGACGATCCCGCTACTCAAATCGCCGAAGCTCTACTTTCCTCGGGCGATAGTTCGCGCCTCCACTCTCTTCTGGTCGACAAAGAACAGGTCGCGCTCAATGTCGAGGTCTTTGACGAACCCTCGCTCGACCCGTTTCTGCTGTCCATCTACGTTCAGCCCCGCGCGGGAGTCGAAGTCGATCGACTCAAGAGTCTTGTTGTCGATGAATTAAACAAGCTCGGCGCCAACCCTGCTACCGACGACGAGTTGCGGAAGGCCAAGAACCAATGGCTGGCCACCCACTATCGCGAAATGAAAACCGTTTCCGGCCGCGCTAACCTCCTTGGCACCTACGAGCTTTTCTATGGCGGCTACCAGCGCCTGTTCACCGAACCTGCCGATATCGAAAAAGTCACAGCCGCCGATGTCGAACGCATATCGAAAAAACTGTTCCGCCCCGAGAACCGGACCGTCGGCATCCTCGAGCCGGAATTGAAGTCCGCACCGGAGGCAACGCGATGATTCGCGTCCTTGGTTTCCCGACACTCCTGCTTCTATTCGCTGCATCCGCCTGGACGCAAATTAAGCTCCCTCCTTATTCCCGGCGCGTGCTCCCGAACGGCGTCACGTTATTGGTGGTGAAAAGGGCGGGCGTTCCGCTTGTCAATATCGACGTCGCGGTGAAAGGCGGAAAAGAATCCGAACCGCGGGCGCTCCCGGGTATTTCTAGCGTCACGGCCGACCTTCTGCGCAAGGGAACCGCGTCGTATTCGGCGGATCAGTTTTCCAATTCACTCGATGCCCTTGGCGGTTCGTATCGTGTCCGCGCCGACGAACAAATGACACTGCTCGAGTCCGAGTTTTTAGCCAAGGATTTCAGCCGTGGCCTGTCGCTTGTCGCCGATGCCATTCTTCACCCCACCTTTCCCAACGACGAAGTTATGAAGCTCCTGGGCCAGCGCCGCGACGATATTAAAGCCTTGAAAGATAATCCAAGCGAGGCGATTTCACCCTACGCTCACACGTTTTTCTTCGGCGTGACCCACCCCTACGGGCGCATCATCGACGAAGAGTCGGTCAGCCGCATCACCCGCTCGGACATCGAGCAGTACTACAGGCGCCTCTACAACGCCCACAACTTCATTGTGGCTGTCGCCGGGGACGTCGATCCTGCCGCGGCCTCTCGCGAAGTCGAGCAGGCATTCGCTCCTGCTTCCTCAGGCGAGCCGTATCGCTGGACCCCGCCTATCGAACTGCCGCGCCCCGCCCAGAACAGGCTGATGCTGATCGACAAACCCGGAGCCACGCAGACTTACTTCTATATCGTCCAGCCCGGCATCGCTGCCGGCAACCCCGACCGCGTCGCCATTCGCCTCGTCAATACGTTATTCGGCGGCCGTTTCACGTCCATGCTCAACGAGGAGTTGCGGGTTAAGACCGGACTCTCCTACGGCGCTCGCAACACGGTCGAGACCGATCGACTTGAGGGCATGAATGCCATCGAAACATTCACCAAAACTGATTCAACCGGCCGCGCTCTTGAAATTGCAATCTCAACTTTGAAGGCTCTACCCAATCAGGGAATCACTGCCGATCAGTTGGCGTCGGCCAAAGCCTACCTCAAAGGCACCATCCCGCGTGAGACTCTCGAGACCGGCGATCAACTCGCGCGCCAGCTCATTCGGCTCGAGGTGCTCGGCTATAATCGCGATGAAATTGACAACCTCTTTGAGCGCATCGACGCCGTGACTCTTAGTCAGGCCAATGTCGTTGCGAAAAAGTATTTCCTAACTTCCGGCCTGACGTTCGTCCTCATCGGCAACGCCGCCAAAATAAGAAGTCAACTGGTGAAGTTCTCTCCCCATCTCGAAGAAGCCTCTATCGCCAAGCCCGGCTTCGGCCCCGTTTCCAACTGAACAACGCTGTTCGGCTATTCGGGCAGCTTTCTTCCCTCAATTACGTTCTCAGTCAAATCGTCTGGCCGATCGGCGCAAGTAACCGTGGATTGAGCCGGAAGTTTCATGGAAATCGAGCGAAACGTTCGTAGCTTCGCCATCCTTTCAGGCGATTTTAGAGACCCGTTGCAAGTGTACATTTCGAATTCAGCCTGGAAATGTTTTCCAATTGCGAATGAACCGCAAGAGTTCAGAATTGATGCGATTTTAACTGGAAATGCAATATTGATTTGTTAGTGTAGTACAGTGGATAGGAAAGCTGGTTTAGTACCCTCGCTCCTGGTACAATCGCCTGAAACCATTGACTTCGCAGTTAGAGTAAGGCATTCTAAAAATCCACCCCGGTTTTCACAATGAGAACCGAACGAGAGAACACGGAGGAATGTCTGGTACATGTCCGTATCGCGTGGACGGTATAAGGATCCGGGCGGCTTCGTTTCGCCTGGAAACTTCCCGGTTGAAGAGTAATAGTACGTCTCAGTTTGAGGAATCGCGTAGTCTGTAACAGAGAAGGTGCCAAGTTCAAAAGCACCTCGAGCGAAGAGTTGTTAGTGAGGAGTAGGAGTTTGGGAGGAGATTCATGGGAAAACGGTGGGATTCCTCACCGGTACCGGCGGAGTGTCAGTGTAATCCGAAACATGTTAAGTCAGTAGACCGGCTTCAAACATTCCGGATTTCCGACGCTTTTGTCCGCCGATGTTGCGTTCTATTTTTCTCCCGCACAACACAATTGCAGGTATGCCCTGCTCAAGTCTGGTGCTGTGCTCCGATTTCAAAGCGGTTCTCCTCGTTTCTTAGTTAATTACCAAGCTGCGCCTCAATTCTGAGGCGCTCGCTTGAAGGTTGGCAGGGTGGTGGTGAAAACAACGTTAGTTCTATTTTCACTTTTGGCTGGTTCTGCCTGGTCGTTCGCGCAGAATGGCGCTTCCGTGCCGGACACCGGAACAAGCGACGCGTCCGCGTTCTCGTCGGTGACTCTCGGGCCGGGAGATGAGGTGACACTCGGCGCTCCCGATATCGAGGAGCTCGATAAAAGGGTTTTGCGAGTCCAGGCGGACGGCACAGTCAATGTTCCCGAAATCGGTCCTCTGAAGGCCGAAGGACTAACACCCGAAAAATTTCAGAGGGTCTTGACCGATGCTCTGAAGACTCAATTCAGGGATCCGCAGATTTCCTTCACATCAATTGATGTGAAGAGCAAGCCCGTTTCAATTCTGGGCGCGGTGAACCGTCCGGGTGTCCAGCAGGCCGATGGGGGCCGCACGTTGCTGGAAATGATTTCGCTTGCCGGCGGGCTGCGATCCGATGCAGGCCCCATCATCAAGGTGACTCGCGACAGCGCGGACGACGCTTCCACGTTTCCGACCGGTATTCGTCCGACTCTTACGGATGGTCATCTTACGGCGGAATTACCGGTTGCGAGTTTGTTTAGCGGCGAGAAGCCGGCGGAAAATATCACGATACTGCCCGGCGACGTGATTACGATTCCAAAGGAGAAGCTTGTTTACGTGGTGGGGGACGTAAAGAGAGCGGGAGGATTTCCTATTGGGGAAACCGATGACTTTACGGTGTTAAAGGCGATCTCGATGGCCGAAGGCCTGGATAGTTTCGCCGACACGGGACACACTCGAATTCTTCGAGCCAGTTCCAACGGACGGCGGACAGAGGAGGAAATCGACTTAAAAAAGCTCCTGGCAGGCAAGGCGGAAGACGTTAGGCTGCAGGCGAACGACATTTTGTTTATTCCGAACAGCGCGACGAAGAAGTGGACAGTCAGAGCGATTGAAGCTTCCGTTTCGGCGGGCGTAGGGTACGCGATTTGGCGTTAAGTGATGTGGGGTGGGAGAGAGCGGAGAGACAGACATTATGAACAGATCTGATATCGAATTCGGCGTAACATCTCGCGGGCTGGCGCATGGCAACCCGTGGGACAATCGCGCCCGAGATCTGGTTCTGGATGTAGCCGCGCCGGGTCCGGTTGGCGCGGGCCAGGAGATGGAACTTGTCCGGCTCCTGCGAATTGTGTGGTCTCACAAGCTGCTGATTGCCGCAATCACGATTGCCTGCGCAGCGCTTGGATTGGGAATTGCGGCAATTCAAACGCCCATGTATCGGAGCCACGCCACCATAGAGCTTCTTGGAATCAATCAGAACTTCTTAAATCTGAGGGAAGTCGATCCTCATGCGTCATCGAGCGGCGAAAGTGCCGGCGACGCTTATATCAGTACGGAAATTGAGCTGCTTCGAAGCGAAGGTCTCGTAAGAAAGGTTGTCGAGAAACTGGGTCTCGTCTCGCGGGCGAACCAGCGCGCGTCCGGCGGCAGCCCTGTCAAAGCCGTCTTCCATCTGGGCGGCCATCCCGTCGTATCAACAAACGCCTTGGTACAAAAAGCGCTCGCCAACCTCCAAGTCGAACAGGTGAAGGCGTCGAATCTGCTCGAGATTACGTACACCGATCCCGATCCGAAAACCGCCGCCGACTTCGTTAACGCGTTGATCGAAGAGGCGATTCAAACAAATAGCGACGATCGCTGGAATCTGAGCGAGCGCGTAGGCGCTCTGCTGAACCGTCAAGTTCAACTTTTACAGCAGCGCATGGAGAAGGCGGCGAACGAGCTTCAGGCATATAGCCGCGAATCCGGGCTGATCTTCACGGACGAAAAGAACAACATGGCGGACGCCCATCTGTCGGAGCTCGAAACCGAACTGGCGCAAGCTCAAAACGACCGCATTCAGAGGGAATCGCAATACAAGCTGGCAAAGGCGGCTGATCCGGAAACGCTGCCGCAAGTGCTGGACAACGGCCCTCTGCGCGAATACTCGATGCGGCTCGCCGATCTCAACCGCGAGTATGCCGATCTGCTGGCCACGCGCACTCCGCAGAATGTGAAGGTGATTCGCGTTAAAGCGCAAATCGACGCGTTGAAGGCAACCATGGAGCGGGAACGCGCGAACATCCTGGATCGGATCGCCAATGAATACAACACAGCGAAACAGCGCGAGGCAATGCTTACCTCCGCCTATCACGAGCAGGCCGCCATGGTTTCCGACCAGTCCGCCAAAGCGGTCCGGTATAACACGCTGAAACGGGAAGTAGACACGACACGCGACCTGTATGAAGCCATGCTGAAACGCGTGAATGACGCCGAAATGGTTTCGGCAATCCGCGCCAGCGACATTCGGCTGGTTGATGCAGCTTTGCCGCCCCCCTCGCCGCGTACACCGAACAAGCCATTGCTTGCAGGTATTGGGATGGCCAGCGGGCTTCTCATCGGTTTCACCGCAGTTTTTGTAAAGGAGCAGCGCAATCGGACAATCCAACAGCCCGGCTACTCCTCGTCGCTGCTCAATTTGACCGAGCTGGGCGTTATACCCTCGGCGCGGCCGTCGGGTCCGCGCCTGATTCCGGCCGGCCAGCGTGGGCCAAGCGATGCTGTCCTTCCGTACACGTCACGGGGCTCGGCCCTCAATACATACTCGCTGCTCAAAGATTCCTTCCGCGGCGTCGTAAACTCGATTCTCTTTGCTGAATCGGAGAACGACTCGCTGCAAGTACTCATCATCAGCAGTCCGCACGCCCGCGAGGGCAAAACGACGTCAGTCTGCAATTTAGGAGTTGCATTCGCCGAGATTGGCCGGCGCGTGCTGTTGGTCGATGCGGATTTCCGCAGACCTCGTCTTCACGAGGTTTTCAAGGTCTCGAACGATAGCGGGTTACTCGACGCGCTCTCCGAGGGAGAGAAAAGTCGCTCCGAATTGGATTCGTTGATTCGCTCGACAACCGTTCCGGGCTTGTCGGTCCTCACAGTGGGATCGACGTCGGCGCCGCTGCCCACGCTCCTCCATTCCGACCGGTTAAGCCGGCTTCTGGGCAAACTGCGCTCGCAATACGATCTGATCCTAATCGATTCCGCCCCGCTCCTGATTGTTCCGGAGTCCCGCATATTGGCGAAGTCCGCTGACGGCATGGTGCTCGTGCTCCGCGCGGGCGTTACGACTCCCGGAATGGCGCTTGCCGCCAGGCGCCGCGCGCTCGAGGACCGGACGCCGTTGATTGGAACGATCCTGAACGACTGGAAGCCTGACATGGCGCAGTATTACTCGTATTACGCGGATAGAAGCGCATAAATGGGCTACGCGACTCTAGCGCACGAGACACTGATAGCGACGCCGCGCGTTCGCACCCGCGCGCCGAACAAACTATTTCTGTTCGGGATCGGGCTGGCGATGACGGTGAGCTCGATTGTGCTGGTTGAGCCCGCTCCCGTGGATGCGCTAGTGCTCGGCCTTCTGTTAGTGGGGGTATGCGCCGGGATTATCGGCTTTCGTGGATTGGAGCCAATTGCAGTTGTGCCGTTGGCTGTCTTCATGCTGGCCAACATTGTCTCGCTCTACAATCCAATCGACGCAACGCGCGCTGTCTGGTACATCCTGGTAACTCTCTATTTGTGCCTTTCCTGGGTATTTTTCGTGGGGGTGTTGTGGACTTACGGGAAGCATGGAATGGAGGTGGTGGTCAAAACGTATACGGCGGCGGGAATGTTGTGTATCGTTCCAGGCTTATTGTCCTATTTTCACGTAATAGGCTTTCAAAACACGCTGCTCCTGTTTGGAAGGCCTAAGGGCACTTTTAAGGACCCCAATGTATATGGGCCGTATCTGATCCCTATAGCCCTTTTCGCGGTCGCAGGCATTATTGCGAAGCGTAAGAGCGCAAAATCGGCTGTTCTGCACATAGCAGTCGCTCTGATCAGCGTGGCCGGCATTTTCCTCAGCTATTCCCGAGCCTGCTGGATCAATTTCGGATTATCTTTGTTCGCCTACCTATTTTTCAGTTACATGTTTCGGCCCGCCGGCACGCCAAGCCCGTTTCCGATGTCCCGCGCGCTCGTTTCATTTGTGGGGGTCGGGCTCTGCATCGGGTTGGTGCTGCAGATACCGGAGGTGCGCGACATGGTATCTCAACGCTTGACATCCAGCGGGCTACATGGGTACGACAAAGACCGCTTCGGAACGCAACACGAGGCCTTTGAAACAGCTTTGGAACGGCCGCTCGGCATAGGCCCAGGGCAGGCGGAATACGCGTTTCACTATTCAACGCACAGCAGCTACCTGCGTGTCCTAAGCGAAAACGGCTTTTTTGGCGCGGCTGGCTTTGTTGTGTTCATTTTTGTTTCTCTCGGCAGAGGCCTGATGATGGGGTGGAGAGCGAAGGATGAATATTGGGAGAAAATCTTCTTCGTTGCGTCTGCCTGCATACTCGGCAACATCGTAAACAGCGCCGTGGTAGACACAGTCCACTGGCGGCATTTTTGGTTTTTACTTGCGCTTCCTTGGTATCAGCCCAACGCTCGAAGCGAAGCAATCGGGCGATAAGCGCAAAAAATTATGAGACGCGGCAACGAATCGCGTCAGGCGGTCTGGCGGTTGGAACTTTGAGTTGGGAGACTTGAGCCTGCAGTCAGAAGGCTAATCAACCAAAGCGACAGCCGTTCCGGGGCGCCCCAAAATTTTGGGAGGAGAAATGACTGGAGCGCTAGCGCAGCCCGTGGTAGTTACGCGGGCAATCTCGACCAAGCCGCTTCTTATGGTGGGACTACTGGTCGCAAGCGACGCCATCGCACTCATAACGTCGGTCGTACTGGGTGTTGCCCTCAAAGTTCTGCTCGAGGGACACGCAACTATGCACGGCTATCTGCGCTTGTGGCCCTTCCTGTTTGTCTTTATCGCCTTTTACTGCGCGGTGGGCTTGTATTCAGGCGCCGCCCTCAGCCCGCCTGAAGAGTTGCGGCGAGCGACTTTTTCTTCGGCATTTCTGTTTCCAACGATTGTCGCGCTCACGGCATCCTGGCGTGGTCCTTCTCATTACGTGACGCCGACGTTGTTTGTGGCGCTCGTCGCCAGCATCGTTCTTATTCCTTTGTACCGAGCTCTCTTGCGCCAGCGCCTCGCGAACAAGCCGTGGTGGGGTTATCCGACCGTGATTTTTGGAGCCGGCGAAACCGGAAGAATGATGGCGGAGACTCTTCTCAGAGAACCCGCCTTTGGCCTAAAGCCGGTTGCCGTTTTCGACCAAACGCAGACCTGGACCGACTCCGAGTTGAGGAGCCGCGTAACAGTGCTGCACGATTTGGCTCAAGCCGCCGACGTAGCTCGAAATCTGAATTCTCCTTATGCAGTGATCGCCATGCCAGGCTCCGAGCCCGAGGCATTAATCGAAACAATTGAAGAACACGTCTCGCCATATTTCGCACGAATTCTCCTCATTCCGAATCTCTTTCGCTGGTCAAGCCTTTGGGTCAAGCCAAAGAGCTTCGGAGACATACTAGGCCTCGAGATAACGCAACAGTCGGCGATGCCCGACCGGCAGGTTTCAAAGCGGATTTTGGATTTGCTACTGAGCATCTCCTCGACGATCATTCTCGCGCCGATTCTTATTGCTATTGCCATCGCTATAAGGCTGGAATCGCGGGGGCCCGCACTGTTTGGACACCCCAGGATCGGGCAAAACGGCAGGATCTTCAGAGCGTGGAAGTTCCGCACGATGATTATGAACGGAGACGAAGTGCTCGAGCGTTACCTCGAGGAGAATCCAGAGGCAGCGGCGGAGTGGGCCAGCGATCACAAGTTGAGGAACGACCCCCGGGTCACCGTGGTCGGCCAGTTTTTGAGAAAGACCAGCCTGGATGAGTTACCTCAGTTGTGGAATGTTCTGGCGAACGAAATGAGCCTGGTTGGCCCGAGGCCTATTGTTGAAGCGGAAATCCCGAAGTATGGGACCAGCTATGGCTTGTACACGAGAGTCAAGGGCGGCGTTACCGGGCTCTGGCAGGTGTCGGGCCGGAACGACATTCCATACGAAGAACGCGTCAAGCTGGATAGCTTCTATGTCCGCAACTGGTCGGTGTGGCTCGATCTTTGCATCCTTTATCGGACCATCGGGACCGTTTTATTCAGGAGCGGCGCCTATTGAAAATCTTTCGGCAACGCTTAAGAATTTGGGACCTGGCTGGTATGCAAAAGATCGGCTTCATCCTGACGCACGATCTCGTGCATAACGCGCTGGCGCTGTATGGCGTGCAGGCCTGCCGAAAGGTTCTGCCGCTGATTAGTATTCCCTATTTAGCGCGTGTTCTGAAGCCTGAAGGTTGGGGTACCGTCGCATTTGTGACTTCGCTTGGGGAAATGATGGCTTTAAGCATCGAGTTCGGGTTCAATCTTTCGGCTACACGCGAAATTGCGCAGAATCGCGATTCCGCGGGGATTTGCGGAAGAATTGCAAGCGGCGTGATGGCGTCGCAGTGTCTGCTTGCCGCCATCGCGGTGGGCGCTGTCCTGTTGGTTCAGGGACAGCTTCCCGTCCTCCGAGACCACCGTTCGCTTGTTTGGGCTGGATTATCGTACGGAGTGTTTCAAGGCTTGAATCCGATCTGGTTCTTTCAAGGCCTCGAGAAGATACGGTTTGCCGCGGCAGTGGAAGTGATCGGAAAAGTTTGTGCCTTGGGCGGATTATTTGTTTTCGTGCGTAGATCCGCAGGACCAGTGGCAGGTGCTCGCTCTGCAGGCGGCGCCAGCCTTGATTTCAACCGCTGCCGGTCTATGGCTTGCCCTGAAACGTGTTCATCTCTGTTGGCCCGATTTCTCGCTCGTCAGCCAGACTCTCAGGCGTGCGTGGCCCATGTTCCTTCTACGCAGCGCCGAAAGTCTCTATGGCGCGGGCAACGCGTTTGTTCTGGGTCTATTTGCGTCGCCCGCTTCGGTTGGTTACTTTTCGATGGCCGAGCGAATCGGCCGGGCAATTTACGGCTTGATGGAACCGATTCGCGAAGTAGTTTTTCCCAGACTTAGCCACTTGGCAAAAAGATCGAAACAGCGAGCGGCACAGTTGGCTCAGATCGGGTCGGCCGTTATGATTGCAGGCGGCGTGCTTTTAGGCATCGGCATTTATGTGTTTGCGCCGCTGATTATTCGTCTGGCGGGGGCCGGCTCATTTACTCCTGCCGTTACGGTGCTGCGGATTTTTGCGCTGCTTCCTCCGCTCCTGTCGGTCACTTACTCTGTGGGTGTTCAGTGGCTGCTGTCGCAGGGGCGCGAAAGAATCGTAACTCGGATTATGTTGGGCGCAGGCGCCGTGAATCTGTTCCTTGCCACGGCTCTCGCGCCGCAATTTGCGCAGGATGGCATGGCTTGGGCTGTTGTGAGCGCGGAAGCTTTGGTTTGCGTCAGTCTATTCTTCGCGGTCCGGCGGATTTCTCCGTTCTGGATCCAAGGGGAGGCAGAACCTTTATTGAGTCGTGGGTTGCCCGAGCCTGTGCCGGGCCGTTTAGATTAATTGTTTCATCGATTACCATGCAGACGGTAAAGCTTAACGGACGATTTTACTCGCATAGGCCAACCGGCATGCAGAGATACGCCATTGAGTTAGTAAGGCGGCTCGGCGACCGGCTTGAAGTCATTCGGCCTAATCGTCCCTTGCGCGGCGGCCTAGGTCATGTGTGGGAGCAGATCTATTTACCTTTGGCGACCGGAAAACGAATGCTGTGGAGCCCTAATAATACTGGTCCGCTCAGCATTTCCAGGCAGGTCTGCACCATTCACGATCTTATCCCGCTCGATCATCCCGAATGGTTCAATCCGCGATTCGTCGCGCTCTATAAGTGGCTGATGCCACGGCTAGTTGCCAACCTTCAGCATGTTATTGCGATCAGTGAATTTACGAAACAAAGGGTAATTGAGCATTTTCAGGTCGATCCAGCTAAGGTTAGCGTGGTGCCGAACGGCGTCGATAGCGTCTTCCGCCCTTCCCCGCCCGAGCGCGTCAACGAGGTCCGCAAACGCATCGGTCTTGGGGATAAGCCCTATGTACTGTGCGTTTCGTCGCTCGAGCCGCGCAAGAATTTGAAGCGGCTGCTTGAAGCGTGGGTGCGCCTGCCGCAAGCGCTCCACAACGAATATCAGCTGGTGCTGGCAGGCGCAAAGGGCAATTCAGCCGTTTTTGGCGATGCGGGTCTTCAAAATCCACCCCCCAACGCAAAGTTCACAGGATACGTCGCTCAAGAAGATCTTCCCGCCCTCTACTCCGGAGCCGCGCTCTTCGCTTATCCATCGCTCTACGAAGGATTTGGCTTGCCTCCTCTCGAGGCGATGGCGTGCGGCGTGCCAGTTCTAACGTCCGATACGAGCTCGCTTCCCGAAGTTACTGACGGAGCCGTTGTCGCGGTCGATCCGACGAGCGTAGACGCGGTCGTCGAGGGTCTTCGGGAATTGATGATGAATGAGAATTTGCGGAACGGCCTTGCCGAACGGGGGCTTAGGCGTGCCGCGCAACTTAGCTGGGACACGACTGCCCGGAAGACCTGGGCAATTATAAACCGGGAGGCAGCAGCGTGGAATTAGGCGCGCTGTAAAAGCTGGTTACTCATGCATATTTGTTATCTAATCACTCGCGCCGAAATGGGAGGATCTCAAACCCATGTCCTCAATCTGCTGCATGGGTTTCGAGACAGGTTTCAAATCACTTTGGCAACAGGCGAAGAAGGTTTCCTTACTGAGGAAGCGCGCAAGCTAGATATCCGCACTTATGTATTGCCCAATTTAGTGCAGCCGCTGCGGCCTGCGCAAGATTTCACCGCCCTGATGCAAGTAGTTACTCTGTTGCGGAATATCAAACCGGATCTCGTTCACTGTCACACTTCCAAGGCGGGAGTGATCGGAAGAGTTGCTGCGCGAATCGCCGGCATTCCCGCCGTGTTCACCGCGCATACGTGGTCTTTCGCCGATGGAACTTCGCGGTTATGGAAACTTGTTGGCAAACCCAGCGAGCGCCTCGCTGCCAGGTGGAGCGGGAAGATCATAGCGGTTTCGGACTCGAACCGGACGTTGGCCGTCGAGCAGCGTGTCGTTCCAACCGGCAAGGTCGTTACCGTCCACAACGGAATTGGCGACACCTGGTTCCGCGCTCAGCCCAATGAACGGGACGTGCCGCGGATTGCCATGGTGGCCCGTTTTGTGCCCCAAAAGAACCAGATGCAACTGGTTGAGACTGCCGCCCGCCTCGAAATGCCCTTTCTGCTAACGTTCGTAGGAGACGGTCCCACCCGGCCAGCAGTCGAGGCGGCGGCGCGTCAGGCGGGTTTGGGAGATCGCGTGGAATTCCTCGGGATTCGCAAAGAGACAGACCGCATTCTTGCCGATTCCTCGATATTTGCATTGGCGACGAACTGGGAGGGTTTCCCCATCACCATCCTTGAAGCGATGAGGGCCGGCCTTCCCGTGATTGCGACTGACATAGACGGCGTGCGAGAGGCCGTCATAGACGGCGAGACGGGGTTCTTGGTGCCCAAGAACGATTCCGCGGCGCTCCGGGAGCGGTTGAGCTTTTTGCTGACCAACTCGGAAGCACGCGTGAGAATGGGGCGCTACGGCCGGCAGCGTTACGAGGCGGAATTTACCGTTTCAGCAATGCTTCGTAAGATCGAATCCGTCTACCTTGAGTCAATGCCGGAAGGGACCAAATCGCAAGCAGCGCTGCAATCGGCTTGAGCTCTGGCCCTAGTCCGCTCCCTCGTGGTCGCGGCTCGGAAACAGACGCTTGGCCGAGACGCGACCGCGAGGGAGCGGATGTCATGGACTTCGATTAGATTAGTGGATTGTCCAGGTCTGATTACTACCGCCGTTGCTCGGCCAAACAATGATCCCTGTACCCTGCGCCGAGCTGAATGCGGGATCGTCTATGACCAGACCTGTCGCTTTATTCTGGATCGAATAGCCGGTGCCCAACGATTTCAAGCTCCACAATTGCGAATCCCCGCCATTTCCAGATTGCTGTTGCAGTCCCGAGCCTCCGGAACCGGGCGAACTAAGATACAGGCTGCTGGCCACATTCTGAATTGTGTAGTAGCCGCTGCCATTGGACGTGAATTGCCATTGCTGATTGTTACCGCCGTCGCTGCTCCACTGTATGATCTGCTGACCGCTGCTTGTGGAAAAAACCGGATCGTCAAGCACTAACCCGCTGGACTGGTTTGTAATCGTATATGTACCGTTCGATAGTTCATTGCCATTGTTGCCCGCTGTAGTCGCCCCCATAAGAACGGCCCCTTGCGCACCTCCGAGCGTGACCGTGGAGCTAGTTGAGCCATCGTCGCGCTGATAACCCGAGGGGAGAGTTACTGTGACTTGAGGAGCGCTGGGTACATTCAGAAGGACGATTCCATTTTGGAAGTCACGCCGCCATAAGCCATTCCAGCTATACCTGCCGCCAAGAGGGCTCCCGAGCTGTACGTCGTATCCGGACCACCAGTTATTCGGCGTGACAGACTGATTGCCGAGGCCGTCACCGCCCGTCGAGACTAGGAAATAGGCTGCTGTCTGATAGTCGCCAGAAAATATGTAATCGTCAAATACTACACTTTTCCCTAAGCTATGCACATGGTCGATAAAATCTAGAAAAGCATTTACAGACCAGATGCCCGTTCCGCCCGTAAGCCCCGAGTCGTCAATCCCACGCTCCAGATTGATGAAATCTGCAGCCTGAATCTGCTGGATTACGTACGGATTATAGTCGCGTTGAGTACCTCCCGCGAACCAAAGCGAATTGTGAACAATCTCCTTGTTTGGAAACGCCGATCGAATGGCTTGAACGAATCCGACAATGTAGCTTTGCCACGCCGAGTAAGTCATCACTTGGCCTGTGCGCGGGTCCATTGGAATTACGGTATTTCCACTGGCGTCGCCGGTTCGCCAGTCCATATTTACATCGTCAATCCACATGCCTTTGTAGCCTTTTGACATTTGGGCGGCAACATTACTGATCCACCAGCTCCGGACGGCAGGGTTGCCGGGATCAAGAGCATATTGGGAGCAGGTGCTGCCGTTACACGCAAATGGAAGATACAACCAATTACCATATTGGTCTTTGAGCACCCAATCCGGATGAGCGGAAACAATCGGGTTGCCGCCTACGTAGGTTCCGTACAAGTCGTTGTAGGCCCATGCATTGGGATACCAGCTTAGCCTCGAGTCAAAGTAAGGCGACGTAGTTTGCATTCGCCAGAAATGCTGATTCATCCATGAGATTTCGCTCGAACTGGGCGAGTCCGTATAGACGTTGAACGCGGCGGAAGTCCGCATCGCGAAGTTGACGTTTCCTGCGGAGTTCTGAGCCGAAGCACCGAACGCCGCAGCCAAAATTAGAGAGGCGCTTACTGTCAGTTTGTGAATAGCTCTCAAATCTCGATCTCCTTGTTTTGAGTACACTTACCCTGACGCCTGCGAACACAGGTGTGCCATTGTCACGAGCCTGACGGTAAAACCCGAAACGCCAGAGTGTACAACAGAGTGTGAGAGGTCTCGGATTTTTCTCACCCGTTGTGCACGAAAATTTGTAAAGAACGCTACAGGGAATCTAAGCGGATCAACACCGCATCTTTTTAAAGGGGAAAACGCAACCAGGAGCCGCTACTTCTTCATGCCCAAATACCTTCTTATGCTGTGGATCACCCTGACCTGGGGTGTAAATGCAGCAACTATTGAGTCCGCGAGCGCAGGCGTCGCGCGGTTTGTGGTGCGTACCGATCCAAGCTGGGACAAATTTACACGAAGTCCTTCGCCCGACATGCAATCGTGGTTCCGCTCCCAAGTGTGGCGGATCGAAGTTTACTCGACCTACTGGGATAGCCGCCTGGCATGGGACCCGAACGCGTGGGTCTACATCAATCTCTATGCGATTTACGTGGACAGCGACGTCGCCAAGAAACATCCCGAATGGATATTGAGAGACGAGGCGGGTGAACCTTTATATATACCCTGGGGCTGCGGGAACGGGCACTGCCCCCAATACGCCGGAAATATAGCGGACCCCGCCTTTAGACGGCACTGGATCGATTCAGCCCGGCATCTGAGGCAGATCGGTTATAAGGGATTCTTTGTGGATGACGTGAACCTCGAGTATCGGGTCACAGACGTCAATCAAAATCACAAAACAGTCATCAATCCGAAGACGAAATCTGAAATAACCTTCGATGATTGGAAACGGAATGTGGCCGATTTTACGGCGCAGATCCGCAAGACTTTTCCAGACATGGAAATTGTCCACAACGCGATCTGGTTCGCGGGCGGAAAAGACCGGATCAACGATCCCGCGGTTCAAACGGAGGTATCTTCCGCGGATTTGATCAATCTCGAGAGAGGAGCAAACGATTCCGGTCTAAGGGGCGGAAACGGAGAATGGTCGCTCAACGCGTTCATGAACTACATCGACGGTGTCCATAAACTCGGCCGCGGCGTCATCATGGACAGCACGGGTGGCAAGACCGAGTACTCGCTAGCCGTTTTCTTTCTGATTTCATCGGGCAAGGATGCATTTGGAGATCAAGGGCTGAAGCCGGACAATTGGTGGCCGGGCCTCGATGTGGATCTCGGCGATGCGCTCGGTCCGCGCGGACAGTGGCAAGGGCTGATCCGCAGGCGTTTTGCTCGTGGAGTTGTGATTGTGAATCCGCCCGATTCGAAGGTTGTCAACCTTAAGCTATCGGCGCAATTCCGGCGATCCGATGGAACGCGCGCAGCGGACACCCTGCCGCTGCAGCCCGCCGGCGCAGTGATTCTGGTTGGCCCCGTCGAACGTGGAAAGTCGCTGGACAGCTCTATCTCGGTCGCTCGATGATGAATATTCGAGAATAGAAGAATAGCGTTCCATGCTTCAAAGCATCAGAGTTCATGGGGCCCGGCAGCACAATCTCAGAAACGTAAGCGTTGAGATTCCTCGGAACAGTTTCACCGTGATCACAGGCCTGAGCGGATCGGGGAAGAGTTCGCTTGCCTTCGACACGATTTATGCCGAAGGGCAGCGGCGTTACGTTGAAACACTCTCGCCGTACGCCCGGCAGTTTCTCGATCAACTGGAACGCCCGGATGTCGATTCGATTGATGGTTTGAGTCCGGCTATTTCGATTGAGCAAAGGACGACCGCTCGGAGTCCGCGATCGACGGTGGGCACGGTCACGGAAATCTACGACTACTTGCGGCTTCTCTACTCATCGATCGGCGTTCCCCATTGCCCGCTTTGTGGAGCTGAGATCGCACGGCAATCGCGAACGCAGATTTTCGAGCAGATTTGGACACTCCGGCAGAACGAGAGAATCATGGTGCTCGCCCCGCTGGTTCGCGGGCGGAAGGGCGAGTTTAAGAAGGAGCTCGAGAAACTCGGCAGACAGGGCTTTGTCAAGGCACGAATTGACGGAGATCTTCGTAATATTGACGATCCCATCAAGCTCGACAAGCGAAAGAATCACACGATCGAAGTCGTAGTGGACAGGCTCGTGGTGAAGCCGGGTCTCGAACGGAGGCTCGAGAATTCAATTCAAACGGCATTGAAGCTTGCGGATGGATTGGTTGTCATCGCCACGGTCGGCGGCGACGAGCGGCTCTTTTCCGAAAAACTAGCTTGTTCCAACGACGGCACCAGCATCCCTGAACTCGAGCCGCGCTCATTCTCGTTTAACAGCCCATATGGGGCATGCGAGACCTGCAACGGGGTAGGAAGCAAGTGGTCGTTCGACCCGGTAAAGGTCATTTCCGATCCCTCGAAGCCGCTGCTCGACGGAGGACTCGGACCGGGCTCCAGTTCATCCTATATGCTCGCCAGCCTGAACGAGGCGGCCGAAATGTTGGGGGTCGATCTCAGCACACCGTTCGATGCATTTCCGAAGAAGACACGAACGGTTTTGCTGGAGGGCAACGGTCAGTTCGCCGGCATTCTGAATATTCTGAACGAGAGCTTTGAGCAGGCAAGCGAAGGCTATCGCGACTGGCTGATGGAATTCATGTCCGCTACGGTCTGTCCAGCATGCAACGGCAGGCGCTTGAGGCCATCGAGCCTCGCGGTTCGAGTCAAGGGAATGTCTATTGCCGATTTCACGGAGCTGCCGATTTCGCGCGCGCTGACAACGGTCCGCGGTTGGACCCTCACCGACCGGGAGGCGCAAATCGTCGGGCGAGTCATCGACGAAATCGGCGACCGGCTGGATTTCCTTCTCGCCGTCGGTCTGGATTACCTCAGCCTCGCGCGATCGTCGGCGAGTTTGTCGGGCGGCGAAGCGCAACGGATCAGGTTGGCGACACAGATCGGCTCAAAGTTGCGCGGGGTGCTCTATGTGCTTGACGAACCGTCCATTGGCCTACATCCGCGCGATAACGATCGTTTGCTCAACACCCTTCACCAATTGCGCGACTTGGGCAACACGGTTTTGGTTGTTGAGCACGACGCCGAAACCATCGAGCGCGCCGATTATGTGATCGACCTGGGCCCTAAGGCGGGTAGGCTCGGCGGCCATGTCATGGCCCAGGGGACACCTCGCCAAATCAGCGAAGCGCCTGCATCCATTACGGGCCGTTATCTTTCAGGAAAGGAGCAAATCAGTACGCCGCCGGTACGCCGGTCTGGCAATGGTCAGAAATTGACCATTAAAGGCGCGCGGCATCATAATCTGAAAAATATTGATGCCGACTTCCCGCTGGGCATGTTGATTGTTGTGACGGGGGTGTCGGGCAGCGGAAAATCGACTCTGGTCAACGATACGCTCTATCCGGCGCTGGCAAAGAACATCTATGGTTCCCGAACCGAGCCTGGATCGCACGACGAAATTCTTGGCCTCGAGAACATCGACAAGGTCATCGAGATCGATCAGTCGCCCATTGGCAGGACTCCGCGCTCGAATCCGGCGACCTATACCGGCGTGTTTACGCCTATTCGCGATTTATATGCGATGCTTCCTGAATCGCGTGAACGCGGATATAAGGCCGGACGTTTCAGCTTCAACGTAAAGGGCGGCCGTTGCGAAGCGTGCCAGGGCGATGGCCTGAAGCGCATTGAAATGAACTTCCTGCCCGATGTCTACGTCACTTGCGACGTTTGCCGCGGCCGCCGCTACAATCTCGAAACGCTTCAGGTCAAGTACAAAGGCGCGTCCATCGCGGATTTGCTCGAGTCGACGGTCGAGGATGCGGTGGAACTGCTGGCCAATGTGCCGCAAATTCAATCGAAATTACAAACACTGGTTGACGTGGGCCTCGGATATATTCATTTAGGCCAATCGTCAACAACACTCTCGGGGGGGAAGCGCAACGCATCAAGCTTGCAAAAGAATTGAGCAAGCGCCAGACAGGCAAGACATTCTACATCCTCGACGAGCCGACAACCGGACTCCACTTCGAAGATGTAAAGCACCTTTTGAACGTGCTGCAGCGGCTCGTCGATCTTGGCAACACTGTGCTCGTAATTGAGCACAATCTCGATGTCATCAAGAGTGCCGACTATATCATCGATCTTGGGCCGGAGGGTGGCGAGGCAGGCGGAGAGGTTGTTGCAGCGGGAACGCCGGAATACGTGATGCATAGCAAGGTGAGCCACACAGCATCGGCTCTTCGTAAATTTTTCAGTGCGGAGAGAGTAGCCTGAACGATCAATATCCAGGAGACAATTCTTCTGTCTCTACGTTCTCAACCCAATCCGATGGTCAAGCGCCCTTTTGGGGATACCTGGATTTGGCAGTCTTCTTCGGCTTGGCGGTCGCAGCCCTGTTTCTACTCTCCCTGGGCCTCGCGGTTTTGATCCACTCGATACCATTGCTCGCGCCCGACGTGCAACTGATTGGGCTTCCCGCTCAACTTCTTCTTTACCTTTTGCTCTTTGGCGTGCTCTGGCTCATTATTAAGGCTAAGTATGGCCGTCCTCTTTGGCGATCGTTGGGCTGGGCTCCTTCGCGGTTAGCGGAATGGCAGGCCATTCTGGGTGGCTGCCTTTTATCGCTCACCGTGGGATTGCTCGGTGTCGGGCTGCGCACTCCGCAGATCAAATCGCCTTTCGATCCCTTTCTTCACCAGCCCGCGTGGCTCATTTTATTTGGCGTGTTTGCGATTCTTCTCGGACCTGTCTTCGAAGAGGTCGTTTTTCGAGGCTTCGTTCAGCCGCTGCTCACACGCGACCTTGGTAACCTTCCCGGTATCCTTTTAACAGCGGCCGCTTTTGGTTTGCTGCACGCCAAGGAATATTCAGGAGCCTGGCAGTACGTGGTGCTGATAAGCGTGGCAGGTGCGTGCTTTGGATTGGCTCGTGTCTGGGGCCGGTCCTTGGCGCCCGCGATTTATATGCACGCCGGCTTTAACACTGTATTTTTCTGTGCCGCCCTGTTTGGAACACAACATCAAAAATGACAGCTAAACCAGTACTGAAGAAATCCGTTGAGACTATCGAATGGACGGGCGAAGGCGTGGTCATGATCGACCAGACGCGGCTTCCGCGGGAGACCGCGTATGTGACGTGCCGCACCTACATCGAGGTTGCGGATGCGATTCGAACGATGGTGATTCGCGGAGCTCCGGCCATTGGCGTTGCCGCAGCCATGGGCGTGGCGCTCGGAGCATTGAAGGCCCGGAATTTAGAGGCCGAGATGCCGGTCATCTGCGAGACTCTCGCAAAAACGCGTCCTACCGCCGTAAACCTGTTCTGGGCCATCGATCGTATGAGTCGCCTGTATGAGTCTTTGCGCGGATCTGAGGTTGAACAGGTCAAAGCGCGATTGATTTCGGAAGCGCAGCTCATCAAGCAAGAAGACATTCAAATCAATGAAGCCATCGGACGCAACGGCGCACCCCTAATCCCCGACCGCAAAACGGTTTTGACGCATTGCAACGCCGGCGCGCTGGCCACAGCCGGATATGGAACCGCGCTGGGCGTGATTCGGGCCGCGGTTGAATCCGGCAAAAACATCGATGTATTCGCTGGCGAAACCCGGCCCTTTCTTCAAGGCGCCCGCCTTACCGCGTGGGAACTTCAGCAGGATAGAATTCCGACGACCGTCATCACCGATAATATGGCGGGGCATTTCTTAAAAAGTGGGCGCATCGGTTGCGTAGTAGTGGGCGCCGACCGCATTGCGGCGAACGGCGACGTGGCGAACAAAATTGGCACCTACACCATTTCGGTTCTCGCGAAGGAGAACAACGTTCCTTTCTATGTCGCTGCGCCAATCTCCACCCTTGACCTGTCGCTCGCTTCAGGAAATGAAATTCCTATCGAGGAGCGTGCCGCGTCGGAAGTGACCCATATGCAAGGCGTTCAAGTGGCGCCCGAAGGAATCACCGTGGCAAACCCCGCCTTTGACGTGACGCCTAACCGGTATGTAACTGCTATCATCACCGAGCGAGGAGTAGCGCGGGCGCCATATGAAGAGAGTTTTAGGAAATGGCTAATCAGTGGTTATCGGGCTGGCTGAAACGTATCACCGAATCCGATCCGAAGCGCTTGTAATTCGAATACCGGATAACGACACGCATTCGTTGAGGACCAGACCGGAAATAAAGAGTATCATCCGCGTAGGTCTCGACGGGAAAGAACCATTTCCCATCCACTTCGCGCCGTAGGGTAGTGAAATGCGGAAACAGGTTTTGCTCCTTCAGGGTTTCGATCTGCGGCACTGCCTGGCCTTCGCTCCGCACGACCGTCAAATCGCTCTGTTTTACCCATAGATCGCCTTGAAAGAACCGTTGAGTCGAGAGGATTTGTTTGGGCTCAATCCAGACAACAAAGCAGTCGAACCCATCCATCTTCTCCTCGCCTTTGTACTTTAATTCGTACCGCGGAACCTGAGCATTGGTAAGGAGAAACGGTTGAATATTTCGGATGTCCGCAAAGTCTTCATCGGTAAGCTTGATGTGCTTCATGGTGTTGCGCGGCTGTTCAACTACTTCTTCGTACCGCCCCTTTTCGGGCGAGAAGGTAACATCGCGAACCTCGCGGTATGCACCGGTTATGAGTCCGCGGTCGCTGAATTCCTCGATGACAACGGTTTGGCGATACGTATAGTTGTTTCGGGCGTATTCATTCTCCGCTTCGCGTTGCGCAATCCGCTTCAGAAGGTGGTCGGGGGGATCGCCTGCTACGAGCCGCGACCGGGGAAACATGAGAAGCGATGCTACGATGAGGGCGATGTTTCGCCCTGTGCGGCCATATCTCATCGCGCTGTCCGTGACGTGGTTGGGCTTGGTCGCGGCCGCTGCCGTGTACTCACACCGATCGCCACCCTTCTCCCATTGGATCATGACGGGCGTATTGCCCGCCTTTCTGTTCGAATCGATCTTCTTTCTTGGCGCCGGTTTTGAATCGACGCGAGCCGTGTTCTCACGGGTCTCTCCGCCCTGGATTCAATCTTTAGCGCTGTGGATGAGTTCGCTGGTTCCTTACTTGCTGGTATCGCTCACGGCATCGACGTTCGAGAGTCATTCGTTTGCGGTCCTTTGTTTGCTTTCGGCTCTTGTTAGTTTCTGGTGGGTCGTTGTCCCTCGCCGCCTCGCGCTCGATATGGCGTTTCTTGCGATCGCAGCGGCCGTGGTCGTGGCTCGCCTGTTCTCCTGGCTCTATGTGAGTCCGCTCCCTCATTTAGATCTCAGCATACTGGGCCACTTGATGTGGATTCGGCTGACGCTTACGGTTCTGCTCGTGCAGCGCGGATTTCAGGTGGGCGGGGTGGGTTTCTGGCCCCGTTTGCGCGAGTGGCGCGAGGGGGTTTTACAATTTCTGATTGCTATATTGCCGCTAAGCGCCATTGCCATCGCGCTTCGCTTTGCCACGTTCTCTCCGAGGCGATTCGAGATTTGGGAGTGGACCGGGCTCGCAGCCGGCTACTTTCTGGGATTCCTTTGGGTGGTGGCCTTCAGCGAGGACGTTTTTCGAAGCGTCATCACCCAACTCTTTCTGGACCGTGGGCAAGCGGTCATTACTTCAGTGGCCGGGTCGGCCGTGCTGGTTGGCTGCGCTCATCTTTGGTACAAAGATTTTCCCAACTGGCGCTTTGCGGCCGTCGCCACTGTCGCCCATTTGTTCTACACAATCGCCTATGTACGCGCCCGCAGCGTGCGAGCCTCGATGGTGACACATGCCCTTACGGTCACCGCCTGGCGAATGCTCTTCCGTACGTGAAGATTGTTTGAGAGCTGGCTTAGCGGCGTGGGCGGTGCCGACCTAATGCCCAAAAATTGATGCGTACCATAGATGTTGTACGTTCCGATCAGGTGATCGAAATGGGCCCGCGGTACAGACAAGTCGATGCAATGGAGGGTATTCGACAACTCGTAGCCGCATTGTCGAAAACAGAGTGCGAACTTAAGTCAAGAAACGTTATCTACTTTCTGCACTCTGCGAAGCGGATCCACCTGATCAGCCTCAGCCCCGATCCTCCACGATCCGCCCTAGTTAGGCGCTACAACGATTTCACTTTGGGCTACACGACCGAGACCCCGTTTGGTAATCCCGCCTTAGATCACCAGGTGGAGGTTGTCCGAACTCAGGACGACTGGCTGCAGTTTCTAGAGAACGGGGACCTTCTCACACCGCATGAACTTGCCATAAAGCTGCTTGATCTGGTTGCGGCACAAGCTGAATCTTCGTAGGCCGCCGAATCTACACTAGATGGGGACGCTCTCGAGCGCCTGCTCGAAATCCTCCAGGAGGTCGTTGAATTCCTCGATGCCCACGGAGACGCGGACAAGGCCTGGTCCAATGCCTGCATCGTCAAGATCCTTTCGCGTCCAGCTCGAGTGGGTCGTGGTACGAGGATGGCAGACTAATGTTTCGACACCGCCAAGGGAAACCGCGTTGCGGGCGAGCCGCAGGTTTCGCAAGAAGTCGAATGCCGCGGGTTTTCCACCTTTCAGATCGAACGAGATAAGTCCGCCCGGAAAGTCGCACTGCTCTTGATAAATTCTGAGCTGCTCCGGATCCTGAAACAGAGTTGGATAATAAACACGCTCGATCTTTGGATGTTCAGCGAGGCGCTCCGCGATACGCTGGGCGCTCTTGCTCTGGCGATTCATGCGCAGGTACACCGTCGGCAGCCGGGTATTCAGAATCCAGCACTCGTCCGGCTGGAGAATATTGCCGAAAAGACTGCGCTTGCTCCGAATCTTGCGCATCAGCGCGGTATTGCTGGAGAGAACCACGCCGCCAATGATGTCGCTATATCCGCCCAAATACTTCGTCGCCGAGTAGAGTGCCACGTCGGCGCCAAGTTTTAAAGGATGCTGGAACGCGGGTCCGAGAAACGTGTTGTCTACCATCACCACTGGTTTTTCGTCCTCGGTACTCCGGCGCTCCACCGTGTCCGCCGCGTGGCGTATGTCGGTCATCACGACGGTCGGGTTCGCTGGTGTCTCGATCAGCACAGCGCGGAGATTCGGCGTGTTCCGGATCGCTGCGTCGAGCTCCGAAGTATGCCCGGCATGAACCGGCACACCGCTGATGCCGAACTTATGGAGAAAATCGGTGATGAGAGTTTGGGTGCCTCCGTAAATCGGCACCGTATAAACCAGGCTGTCGTTAGGATTCAGCACAGCGAGCAAAGCCGTCATGATGGCAGCCATCCCCGAATTGAACACCAACGCCGCCTGCGCGCCCGGTTCAAGGGGAAGGATCTGGTCCTCGAGGATCTCGGCGTTCGGGTGATTGAATCGGGAATAGATAAGATCGACGCCTTCACCGGGTCGGAGCTGGGCGCGGCCTCCCATTACGTCGAAGGCCTTTTCGGCGTCTTCCGGGCTCGAGAAAACGTAAGTCGAACTGCGAAACACAGCCGGCCGCGCCGATCCAACCGACAGGCGTGGATCAAAGCCGCGGGTGAGTACGTCCGTCTCAGGGTGTAGATCGGGCGGATGTTTGATTTCGGACACGGTAATGCCCTCCGAGCCCAGTTTATCCTCGCTTGGGGTGTCCGAAGGCGAGTTACTCTAAAAGGGACATGGCGTTTGAGACGGTTGGATTTATGGGGCTGGGCCTCATGGGCGCGCCCATGGCGCGGCACTTGGTTCAAGACGGAAAGAAGCTCGTTGTCTGGTCGAACAACAAGGCGAAGGCCGAAGAATTCGCGAAAGGAAATGGAGCGACAGCCGCAAAAGATCCTCGATCGCTCGCTGAGGAGGTTGAGCTTATCGTTCTATGTGTGGGAACGACGGATATGTCGCGGAGCGTCCTTCTTGGCGAGAACGGAGTAGCCGGCTCTGCAAAGAAAGGTTTGATCGTCCTGGATGCGTCAACGATCTCACCGGACGGCAGCAGGGCTATTGGCCGGGAGCTGCAGAGAGCAGGAATCGAGTATCTGGACGCACCGTGCACGGGGTCCGTAGCAGGAGCCGAGGGCGGAACGCTGACATTTATGGTTGGCGGCAGCAAGCAGGTATTTGAAAAAACGAAGCCAATTCTCGATCTGATGGGCAAGAAATTCTATTACTGCGGCGAAGCGGGAATGGGGCTGCAGGCGAAACTAACGCAAAATCTGATTCTCGCCAACGTGATGCAAGCTTTCAACGAAGGAATTGTCCTGGCGGCGAAAGGCGGCATCGACCCGAGCACGATGTACGACATTCTGGACAATAGCGCAGCGAAGTCCGGGTTGATCAGCGCGAAAGCTCCCAAAATTTTTCGCCGCGACTTCTCGACGCAGTTTTCCACGCGGTGGATGCACAAGGATGTGACAATGGCGCTCGAGACTGCCCGGAATCTAGATGTGCCGCTTCCAATGACAGCAGTAACGCAGCAAATGTTTCAGGCAGCGATCTCCGCTGGCGACGCCGATTCGGACTTCTGCTCGACGGTTAAAACTATGGAGAAACTGGCTGGGCTGGAGGTGAAAAACTGAAGCTGCTAGAAGACCCTTTCGGGCGCCAGGGAGGTGTTGCTTCAGGGGTCTTTCTATGAGGTTAGTCTCGCTTTGGTGGGAGTTGCCTCCCTGGCTTACTTCCAATACTAGAATATGAATTTTCAGAGCGCAAGAGTTTTCTCTACAAAAAACAAAATTTTTTGTCCAGAAGTGTCTGGCAGCCTCTGCCCCTAGGGATAGTCAAGGCCCTGCAGATGAAGATAACTGTACTAGGTTCAACGGGTTCCATCGGGGTTAACACCCTGGATGTGGTTCGCCAGCATGGCGAGCGATTTTTCGTGTTTGCTTTGGTGGCGGGCCGGAACCTGGACGTTCTCTGCTCCCAAATTCTGGAATTTCGCCCGAAAGTGGTCGTCGTTGCCGATGCAGACACGCTGAGCCGGTTGAGAGAACGTCTGTGTGAGCTGCAGATCCCGCGAGCGAGCTGGCCCGAGCTGGACTCAGGTCCGGCAGCACGCGTGCGGGCCGCGACCGACTCCGAAGTAGACTTTGTGATGTCGGCAATTGTGGGAGTGGCAGGGCTCGAGGCCACCTATGAAGCGGTCCGGAAACGGAAACGAGTTGGGCTGGCTAATAAAGAGGTATTGGTCGCGAGCGGAAATCTGGTCATGAAAGCCGTCTGGGAAGCGGGTGCGGAACTGATTCCCGTAGATAGCGAGCACAACGGAGCCCACCAATGTCTGCGGGCTGGTTCAAGCAGTGAAGTAGTGCGTTTGATACTCACCGCGTCAGGAGGGCCATTTCGCGACACTCCGGCAAATAATCTGTGGGACGTGACGCCGGAGCAGGCGCTGAACCACCCGACCTGGAAGATGGGGCGCCGTATTACGGTCGATTCGGCCACTCTGATGAACAAAGGGTTTGAGGTCATCGAGGCCTGCTGGCTTTTCAATCTCCCGCCGAGTCAGGTCGAGGTCGTCGTCCATCCACAATCATCGGTCCACGCGATGGTGGAGTTTAGCGACGGCAGCATTATCGCCCAGATCTCGGCAACCGATATGCGCATGCCGATTCAATATGCGATGACCTACCCAGAACGCGATCGCGCTCCGGTCCCCCGGCTGAACTGGGACCAGAACCGAACCTGGACCTTTGCTCCGCCCGATCTAAATAAGTTTCGCCTCTTACAGTTAGCGTACGAGGCTCAAAGTCAAGGCGGCTCTGCCACCTGTACGCTGAACGCCGCCGATGAAGTGGCGGTGGAAGCATTTCTGGACGGCCGCATCCCCTTTCCGGCTATCGCGGAGACAGTGAAAGAGACCTTGCAGTGCCACGTTTCATCCTACCCCCGCAGCATAGGCGAAGTCCTGGAGGTAGACCGCTCGTCCCGAGATCTAGCCCGGCAAATCATCGCGCAATCACGGCGCGTCATGGTCTCTTTCGGGCGTTCCGGGCACCCCGAAAATGGGGGAAACTAGAAAGACGGCGTGAACCCGCTTGGCAAGGCGGGCGTCAAATCGAGTGAGGGGATTTCGAGGGCATTTCGAGGTCGCGCTCGTGGTCAAGGAACTTAAGTGAATCTGTTTTCTCATTTTTGGCAAACAACCTTTATTCAGGACGTATGGTGGGTCCTGGTTCTGCTCGGAGTCATGATCGTGATCCACGAATTGGGTCATTATTGGGCTGCGATCGCCGTCGGTATTCGGGTAGAAACATTCAGCATCGGATTCGGACCCCGTTTGTTCGGCTGGCGTCGTGGGGCAACGGATTTTCGGGTTTCCGCCGTGCCATTTGGCGGATACGTGAGGATGCTCGGCGAGCTGCCCGGCGACGATCGGGCAGCCGATCCGGAGAGTTTTCAATCGAAGGCACGCTGGCAGCGGGCGATGGTTGTCTTCGCCGGTCCATTGATGAACATCCTGTTGGCGTTCGCGATCATGACCGGCGTGTTCATGCGCGAATTTCCGAAGCAGGAATCGGTGCAAAGTCCTGTGATTGGCGAGATTGTCCCGAACTCGCCGGCGGCCCAGGCGGGTCTTCAAGCTGGAGACCGGATCGTTCAAATCGCGGGAATCGCCAACCCGACATGGCAGGATATCCAGTCGAAAGAAGCGCTGAATGCTGGCCGCCCATTGCAAGTTGTTGTGGAACGTAATGGCGAGCGGCTGCCGATGACGGTAACACCCGCTCCGACCAAAGACGGAGTGGGCATGGCGGGGTGGCTGGTTGAGGCCGACGTCGTTATCAGCGAAGTTGATCCGCACCTGAACGCGTACAAAGCAGGCCTAAAACCGGGCGACGTTCTCATCAGCGCCAATGGGCAGCAGTTGCGGTCCATGACGAAACTGCTGAGCGTCATTCAGGGTTCGAAAGGAACACCCATATCGTTGGTTGTTTCGCGCAACCAGAAGCTGATGCACGTGGTTGTGACTCCGGAAAACAACGCCGCGACCCACGGGCAGTGGTTGATTGGCGTTCTCGCGGGGCCAAAATTAAGGCTCGTCAGCTTGCCGCTAAATCAGGCCCTGGTCGAGTCAGTCCGTTACAACATCAGCAACGGCAGTTTGATTTTTGAGGCGCTTCGAAGCATTGTCGAGCAGAAACTCTCGCCCCGCACGCTCAGCGGGCCAATTGGAATCGCCAGACTTTCGGGGGAAGCGGCAAGCGCTGGCCCGATCGTGTTTTTCAGCCTGATGGCGGAAGTCAGCATCAACCTGGCTATCTTCAACATGCTCCCCATCCCGATCCTCGATGGCGGCTCGCTCCTAATGCTTATTATCGAGATGGTGATTCGTAGGGATATGAGCCTTCAAGTCAAGGAGGCAGTGTTTAAGGTTGGATTCGTTTTCCTGATGATGATCGTTGTCTTTGTACTGTACAACGATATATCGAAAATGTTTTCAAACGGGTAGAGAGAAGCGAAGACCCCGACCGCTTGCTGACGCGCGGTTCTGAACCGCGATCGTGAGGGAGCGTTCTTAACGACGTTCGGCTATCGGGGTTTGGCGTCGGCCCACGCTAATTCCTGTTTCGAGCGTTCGTCCGCTGTCCGGATCTTGCTGCGCCAGATCATGACGCTCGTTAGCGCGTAATTCCACAGTGCGGCAATCGCCAAGCCGCCGATGCCCGCAATCAGCCATCCTAGACCGTGACTGCGGAGCAAATCGGCGATCCGCACGTTGAACACGATTCCAACCGAACAAGCCGCGTACCATGCGAGCAAGCCCGTAAACCACGCAAAGCCTTTGCGCTTCCTCTGCATGAAAGTAATGCTGTTGTTGACAACGTAGTTGTAGGTCATGGCGACGAATGTCCCAAGCACCTGCGAGGTATCGAAGGTAAGGCCCAAACGCAGCCCCGTGGCCAACAAGGCCAGGTGAAGCACGACGCCTGTTGCGCCAACCAGGCAGAACAAGACAAAGCTGACGGGTATCCAGCGGCCAGCAATCTGGTCGACCAGCAGGTACAGATAGGAAGCCAGAACGGAAGAGTCCAGCTTACTTTCACCGCTGAGCCGCGACCGGAACGTGTACGGCACTTCGCCCAATTTGACTGGGCGCCTGGCGCTTGCCAGTAGGTCGACCAGGATTTTGAATCCGCTTTGCGAAAGCCGGTGGACAACTTCGTACAAATAGCTCGCGCGAACCATGAAAAATCCGCTCATTGGATCGCTCACGTTCGCATGACAGACGAAAGAGGCGAGTCTCTTGCCCAGATTGCTGAGCCACACACGATGCCGCGCGAAGTCGCCCATGCTTCCACCGGCATGTCTGCTTGCCACAACAACATCGAGCGATTCGGCCTCGATCTTGTGCAGCATGCGAGGCAATGCCGATTCATCATGCTGTAAATCCGCGTCCATGACGGCAATGTAAGGAGCGCTCGTCGACAACATGCCTTCCACGCAGGCCGAGGCAAGACCGCGCCGGCCGATTCGCTGGATAAGCCGCACGCGGGTGTCGCGCTCCGCGATTTCGCGGATAAGCCGCGACGTTCCATCGGGTGAATCGTCGTCGACGAAAATGACTTCCCAATCGATTTCCGATAAGGTGTGAGCAATGCGCGCGAGCAAAGCCCGCACGTTACCCGATTCGTTGAAGGTCGGAATGACGATCGCAAGCGTCGGGGTCATGGAACGATTACCCAGCCTTGGACTTTCGGTTGGACCGGGACCCAAGTTCTAGCCGTACTTTATAATTCTGGCAGATGACGTCGCCAAATGCAGCAGCAACAGCTATCGAAAATCTACGAACCCGAGATTCGCGGCTACGCCTGCTCTTCCCTGTGACTCTGGGTGTGATCGCGCTCTTGCTGCTTCTGCAGGCATCTACGGTGCTGATCTGGTTCGACGAGATGGCTACGTACGAGCCGGCCCGTGTTCCACGCGTCGCGCAAACATTGGCATTTTTTACGGAGGGGTTCGACACGCCGAGTCCGATACCTGCGCTCTTACTGAGGGGATCGATGGGGCTGATTGGCGACACGGACGTGAAAGACAGACTCATCTTCATTGCTTTCTTTCTTGCGGCGTGCGGTTTTGTTTACGGCTTTGCGCGGCGGCGTTACTCAACCGGCTATGCGTTAGCGGCGATGTTATTTTTGGCCGGAATACCGGTTCGAGAGTTTGCTCTGACCATGAGAGCCTACGTACTGCTTTTGTTCGGCGCCGCCGCCATGATGTACTTCTGGCAAGGCACGGTTTCAGGAGAGCACAGAGTCTCGAACTTGAGCGGGCTATGGATCTCTTTTGCGTTTGCAGCGCTGTCGCATGTCTTCGCAATATTCCTGTTCTTCCCCTTTGCAATAGCCGAGTTGACGCGGACGGGCGCGAGCGCGCGGAGAGCCGACAAGGGCGTCTGGGGAGTGCTTCTTACCGCTCCGCTTAGTCTCATCTTGCTGCTGCCTTCCATGCTCGCGGCGCACGCCAGATACGCTCACGGCTTTTGGTCGCGTCCTACGCTCGCGAACCTTGAGCAGGCCTACATCATGCCATTAAAGGCACAGGGCTTCGGCCTGATGCTGGTTACGGTTATCGTTGCTCTTGTTGTTCGAAAGCTTTGGCCAGGGAAGGGCCTTCAACAAGCAAGCGAAAGATCTGGATTCACACGGCCGGAGTGGGCGCTCGTGCTCAGCCTCGTTATTCTTCCTCTCATAGGCGTGCTCGGAGCTTTGCCGCTAGGCACATTTCAGCCCAAGTATGTACTGCCGGTGATTCTGGGAATCGATCTCGGGCTGATCGGATTAGCGGCCAGGTTGGGCGCATTTCGACCTCTGATTGGCTACGTCATTGCTGGTTTGTTTCTGGTTTATGCGGCGGGAGCGCAGCACCGGAGTCTTAGCCTGATTCGCAACGGGCACTTCGGTTCGCGTTTGATACGCGAGGCGAGCTCTCAGCCCTGGATGAGCGATATTTGCGCGAGCGGCTTACCTGTGCTCGGTGCGACCCCGCACGATTTTTTCATGTACCGACATTACGCGCCTCCGTGCATGCAAAGCAAACTCTTTTATGCCGCGGATGAACAGAGGGCGAGATCGGTGCCCGATTTATTCACCGACGAGGAGAACATGATCTTCTTCTCAAAGTTTTTTCCTTTAAACGTTGTGCCATTCGAATCGTTTCTGGCAACGCATCGAGATTTCCTCGTGTTTTCGTCACACACCGTGGGCCATGCGGACGCCGATTGGCTTCTGCCGGAATTGGAGGGTGGAAAGGATTCGCTCCGGGTGGTTGCGCGGAAGAACTACAATTCAGACGCGTTCGGTCCGGAAACCCTGTATACGGTCCGACGCGAGTGAACTGGCCGGTCGCTTACGCTTCCGGCTCCTTTTCTGGGATTGCAAGCTAGGCGCGTTGTGTTTGACCACGAAGCAGGTCTATTACGTCGTCCATCTTGTCGTCCAGCAGATTCAGCTTTCGCGCCAGACCTTGGATCTCGGTTTCCGACCGGCGATTGACCTCGTAATCGAGCTCGCCGCGCAAGCGATCCTTTGTATCCTGCCGATTCTGGCTCATCATAATGACCGGCGCTTGTATGGCCGCGAGCATCGAGAGAATCAAGTTGAGCAATATGAACGGATACGGATCCCAGGCGAGGCGATCTAAAGCGATATTGAGAGCGGCGTAAACAACGATCGCCACGCCGAAAGAAATGATGAAGGACCACGAGCCGCCGAATCGCGCCACCTCGTCAGCCACACGCTCCCCGAGAGTCGCTTCCTGCTCAATGACCTCGTTCGGATTGCGGGCGGCGCGAAGACGAACCAGCCGTTGCGACGCATGAAACTGACGCCCTAACACTGCAAGCATATCCATGCCGGCGTGCGGCTTACGTTCTAACAAAACGAGGATGTCGTGGCGGTCGATCTCGATGCAGGTGGAATCGTCGAGCGCCGTCGCATTGGTTTGATGAGGCGTTCGGTCCATCATAGAGGCGAAACCGAAGAAATCGCCAGACGTCGGTTCATCGACAACCACCTCCTGTTGATCTTCGTCGACAGTAGTTACCTGAACACGTCCTGAGCAGAGAACGTAGGCGCGATCACTGGAATCGCCAATCCGGTAAATGCGTTGGTGTTTCGCAAAATTTCGGAATTCGACCTGTCCGGCGAGGACGGCGGCCTCGTCGTCATCAAGGAGAGAGAACAGCGGGATGTTCTTCAGTATTTCGGGCGCGCAAGGCATAGGTCACCTCATTCACTCACAGGAATGTTTCGTCTTACACTCACATCAGATCAGGTTCGAGCAGCTTACTCGAAACCCAGTTTTTGCACCACCCAATGGTAGTCGGGCTCGTTGCGAATGGGATCAAACAGCGGATCCCAACGGACTGAGATCAGGTCGGAGTCGCGCTCCTGGACTGCTCGTTTCAGCATGGCCAGAGACATCCTGGCGTTTCCAAGCCGTATGTAACAATTCGCGAGCAGCCATGAGGACAAATGAGCATGATCGGGGCTTCGCTCCTCGACAATCATACGGCGCAGCAAATCCTGGCGTCCGCAAGCCGCCTCATAGAATGGTCTTCGGCACCAATATTACGGGATCGTTTGGGTGAACAAGAATTAGCTTACGCCACAATACCAAAGCCGCAGGCCGCGAGTCGTGAGCAAGGTTTGTCGGCGAAATGCCGAGCACAAAGACAGCCACGAGCAAGGCCATGGGCGCGAGATAGGCCCACGCAGGCTTTCGGCCGGGCCGATCAGGCAGGGGGACTTCCGACTGTTTCCGCCACCTGTTCGTGCGAGTCCGGCGATCTCGCTTCCTGCCAGGAAAACTCAGCCACGTAGCCACCGACAGGAACGAACATTGAGACTGGGTCAGATCGGCCTGCACCGCAATAATACTCATCGAGCCGCGTACGCAGACGCCCGACAACCGTTGGCTCAGGTTTGCGGCCCGCGTTCGACCGTAATCGCGCGCGGATTATGATCGCGCCTATCGATGGAGCGAAACCGGTGCTTGAGAGCGCCTGGATCCAGGTTCGTACCAGCAAGGAGGGTGGTCAACCGCTGGGGGGCGGAAGATGAGTCTCAGACCGAGCAGCTTGCGCCGAGTCGCAGGATCTTTACGATAAATCGCAAGGACGAAGATGCCATACCACAGATTGTACTCACCGCAGCAGGGCACCGCATTGCCCCTCGATGGCCTACACTAACATTTACACTGGACAGCAGAGTTCGCGGCTTTCTAGAAACGGAGTTCCTACCATCATGAAGAAATTCAGCGTTGCCGCATGCAGCGGCGTTGTGTTGTTGGGCGGTCTTTTGTCCGCGCAGCAGACGCAACCGGCAAAGCCTTGTCCGGCGGAAGGATTTAGCGGAGGATTCAGTCACGGCTGTCCACAAAAACAGTTTGCTAACCCGTCTGATATCTCAGCGATGATGGCGGCGTTGCCGGATAAGCCGTTGGCAACACCGCAGGGTTTTCGTCACGTACTTGTATTGTGTACGGCTACCGGCTGGGTACATACTTCCATTCCTCTAGCGGCGAAGATGGTTGAGTATCTGGGAGACAAGACGGGTGCTTGGATGACGACCATCACTTACAATCCCGCCACGATCACCGCTGAAAATCTCCAGCACTATGATGCGCTTTTCCTGGACAGCACCACGGGCGAGTTTCTGGATGACCCCAACGATAAAGCGGCAACCCAGGCGCGCAGACAGGCCCTTCTCGACTTCGTCAAGGGTGGAAAGGGGCTAGCCGGTATTCACGCCGCAACCGATTCGTACCACACGAGTGTACGCCCAGCTTCACCCGGTGCAGCGGCAACTGCCCCGACGGGAACTTGGCCGGAATTTAACGAAATGATCGGCGGCTTTTTCAAATTTCATTGGAGCTACCCGACACTGATTCCCGTCAAGATTGACGATCCAAACAGTCCGCTGACTTCCATGTTCCCGGCCCGTGGCTATGTGATTGTAGATGAGACGTACACGTTCGCGCAAGACTCGTTCAGCCGCAAGCGTGTTCACGTGTTGACCAGCATCAACTACAAGAAAATGAGCGCGGAAGATAAGGCCAAGGAACCGGCCGCAACGCGGCGTACCGACGGCGACTATGCATTGAGCTACATTCAGCACGTCGGCAATGGCCGCGTATTTTACGAAGCGCACGGCCATGATGAGAGTGTTTATTTTTCGCGACCATTTGTGGCGCATATGCTTGCCGGGATTCAGTATGCACTCGGCGATCTTAAGGCGGATGATAGCCCGAGCGAGAAATAGAGCTAGAAAATAGGAAACGAAAAACGCCCACCCAACTCGGCAAAGCTCTGTATCGGATAGCCATACGCTAGCCGCCTGATCGATACTGAAGTTGTCGGCTCAGAATCTTGGGTTGAAGTTCAAGAAAATATCAAACTTCTTCATCGTGCGATTTGTCGCTTCATCGGAAGCGCCTACTCCGAAATCATCCCGATCGTCTGCAGCCAAGTCTCTACTAATTGAGGCCATCCCGTAATCGGAAACTTCGTGGGACGCAGCCCAAAGGCATGTTTGCCCTCCGCGTATAAATGCATTTCTACTGGAACCCCGACGTTCTTCAGTGCGATGTAGTAAACCAGCGAATTGTTGATACTGTCCACGTCATCATTCTCGGCCTGCAGCAAAAAGGTAGGAGGCGTCTGGCGGGTGACAGGAACATCCGGACTCAGCTCGAACTTTCCGGACTTG
Source organism: Bryobacterales bacterium (assembly GCA_963722585.1). Lineage (GTDB taxonomy): Bacteria > Acidobacteriota > Terriglobia > Bryobacterales > Bryobacteraceae > KBS-96. Next base: position 19,713 of record CAVRNU010000025.1, on the reverse strand, counting down.
CATAATCGGGGGGTCGTCGGGTGCATCTTCATAGTCAATCCACAGATGCCCCGGATAAAGAGCCACCGCAAAATCAGGGCGGCAGCTTTCTTTGTCGGCCGCATCGACAGCCGGGTACGAACGATGCTCGAAATGCGTGCTCATCGCTGCCACCAGGTGCCCGCCTGCTGAAAACCCAAGGGCTCCAATCTTGTGCGGATCGATATGCCACTCCGCGGCGTGAAAGCGCACCAGACCCACGGTCCTCTGCGCATCTTCCAACGCCATCGGTGAGCGCGGATACGGTCCTGATTTCGGATATAATCCCACACCCGGCACGCGGTACTTCAACAGCACACATGTGATTCCTCTGGATGTCAGCCAGTCACAGACCTCCGTGCCTTCAAGATCGATGGCCAGAATCTGATGGCCCCGCCAGGAAACACGACTACCGCGGCGCCCGTATTCTTGCCCGTTGGCGAATAGACCGTCATCGTCGGCCGCGAGAATCGTTCCACGTATACCCACGACTTACCGGCTACCAGGTGGTCCTTCTCTCTCGTCGTAGAGGTCTCCGGCCCTGTTACCGGCTGCGCATCAGGCACCGCCCCGGGCCATATCGGCACTTGCGTATGTCCCGGCGATGGCTGCCAGGCAGACGTCTGCGCGCTCAGGCCGCCAAAGGCAAACACAAGAGCAAAGATCAAAGGCTTCATCAAATTTCTCACAGAGGCAGGATACGCCAACACGAACTTTACTCTGAAGATCGGCCTGATAAACGCCGGTTCATCCGCTAATCACTGCATACAGTACTCGGGCTGCACGTTCGCGGCTCTCTATAACCCTGCGGCGACCAAGGACGGCAATTTTGGAAATCGCACGTAATCGATTGCGGACAAATCGCTATCGCCTAAGAAAACTCGTCTTCGGCTCAACCGTGATCGGACAAGCTCAATTTTTTCCGTGCGTTGTGAAGGAAGCCGAGGAGACCGGAGGGGATCCAGACGATGGCGGGTATACCAACCGGGATGGCCGTGAGCAGACCAATGATGCCGGCTTTGATCATGGCGGAATCGTGGTCGTCACCGTACCACTTCATTTGTGCCTTGTAAGTGATACGTCCGAGGACGATGCCGGCTGCAATTGCAAGCGGAATCAGAATCGGCAGGTCGATTCCCATGGTGGCTGCCGCGGTGCCAAACAGCATCAGATCCACCACGAACGCGAGGAACGCTATACGAGGGTCGAGTCCAAAAGTTTGTTCGAACCCCTTGAAGGCCGCGTGCGCTTTGGACGCGGAGTGTTGATCCTGATGCTGGTATAGATTGCTGGTTTGATAGTGCGTCATCGGCTTGTTGTCCCTACCGCAGGACGGGCAGAAGCGGGTCGCTTCAATAGTGACGACACCGCAATCAGCGCAGGCTGGCATGACAGTTCTCCTGCAGTCGAACTGCTCTGGCGGTTCGCTGCCTGTCTAAATTTTACAAACTCCTTAAGGTGCTGTCGACAGCCACTACGCCTTTGGGGTCCGGCCAGTCGTTCTATAAACAGCGCAGGGCTGGTTAAAAACAACTCAGGGCTGCAGGTTGATCGTGGTCGCAAGTCGTATCTGTTTATGCGCCGACCGGTCTTCAACGACAATCTCGCGATTTTCAATGCGCACGTCGTCCACCTTTTGCAGACCTTCGGGAACGCGCGTGTAGAATACGGCAAATCGTGTCGTGATTTTTGATTTTGCCGGCAGCCAGCGATATGTGGGCGTGCCAAACATTGTGCCTGTACTCACTGCCTCCCGTCTCGGCACGTCGAAGGGTTGGGTAGCAAATTCCATCCCGCGAGCGAGCTTTTGCGTTGGCGGGTAGTTGCCCCAATATTGGAGCCAGGGGTAGTCCGCGCGTCTGAAAATATACCCGAGCAGGAGGCGCCTCTTCGTGTTAAGCGCCGTAGCCCATTCCAGTTCGCGATTAAGATCCATCAGTGTAGTTGCGTGGTCGAGGTAGTGCGGATTGTCGGGTGTCTGGCGCAGATCGATGGCTTTGCCGTTCAATCCTGGGGCGAACGGCCAAGTGAAGTCTTGGCCGGAAGTGAGGCGGCGGATACTCTGTCCGTTCTCAGTCCGATCATACGGCCGCGTGCGCGAGCGTGAACCGGAAAGATCCACTACGGTGACGTTCGGTTCGAGGAACGGCGACCCGATAGTGGCATGCTCGGCCCAATTCACCGGACGATCAAACCCGAGGTCATTTTCGAGTTCGCTTTCCACGGAGATAACACTTTCGCCGTCTACGACTCGGAATGTCCGTGTGAATACTTCCTGAACGATTGGAAGCTTTGCTTGCATCGTGACTGAGGTGGTGGCGCCTTCCCGGTCCGATTTGAATTCAAAGATCTGCGAGTGGGCTTCGCCGTGCATCGGCAGTCCAGCCGCCTTCTCTTCGGGGGAGACTGGCCCGAACCCGTCGACACAAACAAAGAGCCCAGCGCCGCCATCAAAGCGCGCCGGCCGGCCTAACTCTCGCGCCATGCGCATTGGATTCCATAAAGGGTTCAGCTTTTCGGGATCATCCTTGAGTACGAGGCTGGCGAGCGTACTACCTTTCACCATCAACCTCAATTCGAGCTTGTCGTTCGAGAGCGTAACGGCGGGAAAGCCTTCGAAGGTAGTATTCTGCGCCGCTCCGTTCCCAGTCCAAAATAATACGAGTACGAAGAGAGTAAAAAGGTTCAGAAAGGGCACGCAGGAGAGGATAGCAAAGCATCTATGCGGGCCGCTGGCCAAATCGATGACGCGACCGTTGCGCGCCCAAGTCGTGGTAGCGTGCACGCCACTCCAAAACTAAGCGGCGGAAGCCGGTTTACAGGGCCTAATGTTGTGCCGACGTCGGTTCTGTCCGGATTGCCGGCAATCAAGCTGCGCCGTTCATTGCTGATCGCCACGCAATGCCATAACCTTTAGCGGATCAAACATGTTAGATTGAAAATGTTTTTCCAGCTTGCTTTCTCGACGCACGAGGAAGACGCGATCGTGGTCTAAAACGGCGCCTACGTCGCTCCCTGTATGGGGGGGCGCCAGGCGGAAGCTATCTATCAGTTCCAGCGGTTATCTAGGATTCAATGACATTGAGAATCTGGGCGCCGGAACGAGGCGGGCTCATTCGGCGGTACCCTTTTTCCATTGCCCCTTGCTAACAAGTCAAGATGTCCGGTTTTATTCACACACGATCTGTCCGCTTTGCCTTCCTCGCGCCTGCGGCTGCCCGGGCGGTCGTGTCGGGCGAAGCCGCCAGACAAGCGAATGACTGCACGGGGTTCCGGCCGGCTTATGATTGGTAAGCGAACGCAATGAGGTCGAGCCGAATCGAGGTAGTGCCGTATGATCCTGCCTGGCCCGAGCAATTCGCTCGGCTGCGAGACCGGATTTGGCCGTTGATCAGCGATTTGGCGGTTGCTATCGAGCACGTCGGAAGCACTTCAGTTCCCGGCCTGGCAGCCAAGCCGGTCATAGACATGGATATCGTGATTTCGCCGCAACAGGAACTGCGAGACGTCGTAATTCGGCTCGCGACCCTGGGCTACGAACATCGCGGCAATCTCGGAATTGAAGATCGCGAGGCCTTCGCCGCCTCTAGCGATGGGCCGTCTCACAATCTTTATGTGTGTTCGGCCGGGAGCGTGGCGCTTAGGAATCATATTGCGCTGCGCGATCATCTCCGCGATCATCCGGCCGACGCCGCGGCATACGCCAGTCTGAAAATGCGGCTTGCGGAGGAATTTTTCCGCGATATTGATCGTTACGTCGAGGGCAAGACCAACTTCATCCTGTCAATTCTGGCCCACCATGGATTCTCGGTCGACAAGTTGGCGTCGATTCGGCGTGCGAATCAAACTGACGTGCAGTCACTAATGTTGAGAAACGGGTAAAGGCATCTTTGGCGCATGTGAGTAAGCAGAAACGTCCAGGACCGGTCACAGTGGACCGATAACTGGCGACCACTCAGCACGTCAAAGAGGCTACGATGAACGAGACGTGGCTTGCCGGCCATTCGCATTCCCGTAGCCGTATGCTTTGTTATCTCGCGCCAATGCAACGCGGCGGCCGCCAATGAGTACCGAGTTAGATTTACTAATCCGAACGATGTCGAATGCTTATCGCTGGCGGGACCATGCCAGTAAAACGCCACCCGTCGAGCAGCCGAAGAGAGTGAGCGCTGTGACCGTTAAGGGCAGCGGCAGAGGCAAATTACCGAACAGCCGGGGTGCCCAAAGAAACGTCGCGAGAACGACGAAGATAGCGGATACGACAACAGCCGCGATCCGTATGGCGTCGATGGCAACGACGGATCGTCTTGCCAAACGGCGTTTGTCTCGAAGCCGAGAGCGCCACCAGATGAGCTCCGGTGAGGGCAAGCGGGAAGCGTTCAATTCGTCGCAAATCGCCAATTCCTCGAAGTACTGACGGATGGCAGCTGCGTTCTCGTACTGGGAAGCATCGCGATTCATCGGCTTCTGAATCCTCCTTCCTTGAGTATTTCGCTTAAGCGCGCGCGAGCGCGCGCAAGCATGGGACGAATGCTCGGAGCTTTGACGCCAATCATCTGTGCGATTTCGTGATGACTGAATCTTTCGACATAAGCCAGCCATAAGAGTTTGCGCTGCCGGGCAGGCAGTTGCTCGAGGTAGCGGGCGCAATCGTTCCGCTCCCGAACTTCCTTTGCGACATCGGAAGGGCATGGATAGTCCCTAAGCGCCGCAGCCTTCCGTGCCCGGCCCTCGTCACGCAGCAGATTGGTAGCGATGCGAAACAGGTAGTTCTTGCGGTGCTGTTCCGTCATTTCAGCCGGAAGTCGAGCTTGCAAAAAGCGCAGATAAGTCTCCTGCAGGATGTCGTCCGCCCGCGAGATGTCGTTCACCATACGATAAAGATAGGCACGCAAAGTCGGCGCTGTGCGCTCGTATAGCAGGCGGAACTCATGTTCTGTAACGGCGGAATGCTCCGCCGCCGCTGAGCGAACTGCCGGCGCTGGACGAACAAGCTCCATTCGGAGTCGACGTGTTATTTCCGCATTTGAGAAGGCGTCAGCAAGCCCCAAGACTTGCTTAAGGCGAAGGACGCCGCCGCGGAGATCAGAAAGCCCACGCCAATAGCAAGAGCGATGGCCCCGGTAATCAGGAGAAACTCGGCGGTGTCGGCGTTTTGCTCCAAAGTGCGAACAATCAATTCCGCCACGCCCACCAAGCCCAGTACGAATCCTGCCTGCATGGCGCTAAGGATGCGCGACCACGGCTGAGATCCTTCCGTACCCGCCGACTCCAGGAATTTTTGCCCTGAACCGCTTTCCAGGTATGCAACGAGGTCCTGACTTGCGGCGCATTTATCGAGTAGTTTGGAATGCAGATCCGCTACAGCGCGGGATGCATGAGCCTTCCGTATGTTGGTGCTGATGGTGTAGACCACCCAGCCAAAAGTTCCGAAGATCGTTGCCACTATCGGCACATCACTAGACACTTCATTTTTCTCCTGTCCTGCCTCTATTACTGTTTGGCAGCCTGGATTGTTAACACTGAATACGAAAAAATTCGCGCCAATGTTCTTGAAGCATCTTGTGCATTAGTGATGCTGCCGCAACGGATCGCCGAAAGCCACTGATCCTGATGGGCCACATTCTAATCCATCCATCCGGCAGCGCACACCTACAGAGTCGCTAGGCGTTCCGCTGCTTCCGATTAGCGCGGAGCGGCAGGGTCACGCGCCAATGTATCTCTGTGACGGCAAGCGGCTCAATTCTTGAATCCGATAACGGTCCTGTCTCAATGCGGGGCGGGCCTTTTAACTCAGACGGCTCAAGGCGCCTCCCAATCGAGGGCTTAAATTTCGCGGATCCTGTTATCGCGCGCAAACAGTGGAGAATCGTCTGCGGGGATTATACGTCTGCAAAGAGCGCACAAGCCGGGGGCCACGGCTATTTAGCTCCAATGTGGCGGCGCGTCGCTCGGGAGCTACTCACGGCCACTTCACTGTGAGCGCGTAAATCTCCTGCGTGCCGATGTCGCGGGTGAAAACCGCAGAGCCGTCCGGCGCAACGCTGATATCGGTATTTCCGCCCGGGCCGACCGCACGGGAAAGGCCCTTCAGGCTGGTGATCGTCTCTATCTTGTGATCGGCCAACCGAACGCGCAAAGCCATTGGTTCCGCGCCACCGGTTGTGTAGTACACATATTTGTAGTCTGGCGAGTGAGCCCAGTTGACGATATAGCGCGGCATTGCCGGGGAGACCAGGTCGGACCATTTCTGTGTTTTGGTCTCGAAAATCATGAGCTTCTTGAAATCTCGCGTGGCAACGGCCAGCATGTCCTCGGCAACCCACTTCGCACTGTACAGGCCTTCCGGTCCGGGGACAACGGAGCGCTTGGATTACGGCTTCCACGACGGGAATTGCCGGCGGCTGCCTCCGCCACGCAATGAGAGCTGCTGCCGTTAGAGCAGCCACCGCGGCCGCTCCGATCCAGATCCGCCTTTTGCCCGAAACCGCTTGGCGAACGGCAGGGATCGCCGTACTGCCCGAATCGGAGAGGGTTTCCAATGCGAACCCCAGATCGGACGCATGCTGAAAGCGCTGCTCCGGTTTCTTCTCCAGACAACGGCTCACAATCCTCTGCAACGAGGGAGGAAGATTCTCCACAGTGTGCGAAACCGGTGGTGGATCCTCGTTCAGAATCGCGCTCATCGTTTCGGCCGAGGTGGCCTTTTGGAAGGCACGTCTTCCCGTGAGCATCTCGTACAGAACCACACCGAAAGCAAAGATGTCGCTGCGCGCGTCGGCGGCGTGTCCCCGAACCTGCTCCGGCGCCATGTAGCCGACGGTGCCTAACACAGCCCCGCGATCGGTCTCTTCCCGAATGGTGACGGTCGTGCTGTCGGCGCTTGGGACTTGGGCCTGCGTGAGCTTGGCCAATCCGAAGTCCAGTATCTTGAGGCGTCCGTCTTTGGTAAGGAACAGGTTTTCCGGCTTGAGGTCACGATGAACAATTCCGGCGTCGTGAGCGGCGGCCAATCCACGTGCAATTTCCACACCGAAATCGCAGGTCTCCCGAGGACGCATGGGGCCACGGCGAAGGCGATCACGCAGGGTTTCGCCCTGCAGCAACTCGGTCACGATGTACGGCCATCCGTCCAGTAATCGGGAAGCACCTTGATCGCCACGTCACGTTTCAGCAAGGTGTCGCGTCCGCGATACACTTCGCCCATTCCGCCCGCGCCGATGATATCGATCACGCGATAAGGCCCGAGGACAGTGTCCTTGCCGAGTGGCCATTTTGTATCGGTAGACGGCTCCGTCAGCTCGAGGGCGCATACCCGGCCCCGGACCTCTTAACAGCCGTTTCCCGATTACTCCTAACCTGACTTCCATTGACGCCACTCAAGACCTTGGGAATTCCATCTATCACAGCTTGCAGGTCCGTTTGCAAAAGCGTTTTTCGAGTGGTTTGTCGTTTCTTGCATCGTACACGTTTGCTAAATCCATAGACTCAGGCATGAGCACCGGCACATTGGGGCCGAATGGCTCGCCACAGAATCCGGAAGATTTGAGCGCGGAAAGAGGCCTTTCTACGTTCGATGTACGCCATCGATTCGTCTTCAGCGGCTTGTACGCTTTGCCGTTTGGCAAGGGCCAGATGCTCCTGTCCAATTCCAACAAGCTTGTGGACGCAATCGCCGGAGGATGGCAGATGAATGCAATCCTCACTCTTCAAAGTGGATTACCATTCACGCCGACAATCGGTAGCGATCCGGCCAATAGCAACGGCTCCTTCAACCGGCCGAATCGCAGCGCAAATGGGGCATTACCCAGCGATCAGCGCTCGATAAGCGATTGGTTTGCCATCTCCGACTTCACCCTGCCCGCGCCATTCACGTACGGCAACTCGGGCCGCGACATTCTCATTGGACCCGGAACGATTAATCTCGATCTCTCAGTGTTTAAAACATTCTCGATTACCGAGCGTACTTCACTCCAGTTCCGCGCGGAATCCTTTAACCTGGCAAACCATCCGCAGTTCGCCAATCCTGCGACCCGCAATTGACGCTCCTGAAGCCGGAGCCATTACCAGCACTTATAACAAAGGCCGCGAGTTACAACTAGCTTTGAAACTTCTTTTCTAAGGAGATCGCTGAAACGTGCGTAACCCGGGCGCAAAGTGGTCCTTGTTCTGCTTATGGGAGCAGTCTACACGAGAGCGCTTTGCGGGCAGGGCGATACGTTTACGCTAAGCATTGACGCGTCACGATCCATCGGCCTGATCCGGCCGTTGCAGGGCTTAGATAACGGCCCGCTATGCAAACGCGGCATTGTCGATCTCAGCCGTTATTACAAAGAACTTGGCGTGCGCAATATTCGTCTACACGACGTGCCCTGGACATACGATAATGCCTTTGATATCAATTACATTTTTCCGAAATGGGATGCGGCAGTCGACGATCCGGGAAACCACGATTTTAGACAAACCGACTTCTATCTCAACACCATCACCGCGTTAGGCATCGATATCATCTATCGCCTTGGATACAGCGCGGAATATAAAACTGCTATCCACCACAATGTTCCGCCTTTTTCATATCAGAAGTTTGCGGATATATGCGCACATGCCGTTCAGCATCACAATCGAGGCTGGGCAAACGGCGAGCATGCTGGGATCAAATACTGGGAGATCTGGAACGAGCCGGACGGCCATTCTTTTTGGGCCGGTACCCCGGAAGAGTTCGATCGCCTCTACGAGACCGTTGCCAAGACCTTAAAGCATGTGGACCCGTCACTCAAAGTAGGCGGCCAGGCACTCGCAGGACGGCTCGAATTTCTCGATCAATTTCTCAGCTACTGCCGGCTACATCAAGTGCCCCTCGACTTTGTCTCCTGGCACATCTATACACGCGATGCGCATGAGGTCGCTAGACGCGCTCGGCAGGTTCACCAAATGATGACACAATACGGATTCAGTCATGCCGAGAGCATCCTCGACGAATGGAATTACGGACCGGCAGACTGGAAGAAGCTTTTTGTTGATCCCCGAGCCAGCCGCGAGTACTTCGACGCCACGCAGAACGGGTTCGGGGCCGCTTTCGATGCAACCGTGTTGATGGATTTGCAGGACGCGCCGGTTGACATCGCGACGTTCTACTCAGGTACGACCCTTATGTGGGGCCTCTTTACCTCTTCGGGCGCGCCACAGAAACCGTATTATCCGTTCCTGGCGTTTCGCCGATTGCTCGATTCCCCCCACCGGGTTACCATAGACGGGCCTTCGGATAGCGCGGTGACAGCGCTTGCTGGTCTCTCAAATGACAGAGAAACATTGCGCGTTTTGATTAGTAATTTGTCAAGCGAAAAACATAGCGTTCGGATCGAGCTGCACGGACTTCCTTGGAAAGGACCGGTTGAATACCAAAAGCAAGTGGTGAGTAATCGCTACGATTTGGAGACGGTGCCGAGCGCCAAAGCTATCGTCCTCGCTCACCGAAACTCTGGACAGGCAATCGCTCTCGCTATTAACCTTTCGATTTCGATCGGCCGGCACCATTACCAATCAGTGAGCGAGCCGAAGCTGACGGCCGTGTGCCAGATAAACACCCCTGCCTGGGCGCCTAGTGTTGGTGGCAACCGGGATCAATGTGCTCGGATACATGGATCGCGTGTGCATCTCGGTGGCGGCGCCTGCTCTACGATCCGAGTTCGGCTATAGTCCGCAAGAAATAGGTCTGATCTTCGGAGCTTTTAGCTTGTCATACGCGCTTTTTCAAGCTCCGTGGGGCTGGCTGGGCGATCGTCGCGACGTTCGCGGCCTTATCGGTGGCGTGATCCTTTGCTGGTCCTTATTTACCGTTTTGACGGCTACCGCAGCCAGTCTGATTTCTCTCATCATCGTACGTTTTCTTTTCGGCGTATCCGAGGCCGCACTGTCGCCCCTTATAGCCTCCGCTTTCCGGCGGACCGTCAGTGCTGCCAGGAGTTCGAGCGCGTTCGGTTTTTTTCTGGCGGGCGGCCGTCTTGGGGGTATGATCGCGCCGTTCATCGCGGCCCGCTGTGTCGCCCGATACGGTTGGCGCTTCGCCTTCTTCGCGTTTGGCGCCGTTGGAATTATGGCTTTCGTTGTTTGGTTTCTGGCGTCCCCCAGAACAATGATCTCGCAGACTCATCAAGAGCCTTCGATTGCTCCGCGGCCATTGTTCTCAGCGCCTCTTCTTGCCCTGATTTTCACAGCCTTGCTCTATACAATGGCCTGGCAGTTCTTCGCCACGTGGTTCCCTACGTACTTGATTGACGTCCGGCATTTCGCTCTTCAAAGTGTCGGAAAGTACGCGGGCCTGCCGTTCTTCTTTGGATTGTGCGCCACAGCTTTGGGGAGGTCTTTTCGGCGACGCCGTGATCGGGTATTTTGGAACCGCCCTCGGGAGGCGATTGGTGTGCTTTGCCAGCTTGCTTGTCGCGACGTTGTTGTTCTACTGCGGCTCAATTATCGCGAATCCCAGGACCAGTGCAATCCTGCATTCGCTGGCCGCCGGAGCAGGCGACTTCATCTTGGGAAGCCTTTGGGCATCCGCTGTCGATCTTGGCGGCAAATCGGCCGGAGCTATTTCGGGCCTCATGAATTCAGCCGCAAACGCGGGCGGCTTCCTGTCGCCAGTGGTGATTGGAGTTCTGTTGAGCAGGCACTTCGGATGGACAATAATTTTACAGCTGATGGCACTGCTCTGCGCAGCCGCGGCGTGCCTATCTCTTTTTGTGCGCACATCTTCTGTGAGCCTCCCCTATTCAATACTGGAAAACGGATCGCGGGCGCCACAGTAAACACGCCAGGTCCGCTTTCAGACCGTGGCGCAGATGCCAGTACACGAGAAACTCACAGCCTGCCAAACGTGCCAAGATGCGGTACGCGAAACGATCGTCATGGCGAGAGTTACCTACGTGATGATGATGGGCAGCTGCGTCGCCTGCCACCGCGAACACAACGCCCCAAAAGGGGCGTGAATCGTGTCGAGAGGGAAACAACCAGCATCCGCTAAAATGGGGTCTGCCTTGATTTTCGCGCCGGGATAGCTCAGTTGGTAGAGCGCTAGATTTGTAATCTTGAGGTCGCGAGTTCGATCCTCGCTCCCGGCTCCGCAGGAAACGTGCGTTTGTCAGTGGGAGCACAGCGCATCCTGCGGGCGATCCACTTTTTCATTCCATCTGCTAGAACAACGGTTTCACCGACACGACTACCAACTGCACGTCTTCAGTCCCTTCGTTGCGCCATTGCCGGTTTACGCCGGCCGGGATCGTTATCGAATCGCCTTTGTGAACGACCTCGTCCCGCCCATCCTCTATAAGCGCAAGAATCGCGATGCCCTCGTACACGAAAACAAACTCGTCATTCATCGACGGCCGCGCGTGTTTTCCGCTTATGCCGCCTGACTTGATTCTGACGAGGGCCGCTTGAAACCGGCTGCCATCCCCCAAAAAGCCCAAAGACTCTACCTCGGCTTTCGACCATTCGAGCGTCAGCAGAGACCGGTTTTCGCCGCGGATGATATTGGCTTGCGGCACCTCTGCGACCTGGAAAAACTGCCAAAGCGTTACACCCAGCGCGGCAGCGATCTTCTCCATGGACGAGATAGATGGAGACGCTTGCGCGTTCTCGACCTGCGACAAAAAGCTGGCCGAAAAGCCGGTCACCTCCCCAAGGGCCCGGAGAGACATGTTCTGGCGTTCTCGCAGTCTGCGAAGACACTCGCCAAGATTCGCATCGATCATTAAACGAGACTAACAGGATATCGCTCTAACGTTCTAGAAGAACGCGTAGTCAGGAGCGATTGCTTAATTTTGGTGTAAATCTTAGGCGCGAATCACAGCGGATACACGGGTCCGCTCGGACTCCGGTTCCGAAGATGCACCCTGTTCCGAGTCGCTTCCCGAAGGGGACGAGGTTCGAAATCCGGCTTTTCCAGACGATACAAAAAGAAGTCTTCTCCCGAGACTTCCGCCGCTGTGAATTGCGTCAGTTGCGCGGCGGAAAGAGCATTCTGCGCCAAAGCGCGGACCTCAGCTTCCGTCAGTGGCCGCGTCAGGATCAAAATTGCGCCGTCCAACGGAAGCCGTTGCCCAGCTCTTACGATCCGCGGCACCACTTGGGCGTCATTGAAGCCATCGCGGCGGCTGCTGCCGAGAATAAAAGTGTCTGCGCAATTGCAATCGAGGAAATAAATCGGGCGCTCAAGTTCCGCGCCGACGCCGGCAGTGCCCATGTCTGTTGAGCCAAGCAGTGTGGCGTTTCGAAGACCATGCGAGCGAATCCACCCGGCGGTAGCGGATGCGTTAGAAAACGGGCGATGCCACTGGCCATAAACCGCTAGTATTCCGGCGACGGCATTCACCGCCAGCAGGAGCACCGCTATTTTTGGAATGGCGGGGTTCCGCTTGCGCGATAGCCAAAGCGCTAGAACAAAAGCCATAAAGATAACGCCAACATGCCGTACCGCAGGTTGGGGAGAGATCAGCTGAAAGAAAGCGATGCAACCCACTGCCGTAACGCCGATCAGAATCAACAAATTTCTTTGCCGGCGAAAAAGAAAATAGATCGCGATGACAAGAAAGGGCGGCGCCAGCCAGAAGTACAAAGAGTGAACGCTCGAGTTGTAGCCCCAGAAATGATCCGGAAACTTCGAGGAGATCGGTAAAAGCGGAACTGCCGTGAAGGCAGCGACAACATGACGAAGGTGCTTCAGGCTGGTGGCTTCGGAAAATAAGTGTCCATACATGCGCGCGCTCATGTCACTGGCAGGCCTAAGAGACCAGACGCAAAAGCCGAGGAGAGCAATGTAGACGGCCGAGGCTGTACACAACTGTATCGAACTCGGTTTCGGCTGACGCGGAGTAGCAAAAAGAACGGCGGCAGCGTATTCGAGGACCAGGGCGCCTGACAGAATGACGCCAACCATGTCTGTATTAGCGATCAGCCCAAGCAGACAGGCAAGTAAGACTAACTTTTCCGGATGCCGCGCCCGGACATAGGCGTACACCAGGACCAGCAGGAGACAAAGGCCATAATCCCTGCTTATGACCGTGTATTCAAAAGAAACGAAGTAGCTCGAAAACAGCAGCAGCTTTTCCGGAACGGAGAAAGGCGACAGCAGGCCGATGATGAGGTAAATGCCGGTTCCAATGACAGCTTGAACGCAGGTCATGCCCCAAGGGGAATGCGTCCAGTGGGCTGCCATCCATAACGGCAGATACCAGAGGCTGGGATGCCCTTCATAGTGAACGTAGTGATAGAGGGTGGGAAGATTGTGGCTTGCGACGGCCAGACCCCAGCCGTTCAGCTCATCCTGCCAAGGCTGATGATGGATCAGTTGGACAAGAAAAAGGCCGATGAACGGCAACGTTACGAGGAGATCGGCGGCGAGCTTCCGTCGCACGGCTAGACCAAACGGTATTTCGATGCTTGACAGATGACTGCTAGCTGCCATCGCTCAGACCCTAACAGATAAATTCAATACGTAAAATCAATAAGATAAAGCCTAGAAGATGTCACGTAAGCCAGTTTTGACGTTTGGTCCAGACAAATTATCCGGGACCGCTGACTAACCATCGCTGCCTGAATCAGTAAGTAACCCCGAGGATATCTTATGAGTTGCGGTCACGTGACCTACTACGGCGTGATCGAGTACCAGACAGAAGGTCCCAAGTACTCGTTAATGCCGCCTTTACGAATTAGCGCGAGATTCGATACCAGTGTTCGCTATGACTGCACGTTTGTTCCTAAAAACAGCTGCATGCGTTCAAAATCAAGCGTGCCTTTACTCAACTCTCCCGTACCTGCTGTACGTCGCTACCGGTCGACATACCGTGAGCGAGGCAGATAGTACTAGCATGCTTGCGGGTGTCAGGTATTACTTCACGCTCAGAATGACGGTGGCGCATGAAGACCGATGGGTTTGGCGTTACTACCTCATCTTGTTGCTTGACTGCCTTTGATTGTTTAATTACGATCCTGTAGAAAACCTTGAAACTGCTCGCGAATTGCGATCTTCGCAGGCCACTCATCTGGCGACAGAAAAGCCCAGGAAGCTCATGATCAACAATCGGATTTCAAAGTTCCGAAATAACGGCTTTCCCGCGAATCGTGCCGACGACAATTGGGGTCCAGGCGTCTTCGACTCGATTGCTAACCCGGAATCGGCCGGCAATCTAACCGCTAGCCTGTGGAAACTAGTCTGGCCTCGCAGGAAATTCATTTTCGGGTGGGGGTTAGCCTGCGGATCGGTGGCGTTTTTCGTATCGCTCTTTCAGGCTCCGCTTTATCGAGCAAAAGCGTCTCTCGAAATCGATGCGTTGAATTACAATTTCTTACAATTAAGCGACATCGATCCTGTAAATCGCGGCGGAAATACCACGCCGGACTCGTATCTACAGACCCAGCTCGATGAGCTTCTCAGCAACGCCCTCCTGGAGCGCGTCGCGATGCGTCTGCACATGGTGGAAAAGTATCGGCCCACTGCTAGGCTGGGCTTCCTCGATTACGTGCGCGAAAAGATCGGACTGCCTCCGCCGGCGCCAGAAACCCCGAAAGGAATGGCCGTCGCCGAAATCAGAAGCAACTTGGACATTGCCGCTAGTCGCGGAGCTTCTCACGTCGTAACCATCGAATACACATCGCATGACCCGCAGTTTGCGGCCGATTTCGCCAATACACTTGCCGATGAGTTTATTGAGCAGGGCGCTGAGCTCCGCTTGAGTTCGGTTCAACGCTTGAAGGAGTGGCTGACTCGCGAATCCGAGCACCTGAGAACGAAGCTTCAGTCCTCGGAAGATGAGCTGCAGAAATACGGACAATCCGCCGGGCTCCTTTTTACGGATGAGAAGAATAGTGTCGCCGAGGCGAAACTCACGCAGTTACAGGCGGAGCTGTCGCAAGCGGAAGCCGATCGCATGCGACAGCAATCGACATACGAGCTAGCCGAGAAAACCACCCCCGAAGGACTTGCTCAGCTAACGGAAAGCGGCCCGGTTCGGGACTATGAGTTCAAGCTGAACGATGTCCGGCAGCAGCTCGCTCAGGCGAAGTCCCTTTACACTCCAAATCACTATAAAGTTAAGCAGCTTCAGGCTCAAGTCAACGAACTGGAATCCGCGCTGAATAGCCAGCGGACCGAGATTTTGAGCCAGATCGATAGCAACTACAAAACAGCACGTCGGCGCGAGGCTCTGCTCTCGCAGGCTTACTCGCGGCAGGCCGCGCTTGTCTCCTCGCAGGATGCCAAGGCAAGCCGCTACAACATCTTGAAGAGCGAGGTGGAGAGCAACCGGCAGCTTTACGATTCCATGCTTCAGAAGCTGAAAAACGTCAGCATGGCTTCGGCGATGCACGCCGGCAGCGCAGCGGTCTTCGATCCCGCGGAAGTGCCGACTCATCCGTTTGAACCACAACCTGCCTTTACCGCGTTGATCGGAATTCTGAGCGGGATTTTACTTGGAGTCATCTACGTCTTCATTCGCGATCGGTGGGACATCAGGCTTCGGGTTCCCGGACAAATCGAATCGCTTTTACACGTTCCGGAGCTCGGCGCGGTACCTTCGATCGAAGCGGTTGGTCCGGCCTGGCGCAGGAATAATCTTTCGCTGCCAAATGGAGATGGCAGGAAGGGAGCCGAACATGCGATGATGCGCGGTCAATTTCGGCCGCAGGCCGCTGGTAACAACCAGGGCGGGTCTCTCATTGTCCATTCTTTCCGCGCGATTCTCGCGTCACTGGTGTTTTCCGGCAAAGGACAACTCAAGAGCAGCATTCTTGTTGTGACGAGTCCGTCCCCTCGCGAAGGGAAGACCACTATGGCGGCAAACCTGGCGCTTACGTTGGCCTCAGTGGGGAAAAAGGTCCTTCTTGTGGATGCGGACCTCATTAATCCCAGGCTGCACCAGGTGTTTTCGATCCCCGATGAGAGCGGCTTGAGCGATCTCCTGATAGAGAAGAGTGTAGGCGGGAAAATTCAGTTATCGGACTATGTGAGGAAGCTCGATATCCCCGGGCTTTTCATACTTACCGGCGGGTCGGTCAGGATACAGGCCGCAAATCAGCTCTTTGGCACCCAGATAGCGGATCTGTTCAGTCTGCTGCGAGAGCATTATGACTTCGTTGTAGTCGACAGCCCGCCGATTCTCCCGGTCGCGGACGCTCGACTCCTCAGCTGGCATGCCGATGGAGTCGTGCTGGTGCTCCGAGCAGGCGCGACAGATCGCGAGAGCGCTCGAGTTGCCACCGAGCGCCTCATCGCCGACGGCGCTCGCATCGTTGGAACCATTCTTAACGATTTCGATCCCCGTTTCCCGACAAATTACAAACGCTATTAGAAACGCTTAGCTAGCTAGCACCTGTTTATGGGGAACTTCCTTGCAGTCGCGCTTCGGTTGCGATTATCCGCGGATGGCGCAGATTCGACGGATCGAAAGAGCGCGGCCGGTGGTGTTGTCCACTTCGAGCAGGACTCCGTGGAGCTCGGCTCCCCCTTTGGCGGCTTCCATACGACCTGAGAGTCCAGTGAGGAACCGGCGCAGCACTGTATCTTTGTCGACGCCGATTACGGACTGATAGGGGCCTGTCATTCCGGCATCGGTTTGATACGCCGTTCCGTTGGGCAAGATGCGCGCATCGGCTGTCGGGATGTGAGTATGAGTGCCGATAACGGCGCTGACACGTCCATCCAGGTACCAGCCCATCGCCATCTTCTCGCTGGTCAGCTCGGCGTGAAAGTCGACGATGCGAACTTTGACATTCGGGTCAAGTTCGCCGAGAAGCTGGTCCGCCTTTCGAAACGGGCAGTCGATGTTAGACATCGAAGCCCGGCCCTGCAGATCGACGACAGCGTATCGGACGCCCGCCTCGGTCGCTCCAATGTAGAGGCCCTGTCCAGGAAGACCATCCGGGTAATTGGCCGGGCGCAGAAGCCGTGGCTGGCGTGCAAAGTATTCGTAAATTTCACGCTTATCGAAACTGTGATTGCCGCCGGTCAGCACGTGAATGCCCAGCGTCAGCAACTCTTCGGCAATCAGCGGAGTGATTCCGAAGCCGCCGGCACTGTTTTCCGCATTCGCGATGACCAATTCGATGTGATTATCGCGGACCAGGTTCGGCAGATGTTCGGCAACTATGCTACGGCCGGCGGAGGCGAAGATATCGCCGATGAAAAGGATATTCATTCGCAGGCGGGCGAAGCGGGTCCGGCGAGGAGTACTGCTCAACCACCTTGATTGACCCCCTTTAAAGCCAAAGGGGGAGTCCCCCGAGCACCTTCAGGCTTCTCCATGGCCAGGAATGACCGGAGCATGCACACCAGTGCTTAAACCGAGTCGGACTCCAATCGAATTGAGTATCGGATCAATTTTTAGGCGACCGAGGCAGACGCCCTCGCAGGAAACGCTCGAATTCCAGATTAGCAAAGGGCGGCCCGAAATCCAATATCTGAGCGGGCACAGAGCGAGGAGGATAACTCTTGCATTGAGCCCGAATTTGGGTCCGGCGGATTCAATGCTCAGTTCGCCCTGCAGCCAGGTCCACGGCGTGGGGCAAAATATCGGCAATCGCATCGAGTGACTCTACAGCACCTTTTGGCGAGCCGGGCAGGTTCACGATTAGCGCTCTTCCGCGAGTGCCGGCCACGCCTCTGGATAGAACCGAAAACTTAGTTTTCTTGCGCCCTTCGAACCGCATGAGCTCGGCTAATCCGGGCAGTTCACGTCCGATGACACGCTTCGTTGCCTCGGGAGTCACGTCACGGGGAGCGATGCCGGTTCCGCCCGTGGTCAGAATGAGCTGCACCTGGCCGTTGTCGGACCAGTTGATGAGCTGTTGGGCGATGGACTCACAATCGTCGGGAAGAACGGCGCGGAGCAGTACGTTCCAGCCCAAAGCTTCGCAGCGGCTGCACAGCGCGGGTCCGCTCAGATCCTCGCGCGTGCCCGACGCCGCCGAATCGCTCACGGTGAGAACAGCGACGCGAATCACGAGCGGCCACCGGCGCCGCGCCGATATGTTCCGCTCTTTCCGCCGGTTTTCTCGATGAGATATAGCGCGGTAATCTCAATCGACTTATCGAGAGCCTTCGTCATATCGTAAACGGTTAGTGCGGCTACGGCTGCCGCCGTGAGAGCTTCCATCTCTACGCCTGTTTGGGCCGCTGTTGAAGCCGATGCAGTGATCTCGATTCCTTCGGAGCTCAGCTCGCAGCGCACATCGGCGTGCGACAGCGGCAGCGGGTGGCAGAGAGGAATCAGATCGGAGGTTTTCTTCGCACCCTGAATGCCGGCGATCCGGGCGATTTCGAGCGGATTGCCTTTTGGGTTTCGAGGTAAAGCTTCAATAACTTCCGGGCTCATCTTTACGAAGGCATGAGCGATGGCGGAGCGCCTGGTGGTAGATTTGGCCGAAACATCCACCATCGAGATGTTCCCTTGCTCGTCGTAATGGCTGAGTGGGTTGCTCATAGTTTCAGCATCACGCGAATGGAATCGCCTGCATTCCAGGTTTCTCTATCAGGATCGGCAATGAGGAAAACGTTTGCTTTGGCGAGCGCGGGAATATCGCTCGATCCTTGCCATGGCACATGAGTCAGAAGGCCATTCTCCCGAAGGGTCGCGGGAAGAAAGCGAGTCAATCCCGGTTTGTGCCGGAAAGGCGCTTCGAACACGGCACGAAAGATCTCGAGGCGGGGCCTGTCGACTCCGCTTAAGACGTCGAGCGCGGCGCGCGCGAACAACTGAAACGTCACCATCGACGAGCCTGGATTTCCGGGGAGTCCGAAAACAAATTTGCCGTTAACGTGCCCGAAGGCGGTTGGCTGGCCGGGTTGAATCTTGACCCGCTCGAAGAGAAACTCGGCGCCGAGCCGGCGAAGGCACGGCTTTACCAAATCGTATTTGCCGGCGGAGACGCCGCCTGAAATCAACAGAAGGTCGTGCTCGAGACCTTGTTCCAGCATGCGTAAAAGGCCGCTCTCGGTATCGGGAGCAACGGGCAGGATTCGCGGGCTGCCACCGGACGCGTTGACTAGCGCGGAGAGCGAATACGAATTCGAGTTCCGGATCTGGTGCGGGGCCGGTGTCGAGGCAATATCCACCAGCTCGTCTCCAGTTGACAGAATCGCCACCGAAGGCATTTTGAATACCTCGATCTGGGGATGGCCGGTCATCGCCAAAGTGCCGACGTGGCTTGCATCGAGCCGCGTTCCCGAAGCGGCCAGTACGGTCCCTTCTCGCGCTTCCGTGCCGGCCATGTTGATGAATTGGCCGGGAGCGGCCCGCTGAGGCACAGTAACACTGCCGTTCGCGCGCTCAACGTTTTCGATCATTACAATCGCGTCGGCGCCGTCGGGCACGGGTGCGCCGGTCATAATCTCGAGCGCCCAGCCCGAAGGTAAACTACCGCCCGGCTTTTCACCGGCGCGAGATTCGCCGGCTATCTGGAATGTACCGGGGCTTTCCGCGGCGTGAATAGCAAACCCGTCGCGAAGCGACCTTGCGACGGTTGGGTAATCGCGGTCGGCGACGAGATCGGAGCTGAGAACCCGTGAATACGCCTCCGAAATTGGCACAAGTTCAGAAATCCGGCGCGGCCGGCTGCGTTGAACGGCCTGGATCACCGTTTCGCGGGCTTGTTCCCAGTCGAGCGATGCGGCCTTGCGTGCTGTAGCATCCACGTCTGGGATTGTAC
>CAVRNU010000024.1:0-96950 GCA_963722585.1 Bryobacterales bacterium | reverse complement strand
CCAGAGGAGCCGAACTATTTTCCAATCAGACCTCTACCGTTTGAAAACCTTACCCGTTTGATGCGGTCGAGCCAGCATGAGCTTCCCGGCCTGGTCACCGCCATCTACGAAGGCGGGCGGGGCGTACTCTGGCTTGGCGCCAACCGGCGCTTGTACCGCGTCGATCGCAAGAGCGGGGAAGTTTTGCCGTTCAAAGGTGTCGATAATTCGGACGTCTATTCAATCATTCCGGACGGACCAAATGTGCTTTGGTTCGGCAACGCATATCCGGGCCTGCTCCGATACAACGTGAAAACGGGAGAACGGAGGGGCTATCGTCATAATTCCAACGATCCCACAACGTTGTGCAGCGGCGTGATCGTCCATCTCCTCATCGACCGTGAAGGAACGCTGTGGGCCGCCACGTTTGATGGTCTGTGTCAATTGGACTCATCGACCAACCGTTTTACGAAATATACACCTGCTCCCGAAAGCCGCGGCCTTAACTACTATGCCATTGGGCAAGCGCCTGACGGTGGCCTGTGGTTAGGCGGTAACCTTGGCCTTCATCGTTTTGACCCGCTGACCAAGACATTTAGTGTGTACACTCATAATCCCGAAGATCCCACCAGCATCAGCAACGATTACGTCAACGCGGTGTTTTTCGATCGATCGGGGACCCTTTGGGCTGGAACCCAGAACGGCCTTGACAGGTTCGATCCGACGACCCGCACCTTCAAGACTTACGATCAGCGGCGTGGAATGTCCGGCAACGTTGTAAGCTGCATCCTCCAAGACAGTCGCGGCTCGCTCTGGATGAGTAGCAACAAGGGAATTTCCAGCTTCAATCCGAAGACCGAGCATTTCTCCAACTACACGACTGCGGATGGCCTTCCCGGTCCAGATCTCACCGGCCCGGGTGCCTGTTATCAGAATTCGCGGGGCGAAATGTTCTTTGCTGGATTCAGTGGCGCCACTGCGTTCTTCCCGGACAAAGTGACAGCCGAGAGCCCGTACGTGCCTCAACCTGTCCTGACCGACTTTCGCCTGTTCGGTTCTTCGGTTATTCCTGGCGGTCGTCATTCACCGTTGAAGATGGCTATCAACCGGACGAGCGCTATTCAGCTTTCGCATTCGGAGAACATCTTGTCCATCGAATTTTCGGCGCTCAGTTATCTCAACCCCGAGACCAATCGCTACAGATATAAACTCGACGGTATAGACAAAGGTTGGCGCGAGGTAGGAAGTGACGAGCGACTGGCGACGTATACAACGCTGCCGGCCGGAAATTACACCTTTCGGCTTGAGGCGGCCACCAGCCGAGGCCCCTGGTCGCCTGACGTGACCTTGACGATCAAGATCTTGCCTGCATTCTGGCAGACATACTGGTTTCTCACATGCGTTGTCGCTGCTCTTTGCGGAATTTTGGGGCTGTTCTATCGATTACGGTTAAACCAATTATCAGCACAGTTCAACATGAGAACAGAGGAGCGCGTTGCCGAGCGCACGCGTATTGCTCGTGAGCTGCACGACACGCTTCTTCAGAGTTTTCAGGGCCTGATGCTCCGTTTTCAGGCTGTGCACGAATTGATGCAAGATGGAAAGGCAAAGAAACAACTCCAAGAAACACTCAAACGCGCGGATCAGGCGATCGCTGAGGGCCGCAACGCCGTCTACGACCTGCGATCCTCCACCATGCCTACGAATGACTTCGCTCAGGCGGTGCAAGCACTGGGTGCCGAACTGGGCACGGACGACGCCGTAGCGTTCCGTTTGGCAGTGGAAGGCCGTCCGCGCGAGTTTCATCCTATCATTCGAGACGAACTTTACCGCATCACTCGCGAGGCCCTACGAAATGTCTTCAATCACGCGCACGCTCGTCGAATCGAGGTGGAAATTACCTATGCAGAACGGCTTTTCCGGTTGAGGATTCGTGACGACGGAGAAGGCATTCCACCGGAAGTCCTGAAGCAGGGTCGCCCTGGGCACTACGGACTTAACGGAATGCGCGAGCGCGCCGAGCAAATGGGTGCGAAGTTCGGCATCTGGAGTGGAGCATCTGGAGCCGGGACCGAGATCGAGTTGACTATTTCTGGTTCCATTGCCTACGGCAAATCGGCGAACCGCTCCCGTTTCTGGCCGTTTCGAGAGAAAGTTGGATGAGACGTGATTCGAGTTCTAACCGTAGACGACCATCCGCTGCTTCGCGAAGGCATTGCTGTGCTGATCGACACTCAATCTGACATGCAGTTGATTGGGGAAGCTTCGAACGGACGCGAGGCGCTTGAACAGTTTCGAAACCATCGTCCGGATATCACGCTCATGGATTTGCAGATGCCGGAAGTGAGGGGTATCGATGCGATCAGCGCGATTCGCGGCGAGTTCCCCGACGCACGAATTATTGTCCTGACAACTCATGCTGGGGATTTCCAAGTCTCTCGCGCTCTGAAAGCCGGGGTCCGGGGCTACTTACTGAAGAGCATGTTGCGACAAGAACTGCTGGAGACGATTCGCGCTGTGCATGCCGGAAAAAAACGCCTGTCGGCTGAGATTGCCACCGAAATCGCTGAGCATGCGGCTGATGATGCCTTGACCCCACGCGAGATAGACGTCCTGCGATTGATCGCTGAGGGAAATGCGAATAAAGAGATCGCTGGAAAATTGTCACTCACCGAGGAAACGGTCAAGGGTCACGTCAAAAACATTCTTGCCAAGCTTGGTGTAAACGACCGGACCCATGCCGTCACCATCGGGCTGAGGCGCGGAATTATCGATTTATAGTCGCGCTATACCCCTCGAAAGAGGTGTGCGAAGAACGCTTTCCTGGGGATGTCAAATCTTGCGCGGCCTGCACACAATTGAGATGGGATATTCTCTGCAACGTCTATTTTCAACGTTTCCTGATGGCTGGCCTGGGTTCGGCCTCTTGTTGCTGCGGCTTGGCGGGGGTATCGCTCTAATCTGTCTCGGTATCGGTGGTTTCTTGGCGACCGTTCGAGAACCAATCAGCATCGCCCCGGATTTGGTTGCGGCCACTGGAGGCATTTTGTTGCTTGCGGGTTTGTGGACGCCGGTAGTGGGAGCGTTAGTTGCGATAGATGAGTTATGGATCGCGCTGTCAGTGTATTCTTCACAGCGGGAAGGCCAGTGGATTCACATCTTGTTAGCGGTGGTAACCGCTGGTGTAGCGATGCTCGGCCCTGGCGCATGGTCCGTCGATGCACGCCTCTTCGGGAGGAAGCGCTTCGATATCGCAAGTGGGGGTAGGAAACGATTACCCTAAATGGCGGTACCGTCCCCCGTGATCGAGGGGATTCATCGAGCTAAATTTAGGGGCGACGCCGCAACGGATTAGCGGCACAATCAGAAGCGGAATGAGGGACAGCAGAACAAAGATACCTTCATTGCCTCGGTACGAACGTTGCAGGGCTGACCGGAACCTGCGGTAGTGAGGCAGAATGAGATGCGCCAGGATCGTATTTCGCGATGACAAGAGAATCAATGCGCTTGCTTGCGAAATGGGAAACAACGGCGTGCGCGGGTGTCGATTTGCAGGAGAAAAGAAAATGAGCACCGCACCACAAATCGCTTTCGACGAAACGGCTGAGTTTTTCTCGCCGGCGGCTTCTCGTAATCACTTCCAACTGTTAACCGCTCTGACTGCACAAGCGGCCAGGGACGTCGACCTTAGCGGCCTCGTTGAAGGCTTCGTAGACTCCGTCGGTCGTGCGTTTCGCTGCGATTGTGCGTGTATTGCTCTTCTGGATCCGGAAGACTCGCGCGCGTTTCGCGAATTTGTGGTTCAGTATCCCCATCATGGCCGCCGAGTACAACAACCGCCTATAATTTCCAAGGAAGAAACACAGCGGTTATCGAAAATTGTTGAGCAGGCCCGAACGGTCTCGTTCGCGGGGGTGGAATCGGCGTCGCACGCTGTCGCTGGTCTGAAGGTCTTCAAGACACAGTGCCATTTCCCGCTAGTCAACCGGGGGAGAGCGTTGGGTGTGTTGACGCTCGCTTTTTCGACCGAGGGCGCGTTTCATCAAGCGGAAGTTACCTTCCTTGAACAAGTCGCCGCGCAAATCGCCATTGCGATCGCGAATGCGCGCACTCATGATCAAATTGCGGCAGTCAAAGAGCAACTTGAGTGCGAAAGAGTGTACGTGGAAGACGAGATTCTTGCCGGGGCGAAATTTGAGGAGCTTATTGGCTCATCGGAGTCCCTTGTGCAAACTCTCGGCCAGGTTGCCAGAGTTGCACCTACAGACTCGACAGTCCTCGTTACTGGCGAGAGCGGGACCGGCAAGGAGCTTATAGCCCGTGCGATACACAAGCGTTCACGTCGTGCTGACCGGCCATTCATTCGTGTCAATTGCGCAGCGATTCCGCAATCGTTGATCGCTTCGGAGCTCTTCGGTCATGAGAAAGGAGCGTTCACAGGAGCTACAGAGCGACGTCTTGGCCGTTTCGAGTTGGCTAATAGCGGGACGATTTTTCTCGATGAAATTGGCGACATCCCCGCCGATATGCAAGTTGCGTTGCTCCGCGTCTTGCAAGAACGTGAGTTTGAGCGCGTCGGCGGCGGCCGTACGGTACCAGTCGACGTGCGCGTTGTCGCTGCCACGAATCGAGACCTCAAGGCGGCTGTTGAGGCGGGTACATTTCGGCTGGACCTGTTCTACAGGCTAAACGTATTTCCGGTGCGCGTCCCCTCACTTCGCGAACGGAAAGACGACATTTCGTTATTAGCCAAATATTTCATTGAGAGGTACGCGCGTTCGACCGGGAAGAAAATCAAGAACATCGATAGGAAGACGCTGGAGCTGTTGCAGGTTTACGATTGGCCCGGCAATATTCGCGAGTTGCAGAACGTGATTGAGAGAGCGGTTATTCTCTGCGACAGAGAGACGCTTTCGATTGACGAAAGCTGCATACATGGCGAAACTCTCGAGACGCTTCAAAGATCGACCACTCTGAGCGAAGCGTTGACGAACACGGAGAAAGAAATGATCGAAGCTGCTCTCGACGAGACCGGCGGCCGTGTTTCCGGACCCTCGGGGGCGGCGGTGAAGCTCAGGATGCCGCGTTCCACTCTGGAGTCAAGGATTAGAAGCCTCCAAATCAACAAATACTTGTTTCAGTCCGAACGCCGCGCCCCAATATAAGTCCGGTGGCGCCTCTGCGGCAAGCTAGCGGCCGGTCGCGATTATGTTGACGGGTTTGTCGGAACAGCGAAGGAGCGTTGCCCGCCCATCGGAAGTGTTGCAACAGCATTGAATAGGAAAGTAGAGAGGCGGGTGGTTCTGTTAAGGCTAGTTGAGACCGAGCAGATTGCCGAAGACTCAGGCTTGTCCATGCAGGTTCTCTTTGGTAATCCCCAGCACTTGCCCTTTGCGAATCATCTGTACCGCTTCGATCCGGCAAAAACCGCGCAGGCCGTCGCTAGGCTTCATGGGCTATGCATGTTTCGCAAGCGTCGTTTGATGTGGCGTTGGTCGGATTCGATGCGATTGTTCGAGTAGCGTCGGGTCCGATGTTGACAGCTGTGACCGAGTTGACCTTCCCGCTGCATTTCTCGAATGGCTGCAGGATAACTTCGCAGTCGGTCTCTAACGAACACGTGTGGTACGCGGTTGTCGGGATTAGCCAAGGCTCGCTTCAGGAAGCACTTCGCGGCTTCCCGATCACGAGTTTCGGATAAATAGAAATCCACAGTCTGAATATGAAACTGCGCTGGGACGGAGTACCGTCTGTGGCAGATGCGTTGCGAATGTTAAAAGATCAGGCGCAGCGCACACCTCCTCCGCAATGGGTCCGAGTAATAGGTGGCTGGACTGAATTTCAGTTCGCCGAGCGCCGGATGCCCGCATTGGATGAGATCAATGCGGTCGCTGCTGATACACCGGTCTTTGTTCTTCACCTTTACGACAGTGCATTCCTGAACGGCGCGGCGCTTCGCGCCGTGGGTTACACCAAGGAAACTCCTGATCCTCGAGGAGGAGAGATTCAGCGCGACAAACACGGAAACCCTACGGGACTGCTGATTGCGAAACCGAACGCGAACATTCTCTACTCCACTCTGGCCAAGGGCCCAAGCTCTCACGCGAAGATCAGGCCAATTCAACCCGTTTGTTCATGCGTGAACTAAATCGCTTCGGGCTGACAAGTGTCATTGACGCTGGTGGCGGTTTCCAGAATTATCCGGACGACTACGCAGTTATTAACGACCTCCACCGAAAAGGTGAGCTCACACTCCCGATTCGCGTATAATATCTTTACACAGCATCCCAAAGCGGAACTCGCCGATTTCAAAAACTGGACGAAGATGACGAAATCGGGCGATGGTGACGACTTCTATCGCATGAACGGCTCCGGCGAAATGCTGGTCTTTTCTGCCGCGGATTTCGAAGACTTTCTCCAGCCGCGGCCGGATATGCCGCCGGTGATGGAAAGTGAACTGAAAGCTGTGATTCGCCATCTGGTTGAGAACCGCTGGCCCTTCCGATTGCACGCTACGTATGACGAGACGATCTCTCGCGCTCTGGACGTCTACGAGGAAGTTAATCGGGAAGTGCCGTTCCAAGATCTGCACTGGTTCTTCGATCACTGCGAAACGATTTCTGACAAAAACCTCCAGCGCGTTAAAGCACTTGGTGGAGGAATCGCCGTACAGAATCGGATGGCATTCCAGGGCGAGTACTTCGTCGATCGATATGGCAAAGCGTAAGCGCAACGCACGCCGCCAATTCGGCGCATGCTCGAATTCGGCATCCCGGTCGGTGCCGGCACGGATGCAACACGGGTATCCAGCTACAACCCGTATCTTTCGCTCTATTGGCTGATTTCCGGTCGAACCTTAGGAGGATTGCAACTCTATCCAGAAACGAATCGGCTGGATCGTAGTGAGGCTCTGCGGCTCTACGCCGTGGGTAGCACTTGGTTCTCGAATGAAGAGAACCAAAAAGGAACTCTCGCGCCGGGACAATTCGCTGACCTGGCGGTGCTCACGGCCGATTACTTCTCAATTCCAGAAGAGGAGATCCGCTGGAGCGCGTACGGGGCCGCGCGCTCCAGCGCCTCCTTGTAAGCTTTTTGCGCCTGATTCCCGAAGAGTTTGCCGTGGGCTTTATGCAGCGCACGAAGCTCATCCGGTGTCAGGCTGAGCTTTTCATCCCGTCTGCTTAAGGCCGCGATTTGCGCCGCGCGGCCGCCTGACATACCGGCGCGTTCCAGGTGTTCCACGATCTGCCGCCGGCGCATGGACTCCGCCCCGAGATACTCCTGCGTAAAGCCCTTGATTTCAGGAGCTTTGGTCCGGGGATCGATGCGGATCTCGTAACCGAGTTCGCGGGCTTGGCGGGCAAGTTCGGAGTAAAAAACCGCAGTTCCCAACGACTTCGCTTTGAAGATCTCGGCCGACTGCAAGGCGCGAAATTGGCCGCCGAAATCGCGCTGGACATTCATCAAAACGTTGTGAAAATGGAGCTGCGGAGCCGGATACCCATCGACTGGACGACCCGTATCGTGCTGGAAGGTGGCAATGGTCCAGCGGCCGGTATTAATCGAAAGACGATTGCCACCGCCCCGCGCCTGCACATATTCCTCCATGATCGAGGGGGCTTTCGCGTCGGCTATTTGTCCTGCTCGTAGTAAGCGGTCGTCTTCGCCGACCAACGCTGCGAGTGAAAAGGATTTCGGAGCGCTGATGGTTAGATCCCAGGCTGGAATGTGGCTTACCTCTTTTCCCTCGCGGGTCAAATGCGTATCGCGGTGATTGATCCATTGCTCGCCGCTCTTCGGGTCCTGGCCCTCGATGAGGCGCAGGTAAGCCTCTTCGGTGGCAGCCCCGGTGATTCCAAGATCTTCGGCGAACTTGCCGCTCCAGCGGCCCTGGACTTTGCCGTCCTGCGAAAAGTAAGAATTGCTCGCATTCGCAAATTCCGTGCTGAAATACTCACGCGCGGTCTCGGTCCCGAGTTTGGTTACCGTCAGCATTGCGGCTTATTGATACACCGAACGGCCGAAAAGGCAGGAATACTGCTCGGACGGTCGCCCTTTCACCGGGTACGATGGCAGACCTCAACGTCTGGAAGATGTTCCTCGGAGAGCAGCCCGCAGCGGCGTTTCTGTTTCCTTCCGAGACCGGCGTCACTCCTCTTCGGCCCAACAACCTTTGGAAGCGAAAGATCCGGCCACGGTTGGAGCAAGTTGGTCTTGATTGGGTGAATTTCCAGGTGCTAAGGCGCGCACAAACGCCAACCTTTCCCGGAAGCCAAAGGTGGATGACAAGGTATCAGCGGACCAGCGTGGGCACGGCCTTGGCGTCAGCCTCGGCGTTTACGCAATCAGCAACCTCGATCAGAAAATCGAGGCCGTAACGAAGCTCGAATCAGACGTCGTCGACGCCTCTAATGAAGACGACTTCGAATTCGCGGCTAGTGGTAATGGGCGATCCTCAGGAGCTCGGAAAGCTTAATGGAGTAAACGGAGTAAGGGCGTGAATTCGATACTTTCTAAGTCATTTAAAACATGGAGCGGGAGACGGGAATCGAACCCGCAACCAACAGCTTGGAAGGCTGTGACTCTACCATTGAGTTACTCCCGCATTCTTTTGACCTCAATCACTTACGTTGTGCTGGTCTGTATGCAGATGTGCCCGAATGTACCAGGATGGCTCGAATCTGCATAGAATTTGCATAGGATCTGCATAAAGACAAAAAGCCGCATCTGCCCCAGCATTCATCAATTTCGTATAGATTTCGCACGTGGCCAAGATAGCACAAATTCGCGCCAGTTTCGGCTCAAACCTGCTGCTTCTCACGTCTTCAGCAGCTAGCGAGCAAAGCAATGACGTCTTCCGTGTCGGCGATCATCTGAAAACGTAGTTTTCCCCTTGTCTGCCCTTTTTTCACCACGTGCTTGTGCCCGCTCACGGCATGCGCCGGGTTTACGTCGAGAACATGCCCGACCACAACCCAATCAAACAGCATCCGCCGCGCCGCCAGATAAAACGTGGAAATCGCCGAGGAAATAGAATGGTTCTTCTTATATAAAAAGGGCAAACAGCCGGTCGCTGCAGCTAACAGCGGCCTGCCCATGCGAAGTCTCTCGCGTGCTGCCGATGGTTAGCCACCCTTGAAGCGTGCAACCGAACGAACAAAAGATAGGAATTCCGCGACGAAATGAACGTATTCGAACTGCGCGAGCGATTGATCAGCGATTATTCCTCATATATCCGAAGCTTCATCCGAATTCGAGACGAGCGCGTCGATGCGCTTGTCACGTCTTGCCTTGATCAAGGTCGCCTCTGGCCTGATCCGCTGATCCAACTCAACCCGTCCTTTCAATACGCGGGTACCGTTGATGATTTAGTAGCTGAGGGACTCCTTCATTCAGAGTGCAGCAGAGTTTTTCGAGCTGGGAAGGACATGGGTGAAGGCAAAGCACTTCGGCTATACCAACACCAAACCGATGCGATTAGACGGGCACGGGCTGGCCGGAGCTACGTACTCACCACGGGCACCGGCTCCGGTAAGAGCCTCGCGTACATCATTCCAATAGTCGATCATGTTCTGCGAAACGGAAGTGGGCGCGGGATACAGGCAATCGTCGTCTACCCGATGAACGCTCTGGCGAATAGCCAGGCTGGAGAGTTGCAGAAATTCCTGCAGCTTGGATACCCGGACGGCAAAGGCCCAGTCACATTCGCTCGATACACAGGTCAGGAGCGCGACGAAGAACGCAACGCCATCGTGGCCAGGCCGCCTGACGTCCTGTTAACAAACTACGTGATGTTGGAACTGATTCTGACCAGGGTTTACGAAAAGCAGCTAGTCAAGGCCGCACAGGGCTTGCGATTTTTGGTCTTGGATGAGCTTCACACTTATCGCGGCCGCCAGGGGGCAGATGTAGCCTTGCTAGTTCGGCGTTCGCGGGAGTTCTTTGGGGCGAAACAACTTCAAGTTGTCGGCACGTCAGCAACCCTTGCTGGACCCGGAACATACGACCAGCAGCAAGCCGAGGTTGCGGAAGTTGCTAGCGTTCTATTCGGAGCCGAGGTAACCCCCTCCGACGTCGTTGGGGAAACACTGCAACGTGCCACGCCCGAGGAAGAGTCTCTTGACCCAAAATCCCTCGCCGCACTCAAAGCCCGAGTGGAAGATCCGAGCAGCACTTCACCGACGAGCTACCGCGCCTTCGTTGCAGATCCCTTATCTTCCTGGATCGAAGGCACGTTCGGCGTGTTTCGTGACAGCGTATCTCAGCGAATTCGCCGACGTAGGCCGCGGTGCCTCACCGGCAACGACGGTGCCGCCTCAGAATTGAGTCGCACTGCGGGTGTTTCCGAGGATCGGGCGAAAAAGGCTATCGAAGAAGCTTTGTTGGCCGGCTATAACTGCGATCGAAATCCTGTGACGGGATTTCCAGCTTTTGCATTTCGGCTCCACCAATTCATCAGTCGTGGCGACACCATCTATGCATCGCTGGAGTCGGAGGAGCAGCGATATCTGACGCTGAACCGACAGCAGTTCGTGCCCGGTGATAGGAAGAAAGTCCTTCTGCCTCTGGTGTTCTGCCGTGAGTGTGGACAAGAGTACTACTGTGTCCGGCGCATGGAAGATTCGGATTCTGGCACGGTTATTTACATCCCGCGCGAACTTTCTGACCGAAGCAACGACAGCGATTCAAAGGCAGGCTTTCTATATTGCAGCTCAGAGAAACCTTGGCCTTCTGGAACGGAGGAAGAGATTTCCAAGCTGCCGGAAGATTGGGTCGAGGATTCAAATGCGGGGCCTCGCGTCAAACCGTCCAGGAAGAAGAACCTCCCCGGCGTGGTCACGGTTAATACGGACGGAAGGGAAAGCGTTGCCGGTCAGCCGGGCCACTTTATCGGCAGTCCGTTCCGCTTCTGCCTTCACTGCCGTGTAGCTTACGACTTTCGGACAACATCTGATTTCGGAAAGCTCACCTCTCTTGGGACCGAAGGCCGCAGTACGGCGACCACAATCCTAAGTTTGGCTACAATCCGCCACCTGCGAAACGAGGCGACGCTTGAATCTCGCGCACGCAAATTGTTGAGCTTCACCGATAACCGACAAGATGCCTCGTTACAGGCTGGTCACTTCAATGATTTTGTTGAGATCGGCCTACTCAGGTCCGCGCTGCTAAAGGCATGTTCTGCGAATCCCGGCGGACTAAGCCACGAAATTTTCACCCAGAAGGTCTTCGATGCCATTGCGCTGCCATTCGCTAGCTACTCAAAGGACCCTGATCTAAAATTTCAGGCGAAACTGCAAACCGAAAGGGCCTTTCGTGATGTGATCGGCTACCGTCTGTACCATGATCTGCGGCGCGGCTGGCGCGTCACGTCTCCAAATTTGGAGCAGTGTGGACTCTTAGAGATCAATTACCTCTCTCTCGAGGAACTTGCCAGCGATCGGAGCTCGTGGCAGGATCTCCACCCTGCCCTGGCCGGGGCAACGCCGGAAACACGCTTTGTCGTCGCGAAGACCCTGCTGGATTTTATGCGCCGGGAGTTAGCCATTCAGGTGGATTATCTCGACCCCAACAAACAGGAAACCATTCAGCAGCAGAGCAGTCAGCGGCTTATCACACCGTGGGCTCTAGACGAGAATGAAGCGCTGGAACACGCTGGAACACTTTTCCCTCGCTCCTCTCGCCCATCCGATTTCGGCGGCGATGTGTTTGTTACAGCTCGCAGCGGATTCGGTCTTTATCTCCGGCGCTCTGGCACATTTCCGGCATACGCAACGAGGCTCGCATCTAATGAAGTGAATGAGATCATTCGTCAGCTTCTGAATACTCTCCGTGTCGCGGGCCTAGTGGAGATAACACAGGAGGCAAACAACCCTGATGAGGTGCATGGGTACCGCCTTCCTGCCTCTGCCATCCTTTGGGTAGAAGGAAAAGGAACAAAGCCTTTTCGTGACCCCATTCGTGTGCCGGGTGAATCTGAAGTTGGCGCACGAACGAATCCATTCTTCGTAAATTTCTACCGATCGTTAGCGTCAGAACTGGCCGGCTTCGAAGCCAGGGAGCACACCGCGCAAGTACCTTATGAGGACCGTCTTATCCGCGAGGACAAGTTCAGGAAAGCGGAACTGCCTATTCTGTATTGCTCTCCAACGATGGAGCTTGGCGTTGACATCGCAGAGCTGAATGTGGTTAACATGCGGAACATTCCGCCAACTCCTGCCAACTATGCTCAGCGCAGTGGTCGAGCGGGCCGCAGTGGCCAACCCGCATTGGTCTTCTCATATTGCACGACAGGTAGTCCACACGATCAGTACTTCTTCAAACGACCGGATCGAATGGTTTCAGGAGAGGTGACGCCGCCGCGGCTCGATCTTGCGAACGAAGATCTCGTGCGCGCGCACCTCCACGCCATTTGGCTCGCGGAGGCGGATCTAAGCCTGGGCAGCTCGCTCCGTGATCTGCTTGATGTCGCCGGGAATGACCCGACTCTTGCCACAACTGCTTCCGTACTCGATAAGTTGCGTCTTCCTCAGCCACGGCTTGCGGCTCAAGTTCGAGCTAAGCGTATTCTTGCCACTTTCGAAAACGATCTAAAGGACGCCGATTGGTACACCCCGCAGTGGTCTGAGGAAGTTTTTAAACAAATCGAGCTCAATTTCGAAGGCGCTTGCGAACGCTGGCGTAATCTTTGCAAAGCAGCTCTAGCCCAACAGAAGATTCAGAACGCCATCATTATGGATATGTCCCGTACGGCGGACGAACGCCGTCAGGCGGAGCGGCTTCGGCGGGAAGCCGAATCGCAGTATAAGCTGCTGACTGAGACGAAGAACGTCGTCCAATCCGATTTCTACAGCTATCGCTATTTCGCCAGCGAAGGCTTCCTGCCCGGATACAACTTCCCACGCCTGCCGCTCTCGGCGTACATCCCAGGCCGCCGCACTCAGCAGAGAGACGAGTTCCTTTCGCGGCCTCGATTCCTTGCAATTACTGAATTCGGTCCGCGTGCCGTTGTTTATCACGAAGGATCTCGCTACCTCATCAATAAAGCGATTCTTCCGCTCGGCGAGGATGGACCGATCTTTGGCCAGCTCAAACGATGCACCGCCTGCGGTTATCTGCATCCAATCACTAGTCCGCCAGGCCCCGATCTCTGTGAAAGCTGCGGGACCAGTCTCGATGCGCTACTCACCCCCATGATGCGTTTGCAGAACGTTTCCACTCGACGAAAAGACAAAATCAATTCAGACGAAGAAGAGCGCCTCCGCTTGGGCTACGAAACCCAAAGTGGATTTCGTTACGCGGTATACCGTGGGGTCAAGTCGCATCAGACGGCCCTGGTTCGGAGCGAATCTACGATTTCCGGTCAGTTGAACTACGGACACGCGGCAACGCTTTGGCGCATAAATCTGGGATGGACCCGACGAACGGACAAAAACCAATGCGGTTTCGTCCTTGATATCGAACGAGGATATTGGCAGCGCAACGACCTGATGCCCGATGACGACGACGTAGACCAGCTCACTCGCCGTGTCGAGCGAGTTATCCCCTATGTAGAGGACCGGCGGAACAGTCTTATTTTCGAGCCTAAGACAACCCAATCGGTGGAAGTTATCACCTCGCTGGCCTATGCGCTTAAGAACGCTATCCTGGTCAACTATCAGCTCGAAGACGACGAAGTGGCTTGCGAGCTGCTACCAAATGGAGATGAGCCGCGCTACATTCTGCTGTATGAGGCGGCCGAAGGTGGTGCAGGTGTTCTCCGCCGTCTGCTCAAAGACCCGCAGGCTTTCCCTTTAGTCGCTCGTGAAGCACTGCGCATCTGTCACTTCAATCCGGAAACCGGCGAAGATGAAGGCCACGCGGCCGGCACCCCCGAGATATGCGAGGCGGCTTGCTATGACTGCCTGCTAAGCTACTCGAACCAGACTGTCCATCGTCTTCTGGACCGCAAGGCAATTCGGGAAACCCTTCTGGACTTCCATCGGTCTTCCGTTTCAATTGCACCCGCCGCAACGCCACGATCCGAACACCTCGTCGAGTTGCAGCGGCTTTGCGGTTCGAAGATTGAACAAGACTGGATCGGCTTCCTGGAGGACAATAATTACCACCTGCCATCTGCGGCACAGCAGTTCCTGCAAGTCTGCCAGACCCGCCCGGACTTCTTTTATGAACAGCACAATGCGGCCATATACGTAGATGGTCCCCCGCACGAGTACGCCGAACGGAAACTCCGTGATGCCGCCCAAACTGAATGCATGGACGATCGCGGCTACGTCGTCATTCGATTCAGCCACAAGGACGATTGGGCGACCGTTTTGAAGAAGTATCCGAATATTTTTGGGAGTGGGAAATGACCTTCGCTGTCGGCTCTTTAGTCAGAGTCCGGGGCCGTGAATGGGTCGTTCTGCCGCAATCTGAATCAGACCTCTTGATTCTTCGCCCACTCGGTGGCAGCGAAGAAGAGGTTACCGGAATCTACGTTCCACTGGAGCCAGTGGAGCACGCCCGCTTCGCTCTGCCGGACCCCTCCCGCCTGGGCGATTTTCGATCCTGTCGCCTTCTTCGCGACGCTCTCCGCCTTGGCTTTCGATCTAGTGCGGGTCCCTTTCGCTCGTTCGCTCACCTGGCAATTGAACCACGGCCTTATCAGTTGGTGCCATTGCTAATGGCCCTGAAGCTCGATCCGATCCGCATGTTGATTGCCGATGATGTCGGAATAGGCAAGACGGTCGAGGCCGCACTCATTGCGCGAGAGCTTCTCGACCGGGGCGAGATCATGCGCCTGGCCGTCCTTTGCCCACCTCAATTGGCCGAGCAATGGCAACGGGAACTTCGCGACAAGTTCAACATTGATGCGGAACTGGTGCTTCCCGGCACCGCAACAAGGCTGGAGCGAGGTCTCCCGCCGGGAGAATCCCTTTTCGAGCATCATTCCTTCGTCATCGTTTCCCTTGACTTCATCAAATCCGATCGGCGTCGCGATGAGTTCCTACGGACCTGTCCAGAATTCGTTATTGTCGATGAGGCCCACACATGTGCGTGGAGTGGAGAGGGTCGTTCTAATAGGCATCAGCGCCACCAGCTCGTCGCCGGCCTCACCGCTGACCCTAAACGTCACATCATTCTGGTAACAGCTACACCGCACAGCGGCAAAGAAGATGCATTCCGATCCTTGCTGATCTTACTGAATTCCGAGTTCGCCGCTTTGCCAGTTGATCTCACCGGACCCGCTAACGAAATCCACCGGCGCCGGCTCGCAGCCCAGTTCGTTCAAAGGCGTCGGGCCGACATCCGCTATTTTCTCCAAGCAGACACACCTTTTCCGGAACGCGAAGAGAAAGAGCAAACTTACCGCCTCACGGACGAGTACCGAAAGCTCTTTGATCGGGTTCTGGAATACGCCCGCGAAGTAGTGACGGAATCCAACGGACATCGCCAGCGCGTCCAGTGGTGGTCTGTACTGGCGCTGCTCCGCGCGCTCGCCTCCAGCCCTGCGGCTGCGGCAGCCACACTCCGCACTCGCGCCGCTACACTTGATACCGAAACTAGCGAAGAGGCAGACACCATTGGCCGCCGTGCGGTCCTCGACCTGACTGACGACGAATCGGCAGAGGGTATCGACCTGGCTCCTGGTGGCGATGCCGAAGCGGAAGGTGACGATAAGGCACGCCATCGCCGCCGTTTACAAGAGATGGCGCGCACCGCCGATAGCCTTCAGGGCGAACTGGATACGAAGCTTGCCGGAGTAGTCGGAATCCTCTCCTCGCTTCTGAAGGACTGTCACCAGCCAATCGTCTTTTGGCCGCTTCATTCAGACCGCCGAGTACGTTGCCGCCGCTCTTCGTTCCAGCAGCAAGATCCCGCGCGGTACTGAAGTTGCCTGTGTTACCGGAGAACTCGCTCCGGCCGAACGCGAAGACCGCATCAATACGCTCGCTGCATTCCCGCGACGCATACTGGTGGCCACCGACTGCCTCAGTGAGGGCATCAACCTGCAACGGGACTTTAACGCTATCGTCCATTACGACCTGTCGTGGAATCCTACCCGTCATGAACAGCGGGAAGGCCGCGTGGACCGTTATAAGCAACCGAGCCCTAAGGTTCGGGTGGTCACATATTACGGTGAGGATACTGGCGTGGATCGTATCATCCTCCGCGTTCTCCTCAGAAAACACAAAGCTATACGCAATTCGCTGGGAATCTCAGTGCCGGTTCCCGCAAGAGCCGAGGAGCTGGTAGAAGCCATCTTCGAAGATGTCTTATTGCGCAAACGCCCGAAGGACAACCGCCAGTTGGTACTCGAATTCGCTAGCGGCGACGAGGAACCGTCTGACAGCCCCGCTCGAAGGGTACAGGACGAGTGGCAGAACGCGGCCGATCGTGAAGCCCGTTCGCGCACGATGTTCGCCCAGGAAACAATCAAGTTTGCGGAAGTTTCCCAAGAGGTGGATGCTGTTCGGGGGGCCATCGGGTCCGGAGTTGATGTCGGAGCTTTCTGTCGGGCTGCCCTGCGTCATCACAAGGCATCTATTAACGAGGTCGGATCTGGCAGCAGGGCGCGCATCGAGGTCAGCCTCCTTGACGTTCCGCGTGGCGTTCGCGACTCGCTGCCGATCCCCGGCGACGGCAAGAACTTTACCGCACGTTTCGAACTACCGGTCCAACCCGATGAAGTTTATCTACATCGCACGCACCCGCTGGTAGAAGCCCTTGCAACAGGACTTCTGGATTCTTCACTGGATAGTACGACTGATAAGGGCGCTGCGCGCTGCGGTGTCGTTCGTACTAAGGCAGTCGACCGCCGTACTACTCTCTTGCTTGTGCGGTTGCGCTATCACATCGAAACCGAGATCAAATCGGGACCGCGCGGGAAGGAGATTACAGAACTTAGGCAGCTTCTCGCTGAGGACAGCCAAATGGTGGCTTTCACTGGATCTTCTCAAAGTGCCGAGTGGCTAACGAAGGAACAAGCGGAAGCACTGCTCGAAGTCATACCGGACGCGAATATTGCTCCCGAACTCCAACGCGATGCCCTGCAGCGAATACTCGACAGCACTTCCGCACTTATGCCGCATCTCGAATCTGTCGCCCAAAGTCGAGCAGCGGAACTGCTCGATGCCCACAGGCGAGTCCGTTCGGCTGCTCGCTTACGCGGTGTCAGTCAACGCGTGGAGCCGCAGTTGCCGCCCGATATTCTCGGCATCTACGTCTTTCTCCCCGTCCCCGCCGCCGGAGGCCAGGCTTGAGCGTCCGCACACTGGCGGCCTTTTTGACCGTCCGCACGGAAGGTGCGATATTGCCATCCGACATTCTCGTCCGTGTTGCTTCGGGTGACAAGAGCCTGGGCGGTTTGGAGGAGTCGTCCTATCATCTCGCTCCGGGAGAAAAGATCGGCGAAGCGACCAACCGGGCATGGAACCGTTTGCAGGCCGCGTGGTCTAACTTTCAATCTGCACGCGAAAAGATGCAAGGAAACGATACAGGCACCAGTGTGACGCGGGAGCGCTGGCTTTTGCCCTTGTTCCAATTACTCGATTACGGCCGCCTTCAAGTAGCCAAAGCCGAAGAAATCGGCGGCAAGTCCTACGCAATTAGTCACGCCTGGCAACAGACCCCGGTTCATCTTGTCGGCTTCAATATGGATCTCGACCGGCGCATCCTAACAGCCGCAGGTGGGATGCGTTCCAGCCCGCACAGTCTCCTTCAGGAGCTTTTGAATCGAAGCGATCAGCATCTCTGGGGGATCGTTTCAAACGGTCTCCGGCTGCGCTTGCTGCGCGACAACATCAGCCTGACCCGTCAAGCCTACGTCGAGTTCGATCTCGAAGCGATGATGGCGGGCGAAGCCTACTCGGACTTCGTCCTGCTCTGGCTGCTTCTGCACCAGTCGCGTTTCGAGGCTGAGCGGCCCGAGCATTGCCAGCTCGAGAAATGGTCGCAGGCCGCCCGCACCGAGGGAGTCCGCGTGCTCGATGGCCTGCGCGATGGCGTCCAGCATTCGATTGAACATCTCGGCCAGGGATTCCTCGCCCATCCGTCCAACCTCACGCTGCGGGAAAGCCTGCGCTCAGGGGTACTGGACAAGCAAGAATATTACCGGCAGATCCTGCGGCTTGTCTATCGGCTGCTTTTCCTCTTTGTGGCCGAGGACCGTGACCTGTTGCTGCTTACCTCGGCCGATCTGGCCGCGCAAAAGCGTTACCGCGATTTCTACGCTACAACTCGTTTGCGCCGCCTGGCGTCCACTCGGGCCGGCTCACGTCACCACGACCTCTACTGCGGATTGAAGCTGGTGATGGAGAAGCTTTCCGGCGATGGCTACCTGGAACTCGCGCTCCCTGCTCTAGGCAGCTTCCTATTCTCGCCGCGAGCGCTGCCGGACCTAAATGCCTGCGAAATTTCGAATCTGTATCTCTTGGAGGGCATCCGCTCTCTAGCCGTCACGCAAACCGGTCAGAGCCGCCGCGTGGTGGATTACAAGAACCTCGGCGCAGAAGAGTTAGGGAGCGTCTATGAGTCGCTGCTCGAACTGCACCCGGAACTGAACGCTGATGGCGCAAGCTTCGAACTAAAGGGAGCTATTGGGAGTGAGCGAAAGACAACCGGCAGCTACTACACGCCTACGAGTCTGATCTCCTGTTTGCTCGACTCGGCACTGAATCCGGTATTAGCGGAAGCGGCTAACCGGCGGGATGCCGAAGCTGCCATCCTGAAGCTGAAAGTAGTAGATCCGGCCTGCGGTAGCGGGCACTTTCTAATTGCCGCCGCGCACCGCATCGCCAAGAGCCTGGCTGCGGTGCGAACGGGAGAGGAGGAGCCGCCGCCCGAAGCCCAGCGGCACGCTCTCCGTGATGTGATCGGTCATTGCATTTATGGCGTGGACGTCAACCCAATGGCCGTCGAGCTCTGCAAGGTGAGTCTTTGGATGGAAGCTCTCGAACCTGGCAAGCCCCTTTCCTTTCTGGAACATCGCATCCAATGCGGCAACAGTCTGCTGGGTTCCACGCCAGCGCTATTGGCACGAGGTATCCCAGACGAAGTCTTCACGCCTGTCGACGGCGATGACAAGGAGATCTGCAGGGAGTTCAAGAAGGTCAACAAGGACGAGCGCAACCGACAAACTCGGCTCTTCGCCGCCACGACCGAGCCCTGGCAGCAACTTGGCAACTTCGCCGCCAGCCTGATGAACCTCGATGTTGTAGCCGACGACTCCATTGATGCCATCCGTGAGAAGGAGCGGATGTACGAAGAGGCGATCCGTTCAGGGGACTATCGTGGCGGCCGCTTCTGGGCCGACGCCTGGTGCAGCGCGTTCGTCTGGAAGAAGGACCGCGAGTTCAACTATCCCGTCACGGAAGAGCCATTCCGCCGCATCGAACGCAACCCTCATGCGTGCGAACCTTGGATGAAGAAGGAGATCGAGCGCCTCGCTGCGCAGTACCGCTTCTTCCACTGGCACCTCGGATTCCCGGATGTGTTTCGCGTTCCAACTGCTGGCCAGAAGTCCGAGAACGAACAAACCGGTTGGAGCGGCGGGTTCGATTTGGTACTCGGCAATCCACCCTGGGACAAGATTCAGCCGGAGGAAGTGAAGTTCTTCGCGACCATTCGCCCGGACGTTGCAAACGCAAGCACGGCTGCGCTACGAAAGGATTTGATTGCCGAGCTCGACGACCTCGATCCCAGAGTCGCGGTAGCTTGGCGGGAGTACAAGCGGGCCATTGACGGGAGCTGTCATATCATCCGGAACGGCAAGATACTACCACTGACCACCGAAGGAAATCTGAATACATATCGCCTCTTCGCTGAACTCGCTTACCATCTGATCTCACTGAATGGCCGGGCTGGCATGGTGGTCCAGACCGGCATGGCTACAGACGAGTCTGGCAAGGAGTTCTTTGGGGATGTGCTTTCGAGAGGCCGGTTGGTCCGGTTTCTTGACTTCGAGAACAGATCAGGCTTTTTCCCCGAAGTTGATTCGCGATTCCGTTTTGCCTTGCTAACACTCTGCGGCTCGGCTGTTGTTCGGTCGGATCGGTCGGCTGAGTTTGGCTGGCTTCTTCAGGAGATGGCCGATCTCCAAATTCCCCAGCGGCTGATCAGGCTGACGAGCGAAGATATCGCGCTCTTCAACCCCTCATCGGGAACATGCCCCGTGTTCCAATCCGAACGAGATCTGCGGATCAATCGCCAGATCTACGCGCACGGAGAACACATTTCAATTGATGCTACACGTCGCTTCAGTCAGATTGACTTCCTTGGTGAGCTGTTCAATATGACTCGGGATTCTCGCTTCTTTGAATCCCAACCCGATCCCGAGGTCGAGTACGTGCCTCTTTACGAGGCGAAGTGTATTCATCAGTTCGACCACCGCTACGCTTCTCAGACAGAAGAGGATTTCCGCGAGGCGTCCGTTGCTGAGAAAGCGAATGCTTTGTACCGAATGTCGCCTCGGAGTTGGGTCCGAGCCTCTGAGTTTAGAAGCCGTCTTTCTCGCCGAGGCATACGCGCGCCTTGGATGTTCGGCTTTCGTGACGTCGCCAGTGCAACAAACGAGCGCACCGCGATTTCTGCGATCTTTCCGGCGGCAGCAGTAGGCAATAATATCAATCTTGTTCTCGGTCTCTCCGCTGAAGAGGCATCGCTGCTATGCGCGAACATCAACACAATAGCGTTTGACTTCGCCTGCCGCCAGAAGATGAGCGGCATGCACGTGAACATTTGGATCATGAAACAGTTGCCAGTTATCTCCCTCATTCGCTACGCGGATATTCTCTCGGGCGTCGGAACATTGAAGCGGTGGATATTGTCGAGGGCTCTGGAACTCACCTACACGGCGTGCGATCTGAAGCCGTTCGCGGTGGAACTCGGCTGCGACGGTCCGCCATTTCGATGGGACGAAGCACGGCGATTTCTCATCCGCTGCGAACTTGACGCGCTCTACTTTCGTCTCTACGGGGTCTCGCGCGAGGATGCGGCATACATCCTTGATACTTTTCCGATCGTTCGTCGCAAAGAGGAATCGGCTTATGGCGAGTACCGTACCAAGCGCGTGATCCTCGAAGTCTACGACGCGATGGCAGAAGCCGAGCGCACCGGGATCCCCTATCAAACCCGGCTCGCCCCGCCACCGGCGGATAGCCGGGTGGCTCACAGCACAGGTCTCGAACGAGTGTCGGAGATGGAAGCTATTCAATGAAGCTGAACTATCCCTTGGGTCTCTCGTTTCAGCAGAACGACAAGTCACCACTTACTTCACTATTTCAAAGGCTGAATCGGATAATTCCGGAGGACCAACAACTGCAAGTCTTATCTTCTGATACCCCGATTCAGCAGGCATTAGAGCAGATGAAGCAGAATGGATTTTCGCAAATTCCGATTTCGGATGGCAGAGAAATCATCGGCGTGTTTTCCTATCGGTCTTTCGCATTGGGAGTTCTGCGGTTTGAGGATGAACGCACGAATGTTTTAAAACTCACCGTTGCCGATTTTCTTGAAAACCTTCCCTTCAAGAGTTTGCACGATCCGTTTGAGGACGTTATCCAAGACCTGGACCGCCTAGATGCTGTGCTTGTCGGAACGCCTGAAAAACTAATCGCGATTGTTTCGGCAATGGATATTCTTCGATACTTGTATGGCGTCACCAGCCCATTTGTATTGGTCGCTGAAATAGAGCTGGCAGTGCGAGCGCTCATGACATGGTCTGCGGCTCCGCATCAGCTCCGAGAATGTTTCACAAAGAGCCTGTCCCCGATCTATCAGGAGCCCAATTTCCCAAGCGGTGTCGAAGGCCTAACCTTCAGCGATTACGCTTCCGTTATCGGACATGGCGACAATTGGGAACGCTTCTTCAAAGACACTTTTGGATCGACCCGGACAGATGTGCGCGCCAAACTTACGGGCGTAGCGGAAATTCGCAATCACCTTTTTCATTTCAGGCGCGAGATCACTATCGAGGAGTTCGAGGAATTGACCATCGTCCGTGACTGGCTGCTGAGGCGAAGCAAAATGAGTGAAAACAAGCAGCCTAAAGCCACGCTGGAGGTCGCATAAGGCCATGACAGTCGGAGCCAGCAAGACGCTTACGGCATACCAGGCAGAATTTGTTCGGCAGTTTCGAGCAGCCGGAAGCGAGAGGCATCAGTGGCTAGCTGCACCGCCTTTGTCGGGGCTGACTCAGTGCGCTCAGGAGATAGTATCTAAGCTGTTTGCAGAAAACCCGTCAGCGCGAGTGCTGATTCTCAGCGGGCGAGCGCTCGTATTGCGGTGGATGCGATGGCTTGAAGATGTGGTCACAGCTGCACGGGGCATGGAGGGTAGCCGGCGTCATCTTCGTGAGGCCAGCGAAGAGACCTCTTCTTTTGTGTGGCCTGAAGGTCACGTAGTGGTGATGGACAGTTGGTCTATCGAACGATTTCCTGATCTTCAGGCATCAGTTTTTAGTACTCCTTGGGCGCTTGTGGTTTGGGAAGGCTTCCGTAAGCCAGAGTTTTCAGAAAGGTCCGGAAGAGTTTCTTTGGCGGAGCGCCTTGCCAATGCTCACAATGTGGAGCGCCTCCTTCTTATGAGCCGTGTTTCACGCACGACCCAGGGAGAACTTGAGCTGCCTGGGGTGAAAAAGATCATTTGGGAAAGATCGCTCATCGAACGCTCAAATGAGCGGGCGCAAGGCGCTTCTATAGAGGAAATAACTGTTACACATGAGCCGAGCGAAGGTGAGATCACGCTTCGCGGTCGACTGGAGGAGTTCGTCGCTAAATGGTCACCCGGTTCGTCGCGGATTTCTCCATTGAACCGCCTCCTGTCGGCCGCTGAATCCTCGCCCCCAGCTCTTCAGGAATATCTTCAACGTCTTCGTCCCAGCAAATTAGCAATCGTCCTTCCACAGCTCGATCTCCTGGGTGAGGCAGATCTGCCCGAATCAAATGGAAGCCCGATTGGCTCGACGAAATTGGAGTCTCAGGCGTCTGAGTTGACAGAGGAGGTATCCGGCATACAAGACTTGCTGGACGGGCTCTCTGTTGATTCCAAGCTTGAGACGCTCTTGCTATTTCTAAGAAGCAAGTCCGACCCTCGGTCAAGAACGCTCATTGAGTGCCGTTTCGCAGCAACGGCGAAATATCTGAGGTCAGCACTCGTGGAACTGCCGCAGGAGGTCTTCCTCATTACAGCTGAGTTATCGGCAACGGAGACGC
Source organism: Bryobacterales bacterium (assembly GCA_963722585.1). Classification (GTDB taxonomy): domain Bacteria; phylum Acidobacteriota; class Terriglobia; order Bryobacterales; family Bryobacteraceae; genus KBS-96. Next base: position 73,779 of record CAVRNU010000024.1, on the reverse strand, counting down.
TCCGAATCCTGTCTGCCTTCGAGGAGCATGGTAGTACTCTCATTGCGACGGTAAGCGCTCTCCAGGGAGTGGAATTCTCTGCCGATGCCGTCATCGTTTACGAGTCCATGGCGCCGTGGATGGGAAGTGCATTTAGGCCACGACTAAGGGCGACGGAGCCAGGGCGCCCCATACAGATTATCTATCTTGCTGATGCTTCCAGAAAAGGCGTTGAGCCACGGTTATCGGAGGAAGCATGACCTTGGTTCAATGTCTTCAACCATATATGACCTTCCTGAATCTGTTGGAGTAGAAGCCATGCCGAACGACAATGCATTACTTCCACCGACGATTCACTTGGGTTATCTACCCGATGAACTGGTCATCAGCCATCTGGCGCGTGCCCGCGAGAGTATCCGTTTTGTGGGTCCGGGGCTGTCGGAAGCAGTTGCAAATGTGCTCGCGGGATGCTGGCAAGAGCTTGGCGCGTTTGCCGTAGAAGTGGTTCTTGACGCGGACGCTGACCTTTGCCGCATGGGCTACTGCGATGGACAGGCCTTGCGTCTATTGCTGGACACAGCCAACCGCTTGCGGGCTCGAATCCATCGTCAAACTGGCGTTAGGCTCTGCGTGCTGGAAATCGACGGTGAAAAGATCATTTTTCCGCCAACACCGCGTCTTGTGGAAGAGTCTGAGGCGCAGGCTGCACAAATCATACTTGCTCCAGGCCACGGGGAAAATCTGCATGAACAGATACTCGCGCCAATGGAATTAGCGCCTCGTCCTCTCACTGAATCGGCCGTCCAAAACGTCACTGCGGACTTAAAGCAAAGTCCAGCCCAACCGTTTGATCTCGCGCGGCAAGTACGGATTTTGAGCACCAAGTTCCAGTTCGTCGAATTCAGCCTGCAGAGGGCGGCGCTTTCGCGGAAGCGAGTTGCAGTTCCGCCTGACCTGCTCGGGCTCGCATCCGATGCCGCCGCCGAAGAGTTGCTGCGTGCCAGCTTTCAGTTGGTGGCGAAGGGCGATGAGATTTCTGGCGAAACTCTGATAAAGCGGCGTGATGCAATCGATAGCGACTACCTGGTCTCCATCGACAATTACGGCAAAATTATCCAACAGAGCAACCGTGTGGACTTCGATAAGGCGGTTGACGAACTAAGAGAAGAGGTGAAGAAATTCCAGAAGTCGGCGAAAGAGAAGCTCGATGCGGCGATCAATAAAAACTGCGCTGACGTGATTGCGAGGCTGCTCCCGGCGGTGCGGGCTAGAATGCCTACGCGCTGGCGAGCCGCACTCGGCAGCAACCCTTCCGAAGAACTCATAGAACGTCGCCTGGAACAGGAGCTGAAATCGGCGTACCGCAACGCCGACGCATACCTTGGCAGGATTGAGACTCGCTTGATCTACAAGGATATTACTATCGAAATGCTCCGCGATGAGAAGTTTGCGAAAGCGGCGGAAAAGGCGGGACTTTATCTTGCCGAAATGTACGAGGAATACCAGGCCGCGCGCACACGCGCTTAGGCAGCGCGTTGGTGCCTGCGCTCATCTGTTCACTGCCGAGATGATTGGAACTGCGAAAAGCCGCGCCCAGGCGTGAACTGCGGTGGCCTGACAGCGCGGAATTGGAGTGCCCTCGACCCAGTAATCGTTCGCGGCAGCGATAATGATCGTGGGGTGCCGCAGCATGGAAACCAGAACCGGCCAACTGAGGATCTGCTCATAACAGATCAGAATGGCCGCCCGTTGATCCCCGATGCGCGTTACGCCGGGTCCAAACAAATTAAGAGGGACGCATTCCTTACCAAACGGGTGCCACATGCCCAGGGGTACCGGGATTCGTTGAAAGATCGTTCCACCCTGAGAGCCACGGATTACGATGGCGTTGCTGTATGAATCGCAGTTTCCGGGATCTGTGCCGAGGCGAAACTGGGGCCTGTCGGTCTTAAGTAAGGCGACAGCGGCACCGAAGTCGTAGGCTGCGATTGAAGTGCTCGAACAGATTTTTAGGGGAAGCCCTGCACCGACCAAAATTGTTTTTCCACTCCCCGAAAGGGTGGCGAGCGTTTGTTGCCAAAACAGATCTGTAGTGGCGGTCCAACGAGGCACGACCATCTCGGGGAAGACGAGCACGTGTGCGCGCGACGAGAGTGCACGATTTTGAAGCCACTCGGCGGCTTTATATTCAGAAAGCGGATTGGGCGCGGCGTGTGCAATCGAGCCAAAGTGCGTATCGACTCCCTCCCAGTCTTTGGGTGGCGCAGGTATGCGGGGAAAGGCCAAATTCAGGGCTAGGGCGGTTGCCCCGACGACTGTCGTGGCTCGCAGAGGCCAGATGGCAAGTGCTCCGGCAATGAGCGCACATGCCAGCAAACCAAACCAGGCCGTATGAGGGAAAAGAAATCCCGCAGCCGTCAGCGGGGAGGCCCATCCGATGATCCCAAGGGGCGGAATCACCGTAGTGATCATGGCCAGGGGTACACGCCAGATCACTTGGTTTCGGCGCGCTGTCCAGATGAGAGGCCATGGCGAAGCCAGCAGAACAGCCGCCACGAGCCAGGCAGCGATCCCGTCAAGTGCAGAGGCCGAAGGACCGAAGAAATTTCGCGCGGCCGGAATAGCGGGCCAACTGGCGCCAGCGTAATAACAGAATGCCGCTCGATAGGCCCTGCGGCGGGTAGTCTGCCACATCGCGAGAGACGGCATCGCGATCGCAGCGGCAATGCCGACCGGATGGCCCGTTGAAACGGCGGCGCCGATGCCCAGCGAAGCTGTGCAGCGAAAAGCAGTTTTGCCGTCCATCACCATTCTGTAAGAAGAGGCCTCAGGTATTCGCGAATCAATGTTTTGCGTACCGGGCCGAAGTAGCGGCTGTCGAAGCTCTGCGGGAGATGGGATGACGCAACCCATACTGTGCCGCGTGATACGAGGTAATGACCAAAAGGCCAATGCGGGAGGGGCCGCCCCTTCGTGTCAACAGCAAGAGGGGCTGTGTTAGGCAATTGCTTCCCATTGACAGCAATACCGGCGGCCGAGAACTCCACGGAATCACCCGTTATGGCTACGACCGGCTTCAGCAGAGGCGCTGCACCGTCGGGGCACGAGCCCCGATCACGATATCCGCGCTCAATTGAGACGGTCGCCAAGGGCTCCGCCGGGCAGAACTCGACCAAACTGCTGGAGTTTCCCGATGTCACAACATAGATTCCTATCGGAAGAGAGGGCGATGTATTCAGGCGCAGTCCGAAGAGGCCGAAGCTCTGAAAGGTCGCGAGTACTGTGACTGTTGCAATAATTGCAAGGCGCCCCACAACGTGGACACGAGTTGGCCTTGCGCTATCCGACAGGCCAGCCGTCATTCTCCGGGACTCCTTCCTCGATTTCCGGCACGGGCGTCTCGCTTGGCAGCGGCACACCGTTGCTCGTGCCAACCTTTTCAGCGAACCGTGGTGCGGCGATGAGATGGCATGCTCTGACGACGATCTCATTCACCCTGCGTTGCACGCCGTCGCTCTTGGGCGTGAATTCGCGTTGCTCGATGGTCCCCTCGGCGAAAAGGTTATCGCCCTTCTCGAATGTCGTTGCTATGCGCGACAACTCGCCGTAGAAAGACAGGTTATGCCAGTTTGTCTGCTTATGTGATTTGCCGTCAGCGTCCGTATACGTGTGGCTCTCACCAAGCCGCACGTTCGCGACGGGGGTTCCCGAGGGAAGATATCTCACTGTCGGTTTGGCCGAAATATATCCGCAGACTTCAATCCGATTCTTTTGCATGATGTTAGTTCCAGGCTCCTTTCTCAAGTCGTAGTTCTTCGATAAATCCACGTTCCGCGTCTGTCAGCGCGTCTTGATTCGTTGGCACTGGTTCGGCTCGGCTAATGGCATTTCTTGTTCGATCGAGCGGTTTTTGCAGGACAACTTGTCCATCCTCCAGCGCAAAGAATTCCTGGGGAGGCGGAATTTCCGCCCGCTCGGCTAGAACGGAATCAAGAAAATAGAGCATCTGCGTGCCGAGAATCGGGTAATGGCCGCTCACGAAAATGAGCATCTGGCCCGGAGACACGATGCGCTCTGAGCTGCCGTCGCCGCGCTTGAGAGGAGGCTGCAAACGCAGGACCTCATCCGGCGTCATCAGAGGACGTTCGACGTGTTCTACGCTTGCGTTCACATGGCCCATCACTGGCGAAAGACGAGAACCGCCGAAGTTGTAGCTCGCTTTTTGCACAGTTGTTGTCCCGGTCATTTTCGAGAGCAATTCAGCGGTCTCGAACTGATTGGGCGCAAATGCGATCCGAACATGGCAGTTGGAAACAATGCTTTCGTTGTTACCGTACGCATCGACAATTTGTCTGATGTCCTGCGTGATCAGGTAGGCTTTCAATCCGTAACCGGCCATGTATGAAAGTGCATCGGCGAAAACTTCCATCCGATTTAGAGACGGGAATTCGTCAATGAGAACAAGCAGGCGGTGGCGATTGCGTCGCTGCTCGGCGCCTTCAAACACCATCTTCTCGGTGAGGCGATTTACCGTCATCGTGAATATCAACCGTATGAGAGGACGCAGCCGGATCTTGTCGCTGGGCGGCACTACAAGGTACAGCGAGATTGGCCGCTCATGGTTTACCAGATCATTAATCGTGAAGTCGCTTGCCGAGGTGTTTCTGGCAACGAGAGGATCGCTATAAAGCGTCAAGGCAGTCTTTGCCGTGGACAGTACCCCTCCGAAATCCTTCTCCTCTTTATCGAGCATTTCCTGCACTTTTTCGCGTACCACAGGATGTGTTGGCGTGCGCTCGCCCGTAGGCATCGTCCACCCCTGCCCGTAACCGGGATCGTGTTCGAAATTAAGCAGCTCGTCGAGAGTGTCTCTGAAACTTGAGCCAGGCCGAGTGAATACATGGGCAAGGTCGGCAAGACAAGCGATCCGGCCATAAAGCGCGGCCTCATAGCAGACGTGTAGAATCATTCCCGTCGTGATGGAGGCGGCGGCATCCTGCCAGTAGCGCTCTTGCGGGCTATCCTCGCCGGTTCGCACAATCATGTTGGCAATGTTCTGCGCATCGCTTACGTCGCGCGGTGTGAACAGGCGAACCTCGCTCAGGGGGTTGAATCGCGAGCTCGCTTTCTCTTCTACGGGGGAGAATTTGAAACAGAGATGCCCTTGTTGCTGCCGAAAACCGGCGGTCTTTGCCCAATTCTCACCTTTGATGTCGTAAATGACGGCACTTTCGTCCCAGGCAAGCAACGTTGGGATGACCAGGCCGACGCCTTTGCCGCTTCGAGTAGGAGCAAAGGCTAGAATGTGTTCGGGTCCGTTATGTCGTAGATAGTTGAGGTGCCCCCTGCCTTCCGGACACCACGCGCCGACGTAAACTCCGCCCTTACCGGTGAGCAACCCGGTTTCACGGATGTCCGCTTCCTCGGCCCATCGCGCCGAACCGTGCAGGTCCTCGGCATTCGCCGAAAGCATTCGGGTGCGCCGGTTCGCAACAGTGAAGAAGACGCCGACTGTTAGAAAGCTGCCGGCAACTACGATCATTTCGCCTTCAAAGAACGGCCGCCGAATCCGGTCATCGCGGGACGGAGAATATCGCCATCCCCATTGAATCCACGCGAACGGCTGATAAATGGCGCCCGTGCGAGTGACAAAGATCGGCGTGCCGAGAGCGGGCTGATATCGAAACCTGTTCGCGATGTATTGCGTTGCCAGAAAGTTGACAGCCACGAGCAGGAAGAGACCAAATAGAGTGGCTCTCCAGTTGTAGCCGCCCAAGTATCCGGGTTCCCGAGGTGTTCGATAGAGCTGAGGCTGTCTTGGCATCGCGTCCTCGCAGGGAGCTAACGCGTTATTTCGTTTGCCTTCGCGCGCTCACGGTACTCGCGGACTGATCCTTTTGAGTTCGAATAGTTGATCCGCACAAGCTCACCAACTGCGGGCTGGCGATCGAGTAACTCTTTCGGATGAGCGATCGCCGAGTGAGCAGACTGGCGCTGGATCACGAATTGGTCGGTTTCCCCGATGACCAACCCGCGATAGCTTCCGCTCTGAACTTGAGCGGCGAGTGTCTTCGCGGACTCACCGAGCGCCATTGCCGTGATTGCCTCGGCGGTCTTTAGCGACTCCGGCGCGCGCGGTTTGCTTCCGTTTCGGGGACCCTCCGCGGGATTCGAATCGCTGCTCCTAACTGGCGCCGATGGTGCCGCCGGCACGCCGACGGTTGTGCGCCGATCTGTCGCTGATTCTTTGGCGTGAACATTAACCGTTCCGCTCTCGGGTTCAAATCTGGCAACATTTTCCGTCGACTCTCGAAACGCGCTTTCTGATTCGGCAGGTTCAGGCTCATACTCCTCGAGCCGCTCCCGGTCTCGGTGAATCTCTTCAGCTTCTTGCTCGAGGACCGCTGACCCACTTCGACCTGCCCCCGCAGGATCGACCACGGGCTGAGCTGCAAGCTCCTCTTCACCAATGGATTTTTCGCGTTCCAAAGACAGCAAGAAGTCAGCCGCTTTTGAGGCATCGTGCGCGGCGCGGAAGATCTCGTTTTTATCTTCTTTGAGAGCCTTGATCCACGAACTTACATACGCGGCATGTTGCTCTGGATTGTGCGGAATCCCGCGCTGCGCCGCCAGAAACACACTTGCCAGCTCGGCGCGGAGTTCCTCCTTCGCATAATTGCCGTCGCCGAATCGATACGATTCGTTAAGGCTCGCCCGATTCAATCGGGACGGATGGCCCGTCCAGTGCGCAAGCTCATGGAGTGCTGTACCGTAATATCCGGTGGCATCCTTGAAAGCTTGTTTCGGAGGAAGGTGAATCGTATCGCTCGTCCGGTTGTAAAAAGCTCGATCGGCCTGATCGTGACTGATCGAAGCGCCGGAGTTGTTCAGAATCTGTTCGCCGGCTCGGACCACTTCGAATTTAGACGGGTTTGTGGTCTCCAGAGCCGGAACGCCCTCTGTCTGCTTTGCGTTGAAGATCGTATAAATCCGGCAGACGAACCGGGATCGATCTGTGCGCCCAACGTTTTGAGAACGCTCATCCTCGGCTGCCGCATTGCCAGCGGGTTTAGCATCCCAGAATTCAATCTGGGTTCCTTTTTCTCCCCGCCGAACCTGCCAGCCCTGGGCTTCTGCTTGTTTGTAGGTCATCCAGCGAGGATCGTCATATCCCTTTCGGAGTGCGGTTGCCATCAGATGAATTGCGTTTCCACCGCGGTATGGCCGGTTGGTGGTCGGATTCACCGGCATGCCAAACGATCCCACACCCGGCTGCCACGGCTTCTGCCAGGGAGCGACGCCCTTTTCAAGCATCGCGACGATGTTGTCGGTGACCTCGCGGCGGAAATCGCGGGGTTTGGGTTGGCTCGCCTGGTGTTCCGGACTTTGGGTTGGAGTTGAGGCCATGGTCAGTCCACCTCCTCCGAACTGTCTGTCTGGAATTTGAAGTCTGGTTCTGGTTCTTCGTTCTCGAAACCCGACCCTGCCAGCGGTTCTCCGTCTATTGCGTCCAGCGAATTAACAGAGCGACGCAGTAAATCTTCTGAATTCAGCATCTTGCCTCCCTTGGCAGATTTGTTGAGCGATCAATTCTGCTCAACAACCAAGGGAGCGGCGGGAGCGAATTCCGAACAGGTGGCCTAAGGACGCTCATCAACCATGGTCCGCGGGTGAGAAGATAGCCTCGGCTATCGCACACCCTTTAATTTTTATGAGCTAACGCTTTGAAGCATCCGATTCTGAAATTTGAAGAGATTACAGTCGAGCGGAAGTTCTCCATTCCTGAACTTTCCGAGAGCGCCGCTAAGAACGTTTGGCGAGAGGATAAGAAGCAGTATCGTGTCTGGCTCGACGACCAAGAGGCAGCTTTCGTCACGTTTGACACCTTCTGGCCCGATCAGTTGAACCTCTATGAAGTTGTGGTGGCCAAGGCGTTCCGCAGGAGAGGTGTGGGATCGTCAGTCATCCGTTTCGCCGTCAACTTAGCGAGGCAAATGGGTAAAGCACGTCTAACTGTTCGCGTCGGTAAGATTGGGGAGCAAACGAAGGAAGAGATAAAATCCTTCTATCTGCACCGGGGTTTGCGTCCGAGTCCCAACGACGCCGACCTCTTCGAAATCGACGTTGTCGCTTGAGCGGTCTGGCGCTCGACACCGTAGGCCAGAAAATTCCGGGGTATTGATACCTTCTTGCCGCTACCTGCACATTGCTATAGCACTCCGCAGCGCATGAAATTCCTATTGATCGCCATTCCTTTGACCACATTCATACTGCCCTTTTGCCGATGGGCAGAGTCCTAAGGATTGCGCTATTACAATCCCCGCAGGAGCTATCACTAACGGCGAGAGTTTGTCTTTAACCAATAAGGAAGCATGGAAGCTTGCTTCCGGCGGAGATCCGGCAATGAGGACATTCGCTCGACTCAGCGACGACATTGGGAACGCTGGTAATTTTTATTCTCGGGTGTCGAACACGCAAGCAGTGCAGGAGGATGAGACGCTCCAGATCATAGACGAGGAAGTTCTTTTTGGAGAGGCCTTGGCTTGTCGGGGGGAGAGCTGTCATTTGGTTTTCACGCGACCCGTCTCGCAAATTGCGCACCATTGGTTGGCGACCATAGCGCGACACATCAAGGATTTTGAGGGGGTGGGCTCCCGGACCCCGGCAGGTGAAAAGTTCATATCAGATCTCAAAACTACTTACGCGGAGCAGGATTCAGTCTGGACCAAGGTAAGCACGCTTTATTGCCGCCTGGAGCCAGAAGGAAAGTACAACGACCTCAGCGGTTCCGTTGTTCTCTGCCACGATTCGCCCCATTAGTATCTCGGAATCCAGCGCCGGTCGAACTTACTTACATCAGCCAGACGGGCGCTAGTTAGCGCTCGTGTGACCGGACTCGTTCTGACGCTCTTCCCTGGCTTTTCAGTTCAATTTCAGCAACGGCATCCCGAATCGCGGCCTGATAACGCCCAAGCCACCCGCCCCACTCAGTTTCCTGCGTGCGAATTCTTCGCGTCACGAACTGCTTAGCCGCCGCTTTCAGGTGTTGTTTGTTACGTAAGAGTACTTCGGAATTACCCAGGTCGTCGATGCCCACTTTGGATCGTCCATCGACGAATTGTCGCTTTAGGCGCGCGAATGAGTTCGTACGGAGCAAGCCACGGCTGCGAGCCTCTTCGATCTCGGGCGTGTAGTAGACGTAGTAAACGCGGGCATCGGTTGATTCAAGCAGGAGGTACGGGCGGCCCGCGTTGCGGCCCTGTTCCTCTTCTCCATGTAGCAACACGCGACCTTCAACGGATTTCAGCTTGCGAAAATCCAACACCTCAACTGCCAATCGCTCGTCCGACATGAGGACACCGTGCGCGGCCAACATTCTCTGCCGATCGTTGGCTTTCTGCATCGTGCGAAGAACTTGCTCAAAATCCTCTCTCACTTGCCAGTTCCCCGGTTCGCTCGCCCGCGCCAGTCCCATTGTCGAAAGATGCTGCAGGCGTTCCGCTATGTGTTGCTCGCGAAGCTGCGCAGCGCTGACTCGCCTGCCGGACGGCGCCAGATTCGTTACGAGAACGAACTCGGACATCGGCGATGCCGGCGCTGGGATCGCTTCTCGTCGTCGCTGAATTGCACGGTCGAGCGAGGTGAATCGCGCGGCGGAGACCTCGCGCCGTTCCGCGGCGGCGGCATCCATTTCGGTGCGATAGCCCAACTGGCGCGTGCAGAGATCCTCGGCTATTTCCCGGATTCCGTGCTTGATGAAGTCCCTCTCCAGTTGCAGGGGCTTGCCCTCGGAATCGATTCCTCGCAGTGCCACGTGAACATGAGGGTGCTCGGTGTTGAAATGGGCCGCTGCAGTCCACTGCAGTGGCGTATCGAGCTCGGTTTCCATTCTTGACATCAGTTCTCGCGTAAGTTGCTTCAGATCGAGTCTCTCGGCGAACTCCGGCGAAATGATCAGCTTCCAGAGGCGCTCGTCCCCGGATTGCTGCCATTCATGCAGTCGGCCGGCAATGTCAACGTCGTCTTTGTCTCTGTCAAAACCGACATGATGGGAGTCGCCTTCAAGCGTCGCACTCTCACGAGCAAGGTACCGACCATGAGCCCGCCACTGTCCAGCCCTCTTGTTTTTTGCATACGTCACACGAACCGCACAGCGTTGGTTGTAGGTCCGCTTGACGGGCGTTCTGCCCGAAACCGAGCGTGGCCTTTTTGACGAGGTCATGCGCGTGTGGCGCATCACAGCTTTGAATGCAGAGGCCCAGGCCGCCTGTTCACTCCGACTATACGAAGTCGGTAGCTTCCGAGGTTCGAGGCGAAATGGCTTCTCCTCATTCTTCGCCACGGCCCACCAGATCCTCCATCGCCGCCTGGGAGTCTCCGACCATGGCCTGTCCCGCGTTCTTCAATAACCGGTAATGGCGGTTTCGCGCTCGTGCTACGGCCGCATCCATTACTTCGACGCTCGGCTCTGGGAGGCACGTCAATAGGACCTTCGCCAAGCTGTCTATGAAGGCGAACAGAGCCTGCTGAGCACGACCGTTTCGAAACACTTCGCGCCTCAGTTGCTCAATCGTCGCGGCAATCCTTTCCTCCGCTCCGACGATGTGCTCACTCCGGCCGCCTAACTCCTGCTCGACTGCATATCTAACGAAGGCCGTCGGCGAGGAGAACCCTCGTTTGGTGGCAGCTCCCTTGATCTCCCTGTCGGTTTTCTCGCTGAATCGGATCGCGCGCTGCGGCATCAGGCGCAGAGTCTCCCTGAATCCATAAGGGCGTCGCCAGCCAGGTTTCCGAACACTAAAGCTCGCTAAATTGACGGCATCCCGACTGGGATGCGAAACAGGGCATCCGCAAGGCAGCGTAAGTGACCGGAAACAATACGAAACCAGTCAAAAAGAACCACCGGCGCATCCCGTCCCTTTATGTTCCACTACGCTGTATTTCGGTCGCGATTAATCCGGCTGTCCCGATTCACGGTTGCAAGCTGGCTGCAAAATGGGCACACCTCGCGAGCGGGCCTCCAAACGGTTGCAACCCGGCTGCAATAAAGGTGCGAAGAGGGCGCATTCTGTTGTTCGAAGTCCGCCGTCGCCACGCCCTTACATAAGAGCGGCTCGGCGTGCATCGAAGGTCTTAAATGCCGCGCGCCAACGCTGCGGCTGGAAAACTGGCGTGCTGATTAACTAGATGACAAGGCGTTCACAGGCACGAGAAGGCAAGCCTACGAATATCGAGCGGCTGCCAAGTTGCAGGCCGAAGACCAAGATTGGCCAGATTCGATGGCTCTGGCCTGAGGTTCTAACGGCGTTGGCAGCGGGCCACAGTCTCAAGGACGTATGGGAAGAACTCAGCCGCGACGGCATCGAGCTGTCTTACTCGAAATTTCGTTCCTACGTTGCGCGACTCCGGAAAACCCACTCCGTCAGTCGGGTGCCGGCGCTTGCAGATGTAGACGAGGATCATTCTCCCCGGCCGGCATCGAACGCTGTAATGCCCGTACGCGATCCGCTCGCAAACCTGCGGGAAAAGACCGCCAGACGGCCTGGCTTTGAATATGACGAATCGCCGCCAGACGAGAGCAAACTCATTTAAACGAGGAGGTCAAAAGATGCCGAAGGGAAACAGCGACGCTACTTGTGCGGGTGCGATACATCTCTCACTGCAGGGCAAGGGCGGAGTGGGAAAGAGCCTCGTTGCGAGCATTCTCGCCCAATATCTGATTGCCCGCGAAATACCCGTACGTTGTGTGGATACGGACCCGATCAACAAGACGCTATCGCAATACAAACGCCTGCCGACGGAAGCCTTGAAATTACTTCGGCAGGGCGGAATCGACCAACGTGCATTTGACCTCCTGATGGAGACCTTGCTGACAAGTGACGGGATCTTCGTCATCGACAACGGTGCCGCGACATTTATTCCGTTGTGGAATTACATTCTGGAAAACAACGTCCATGATCTGCTCCGGGATGCCGGCAAGAAGATGTACGTGCACACAGTTATCACGGGCGGCCAGGCGTTGGCGGATACTCTCAACGGGTTTGGGCAGGTCGCGGAGAGTATATCGGAACCAAACATCATTGTCTGGATAAACGAATATTTTGGCCGCGTGGAGCGCGACGGAAAGCAGTTCGCTGAAATGAAAGTGTTTGAAGACAATCGCTCGAAAGTCTTTGGGACCGTTGCGATCATCCGTCGCAATCAGGATACCTTCGGCCGCGATGTAGAGGATATGATCTCACGCAAACTCACGTTCGAAGAGGCAATTCAGGAGAGCGATTTCTCGCTAATGGCGAGACAGCGGCTGAGGGTTATCCAGCGCGATCTATTCGAGCAGTTAGACAGGCTTGCAATCGTGTAACGGACCTTGTGGCGGAGTCAAGATGCCCGACATGCAACGAGCAATGGCCGAGGCTTCGGCACGACACCGGGTCCGGATTGATGCGGATGACCCGGCGGCGGCCTTTGTCACTTTAAATCAGCTTGTGCTGGAGCAGCTGGTGTCCGAATTGGCGGCGCGACTCCAGGAAACGATCTCGCGATTTGAGGTATCCATCCAAAAAGCGGAATTCCGGGGCGGAAAGGTGCTTGCGGCAGCGGTGAAAGAATCGGCGCTGGAAATGCGCCATGAGTTGAAGGCGGACTTCACGGCGGCAACACAGACGCTGCGGGAGATGCAGGATGCTACGAACGACGCTCGCCATCGGCACGTGCTATGGCGGTGGGTCCTCTTCCTCGTCCTGACTGGCGCGGTTATGTTTTGTTCCGGCCTGCTAATTGGCCGAAGAATTGCTAGATAATTGGAGAGTAGTCTGCGGATCTGAATATGCGTTTCTGGCTCTTGCTTGCAGCTTTGCGCGGACCTAAGCAGTTCGCCGGCGTCGCGTTGTTCTACGCCGTCGTGCTCGGATTTCTGTTCTACTGTTTTGTTCACCGGGCCTTTTGACGCGCACACATGCTAGACCGCCGTAGGTGACGAAGGCACACGCACCGAGATGCCGTGGGCTTAAACGTAGAATTACCGTGGAGCACGGCATCTCTATTCGAGTTCCCGATGTCGTCCGAGACGCTGGCAATCCCCAACTCAACCTTCTCCATCACATCCACCAGACTCAGGTCAATATCCGCAAGAGTGCCAGCGGTCCGCAGCGATGGTTAACCAGTCCGAGTCGGTTTCCGCGTTCACAGCCACTGGCAGTGGGTGGGTCTGAGTGACTCACATCCGCGCATCTTCGGATGGAGTTCCCTGCAATGGCGGAGGCGGCCCATCGTGTCAGCAGCCTTGATTATAGTGGCGCCCGAAGGAACTCGCTTAGGGTTTGGTGAACACTACATTCCCGGCGAAACCGCGCACCGGGCCTATGGATTCGAAATCGAGGTACCTTCTAAGATTAAGTCTGTTCGCATAGTCACGACAGGCGGCTGCCCACCGATCAGCGTCCGCTTTGTCTTCGAAGACAGCTATCGTGGCGTATACCTGAGCGCCAAGATCGACCACGAAGAATGACTTCAATCCAGGCGCGTTTTCGGCGTTGGGTGCATCTGGCGCTCTCGCAGCATCTGACAGCGGGCCCGAAGCCTCAGGAAGCAGTTTCTCGAAAGTCACAGTGGCATACATGATAAGCAACTCCAAATGCTCTTTGCTCAAAGTACTAACAAATCGACCACGTCAACGACATCAGCTGCCACAATGTCTGCGGCGGCGACATCGGCTGCTTCTGCCACTTCGGCTGCTTCCGCTGCTTCTGCCGCTTCGGCTGCTTCTGCCGCTTCGGCTGCTTCCGCTGCTTCTGCCGCTTCGGCTGCGGCTGCTACATCGGAATTAAATATACTCACCACAATCAGATCCCAAACGTTTACAAATATATCGCTTACAAACTGTTGGACCTGAACTCTAACATCAATGAAAATATCTATTGACCCCGCAACAACAGGATCAGGCGATTGAGTTTCGACTCGCATCTGGGGCGTGAGATACGCCTGTCGTGCGAGGCGCTCGGCCATCTGGATTTGTTTTTTGGGCGTCATCGCCGAGCCATAAGCCGCAAGCGCAGTTCCTTGTTTAATCGCCGCCACACCGAAGGCAAAGCTCGTTGCCTGCTGTTTCCAGCGTGCCGCGGCGATTCCAGACGAGGCAACAACGGATGCTTTTCGCAATTCATCACTCATTCATTCCCTCTGCCCTATAGCATTTAACATCGGCGATGATTGTTCAGTTCCGCGCCAAAGCCTGCCGGCGAATTCAATGAACGTAGCATTCCCATCAGAGTGATTCTGATAGAAAGTAATGCTGCCCGAATACCGAGGAGCCGCCTGCACCCAGCTCAGGTTTCCATTAGAATATGCCCACCGGCGTACCGCTTTTTCATCGACTTGCAATTCCACTTCTGTTTCGCGCTTTTGTAGAGCGACCGACGGGCCACAATCCCATGAGCCTAAGCGCGACAGGATATGCGTGTTGTATTTACCCACCCAGATATCGGGCGGATCGGCGTTGAATTCGTCGTATCCAGCTGCGGGCGAAAAGACTCCCACCTTCCCGATCACATTGTCATCAACTGGGCACTCGGAGCCATTCCGCCAAAATTTGCCCCGAAATTGGGGACCAATGTACGCTTCGTCAGGTAATGGCTCCTCATCCTTGCTGGTTAATACAGAGAACTTTAAATTCCCGAAAGAGTCATTATCCTCGGCAGCGTTCCAACTCAGAACGCCGCCCGCAAATTCATATTTCTTGATCGCTTTGCCGTCAATTGCAACGCCGGAAGCGCTGATCGAAAACCTAGCGACGCGCTGCCCGCTTGAAAACACCTCGTACTCGCCTGTCCACGACGAGAGCTCTTCGCTCATCAGTTCCGTCAGGGCTAAATTGACCTCTTCGGGAGAAGTGTCATATCCAAGTTGAGAAAGCGCCTCCTGCACGCCTTTCCGCCCGTCCATTCCGCTCGAATTGGCAATCTGCAGCGCTTGATATCGTTGAGCGACTGTGGGGTCTCGGAGCACCGTTCTTACAAACTCCGTCGCAACCTCCCTAGTAGACCTTTGCATGGCCCGGCGAAGGTACCCGTAATGTCGACTCAGAACTGCGCGGCGATCCGACTCAGAGAGATCGGGATATCGTTGGAGCAATGAATCCGGATTCGCCACAAATTCGCGTAAAATGCTGGCATTTAGAGATAGGTCCTTCATCAGGCGATAGAGTCCCGACGATGGTCGCGTCGGCTTATAGTCGTCGGGGCGCTGATGCGTTTCGAGCTGCGCAATAATTTCCAATTCCCTTCTTGTATAAGCAGCCGGGGACGGGAGGAACGGAGTGCTGATCACCATATCTCCTGTAGGAAATCGATATTTCGCAAGTCCCAGGGTCTCCGCTATTACAGGATCTACTCCGCGCAGGATTTTGGGTGGGACGTAGAAAGTCGATATCCCAGTCACCTTCTGGCCGACGTTTGGCTCGGCAAAGCTGGAAAGACGGATCCGTTCGATGATTGGTTCACAGATCGAGTATTGAGAGGCAATGTAGTGGACTATCTCATAGTCATTTCCGTATACTTCCTGCAGGTAACGCACGAGCAGGGGGAGATGCGTATTGGGAAAACCGGCAAAGCGGAACCCGAGATCACCGACGCTTCCCACTTGAAAAATCACAACGTGGCTATCCACGAGCAGCGTCCGTCTTCGCAAGAGCAAGTCAGTAGCTTCGATTACCTGACATCCCGGCCTCGACGGATCAATCCCGAGATCAGCGAACAAGCAGTCAAGAGCCGACACCGCTGGCAGCATGAACGCTTCGTGGCCCTCTTGTCGAGCAATGGCAATCGCCCTATGACTCGGGTTGACAAAGACTCCGGGATGACCATAAAAGATTCCGACAACATTGAGCCCCCGTCGCACAGCTTGCAACATTAGCTCGGACATCTGAATGTACGTTTCCGCCCGATGCTTATCGTTGTCGTATAAGGTATATAGGTCTACCGCCTGCGGCTTGTTCTCTAGAATCCAACGCTCGGTAGCCGGATCCGCCACGCAGAAGTAAACGGCGTCCGCCCACCTGAGATACGCTTCGGATTCGAGCGTGAACTGATTAATCGCTTTGATGCCCGACCCAATCAAAACGAGGGTTCCTGGACGACGGCCAACGGCCGGGGCTGTACGTCGAATCGATCGGGTCAGTGTAGCACCGCTGCCACTCATGCCGGTCCACCCTTGCCAGGGTTCAAAGTTGAAAACTTTGGCTATTGTACAGCGAAATGCTTCCTCGGTGACCCAATTCTTTAATTCATTTTTTCAATCGGCCCTGAGGCCGGTAGCCCTCTTCGCCCGCTTTTATATGAGGCTTGAAACGTCACCAATCTTCGGTACCTGCGGGTCGAGTGGAAAATACGCAGAGTGCTTACCAAACGGCGTGCAGTCGCGGAGATTTGAATTGGAGGGGCATCTCGACTCACGTGCGGGGCTGCACGAGAACTTGAACAGTTTTTCGGACTGTTCAAGGCGAGGATAAGACGGGCGAAGGAACGAAAGGCACCTATGAATCCGGAGTCAGTCACTTATGACACATTCCCGCTGTCAGTGATCCGAGTGGTTCTCGGATTACTTCTAATTCGAAAGTGGCTTCCAACTGCTTTCGAGATTCGGGTTTCCTTAGCGTCGAAACACCGTTGTACGCTTTCTCGAAGATTCTGACTAAGGCTATTACGCTAGCGCGCCCGGTATGCAACGTTTCGCTCCAGATTTGCGAGTGCCTTCTTGATCGTCCGATCTACGTATTCGCTCTGGCGCCGGTCGCTGCCCTTGTGTGATAGATCCCTCGAACAGACTGCCGCCGCGACTGCGGCAATGTTTACGCCGTGAGACAACGCGTAAATGCTGTACGCAAGGTCAATTCTCGTGCCGTCCCCTCCATATCTCGCATCGGCCCGGAAAGAGTCGATCGTCTTCAGCGGCATACTGCGTGTGTAAGATTTTGCTGGCGCCATCTGCATGGCTGCTTCCCTCCCTTGCCGCCGCTCTTCCAACTCTCTGCGGACGGACTCGACAAACTTGTCAGCCGCCGGGTATACCATACCGGCTGCCTCGAGTACCCGCACAAACGGAAAGAGTCCCGTTTTCGCATCCCGGTATTTCAATTTCCGGTTGGTGAACCCCCCAAGCCGGCCGAAGTGACGCCAGTCGGCCGCACCAAGATCGCCGCCGAATTTCTGCGCCAATGTGCGTGCGGTTGCTGTGCTCAAGTCTCGGTTCAAAGCCTGCGGGTGCTTCAGCCAGGTCTGATAATTGCCCGGCGAAGTCTCCACGACAATGGCCGGATTAAAGCCGCTCTGTTTCATTTTGATGACGGCGGGAAGATTGAGGTCGTCCACCAGGCTCAAGTCATGCTCGTCCTTTGGCCGTAGATAAATGTTCCTTCCCTGCTGGTTCTGGTACCGCATCCATGGGATTGAGCGCAGCAACGACTCTTTATCCCACGTTCGCGGGACCATGGTCGGTTCGCCCACGGGTGCATCCGGCTTGAAAAGCCCGACCTCGAAAACCTCGCACCCCATGGCGGCAATTTGTTCTCCCACCGCCTGAAGCGTCTTCTCCATCGCCGCTCCCCTCTTCCTTGCCATCGAGCTAATCGGCCTCTATCGGAAGGGAGCGGCTGGTCCAGCTTTCGAACAGACCAGCAACGAAAATGGTCCAATTTATTCGAAACAGAAATCTCTTTACACCGATCTAGAAGGAAACCTCAGACGCGATTTCCATGCAATCTTGGTCCGCAGTTGCACTAATTTCACTCAATTTGGCAGCCTTTTTGCAGGCAAACGCGTCCGACGCTCACGATATTCTGGATCGGGCGGACCACCTCGCCGAAGCCGGAAACTGGACCGAAGCGCGGGATCTATACGCCCATGCGGAACAATTATTTAGAGCCCAAGGCGATACAAGAGACGAACTGTACGCAAAGTTTGGGCGTTTACGCTGGGACGTGCAAGCGGGGTCTTATTCGCGTGCTCTAAAAGAAGTCGAGGCTGACCTCAAGAACCCATTCGTGCAGGCGGATCCTCAGCTCAAAATTCGTGCTCTTGCACTGAAAGGCACCATCGATTTAAATCTCGATACGAGCGGCGCCGGAAGGGACTTTTTGGAAATCGCTGAAATTGGAAGGGCAATCGGCGATGAGAAATGGCAAAACCGCGCTGCCGGAGAACTGGGAATTGTCGCCGGACTGAACGGTGATGTGGGAACAGCGGCAGTCGCGCTGTTTGGTGCCATAAGAAAAGCGGCGGCAATGCACGATGTCTCCGCACAAGTTAATTTTTCGGTTTGGCTGGCTAATGGAATGACCGTTGAGGGCATGGGTGATAAGGCGCTCGAAGTTCTGAATGAGGCAATTGACGCTGCAAAGCAAAGCGGTGACATGGAAATGCCCGTTCAGCTTTACATAGCCAAGATTCGGGCTCTCGTCTCTTTGCCCGGCGATTCTGAAGGGAAGGACTCGCACGCGGAGGCTAAACGGCTCATTGAGCAAACCCTTGCGTACGCGATAGACAAGAAAATCCTTGGAGCGCAAACAGAGTTGCTGAACCAGGCCGGCCTTCTCGCTCTCCGCGAGCAAGACGTCCGGCGAGCCGAACAAGATTTCGCCGAAACGTCGAGAATTGCTAAGGCAGCGGACTTGCCTCGCATGAGTGCCGAAGCGCTGCTCCATCTCTCGCAGCTCTATCGCCAGGAAGGACGGCTCCCTGATGCTAGCCGCACAATCGACGAGGCGATCGTGCAACAGAAGCGTGTTCAAGAGGGCTACGATTTGCCGCTCTTCCTTGCCGAAAAGGCGGAAGTCGAAGCCGCACTTGGGCATCTCGGCTCCGCCGATTCTCTTTACGGCCAGGCGACCGATCTCATTGAAGCCATGCTCGTCGATGCTCCAACTTCGCGTGTTAAGAGCGAAATGATTGCGACAATGGACCGGGTTTATCTCGGGCACTTTCGGCTTGCTGTTACTCGCTTCGATGACTCCCCCAAAGCGTTTGCCATTGTCGAATCCGCGCGCGGGCGTGCGCTAGCGGATGCGATCCGATACTCGAATGATTCGAAATCGAGTGGCAAGCCATTGGCCGCCGAGGAGGAAATCGCCCGCATACAGAAGACCCTCAGGGAAACAACTCCGTCCCCGCAGACGACGAAGCGGCTGCTCGGCGAGCTCGACGGGGCGTACGACCAGCTCATTTCCATCGAATATAAGGAGAACCGCAATCGGCTGGTGGCGTCTTATAAGCCAGTTTCGTTGGCCCAGCTTCAGAGGTCGCTACTGCCGGGAGAGTCGCTGGTTGAATACGTTCTCGATGCCGGGAATTCGTATGCCATCGAGATCGATGCAGGGTTTGTTCGAATTCATCGGCTGCCGTCCCGCAACGAGATCAATAAGCTGACGCAAGATTACGTCACCGCCGTCAAAAACAAGACCGATTCGACCCGCCCTGCCAAAGCCATATATGAACGGGTCGTCTCCCCGGCATTGAGCAGCAATCCGAATTCGGTGATCATAGTGCCGGACGGTTCCCTTCATCTCGTCCCATTTGGTTCTCTGATCGATACGAGCGGCGGGTACCTGATCAAGCGTATGGCAATTGTTTCGGTTCCCTCGGCGACTGTTTTCGAAACTCTACGCACAATACACGACAGAACTTCTGGAACGAAGGCATTCCTTGGAATCGCGTACAGTCCGCCGGAACGGTCGAGTAGCCCTCAACAAGCCGCACCGCCCGGTCGAATTCCACATGCCGACTCTTCTGCTGCCTTAACACCCCTGCCGTACGTGGACGAGGAAGTTTCCGCGGCGGCTCGAGTGTTCGGGACTTCCAGCGTCCTTTTGCCGAGTGGCTCCGCTTCCGAGTCCAGGTTGAAATCCGAGCCGTTGAATGAGTTTAAGGTAATCCACATCGCAGCCCACAGCATTGGCGATCCCATCGAGCCGGACCGCTCCAGCCTCGTGCTCGGTCCGGGACCCGGTACCGAAGACGGTTTCTGGCAGGCGCGCGAAATTCGGCGGTCTCAGCTATCGGCCGACCTCGTCACGCTTTCGGCCTGCGAAACAGGCATTGGGCGGCTCCAGGGCGAAGAAGGCGTTATGAACCTTGCACGAGCGTTTCTGACGGCCGGCGCCAGGACCGTTGTGGCGAGTTTGTGGTCCGTAAATGACCGGTCCACCGCGACATTGATGGCTCACTTTTATCAGCACATCGCTAAAGGCGATACGATTGCTGAAGCGCTACGCAATGCGCAGCTGGATATGCTTCGGGAATTCGGAAACGATACCAAGCCCTATTATTGGGCGGGATTCACAGTGATTGGGGATGGCACAAGAAAAATCTCTTTCCAGGCCGGCGCACCTAAGCTACAAGCAACGCGCGGCCATCTTCGATAGGACAGTTCGAACGGTCCTGAAGCATTACTTCGATCCCCGTTTTAACGGCACCGACTGGCCAAAGCGAGCCAAGGAGGAAAAAGAACGCGTTCTTGCCATTGAGGGGCCGGAGGAATTCGAGCTGGCCATGCACGATCTGGTGAGAAGCTTGAGAACTAGCCACACCGGCTTCTTTCACCGATCGGCCCGGCGTGTTCCCGCTCGCCTGGCAATCGGAGCCACATTTCGCCGGGTTGACATGCCGGAAGGGCCACGTTGGGTCGTACAGGACGTGCACCAGGGAGGGCCTGCCGATCGCGCGGGTCTCAGGCCGCTCGATGTTTTGAGAGAAATAAATTCTCTCGCTCTGAGTCCCCCCGAGCAGCCGATGTTTCCAATGGGCACGAAGGCGGCGCTAAACGTTGAACGTAATGCGCACGTCGAGCAGCTCGAGCTGGACGTACCACACCCGCGTTCGCGACAACAACCCTACGCCGAACCGAAGGCGGTCATCTACTCGGTACTGGAAAACTCGATTGGGTATCTGAAAGTAGTGCTTTTCCCCGGCTTGCTCGGCTTGGATGTGGCCCGCGAAATCGACGCTGCCGCCCGTGCCTTGGCGGACTGTGATGGGTTGATTCTCGACCTGCGCGGTCATCTCGGTGGCGGGCTCGGCGTGCTGCGGCTCATGAGCTATCTCGTTCCCGATAAGCGCCCGATCGGTTATACGCTTTCGCGGAAGAAAGCCGAAGCGGGATATCGAAAAGACGAGTTGAGGACCTTGGACCGCCTGCCGACCGACAAGCCCAATCCGCTCGCGATCGCAACCATGGCGCTTAAGCATGGCGGACGCGATCCGTCAGTTGTTTTCGAATCGGAGGGTATGGGACCGCAGAAGTGGCACGGTCGAATCGTCATTCTCGTGAACGAGCACACCGCAAGCGCGGGCGAAATGGTAACCGCATTCGCTCAGGAGAACAAGCTGGCGACCATCTTAGGGACCGAAACGGCAGGCCGGTTGATTCCGGGTTCTGGCTTTAAAGTCGGCGAAGGCTACATGGTCATCATGCCGAAGGCCGCGTATATCACGTGGCAGGGACAGAGGTTCGAAGGGCGCGGAATCAGGCCCGATGTTGTTGAGCCTTGGTTGCCGGAGGTTTACCTTGAAGGCCGGGATAACCAGCTTACGAACGCAATTCGAATTCTCACATCCGGCTGAATCCCCCAACCAGACGCAATGCACGAAAGCATTTCACGGGATACAGTGCAATCGTTCTCTTGAGCATCGAGCAGAATGGATGCCAGAGGACAGAACTCTCCATGGATGACGGACCGATTATCTGTAGAAACTGGCGGGCAATGCTGCGGCAGGACCCGATCTTGGGCACTTTCGAATATCCTCTTTATACCGATGCCGCGATTGTCGGGGAGGCCCAATATGGACCCTATCAATTTCTGCATGGTCTGAGCCTCCCAGCGCCTGGAGTTCTCCAGCTGGCAATCGTACTCCGATGCGATTGGCACTGGGAATATCCTCGTCCAGATTGGTCAAAAGGGAACGCGGAACACTATCATGGTGGAGACCTTGAAGACGAGATCGCCGCGCTTTGCTCGCTCATTCTGGGAATTCGCCTCAAAGCCGGTGATGCAACCAGAGAATTTCGTCCTGGCGAAGATCCAAAGGGACGCCCCCAATCGTCGAGGCCACTCGTACTTACCGTTGCCCATCGTTTCAAGCGGCTAGTGGTACCCAGAGCCGTAGAGGGCGTTCGCTCATTGGAAACCCTCACACAGCTCAGCGTGATCCCGCAAATGGATGCAGCGAATGCCCTAAGTCTTGTCCGCTCGGCCCGCTTATACCAAGATGCTCTTTGGCTTGCAGAATCGGAACCTGCACTTGCATGGTTATTACTGGTGTCCGCTGTTGAAACTGCGGCTGTGCGCTGGCGCGCAGAGATGGAAGACCCGCTCATCAGATTTGAAACCGCAAAACCCGAGCTGTTCAAATATCTGCTCGACCTTTGGGGCGAGACACTGGCCAACCGAGTGGCGGAAGCTTTCAAGGATTCTTTTGGTGTCACCAGAAAATTCGTGGACTTTGTTCTCGCGTTTCAACCAAGTCAGCCCGAGCCGCGGCCTGCGTCGCTTGGGATCGATTGGGATCGAGCATCGCTAGAAAAGATCCTCAAATGCATCTACAGGCATCGCTCAAAAGCGCTACATCAAGGGAGGCCTTTCCCGGCCCCAATGTGCTTCCCTCCGATGAGCTACCTCGATGCGCCGAATGCTCCTTACACTGAAAGACCAACTGCACCTATCAGCATGAATGCATTTACATGGTTGAAGGACGATGTCCCAATGCTGCTTCAGACCTTCGAATATATTGCGAGAGGGGCGTTGTTGAAGTGGTGGAAGTCGTTATGCCATCCGGGCTCATCGCTTGAACACAGCACCGATAATCAGCAGAATCCCTGATGCCAGCGTGAAGAATGCTTTGATCTCGCGCATGCGTTGACCTGCCTTCTGTATGCGAGGTGTAAAGGGCCACGGGTCATGCTTGCCGATTGTTTGCTTGAATTGATCCTCCCACTTTTCGCGGTTGCATTCCGCATAATCAATCTGCTTGCCGAGCAATTGGCTGAGCCACCACGCGCCAATCACGTTTGTCGCGAGCGCGAATAGAACCATCAGCAGAGAGAGCTTCGACCAGTTACTTTGTAGGATGCCATTGACCGAACCAAATACAAGCCAGTTGCCTGCCATAACGGCGTACGCCATTTGCAGGCTCGTTTCGGTGAGCCTTTCAGTCCAGTACCCGAAGCTGTCGCACACAGCCTTGAGTGCTTCGGTCGGCGTTTGATAGAGGCCGGGTTCCGGCATCTTCGTGAGGTTGCCAGTAGATCACTGCTGCTTACAAGAAGTTTTGTCGTTAGTGCCCCGGCCCGATACCGGCAGACGGTCCAGGGTATACGGGTACTCTTGGCCCATCTTTGGGATTCCGCTTGGAAGGTTTTGGCGGCGCACTTTTCGGTCTTTTTTTAGTCTGGTCATTTTCCCGAGGATCTGCTCTATTTGCCATAGACTGAATGCTCCTTGAGGGTCAAACCGGACGTCGGAGTCCGGCTCTCCATGGTAGCTCACATTTTGCCACAAAATTGACGCGCCAAGGTCCTTAACGACCTGGGCCAATACCGGCTTCCGGAGCGCGAAAACCTGCAGATTTCTTGAAGGCTTTCTTAGTGGCTTTCTTCGCTGCCTTCTTGGCAACCTTCTTCACTGCCTTCTTGATTGTTTTCTTCGTAGCCATCTACTCCGCCTCAACAAGCGTGCTGGGATCGGAGCAATGCACTGGAAAATAACCGACCCTACGCACAGCTTCGCCCCGAGCAACACATTTTATCTAACGATGATCTCCGCCGTCGCCCACCCGAACGGCCGTTGCCGCCACGCAACAATGTAGCGCCCGGCCGGGTACTTCGTCAGATCCCACTTCACGTGCACCAAAGTGTCGCCATGGTCTATTCGGGCTGTTGCCGCACTGGAAATGAGAGCTCGATGCCCGGAGCCCTGGAATTGCACATCGTAGCTGCCGGCCTCGCTTCCGAACGGCAGAATGATCGTCAAGTCCAAGCGCTCACGCGGCAAGAGGGGCGTTTGAGAATCCGCTTCCGGGCCTCCGCCGCCTCCCCGGTTACCGGACTTGTACTTAAAATTCAAGACTGCGGGCTTGTACACGAGCGCCGCTATCTGGCTCGGCCGGGTCGGCGACCACCCACGGTGAGTGAAATAGTACGTGCCGGCGAGCACCGCCACAATCGCAGCTAACGCCGAACCAATTACCCGTGGATCTCGCCAACGCGCCCGGCGCCTGCGCCAGTAGTCCTTGTATGTCAGAAATTCGGTGTAACAAGGGGAGCAGTGCGTGATGTGCTGCCAGTGTTCGTCCTCGATCAATTCCCGCCGGCCGGCGACTTCGCGAACGACAGCAGACCCTGGACAACCCCGCCTCTCCGGATTCGGATAGTTCCGAAGAATGGTCTCCTGAATCGCCCCGCTGATCCGCTTGTATTTTTGCTCCGGCGTTTCGTCCATCGGCTCAAGACATTATGCCAACGACTTTGCCGGAGCGATTCCCTCTCATCCTAGAGCGAGGCCTTCTGCTTGACCGCTTTGCCCCTGCCGGGGAAGAACCGCTCCATCCAACGGCCGAAGTGCATCCTGGCCGCATCCGGGCTCTTGCCCATTTGCTCTCCAATCTCCTGCCAAGTGCAGCCGTCCCGGACAAGTTTGAGCATGACACTAACGTCTTCGTGTCCTGATTCCTCAAGCTCTTCACTTATTGCTTTGAAATGCAAATCAGTTTCGTATAGCTCGTCATATCGCGCCCGATCGGCTAAAAGCTTTGCCTGAGCAAACTCTCGAAGTCCGTCCAGTGCGATAAGCATGCCACGCCGCCGCTGCCAGCTACCTGCCTCCAGGTCACGGGCCGTCCATTTAGCCTGGACCAGAACGCGTCTCGCCGGCCAGAGCCCGAGCCGGTCGCGGTGCTTATACCAGAGCGTGTGAACGGTGGCTTCGGCGAGCTCCGACACACGCCATACGTCCTCGAGCCAGGATCGCGCCAGATTTCGCAACGGATCTTGAACGGCCTCCACCGCCTGGAACCATCCCCAGGCAATTTCAGAGCCTTCCCGATCCTTCCGTTTGATGCAGATAGGAACTATCGCCGCCTGCTGAGAAGCAGATAGCGCTTCGAACCCGAAGGGTATTGTTACAAACTCCATTCGCCACCCCTGCGGGATTGCTTCCCGGCAATCACGCTGCTGGCAAGTTCAAAAAGTTTTCTCAAATCTGTTCGGAACCTCATTACGTCGCTCCCTTACCTCTGATGGCGACGGAAACTGCGAAATTGGCTCCAATTTCCCAACAATGGCCAAACTATAAAGCAGTTTTGCAACGGATGTCAAGATGAGTAATCTGGCTGCAATTCGCGACGAGCAGCACCAACGGCTGGAAACCAAACTACGCCGGGAACTGGGCGATCTTCTTCTCAACCTTTTGAGCGACGACCGCACAGAGGACATACTTCTGAACCCGGATTCATCTCTCTGGATAAAGCGCATGGGCGAGGGATTTTCCCGAATTGGCGAGATGCCGCCGGAAACGGCTATGAGTGCTCTCGGCACCATCGCAGCCTGGCGTGGGACGGTTTTGAATCACGAACGCCCCATCCTCGAGACTGAGCTGCCACTCGACGGAAGCCGCTTTGAGGGAATTGTATCCCCTGTCGTCCGCCGCCCCGTATTTGCCATACGCCTGCGCCCCAAACGGATCTTTACTTTGGATGAATATGAGGCCGGCCGCATTCTGACCGACAAGCACGATAGGTTGAACAAACTTCGGCGGCACGATGATTTCTCCACGTCTGTGCGCGGTAAGCCTCACGCCGAGATTATCCGCGCTGCGATATGCGCGAAAAAGAACATCTTGATCGTCGGCTCGACGGGAAGCGGGAAGACCACGCTAGTCAATGCGATGTTGGACACGCTGGCACAGTTGACGCCAAACGATCGTGTGATTTCCATCGAGGATACGACAGAACTGCAGTGCACCGTGAAGAATTACCTCGATCTTCGAGCTGTCGGTAGTGTCACGATGCTCGATTGCCTCCGAGCCTGCATGCGTCTGAAGCCGACCCGAATTGTAGTCGGCGAAGTGCGCGGAGCCGAAGCACACACGCTTTTGAAGGCCTGGAATACAGGGCACCCTGGAGGCGCCGCTACAGTCCACGCGAATGATGCGTTAAGCGGGCTTATTCGGCTGGAGAGCCTCGTGGCTGAGGCAACAAGCGCGCCGCAGGAGGCGCTGATCGCCGAAGCTGTTGACCTGGCTGTGTTCGTGGATGAGGAGCCGGGCCTTGCCGCCGGGCGTAAGGTGCGGGAAGTTCTGCTCGTAACCGGATATTCCAACGGGCAATATCTGGTCGAGCATGTCTAGAATTTGAAACATTTTGGGAGGAGTTTTCGAGCATGACTTTAATTCGGTTCATAAGGCCTTCATCTTTGATTTCGAGGCTTGGGGCTTTAACGGCACTGGCATTCGCGTTCGTATCGGAGATGCAAGCGGGCGCTGCGGGCGGCCTTCCCTGGGAAAAGCCGATGACGGCAATCGCGACTTCGCTGACCGGGCCGGTCGCTTATGCGATCGGACTGATCGGCATTGCAATAGCGGGCGGCGCAATGCTTTGGGGCGGCGAACTAACAGAATTTGGCCGCCGCGCTTGCATGATCGGCCTGGTGGTGTCCGTCCTGGTCTTCGCGGCGCCCATGTTGGCGAGCGCATTCGGTGTTAACGCGGCGGTGGTGTAAGAGATGCCGGCGGCGGACAGACCAAGAGAAATCATCCTTCACCAATCGGCAAACCGCCCGAACCAGATCCTGGGCGGCGACCGCGAATTGATGCTGATGGCCATGCTCGCAGCGGTTACGCTGGCTTTCAGCCTCGGAACGTGGTGGGGCATCGGTCTGAGTGTCGCATTTTGGGTCGGAGCAGTGGCAGTGCTTCAACGAATGGGGAAGGCTGATCCAATGCTCCGACAGGTTTACATGCGCCATATACGCTACAGAGATTTCTATCCGGCAAAGAGCGGACTAACCTCGCGGTGCTTCGAAACGCCGCGGCAGTGGAGATAGGTATGTACCGAAATGAATATCGTCGAGAGCCACGCGGTTTGGCGGACCTCCTATTGCCGTATGCCCTGATTGACGATGGGGTTCTGCTTCAACAGGATGGATCACTGTTGGCAGGTTGGACGTATCGTGGGCCCGATATGATGTCGGCAGCTCCGGCGGAAATGGACGCGCTAAGTGCGCGTCTGAATTCGGCGCTGCGTTTAGGCAGCGACTGGATGGTGCAGTGCGATGCAATCCGTTCCCGTGCACCTGGTTACCCGGAACAGGGCGCATTTCCAGACGCGATAACGCGCGTTATCGATGATGAACGACGCCAGCAGTTCATGCAAGAAGAGGCACACTTCGAATCGGAGTACTTCCTTACCCTCACTTACCTGCCTCCTTTCGAAGCGGAGGAGCGGGTAAAGGGCTGGATGTTCGATGGCACAGAGCGCCACAGCCACACGCGGGCGGCTGAGCAAGTGCTCGAACGGTTCCGGAGCAGAGTGGAGATATTTGAGAATGTGTTTGGCCAGTTATTTCAGACCGAACGATTGAAGCGGTTCTCTATAACTGATGAACTCGGCTTCACCCATTCCTATGACGCTCTGCTCCGGTATCTCCGGCGATGCATCAGCGGCAACGATCACGCGTTCGCTTTGCCTGAGATTCCCTGCTACTTAAATGAGCATTTGGGTTGCGAGGATTTCCTTGGCGGCGTAGAGCCGCAGATTGGCCGGCAGCACATTCGAGTCATCGCAATAGATGGGTTTCCGCGAATGAGTTCACCCGGCATATTGCGCGAGCTCGATGCCTTGCCAATCGAATATCGCTGGAATACACGCGCCATTCTGATTGATCCCGAGGAAGCCAGGTCCTTACTGGACATGCACCGCAAGAAATGGCGGTCGAAGATCCGCGGTTGGAAAGATCAGATATTCCGCACTCAGAGTGGCGCCGTCAATCTACACGCCCAGCAAATGGCGGCCGATGCGGAAGAGGCCATGGCAATCGCTGCCTCGGGCGACATTCAGTTCGCCCAGTACTCGGCGAACGTCATTTGCCTGGATGAAGACCTCGACCATTTGTATGAGAGCACGCGGCTGGTTATGAAAACGATCCAGAACCTTGGCTTTTCCTGCCGGGTCGAAACGATCAACGCTGTAGAGGCGTGGCGGGGGTCCTTACCGGGAGAAGGATATTCGAACCTGCGCCGAGTGCTGTTACATACGCTCAATCTGGCGGACATGCTTCCCATCACTTCGGTCTGGGCCGGTCTTCGTACCAATCCATCGGCGCTGATGCCCAAAGACAGCCCGCCTCTTCTGTTTGCGGCGACGAGTGGTGCAACACCTTTTCGTTTCAATCTTCACGTTTCGGATCTCGGACACACATTGATCGTAGGTCCCTCCGGTGCCGGTAAATCGACGGCGTTGGGGCTGATTGCCGCTCAATGGTTCCGGTATCCGCGAGCCCAGGTCTTTGCGTTTGATCGCGGATACTCCTTATGGATGCTGGCCGAAGCGGCTCGCGGAGAATTTTACGACTTGGCCGGTCCTAAGGGCACCTTGTCGTTTTGCCCGCTGAGGCTGATCGATGGCGAAGCAGATGTTCAATGGGCGGTCGGCTGGATCGAAGCGCTTTGTGAACTGAACGGCCTCAAATTCACACCCAAGCATAGGAACGCCGTAACAGAGGCGGTCATCAGGCTCCAGTTATCGCCCACGCGAACATTGACCGAGTTATCGGCAAATGTACAGGATACCGATATTCGCGATGCGCTCCAGCACTTCACAGTGATGGGGCCGATGGGGTCTCTGCTAGATGCTGATCACGACGAGCTCGGAGATGGGCGGTTCCTGACGTTCGAGACAGAAAACTTGATGCAGCTTGACGACAAAGCGGTAATCCCGACGCTGCTGTACCTCTTTCGGCGGATCGAGCGGCGGTTGGACGGGTCGCCAACGCTCATTCTGTTGGACGAAGCGTGGTCCTACTTGCAGCACCGTCTGTTTCGCAGCCGCCTTCGGGAGTGGCTGAAGACGATGCGGCGGAAGAATGCTGTTGTGGTGATGGCAACTCAGCAGATCAGCGATATCGCGAATACCGAAGTGGCGGACGTTGTGCTTGAGAACTGCCCGACAAAAATTCTTTTGCCGAACGCAGAATCCAAGAATCCGGGCTCGAGAGATTTCTACCAGCGGGTTGGCTTAAACGAGCGCGAACTCGAGATTCTTCAGATTAGCGTGCCCAAGCAGCATTACTACGTGGTCAGTAAGCTTGGCCGCCGGCTGGTTGATCTCGGTATAGGCAAGGTCACTCTGTCATGGGTTGGCGTAAACGGCCGTGAAGAGCGGCAAGTCGCCGAAAGTGTCATGGAACGATATCCCGAAACGTGGCGCGTCGAATGGCTGCGCCTGAGAAGGCTGGGGGATTGGGCGGATCACCTCGCCGCACTGGAATGGATCGAAGAGAAAGAGGCGTATCAATGCGCAAGTGCTTAGTGATATTGAGTGCAATATTGCTGCTGTCTCCCGGCCCGCTTAGGGCCGGTGCATTTGCAACCGAGATCACGCAGCTTTTGAACCATGCTCAACTCGTAATGTCGTACATTCGCCAAGGCCAGCAGTTGGCAAACGAGCTCAACATGTACTCGAACATGTTGCAGAATACGCAAAACATTCCCAATCAAGTATTCGGGCCGATCCAGGCGGATCTCAACGGGCTTGCTCAGATTGTTCAGGGCGGTCGTGCCTTGGCTTACTCCCTCGGTAATCTGGACCAGTTATTCACGACAACCTTCCCTGGTTACAGCACCAACCCAACGGCATTCTACGTCCAATACCAGAACTGGTCGCAGACATCGCTCGACACGACACTCGGTGTATTGCGCGCAGCCGGATTACAAGGCCAGCAACTACAGAACGAGCAATCCATCATCAGTTCGCTTGAGACGATGTCGCAATCGGCCGGCGGACAGATGCAGGCATTAAATGTAATGAGCCAGATTGCCGATCAACAGGTTCAGCAGCTTCAAAAGCTACGAGAGTTGATGATCGCTGATATGACCAGCAAGCAGGCGTACCAGGCGGCTGTGATTCAGCAGGAAGCCGCACGCGAAGCGACGAGCCAGTGGTTCTTTTCGAGCGGTCCGGCGCAGGGGGATGGGCGGCTGTTCCAGCCGGGCCTTCACTAAGATGATGGGGTATGGCACCGAAATGCCAATCTTCAATTTACCTGGCGCTCGTTGTCACGGTCGCGTTGACGGCGTGCAGGCCAGAACCGCGCAGTCAAATCGTAGAGAAACTGGAACAGGCTGGCTCTGGAAGCTTGGCAACCGCTACGACAGATTCGATTCAGAAATGGTTGGCCACGCGTCGCCAACTATCGCACGATGTGGACAAAATGTGCCAACCGGTTCGTCAACAAGCGACGGCGGAGTGGGCGCAAACTACGGAAGGCAGAGTATGCACGGCTGCTCGCAACATTGAGATGACACGCGCCGTGCCCGCACAAGGCGACGGCCGAAAGTTTCAGCCGGGCCTGCATTAGCGATCAGTACTGGATTGGCGAACGGCGCCTGAAGAGGGATCTCATCAGGAGAGGTGTGTGCGAAAGAATTCGATTCATACCAAGCGTAGTGTTGTCATGAGATGGCTGTCACTGTTGGCTTTTGCCTTTCTCTTTGCGTCCGACGCATTAGCACAGACTTATCAGACAACCGTGCCGACCGACATCCTTGCGCAGTACAGGAATGCGCGGACACTTTGGACTACCAATATATGGGTCTACGCGAATGCGCTGTTCGGAATCCTGGCGGTAATCGAATTCGCCTGGAGCGCAGCCGTAATGCTCCTGGAGAAGACAGACCTGCAGGGCTGGACCTCAGCTCTTGTCCGAAAAATGATGTGGATCGGCGCTTTCTACGCGTTGCTGTTGAATGGTCAGCGGTGGATTCCGGCGATTATCGACAGCTTCAATCAGATCGGCGCGAATGCCGCCGGAGTTGGTACCACACTCTCTCCTGGAGATGTCTTCTCGCAGGGGCTCAGTATTTCAGCTGCTCTGATGGATGCCGCAAGCAACTCCGGTTTCTTCGACCATCCGGGCACCTCTCTGGCGATGATGTTTGCCGCGCTCCTCATTGTCATCTCCTACATCATCATCACAATTAACTTCATCGTGACGGTTGTCGAGAGCTATCTGGTGGTCTCCGTTGGCTTCATTTTCCTGGGTTTCGGCGGGAGCCGTTGGACTGCACCGTATGTTGAGCGCTATATCGGACTGGCGGTTGCGATTGGGATCAAAATCCTGCTGCTGTACTGCCTGATCAGCACAGGTCTGAATTTAGGCGCGGGATGGTTGACCGAGGCCCAGGGCATTGGCACTGCGCCACATCCGAATATGACTGCTTTCGATGTGATGGGTGCAGCGCTGATCTTCATGATGCTTTGCTGGCAAATTCCGAAGGTATTCGCGGCCGTTCTCGGCGGTGCTCCGGCTTTGACAGGCGGCGATCTGGTTGGGACCGGAGTGGCGGTAGCAACGGGCGCATTGGCTGCCGGTGCCGTCGCGACCGGCGCTGTCGCCGCTGCTGCGGGTGGCGTGTCCGCTTTAACCAGCACTTCGTCTGCGGTTGGTTCTCGTACAGGCGGCTCTGGGCTAGCCGGCGCGGTCTCTTCGGTGGGTTCCGCGGGTCCGGGTGGCGGAGGTACTGCTTCATCCGGTCACGTACCGCCGCCGGCGGCTCCAACCAGACGAGACGTTTCGGCCACGAGTACTACAACGGCTCAGCTCCGGCCCGATCCTCCGCCAGGATCGCCTCAACGTGGTGCCGCGCCGTCGAATCCAGGCCCTGTTTCGTCCGGCGGAAGCACCTCACCTGCTGGCCGCGTAAAGACCGTTTTCGGTGGTCTTTCAGACCAGTTCCGAAGCGCGAAGGGGCGTCTCGGCCCTCTTCCGTCCGACTCGGCCCCGCATGTCAGTCCGCCCCGGATGCCGATTGACCAGCACGAATAAGGAGTACTTGTGGAGACCACACCGGCAGTTGTAGAGGCAGGTCAGAATCCGACAAAATCCATCCACTCGGAGACCAAAGGGGATGCGCCGCATAACCCGTATTTGGCGGCACGCCGGGAATGGGACGAGCGCTACGGCGATCTGATAACCCGTGCACGGAACTGGCGACTCATCGCGCTCGTCTGCGCCGTTGCTGCGTCCCTAGGGACTGGAGGAACGCTCTGGCTCAGCGCTCGCTCTCGCGTAGTGCCGTTCGTTGTTCTGCTTGACAATCTCAGCCGGCCGGTTGCGTCGGGGATTGCGGACCAGACGGAGGGAAGCGACGACCGTTTGAAACGAGCGAGCATCTTCAGTTGGATCGAAAACCTGCGCCTGGTTACGACGGATGGAGTTGCACAGCGGAAAGCGATAAATCGCGTCTATGCGCAGATCGCGAGCGGTAGCGAGGCTCAAACGTTCGTAAGCGACTTCTATAGAGGGGATCCACCATTTAAGCGGGCGCAAACGGAAACAGTTTCTGTCGAAGTCAAGTCCGTTCTTCCCACAAGCGATCGTACTTATGAGGTCGAGTGGGAAGAGACGGCCCGCGACCTCTATGGTGCGGTAAAGACGAAGCAGCAATGGAAGGGATCGTTCTCCATTGTTTTGAGTCCGCCGCGAGATGAAGGGGAGGCACGCGTTAACCCCCTGGGCATATACGTCACACAAGCGAGCTGGTCGAGAGTTCTATAGGGATCTTCAGGAGGGCACTTTCATGAGTTATTCTTCAACGATTATGGCGGCTACACTCGCGATTGCCTCCTCAGTTGCATTTGGGCAGGAAACTCACTCAGCTTCGGCGCCGCCAAAGGCTCCTGTACAGGTGAAACGCGTAGCACCAGGCGCGGCTGCAAAGCGCATTCCACCGCTTTTGCAGCAGTATGATTTCGGCACTCAGATCCAAACTCTTCAAGACCCGAGCGCGCTGGCGCTGCCGGACGGTCCAAGACCGGTATTCGCCTTGCCTGATGTTACGAACACAAGCGACCCGGAAGCGACGGCACAAGGTGTACCGAACGAGTTCAGGCTGAGGACTGATACTCCGCTATCGGCAACCGCGCTCGAAGCTGTACGGGTCAGCGAACGCTGGCAGGGCGGGAAGAATGCGCCGATGCCTGGCCCGGACGGCCGTGTCATGTATTCCTTCGGTGCTGGATTGGCAACGGTTGTTTGTGCTCCGCTTCGTGTCTGCATTATCGAGCTGCAGGAAGGGGAAAGAATCATCGGGGAGCCCCACATTGGCGATTCGGTGAGATGGAACATCT
Organism: Bryobacterales bacterium; assembly: GCA_963722585.1. Lineage (GTDB taxonomy): Bacteria > Acidobacteriota > Terriglobia > Bryobacterales > Bryobacteraceae > KBS-96. The sequence goes on along the minus strand of CAVRNU010000024.1, from coordinate 40,417 downwards.
CCCCGGCCAGCTACGGCAGCGGCTATCAGACCACGCCACTAATCGTGCTGAAGCCCCAAGCGTCGGGCCTTGACACCAACCTGTTAATCACGACAGATCGGCGAGCGTATTATCTGCGCTTGGTCTCGAAGCCTGAGGATTACGTCGCTAGAGTCGCATTCGCATATCCCGAAGACGACACTTCCCGCAAATGGCAGCAGCAGATGGCCGAGCAGCGAGCTCTTGCCGAAGAAAAGAAACGTGAGGCAGACCTCGCGCCCGCGATGATTGCCGTCGAAAAAATGAATTTCGGCTACAAGGTCCGCGGTGGTGACGAGCACATCCGGCCCTTGCGGGTGTTTGACGACGGGGCGAAAACCTACATCCAAATGCCCGAAGATGTGCAACACCGGGAAGCACCGGCACTGCTCGTAATTGGTGGCGACGGAAAGGGCGAGATGACGAATTATCGCGTGAAACAACAGACTTATATAGTGGACCGGCTGTTCGATCGCGCGGACCTCATCCTGGGTTCTGGCAAGAAGGCTCAAAAGGTGGAGATCATCCGTGCCAACAAAGGATAAAGCTAGCGACAAGCCAGGCGATCAACAACCGGGCGGATCGAGTGTTCGCCCGATTGACGCTCCGAGTGGGTTGGATCTTCATCCACGCCCCCGAAAGACCGTACGGGTCAGCAAAAGGACCACCCTAATTGTGGTTGCCGTCGTCGTCTTTCTGTTGGCGGCGTTCGCTTATGGTGCATACCGCCGAACCGCGAATCAAGCTGCCGCCGGGCAGGAAGCAGGATTTCCAAAGAGCGCCACGCCCGCCACGCAGGCAAGCGACGAATTTGTTCAGGAGATTCCCGTTGGAACCGCTCCGCTGACGCAGAAATCCAACGGCGAACTGAAACCGCCGGACGATGAGAGTGCACGGACTATGAAAGAAACTTGCGGTTACGATCCGAGGACAGGACAACCATACCGGTACAATCCGCAAACCGGCCAGCCGTGTGACGGACTTCCGCAAGAGCGCGTAGTCGTTCGGCGTTCTCCTGTGCGAAATCAATCTGCGGCAACTGCAAATGGTCAGGAGGTCTCGCCAGAACAGCAGCTCATGATGGCAGCCTACCGGCGCGAGCGGGAAGCCATCGCAGCACCGACTGGCGTGCACGATGCAAATACTGGGAACCCTGAATTCAGCGGCGGGAGCTTCGCGGACACAAGCCAGCCCGCCTTACAGGAACAGCCTCAAGCCATGGGCTTGACGAGAGTCCTGAACTCCATGGCGCCCGCAAATAATCCAGCGCGAATAGCGAATTCACCCGCCCTGCTCGGTGCGGACACCGACTACGAAAGCCAAAACATGCAAACGAAGAAAGAGGTATTCCTCGCGGCGGCACGCAATCGGGAAACGGAGGACTATCTTCGATCAACGCGCGAAGCGCCGCTCTCCCGATACGAGATTAAAGCCGGTTGGGAGATTCCCGCCGTTCTGGAACAGAGTTTGAATTCTGATTTGCCCGGTGAACTGAAAGCCTTGGTGACTTCGAACGTTTACGACACCGCCACAGGGCTCTATTTGCTGATCCCGCAGGGCTCGCGGTTGATCGGCAAATACGACTCACGGATTTCGTACGGGCAAGATGGCGTTCAGGTCGCCTGGAATCGCCTTATCTTCCCGGATGCATCATCCATCGATCTTGACGGCATGGTCGGGCTCGACTCGCACGGTAATGCCGGGCTACGGGACAAAGTGGACCATCATTACAAGCGCCTTCTCGGATTCTCGGTGCTCACAAGCATGTTCACGGCGGCTTTCCAGATCTCGCAAACGCAGAATCAGACAACGTTGGGGTACCCAACGCCCGGCCAGGCCGCCTCCAGTGCTGTCGGGCAAGAGCTTAGCCAGACTGGTTCTCAGATCACCCGAAGAAATCTCAACACGCAGCCGACAATCAAGGTTCCCGCCGGCTACCGATTCACAGTTCGAGTGAACCGCGACATTTTGTTCGAAACACCATACGAGCCCACGCAGGCCGATCCACAGCCGGTGCCAGGCGAAAAGCGGCTTTGGCCGCGATCAGGCGTGCCATCGCAGTAAAACCAGAGGAGGCGATTGTGACTACTTCTGAACTTGCAAAAGAGGTTTTCTCGATAGTCGAAGCGAAGGTTCTGAGCAGGCCCTCGCCTGCCGAGTTCGAGATGGCTTATCAGATCCGTGTCGCGATCGAGAAAATTCGCTTTGCAGTCAAGGCGACGGAGCAATTCGGCCGGCCCCAGGAATTACAGGAGGCCGGTCTGCAACTTGTCGAGGCGCTCGACAGATTGCAATCAGCCGATCGGGCATTTCAGCGAAGGCTTAGAACAAACTCTCACAGCGGCGATCTTGGACAAGAATATCGCGTTGTAAACGGTTCCAGAGCGCCAACCAGTCGCGAAGTCTCATTGCCCGGCTGAGCGGGACCTTCCATATGAGAGGACTTCTCAAACCAAATCCGACGCGAGACCTTACCGAGACAGGATCTCGTTCCCCTGTTCATCTGGACGAAGACGAATTGCTCACCGATGAAGAAGCCTGCGCGTTCCTGAAGGTCAAGAAGCAATGGCTTCGAGACCACACTACTCGGGTTGAACCGATCGTTCCTCACATTCGCACGATGGGCCGACAAATCAAGTACTCAAAACGTGCACTGTCTCGGTGGGTGCAGGAACAAATCGAGACACGGCCAAGCTGGCAACGAAAGAAAGCGCCAGCCGAGATTTGCACCTAAGCAGTGATTCTTGTTGATAGACTCCTCAAATACATGAAAGGGCGAAAGCTCGGACCCATAGGTAGGGGCTGGGTTAATGAAGTAAAGACGAAACAGGGAAGCCGATTCGTCGCCCGGTGGAACGCTTACGAGATTCGGAACGGCGGCAGAGTGCGTGTGACTTGTGGACCGTACGAAATCGGCCCCAAGTCTTCGCATGGGCCTGGTCTGCGGGATATCAAGCAAGCCAAAGCGCAATGGGAAAAAATCCGTTGGCAGGTTTTCGCTGAGCGGCACACCACCGAGGTTCTATCGCGCGCAGCTCAAGTGGCTGCGCGCGATAGATCCAACGGCTTTCCAGAAATGAAGGTCAAGGACTTCATCGCCTTTGTCTATGAAAAGCGCAGGAAGGACGGTTGGGAAGAGAATTCCAGGATCAATTGGGAGTATTACCGCGACTCCTTCCTGATTCCTTTTTTTGGTGACTACACGATTACTGAGATGAATGATGAAAATCTCATTCGACGCTTTATGGAAGAGATTGCCGATCGTAGGTTCTCCATGTGGACCGCGAAAAAGGCGTTTACTTATTCGAAGGCGATTCTTGACATGGCGCGTGATCTCGGAGTTATTCATGGCAATGCGAGCCGCTTGATACCGAAGACGCAGCGAATTCCCAAACGGATCAAAAAGTCGCGGAGCCAACCGTCGATTTCGATTGATCAATTTCTCGCGCTGTTCCACGAGATCAAGGCGCCTCGAGATCGAATCATTTTGAATATGTTCTTACTTTGTGCTCTCCGACGGGGCGAACTGTTCGTGCTGAGATGGAAGGACTTTCAAGAACAGAATGGGATGTACTTTCTGAATATTGAGCGATCTTTTTGCGCCCGGACTCACAAAGTCAAAGAATGGGCCGGTAAAATTGCCGGCGAGGGGAAGGCGGCGCAAAAGGTGGCAGTGCCGCCGCAGCTCGCGAAGGACATTCTCGGGTGGCGCGAATACGGCCTCACAAACGGTGACGATCCAGAATCATATATCTTCCCGACTCGCAACGGCACTCCGATCATTGCGACGAACTGGGCCGAGGACGTTCTTAAACCGGCAGGCGAGAAGATCGGTTTGCCTGGTATCTCCTATCACTGGTTTCGGCGTGGCCACGCGACCGTTCAACATCATCAGCATGTCGCTGACAAGCCGATCCAAGGGCAATTGCGACACTCAAAAGCGGAGACGACACGAGAGATCTACATGCAACAGATCGATACCGAGACCTTTCAGGCAGTATGCGACCTTGAAAAGCGCATTCGAGCAGCACAACCGCGTGCAATAGACGCGAAACGGTCGAGAGTACGCAAATCCGCTTGATAGCTCTACTGGCACACGGCATCGCATGACGCCGCAAGACGCCTACCGCATCATAGAGAGGCGCGCGAAGCAGGCGGGCATAAAAACGATGATTGGCAATCACTCGCTGCGCGCCACCGCCATCACCGATTACCGTAAAAGCGATGGCTAACTGGCAGAAGCACGCAAGATGGCCAACCATGCCGACGCCTGCACCACGCAACTCTACGACCGCCGAAGCGATACCACCTCGCTGGGAGAATACGAAGAGGAGGGGATCTGAATAGAAGGGGATGTTGGATGATCTGGACTCGACGGAAGGTGTGCGAGATCGCGGTTCATGAGGACCTATCGTTGCCCTCGGTCGAGTCCTGCTCTGAAGCCGGATCTCATGCGCGTAGCGCACGCGCTTAGGAATCGTCCGGGGCTTCGCATATTCTGCAGCGGGGGGCAATGACAACGTTGCGATTGCGCACGACCAGCTGCTGCTTATACACGATCAGCGCCCGAAATCAGCGGCGGACGTGAGCCGTTTGTCCAATGCAGATAACTGAGCACGATGAAAGAGCCAACGCCGGAAGAGGTCGCGATCTTCGCCTACGTTCGCGAGTATTTTCGTTGGGAGCGTCCAGTTCTGGGGGCGGACCTCTTACCGAGACCGACAACCTGTTCGAAGCCGTGAGGATTCGGTCACGTTCGGATTCGACAGAGGCACAAACCTCTGGAATTTCTATGTCAGGGGCTACTTCAACGCGGCCCGAGCGCTCCTGGAAGTGCCACCCGACAAGTTCTTCCTGACATTCGTGATCTATCCCGTTCTGTTCCTCTATCGGCACTTCATCGAGCTCGAGCTGAAGAGTCTGATGATGAGGACCGCGAGATCCTGCGGATTCCACACCCCGACTTCGGCACCGACCACGAGCTGCTGAGTCTCTGGAACAAGCTCAAGGAAATGCTGGCGACCGGTCACCTCGCGCTCCAGAACGAGGAGCATATTGAAAGGATTCTCGGCCAATTTTGCGCGATCGATCCGAAGTCGATGGATACCCAGTATGGGTTGCGCCGGGACCGTGGCTGGAGCGGATAACATTACAGATTCAAAGCGTAGATAATCAATCAACCGGATAGCAGAAGGCTTGATGTTATGAGGCGGGTCAGACTTCAAAATGCCAGGCAATACCGACGGGACATACTTCGGTTAGGAATGGAGAGCCTCCCACGCCGGGGGATGGTGGTGCAACCGGCTCGATTCCTAAAACGTACTACTGCTTGCCTTGCTCCTCTCCTCCGACCCTAATGGTCCTGATGTCGGGAAAGGAAACGTGATTGTCGTTGCGCACACAAATGGTGATAGCAGGAAAATCCGGTCCGACATTGAACGTTCGTGTGAGGTCCGCCTGATCGGTCGCATTTATGAAGGTCAGCTGATACGTTCCAGAAGCGACATGGTCTCCGATTTTGCCGGTGACTTCAAACTCTTTTCCGGATGACTTCAGCAGTGAAGTCACATCAAAGTAGTTTAGAAACACCTTCTGGCCTTCTGGTAGAGGGCCTTCCAGGCTGAAGCGAACGTTCGTTCCTTTCAAGGAAATGGGCTCTTTGAACGCTAAGAATACCCGCACTGTGTCGCCAGGGCTATAAGCGATCGCGGCTTGGGGCGCGTCGGCGGCAAAGACGCTGCCCATTGCGATCGTGAGCAGGCATATAAGGCACGGGAGCACAATACGTGTAAAAAAACGGGCACGAATCAAAGGATTGCGGGTTGAGGCGCTGCGCAGAAGATCAGCAACCGTTGCAATTTGACGAGGGAATACAGAAGTCATTCTGTTGTCCTTTTACGTTTGGGATGACCGGCGAACGCGCGGCCGGCCTTGAAAACATGATAACATAACACCAACGTACCAAAATACGTTTGTTTTATAAACGTGTTTGTGAAACGAACAGCCTGACATCCGTTGGGATATTGTATTGAGAGGTTGAAGAAAACATCCACAGCTGCCGATCCTTTCTACATAGCAATGGGTAAAGCTATACGGTTGGCGCGAGAAGGCAGGATGACGCAAGAGCAGATGGGTGCTTCCGTCGGGCTCAGCCGCACGTCCATTAACAACATTGAGAATGGGAGACAGAAAATCTTGCTGGATACCTTCTGCAAAATCGCGAAGGCGCTGGGTCAGGAACCGGCAGCACTACTCGGTTCCTGCATGGAGAATGAATCGCACTCCTCAGTCATGGACAAACGATTGCGCGGGCTCATCCCTGAAGAACAGCAGTTCATTCAGGAAGGCATAGCCGAGGCGCGGCGAAAGAAATAGCGATGGCGATTCGACGAAAGAAAATCCTGGACACGGTGTCCGGCTTGCTGAAGAAGCACCGTATCACCGTTCCGCCAGTACCGGTCGAGAAAATCGCAAAAGAGGAAGGAGTGACGCTTTACGCCAAACCTCTTGACGCCGATATGGCAGGCTTCTTCTACCGCGATAAAGACGTCGTCGCTATTGGAGTTAACACGAGCCAGAGTCCCGTGCGCCAGCGCTTTACCATCGGGCACGAACTTGGTCACTTCTTACTGCATGAATACGAAAACCTTCACTGGGACCACGACAACTTCAGAGTCAGGCTGAGGGGACCAGAATCAAGCGAGGGAACGAACACCGCCGAGATAGAGGCCAATCTATTCGCCGCTGAGTTGCTCATGCCGACCCCGTTTCTAGAGCGCGACTTGAAAGTGGGCACGAGCGTGGATGTGCTTGATGACGACATGATTGCCAGGCTCGCTAAGAAATACGGAGTAAGCACTCAGTCGCTGCTCATTAAGCTTTCCAGGATGGGGTATATCGTCGATTAATCGTCAGCAAAGGCGGCGGCTCCCAAGATCAGGAAAACGCTTCGCGGATCTCCGGATCAGTCTGATATTACGAGTTCATGTTCACCGACATTAGGAGGGTGCGCGACATGAAAGTTGGAAGTCAGGCCGCGCGGCGGGATTCCCAGTGATCCTCGAAGCGGCCGTTGAGGTGACAACATCTCAGCGCGATGATGGAGTTGGCGCCGCGAACAGTCCAGAACATACCGGATTGTTTCAATCGGGAACCGATGACGGTCTTGCAACCGGCTTCGATTACACCTGAGCCGACGAACAGATGCTGGCGGCGGAACTTCGGGTAGCGCATACGCTCGGCGTTTCGCTCAAAGTAGTCTGCCTCAATGCGAATCTTTTCCAGAACTTCGGTATTGGTTGATTCGATGGAGCGTAGGGAGAGCACAAGCTTTTCGATTTTGCCTTTATCGAGCAGGCGCTTCTGGTGAACCTTGATCCAGGCTTTCTGCCTCGCCAGATCATTGGGGTGCAGCCTGCGCGCCAATTCCCACAGATGCTGGCGCGCGTGATAGAGATCGACGATCTGCACGGCGCCGGGAAAATGCTGGTCTGCCAAGTTCCAGATCCATTCGGCTCCATCACCCATGACGATTTTCTTCAGCGCACGGCTCCACCCACGATTCCAGGCTTCCAGATAGATGCGTTTTCCAAACTCTTCAGCCGTTTCGATGGCTCCGGTGTACGAAGTCGAATCGGGATCGCGAATCGCGTACCCTTCTTCATCCCAGGCGGTCTGGGTGAAGACGCACCCGAGTTTGACTTCGCGCGTGTGGGCCGGCTGGCCGTCGGTCTTGCCTTTGCGACCCTCGGTTTCTTTTTTCACGACCGGCACTCCGGTCCCGTCCATCTGCACATAGAGGATCGGGATCGGCTCGCCCACGATGACGGGCAGGTCCAGTTGCACGGCTTTGCGGATTTCCTTCTGCTCGCCAGCGGCGATCGTGGCGCCAATAGCCTCCGCCGTACGTTCCACCGACTTGGCCGTCACTTCCAGACCGGCCAGAACCCTGATCTGCTGGCGTCCGTGATCGAAGGGAACTTCCTGGCCTACCAGAGTCTGCATCCGGCGCACACCGGGCGAGAAGTCCGTACCCTTCACGTCCAGGGCCTTGTCGGCGGGAAACTGCCCTTCGTGGCAATGCGGACACAGATACCAGGGGCGCGACAGCTCCACCTCGCCCAAAGCGGTGAGAAGCCGTCGCGAGCGCATTTCGCGATAGCGTGCCTGATGGCCGCACGGGCACGGGATATCTCGCTGTTCGGCAGCGGGCTCGGGAAACTGCAATAGCTGAGTAAGAGCCGCCGCCCCGGCCTGATGCAGGGCGGCGCGGAAGCCCATCTCCACCGCCTCCAGATCCAGCCCGCCGGTCTGCCTGCGCTCGGCGAAGATCCGGCCCAACAGGGTGGTTACTTCGCGCGTGATCTCCCGGTGGATTGCTTCGGCCGTTTTTTTTCCTCCGGCCTCAGCGTGTCCTCGATCGGGCGCAGGGCGCAGATCTTTTCGCTGACCTCGATGAGATCTCCGCACAGTGCCTGAAACCTGTGGAATTCCCCGACCTCCTGCTGTGCTTTGCGCAGCGCGGCTGCGGAGCGGAAGGTCTCGGTCACGGTCTTGCCTTTCACTCTGCGCGTCAGGCGGAAGTTCGGACCATGCCCGGCATCATTTCGTTTCGAACAGTGGCAGTTGGGTTTCCCGCACTTGCCGGATGTGGCGGTGATCGAGCCGCGGCGGAAATCGCCGATGGCGGCAAGCTGACGGAACAGATCGGTTCGTTTGGCCTCCAACTGAGGCAGAGCGTCGGTCACGGTAGGGCCTCCTTCTCTTAGCGTATCTAGACGCTAAGATTGGCGCCACAAAAAAAGAACCCAACTTAACTCTGCACTTCCATGTCGCGCACCCCATTAAGGACTCCGACCGGCGATGTACACTATTCGAAAGGCGTCACTTTTGGTGCAAAACGTCGATTCTTACCGGACTACTTTCGTGCCTGTCAGATTTTTTGCGCACCTCAGTCGGGTAGTGACAGCCTTTGGAGCGCATGGCGTTAACATTGACTCAAGAAAAGGCGCTGATCTTCCGGATCACACACCGGGACAATGTGCCATGGATACTTGACAACGGGATGCATGCGCGAAATGGGAAAAAATTCGACCCAGCCTGCCGGAACATCGGCAATGTCGATTTAATCGATAAGCGATCGCGACGTGCGGTTGCTGTACCGCCGGGTGGCACGCTTAATGATTATGTCCCGTTCTACTTCACGCCGTTTTCGATTATGATGTACAACATCAAGACTGGTTACGGTGTGAATCAGGTGCCAAGCGAGGAAATTGTGATCTTCGTCTCATCGCTCCGTCACGTGGCAGCGAAGGATATCCAGTTCGTCTTCACAAACCAACATGCTTATCCACCAATGGCGGACTACTTCACCGATTTGGCTCAACTGGATCGAATTGATTGGCCGCTACTTCAGAGTCGCAACTTTAAACATGACCCGGACGATCCGGGAAAGAAGGAGCGGTATCAGGCGGAAGCGTTGATATGGAAGCACGTGCCGATTGAAGCCTTGCAAGGTGTATGTTGCTACACATCAACCGTTGAAAAACACATTGAGGCTGAGATCGAGCGGCGCAATCTATCGTTCAAAGTCGCAGTACAACAAAGCTGGTACTTCCAATGATGAAGTTTCTCCAAGGAAATCTGCTTGATGCTCCTACGGAAGCGTTAGTCAACACGGTCAATACGGTTGGAGTTATGGGTAAAGGGATAGCGCTAATGTTCAAGGAAGCTTTCCCTGAAAATTTCAGAGCCTACGAAGATGCAATAAAGCGCAACGAGGTACGGATCGGCCATATGTTCGTGACTGAGAACCGTGCCTTTGAGGGGCCGAAATGGCTGATCAACTTCCCCACTAAGAAACATTGGCGTCAGCCGTCCAAGCTCGAGTGGATTGTAGATGGTTTGAAGGACCTGAGGCGGGTAATCGAAGATAAAGGAATTCATTCGATTGCATTGCCACCTCTCGGTTGCGGAAATGGAGGATTGGACTGGAGCGATGTTCGACCGGAAATTGAAGGCGTGTTCAAAGGCCTGAAGGATGTGGATGTGTGGGTGTTTGAGCCCACGCCGAAGTACCAAAACGTCGCAAAGCGAACTGGGGTTATGAAGCTAACTCCGGCACGCGCTCTTGTCGCCGAGATGATCCGTCGATATTGGGTGCTTGGTATCGAGTGCACCTATTTAGAAGTCCAAAAGCTGTGTTGGTTTCTAGAGCGCACGATCCACAAGTTGGGGTTAAAAGACCCGCTTGATTTGAAGTTCGTAGCCGACAGGTACGGTCCATATTCGGATCGACTTCGACATCTGCTCAACGGACTCGATGGAAGTTATCTCCATTGCGATAAGCGCTTAAGTGACGCCGGCCCATCGGACACAATATGGTTCGATGAAGAGCGCCGGCCGTTCGTCGATCTTTACCTCAAGCAAGAAAATTCGCGCTCACTGCGCATCATCCTGGATCAGACGGCCGAACATATCGATGGTTTCGAATCGCCTTTGGGAATGGAACTATTGTCGACAGTCGATTGGTTGATCGAACGTGAGCATTGCGAGCCTAAGGTTGGGGCGATCCGTGAAGGATTAAAGCGGTGGCCTGCCGGGCCAGCAGCCGCTGAACGAAAACAGAGGCTCTTTAACGATCGGCTGATCGGATTAGCACTAGACCGCTTAGTGAGTTCATTCCAAACAAACGCGGACTAATAGTCTTTCCTTGGTCCCGAACCGTGGCCAGCGCTACTGTAGTCTGGAATGCCAGTCGGAAGTGCGGCGTCGGCAGCGGCATGAGGCTAACCGCCGCTACCAGCAAAGTGAACTGGGCAGGGAGTCCCATCGCCGTTGCCAGCAGCGCCATCGGGAACGGGCGTAACAACCTCCCGTGACAGATCAAGCTGTCGCGCCGATCACTTCGGCGGCACCTCCGCAGCTGGGGATTCCGGGGAAGTTGAACGCATATTCCGGAGGGAACCCGAACGGCATTCCGCACCTTAAGCCGCAAAGTCGTTGTGAGGAATTCCTCCAGCTTTAGCCATTCGAGAAAATGACGGATAAAAACCGTATCGGCAGAAGGTTTAGGGGCGGGGGCACCTTCTTTCGTGGGGAAAAAGCTCCGGGATCAAATGAAGTGTTTCAATGTCAGATTGAAGTTGGTTTACGTGAGCGCCGAGATTCTCGGGCACGATTTGGGTGTTTTCCTCCAGCATTTCGATGGAGTATGCAAGCGAGGAATGGAGGTAAATCTCGTAATGCGCCGTAAACTCTCGGAGGAAAATAACGTAGGCACGAGGCGGACGTTGTACTGAGTAAATCGGTACGCGTCGGACCTGAAGCGCTCGAGCTGCTCTGGGTACGGATCTCGCGTCCGCTCAGAAGCTGGTGCCCGATTTGCAATCTTTCGCCAAGCATACGCTTAACCTCTGCTCGCGGAATAAGCAAATGGGGCTTTTCGTTATTAGCGCGCGCTCGTGGACTCACTTCGTATTTAGGATATGCACCGGCCTCAAAAAAATCGCACTATACGTTGCAGAAGCTCGCCAACTTCTCCGGGTTGTCGCTCGGGGATCATACAGCTTGGTGGTGCTGGGGTCACGGTGAGCATCGAGTGGGCCGAACACCCCCTTTCCAAGCCGATCGCGCGCATGCCTGAATAGCACCGGTCGATGGCATCGGGATGCAGGCCCGCCGTGTTTCCTGAAGCTTCCGGTTTCGTGGGAGCCGCCGAAAGAGGGCGTCCTCGATATCGTGCCCGTGGTGTGCCTCCTCCAGGTGGGCGCGTAGGCGCTACATCCTGAGCGGGTGGCTGGTTTGGGCTTCGCGCCGACCGCCGTTGTGGATCACGCGCAGGGAGTCAGAGCCCCGGTTCTGGTGCAGATCGGAGAGCTTGAGCGCCGCGATGTCGGCCCGCCGCAAACCCGCTCGCACGCCCACCGCGAGGATCCTTCGGTCGCGCAGGCCTTGAACCGTGTCTTCTGACGGCTCATCCCCGCGGACCGAGAGGCCCACCCGCTTCGCGACTCTCGAGTCGGGAAACCCGCCCAGTGTGCAACAACGAAACGGGCTCCTGTTTGCATAGAAATACACAAAACTGGCATCCTATGTTGTTGAAGCTAAACAAAATACGAGAAGCTTGGAAGGCTGTGACTCTACCATTGAGTTACTCCCGCAAAATCAACTGCTCACACAAACCAACAGCACGCATTTGCAGGCTTTCATTGTACTCTCATCAATCGTTCTGTTCTTTCAATGGAGCCGATTTGCATAAGATTCGCACAACCAACGAACCTCCTGGTTTTGCACGGAACAAATACGGCGCTGTTGGCCATTCTCATACAGGCATCGAGAAACCAACCGCATCCGTATGAGGTCAATTCATTCATCACGGCCATTGCGTGATTTCGGTATTTTTAAATGGCCCACTTCAGCAGTTTAATTAGAGCGGAAGCCAAGAAAATCAGCGAAAAATGTATCTGCCCACCCGCGACCACTAACTTCGCGATTACGTTTCTTCCTACCGAGGGTCTGTTTGCAGAAGTCACTCGCAGACCGGATCTCATAGACCGATCTCCAAACGAGGTATCGGATCTGTGTGTGCGGACCGACCACCTTCATGGCGCTACTAACCAGCCTCCAGATGGGCCTTAAACTCTTGCGATTCAAAAAAGGGCACGCGCAGCGCTCTGAATCGCACCCGCCAAAAACGCATCAGACGGTGCATCACCGCACGCCGGCTGAAACCGTTGCCCGGACGCCCGGCCTTTATATACCTTGACAAGCATATGCTATGTGGAGTATATCAAGAGGGTGGAATCTGTGTTCGAAATCATTGCGGAGCCGAACCGCCGCGCGATATTGAGCCTCCTGGTCTCGTCACAACAGTCGGTGGGAGAGATCGAGCGCCAACTTCGCATGCCGCAGCCGACCGTGTCAAAGCACCTGCGAGTGCTGCGCGAGGCCGGTTTCGTGGAATCCACGGTGGACTCACAGCGCCGTCTCTACCGGCTGAAACCTGAACCACTTCAGGAGGTGGATGCCTGGCTGACTCCGTTCCGCCGGTTCTGGTCCGCTCACGTAGATGCTCTCGAACGCCACCTCGACCGCGTGGATCAATCAACGCCAACGAAAAGGAAAACAAGGAGAAGACGACGCGGCCCAAACCGCGAACGTGACATAGGAGAAACGAAATGAAAATCAAAGTGACCAGCGTATACGTGGACAACCAGGACAAGGCCCTGCGCTTCTATACGGAGGTACTGGGCTTTGCCAAGAAGACGGATTTCAGTCAGGGCCCATTTCGCTGGCTGACCGTGGCCCCGCCCGAGGAGCCTGATGGCACTGAGCTGCAGCTGGCGCTGAACGACAACCCCGCGGCCAAAGCGTATCAGCAGGCGATTTTTCAACAGGGCCAGCCCGCGGCCATGTTCTTCACCGACGACGTCAAGGCCGACTATGAGCGGATCAAGGCCCGCGGCGCCGAGTTCGCGATGCCGCCCACCGACGTGACCGGCTCGACCATTGCGAAGCTGAACGACACCTGCGGCAACCTCATTCAGCTCACCCAGCTAAAACGCTATTAGGGGCGGCCATTCAGCACGATGGCAGCTCACTGGGCGCTGACGGCTGGGGCTTCAACGGCGGTCTACGTCAGCGCTCCCCGTGCGCTGCCGTCGCTGGGCATTCCGGGATTCAACACGATCGAAAAGGAAGAGAAGGAGAAGAAGATAACGATGACCGATCGCGAGCAGTACAAACCGGGTCCGGTCAACGGGGCGCAGGTACGAAAGGACGGAGAGAAGTGGACACTCATTCTCGTCAGAGAACTGCGCCACCCGCCGGAAAAAGTCTGGCAGGCGCTAACCGATCCGGCGCATCTGCGCGAGTGGGCGCCCTTCGAAGCCGATGGGACCCTGGGTACGGTTGGAACGGTGAAGCTCACCTGGGTGGGAGCGCCCGCGCCACAGGAAACAACAGTGACGCGAGCCGACGCTGCCAAGTTGCTCGAGTACAACGATATCAGGTGGGAACTCAAAGCCTCTTGTGGCGGCACGCGCCTGACGCTATGGCACAACATCGATCGCCGCTTCATCTCATGGGGTGCCGCCGGCTGGCACATCTGTTTCGACGTTCTGGATCACCTTCTCAGCGGAACTCCCATCGGCCGCATCGTCGGGGCCATGAAGTTCAGCGCCTGGCAGCGGCTGAACGCAGAGTATGCAAAACAGTTCGGCGTTGAAACGCCGGGTTGGCCGCCTCAGGCGGCTCAAAAGCCGTGAATCGAGAGGATCGCAAAGCAATGGAGCAACGATGCCTACTGGGTGACCACCGGCCTTGTCGCGTCGCCCGCGCTCTCCACCGGCGTGACCCGCGTCCTCCACATGCAAGCGAACGCCGGCGGCTTCGTGCGCCTCGGCTGCTTCTGCACTTGGTCACGCTTGGCGAGCAGGACGCTCTTGCCGAAGGCGGTTACGTAGTACTTGTAAGTGTGCCTGATCCGCTTCGGGCCCGTCTTCAGAGGAGGTTCCATTGAACTGGAACAAATGGGTTCGGCAGACGCACCGCTGGCTGTCCATTGCCTTTACGCTGGCCGTCATCATCAACATCGTCGCCGTGACACAGAAGAAGTATACCGTCTGGGTGGGCCTCTTGGCGCTGCTCCCGCTAGCCTTGCTCCTGTTCACTGGTTTGTACTTGTTCGTGCTGCCTTATGCTACCAAGTGGCGCAGCGCGCGACGCGCCCCCTGAGCGCAGCTAAAATAGGTGCGAGAGTTGGAGCTTTACGTGAAAAGGCCCGTCCCGGCGGAATCCGCCTCTGCATTAATCGACAAGAAGATCAAGGCACTTGGGGACTGGCGCGGGAAGACGCTCGCGACAGTGCGCGAGATCATACACGAGGCAGACCCTGAGATCGTCGAAGAATGGAAGTGGAGGGGGACTCCCTTCTGGTCCCACGGGGGCATCCTCTGCACGGGGGAGACGTACAAGAACCATGTCAAGATGACATTTGCCAAGGGAGCTGCCTTGAAGGACCCTTCAGGTCTATTCAACGCCAGCCTCGACGGGAATGCCTGGCCCGCGCCATCGACATCCACGAATGCGACAAGGTCGATGAGGCGGTCTTGAAGGATCTCATCCGCGCTGCAGTGGCGCTCAATCTCGAGGGCAAGAGCAAGCCAAAGCCCCAGCGAGCGAGCAGCAAGCGGGCCCGCTAGCTTAATGGACTCTCCGTTCGGCAACATCGAAGTGCGCGGCGCACGCGAGAACAATCTCAAGAACATCTCGCTCGATATTCCCCGTCGACAGATCACCGTGTTTACCGGCGTCTCGGGCAGCGGGAAGAGCTCACTGGTGTTCGACACGATCGCCGCGGAATCCCAGCGTCTGCTCAATGAGACGTTCTCGACGTTCGTGCAGAATTTTCTGCCGCGCTACGGTCAGCCTGACGTCGACGTTCTGGCGAATCTCTCGACGGCAATCATCATCGATCAGCAACGCATCGGCGGGAATCCGCGCTCGACATTGGGAACGGCGACCGACATCTACCCGTTGCTGCGCGTCTTGTTTTCTCGTCTTGGGAAGCCCACGGTTCCGCACGCCCTGGCGCTTTCATTCAACGATCCCAGCGGCATGTGTCCCGAGTGCGAGGGACTCGGTCGCGGCTCCCAGCTCGATATTGATGCACTGGTGGATAAGACCAAGTCCCTTGAAGAAGGCCCAGTCCGTTTTCCAACGTTCAACGTGGGTGGTTACAATCTGCACACGTTCGTCAAGTCGGGATTCTTCGACGTCAAAAAGCCACTCAAGAAGTATACGAAAGAGGAGTGGCACGATTTTCTTCACCGCGACGACACGAAGGTCAAAGTCAACAAGCAAGGGCAAAAATTCAGCTCAGGTTATGACGGCCTGATTCCGAAATTCAAGCGCCTCTACCTGAGCAAAGACGCGGAGAAGATGCCGGCGCATCTTCGTGAGGCGTTTGAGAAGATCGTGACGCAGGGACTGTGCAGCGCGTGCGGCGGAACGCGTTTGTCGGAGGTCGCGCGCGCCTGCCGCGTCAACGGAAAAAACATCGCAGAATGCTCAGCGATGCAGGTGAGCGAGCTCGCTGAGTTCATTCATTCACTTCGTGCGCCCAATGTCGCCCCGCTGCTCGCTCTTCTGGCACAAAGGCTCGATCATCTCGTCGAGATCGGACTTGGTTATCTGAGTTTGGGCCGTGAGGCCGCGACACTGTCCGGTGGAGAATCGCAACGGGTCAAGATGGTGCGCCATCTGTCGTCGAGCCTGACGGAGACGCTCTACATCTTCGATGAGCCGACGATCGGTTTGCACCCGCACGACATTCAAAGACTCAATAAGACACTGACCAAGCTTCGTGATGTCGGAAACACAGTTCTCGTCGTGGAGCACGAGCCTGAAGTGATGGCGATTGCTGATCACATCGTCGACATGGGGCCAGGCGCCGGAAGGGCCGGTGGAACTGTTGTGTTCGAAGGTCCGTTCAAAGAGCTCAAAAACAGTGAGACGCTGACGGGAAAACACCTTTCGAAGCATCAGGCGCTGAAAGAGAAACCGCGCGCTGGGAAAGGACATCTTCTCGTCGAGAACGCGACACTCAACAATCTCCACAATGTCACAGTGAAGATTCCCAAAAGTGTTCTCACTGTCGTCACCGGCATCGCTGGCAGCGGGAAGAGCTCGCTGATTCACGGCTGTCTTCCAAAACATTATCCGGATGCCATCTGCGTCGATCAATTGCTGGCGGCGGGATCGCGACGATCAAACCTGGCTACGTACTCAGGAATGGCGGACACAATTCGGAAAGCGTTTGCGACGGCCAACAAAGTTCAGCCCGCACTCTTCAGCGCGAACTCCAAGGGAGCATGCCCAGCATGCGAAGGTCTGGGTGTCATCTATACAGATTTGCAACACCTCGATCCCGTCGCGGTTCGCTGTGAGACCTGTGAGGGACGCTGTTTCACCGATGCGGTTCTTGCGCTGACACTTCGAGGGAAGAACATCAACGAAGTGTTGAACCTCTCCGTCGTGGACGCGTTGTCTTATTTTACGGAGAAACCGATTCTCGGGACGCTGAAGGCACTGAAAGACGTGGGACTCGGTTACATCGCGCTCGGGCAAAGACTCAACACACTGTCGGGCGGCGAACGTCAACGCTTGAAACTGGCGGGTGAGCTCGAGAAGCCTTCGCAAATCGTGGTTCTCGACGAGCCGACGACCGGTCTGCACATGGCCGACGTGGCGAACCTGCTCGCGCTCCTCGACGCGATGGTCGACAATGGAACCACTTTGATCGTGATTGAGCACAACCTGGATGTCGTCGCGCGCGCCGATTGGATCATCGACATGGGGCCGGGCGCAGGCGCCGAAGGTGGCAAGGTTGTGTTTGAGGGAGCGCCGCGCGAGTTGCTGAAAGCGAGCAAGTCGCTGACGGGGAAACACCTCGCTGCGCGATTGGGATGAACCTTAGCGTTGGCTGAGGTCGCTCGCGCGAAGCAGCGGAAGGATTTCGTGGCCGGGAATGTCGTCGTGCGCCATGTGCAAGAGGTGAAACTGCACTCCCGACAGGCTCGGGCCCATCCTAGTCGATTCGGGCCGACAGACTTGCGCGCTACCTGGTTTTCCGCCATCGGTTGGACCCAAAAACGAGCGTCCTTAGATGGAGCGGCGGATTAGGAGAGGCGGTTTTCAAGCCGCCGTCCACACCGGACTTGGCGCGGCGCTCCGAGGGTTCTGCGGATTTCGTGACCTGGACTCACATGTGCACCGCTAATGGTTACCGGACTTGTGCGGATTTTAGGGTGACTTATGAGCTTGGCTTCACACGACTCTTGCGCATCGAATCCCCGCTCATCTCGATGCGGCGGGCGTTGTGGACCAGCCGGTCGAGGATGCCGCCGGCAAGCGTGGGATCGCCGATCTGCTCGTGCCAGCGCGTAGGCTACAAAGCTCTTGCCGACGCCCGTTGGTCCAAGACGAAGATGTTCTCATCTCATGCGTCCTAACCCAAGCGGATTGCTGCGTCAAAGAACGGATCACGCTCTTATCGAGTCCGCGAGCGGTGCGATAGTCGATCTCCCGTGCACGACCGCAACTCTGGCGTGCCAGCGCCGTTCGCAGATGTGGCACCCGGATTCTTCGAGTTTTTGCGCCGGGATCGTGGCCTCCGTGAAACAACCCTTGTCCCGTACCGGCACTATCTTGAACGCTTGCAGGATTACCTCCGGCGACTCGATCGGCCACTGCTGCCCGATCTGCCTCCGACCGTTGTCAGTGCGCTCATCACCGAGAGCGGTAAGACCATTGACAAGCGATCGGCGCAGAGCCTCTGTAGCATTCTCAAAGTCTTCTTCCGTTATCTCTACCGCGCGTGTCTCTCATGAAACGCGACCTAAGCAAGGTAATCGAGTCGCCGTGTCGATATCGTTTCGCGAATCTGCCGCGCTCGATTTCCTGGATTGAAGTTGAACGACTATTGCAGAGCGTGGGCCGGCGAAATGCGGTTGGCCGCCGTGACTACGCAGTCCTCTTACTTTGGTGACGTATGGATTGCGCGGTCGGGAAATTGTCGCGTTGACGCTGGATGACATTGATTGGAAGCGCAATCGCCTTCACGTTCCCGGACGCAAAGCGGGGCATTCGACAGCATATCCCTTGGCGCCCACGGTAGGTGAAGCGATTCTCGCTTACTTGAAGGACGGGCGCCCCGAGACAAACCAGCGGGCGGTTTTCTTTGAAGCGTATGCGCCACACAAACCCAGCGCCCCAGAGTAAACCAACGCGTGTCCCAAGGGCGTCGGTTGAATACAGGAGCGAATGTTAGGATATCGGGGCAAGCTGGGGAGGCAGCATGACTATAAAACATTTCTTGGCAGAACTGTCTTATTAGCATATGCAACTCCTCACATGCCTTCAACTTCGCGTTCTTCAAATGGACAAAGTCGAGCTTAGAAGCTGTGAAAGAAATCGAAAATCGCTCCCTCTCGGTCGCGGCTCGGTTAGTCGTATCAGTCCGATTGCAGCGTGTCGCGTTCAGACGGGCGATTGTTTCACAGCGCACAAGGCAGCGGGTTGTGACGCACCTGCTATTCGACTGCCATCAAGAAGCTCTGCAGGTCGCTCTCGTTCACGGTGGGTTCGCCGGGCGCTACGTTGTTCAGCCGGCCCTGTTGGAGCCACCGGTCCAATTGCCCGACGAAATCATAGAGTTGCTCGAACGACTCAACTGTGAATAGCAGCGGCTGGTAGCGATCGATCTCGAAACATTGGTTGATCGCCCACTCTAGCTGTAAGGGATGCCGCTGGACTTCATCGGATTCGATGGCGTGCTCGAGTTCGCCAAAGCTCGACAGAAGCCCGCTGCCGTAGGCCTTGAGGCCAGCGGCGGATTTCATGAGCCCGAATTCAATGGTGAACCAGAAGAAGCGCGCCATGGCGCGAATGATACTCGAAAGGGCGTGGATGCGTTCGTGAGGATCGCCGATTCCACCGGCCACGTCCGGCGCTCTCCTCGCACATTCGCCAAAACGCACCAGCGTGCCCGCGAATGCCGGGTCGGTGTGCATCGGCACGTGCCCCGCGATGTCGTGGAAAATATCGGGTTCGGGCAGATAGTCGAGCTTATCCCGCCGCCGGATGGTGATCGTGGTTGGGAACTCCCGGTTGCGCAAGCAGTCGAAGAAGACGTATGCCGGAACATAGCCGCTGACCGCTTTGGCTTCGAACCCAGTCAGCGGCGAGAGGAAGCGGTTCACGTCGGCTAGCTTCGGCACTCGCAGGGGGTCGAGCGACAAAGCGCGCATGCCACGAAGAAAGGCGCCGTTCGCGTATCGTTCCCAGCGTGGCCGCAGGCGGGAGTAGAGAGCGCGCCACGTCTCATGGTTCTCCTCCGTATAGAGATCGTAGGGCTGCTGGATAAAGAGCCGCCCATTCGATCGGGCGTGCTCGATAAACGGCGCTTCGGCGGTCGTTAAACCGGAGCTTTCGGTCAAAATCGCCATAACCCACCCTCCGTATTCACGATCATACCATATAGCACCACCGCAAAGTGGGTCTTCTTGCTTTCGCGCTCGCGGCCCCTCAATTTGCTCACGCGCCTCAATTTGCTCACGCGATGAGGAATTGACATCCATTTGTCGCTTAAGAAAGTGGAGCGCAACGTGCTCAAACAATGTCGTGGCTGGCACAAACGCGCTTCATAACTTGAAAAGGAGAGTTGTCATGCCGGGAGAGCGCCAGAGGTGTGCGCCGAAGCAGCCTGAGGTGGGTTTTGTTATCGCGAGAGCGGTGTCGAAACGAATGTTTGTTCCATTCGTTGCTCTTTATCTGTCTTACTTCGCCGTCGCATTTAAGCTCTTGGCATAGCCGCCGAGCAGCCTGTTTGCCTCGACTACTTCTCATCAAGCCGGTAATTTCGGCCACGCACTTTCGAACCATCAGCGCGAACCCGAGGAACGAAGAATTGTGATACAGTTCCGCCTAACGGGGTGGAGCTATGAAACCGTTCTCGCTTAAATCCTGCTTGCGGGCGACTACGCTGTGCCTAACGCTATCGCCTGGATTCGCGGGGCAGCTTTCCGTCGATACAGCCAGCCCCGAAGGAAGGCAGATGGCGGCCATCGAGCATGAAACGGACCCGGCCAAGAAGCGAGCCATGCTGGAAGAGTTTGCGACAAACTTCTCAAAGCAGCCGATATCCGCCTGGGCTGACACTCAACTGCAGGCGCTCGATCTGCAGGCTCAACAATACGACAAAGTCATTGCCGCGGGTCAGGCTGCGCTCGCCGTCGATCCCAACAATCTGGAAGCGTCGTACAACAATCTGAAAGCGGCTGAAGCCAAGGGGGACATCGACGGCATCGCCAAATGGTCGGGCGATACATCGAAAATTGCGCGGGGCGTGGAACAGTCGGCAAGTCCATCCGATTCGGGCGGGAAAGCCCGGATCGATTATGCAAAACAGGTCGACACATATACAGAGTACGCGGTGTACGCCGCATCGCTCAAGACAACAGACTCTAAGCAAATCGTGACTCTCGTGGAATCGCTCGAGCAACGCAATCCGGAGAGCCCTTATTTGAGCCAGGCCTATGGAAGGTACTTGAATGCATTGCGGCAGTCGGGCCAAGCCGATAAGGCTGGTGAGGCGGCGGAGCGGCAACTTCAACACGATCCAAACAGCGAAGATGCGCTACTGGTGGCAGCGGGCTTTAACATGGAGTCGAAGCAGGATCAAAAAGCAGCCACGTACGCGAGCAAATTGGCCGACGTTATGCAAGCCAAGCCGAAGCCCGATGGAATGACCGACGCCGATTGGGAGAAGCGAAAGGCGACGACGCTGGGACTCGCTTACTGGATTGATGGCGAAAGTTCGAGCAATCTTCATCAATATGCCAATGCGGACAAGGCGCTGCGCCAGGCATTACCGCTGGTTAAGGATAATCAGGAGGTGTTGGGCAGGTGCCTGTTTCATCTCGGACTCTCCGATTATCAGCTCGCCAAATCCACTAAGAACCGAGCGCTGATGCAGCAGGCCTTGAAGTATTCGCAACAATCGGCGGCCATCAAGAGCCCTTTGCAAACTCAGGCCCAGAATAATGTCGCCGCAATCAAGAGAGCCCTCGGTCCGGCAGCCCACTAGAATCGTCTATTGAGCAACTCTGCGCGCCGTGCGTTCTTTTTCGACCGCGACGGAACCCTGGTCGTCGATCACGGCTATATCAGAAGGCCTTCTGATATCGAGTTGCTGCCTGGCGTGGTGGAAACGCTCGCCGAGTTGCGCCGGCGTGGATTTCTGCTGGTTGTTGTCAGTAATCAGTCCGGTGTTGGGCGCGGGCTCATCACCAAAGATGAGGCGCAAGCGGTAGTTGACCGCTTTCGCAAGATTTTGGAAGCGCGGGGGATCGGTCTCGACGGAGTCTACGAGTGTCCTCATTCACCCGCCGACAATTGCGATTGCCGCAAGCCCGAGCCGGGAATGCTGTTACGAGCTGCCAGGGAGTTGGATATCGACCTCGAGCGGAGCTACATGGTGGGGGACAAATTTAGCGATTGCGAAGCTGGCGCGCGAGCTGGGTGCTGGCCGGTGTTAATCGGTAACGAGTCGCGGCCGGCTGGAGAGTTGGGGGCCTGGGCCGTTATCAGAAACATATCCGAACTGCTGCAGCTGACTTAACGCTGCGCGGCAGCCATGTACTCTTCGTACGGCCCAACGAAATCTTCGATTGTCCGATCGCGGAAATGCCAGATGCGGCTGGCGACTTCATCGATCAGGTCTTCATCGTGCGTGACCAGCAGCACGGTGCCTTCATATTTTTGGAGAGCGATATTCAGCGCATTGATCGATTCGAGGTCAAGGTGATTTGTCGGCTCGTCAAAAACCAGAATGTTGGGCTTCTGCAGCATCAATTTGCAAAAGATAAGCCGGGCCGCTTCTCCTCCCGATAGGGCATCGGTTGGCTTCAGTCCTTCCTCGCCGCGGAAGAGCATCTGGCCGAGGAGTCCGCGGATCTCTTCGCGGCTCGCCTGAGGGTCATGGGAGTGCAGCCACTCCTCCACCGTCGTGCCGTTCGGGATGCTGCTTCGATGATCCTGGGCGAAATAGCCGATTTGGGCTTCGTGGCCCCACTCGACTTCGCCGGAATCGATTGCCACGTCGGTGTCGGTTACGCCGGGAGCATTTGCGAGCAACGCCTTGAGCAGGGTGGTCTTGCCCGCGCCGTTCCGGCCCATAATCGCGACCTTTTGCGCGCGATGAACAGCGGCCGTAAAGCCCGTAATGACTTCCAAGCCGTCATAACCCTTCACCACGTTCTTGAATTCGAGCGCGTGGCGGCCTGAAGGACGTTTTTGATCGAAGCGGATGTAGGGCCGCTGTATGTTCGAGCGGGCCAATTCCTGCGTCTGAAGACGTTCGACTTCTTTTTTGCGGGAAGTTACCTGGCTGGCGCGAGTGCCCGCAGAAAACCGGGCGATAAATTCGTTGAGCTGCGCAATTTTCTTCTCGCGCTGCGCGTTTTCGGATTCAATTCGCGCCCGGATCTGCGTCTTCTGCAGGACCATGTCGTCGTAGCCGCCGGTGTAGGTAATGATGGCTTGATAATCGATGTCGGCGGTGTGCGTCGACACGCTATTTAAGAAGTGCCGGTCGTGCGAAATCACGATCAGCACGCCCTCGTAGCGCACTAAGAACTCTTGCAGCCAGTGAATGGATTCAAGGTCGAGATAATTTGTGGGCTCGTCGAGCAGTAATGCTTGCGGATGGCCGAATAACGCCTGCGCCAATAAAACCCGGACCTTTTGGCCGCCCTGGAGTTCGCCCATCTTGCGGTCGTGCAGGTTCTCGCGAATATCGAGGCCATCAAGCAGGACTGCCGCATCGCTCTCGGCCGTGTAGCCGTCTTCTTCCGCTACGACGCCTTCCAGTTCGCCCAGCCTCATGCCGTCGGCATCGGTCAGCTCCGGCTTGGCATAAAGCTGTTCCCGTTCTTCAAGCGCCCGCCACAGTGGCTGATTGCCCATCACGACGGTGTCGATCACACGAAACTTGTCGAATTCAAACTGATCCTGACGCAGAACGCCGACTTTCTTCGGCCTGACGATGGTGCCCTTTTGCGGATCAAGCTCGCCCGAGAGCAACTTCATAAAGGTGGTTTTTCCGGCGCCATTCGGGCCCGTTAAACCATACCGGCGGCTGGCCTGGAACGTAGTGGTAACGTCCTCGAACAGGATCTTCCCGCCGTATCGCATACTTACATTGCTTACGGAAATCATGATTGGTAAACCAGCCGGAGGCAAAGAACGCTTTCGCCCCCCGAGGTGGGAATACCTATAGTGTAGCGAATTCCCTCGCTGACACTCAGCTTAGTGAACGCTGAGGGTGGCGAAGAACGAACAAGAGTGGCGAAAACGCCTGTCCCACGGCAGCTCTATCTCTGGACCGAAGGTAGCCTCAAGGCTGCCGATTAACAATCGGCCGCAGGTTTAACAACCTGCCCCACAAGTTTGCAATACGAGTCAGGCACAGGTCCAAACTCGAGCGGCTTGTTGGCGACCGCTTTATTCTTCATGCATCACTTCGATCGGCTGCATTTGAACGGCTCTGCGGGCCGGGAACAGTCCCGCCACAAGCGTCGAAGCGTTCACGCCTGCCAATGCCAGGAGCAGCAGCGCGATTGGCCAGTGAAACTGAATGGTCCAGCCGAACGATTGCTTATTGATCACATAAATTAGAACCACTGAAAGCACGGTGCCAAGCGCAACTCCAATCGCCGTAGAAAAAAGACCCAGTAGCCCTGCTTCAGCCAGGATGATTTTGCGAATCTGCGACTTGTCCGTGCCCAAAAATCGCAGCAGCGCAAACTGTCGCTTGCGATCGATAACCAGCGCGAGCAGCGCTCCCGCAATACCCATCACCGCCACCGCGATCGCCACTACCTCCAAGGCCCATGTGATTTGAAATGTGCGGTCGAAAATACCGAGCGCGTCATGCCTCAGTTTCGAGTTGGTGAACAGCAAGATGCCCCGGGAGCCGATGGCGCGATCGATCGCCGAGCGTACTTGCGAGGCATTCGCGCCCGGCTTTAGGTAGGCAGCAAGGCTCGACGCCGCCGGATCGGGAAGGTACTTGAGCAGCGTGCGGCGGTCCATCACCACGAAACCGCGCTCCGTCGAATAGTCGTAGTAAATGCCCAGCACGTGGAATGCGCAAACCCGTTCACCTACCGCAAGGCGTATTGAGTCGCCAGCCCGAATGTGGTGCTTATTCGCAAACGGTTCGCTAACGACGACATTGTCGCCCCGCGGCAGCTCGTTCAGAATGCGCGTCCGGTCTTCACCCGGAAGGAAGCGCGTTGCGGATTCAGCTTCCACAGTTTTAGTTTCTCCGCCGCCTAGCGAAGCCGGCAGCCCGCGATACGTGATCGGATACACGCGGGACCGGTCTACCGCCGCCACGCCGGGTATCGCTTCAATTTCATCAGCCACAATGGGAGCCATCGTCGGATGCCTGTCGGCAGCCGAGCTGCCTGCCGGACGCAGATAAAAGTCTGCTTTGAGTTCGCTATCCATCCACAGCGCCACGGTCTCGCGAAAGCTTCCAACCATAATCCCAACGCTCGATAGCATGGCTACGGCGGTGGCAAGCGCCCCCACCAGCACCGATGTGCGGTTCAGCGAAGTAGAGAGTCCGCGCAGTGCCAGAAGGCCCTCCACTCCTATTACGCGTTCCACCAAGCGGCTCAAAACGCGTGAAGCAAACGCTATCCCGGGAGGGATTATGACAGCAGCCGCCGCAATCATCAGCATCGCCGAGAGATAGCCGAACAGCGGCCGGCCCGCTACAGGCTGCTGTAGCGCGCTGATCACCGACGCCGCTCCTAGAATCAATCCAATTAGTAGGTGCTGCTTCACACGCAGCCGTGTGACGTATTCCCGGCGGCCCCGCGCCATGGCCTCCGTGGGGGGCACTCTCGATGCTTCGAACGCAGGTGCGAGCGCTGCCGCTACGGACATTCCAATCGCCAAAACCAACCCGGACAGCACCGAATACGCCGTAAACTCGATCGGCCCAGGCCGGCTGCTTATATAAAGCTTTTGGACAGTGTCGCCAATTAACCTCACAGCGCCAAGTGCAAGCGCACGCCCTAGCCCAAGCCCCGCCACGCCGCCCACCAGTCCGAATGCGGAGGCCTCCATCAGAAACCCTGCAAGCACGCCCGCCTTCGCCAAACCTAATGCCCGCAGAATGCCAATCTCAGCCCGTCTTCGAACCACCGAAACCGCAATCGTGTTGTAGATGAGAAAGGCTCCCACAACGAGCGAGATATAGCTCAACACTCGCAAGTTCCATCGAAATGCAGCCAGCATCTTGCGGTTTTCATCCGTTCGTGCGCCCGCGCGCTCCACGCTGACCGATACGGGAAGCGCGTCGCGAACCAACCGCTCCCAATGCTCGAGCGATCCGTAATTGGGAGTCGTTACGGCGATCGAATCCAAGCGCCCAAGCTTGTGTGTTGCAACCTGAGCCAGCCCGATGTCGGCGACAATCGCGTTATTCTCACTCACGCCCCGTGTCTCGTTGGGCAGAACGCCGGCGACTGTGAAATCCTGCATTCGATCGTTAATGAGTAGCCGGACCACCTGCCCCTTTCGCCATCCAAGACTCGCTCCCGCGAGGATGGGATTATGAATATTCGAAAAATCGACGGAATCCTCATTCCCTCCCGATGAGGCGTTGTTCACCAGGTCTAAACCGATGAGCGGCAGAGCCGGCCCGCGGCCTTCTTGCGTGGCAAAGTCCTCGATCCTGGCCGTGAAGCGAAACGGGAAAGGCAACTGCACCAGCTTGCCGAGCAGCCGTTCATCCACTCCGCCAGTGGCTGTAATAATCAGCGACGAGCTGCCGCTCAAAGTCTCGACCGACGACTCAAAACTGCCGGCGGCCGCGCGGCCCGCGAGGTCGATTGCGACAACTACCGAGACACCGAGCGCGATCGAGACGGCGGTTAGCAGCGTGCGCAAGCGATCGCGAACTAACGGCCGGATAATGAGGCGGTAAAACAGTTCGACGAGCTCCAGTCAACCTTCCTCGGCTATGATTCCGTCGCGAAGCCGCACGATACGATCCGCCTGCGTCGCCGCTTCCGCGCTATGCGTCGCCATCAGCACCAGAGTTTTCCGCTCAACCGCAACACGCCGCAGCAGCTTCAAAATCGTTTCACCTGTTTTCGTGTCGAGGTTCCCCGTCGGCTCATCCGCCAAAATGAGCGCGGGACCGGAAACCACGGCTCTCGCAATCGCTACCCGTTGCTGCTCCCCTCCCGAAAGTTGATGCGGCAATCGGCGAGCGTACTCGCCCAATCCCACCCAAGCGAGCGTTTCCTCCGCGATTTTCCTTGCATTCGCCGTCCGTCCGAGCAACAAGGGCGTCTCGACATTCTCGACGGCGGAAAGACTTTGAAGAAGCTGAAAGCTCTGAAAAATGAAGCCGATTTTTTCGCGCCGAAGCTTTGTAAGCGCCTTATCGCCAAGCTGGCTCGTATTCGCCCCACCGATCGTGACGGACCCGGAATTTGGGAAATCCATCGCGCCACACAGATTCAGGAGCGTCGATTTGCCGCATCCGCTCGGCCCCATGACCGCAATCCACTCGCCCGGTTCACCTTTGAGAGATACACCGCCGAGCGCCGTCACCGTCGATCCGTTCGACTGGTAGACTTTCGTGATCCGGTCGACCTCGAGAAACGCCATGCTTCGAGCATAACGGGCAGAACCTCAAAATATCTCAACCAAAGTCGCCCGCCAGAATCCTTTTTCGCCGCTCATCTGGCAAATGCTCGATGGCGTATCGAAGCGTTGCTCTCGGCATCGACGAATAATTCCGCTTCAGAAATTGAAGCAGCCTCGTCCGCGAGACTTTGCCCGTTTCGCGGAGCGCCCAGCCTACGGCCTTATGAATCAAATCGTGACGGTCGGGCAACAGCTTCTGTGCGATTCGAAATGTGTCGTCAATTTCGCCTTGCTTGATCAAGGCGAGAGTAGAAATAATGGCGATACGGCGCTCCCATAAATTTTCGGAAGCCGCGAGCTCATCAAGAATCCGTCGTGATTGCGTGCAGAGGTGTTTACCGACGATGTAAGGGGCCGAGGCGTCGACCAGGTCCCAGTTGTTAATGCCTGCCGTATGCGTCAGGTAGAACTCGAAAATCGCGCCCCTAATGGCTTCCGTACCGCGCTCGTATTGCGAAACGAGAATCTCCAACGCGGCTAAGCGGTGCTCGTGTATCGGCGACTTGAGCAAACATGCCGTTTCCTTCAGAGACAACAGTCGGTACCGGAGAGCTATTTTCCGCAGCCGCGGAACCGTAATTCCAAGAAAGCAGTCGCCCTCCCCATACTGCCCTTTGCCGGTCTTGAAAAACCAGGCGAGGTTAGCCGCTTTTTCTGCGTCCGCTGCTGCGCGAAGCTCATGCTCGAGTTCCCGGCGGTCGATTCTTTCGGGAACAATTCGTGCCGCTGCCATCGCTTAATGGAGCAAGATATCAGAGCGCCAAACCAGGGGCTAAACCACCACGACCTCGATTCCCAGATCCTGGAACGCCTTCACCGCTTCCGGGGCCACTCGCTCGTCCGTGATGATGCGATGGAGATGCCGTGCACTGGCAATAACCGCCAGACTCCTGTGACCAAATTTCGACGAGTCCGCCAGTATCGTCACTTGCCGCGCTGCGCTCAGCATGGTTGCATTTAACTGCGCTTCCAAAATATCGAGCGTCGTCACTCCCACCGCGGCATCAATCCCAACCGTAGTCAGGAAGCAGTGGTCCGCATGAAGCCCGCCGATCATCTGTTCAGCCTGCGGGCCCACCAGTGCCGTCGACACCTGGCGAAAAATTCCACCCACGAGCATGAGCGTTATATGAGGCGAGTCGGCAAGCCTCAGAGCAACGTTCAACGCATACGTGATTACCGTCAAATGTTCCGGCGGGCTCCGGCGTATCTGAGAGGCCAGCTCCGCGCACGTGGTACCGGAACCAATCATGACCGTCTGGAACGGCTGGATCAATTCCACGGCGGCGCGTGCCATCCGCTGCTTTTCTTCGTGATGAATCGTCTCGCGTACTTTCAACGGGTAGTCGGGGCCTGCCACAAGCGGCCGGATGCCTCCGCCGTGGGAGCGCACCAGCATGCCGCCGGCATGCAAAGCGTCCAGATCGCCGCGCGCTGTGACGGCGGAAATCCCAAACAGCTTCCGCAGTTCAGAAACCGTCACCCTTCCCTGGCGCTCCAGGATGGTAACGATTTCACGGCGGCGTTCCTCAGTTAACAGTCGACCTGGCTGATCAACAGACATTCGTCGCAAACTTAATTTTTCGAGTAACTGAAAACCACTAAGAAAGAATCTTTAGCCCATCATACAGCGGATATGGGTAGGAATCGCAAGCAGGTTTTATCTTTTACTTTCCTTTCGGCGCCTCTGAACTATCTCGAAGGAAAGCGTCGGAAAGCTCCTGGGCTCGATTCTCCGGAATGTTGGCTTCGTTTGTTCAAAATCTACAACCGATGAATCGCTCCGGCCAAACCGGTCCTGAGATACGATGTCATTTCACAATGAGAACCAGTCTTCGACGCCGTGAGTTCTTGACTTCTCTCGCCGCACTTCCGCTCACCGGCCCCGCTCTGCGCGGCATGCCCACTCCGAAAATCAAAGATATTTCCGTGATCGCTACCGCGCCGGCCGGCGTAAGGCTCGTCGTGGTGAAGATTCAGACGGACCAGGACGGCCTCTATGGCTACGGCTGCGCAACCTTCACCCAACGGGCTGAACTGGTGGTCGATGCTGTCAATCGGTACCTCAAGCCTTTGCTCATGGGCAGGCCGACCGACAACATTACCGATCTCTGGGAGGCGATGTACAACTCGTCGTATTGGCGAAATGGGCCGGTTCTGAACAATGCCATCAGCGGGGTTGACCAGGCGCTGTGGGACATCAAAGGACGCCAGGCCAACATGCCGGTCTACGAGCTTTTGGGCGGGAAGTCGAGGCGCGCGGCGTTAATTTACTCGCATGCCGCGGGCGCCGAGATTTCTCAAACCATAGATCAAGCCAGGAAGCTGATGTCCCAGGGCATCAAAGTTGTCCGGCTGCAGGTGGGCATACCGGGTCAGGCTGCTTACGGAGCCGGCCGGCCCCAGGCAAACCAAAACCAGGCGATGACGGCCGCGCCTTCCGATCCGGTTTTCGAACCTGAACCGTATGTCAGGCGCACGCTTCAGCTCTTTCAGTCGGCCCGTGAAGCGCTGGGGCCCGAGATCGGGCTGCTACACGATGTCCATGAGCGTGTCCCCCCTCGCCTTGCCGTGCAGTTTGCGAAAGACATGGAGCCGTTCCGCTTGTTCTACCTCGAAGACGCGCTTTCGCCTGAAAACATCGCGTACTTCAAGCAGATTCGGGCCAATTGCACGACGCCGCTGGCCATGGGAGAACTGCTGAACAATCCTCATGAGTGGCAGGAGCTCATCGAACAGAGCGTGATCGACTATATCCGCCTGCATGTCTCGCAAGCCGGAGGGTTGACGCCTGCTCTGAAAATCGCCGCTCTCGCCGACGCCTTCCAAGTGAAAACCGCCTGGCACGGCCCCGGCGACGTCTCGCCTATTGGGCACTGCGCCAACGTCACTCTCGATGTGGTTTGCACCAACTTCGGTATTCAGGAATGGACATTTCCGAACGACCGCATCAACGAAGTTTTCGACGGCTATCCCGTCGTCAAAGACGGCTACGTCTATGCCAACGAAAAGCCGGGATGGGGTGTGGAGATAAATGAAAAGGCTGCGGCCAAGTATCCCTTTGGATCGGAAAAGGGACCTGGGTCGCGCTATAACGGCGGCTGGGGCGTCGTACGCCGCGATGATGGCTCCGTAATCAATCAGTAGGCATCATCGCGCTCAAAATGAGAGCAGCAATCTTATCCTCTCCGCGGCAAATTTCAGAGCACCCTCTTCGCATCGACGATGTACCCAAACCCGAACGAAAGCCCGGACAAGTCGCTCTTAAAGTGCTTGCCTGCGGCGTCTGCCGTACCGACCTTCATATCGTGGAAGGCGATCTGCCGCAGCTTATCCCTAACCTCATTCCGGGACACCAGATTGTGGGCCGGGTCGAGGACGGCGCCACGCCCGAACTTCCCGGCGGAACGCGCGTGGGTGTGTCCTGGATCGGCGGCGTAGACGGAAGTTGCCTCTATTGCCGGCGGGGTTTTGAAAACCTCTGCGATGCTCCTACGTTCACTGGCTACAACACACTTGGTGGTTACGCCGAATATGCGGTCGCGCGATCGGATTTTGTTTTCCCTGTTCCGGCGGCTTTGGACGATCTGCATGTTGCTCCGCTGCTCTGCGCCGGCATCATCGGCTTTCGAAGCCTGCGCGTTGCGGGAGTCGAGCCGGGAGAGCGAGTTGGCTTGTTTGGTTTCGGCGCTTCCGCCCACCTCGCTATTGCCGTTCTCCAATTCTGGAAGTGCGAAGTGTATGTTTCGACGCGCGGCGAAACTCACCGCAAGTTTGCAGCGTCTCTAGGGGCTGATTGGGTTGGCAGCGAGAAGGAGAAGCCTCCTAAGCCGCTCGACCGCGCCATTACCTTCGCGCCAAGCGGCGACGTAGTCGTGTCCGCGCTTGCCAGCCTCCGGAAAGGCGGTGTTGTGGCCATTAACGCAATACACCTCGATCGCATGCCTGAATTCGACTACGATCGGTTACTTTGGGGCGAGCGCCAGTTGCGCAGCGTCGCCAACATGACGCGTTCCGATGCGCGCGACTTCTTAGCCATTGCCGCTGAAATCGGCCTGAAACCCCATGTCGCCGCGTTCCCGCTCATGCAAGCCAACGAGGCTCTGGCTTTAGTGAAGAGCGACGCCGTCGACGGAGCTGCGGTCATCATTCCTTAAGGCGACTGCGATGATGTTGGGCGCCCGGCCCGTTTCGCTCCGTTTCGCGCTCCTTTTGTTCGCGGGCTTGTGTTGGCCGGCGAAAGCCCAGAATCTGGCAGGCGCCGATCCAGTCCAACAATCGGTGAAGGACGGCGACTCGGCGTTCGCGCATGGCGATTATGGAGTCGCGCGTCAGGCATTTCAAAAGGCTTGGCAAACCGCTCAAGGTTTGCCGGCCAATGCCCCCATTCGATATGACATTCTGAAGCGCCTGGCTGCGACCAGCGCCGCCTCGGGGAAATTCGCCGAGGCCGAGCGGTATCTCGAAAGCGCTGTCGAGTGGCGCGAATCGAACCTGGGTCCTAAGGACCCAAAGATTCTGGACGATTTGCTGCTTTCGATCAACCTCGACTTGCGAACGAAAGATTTCAACCGGGCGCTTGCCACGGCGCAGCGTGTCCAAGCCATGCACACCGCAGCCTACACTGCCGATAGCCTGCCGGTTGCGGACGACTTCCTGCGTATTGGTCAGATCTATCGGGCGGAGGGAAAACTGCAGGAGGCGATACACGCTTTGATCACGGCATACAACCTTCGAATGAAGCTGGCTGGACCGCTTGATCCGGGACTGCTCCCCATTCTGGACGGGTTCAATGAAGCTGCCCGAGCAATTGAAGGCATTGGCTCCGAATCGTTTTACAGGCAAGCTCTGATGATTCGCGAGACGATCTACGGTGAGGACAGCACCGAGCTTATCTCCACTCTCGAATGGCTTGCCGACACGTACGATTCCGGCGGCGAGTTCGACCACGCCGAGCCCGTGTACGAGCGAATGCTTTCCCTGTGGGAGAGGCTGGCCGGGAAAGATAACCCGATGGTGGCTGTGAAACTGGACAAGCTGGCGGCGTTCTATTCGAAAGAAGGTAAGCCTGAAAAGGCGCGCGCGGCGTTAGAGCGATCCGTCGCCATTCGGGCTCGTTTTCTAGCGGTGGGCCTGGCGCACCAGGCAGCCGATGCAATTACCGAAGGCCACCGTGAGCAGGCTCGAGCGCTGTACACTCGAGCACTGGCAGCTCTCGGCCCAGCCGATCCTGCGAACGAAGACCTGATTGGGCAAATCAAGAAACTTCTCGCAGAGATCCAAAAGCCGGCGGCGAATTCGCCTCGAATTCAGTGAAAGTGACGGCTGGCTGGGCCGAAGTTCGTTACAACCACTCCCTGGCGGTCGCGGCTCGGAAACAAACCCTGTGAGTTCAGACGCTTGACCGAGCCGCGCACGCGAGTAAGCGGTCTACCATTTCGAGCTCGAGTTTTCGATGGCCGTTGATCATCTCGAAATCGGAGCGGTTCGAGGTTATGAGCCGGGCGCCGTAAAATCGAGCGGTAAGAGCGATGGGTACGTCAAAATGCAGGCCCCGGAACTCCTGATCAAAACAGACCGGTTGGCTGGGAGGCAGGGACTCGAACCCCGATACGCAGATCCAGAGTCTGCAGTCTTACCATTAGACGACCTCCCATCGCGGTCAGTCACAAGTATAACAACCGGTTGGGCTTCCTCAACGCGGCTGAAACGGAGGGTTTTTCGGGGATTTTGACACTCTCCGCATGCAGCACACGCTCGACGAAGTGATGCTGAATGGGAACACACGCCTTTCATGACAAGAAAGCAAACGAAAGCTGAAGCGACTCTAAAAGAGGCCTGAAAGCTTTCTTCTACTTTCTATTGCCTTGACTCTCGGTCAAATCCGACCTACAATAGCGTTAATTTTGTGTTCAGGAGAGTTCTTCATGAGGGAAGTCTTACACCAAAAAGAGACGTATCCCGGCCGCTGTAGGATTCACGCCGGTTTACTTCTCGTTTGTCTTATTTCATTTCTTCTGCCCGGTAGGATCAGGGCGCAGGAAGTCACGGCTGCGATCACGGGACGGGTTACGGACCCGACCGGAGCCGCGGTACCCGGAGCTAAAGTCACCGCAACCGACACCCAGCGCGGCACTCAGTGGCCCACCGTCTCAAATGGCGATGGAGTCTACAACCTGCCGCGTATTCCCGTCGGCACATACAACCTCAAAGTCGAGAATCAAGGATTTCAAACCGCACAGAAATCGGACATCACGCTGGTCCTGAACCAGATTGCTCGCCTCGATTTCGCGCTGCAAATAGGAAACGTCTCGCAATCGGTCGAGGTCACGACCGCGGCGCCACTTCTGCAAACCGAAGCGACGCAACTGGGCACAGTGATCGACGCCCGCACAAACGTCCAACTACCGCTAGCAACGCGAAATTATGTGCAGCTTACGCTGCTCGCTCCCGGAGCCGTTACGACCGATCCATCCGAATTTACAGGTCCTGAATCAAGCTTCACTGGCGGGCGGCCATATATCAATGGCAACCGCGAGGAGGCGAACAATTTCCTGCTCGATGGTGTGGATAATAACCAGGTTTCCGAAAACGCCGTCGCCTACACGCCTAGTCCCGATGCGATCCAGGAATTCAATATGATTACGCAGAACGCATCGAGCGAATTCGGCAACTTCATGGGCGGTATCGTCAGTGTCAGCATCAAGAGCGGGACGAACCAGTTTCACGGCGGATTGTTCGAATTCTTCCGCAACGATAAATTGAACGCCAATAACTGGGGCAATAATTGGAATGGCCTTCAGAAGCCGCTCTTGCGCTGGAATGAGTTTGGCGGTTCCATCGGCGGCCCGATCAAGAAAGATAAGCTGTTCTTCTTCGCCGATTACCAGGGTTCGCGATTCGACCAGCCTGCGACCAGCAGCGCCTTCACCGTCTTGACGACCGCTGAACGAACCGGCAACTTCTCACAGTTACTGACGCAGCAGGGCGTTCAACTCGTGAATCCGACAACGAAAGTGCCTTATGCGGGAAACATCATTCCGACGAGCCAGCTGAGCCCGCAGGCGGTCGCGCTTATGAGTTCGTCGCTCTATCCGCAGCCGACAACCAGCGGATTAACGAATAACGCCGTCAACACCACGCACACCTCCACCAATCAAGACCAGGGCGACGTAAAGGTGGATTGGAATCTCTCCGATAGTGATCACATTTTTGGCCGGTATTCGCAGGCGCACATCATCCAGCCGACTACCAACAGCATAGCCCTGCTGTACAATCCAGAGAACCTGTTCCCGAGCCACAATGGCGTGCTCGATTACACGAAAACCGTCAGCCCCTCATTCGTGAACGATTTGCGTTTCGGTGTGAATTACACGCCGGTTGTTACGGGCGAGCTATCGGGAACGGGCATTTCAGCGGCTAGCGTCGGTATTCCAGATGTCCCGACTGATATTCTGCCTGGCTTCAATTTCACGTCCGGCAACCTGAGCAACGTGGGCGTGGGTCTCGGCAATCCGGAAGTGCTGGAGAAGTTCAGCGATACCGTGATCCAGGGTGAAGATACGGCTATCCTCACCAAGGGAAATCACACGATGCACATTGGTTTCCAGGTATTTCGTGAGCGGATCGATACGTTCTACTCCGGCAATGCCGGCGTCGCGGGCCAATTCGATTTCAACGGCCAGTACTCGAAAGCCGCTGAAGCCGATTTCATGCTCGGCCTTCCGAGCGAAGTGCAGGGCGGAATCGCCGGAGGCACCTGGGGCCAGCGCTCCAGCGTTTACGCCGCGTTTTTCCAGGACGACTGGCGGGTAATGCCAAACCTGACGTTAAACCTCGGTCTTCGCTACGAATTGAATACGCCATGGACCGAAGTCTACGGACGCCAGGCGAATTTCACGGAATTCTCAGGCATCGAGCAGTTGCCGAACCAGTCGAACAACAGCGCGATCCTGAGTGAATTACAAGCCGCGGGCATTGCGGCAGAGTATGGCACAAACAACGCCTTGTACAACCAGTACAACGGCTGGACCAACTTTCAGCCCCGGCTTGGCTTCGCCTTTACGCCATGGGGCAATAACACCGTCATCCGAGGGGCAGTAACGCAATCTAGCTTCCTCGAAGGAACTGGCACAAATCTTCGCTTAACGTTGAATGCGCCTTTCGCAATCGAGCACGACATTCCGTACAGCCCCACCCAAACGCCATCCACTTTGGCGGACGGCTATACCGTGTTCGGGGGCCAAAGTATCGCCGATCAATTTAACGGTGCCTCGCTGCGGCTCTGGGATCCGAACAACCGCCCGGCTGTATCCGATCAGTGGAACTTTACCATTCAGCATCAGTTTGGCAACGCAACCACATTGCAAGTGGGCTACGTCGGACAACGCAATACCCATTTGATGGTTCCAATTTATGCATCGCAAGAACTGTTGAATCCCAATGGAACGGTTTCTCCGGGTCTCTACCTCGCAGGCAACCCCACCCTGCAAAGCGAAATCGGCGCGGCGAAGCTGACCAATTCGAACGGCAACCAGAGCTACAACGCCCTCCAGATTTCCTTCCAGCGGCGGCTCAGCAATGGCCTCGAGTTTCAAGGTAATTACACTTGGTCGAAATGTATGACCAACTCGATCGGCTACTACGGCGGATATGGCCAAGGACAGGGCAACTACTACTACTGGCAGAACACGTATGATGCCAGCAGCCAGTGGGGTCCCTGCTACTACGACACCGAGCAAGCCGTAAATGGATACATAACATACGATCTGCCTTTCGGCCACAATCGCTCCTTCGGCAAGGACGTCAACAAGTTCGTCAACGCCGTAGCCGGCGACTGGCAGGTGAATACCATCTTCACTTTCCGCGGCGGTTTCCCGTTCACGATTGGCAACTTCGAAGACAGCTCGAATACCCACTCGGCAGGGCCTCGCGCCAATTGTGTTGCGCCGGGGCAAGTCTTCGGAACATTGGACGCCCCGACAGGCGGATACCAGTGGTTTAATCCGAATTCTTACGCTGCGCCGGCCTCAGGTACCTTCGGCGACTGCGGCATCGGAACCGTTCGCGGCCCAGGGTTGAATACCGTGGACCTCAGCCTGACCAAGACTTTCAACATCACGGAACGTCAGCACCTCGAGTTTCGTGCGGAAGCCATCAACGTCTCGAACACTCCGATTCTGCAGGCTCCGAACGTTTCTGTTCCCGGCACAACCGTAAGCAATGGCAATTTCGGCATCGGTAACTTCGGGACGATCACCAGCTCACAAGGCGAACGCAATATCCAATTCGCGTTGAAATATAACTTCTGAGCCAGTAACTCCAACAACCAAACAACAGGGCCGCGCGGGTATATTCAGCGCGGCCCTTTTTGCGTACGCTCGATCCTGGCTGTTATGATCCACTCGGGAGACTCTCGCCGTATGGGTAATGTGCTGCGGGACTGTCGTTTCGCCTGTAGGCTCTTTCGAGCGTCGCCTGGTGTGGCCGCCCTCGCAGTCGTTTCCCTGGCGTTGGCAATCGCGGTAAGTACCACGATTTTCAGCGTGATCTACACGGTGTTACTGGCTCCCCCGATCTTTGCGAATCCAGGCCGCTTAGTAGTCATATGGGAATCGAACGTAAGGAAGGGCATTGCTAAAACGCCCGTGGCAGCCGCCACGTTCCGAGATTGGCGGGAAAACAGCCGCACGCTCGAAGATCTCGAGTTGGTTGCGCCCGGCTCGCCGGTGACAATCACGGGCTCCGGTTTTCCGGAAAGGGCGAATTTGCAATATGCCACGCCAGGTCTTTTTCATGTCCTTGGCGTACGGCTGGCCGCCGGCCGGTTCTTCCCGGAATCGGACGAGATCAACGCTACCGCTCCGGTCATTCTCAGCTATGGTTTGTGGCAACGACGCTACGGAGGCGATCCGTCAATTGCTAGCCGCAAGATCGTCGTAAACGGCGAGGTGCGCACAGTTTCAGGAGTTCTGCCGAAAGATTTCCATTTGTTCGACATGGACACGGACATATGGATGCCTATCTCGCTGCCGGATGCCCGTTCCGAGGATCGCTCCTTTCGATCGTGGTTGATTGCGGTCGGCAGGCTGAAGCCTAGCGCAACGCTCGAGTCGGCACAGGCGGAGATGGAGGTGTTGTCGCGGCTAATTGCGATTCAAAATCCCGACTCGAACAAGGATTGGACAGCGAAGGTTGAAACAGTCCAAGAAGCGCAATTTGGCGCGTGGAAAGGAGTTCTGTATCCGCTTTGGGGAATGGTGATCTTCGTTCTTTTAATCTCTTGCGCCAACATCGCCAACTTGTTTCTAGGCCGCTTGGCGACGCGCAGCCGGGAAATCTCGGTTCGAGCATCGCTTGGGGCGACGCGTGGCAGGCTGATCGTGCAACTCGTCAACGAAGGTCTTCTCATCGGGCTTGCCGGCGGGGGATTTGGCTTCTTGCTGACGGGCTGGGGAATTCATTTGTTCGTAGCTTTTGCCCCTCGCGATTTTCCATTGCTCGATTCGATTCGGCCGAATCCTACTGTCTTGCTGTTTTGCCTGGCAACGTCGCTTGCGAGCGGCGTACTGCTGGCCATTGTTCCCGCATTCGTCGGAACGAGGGTCGATTTAAACGCGGCTCTGAAGCACGGAGCGCGGTCTACGCTTGGCGGGCAGCACGGCTGGTTCAGAGGCATGTTCGCGACTGTTCAGATTGCTCTTTCCGTGACGCTGCTCGTCGGCGCCGGGCTCATGATTCGAAGCCTGTTGAGCGTCCTTCGCATCGATCCTGGCTTTCGGACGCAACAAGTCGTAACGATGCAGGTCTTTCTCGCCGGGCCTCGATATTTTCTTTGGCGGCCTGATGGTGTCCGCATTCACGACGAAGTTGCGAACTTTTACGGCCGCCTCCTCGAACGCGTCGAGGCTCTACCCGCTGTTCGGTCCGCTGCGATCGTGAGCTGGCTGCCCGAAATGGGCT
Source organism: Bryobacterales bacterium (assembly GCA_963722585.1). GTDB lineage: Bacteria > Acidobacteriota > Terriglobia > Bryobacterales > Bryobacteraceae > KBS-96. Next base: position 2,140 of record CAVRNU010000024.1, on the reverse strand, counting down.
ACAACACCGGGCGCCGCGACCAAACGTTCCGAATCGTTGGCAAAACCGAAGATACTATGGCCCGTCCGCATCTCGCCGATTTCAATGCGATCAGCGAAGATTACTTCGGGACGCTTCAGATTCCGCTGTTGGGAGGACGCCCATTCGAACGAACGAATACCGGGACTGCGCGCTGGGTAGCAATCGTCAATCGAACATTTGCCGAGCGCTATTTCCCAGGCGAGAACGCGATAGGGAAACAGATTCTCACAGGTGAAGATTCAAATGAGAGACCGCGCGAGATCGTCGGTGTTGTAGCCGATGTCCGTCAGGACGCGCTCGAAAAGAAACCCGAGCCAGAGATTTTCGTCGCCCTACAGACAACAGCCGCCCGTCGCTGCCGGGCATGGTTATCAGAATCGTGTGCACATGAATCTGATTGTGCGAACGTCGGGCGATCCCGACGCTATCGTTGCCGAGATCCGGAAAGTCGCCGCTCAGTTGGACAATAATCAGCCGGTCTATGCAGTGCGGACGATGTCTACTGTGCTAGCGCAGGCCACCGCTCTTCGACGCCTGCATGCAACGTTACTCGAGATTTTTGCGAGTTTTGCTTTATTTCTTTCCGCTGTCGGCTTGTACGGGGTGGTTTCGCAGAGCGTCAGCGAGAAAACGGCGGAAGTCGGGTTGCGGATGGCATTGGGCGCGACACCGGATAAAATCCGCCGGCTGTTTTTTCTGCAAGGCCTCAAACTGATTCTCTTGGGGCTAATCATCGGCCTCGCGCTTGGCTTAATTTTGAGCCGTGTTCTTGGTTCGTTCCTGTTCAACATTTCGCCGCATGATCCCGCAACTCTAGCCGCAGTTTGCTGCTTGCTCCTCGCGGTTTCTTTCGGCGCAATCTGGCCACCCGCGCACCGCGCGGTACGGGTTGATCCGATAGTGGCGTTGCGGCATGAGTAGTGCGGCTTATAAGCCAGTCATCTCTCATAATCATTACCGGAATAATCTGGTGTGAGTTTTCAAACTATTTGCGCGTTTGCCTAGCGATTTATACCCCTTAGCTGTGTTGAAGTACAGAGTGCGGCTTAGTCCGGATAGATCTCGACTGAATATTCCGGATTGAGCTTCCCATTTGTATTGCATTCTGCTTCGGAGGAAAGTTAGTGCGTCGCCCCAAAGTTGTCTTTGTCTTGTCACTGTTCCCTGCGCTTGCCGCCGTGGCTGCAAGCGCCCAAACTACTCCTGAAATCTCCTTCTGCCCTGCCGGCGTGCACGCGGATGGATTCATCAATTGGTCGAAACTTCCAAAAGCGCCCGCCGCGGCGCTTGGACAGCAGATCTCGGTCACCCAAACCCTTCCCGTAACAGGCATCGCAAACCTGACCGCAACGATTTCCATCCAGGGTACTCTCTCGAATCCTGGAAATTCCTTCTACACCATCGTGAATGCGGCTGACCTGTTCATCAGCACCGCCGGCGGTACACCGGTCACCATCACGTTCAGCAGTCCGGTGAAAGGCTTCAGCGTGGTGTTTCGCTCGTACGGCCGCTCGAATCACGGCTTTCACATGATGGCCAACGATGTGAATGGAAACTCTACCTCAGTCGCCCCGCCTCCGCCGGCACAGGTTGATGCGGACGGATTCGAATATCCCGCCGACGAGCTTTCCACGGCTCCTCTTCAAATTTCAAGCACCTCGGCAAACCTGACATCCGCCGCATTCGGCTTCGACGGTGACCTCAGTGAGAATTTCTCGTTCGAACTCGTCAATCTAAGGGTTGAATCGGGATCGGCGCCGGATGGTTCGAGCCAGGTGCCGCTAAACGGGTTGACAGCGTGGTATCGGGCCGACAAAACAGGCGCGTCGCTGCCTGCCGGCGCTTCAGGTCCGGTGAGCGTAACTGCGTGGCCCGATCAATCGGGCAGCGGGAACAATGCCAGTGTTCCCAACGGTGGCAGCGGGCCAGTTTCTACTCTCGATGGAGGAAACTGCACGCCCGTTCTATCGTTCAATGGCAGCCAGTCTCTAAAATTCAACCTGCCCATCAACGGCTTGAGCGGAATGACAGTTATTCTTGCTTCGCAGGCCTATGCCGACGGAACCGGATCGAGCAACGCCGCTTTGTTTTGGGATGAGAATGCGCCCTGGGGAGAAAC
>CAVRNU010000023.1:0-33338 GCA_963722585.1 Bryobacterales bacterium | reverse complement strand
TGAAGTATCTCGCTAGAGTACAATCCTTGTGCAGTTGAGATCAATTAAATTAAAGGATAAACACCACGATGAGGTTTCTGTTCAAAATTTCGATTCCAGTCGAGGCCGGGAACGCGGCGGCAAAGAAGGACAGCTTTAAAGCGATCCAAACTATTCTCGAACAGCAAAAGCCTGAGGCGGTCTACTTCATGGCTGAGAGTGGTAAACGCACGGCCATCCTGATCGTGAACATGGAGGATGCATCGGAGATTCCTGCCATCGCCGAGCCTTGGTTCCTGGCGTTGAACGCTGCCATCGACGTAACGCCGGCGATGATTCCTGCGGACCTTCAGAAGGCAGCTCCCGCCATCGCCCATGCAGTGAAGACTTACAGCTAAGAGCCTGTGGCAGACGTGTTCCAAGGCCGGGGACGCAGGCGAAAGCGCCTGCGCCACTCCACCGCCACAATCACTTGCAAGCGCAGTGGAGCAGGCTTCAGCCTGCCTAGTCGCGAGAAGCTCGAAAAATCGCAACGCCAGCCGAGCAGCTAACCAAAGTACACGTGGAATCCGTACCAATGGTACGCGTGGGGTTTGCTGCCCCGTACTTGGCGTAATTGAACTTGGTCCTAGACTTGCCTTACACTCGGCTATCCGGGGAGGGTTTCGGATGTTGCGTTGTTGCGCTCTACTTGTGTCGGTTTGCGCCGTGGCTCTTGTCTCGGCGGCCAGCGAGGATCCGGGATCCGCTGCGCTCGCAGATAATTTCACTCACCTTATTCGCGCAAACGACCTCGATGGACTGCGGCGGCTCGCTGCCGGTTCCGCAGCTGTAAACACGGAGGATAAATTACATAACAAACCTCTGCACTATGCCGCAATCTACGGCAGCGCCGATTCTGTACGCATCCTTCTCGATGCGGCGGCCGACCCGAACGCTCGCAATCAAGCGGGAGCCACACCGCTTGTTTACGCCGCCTGGAATTTCGAGAAAACCCGGCTCCTGGTTGAGAAGGGAGCTCAAGTCAACGTCGCGACAAGAACGGGCGTAACTCCTCTCATGGTCGCGGCATCAGCGCACGGAAACCTCGCTACCGTGCGATATCTTATCGATCACGGCGCCGATGTTCACCCTGCCGACGAGTTGGCGACGGACGCCTTGATAAGGGCGGCTTTTCAAAGCGATCCCGAAGTCGTCGAAGCGCTTCTCGGCAAAGGCTCTGATCCGCATCATGCGGATAAAGCCGGTTATACGGCGCTGCTGGGTTCCTTGTCTTTTTCCGATTCCGAGCGAGTGAGGCTGCTGCTTTCAGCGGGCTCCGACCCGAACGCATCGAACACCTTTGGCGGACAAGTGAAGAACGGCCCTCTCGCCCTGGTTCACCTGACACCGCTGATGCTCGCTGCGCCGTACGGGCAACTCGACACCGTTAGCATTCTTGTTAAAGCAGGCGGGCGTGTAAACGATCTGGATATCCGAAAGATGAATGCGCTAACTCTTGCGATAGCCACCGATCACGCCAACCCGGAAACCGTTCGTCAACTGATAGCCGCCGGCGCCGATGTCAATGCGAAGGACCAAGACGGCGAATCCGTGCTCGATTGGGCACGCAAGTTCCGAAATCCGGAGATCATGTCCGCTCTTGAAGAGGCGGGCGCCAAAGGCGGGGAGTTCGATCCGGCGCCCCAGCCTCCGCCACATTCGCAGCCGCGAGATGCCTCCGAAGCAATCCATCGCGCTCTGCCTCTGCTGGCCCGGTCGGGACCCGTTTTCTTCCGTGAAGGCGGGGGCTGCGCCGGCTGCCATCATCAGCCCGTGCATGCACAGGCTTTCGCGGCGGTCAAGGCTTGCGGAATGGCGGCCGATCCAGCTCTCAAGCAAAGCTTCGTGGACTCCATGGTCGCCGTTCGCCCTAGACTCGTTCCCATTCTGCCGCTGCTGACCGGGCCAGGCGGCGACTTTGACAGCCTGCTCGGGCCCATGATGGCGTATGCAGACCTTCATCTGCCCGCCGACAGCCTCACCGACCTGATGGTCCACTACATCGCGGTGCGCCAGGATCCATCGGGCGCATGGATCATGCTCGGCATTGCTCGACCGCCTCTCGAGGACAGCACGATCGTGCGGACGGCCATGGCGATTCGAACTCTTCAGACCTACGGCTGGCCAGCTCGCCAAGCTGAATTCAGTGAACGCGTCAGCCGCGCTCGCCGGTGGCTCCAGAGCGCTAAACCCGTTACGACTTACGAACACGCCGACCGCATTATGGGCCTCCGCGCGGCTGGTGTGCCGGCGTCCGATCTTCGGAGCGACGCTCAGGCTCTGACGAACCTGCAGCGCGAAGACGGCGGCTGGGCGCAGACACGTTTTCTCGAGTCCGACGCATACGCCACGGGCCTGGTGCTACACACTCTCTACACCACCGGTTTACTCGGACCAAACGATCCCGCTTATCGCAAAGCCGTAGCATTCCTGCTCGGAACTCAATTCCCCGATGGTTCCTGGTATGTACGAAGCCGGGCGCCCAAGTTCCAGCCATACTTCCAGAGTGGCTTTCCCTTCTCGCACGATCAGTGGATCTCGAGCGCCGCAACTTCCTGGGCTGTTATGGCACTGGCTCCAGCAAGCGAGTCCGCAACATCCTCGGTTGCCAACGCCGAGCGCCATTAACAATCGAATCCGTTCAAAACCACGGAATGAGCCAGCCAGCGATTCGGCCGGAACGCGACGGCTCCGATCAGCGGCGACCGGGCTGCGATTTTGAGCGCGGCCGGCGGCGCGTGTGCTCACTGACCCAAAAGCGCGGGCCAGGACCGTAACGAGCGACAAGATCGCCTGGATTCGCCAGCTGGCATCGATCGAGAGACAGACAACCGCACCCAATACAGCCAGTCAGTCCTGCTTGCAGCCGCTGTAGCTCGGCTATGCGTTCGTCAATGCGCCTGGTCCAACTACTCGAAAGCTTGGCCCAGTCGCGGGCCTCAGGCACGCGGTTTTCAGGCAGCTTGGCAAGCTCAGTGCCAATTTCGTCAAGGGTCAAACCGATTCGCTGCGCGAACACGATGAAAGCGATGCGCCGCAACACGGCTCGTGGATAGCGGCGGTGTCCGGAACCGGCCCTGTCGGACCTGATTAATCCGCGCTCTTCATAAAAGCGCAGAGCCGATGCCGCCACTCCGCTGCGGCGTGACACTTCCGTGATTGTCAGGACGCCGGACATCGCTTCCAGAATTATCACGTTTTGGGGATTGACTTCAAGTTCACTTCAACTTGTAGCATCGGGTTGTTACCCTTCAATCCCGAAGCGGAGCGCTCGTATGATCCAAACCAACAATCGAAACAATGAATCGAAACAAAAACCCATTCTCGTCACCGGAGCGACAGGAAACGTAGGTCGCCATGTGGTTTCGCAACTGCTCGCAGCGGGCTATTCAATTCGCGCGCTAACCCGAAATCCCGATTCCGCCAATTTGCCTCGCGAAGTGACCGTTTTTCGCGGTAGCCCGTCCGCAGCCGATACTCTCGACGAGGCTCTCGATGGTGTCGGAGCCGTATTCCTGGTATGGCGTGCTCAAGCGGCTGCCACCGCGCCGGAATTGGTGAACCGATTTAAGAAACACGCTCGGCGTATCGTGTTCCTCTCGTCTTCGGCGGTGCGCGATAGCGTCGAACAGCAGACCAACCCCGTCGGGTGGCTGCACGCGGAGGTCGAACGCTCGATTCAGAAGTCGGGCCTCGAATGGACCTTCCTGCGACCCGGCGGCTTCGCGACGAATGCCTTGGCCTGGTGGGCGCCGCAGATTCGCGCAGGCGATGTTGTGCGGTGGCCCTATGGCCGCGCAGCGACGTCGCCCATTCACGAACGGGACATCGCGACTGTCGCTTTCCACGCGCTTACCGAAGACGGCCATACCGGCGCCAAATACGTTCTGACAGGACCTGAGTCACTGACACAGATCGAGCAAGTGCATGCGATTGGCGAGGCCACCGGCCGGCCGCTACGCTTCGAAGAAATCCCGGCGGAGGCAGCGCGGCCGGAAATGCTCGCCCTTATTCCGGCTCCAATCGTAGACGTCTTATTCGACTTTTGGTCCAAAGCGGTCGGCGCACGAGCGCTCGTCACAACCTCCGTAATAGATATCACGGGATCGCCCGGGCGTACGTTCCGCGAATGGGCGATCGATCACGCGTCTGACTTTCAGTTGAGGAGCGCGGAAGTGAGCCAGGTCCCGGTCCGGTAATTGCACAGGAGCCGGGGCTAGCCTGACCCGCCCGGACAAGATATGACTGACTGGGATGCCGTAGCATATGACCGTACGTTCAAGTTCTATCAAATGGATATAGCCCTTGCCGGGCGGTGAAATCGCGCGACAATAGAGCGATCTCTAAATTGCCGAATCGATCGCCATGCGGTATTTCATCTTGCTACTACTTGCATTCGTAGCGCCTTGCCTTTCTTCACCTCAGGCGCCCACAAAAGAGCCGCCGTCGAATGAGGCTGCGGCGTCTCCGGCTGAGCAGGAGTCCGTCGACGAAGAACTTGAGCCCGCCGCGTTGCAATTGGATGTAACGGGCGCGTCGCCTGTCATCCAGGCTCTCTACGCAGCCACTCGTGAAACCAAAGAGCGCCTTATTCTCGATCATTTGGCCGAAGCGAAGCGGCTGATCGCGGAAAATGCGGACATTCGCCCGGTGGACAAACAAAGACGCACGGCACTGCACTGGGCCGTCTTTGGTTCGAGCTACACCACTAAGCCTCGTGTCCTGGTTGCGTACGAGGAGATTGCAAGCGATCTCATCGACCGGGGAATCGATATTAACCGGGAAGACGCATTCAACGATACAGCCCTCGATTATCTGCTTTACTCCCCGAATTTCGAAATGCAGACCTTGCTCCTCGAGCATGGAGCCACGAGTGGCTTTCTAGCTGCCAACTTTAACTTTTTCCAGGAGTCCTCTAGCGGAAAGCCGGATTTGAGCGTTTCCCGCGGCGGCAAGTTTATGCAAGCCGATCTTGCACCTGGCGCGACCATCGACGTCCGCCTGAATGGTCCGGTCTATAGCGATCGGTCACGAACCGGCGATCCCGTCTCGGCAACCGTGACTTATCCTCTATGCAAGAACGGCGAATTCATAGCCTGCAACCCGAGCGAACTGGTCTTAGCGCCGGGCACCGAGGTCAACGGAACGGTTCTTTTCGCCCAGAAAGCGCCCGACAAGTATTCACGGCCTCGCCTGGTGCTCGACTTTTCAAATATCGTCCACGCGGACGGCCGCAAATCGGCCTTGTACGCACGGGTGTTGAGCGTCGACAACGCGCGCGAGACGGTACGTAACAACGAAATTCTCGGCATCATACAACCTCACGCCTCGACCAAAACTTCGTTGGCGATGACGGTTATCGGCGCCTCCAATCCCGTGGCCGGTTACGCCATCAAGGGCCTTCAGGCAGTCTACGGATTGTCGATTAGACGCGAAATCGCCTTTCCCGCTGGAACCGATTTGCAGGTGCAGGTTGTACGCCCATCCATGCTCAAAGAGAAAGTGACATGGCCTGGCTGGCCAACCATCGCGGTCGATGCGAAATTGCAGGCGCTCGTAGCGAAATTGCCGGCACGTACTCAAACGAGCAATAAAACCCCGTCTGACCTTACGAACTTAGTCTTTCTCGGCTCCCGCCAGCAGCTAATCTCGGCCTTCGATGAAGCCGACTGGTTTCAGGCGGATAACCTCAGCGTTGCTTCGGCAGCCAAAACAGTTGGCGCTACCGTCCGCCAATCCAGCTACGCGAGCGCTCCCGTATCGGGTCTGCGGATTGATGGCGAAATGCCGGATTTGGTTTTCCAGAAATCGCTCAATACATTCGCCATGCGGCATCATTTGCGCATCTGGAAGCAGCCAGCCACTTTCGGTGGCAGGGAAGTTTGGGTAGGGGCGGCCACGCACGACATTGCGATCTCGCGAGCTAGAGCTGGAACCAAGTGGTCTCACCGGATCGATCCGCACGTCGACCGCGAGCGCGATTGGGTTGAAACCGATCTGCTGTTCATCGGCACCGCTGCCGCCTATGCAGATGTAGACCGCCCTTCCGTCCCGAAGAAGACGTGGAATGCGACAGGAGACCAAATTCTGACCGACGGCAAGATAACGGTTGTGCAGTTACGAGGCAGTGCCAATCATTGACTTCTTCCGGCTTCATCATAATTACACCCCGGAAGCGTGAAATAAAACGTGGCTCCGGCATTCAGCTCCGACTCGACCCAAATCCGCCCTCCATGGCGCGTCACTATCTTCTTGCAAATGGCAAGCCCCATACCGGTGCCGGGATTTTCGCGGCCATGCAGGCGCTTAAAGATGCCGAACACCTTCTCGGCATATTGCGGCTCGATCCCGATGCCGTTGTCCTTAATCGAAATTACCCACTCATCCTCGCTGCGTCTCGCCGAAATGTGAAGCCGCGGAGGTTCATCCGCCTTCGAATATTTGATCGAGTTGATCGTCAGGTTCTGAAACAAACGCGTTAGCTGGATCGGATCGCCCTGGACGCAGGGTAAGGGATCGCGGTCGATCACAGCTCCGGTCTCTTCGATTCGCGCCTTCAGGTTCGAGAATGCCTCATCGACGGAATCGTCGCACGATACCAAAGTAAAATGGTCGGCGCCGCGCCCGTCCACCCTCGAGAAGTCGAGCAGGTCATGTATCAGGTGCTCCATCCTCTGCGCATTCTCCATGATGTAGTCCATGAAGTGCTGTGCCTCGCCCTGCAATACGTCGGCATATCGTTTTGCCAGAAGCTGAGTGTACACGGACACGGTTCGCAGCGGCTCCTGTAAATCGTGCGATGCAACATAAGCGAACTGGGCGAGCTCCTCGTTCGAGCGCAGCAACTCCTCCGTCCGTTCAACCACCCGCTCTTCGAGATGCGCATTCAGCTCCTCCAAATGCGAGTTCAACTGGCGGACTTTTTCCTCCGCCTTGGTCCGCTGCTCCTCCGCCCGCCTTCTCCAGGTGATGTCTCGAATCGCGCTCGTGATTAACAAGCCTTCATCGACTTCGAGCGGACTCAGCGTGATTTCGATCGGGAAAACTCCGCCGTCGTATCGAACTGCTTTCAGCTCCCGAGACGCCTCGCCGATCTTCAAGAGACTTTCGTCGGAATCGTATTCGACCGCCGGAAACAGCTCGTCGCTCCAGGCGGGCACCAGGAGGCGCATATGCTGGCTTAACAGGTCTTGCCGCGAATAGCCGAACAACAATTCCGTGCGGGAGTTGACAAGAATAATCTCGCCATTCTCCCGGCAAATCACCATGGCATCTGGGGCCGCTTCAAGCAGCGACCGAAATCGCTGTTCTGCCCGATGTAGAGTTGCCGTCTGCTCGGCTAGCGCGGTTGCTTGTTGTTGAAGCAATTCCGCCTTACGGCTTAGCTCGACGAAGACCGCAACTTTGCTGCGAAGAACCTCCGGTACGATCGGTTTAAACAGGAAATCGACCGCTCCGAGATCGTAGCCCCGGAACAGATGCTCCTCGCTTTTGTAGCCGGTCAGAAACAGAATTGGCGTGTGGCGCGACCGAGGTCTGCTCCGGATAAGCTCGGCGGTCTCGAACCCGTCCATATCGGGCATCTTCACGTCGAGCAGGATGGCCGCAAAATTATCCTCGAGCAGGTACCGTAGAGCCTCTTTTCCGGATTGCGCAAGAACCAGTTCCTCGCCCAATGTATCGAGCGCCGCCTCCAAAGAAACCAGGTTCTCGGGCGTGTCATCGACTAACAGGATTTTCACTCTCTTCTTGGCCTCGGCCTCTTCGTGAGTCTGTAAGACTTCCGCGGCAATTGTCATATCGGCGCTGAATCATTAATTTCGAATGTGCACCCCGGCTACCGCGAGTCGCCCATCGCGGCCGTCACATGGGGCTCGAAGATTTCGTGGCCACGCGAAATCCACACGCGGAGCACTGAAAACAGGTGCTCCAAATCGACTGGCTTCGTCACATAATCGGACGCCCCGGCCTGAAGGCATTTTTCGCGGTCGCCTTTCATGGCCTTGGCCGTGAGGGCGATAATCGGCAAAGAACGGAATTCGGGAATCTGGCGGATCGCCTGAGTCGTCTCATAACCGTCCATCTCCGGCATCATGATGTCCATGAGCACCGCATCCACTCCCGGAGTCCTCACGAGAATCTCAATTCCGTCGCGGCCATTCTCGGCGTGAAGCACATTCAGATTATGCTGTTCGAGCACACTGGTAAGCGCGAAAATATTGCGCAAGTCGTCATCGATCACAAGAACTTTTCGCCCGGTCAGAATCACATCGCCGCTCCGAACTTTGGCCAGAATTTCTCGCTGCCCATCCGAGAGATCCGACTCCGCGCGATGGAGTAACAGCACCGCCAAATCCAGAAGTTGCTCCGGCGATTGCGCGTGTTTTACCAGCGCGAGCCGCTGAAGGCTCACAACCTGCCGCGTCTCCTCTTCCGTGAGACGGCGTTTGCTGAAGAGGATGACCGGCGCTGGGTGCGGAGCCAATTCGCCGCACAACTCCTCAACCAACCCGAGAGCGGAAGTGTCCGGCAGGCGGAGATCGATCACCACGCCGTCGAAGTATTGCTGCTTAACCAAGGTCATCGCTTCGCGCGCCGTGCCGGCATCCAGAATCTGGACGTCGTCGCCCTCGACAACCTGACGGATATTCTTACGGCGAATACTGTCGCCGGTGACCACAAGAAGCTTCTTAACCCGCCGCTTCGCCGACTCCTCGATACCGGCAAACGCCTGTTCAAGAGACTCCCGGCCAGTTGACTTCTTGAGATAGGTCATCGCTCCCAGAGCCAGGCCTCGCCGCAAATTCTCATCGCCCGAGATGATATGCACCGGAATGTGCCGCGTGACGGGGTCGTGTTTGAGCCGGTCCAGAATCGTCCAACCCACCATGTCGGGCAGGTTGATGTCAAGTGTGATCGCGCCCGGCTTGAACTCGCGCGCGAGCGACAGCGCCGTGCTGCCGCGCAAAGCGACAAGAGCCTTGAGCCCTTTGTCGCGCGCCAGGTCAAGCAGAATCCGAGCGAACGTGACGTCATCTTCGATGATGAGCAGCACCGGATCGCCGGGCTGAATCAAATTACGGTCGTCGTCGATCACGAGATCTTCGACGAGCGTCGCCGGAGTAGATATGGGCGCCGGCAAAATCACGTCAAGCGTGGACTCCAACAAATTCGCCGGCTCGTCGGCCACCGGAATCGCAGCCGCGGGAAGCGCAGCAACGGCCGGCGAAGCGACTGGAGTGGCAACGGTCGAGCGCAGAGACTCCGCCTTCGACGGCTGCGCCAATGCCACGTAAACCTGCGGAAGGTAGAGCGTGAACGTGCTCCCCATCCCCGGCACGCTCTGTAATCGAATCTCTCCGCCCAGCAAGCGCGCCAGCTCGCGGCTGATCGAAAGGCCCAGCCCCGTGCCGCCGTACTTTCGGCTGGTAGTGCCGTCGGCTTGCTGGAAAGCTTCGAAGATGATTCGCTGCTTCTCCTGTGGAATTCCGATGCCTGTATCGGTAACCGAAAAGGCGATAACGGTTTTCGCCCGATTGAGAATCGGGTGGCTGGCGCTCCAGCCGGCGCTCGCATGTTCCACATGCAGGCGTACAATGCCTCTCTCGGTAAACTTGAGTGCGTTCGACAGCAAATTCTTGAGTACCTGTTGCAGCCGCTTGGCATCCGTGTGGATGGTTTCCGACAAGACGCTGCTGTCCAGATCAATCGTGAACTCGAGATTCTTTCCATCGGCAACATGGCGGAACGTGCGCGAGCAGTAATCGCGCAGATCGGTGAACCGTACGCTACCAATCTCGACGTCCATCTTGCCCGATTCAATTTTTGAAAGATCGAGAATGTCGTTAATCAGAGCCAGCAGGTCGGTGCCGGAACTATGAATCGTTTCGGCATACTTCACCTGTTTTGGCTGCAGATTCTTCTCAGCATTCTCGGCCAGCATTTGAGCGAGAATCAGCAAGTTGTTCAATGGGGTGCGAAGCTCGTGGCTCATATTGGCCAGAAATTCGCTCTTGTACTTCGAAGTGAGCGCGAGCTGCTCAGCCTTCTCTTCGAGCGCCGCCTTGGCCTGTTCAACTTCTCGATTCTTGGTCTCGACTTCGGTTTTCTGCTCGGCCAGCAACTGCGCCTTTTCCTGCAATTCGGCGTTGGTTTTCTGCAGTTGCTCGGCTAGAGCCTGGCTCTGCTTCAGCAGCTCTTCGGTCCGCATCGTCGCGGCAATCGTGTTCAGCACAATGCCCAGGCTCTGGGTCATCTGATCGAGAAAGGCTAAGTGAATGTCGCTGAACTGTTCGAACGAAGCAAGCTCGATCACGGCTTTCGCTTCGCCTTCGAAAAGAACCGGCAAAACGACGATGCTAACGGGCGTGGCTTCGCCCAGGCTCGAAGTGATCCGAATGTAGTCGGTTGGAACCTTATCCACCAGAATGCGCCGTTTCTCTTGAGCGCATTGGCCAACCAGCCCCTGGCCCATTTTGAACTGGCTTCGGATTCCGAACTGCTCATCGTAGGCGTAGCCGGCCATGAGCTTGAGCGCCGGCTGCTCGTCGGCCGAATCGGCGAGATAGAAACTGCCGTGCTGCGCGTCAACCAGCGGCGTCAGCTCCGAAAGCAGCAGCTTCGATACGGCGAGCAGATCGCGCTGTCCCTGCAGCATGCCGGTGAATCGCGCGATATTCGTTTTCAGCCAATCCTGGTCCTTGTTCTGTCGCGTGGTTTCGGCCAAAGTGCCGATCATCTCGTTGATGTTGTCCTTCAGCGCCGCGACTTCACCTTGGGCTTCGACAGAAATTGTCCGGGTCAAGTCGCCGCTGGTCACCGCATTCGCCACATCCGCAATGGCGCGGACCTGGTTGGTGAGATTGGCTGCCAACTGATTGACGTTATCGGTCAGGTCGCGCCAGATGCCGGCAGCGCCCGGAACTCGTGCCTGGCCACCAAGCTTTCCTTCCACGCCGACTTCTCGCGCGACCGTCGTTACCTGATCGGCGAACGTGGCAAGGGTATCGATCATGCCATTGATTGTGTCGGCCAGTTCCGCGATTTCGCCCTTCGTCTCGAGCACAAGTTTTCGTTTCAAGTCGCCGATCGCCACCGCAGTCACGACCTTTGCGATACCGCGCACCTGCGTCGTGAGATTGGCGGCCATGAAATTCACGTTGTCCGTAAGATCCTTCCATGTACCGGCAACACCTTTCACTTCCGCTTGACCGCCCAGCTTGCCGTCGGTGCCGACTTCGCGGGCCACGCGTGTTACTTCGCTTGCAAACGAATTGAGCTGGTCGACCATCGTATTGACCGTGTTCTTCAGCTCCAAAATCTCGCCTCGCACATCCACCGTGATCTTCCGGCTAAGGTCGCCGTTTGCCACGGCCGTTGTGACCTGGGCAATGTTGCGCACCTGCGCGGTCAGATTGCCGGCCATCGAGTTGACGCTTTCGGTCAAATCCTTCCACGTGCCGGCAACGCCATACACGTCGGCTTGACCACCGAGCCTACCTTCCGTGCCCACCTCGCGCGCCACGCGCGTCACTTCGCTGGCAAACGAAGAGAGCTGGTCCACCATCGTATTGATGGTGTCCTTCAGCTCGAGAATCTCGCCCCGCGCGTCGACGGTGATCTTGCGCGAGAGATCGCCTCGGGCAACGGCCGTAGTCACCTCGGCGATGTTGCGAACCTGATTCGTCAGGTTCCCAGCCATCCAGTTCACGCTTTCCGTTAAGTCTTTCCATGTGCCGGCAACGCCCTTCACCTCGGCCTGGCCACCCAGCTTCCCTTCCGTTCCGACTTCCTTGGCAACACGCGTTACCTCCGAGGCAAATGAACTGAGCTGGTCCACCATCGTGTTGATCGTGTTCTTCAGCTCCAAAATCTCGCCGCGCGCATCAACCGTGATTTTCGTGGTCAAATCGCCTTTAGCCACGGCCGTCGTCACGCCCGCGATATTGCGAACCTGATTCGTCAAATTCGACGCCATCGAGTTCACGGAATCAGTCAGGTCTTTCCACGTACCAGCGACACCGCGGACATCGGCTTGGCCGCCGAGTTTTCCCTCGGTACCCACCTCCTTTGCCACGCGTGTCACCTCCGATGCAAACGAGCTGAGCTGATCGACCATGATGTTGATGGTGTTCTTCAACTCCTGGATCTCGCCTCGCGCATCGACCGTGATCTTGCGGCCGAGATCGCCTTTGGCCACGGCGGTCGTAACCTCGGCGATATTGCGCACCTGGTTCGTCAGGTTCGACGCCATCGAGTTAACGCTCTCCGTCAAATCGCGCCACGTTCCCCCAATGCCTTTCACGTCGGCCTGTCCGCCGAGCTTGCCTTCCGTTCCTACCTCGCGCGCCACACGCGTCACTTCACTCGCAAAGGCATTGAGCTGATCGACCATTGTGTTGATCGTGTTCTTCAACTCGAGGATCTCGCCTCGCACTTCCACCGTTATCTTGCGCGAGAGATCCCCTTTGGCGACGGCTGTTGTGACATCGGCAATATTGCGCACCTGCGCGGTCAGATTGCCCGCCATCGAATTCACGCTCTCCGTCAGATCGCGCCAAGTACCGGCAACGCCCTTCACATCGGCCTGTCCGCCGAGCTTGCCTTCGGTACCCACCTCGCGCGCCACGCGTGTCACCTCCGATGCAAACGAGCTGAGCTGATCGACCATCGTGTTGATGGTGTCCTTCAACTCGAGAATTTCCCCGCGAACCTGGACCGTGATCTTGCGCGACAGATCGCCTTTGGCGACGGCTGTTGTGACGTCGGCGATGTTGCGGACCTGCGCCGTGAGGTTCCCGGCCATCGAGTTAACCGAGTCCGTCAAATCCTTCCATACGCCGCCCACACCTTTGACAACGGCCTGGCCGCCCAGCTTGCCTTCGGTACCCACCTCGCGCGCCACGCGCGTCACCTCGCCCGCAAACGCATTGAGCTGATCGACCATGATGTTAATCGTGTTCTTCAGCTCGAGAATCTCGCCGCGCACGTCCACCGTGATCTTGCGCGACAGATCGCCGTTCGCCACCGCTGTCGTGACCTCGGCAATGTTGCGCACCTGGGCGGTGAGATTGCCCGCCATCGAGTTAACCGAATCCGTAAGGTCCTTCCACACACCGCCCACGCCCTTCACATCCGCCTGCCCGCCTAGCGCGCCTTCGGTGCCCACCTCGCGCGCCACACGCGTCACTTCGCCCGCAAACGCATTGAGCTGATCGACCATCGTGTTGATCGTGTTTTTCAACTCGAGAATTTCGCCGCGCACATCGACGGTGATCTTGCGTGAGAGATCGCCGTTCGCCACCGCTGTCGTGACTTCGGCGATGTTACGTACCTGCGCCGTCAGGTTCCCGGCCATCGAATTCACGCTTTCCGTCAGGTCCTTCCAAACGCCGCCCACGCCTTTCACATCCGCCTGGCCGCCGAGTTTCCCTTCCGTTCCCACTTCTCTCGCGACTCTCGTCACTTCGCTTGCGAACGAATTAAGCTGATCGACCATGATGTTGATCGTGTTCTTCAGCTCTAAAATTTCGCCGCGGGCATCGACAGTGATCTTGGTCGACAGGTCGCCCTTCGCCACCGCCGTCGTAACTCCGGCAATATTGCGTACCTGATTCGTAAGGTTGCCGGCCATCGAGTTCACGCTTTCAGTCAAATCTTTCCAGACACCGGCCACTCCTTTCACATCCGCCTGGCCGCCCAGCTTACCTTCGGTTCCTACTTCCCGCGCCACGCGCGTCACTTCGCTCGCAAACGATGAAAGCTGGTCCACCATCGTGTTGATGGTGTCTTTCAGCTCGAGAATTTCCCCGCGGACCTGGACGGTGATCTTCCGCGAAAGATCGCCATTGGCGACGGCGGTGGTCACGCCCGCGATATTGCGGACCTGAGCGGTTAAGTTGCCCGCCATCGAATTCACGGAATCAGTCAGATCCTTCCACACGCCGCCCACGCCCCGCACATCGGCCTGGCCGCCCAGAATGCCTTCCGTTCCCACCTCGCGCGCAACTCTCGTCACTTCGCTCGCAAACGACGAAAGCTGATCGACCATGGTGTTGATCGTGTTCTTCAACTCCAAAATTTCGCCGCGAGCGTCCACCGTGATTTTGGTGGTTAAATCGCCGCGCGCCACCGCTGTCGTCACGCCCGCGATGTTGCGCACCTGATTGGTGAGGTTCGACGCCATCGAGTTAACCGATTCGGTCAGGTCCTTCCAGGTGCCAGCCACGCCTTTCACATCCGCTTGTCCCCCAAGCCGGCCCTCTGTGCCTACCTCTCGCGCCACGCGTGTGACCTCGGAAGCAAACGAGTTCAACTGTTCAACCATCGTGTTGACAACCCGCGCGGTATGAAGAAACTCGCCTTTCAATGCCCGGCCATCGACCTCGAGCGCCATGGTCTGCGAAAGATCCCCTTTCGCCACGGCGCCGATCACTCGAGCCACTTCAGTGGACGGCTGCACCAGGTCGCCGATTAAACTGTTCACCGAGTCCACGCAATCGGCCCATCCCCCTGAGACCGGGCCGAGAGACGCGCGCTGACTGATTCTGCCTTCTTTACCGACCGCGTTGCTGATGCGCGCAAATTCACTCGCCATTCTTGCGTTCAGGCGAAAGATGTCGTTGAGCACGTCATACACCTTTCCGCCGAGTCCCGTCTGATCGACCGGCATGCGAGCGGAGAAATCACCGTCTTTGAAGGCGATAAGGGTATTCAGCAGCAGACTCGTATCGAGGCTGTTGGCGGCAATATCTGTGGTCATAAAGTAAAGCTCCCGGGGACTCGGATGTGCCGGATATTGGCGGTAAATGGAAGGACGACGACGCTCGAGGATGTCTCGCGGACGGCTGCCACACTGCAGCCGCTCGACGGCGAGTTTCTATGCAAAATAGGTCTTACTCTTTCATGCCAAGAATTTCGTGGCTGGCGCCGATGAGGCCGCAAGCACTTCTTTAATGACAGCTCCAACGGCCATGAATTCATTTAACGAAGAAGGCTTTCGAAGATAGCAAGTAGCGCCCAATTCCGTGGCGGTGAGCCGATCTTTTGGCGAATCCGACGACGTCAAAATAATTACCGGTACGGAGGCGAAGGCGCGATCGCTGCGTATACGCTCGAGAATTTCAGTTCCATCGTGCTTCGGCAAGTTCAAATCGAGCAGGATGAGAGCCGGCTTCGCGGCTTCGTCGAACGCGCCTTCCCCACAGAGAAAAGACAACGCCTGCTTCCCATCCGCGGCTACCTTGAGCTGGAAATCGATTCCACTCTCTTTTAAAACGTGCCGGATGAGATAAACGTCGGCCGGGTTGTCCTCCGCCATGAAGATATGAGCGGGGGCGCTAGATACCCGGTTCAAAGTTAAACCAGCCTCCCGTCCGCCCCGCAGTGGGACAAGCGGTTTCGCCTGTCTCGCGTGTCCTTTCAGACCTCTGCCGCGGGCTTTTAACGCGGGCTGTTCGGCTAACATCGAACAACCCAACACATGCGCCGGCGGTACGCCTCATGCGCTGCTTCATTGGGTTGGCGACACTCGGGCGAGCGCGCCGAAGATATTTCGAGAGAAGCTTGCCAATAAACATTAGTTGTGATGTTAGGGGCTTCGAGTACAATTTACCCGAATGGCAGTAGAATGTAAAGGATTTCATCTATAATTGACGGCATATTATTTGCAATCCGTGGCACCGCGCCGATCGAAAAATGTTGGGCGGAATACGATACACTATGCCCCATCCGCGATGCTTCGCCCACCTCTGGCCGCGCTCGTATTTTTACTGGCCGAGCTCTTCGCCTGTTCGAATTCCCGGCAAAAAGCGGAGCAGCTGCCGTCTGTTACGGTCTTGATGTGGGTCCCGGGCGACTCGAACAATCTCGATCAACGCATCATGAGCGAGTTCACGCGCAGAACCGGCATCTCGATTCGCGTGGTTCCAGCCTCGGAATCGACCTCGAAACGATTAAATCAGGAAGTTGCCCTCCTCGAGCACGAATCTCCGGCTGTCGATGTCTTTCAAGTCGATACTATTTGGCCGGGAATTGTGGCAAATTACATGATTGATCTGAAGGATGCGCTTCGAAGCGAACTATCCGATGAGCCGCGCGAGGTCGTCGAAAATGCGACCGTCGACGGGCGTGTCGTTGCCGCTCCCTTTTTCGTCGAGTACGGTATGCTCTACTACCGCACCGATCTTCTCAAAAGATACGGATTCGCGCGGCCGCCGCGCACGTGGGATGAACTCGAGGCACAGAGCTTGCGCATTCAGAAGGGCGAACGAATGCGGAGCCATTCCGACTTTTGGGGCTACGTATGGCAAGGCGCAGACTATGAAGGTCTCACTTGTAACGCGCTCGAATGGCAGTCCTCGCAAGGAGGCGGAAACTTGGTGGAACAAGACCACACGGTGCGCGTTGACAACCCGGCCGCAATCCGGGCGTTCGCGCGCGCAGCTCGCTGGATCGGGACCATTTCGCCGCCGGGTGTCACTGCGTATCTCGAGGAAGATTCCCGCAACCTGTGGCAGAGCGGGAGAGCGGCGTTCCTGCGCAATTGGAGCTATGTCTACCCGTTGGCAAAGAAATCCGCGGAAGTGGGCGATCGATTCTCGATCACGTCGATTCCTGAGGGAGTCAACCGTCACGGAAGCGCTCTTGGGGGATGGTATTTGGGAATTCCGAAATACACGCGGCATCGCTCCGAGGCGATCGAGTTCGTCAAGTATATGACAAGCCGCGAGGTGCAAAGAGAGAGGGCCATCGGCGGCGCGTTTTTGCCGGCAATCGAATCCCTGTATCACGATCCGGCGGTGCTCAACGCCAACCCATTCTTCCAGGCAATGGCCGACGTGCCGGGGCGCCTTGTCCGGCGGCCTTCGTCCCTCGTTGGCGCGAGATACGATCTTGTTTCGCAGGCATACGCGCGCGACGTTCACTCGATTCTTACCGGGAAGGTCAGCCCTTCGGAAGGCGCCGCGGCCATCGAGTCGGACATCGCGCGTTTGACGGGCTTTGCGAGACGCGGCAACGAGGAGCCTCAGTGAGTATTGGATGGCGCCTCACGCTCGCGTTCGGCAGCGTTGCGTTCCTCATTGCGTGCGGCACTGCGGTAGCGGGCTGGCAGCTTCTCAGTATTTTGCGGCATGAACGAATTCTCGCGGCTGTTGACGATCAGGTGATCGCCGTATACCGCGTCCGCGCCGACGTCGGCGCGATCCGCCGCAGGCTGGATAGTTTGTCGCAAGCCCGGGACGCAGCCAGATTTGTTTCAAGCGCTCATCGGCTCCGCCAGGAATCGTTCGACGATATCGAAGAAGCAGTGAAGTCCTTTCATGAAACTCAAACGCCGGTTCCCGGAACTCTCGGCGCTTTGCGCGATGCCATCGCCGACGAATTTGACGCGATGGAGCGGCTGGGCGGCGTCAACGACTGGACTGCCATTCGCCTCCGGTTGGAGAACCAGGTGAACGACATCCTGGACAGCGTCCGCGAGATGGTCGAAAATGTCAACGCAGAGGTCAGCGCCGAGCGAATCCGATCTATTCGCGAAATCGAAATCGGTGAACGGCGCTCAAAGATGATCCTGGGCCTTACCGCGCTCCTTTCGCTCGCCGCATCTCTGATTCTGGGCTTATATGTTACCCGCAGCATTGTCAGGCCTTTGTCTCAGCTAAAGAGTGCCGCCCATCAGTTCGCGCTCGGAGATTTCAATGTCACGCTCGAAACCGGTTCAAAGGACGAACTCGGCGAGGTGAGCCATGCCTTTGTGGTCGCTGCCCGGCAGTTGCACGATTATTATTCAGCGTTGAAGAGCTCGAACGAAGCGCTCGAACAGTTTGCTTACGCCACCAGCCATGACTTGCAGGAACCCCTTAGGACTATATCTGCGTTTTCCGGTTTACTGAAATTGCGATGCGGAGATGCCCTGCCATTGGAGGGCAAACAGTATCTTTCTCATTTAGTAGATGCTTCCACGCAAATGCGGGAGCTGGTCGAGGGGATACTCGAGTATTCACGTCTTGCAAGCTCCGCGGAGCAGCGGGAACAGTCTCTCGAAACAGAAGAAATCGTGCGGGTGGTTCTTAACAATCTGCGCGCAATGATCGAACAGACGCAAGCCACCGTCACACACGACAAGCTTCCAGCCATCGTGGGAAACCGGCTGCAATTAATTCAGCTATTTCAAAACCTGGTCGGCAACGCGATTAAGTACCGCCGGGAGGGCATACCTCCGCGCATCCACATTTCAGCGCGGGAAGATGGGGGTGTTTGGCGCTTCTGCGTCGAAGATAATGGAATCGGCATCGACCCCAAGTATCACGTCCAGGTTTTTGGAATGTTCAAGCAATTAAGCCGCGGCGGGCAGGGCGTTGGAATGGGGTTGGCAATTTCAAAACGCATCGTCGAAAGACATGGAGGCACTATCTCGGTCGCCTCAACGCTCGGAAGCGGATGCCGCTTTTACTTTACGCTAAGACAACCGGAAAGGATCCCGCTTCGATCGCGCCAAGAGGCTCCGCGTTCAGCGGTGTCGTGAAGCGGCGCACGCCTCAGAGGATGCTGAAAAAGGCCGAACACCGCTTGCTCACGCGCGCGGTTCAGAAATGCGATCGCGTGTCCACAGCAGCTTACGGAACCGCGACCGCGAGGGAGCGGTCTCAGTCGGCCCTTTTTCAGAATCTCTTTTCAGCGTGCAGCGGCGAACTTCAGTTCAACGTTCTGAGAAATTAGAACAAACATGACGGTCGCCGGCGTCGTCTGCTCCAATAAGACAGTACTTGAATGGCCGATCGCGAAAACCAACCTCATTTCTATCGTCTTTCGCTCGTTGTGCCCTGTTACAACGAAGCGAAACGGCTGAACGTCGAAAAATTCCGCGCTTTTTTATCGGAACCCGGCTGCACCCGGTTCGTGTTCGTCGACGACGGCAGCACCGACCGTACAGTGGAAGTTCTCGAAGCACTTCGCCGCGGCTTCGAGAACCGCGCCGAAATACTCCGCTGCCCGGTGAACGGCGGCAAAGCAGAAGCCGTTCGCCTGGGCCTGCTCCACTCTATGCGAACGTTTAGCCAGGACCTTGTGGGTTTCTGGGACGCCGATCTGGCTACTCCGCTCGATACAATACCCCGGTTCCTCGCCATATTCGAACGCAGTCCCGAGATACAAATGGTTTTTGGCGCCCGAGTAAAGCTGCTCGGCCGCTCTGTCGCCCGCAAGGAATCGCGCCACTATCTCGGCCGGATCTTCGCAACAGTTGTCTCATGGATGCTGAAACTGCCGATTTACGATACTCAATGCGGCGCGAAGATTTTCCGCGCTAACGATTCGTTAATTCAGGTTCTCGAGCAGCCATTCCTGTCGCGCTGGGTGTTCGACGTCGAAATCCTTGCACGGTTCCTTAGAACCTACCAAGGAAATACGGCCGCCCTTGCTCAAACCATCTACGAATATCCGCTCGAGTGCTGGACCGACATCGAGGGATCGAAAGTTCGTCCCGGCGACTTTCTCACAGCGATTCTCGATGTGGCACGTATTCGCCGGACTTACTTGTCTTGAGCTGGCTCCGGTGTTTGATTTCTCAACCAGTAACCGATCGCCGCGTCATACAGCGCGCCTCCGGCCAAGCCGCCTAACAACGGCCCGATGATTGGAATTAAGAACGCGTTCGAGCCGTCTGTGAGTCCGTTCTTTTTGAACCCGACAATCACGGTGAGGAGCCGGGGGCCAAAATCTCTGGCGGGATTGATCGCGTAGCCGTACAGGCTACCGAACGACATGCCGATTGCAATCACGCTGAAGCCCACCAGAATGGGCGCCAGGCTGCCTGCCGGCGCGAGGTTGCGGCGATCGGTGACGGCGAAGATCACGAGCAGCAACAGCGCAGTTCCTAAAATCTGATCGTACATGCCCGCCGAAGGTATGTTTGGAAAGGCGGGAAAGGTTGTGAACACTCCGGCAGTATGATCGCGAAGCGGGTCGGCTACATCGAGTTGCGGACGATATTCCCAGAACACAAGCGCCGCTCCAGTGAACGCGCCGCTGATCTGCGCAACGAAGTATGGTACGACTTTTCGCCACGGAAAGCCGCGGAAGACGGCGAGCGTCAGCGTAACGGCTGGATTCAGATGGGCGCCGCTGACCCGGCCGGCGATGTACACGGCCAGAGTCACTCCTAAGCCCCACGCCAGCGTGATGTTTGTGTATCCGCCATTTACAATCTCGCCCTGCTGCGAGTGTCCGAAGAGCACGACCATCGCTACAACACCATTTCCAAATGCAAGCAACACCATCGTCCCGACGAACTCAGCGAGGAATTCGGCCTTGAGAGAGAATTTGGGCATATGTCGCAGTGAGAATAACAAACTCCCCGAGCCGCGACCGCGAGGGAGCGGTTATTCTTCGCGCAGCGCCGCCATCGGGTCCAAGCGCGCGGCCCGGCGGGCAGGCACATAACTCGCCGCCAGAGTGACCGCCGCAAGAAGAGCGGCCGCCAGCGCAAGGGTGCGAGCATCGTATGGCTTCAGCCCGAAGAGCATCGATCGGGCTGTGCCCGCCGCAGCAATCGCTAACAACGCCCCAGAACCCAGCCCAGCCGCAAGAAGCGCGCCGGCCTGCCGCATAATCAACGCCAGAATGTTGCGCCGGTCCGCGCCGAGCGCGATGCGGATTCCAATCTCATTCGTCCGCCGCGCAGCAAGATACGACATGACGCCATAGAGCCCGATGGCCGCGATCAGCGCCGCAAGCGCGCCAAAGAAACCGGACAGCGTAGCCATCAGGCGCTCGCGTAGCAAGCCTTCGCGGATGGTGGTTTCGAACGCGCGGAAATCAATGCCAATCGCTGGGCTGACTTGCGCGACGGCGCTTCGAACTGCGGAAGCCGTGTCACGCAGCGACACTGTGGAGCGAATCATGATTTCGGCGCGCGGACCGGGTTGAGTGTCTTGAGCGGCCGAAAGATAGGCGATCGGCGCGAATTCCTCGCGCAAGCTGAAATACTTTGTGTCTTTGACCAAACCGACAATCTCGAATACCTGTTCCGGTTCCGACGGAGTTGCTTGTCTCCGAAATCGCTTCCCCACCGGATTCGCGCCCAGCCCCAGCCGGCGGGCAAACGTCTGGCTCACGATCGCGACTCTGGGGGACGATGTTGTGTCGTGATCATTGAAATCCCGGCCGGCGAGAAGCGGGATTGCCATGGTTTTGAAATAGCCGTCGCTGATCCAGTTGAAATAGGATTCAGTCTTGCGGTTCGCATCCGCCCCGTCGTGCCAAACGTCATTTTCCGTGCCACTCCCGCTCAGCGGGATGACGTCTACCTCCGCGACAGAAGCGATACCGGGAAGGGCGCGAATCTTCTCGATCAAGTTACGTTTGAACGCGACGCGTTGCGCGACAGGAATGTTCAACCGGCGAAAGAGATCGACATCGGCGAGCAGGATTCCATGGCGCTCGAATCCGGCATCCACGGCAAGCAGATTGCGCAAGCTGCTCGAGAACAGAAGCGCGCCGACGAGCAGCACGAGCGACAACGAAACCTGCGATACCACCAAAATCTGCCTCAATCCGAACCGTTCGCGGCTTGCCGTAAGCGAGCGGCCGCCGGTTTTCATGGCGTCGCTCGGAGCGGCGCGTGTGGCTCGAAACGCTGGAATCAGCCCGAACAAAATACAAGTGACACTCGCGACCATTAAGGTAAAGGCGAACACTCGAGTATCTGGCCGCAGATCGAGGAACGGCGAGTCGCCCTGTGTGCCGAGCAAGGCGACCAGTAAGTGGCTCAGCATCCCCGATAAGAACAACCCCGCCGTTGCACCGCACAACGCGAGCAGAATGTTTTCGGTCATCAATTGCCGGATGAGACGGCTCCGCGATGCGCCGATGGCTAACCGCACGGCGAATTCGTGCTCGCGCGCAGTCGATCGAGCCAGGATCAGGTTGGCGATGTTGGCGCAGGCGATCAGCAAAACCAACCCGGCGGTTGCGAGCAACAAAAGCAACGGGTCTCCGTACTCGTCGCGCAACACCGACACTCCATTGCCGGCGGGAACGGCAGACAGTTTGAATTTGAGGTAATCCTTTACATTGACTGCGGGATAATTTTTGGGCAGCGTTGCCTCGAAAATGCCCGACGTCGTCGCGCGCAACTGCACGTCCGCCCTCTTCAATGTCTCGCCCGGCTTCAACCGGCCCATCGCCGTCAGCCACCAAACTGTCCCTTCATTCAGCCAGTCGCCCTCGCTCCATAGAGCCGTCTGCGAGCAAATCGGGACCGCCACGTCATACGAGCGTCCGATCTCGACGCCCGAAAAACCCGCAGGAGTCACTCCAATAATGTCCACGTCGTGAAAGTTGAGCAAGAGCTTTTTACGGATCACAGACGCATCGCCCGCAAACTCACGCTGCCAGAACGAATAGCTGATCACCGCGCCCGGAAGCCCGCAACCGCGGTGGTCGTCGGCGGCTGTAAAGACGCGGCCCATGACCGGCTCAACGCCCAACACGCGGAAAAAATCGCCACTAACAAAGAGTCCCCGCGCAAGCCGCTGTTCACCGCCTCGAGAGAGACCGAAATCGTTATCTGCCCACGCCAACACTCCGGAAAATGTGTTCTGCGTCTCGCGAAACCGCTCCCAAATCGGATTGGTGAGCGCGGGATTCCTTGTCGCCTGGTTTCCTCTCAGCCCGGTTCCATCCGCCAGTTGCACCATCGCCAGTTGATCCGGGTCCTTGACCGGAAGCGTGCGCAGACGCACTGCATCGAGCAATTGAAAAATCGCAGTGTTAGCGCCAATGCCGAGCGCCAGAGTCGCGATGACAGCGACCGTAAATCCGGGACTCTTCCGCAACGATCGGAAGGTGTAACGAAAGTCTCGTAAGAACTGATCGAGCCACTCAATGGGTCTGTAGTCGCGAACCTCGTCCTTGGCAAGCTCTATCGCCCCGAACTCGCGGCGCGCGCGTAGTTCCGCCTCCGCGGGGCTTAAGCCCTGGCGAATGTAGTCGCCGATCAGACTGTCCAAATGAAACCGGAACTCGGCGTCCATTTGCCGTTCCCAACGGCGCCGCCGAAACCAGGAGTCTGATTTCATTCTTCTCGCTCCTCACTCCGCAGTCTCGAGAACCATCGAGATCACCTCGCACAGACGGTTCCAGCCCGCGGTCTCCGCCTCGAGTTGTTTGCGTCCCGTTTTGGTCAGGCTATAGTACTTCGCGTCCCTGCCCCCTTCGGTCGTTTTCCACTCGGACTTCAGCCAGCCGCGGTTCTCCAGTCTATAAAGCGCGGGATAGAGCGAGCCCTGCCGAACCTGTAGCGCGTCTCCCGAAATCTGCTGGAGACGCTGCACAATCGCATATCCATGAATAGGGCGCAGGGCGGCGATTTTCAGAATCAACATGTCGAGTGTCCCCTGAAGGAGCTCGGCTTCACGGGGTGATTTATCGTTGTGCCTAGGCATTCGAGATATCAGCATATCACGAATGCCTAGGCAAGGCGTCCGTTATGCTGCGTCGTGAAAGATCACGCCCAACGTATAGCGGGACCCCGAACGCACCCGGCTGACTCCGTGACGCATCACTACGCGGTAAAAGCCTCTCGTGCCCTTCACCGGCCTGTGATGCACCGGGAAAACGACTGCATCTCCCTGCCGCAGCGGAGCTACTTCAGCGCGAGATTGCATACGCGGGCGTTGTTCAATCAAGACAAATTCGCCGCCCGTGAAATCGGTCTGAGGCGCGGAAAGCAGAAACGCAACCTGAAGGGGGAAAACGTGTTCTCCGTATAAATCCTGGTGCAGGCAGTTATAGTCTCCGGGACCGTACTGAAGCAGCAGTGGTGTGGGCCGCGTCTGGCCGGCACGATGGCACCGTTCGAGGAAAGAGACATGATCTTTGGGGTAGCGCGTTGCGACGTCCATCATTTCGTTCCAGCGATTCGCAATTTCCGCAAGCTGCGGATAAAGCATCGTCCGAAATTGAACGATCAGTTCGGGAAGCGGATAACCAAAATATTTGTATTCGCCGCGCCCGAAGCCGTGCCGGGCCATCACAATACGCGATCTAAAGCGCGATTCCTCGGAATAGAAGCTTTGAAGCTCCGCGCATTCGTCAGGTGACAATAAGGCCGCGCCTACGGCGCAGCCATATGTGTCGAGGTCCGCGCTGATACGGTTCCAATCAAGCGCCGCGATGCAAGCTGCCACATCAGTTGCCACAAAATCATTTTGCCGCGGGAGTTCGCTTGAATCACTCCGATTATTGCGCTCAAAATCGAAGCAAGTTTGAAATTACTTGCGCGGCAATTTGAAGGCGTAGAGACTGTCGCCCGCCGCAACAACCAGATATTGCAGGCCATCGAGCTGGTACGTCATCGGCCCGTTGCTTACGCCGGCGCCGAGATGCGTGTACCACAGCGGCTTTCCATTGGCCGGATCGAGCGCAACAAAATTACCGGACGTATCGCCGCTGAACAGCACTTTGCCCGCCGTACTGAGTAGACCGGACAAACCGCCCCCGCTGCCCCAGTTATGGCTCCAGCGAATCTTGCCGGTCTGGTAATCAATCGCCTGCAGGTACGTCGTCTCCCAGGAGCCCCGATCGATGCCGCCCCATCCTTCCGGTTTATTTTGCAAGTCGGTCAGGTAGAACACGCTGTACGATCGCCAGGCGCTGACATAAAACAGTCCGGTATCGGGGTCGAACGTGGGCGGAGGCCAGTTTGCCGCTCCATTCGAGCTGGGCGACACCAATGCGCCATCTGGCTTCGGATCTTTTTCGGGATTTCGAACCGGGCGTCCCTTCGCGTCGATACCTTTGGCCCAATTCGTTTCAATGAACTGCGTAGTTAACAAGTGCTCGCCCGTTGTGCGATCGAGAACGAAAAAATATCCGTTGCGGCTGGCCTGTGCGAGAAGCTTGCGCTTCTGGCCATTGAATTCGCCATCGAAAAGAACCGGTGTTTGGACGGCATCCCAATCGTGGGTGTCGTGCGGAGAAGGCTGGAAATACCAAGCCATTTTGCCGGTGTCGGGATGAAGCGCGACGATCGATTCGGTGAACAGATCGTCGCCCTCT
This sequence comes from Bryobacterales bacterium, assembly GCA_963722585.1. Lineage (GTDB taxonomy): Bacteria > Acidobacteriota > Terriglobia > Bryobacterales > Bryobacteraceae > KBS-96. The sequence continues at coordinate 8,255 of CAVRNU010000023.1, read as the reverse complement.
CGTCCCTTACCCGCCATTACAGGCTGAGGGTTGCCCGTTCCGAGATACAGGAGATCGAGTTGGGGATCGTAAGTCGAGGGCACCCATGTCATGCCGCCACCATGCGCCATCGCATCCTGATTCGGCCAGGTTTCCGAGCCGGGCTCGCCGGGTTTCGGCTCCACATTCCAGCGCCATTGCACGTCTCCTGTTTCCGGATCGCGCGATTCGAGATAACCGGGAATGTCAAGATCGTCTCCACTCACCCCGACCAGTACATGATTGCGGATAATAACCGGGGCGACGCTAGCATAGTAATCTTGCTTGAGATCGCAAATTTCTTTGTTCCATCGCTCCTTTCCATCCGTAATGTTGAGCGAAACCAGATGACAGTCCGGCGTTTCGAAAAACAGCCAATTTTCGTAGATCCCCACCCCGCGATTGCCGATGTGAACGCCGCCCTTTGAATTCCAGCGGTAGTGCCAGAGTTCACGACCAGTGCGCGCATCGACGGCCCAGGCGTGATCGGGCACCGTGAAGTACAAGACCCCATTCACTTCGAGCGGAGTGGATTTGATCTGCGATCCGAACGGCCCAGTGGCGCCCGACACAGCACGATACACCCAAGCTAGACCGAGCATGTCGACATTCGACGCATCGATTTGAGAAAGCGGGCTGTAACGTCGTCCCGAATAGTCGCCGTTATAGGTCGGCCATGTGTCGGTGGGCGGGGTCACTAGTTTCGCCGGATCAAGGCCTTGGGAAAGAGCGCCGGCGGCAATGGCCGCAGCGAGGACCGCGGCGCGGGCAACGTTCATTTCAACGTCTCCAGGTAGGCGAGGATATTGTGCATGTCGGAGTTGGTGTATTGCTGAAGAAGCTGAACGTGGCCCTCGAGCGGATCGGCCACCTGCACTTGGAGCCCCGGATTACGGCTGCGCAGCCACGAATGATAAACCTCTTGCGAGTCGTACATGGCGACGTTGAAATCGTCCATATGTTCGAGAGTGCCGGAGATCGATTCGCCTGACGGCAGCATCACAGTGACTTTTGTTGGCACAGGTTTCGCTCCCGTCTCGGGCATTCCTGGAAACCGGCGCTCCTTGGGATAGAGAAAACGCGATTGGAGCGCTTCAGGCTGGTACTTTTTCGTGATGCCGGCCAGATCTCCGGTCACAGAGTGGCACCCGGCACAATGGCCCGCAAAATAGGCTTGGCCTGCCTTCGGATCGCCCGTCACTACGTTCTGGATCTTGTAATCCATCCGATTGGCTTTTGCATCTGCCTGCGAGTGGAGAAACGCGGCGATATCGGCGATCTGGTCCTGCGTCAGCGTAAACTTCGGCATTCCCTTGCCGGGCCTTCCATTCAGAACAACAGGGCCGATGTTGCTGCCCTTCTCGTCGTGCAGCACGAGAATGGAGCGCACCAGGTCGGGCCCTCCCTCGCCTCCCGTGGCGCTGCTTCCATGACAGAAAGCGCAATTGGCGACAAAAACCTGCTTCCCTCGCGCAACCGCGGCCGGGTCCTGCTCCTGCTTGCCCATCATCCGGCGCATGGCCGCCCGCCTGGCAGCCTGGGGAGTTGGTGCGGGCGCCTGCGGCGCTTGGGCCGGAGGAGGAGCGGGCTCCTGGCTTCGAAGGAAGCATGGAAGGGCGAGCAGTGTCGTCAGCAGAACGAAGCTAAATCGTGAATGGCGCATCGCATTTACTGTTCTTGGGAAAACCCGACGTTATGAGCTCCAGGGCTTTGCTTCGGGACCGGCAACGCCCTTATAGCCGTTCTTCATGCGATCTTCTACAATCGCCCACACTTTCGGATCGCACCCCTTCCATTCTGCGACGGCTGTGTTGCCGAGATACGGCAGATCGCGAACACCCATTTTGCTCGAAAAGAAACCGCTGACGGTCAAGTCGCGAAAGTGGTTGAAGAATACGACGCCCGCATGGTCTTCTTTTGAAGCGCGCTCAGGCCAGGCGATCCGGTCGAGAAGCTGACGCTGCTGATCGGGTATGGCATCGGCGAACGGTTTTTCGAACCGCTGGTTCGATTCCCTGTCAAGCCACATGAGACCACCAAGAATCTGGGCTTCGAAATCGCGGTTCCCATGCTGGTCGTTTACAAAGTAGATCCAGTCGTCGATAAACTCGGGAACGCCGGCTTCGGTCGCGCTTCCGCTGCGCTCATCGGCGGGAATGACGAGGTCGCAGAGAATAGAGACAGTACGCCACTGCTTATCGTCGAACACCTTGCGCTGGTAGGGTCCGGCAGGCACGGCCGCGCGGGCTGCCGCCGGCAGATGAGCATGATGTTCATTGACCTGCGCCATCATCGGCCGCGACGCCAGAGCGGCAACAGCCGGCCCTGCTCCCAGAATGTGGAACAGGCTGCGGCGGCTGACGCCTTCTCCTTGAAGTTCAGGTTCGTTTTGTTTTTGCTGCTTTTCGTCTTCTGACATGACAATACGCCCTTCCTGCCGTTATACCTTCACATTCAATTTCTTAACTTGATCGACGATGTATTCCGATGTGCGCCAGCCTAGCGCCGAGATCGTCAGCGTAGGGTTCTTATCGGCGTTGCTGACGAAGGGCGCCGCATCGGTAATGAACAGATTCTTGCAGTCCCACGCCTGGCAATACTGGTTCAACACCGAGGTTTTCGGGTCACTTCCCATCTTTGTGGCGCCAACCTCGTGTATGATTTCGCCGCCCGTGGAAATGCCCCAATTTCCATCGGAGCCGGATTTATGCGTCACTACGCCGCCCGCGGCCTCGATGATCTGCTGGAACGTTTCCTGCATATGCTTGGCCTGCAGAAGCTCATCCTGGCTCCATTTGAAGTGAAACTTCAGGACAGGGATGCCCCATTGATCAACCACATCGTTATCGATCTCGCAGTAACTGTTCTCGTTCGGGATCATCTCGCCGCGTCCGGCAAAATAAATATTGGCGCCGTAAATCTTGCGAAGGTTTCGCTTCAGCTCAACTCCATACCCGCCTCCCAGCAAGTGTTGCGATCCGCTCAGTATGCCGGCTGAAGGCAGCTCGCGTCCACCGCCAATTTCGATATGGTAGCCCCGGGCAAACGGCATTTTGCCGGCCTTCTGTTCCTTATACAGCCACCACGGCATATAAAGATGCATGCCGCCGACGCCATCTTCGTTTTGCGCCGGAAGATCCTCGAGAATCGGCACGAAGCCGCCAACGGCGGACCCAACCGTATCCATGATGTAGCGGCCAACCAGGCCGGTGGAATTGGCGATGCCGTTGGGGAATTGGTTGCTTTTCGAGTTGAGCATGATGCGAGCGGTCTCACAGCAGCTCGCGGCCAGGACCACAATCTTGCCATAAACGGATACGTCGCCGCGTGTTTTCTTATCGACGTACGAGACGCCGCGCGCAAGGCCGTCCGGACCCACTAGTACTTCGCGAACCATCGCGTTGGCGCGCACCTCTAAGTTGCCGGTTTTCATGGCCGGAAAAATATGCACGCCAGGCGAGCTGAAATTAGCGTTGACGCCGCAGGAACGGCCGCACTGGGCGCAGTAATGGCAAGCCGGACGGCCATTGATCGAACGCGTCAGGATGGCGAGCCGGGAAGGGATGCAAGGAATATTCAGTTTGTCGCACGAAGCCTTGATAACCTTCTCGTAACCGCGCGGCGCGGGCGCCGGAAGGAACTTGCCGTCAGGCGTGTTTTCGAGACCCTCGTGAGTTCCAAAAACGCCGATCAACTCCTCCGCCTTGTCATAGTAAGGAGCGAGATCTTCGTATGTAATCGGCCAATCGAAACCTTTTCCGTCACGGCTGTAAGGTTTGAAATCGTAGGGACCCATGCGGAGCGAAATACGGCCGTAATGATTTGTCCGGCCGCCCAGCATGCGAGCTCGCCACCACATCCAATCGGAACCGGGCGCATTGGTATAGGGCTCGCCCGGCACTTGCCAGCCGCCGAACAGTGTGGCGTCAAAGTAGCCAAACGGCCTTTCCTTGGTGCCCGATCCACGGTGGGGAACGTCATACGGCCAAGCGAACATTTTCGATTGTTTCGTCGAATCGAACCAATCGCCGGCTTCGAGCATGCAGACCTTCGCGCCGGCTAGCGCCAAGACGTGGGCTGCAACGCCTCCGCCCGCTCCGGAACCGACGATGACGACGTCATAAGTCTGGGGAGTCGCTTTTACTTGTGCCATATGTTTGATTATCTTAATCATGCAACAACGCGAAAGGAATGCCTTTCTGCGCCCTTTTTTCACCAAATTGTTCGATGAAACGTAGACTTAAGGCCTGAGTCACACTTATCAGGACAGCGCGGGCTGACCGGGCTGCCTCGTTCCGGCACGAAAAACAGGCCGGACGGAAAGGAAAACGAGACGAGAAAGGATACAGTATGCGTGGAAATTTACTGCACGCGTTACTAGTTGCGGGCGTGTGCGTGAGCTTACAATGCTTATCTCCGGCGTTTGCTCAGCAGCCCGGAGGAGGAGGGTCGCAGGGCGGAGGCGCGCCTGGAGGGCAAGCGCCCGGCCCCACAGCGAATGGCCCCACGGCGCCGGGCACCCCCGAGACAATGCCAACGCCTGCGAAGGTGGATGACAAGAAATTCATCAAAGAGGCTGCCATGGGCGGACTGGCCGAAGTCGAATTGGGCAAGATTGCCGAGCAGAAGGCATCGAGCGACCAGGTGAAGCAGTTCGCGCAGAAGATGGTGACCGATCACACAAAAGTGAACGATCAGCTGAAGCAGATTGCGTCGCAGGCAAACGTCGAAATTCCCGATCAGCTTGGAAAGAAGTATCAGTCGCGGATTGACAAGTTGAATAAGCTCGAGGGCGCCGATTTCGACAAAGCCTATATCAAAGATCAGCTCAAAGATCACAAGGCGGACGTTAGCGACTTCCAGAGCGAATCCCAGGGCGGGACCATCCCCGCGGTACAGCAGTTTGCCTCTCAAACTCTGCCCACACTGGAACAGCATCTAGAACTGGCGAAGAACCTGAGCAAATCGGAGAAGAAGACAACGGCTTCGAACGGAACCAAGTAGCGAAACAGCACTGTTGTGGGCAGGCTGTGGGCTTGCTGGTACGATCTCGGATGTGAAGGAACGAGGACGTTGCGCATGGGCCGAAGGTGACGCCCTCTACCTCGCCTATCATGACGAGGAGTGGGGCGTCCCGGTTCATGACGATCGTATTTTGTTCGAGTTTTTGGTTTTGGAGGGCGCTCAGGCAGGCTTGAGCTGGTCCACCATTCTGAAAAAGCGTTCTGCTTACCGTGCTGCTTTCGACGGCTTCGATCCGTCGAAGGTGTCTCGATATGGCGAGGCAAAAATCGCAGCTCTGCTGGCTAACGCCGGCATTGTTCGCAACCGGCTTAAGGTTCGGTCGTCTGTCCGAAATGCCCAAGCGCTGCTAGTTGTCCGAAAGGAATTCGGTACCTTCGACAAGTATGTGTGGCAGTTTGTGGGCGGGCAGCCGGTGCAAAATCGCTGGCGGCGGATGGAAGACTTGCCAGCGCGGAGCGCCCAATCGGACGCCATGAGCAAGGATCTGGCAAAGCGCGGGTTTACGTTCGTTGGCTCAACCATCTGTTACGCGTTTATGCAGGCAGTTGGAATGGTCAACGATCACCTAGTGGGGTGCTTTCGGCACAAGGAGCTGGCGTAGAGGCGCAGCAAACTATGTAGTATACTATGCTTGCCGTGCTCGAAGTCAAAGCTCTTACCAAGCGTTACGCCACTGTCCCTGCCGTTTCCAACGTCAGTTTCACGATTCAACCCAGGCATGTCCTTGGCTATCTGGGGCCGAACGGATCGGGCAAGAGCACGACCGTGAAGATGATAACCGGCCTGCTTAAGCCGAGCGACGGTCACGTCTTCTACCGCGGCGCGGATATACGGAACGACCTGGCTGAATACAAGAGACACGTGGGGTATGTGCCGGAAGACGCGAATTTGTACCCATATCTTTCCGGGCGGGAATATCTGGAGTTGGTGGGGCAGTTGCGCGGGCTCGATGGACGCTGGCTGGGGAAACGAATTGACGAGTATCTCCGGCTATTTTCGCTCGAGTCCAGCCGGCACGTAGCCATCGCAACATACTCGAAAGGAATGCGGCAACGCATTTTGATTACGGCGGCTCTTCTGCACAACCCGGACGTATTGATTTTTGACGAGCCTCTTACGGGCCTGGACGTGACCTCGGCCCTGGTCTTCCGCCACCTGGTTCAGGAATTGCAGAGCGCCGGGAAAATGATCTTCTACTGCTCGCATGTGCTCGAAGTGGTGGAGAAGGTTTGCTCGCATGTATTGATTCTGCGCAAAGGTAACGTGATCGCGTATGGGGCGCTCGAGGAATTGCGACGGGCGAAATCGATGCAGTCTTTGGAAGAGACCTTCTCGCAGCTGGTGGAGGAAAGCGACTCAGTCGAGGTAGCTCGCAAGCTGATGGAATTGACGCTCGAGGCAGCCTGAAATCCGCGCTGAGGCCGGCCCCGTTAAGCCTTACTTTTCTCGATTGATTTGGTGCACTTGACAAAGCAGCGTGGGAGCGTGACGCTCGTTACGTGTGACGATATACGTTCCAAGCTGTAGCATATAGTGATATGATTCCCGCTCAATCGAGCCGCCGATATGTTCAATGGCCTTGGTGGGATACTCACGGGAATTGTTGTTTTTGTGGTGGTTTCGCTTTTGACTTGGATATGCACGAAGGGGAAGTCGTTCGACTTCGACGCACGCCGAGAAATGGACGCATTTCAGCCTTTATTGAGCACATACTTAGATTTGACCGAGTTTGTTCTCGGGTTCACGTCGTCCGGATCTATCGTTTGTCTCCGTCAGGTCGTCAGCTGTTCCGCTCGACGCCTCGTCTGCCATATACATTCGCCTCGCCGCTGTTTCTGCTTGCCTTCAGAACATAATCTGTATAATACCTGTGCTCTTCATCAATGTGGATAAGCGTTGAACTCCAGGGCAGTGCAGGGCCATCCGTGGCGGATCAGCGTGCGCGCGAAGTTTAGGTACGCTCGGAATCTAGCCTACGGATTACAGCGCCTTTTTCTGTTTCTGTATCGGGTGCGCCTGGTTGATCTCAGGTTGTGACACGGTGAAGGTTTCCCTCCCAAGACCTGCAGGAGCTCAGATGGCACGTCTTTTTTTTTTTCCCCCCCCCCCCCCCCCCCCCCCCCCCCCCCCCCCCCCCCCCCCCCCCCCCCCCCCCCCCCCCCCCCCCCCCCCCCCCCCCCCCCCCCCCCCCCCCCCCCCCCCCCCCCCCCCCCCCCCCTCTCCTAGGCAGCGCTCGCAAGAATGATTTAACCTCGCGTAAAACTTCTGCCTGTTCCCTGAGGAACATGTAGTGATCTGCGCCCGGCATCTCGACGATCCGAGCCAAAGGATCTGCACCCTTGAGGTTATTATTCCAGCGATGGATATACTCCATCAGGATCTCGTCGGCTCGGTCGGCGTCGTGCCGCTCCTCTTCGTCTTTCGGCAGCTGCTCTTTCCACCTGTCTGCTGCAGGACGCGGTACGGCAAACAGCGCTAAGACGGGCATGTCGATCCTTCCGGTAGTCCTTTGGGATTGAGCCCTCATCGATTTCTTGGCCGACGTAAGGAGGGGTACGATTCTTGCCCACCGATCCGTCCGGATTGATCACATACATATTCCGAATCTCCGCTGCGGGAAACACAGCCCCGCCAATTCGCCTCTGATACGCCTGGTATGCCTCGATAGACGCGTCGTCAGCGGACGTTCTCTTCGGCGGGCCTGGCGCTCCCTTCATAGCTTTCATCGTCAGCGCTCTGTATTCGGCGTTGCTCCACGGATAGTCCATAGGATCGGCATTAGCGTCGAGATAAATAAGCGCTCCCACTTCCAAGGAATGGTGCTGTGCGAGAAACGTCATTTCGGAACCGGCCATCGAATGGCCGATGATCGCTGCCTTGTGCAACTTCAGTTCTTTGATCACGCGCCAATCGTCTTCGGCGAGTTCTGGAACTGAGTAGCCGCGCTCAGGCTTGCTCGACAGCCCGTACCCCCGGCGTGTGATCCCGTACACGTGCAGGTCACAACACTCCACCAGCTTCGGGGCGAAGTCCTCATACACGTGTGCGGTGTTTCCAGAGCCCGCGAGAAGCACAACCGAGCGCCCCGCGCCTCCCCAGTCGAGAACTTCGAGCGTAACCCCGTCTCCGACGTCGATGAATTGCGAGCTGGGTGCCGCATTCATGGCAGCCGCACTGAGCAGTGCCAACGTCAACTCAATCATCATCACCTA
>CAVRNU010000022.1:0-154711 GCA_963722585.1 Bryobacterales bacterium | reverse complement strand
TAGATACGTATGGTGCAACGTTGGATCCGCCGTTTCGCCCTTAGCTTTGGAGAAATAGTGAAGTGAAACAACGTCTTCTTGGGCGCTTGTTTCATAAATTACCGGCTCGAACCAAAGGCCTTCCTCATCAAATCGCCACGCAACGGTGATTTTTGCAGATTCATTCGCGCCATCGTAGGTGACAGTAAGACGATTATCATTTACTGACTTAGAGCGGAATCTGCCTTGCGAGCAATGCCCAAGCGGCTTGGTTGGAGAACTGACGATGACCGCCGGCGTAACGATCCAGTTGTCACGATACGCGCTTGTGTGTCGAGCAGACGAAAGACATCGTTCTGTGGAGAGTATTCCCACGAATAAGTCTTGCCCTGGACGCGAATTCCGTTGCCATTTTCGGTGATATTCGCCGAACGCGCTGCGCTCGCTCTGCGGTTCACTGCGGCGACAAAAAGAGGTGTTGTTGAAAGTTGGAGAAAATGCCGGCGATCCAACACCATAATCACCTTTCTTGCAGGACTGGAAATTGCTCGGCTGCCGCAATCGCAGCGAACTCTCCCGCGTTCTGCGCCGAACGATACATAGCGTGGACAAGCTCTACGCAGTATGCCGCAAGACAGCCCGGGGAATTATTGCTGCCGCCGCCCTGAATGAGATCAACGAAACGATCGATCGGATCGACGCATGAGTACGCACCATCGCCGTGCTTTATGGCGACTTCTTTTCTAGTGCCGTCGTGCCGGGCAAGCAGCAGGCGCTCCCGGCCGACCTCCGCGTCGAGCGTGAGCATGCCTTTCGGGCCAAAGATCTGCACGTCCAACTGAAAAGAAAATCCGTCGGGCAACGTTGCAGCGCCGGAGATTGTGCCGATCGCCCCGCTGGCGAATTCGACGACAGCAGCGTTGTACATGTCGACCCTTGAATCCGGCGCGGTCATTAAGCAAGCAACACGACTTGGACGTAAGGGAGTTAGCCAGAACAGCAGAGCGGCGGCATGGCTGATCTGTCCGTGTCCGTATCCGCCGCCGCGACGCGCGCACTGCCAGGTATCTGGCTCAGGCGAAGACAGTGTTGGAGCCCACGCGGTTGGTACTGTGGGCACACCGGCGAAAAAGTTTTTGGTAGGAGAAGCCATGCGGCATACGACGTATTCGATTTCACCCACCGCATCATCGCTTATCATCTCCTTGGCCATCTGGACGAACGGCTTGTAATTCCAGCCGTACGGCACAAGCAAATGGCAACTCTTTGCTTGCGCCAATCTCACGAGGAAGGAAAAATTAAAGGCTTGTATCTTTTCGGCCCAAAACCCCGCGGCCGGGCGCCCGAATGGACGGCTCAACCGCGAGGCGCTGAAGCAGCTCGACTGGCTGGTCGTCCGAGACTGGTTTGAGATCGAGACCGCAGTCTTTTGGCACAAAGGCCCTGAGTGCCCCGATCCGCGCGCGATCAAGACGGAAGTATTCTTTATTCCGGCTGCCTCCAACACCGAAAAAGAAGGAACATTCACTAACACGCAGCGACTGCTGCAGTGGCACGATAAAGCGATCGACCCACCGGGCGATTGCCGTTCCGATTCCTGGTTCGTATACGAGCTCGGTAAGCATTTAAAGAAACTGTACGCAGAATCCGCTCTCATGCGGGATCAAGGCTTACTCAATCTGACATGGGATTACGAATACGATAAAACCGCCTCAACTCCCCGATGGTTCCGTCGGCAAAATCAAAGGCGAGCCTGACGTGAGCAGAATTCTGAAAGAAATGAACGGATACACGGTTGCCGACAGACAGCAGGTGCCGGGCTTTTCTGAACTCCCGGATGACGGTTCAACGGCATGCGGTTGCTGGATCTATATCGGCGTTTTTCCAGAGGAAGGTAAGAATCGTTCCCGATCGCGCAAAAGAACACCTGGTGTCTACACAAGCCCGGAGTGGGTTTTGCTTGGCCGGCCAATCGCCGCATGATGTATAACCGTGTGTCTGCCGATCTCGAAGGCAAACCCTGGTCTGAGCGGAAAAAGTACATCTGGTGGGATGACCAGTACTTGAGATGGACCGGAGGTTGGATGTGCCTGATTTTGAGGCTGAGAAGATGCCCAGTTATCGGCCGGCCTCAGATTCAATCGGAATAGAGGCGATTGGCGGCGATGCTCCGTTCATCATGAAACGTGATGGGCGCGGATGGGCTGTTTGCTCCCACGGGCGTTAAGGACGGTCCTCTGCCTACTCACTTACGAGCCCGTCGAATCGCGAGTCCAAAACCTGTTGTACAAACAGCGTGACGACCCAACGGTAGAGCTCTACGACGTTCCGCTCAATCCGATCGATCCGGAATATCCGATTGTCGCTACGAATTATCGCCTGACCGAACACTATCTGAGCGGACCAATGAGCCGCTTCAACAGTTGGCTAAATGAATTGCAGCCCGAGATGTTTGTCGAGATCAGTCCTGAACTTGCGCGAGAGAAAGGTATTGAGCACGGTGGGTGGCTCGTGGTCTGGAACTCAAGAGCTGCGATCGAAGCCAGGGCGATGGTGACCGGGTGCATACGACCATTGCGAGTGCAGGGCAAATTCTCCATCAAGTCGGGATGCCCTTCCATTGGGGCTTTGCCGGGGAGACAGTAGGTGCGATCGCCAATGATCTAACGTCAATTGTCGGCGACCCGAACGTGAGTATGCATGAGGCAAAAGCCTTTACAGTGAACGTCAGGGCCAGCCGGCTGGAAAACGCCGCAGGAATGCAACCGGATCAGCCAATGCCATGGCCGACGCGTGAGCCCGCACCGGACACCAAAATCGGATCAGCCGGAAGCACAGTTGCCTGCAAACAGTGGAACCAATTGCCTGCCGATGGATTTCACTGGACGGGGTTATAGCTACGACAATACGGTGGCTTGTCCGACACAACGTGGCCTCATGTCGCTTTCGTTGAACAGTTCGACGAGAGAGGGCGCGGAGAACGCTGGCTCATGATGAGCGATGTCTGCAAACATTGTCAGCTTGCTCCGTGTGTGGAGGTTTGTCCGACGGGCGCCCTCATCTATAACGAATTCGCGAACGTGTATGTGCAGCAGGACATCTGCAACGGTTGCGCAAATTGCGTAATGGCGTGTCCTTTTGGTGTTTTGAATCGGTCCGGCCATCCTCCGGCGCAGCAAGTGCAAGCCAATCCGCTTGGGACGAGCGCCTTTGTTGAGGCTAACCGGCGGCCTCGCGCTGAAGTGGTCGATAACATATGCCGGTCAGGAATCTGCTCTCGATCGGGACTTAGGCATATACAACTCACCGACGAAGACAGGCGAGCCGTTCTGGGACCAAAAACCTTTCAACATGTTGCGGACATTTTGAGGGCCGATCGCCAGCATCGTCGATAAACCGATCGCCGAATCCTGGCCGAAGCCAGACCTTGGTTCTTTGCCGCTTGCGCAAACACAGGTTTTATGCCTGAAGTCGTTCAAAAAGTGACGGAACCGATCACACTCTTAGCCCCAATGCTGTTCACTTAAGGAGAGCCATGCGAAGGTCCCAAGTCACAGGCGGTATAACTCGAGTTATACTGTGAGTATGAAAACTGCGGTCTCTGTCCCGGATGAACTGTTTCGACGGGCGGAGGCAACGGCCCGTCGCCTTCGGGTTTCGAGAAGCGAGTTGTACGCCAAGGCGATTGCAGAGTTTCTGAATCGACAGGACGGAAAATCCATCACGGAACGCCTGAACGACGTGTATTCACGGCAGCCGGCGAAAGTAGATCCCGGATTGCACCGTGCCCAACTGAAATTGCTTGAAGAAGACGCTTGGTAGAGTGAGCGAAATTCGCCGCGGCGAGATCTGGTGGGCGGATCTTCCGCAACCCCGCCGCTCCGAACCTGGATATAGGCGGCCGGTGCTTGTTATACAATCCGACTCTTTCAACCTCAGCCGGATTCAAACCGCAATTGTGGCCGTTATCACCTCGAACGTAGAACTCGCCCACGCTCCGGGGAATGTCCTGTTGCCCGCGCGCTCTGCTGGCCTGACCCGCGACTCAGTTGTGAACGTCTCGCAACTTCTGACGCTCGACCGAAGTTTCCTGACCGAATATGCCAGCACGCTATCGGCACGTTTGCAACGGTCCGTTGATGAAGGCTTGCGAACGGTTTTGCAGCTCTAGCAGGATCGCGCCACTCACAGAGGTTGAATCGGCGGACGCCATCGTCCGATAAGATGACTTGGACGAAGGGTGCTCGCCTTCGGCTTCGCCCTACAGACGCTGCGCGTGTGCAATTTGAGCGAGAAACGTGGGCAATTACTCAATCGACGGAAGTCCGGCGCGATTACACGGTACACGCCGATGAAAGCACATAGGGATGCCGCGCAGCGTTCCTCCAAGTCCCAGTATCCAAAGCGATTCCGTAAAGAGCCTTTTACCACCTCCCCAAGTGTACCTTGCGGCCTCGCTCGATCTGACCTTAAGACTTCTCGTCCAACTGGATCACCTCCGGCTAGCGACCACTCGCACGAGCGCTCGGACGCTCTACGCCAGTTGAGATCGGACGTAGCCTGTTGGTCGACAGCGGCAACGCGCGCCATAGCGATTCGCATCCGGCGCGCGTGAGCACCCCGAAATCATCTTGCGGCGCGAGGGCTAGCCAATCTGAACTTGACTCGCGTAATCTCGTCGTATAAGCTAAGAATTCTTAGTATGGGGCGCAAGGCGCAAAAGAACGATTCGTTGCCTGGTTCACTGGATATGTTAATTCTGCGGACGCTGTCGCTGCGCGACCTCCATGGATACGGCATAGTCCAGTTCATTCAACAATCGTCCGACAATGAGCTCCTCGTCGAGGAGGGCTCGCTGTACCCCGCTCTCCAGCGGCTGGAGCTAAACGGCTGGATCGAGGGTGTCTGGGGCGTGACCTCGAATAATCGGCGGGCGAGGATCTACAAGATCACGGCGGCTGGCCGCAAACAGCTGGGCATTGAAACCCGGAAGTACGCCAAACTCACGCTGGCGATCGCCCGTGTGATGGGAGCGGAGTGACGGACATGTTGATACGACAGCTGAGGTATTGGATAGAAAGCGCCAGGCGCAGCCAGGGGCTGCGTGAGGAAATGGAACTCCACCTTGCGGAGAAGGCGGCGGAACTCGAAGCAGAAGGTATGACGGCGGAGTGCGCCAGGGCTGAAGCGCGGCGGCGATTTGGGAACGTCGGACTGAAGCATGAAGAGTCACGGGAGATTTGGATCAAGCGGTTTTGGTCGGAACTTGGACAGGATGTCCGCTATGGCTGTCGCACCATGGCCGCCAACAAGGCCTTCAGCGCCCTAGCGGTCTTGTTGCTGGCGCTCGGCATCGGGGCCAATACTGCGATTTACAGCTTCATGGAGTCGATTCTGTTGCGCTCGCTGCCGGTGACAGATCCCGAGTCGCTGGTGGTCTTGAATTGGCATAGCCGGCCTCCCTACAACGCCAGCAAGCAATGGGTCCACGTCATGCACGGGGTACAAGGCCTTGCCTGGCCAGGCGACAAAGGCACCATGGTCAGCGGGATGTTCCCGTATGGCGCTTTCGAGACGCTTCGCGCGGAGAATCCCGTCTTTTCCACGCTTTTCGGATACTTTAACGGACTACACCGTAACCTGACGATCCGCGGGCAGGCCACAAGCGCCGGCGCGGAGTACGTCACCGGCGAGTATTTTCGCGGCCTCGAAGTGTCGCCGGCCGCGGGACGTCTGATCGACTCCGAAGATGACCGTCCCGGCGCAGCGCCGGTCGCCGTGGTCAGTTTCGCTATAAGCCAAAATCGCTTTGGAGGACCGCCGAATGCGATTGGACGGTCGATTCTCGTCGATAACGTGCCCTTCACGGTGATCGGCGTTGCGCCTCCGGAATTCTTCGGAGTCGACCCGGCGAGGGCGCCGGACCTTTACCTTCCGTTGCACACGAATCTGCTCGTCGACAAAGCCAGAGCGGAGCGCATGTATCACGACGGAAACTTCTACTGGATCGAGATGATGGGCCGCCTGCGTCCGGGCGTAAGCATGGCCCAGGCGCAGGCAGCGCTGGCGCCTCCTTTCCATGAATGGGTTGCCAGCACCGCGACGACCGACGGTGAGCGCGCCAAACTGCCCGCGCTGGTGCTGAATCCCGGCGCCGCCGGTCTGGGTAGCTTGCGCCGCAGGTATTCCAAGCCTCTGTACGTGCTGCTGGCGATGGTGGCATTGATGCTGGCGATCGTGTGCGCGAACATTGCCAATCTGCTGCTGGCAAGGGCCGCTGCGCGACGCAGCGAAATGGCTGTCCGGCTCAGCCTGGGAGCGGGACGGTTCCGCGTCGTGCGGCAGTTGCTTACCGAGAGTGTGATGCTGGCGTCGCTCGGCGGAGCAGTAGGGGTCTTGTTTGCGATCTGGGGCGTGCGAACACTGACGTTTCTGCTCTCGAACGGGCAGGAGAACTTTACGCTGCACGCGGAATTGAACTGGAACGTGTTGGGCGTGACGGCGGCGCTCTCGGTGGTTTGCGGCCTCTTATTTGGTCTCGCTCCAGCGATTCAGTCGACGCGTCCCGACGTTATGCCCGCGCTAAAGAATGGCCGCGGGGGCGGACCGCGCCGCCGCGTGCAGCACGTTCTGGTGGTCGCCCAAATCGCGATTTCTTTTCTCCTCCTGGTTGCCGCGGGTCTGTTTGTCCGGACACTCAACAAGCTGCACTCCATCCAACTGGGATACGCCCGCGAGAACATCCTTCTGTTCTCGTTGAATGCGCGCGCGGCCGGGCATCGCGACCCGGAGATCGCCACTTTTTACGAGAACCTGCGCAAGCGCTTCGAATCGGTCCCCGGAGTGAGCAGCGCGACGCTTTCGCATTCCTCGATCATCAGCGCCGACCGTGCCGGGGAGACATACAGGGGGACAATGAAGATCGGCGCTGTTACCATCGAAGGCGCAGGAGTCCTGGTCGCCGGACCGCGTTTCCTCACGACGATGCAGATTCCGATCCTGGCCGGGCGTGAGATTGACGACCGCGACCAAGCGGGTTCCACGCCGGTTGCAGTCATCAGCGAGCGGCTGGCGCGGACTTACTTCGGGAACGAGAATCCGGTGGGCCGACGCATCACGTTCGTGGACGAGAATCGCGATCTCGAAATCGTCGGCGTGTCGGGTAACGTGCGGTACGGTGATCTGAAAGAGGGGACTCCAATGACCGTGTTCGTAGCGGCCAGCCAGTTTTCTCCGGACCTAGTGACCTACGCGCTGCGCACTGCGGGTGATCCGCTGCGGTATGTCCAGAGCGTCTATGAGATCGTGCGGGAGGCAGATTCCCGCATACCCGTCAAAAACGTGGTCACACAGGCTGCGGAAATCGATCGGACGATCAGCCAGGAAGCCACGTTCGCGAAATTGTGTACGGGTTTCGCGGTTCTCGCTCTGCTGATCGCGTGCGTGGGACTCTACGGGACGATGTCGTACAACGTCGCGCGGCAGGTCGGCGAGATCGGAATCCGTATGGCTCTGGGCGCGCAGCGCGGCGCCGTGGTTTGGATGGTTCTGCGCCGCGTTCTACTACTGGCGGCGGTGGGACTCGCGATCGGCATGCCTGCCGCGTTCAGCGCGTCCCGGCTTGTCAAATCGTTTCTGTTCGAGATCCAGCCCAACGATCCGGGAACCCTGGTGCTGGCCGGTGTCATCCTGGTAAGTGCCGCGATTCTCGCTGGCTATGCGCCGGCAAGGCGAGCGTCCCGAATTGATCCGGTGGCGGCTCTGCGGCAAGAGTAACCATGGTCCTTCGTACCGCAACGAACAATGAAAATGTTCCGCGCCCGCGTACGTCAGTCACGGGGGCGCCCGCATTAGATGCCGACCTACTCTGGCGCATATTGGCAGCGCGCGAGTGTAGCCGGATGCTGCTGACGCACAACGATGGTCGCTTGGCTAGACAGGTTGACAAACCTCGCTTCGTCGGTCCGCACTGAAGTGTGCAGTCCGGAATCGTCTCACGAAACAGACGACGCAACTCGGTTCGTTGGGATGGACGACGCGACTCTTAGGCCGTTATGCGAAGGGTGACGGGGATTTTGTTCCCGTTGCGTAAGTGTTTCATGCGGCTTTGAGGCCCACCGCTAATAGCAATTTATCGAGATCGTCCACGACACGCTGGTAGAGGCGGTCAAGTTGCGATCGTTGGGTTCTGAGTTGCGCGTCACTGCGAAACGGGCGCAGCAGACCTGCAGCAAGCGGGGCATAGATGCGCTCGAACAACTTCAGAAACACGAGGCAGACCGAATATCCTTGCGGCAAGAGGCGGTATCGGCGAGAGTGTGGAAGCTTCTCGACAAGGCCCTTGGCCCTGAGTTTGGAGAGATCGTAGCGAAGCGAGGCCAGCGTGTAGTCGCTCGAGCTGCAGCTCAAAGCTTCGATTGTCGGGCCAAGCAGTTCAATCGTGCTGAAGGTATTGCCAGCGGCGACGTGGGCGAAACGTACGAGCGCGTGCATTAATGCGATTTGCCGCGGATGGTCGAGTTTAAGCCCCGGAATCCGCTTGCCATTGGGCAGTATGGTAGGCGCTGCCAGTTGGCGCAGTTGTCCGCGGTCCAGGAAGGTCTCCAGTATGTCCTGCTGGATGTTCAGATAGTTGTCGTTGATGGAAGCGAGCCGTTCCCGTAATTTCGGCAGGTTCTCGACCGCCTTCTTGACGCCGTAGTCAGTAACGTTATTGGTAGCGGCTTCGGTTCGCAGCAGCAGGTGATCGCGGACATATTGCTTGATGAAGCCATTGCCATAATGGCTGCGGATCACCGGGTTGGGAAGATGGATATCTTCGATCACGGTCTGCAGTTTGCCGCGATATTGCCGGGTGATTTTTCTGCCGAAGATGACCGTAATTTTGTTGGGCTGGCCGATGGTTCGGTTGGCGTCCAGTAAACGCTCTCCCATTTGATCCAGAGCGGCGCGCCTGAAAAATAGAAGATTGTCGCAGTACTCAACCTGAGCAAAAAATAGACGATGCTGACAGCCGGCCTGTCGGCGTTCAGTCTCGCGGAAGAACGGCGTAAAGTACGCCAGCCATTTCTGGCCACAGGTAAGCAGATCCTTGCTGGTCAACGAGTCAGCTAATTGTTGCAAGCGTTCCGGGTTACCGCAATTTAGAAATGCATTCGAGCATCGCCGAAAGTCAATCCCTTCCTGCCTGAGGCGATTCGCGAGCCAGTGATGCTGGTTCAGGCACACGCGCGCAGAAAACGGAAGGTAAGGGCAAACCCGGACGAACATCCGGCCCCATTGCTTGTCATTCACGTAAAAGTTGTATTGCATGACCCAGCGCTGCGCGATCTGCAGATGCCACCGATTCTCTTTCTGGCTGCCGATCGCGATCATGATGCGGGCGGGTTCGCGCGCTTTCAAAATGGCGACTACCTGATCGGGTTCAGCTCGACGGAAATAGCGGTCCATGAAATCGTCCCGTCTCCCTTCCGGCGCTTCCAAGATGGGTGCGCCCCATTTCTGTGACCGGTTCACGACCCAGTTGTGAAACTGATCGGCGATCTCGTGTAAAACAGCCCGGCTCACCGGATACTGATTGCGGTAGGTGTTGAAGAACCCGACTACTCGTTCCGGTTGTTGGAAGGGCTGAATCAGCCCGTTCAACAGAATCCGGTCAAAGCACCGATACCCAAACCGAATGCTATCTTTGTGATGCTCGACGAAGGCGTTCATCGGAACCTCCAGTGTGGTCAGATACCTGGAAGCCTACCCTATGAATGCCTTCTCGGGTTCTCTCTACTGCTCAGATCTGCTGGATATCAAGGCGAAGCCTTGGCTAGTTAGGAGAGACGATTCATGCGTTTGACTCCCGTAAGCCTCGCTTTGCTGATCGGTTCACTTCTGCTCAGGCAAGCGAAAGTAAGCTTCGGATCGGAGTGATTGGGCTGGAGCATGGCCATTTGGCCGGTCTCTTTCGTCAGGTTCTCACCCGGCAGGATGTCGAGATTGCCGGCATTGCCGAGCCGGACCGGGAGATGGCTACGCGCTACGCGCGGCAGTATCACCTGGACGCGAAGCTATTCTACACGAGCGTGGAAGAGATGCTCGACCGGGTGAAACCGGAAGCCGCGGTACTGAGGACGCCTCGATTGGGATGCGAGCTTCTTGGGAAGATTATCATGAGGAGTAGGGTTGCTGAATGGTCCTTTCCGCGGCGCGCCGCCGCTTTGTTCATGCTTCTTGGCAGATTCTGCTCCCACTCATGAGCTTTGCCGCGGCCGCAGCCGGGCAAGTCATTGAGTTTGAATCGAACGGTCTCCATTACCAGGCGCTCACGCGAGGCGGTGTGACGGTCACTTTCGCAAAGCTGCCGCCGCACATCGCCGATTACAATGCCGTGCAGGTTACGGTTACTAATGGAGCCCCTATCTCGTGGGTGGTGAAGCCGGAAGATTTTACATTTGACCGGCAGGACGGTACCGCGATCCGCGCCACGCCTGCGGAGATCGTGATCGACTCTCTTCTGTCGCATGCCAGCAAAAGTGATGTGGTTAAGCTGCAGTTGCTGTACGAGGCTACGATTTACGCGATGCCGCCCAATTACCGGTCTACCGCGGGCTACGAGCATCGGCGTCAACAAGCCATGACTATCATGGTAAACGCAAAGATTAAAGCCGCGGTGGCTGCTTCGGCGATTACACTCGTCTCAACCAAGCTGAAACCCGGAGATTCGACCGACGGAGCGGTCTTCTTTCAGAGCCGCGATAAGACGATGGGACCGGGCCGCCTGGTTGTGAACACAGCCGGAGAGGTGTATCAGTTTGACGTCTATCCGGATGTCAATCTGAAATCGAGATAGCGTGGATACCCGAACCACGGGTCCCTCGGGCCTAATCGATTTACATACGCATACCAACGCCTCTGACGGTACCTTTACCCCAGAAGAATTGGCGATGGCGGCCCAAGTGATCGGGCTTGAGGCTCTGTCCATAACGGACCACGAAACGTTCGGCGGTTTCGAGGCCGCTGAGCCCTACGCGAAACAGATCGGGCTCGACTTGCTGCGGGGCATCGAGCTGAACACCTACGCGCGGGTTCCGGGCAGCAATTCGCGGCGAAACCTGCACTTACTGGCCTACTTTCCTTTCGGCGAACCCTTCAAGCCGTTCATGGCGTGGTTGACGGCCCAACAGGATTCGCGGCGGGAACGCAATCAGAAGCTGATTACGTCTCTCCAGGAGATAGGTGTCCCAATTACGCTCGAAGAAGTGGAGCGGATCGGCAAGAGCGTCGCGGGACGGCCGCACATTGCACATCTACTGATTGAGAAGGGCGTGGCACGGGACCACGAAGACGCGTTCCGGCGATTTCTGGGCGAAGAATCTCCCGGCTATGTCGAGCGCCAGTCGGCCACAACGGAGGAGGCGATCGAAGCCGTCTGCTTGGGCGGCGGCATTCCCGTGGTGGCTCATCCGGTCCGGTTGTCGCTCGCCGGGCGCGTGGAAGAGCGCGAGATGCTGAAACGCCTGAAGCGATCCGGGCTGATCGGTCTGGAAGTGATTCATTCGGATCAGCCGCTCGACCTTCAGCAATACTACCTCGCCCTTGCGCAGTCGCTCGAACTGATACCCACTGGAGGATCCGATTTTCACGGGGCTTTGAAGCCGAAAGTACAGTTGGGGCGCGGCATCGACAGCAATGTGCGCGTACCGCGCGAGTACCTGGACGGTTTGCGATCCCTTAAATGAGCCGCTGGAGTAAGGAATGGAGTGAGCCATTTCACGGCTCAGCCAAGATAAGGTAACGGAACGCGCTCCCTATTCGTCGCTATAATTCAACTAGGCAAATCCTTTCATGCGGTCTTCTGAGCGCAACGGGCACGAGCCGTGCCGCCACCGGGCCTGTTTTGCGCTGGTTCCTCAAAGGCTGGCGGCCCTGATGGTCTTTCTATGCGGCAGTGTTCTGCTGGCGCAAACACCACCGTCATCCGCGTCTGAAACGGCCCCCTCGCCGCCGGCTGCCGCGACGTCGAAGACCAGCGAAGCTGCTACGCCGAACAAGGAATCTACTTCCACGCCCATCCGCGTCAATGTGAACGAGGTGATTGTACCGGTAACCGTCACCGACGATAAGGGACGCTTTGTTTCCGATCTGAATCAGAAAGACTTTCAGATTTACGAAGACAATAAACCCCAGCATATTCAGTTTTTCACGCGCGAGCGCAACCAGCCGGTGGTAATCGGGTTCCTCGTCGACCTAAGCAGCAGTAGTAAAGTGCATTGGAAGAACTATCAGGACGCCGCCATTGAGCTCGTGCAAACTCTTTTGACGGACGAAAAGAAATTCTCGGGTTATCTAATCACCTATGGCCAGGATGCCGAGCTTCAAGCGAATACCACAAGCGATCCGGAAAATATCATTGAAAAGCTGCGGAAGTCGAAACCCGGAAGCGGCTCAGCCCTGTTCGACGCGATTTTCATGTCCTGCACCAATCGGAAACTGATTCAAGGCGAGCCGATTGAACCGCGTCGCGTCGCGATCATCATCGGAGATGGCCACGACAACGCGAGCAAGCGAACGATCGACCAGGTGATAGAACTGGCCCAGAAAAACTTGGTGACCATCTATTGCATTAGTACGGCTGCCTTTGGTTTCAATAACATCTACGACCAAAATCTCGTGCGGCTAGCGGAACAGACCGGTGGACGCGTTTTTTATCCTCTCGAGAACGTATACAAAGACACCTCCGGCTATCTGTCACAGCCTTCCGACGATGGAAATTATGCGCTGAAGGTCGGCACGGGCGAGTACGCCTCCGCCGTGGCCAGGGGAATGTATCACTCGGTCGCTGCCGTTGCCGGCGAGGTGACGACGCAATATATCATTCGATATGTTCCGCAAAACGACGACGGTAAGGCGTATCGCAACCTCAAAGTAGTCGTCGATCTGGCCAATGTGAAGGTTCGGGCGCGAAAAGGCTATTACGCCTCAAGCCCGTAACCGATACGCTATAGGAATGGCAGCGACAGGCCGGGTTATCAATTTCGGTGATTACCGGGAGCGTGCTGCCGAATGGTTACCTTTGGTCGTTGCCTTGCCGGGCCAGCCGGGCCAGGTCTGTGGTGTTCTGCTTCTGGATAAGGAACGCGACGAGCTGCACCTGAAACTTCGCAGCGACTGGGCCGAAATCGCTTTGGAAGAAGATGCGGAAGTCCTCGCGGAGTTGGAGCGCGATCTTGCATTAAAGGCCCGCGAACTCGGAGGCGAGGGACTTCTTCAGTGGCTGGAAGAAAATGCTTCCCAAACGATTGAGGTTGGGCAGAGGAAAGAAATTGCGGTTCGTAATTTTTCGACTGCGTTACAGCGGCTGTATCGGGAAAACGTCCGCACTACCGTTCGCCCGTTCAAAACACATTTGCCGGTTTATTCGTTGGAAGCGGCCGCCGGTCCCTTTCTAACGAACCCGCAAGAGGTGGAGGCCGAAGGATGGGCTGAGGCGCCGGACGATTTGAAGCTCGAACCCAGCATGTTCGTTGCCCACATCCGTGGCCATTCGATGGAGCCGAGGATTCCGGATGGAAGCCTGTGCGTGTTCCGCAGGGGCGTTGTCGGGTCACGCAACAACCGGCTGGTGCTGGTGCGAAATTCTGAATTGGCCGACGAGAACCGTTATACCGTTAAGCGGTACAAGAGCGAGAAAAGATACTCTGAAGAAGGCTTCGAGCACGCACGCATCCGGCTCGAGAGCTTGAACCCCGATTACCCTTCGTGGGACCTCGAGGTCGACGAATCGAAATATGAAATCGTCGCCGAATTTGTCCGGGTACTCGAAGAGGGCGGCGCATAACCGCGGACCTTACGCTGCTGTTGATTCCGGAAGAGAAGGTGAACATGATGTGCCGTATAGGCATCGCGGAGCCGATATCGCTGTTGAAGCTGATCGAGCGGTACGTTGAACATTGTGAGGATATCCTCGGGCAGGTTGTAAGCCGGCTTTAAACAACGTCCGCAGGCAGTCCAGGTGCAAGAAAAAATGGCGTCACTGTTCGATAATCATCCAATCTCGCGCTCCTCTGAGCCGCTTGAAGAGGGCGCCGTCGTGTTGTACGGCTTCGCTATTTCGGAGGCACCTGTGCTGGTCAAAGAAGCGGGACGGATAGCGCAGGCCGCGCCCTTTCGCCATTTGATTACTCCAGGCGGGTACACAATGTCTGTGGCAATGACCAACTGCGGTCGTCTCGGTTGGGTTTCCGACTGGAGCGGCTATCGGTATGACCCAGTGGATCCCGACACCGCCGCACCCTGGCCAGCAATTCCCCCAGTGTTCCTCGACGTAGCTGTACGCGCCGCTGCTGCTTCCGGGTTCGCCAAATACGATCCCGACGCTTGCCTGATCAACCGCTACATCGCAGGCGCCAAACTCGGCCTCCACCAGGATCGTGACGAGAAAGACGACTGGTCTCCCATCGTCTCCGTCTCGCTCGGGCTTCCAGCAGTTTTCTTGTGGGGCGGAAAACGCCGTTCCGATCCAGTGCGCCGGCTGCATCTCGAAAGCGGCGATGTTGTGGTATGGGGCGGACCCGCGCGCTTTGTGTATCACGGAGTTGCTCCGCTCAAGGGAGGCGAGCATCCCCTCACGGGCGCCGCTCGCATCAATCTTACTTTCCGGAAAGTGTTCTGAAACCGCGCAGAACGCGCCGGACTTGGCACATTAGCGATGGCACGCGAGTGCGTATTCAAACGCACTTGTGCGCGGAACCCTGAGGAGCGAAAATGCCCTGGGGGATAAATTGCTGAAAAGAGAAGAGTGGTTGCACCTTGCGCGCAAGCTGGATTGGGAGTACTCCTATGTGCGGGAGGACGAAGTTTTTCCCCCAGTGATCAGCGGAACCCCTTGGCTGCCACACTCGTACTGGCAGGACTGGGAGGAGGCTTTTAAGACTTCTTACCGCGAATACGTTGAGAACCAGCACGACAAAGATATGGCTGTTTACGCCGTCCGCGATGCGGTTGGGCGGCTAGAAGACATCCAGAATTTGAATACGCCTTGGATTAATGGCCTGAAGGTACACGCGGCAGCGTTGCCGCTCGCTGAGTTCACCGGCACAGTCGGGAACTTGAGGGGCGCGCGGTTCGGGCGCGATAGCGCCTGGAGGACGATGGCAGTGTTTGGCGCGCTGGACGAATACCGGCATACCCAGATCCCGCTCCTGCTGCTTCACGAATTAGTTCGCTGGGACGCTCAATTCGATTGGACGCACAAGTTTTATCACACCAACAACTGGTTTGCGATCGCGGCTCGGCACTTCTTTGATGAGTTGACCCTCGGTCAAAATGCAATCGAGTTCCACATTGCGACCAACTTTATTCTTGAGACAGCCTTCACGAATCTCCAGTTTGTTGGCCTCGCGTCACTGGCGCACGAGGCGGGTGATCACTTGTTTGAAAAGATGGTAACCAGCATCCAAACCGACGAGGCGCGGCATGCGCAAATCGGCCACCCCGTTCTGGCGGAGGTAATGAAGCATGACCCGGAATATGCCCAGTATCTGGTGGACAAATGGTTTTGGCGGAACTGGCACATTTTCTCGATTCTTACCGGAATCACAATGGACTATTTGACGGCTCCGGACCAGCGCCCAAGCTCTTTCAAGGAATTTATGGAAGAGTGGATCGTCGATCAATACTTACGTACGCTCGACGAGTTCGGTCTCAAGAAGCCATGGTATTGGGAGCTTTTTCTGGATGAACTCGAGATCTATCACCACATGATCTACGCCAGCGCGTACACCTACCGGGCCACGCTGTGGTTTAACTTTGTGATGCCGAGTCCGGCCGATCGGAGATGGCTGCGCGGGAAGTACCCCAAGTATTGGGACGACATGGACGCCGTGTGGGAACGGATCGGCGATCGGTGGAGGGCCGCTGGATCCGGTAGCGACCGCGAGATGTCGGTACATGGGCGGGTAATGCCGACGTTTTGTGATCTTTGTCAATTGCCGCTAAGCTCAGGCACCCCAAGGAGCAATACGGCCAACGTTATGACCTTCGAGGGCCGAAGCTACATATTCTGCTCGAAGCCCTGCCGCTGGATCTTTCTAAAAGAACCGGAGCGCTACGCGAGTCACAAAGACGTAGTGAAGCGTGTGCTGACGGGCGAAGCTCCTGCAAGCTTTTCGGATCTGCTCACTCAATATTTCCGGCTGACGCCGGAGACTTGGGGAAGGGATGTTTGCGGCGGCAACTACGATTGGCTGTCGAAGGCCAGTACTCATCCGAGCTAGTTGGAAAGGAGCCAAAATATGGTGTTGCCTTTGTACGGATTTCGCGAGGGCGACACAATCGGGCTGCTGATCATTGCGGATCAGCGGGAAACAGTAGGAGCGCTGGCGCAAAAGCTGCAGGAGGCGGCGAGTGTGCGCGTGGCGCCCAGCGAAAGGGTAGAGTTGCTGTATGAGAACCGCACGCTCGATCCGACGATAACCCTCGAAGAGGCTGGGTTCGCGGCGCTGGACCGATTTGATGTCAGGGAGGAAAGGTCTCGTGGCCTTTCAGAAGCTCGCTAGGCTGGATGAGCTTTGGAGCGGGGAGATGATGGCGCTTTCGGTTGGGGAACGACACGTCTTGCTGGTCAACATAGATGACATTGTTCGCGCTTATTCGGACGTTTGCCCGCACATGCGCACCCGTTTAAGTCAGGGACAGTTGCGAGGTCACGTGCTTACGTGCGCGACTCATCATTGGCAGTTTGACGCTCGTACGGGCAAGGGAATCAACCCAGAGACAGCGTGTTTGGAAGAATTTCCGGTACGGATCGAGAATGGGGACATTCTCATTGAGTTGAATCCGGCGCGAGGCCATGATGAGGCACCTATGAAAGCGTGCGAGAGGTGAATCAAGAGCGAGCCAAAGTCTACGACCATGTCGGTCCTGTTCTTCAGGTGGGTGCTCTAAGTGAAGCCATCGTTGCCGCTATCCGGGATCTCAACACCAGCGTAGAAGTGATTGATCGCGGGGGTTATTTGCGCGTTCTGGTTCCGCATCGTTGCGTCGTCACTCGCGGCGCGATTGAAAAGCATTTGGGGCGGCCGGTTCGGTTCCCCGGCGAGTTGGAAACTGTGATGTCGGCGTTTAAGGGGACGATCAAGCTGAGCGGAGACGAGGCGGTCTGGCAGTTCAAACAGATGCCGGGTAGCAACGAGCACTGACTGTTATGGCACAGCAGAAAACATATTGGCATCTCATGCGTCAGAGGCGGATGCCGAGCGAGTATGAAATTGTGACCTCGAAACTGCTGTGTTACACGGGCGAGGGCTTCACGGGAAAACGCTTTGAGCTCGACGTGCCATTGAAGGATTGGTACGCGCAATACCAGGAAGGTTCTCCCCTCAGCTGTACCTCTTGGGAAAAATTCCACGATCCCAGGGAGACGACCTATACGCGGTACACCGAGCTGCAAATGGAGAAGGAAATCTTTGTTGACGGTTTACTGGAGGAAATTGAAGCGACAGGTTATGATACTCAACTGTCTGCGCCATGGCTGCGGATTCTTTCACGGGTAGTTGCTCCACTCCGATATCCCGGCCACAGTCTCGGGATGGTTGCGGCGTACTTCGGACAGATGGCGCCATGCGGTCGACTTACGATCACTGGCGCGCTGCAGGCCGCAGACGAAGTCCGGCGAGTCGAGCGCCTTGCCTATCGCGTCCGTCAGCTCCAGATTGCGTTTCCAGGGTTTGCAGATGATAGCAAAGGTCGCTGGCAGAACGACCCGGTTTGGCAGCCCTTGCGCGAAACGGTCGAGAAGTTACTCACGACATACGATTGGGGCGAGTGCTTCGTTGCGTTGAATCTCGTTCTCAAGCCGATGCTGGATGAGCTGTTCATGCAACATATAAGCGATCTGGCATTGCGAGAGAGCGACCATCTGTTAGGTCAGATTTTCTATTCGCTCAATCAAGATTGCCAGTGGCACCGGCAGTGGAGTCAGGCATTGATCAGGATGGCCATCGAGGACACCGCCGCAAATCGCGAGGTCGTTCAACGATGGATTGACGGATGGTACGGCCAGTGCCGCCGGGCCGTTGAAGCCTTCTCTCCCATCCTCGAAGGGAAGTGGGAAGAGGCGAAAATTAAGCCATACGAGAACGTGCTTCAGCAGATTGACGCGAATTGTGGTGAATATTTGCGGATGATGGGTCTCGATGCGCCGGCGATCGGCAGCGAAAGCTATAGGACCGCAGGAAGTTGAATGGGTATTCAGGCACGTACGAATTGCTTTGTGCGTTAAGTAGCTTCCGTCTGCCGTCGCACCCGTAATTTTACCGGTGAGCCTGGATGCAGGTGCAACCCGAAAAACACATACCGCGCGACCGCGTCGGTGCTAAGATTGCTCCGTCGATTGAACGCAGTTCCGAGGTCGGAGCGTGGGAGGTACTGATGGGCAGCACTGAGCTTAGAAAGACGGGAATCGGCGTCGTGGGCGATGTTCCCTGGGGGACACACTTCTTTCTCTTTCACGAAACCAAAGAGGATCTTTTCGATACATTGGTCCCTTACTTCAAAGCTGGTCTGGAGGAGAAGGAACTTTGCGTCTGGGTTATCTCTGAACCCTTGACGGAGAATGAGGTCCGTCATGCTCTAAGAAAAGATGTTCCGGATCTCGACGCGTACCTGGAAGATCAGAGCATCCAGATTCTTCAGGGTCGCGAATGGTACATGACCGGTGAGGACCTCGACTTGGAGAGGGTTTCAAAGGGATGGAACGAGAAAATCAATTTCGCATTGACGAGAGGGTATGCTGGCCTGAGACTGAGCGCCGGTACGGCGTGGCTGGAGAAGAGGCATTGGAAAACGTTTTCAGACTACGAAGGGGAAGTTAACCATTCCATTGGCGAATGGCCGATGATCGCGCTGTGCACCTATCCTCTTATTGGAAGCGCCGCCGCCGAAATTCTGGACGTCACTCGTACTCACCAGTTTGCGGTAGTAAGGCGTGACGGGAGGTGGGAGGTCGTCGAGACTTCTGAACTTAAGCAAGTCAAGCGCGAGATCCAAAGGTTGAATGACGAGCTCGAGCAGCGGGTGATCGAGCGCACGCGACAACTAACGAACGCCAACGAAGAGTTGAAGCGGCAAATCGCGGAGCGACAGCGCGCCGAAGAAGCCCTAGGCTCGGCCCGAGCAGAGTTAGCCCATGCCACCAGAGTGACGGTTATGGGAGAAATGCTGGCGTCTATAGCACACGAAGTGACGCAACCGCTGACGGGCATTGTCACCAACGGCAATGCCTGCTCAAACTGGCTTCGCGCCCCCGAACCTAATTTAGACAAGGCGCAAGCGGCCGTTGACCGCATCATTCGAGACGGAGAACGGGCCAACAATGTAATCCACGAGATCAGAACTCTTGTAAAGAAGACCCCGCCACAAAGGATATCGCTGAATATCAATGACTTGATTCGAAGGACGACAGCTCTTACGGCCGGCGAAATGGCCAGCAATCGGGTGGAGCTCGAAACGGATCTGGCATCCGACCTTACCGAGACTGCCGGTGACGCGGTGCAATTGCAACAAGTGCTGTTGAATTTAATCGTGAATGCCATTGAAGCTATGAGTGCGGTCAGAGATCGGCCGCGGCGATTGTTGATCCGCTCGGAACGCCAAGAGGAGCCTTTCGGCGTGAGCGTGATCGTCCAGGACTCCGGAGTTGGTCTCGATCCAAACAAGCGAGACCGGGTGTTTGATGCTTTCTTTAGTACAAAGCCGCAAGGATTGGGTATGGGACTCTCCATCTGCCGGACGATCGTCTCCGCACACGGTGGCCGGCTTTCGGCTCGTTCCAACGCAGATCATGGCGCGACGTTTGCATTTACTCTGCCCGCGCGTCGAGCGGAAGTGGAATCACGTGAGGTAAACGCCAACCGTGCAACGGCAACAGTTTAAACGCCTGGGCGGCAGGACGAAAATGTTGCATGGACGAGACTGTATTTATAGTCGACGATGATGTATCGGTCCGGGAGGGACTCACGGAATTGGTCGAGTCTCTGGGTCTGCAAGTGCGCGCATTCGCGTCCGCACAGGATTTCCTTGCCTATATAACCCCAGAGGCCGCCGGCTGCGTGGTGCTGGACGTTTATATGCCGGGCCTGACGGGGCTTGACGTACAGCGCCAGCTCAAGGAGATGAATGTTGATCTTCCGATCATTTTTCTCACCGGTCGCGGCGATATTCCCATGACGGTGCACGCCCTGAAGTCGGGAGCTGTTCATTTTTTGACAAAACCGGTCCGCGAGCAAGAGCTGATGGAAGTAATCCGCCAAGCTCTTAAAGTCGACCGTGAGAAACGCTTCGAGCGCGCGGAAATTCGAAAACTTCGCAAGCGTCTGGAATCGCTGACCAGGCGGGAGCGCAGTGTGATGTCTTTGGTAGTTTCCGGACGCTTAAACAAACAAATCGCCCATGAATTGGGCACGAGCGAGCGTACCATCAAACTGTATCGCGGACAGGTGATGCGCAAGATGGCAGCTCAATCTCTCGCCGATCTGGTAAAGCAGTCCGAGAAATTGGGGCTTCGGGCGGAAGGGGACTCGAACATTCCGACCACTCATGAGCCGGAGCTTCAGGGTCGCGGTGAATAAAGAGCTGTTCCCTTTGAGAGTCGAATCTTTGGCTCGGGGAACGTGAGATTCCAAGTTTGTGCATTTTGGAGATCAGCGTCGTTCGGGGCAGACCTAACTGCGCCGCCGCCCCTCTTGGGCCGCCGACCACCCAGTTGGTTTCTTCCAATGCTTGAAGAATATGATCGCGCTCTACTTCACAAAGCGTCCCATTGCTGAAACGGGTGCCAGGCGCAGCGATTTTAGCTTCGAGAGCCGAAATTCGCAAAACCCCATCCTCTGCTAAGATAACAGCGCGCTCAACGAAGTTCTGAAGCTCGCGCACGTTCCCCGGCCAGGAATGATTTGTCATTGCCTCCATCGCTTGGTGCGGGATGGTTTTGATCGGCTTTCGCATTCGTTCCGCCGCTTTGTTGACGAAGTGATGTACCAGGCATGGTATGTCTTCGCGCCGGTCGCGAAGCGGCGGTAACAGAATCGGAAACACATTCAGCCGGTAGAAGAGGTCGCTTCGAAATGCACCGTCGTCGACCAAATTCGAAAGATTCCTGTTCGTCGCCGCGATCACTCTGACGTCCATCCTGACCGTGTGGCTACTGCCGAGCCTTTCGAACTCCTGCTCCTGGAGGACCCTTAACAGCTTCGGCTGTAAAGTTAATGGAATATCGCCGATTTCGTCCAGGAAAAGCGTCCCTCGGTTTGCTGCCTCGAAGCGTCCCATCCGGTGTGCGATCGCGCCGGTGAATGCGCCTTTCTCATGACCGAACAACTCACTTTCCAGCAAGCTTTCCGGAATCGCAGCGCAGTTTAGGGAAACAAAAGGCCGGCCGCGACGCCCGCTCAGGTTGTGTACCAGACGAGCGAATAATTCTTTTCCGGTACCGGTTTCACCGTAAACCATGACCGTCGAGTCTGTCGGCGCTACAATCTCAGCCTCTCGCAGCGCGTGCCTCAAAGATGGGCTGTTGCCGACAATGCCGCTCGCCGCTGCTGGACAATCTTCGAGAACCTCGTTTAGAGCGTGCGATCTAAATCCCTGCATACCCTGGCGTTCACGAAATGAGTTAATGGGCATGATCGTATCCGACATCGATAAAACTCCCTAAAGAAGCGTTTTCTCAAAACCCGTCATCTGAACAGCTCAGCCGGCATTCGCGGCTCCCGAATCTCACGCTCGCGTCTCCGCGACAGCGGCTCGAAGCGCTCTCAGCAATTCCCCAGCCTGAAACGGCTTATACAGGAATGCCACGGCTCCAGTTTCCATCGCCCATGCACAAGCCGGTTCATCGATGTGCGCGGTAATGAAGACTGTACGGATTGGCTGTTTCTTCGCCCTCATCCGGGCATGAAGCTGCAAGCCTGACATTCCCGGCAACCGAACATCCAGAATCAAGCAATTCACCTTTTCGATATGGGGCGAATTTAGAAATTCCTCAGCAGAGCCAAACAATGTGGCGTCATAACCGACCGACTCAACCAAGCTGACGACTGACTCGCGAACCGATTCGTCATCATCGATCACGGCGATATGTGGACGTTCAGACATCTCCATTGCGAAGGGCTCGAAATCATGCTGCCTCCAGTTTTCGCGCTTGTAATCGAGCGCTGTCCCGGAGGCGGTTACCAGATTCCAGATCAAATTCTTATTACCTGCCGCTAGAATAAGGCAGCCATGAATCTACGGCTAGCTGTACCTTGGTGCAAATTGACTGCTTCCAGGCTGAACTAACGGGAGAAGGTCGGCGAGGGTAGTCTGGACAGCGGGTGGGAAAAGTCACGCTTGCAATGGCCAAGTCCGTGGTTTCAATTTTTGAGAGTTGATGCGGTCTCGCTGGTGGCTAGCGGGGAGGGTTCGACGGCAAATTCATTAAGGTTCGTGTGAATGACTCGCTGCGGCTGTTTCTTCGTCTCCAAAGAAGCAATCCTGCCCGGCATCGAGACAGCCGGAATGCCATTTTATTTGTCATCTCTAGGCGAAACTCTCGTCTTGACGAGTTGACGCAGTTGGTACGGGCCTTCGCCGAGCCTTCCGCTTGCGCCTTTCCACTCCCGTTGCTGGGCCGCGATCCAATTTGAGATGTGGGCACGCAACTCACCTAGCGGCACAACGCCTTCTTCCAGCACGGCCCGATTGAAGTACCGCAGTTCAAAGCGTTGGCCTAACCTGCTCTTCGCCTCTTCACGTAAAGCCATGATCTCGTGCGCACCAGAGTCATACGATGTCAACTGCCCCGGCGTGACCGCGATTCGATCTACGTAGTCGTTGGCTTCCTCGGCGGTGAAGCGGCCCGATACCATCATGAAGTCGATCGCCTGCTGCCGCGTCCAGTGAAATACATGCAGCCCGGGATCTACTACCATGCCGCGGGCTGGCCACATGCGACGGAGAATCGCGGCATCCTGTGTGTCGTAGATGCCGGCCTCTTCCGACATCGCCTCAGCATAGCGGGCCCATCCTTCAGCGTAAGCCGCATTATCCACAAACTTCGATAGCTTCGTCGGTTTCTGAAGCTCAGCGGCGAGCGCTTTCTGCAAATAATGTCCCGGCACTGTCTCGTGTACCGCCGCTATTTCAGCCTCAGCACGGGTCTGCGTTGCCCAATTCCCCAGCTTGATTAAGTAAACTGCCGGTTTAGCCGGATCAGGCTCCTGCTGAAACCTCGAGCCCACCCCCGCTGCTTCTTCAAATGCCGACAGAGGCCGGACCACGACATCCTGCTTAGGCATCTCGGGAATCAGCTTCGTCGCCGTGATGCTGTTCGCCCGCCGCAGCAAGCCTTGAGAGAATGTGAGCAGCTCATCCCTGGATTCAAAATGTTCCGCAGGATTGCTCTTGATCGCCCTTAGGATCACAGCAGGGTCCGAGGTGTGGTAGCTCCGCGCACCGAGCTTTCGAACCTCCGATAGGTTCGTAGCCACCATTTCTTCGCCGAGCTTGAAAACTTCCTCAGGTGTCCGCGACAGAGTCGTGTTGGCACGGAGAAAAGCCGAGTAACACGCCTTACCATTCGGCACATCTGAAAGTGCTACGCCTTCCCGCGCTTTAGGTAGATATTCCTGCTCCAGGTACGCAGCGTATGCTCTCAGCGCCGGATTGATCCGTTCGACAACGAGTCGCCGAAAGGCTTCGCGGAATGTAGGATCGCTGCTCCGCGCAGCTGGCGAAAAAAACGGCGACTTCTCCGGATCCGCAGGAGCCATATCCTTCACCTGACGGACCACTCTGTGCACTACGGATTGTGGAGCGGAGTACCCCTTCAAGAGCCCGAGCCTGAGATTCGCGATCTGGACATCGACATAGTGCGGTACGCTGCTCCAGCGTCGAATCGCCTCCTCTCTGTCGCGTGCTGTTTTCACAGCTTGGCGTTCTGCAATCTCCGCAAAGTGCAGTTGCCATCCGTCAAAGTGATTTACGTCCCACAGCTCAGTCCTGCAAACCCGCATTTGCAGGTCCGATTCCAATTCTTCCCGAAGCGTTGCATAGGTGGCACGAGCCCCTGGCGAGAGCGCGCTCGCGTCCAACGCGAGTACCTCCCGCAAATCCTCGTGTTCTTTCTGGACTTGGCGCTCGATGGCTTGTGGGCTTCGATCGGCGAAGCGGCTCTGGTCTGTCGTGGGGATGCCGGTAGAATACGAGAGAGTCGGATCATATTGAAGCCGCTGATCGACGAACCTGTCGGCCAGCCGGTTCAGCCCGGCTTCCAGACTTTCCCCCT
The DNA here is from genome assembly GCA_963722585.1 of Bryobacterales bacterium. GTDB lineage: Bacteria > Acidobacteriota > Terriglobia > Bryobacterales > Bryobacteraceae > KBS-96. The sequence continues at coordinate 130,419 of CAVRNU010000022.1, read as the reverse complement.
CGCCTCTGCACGCGGACAAAATAGTGAGCGCGAGAAGGATCGGAATACGCATAGTTCTGTGCTGCATCGCCAGGATGTTCGGCACGCACTTCTGTCTCGCGGGATGGCTCACATGATTTGTCCTTCTCCAGGTTAAATGTCATCCAACTTCCGAGATACTGATCGGGTATTTCAGCATGGTGGCGCTCACAATTGATGTTCTATGACGTGCCTTTGTGTGCGGAGGGCATTAAGCGGTCACGAATCATTCAGCGCATATGCGCACAGCGCGTCTCGCAGAGATGCAACAAGTGAGGCTTCTCTTACCTCTTAATGAGGCGAATGCAGATCAAGATACCGCTCCTGGAGCGACACTTAATTTCCACGGCACCTGACAATGACCCGGGAGGAACCCGTCAGACAATCGGACGAGCTTCTATTTCTTCTTCTGAAGCAGCAGAGCCCAATCGTTCTTATCTGGGGCTTCCGGAGAGGTCCAGCCAGGTCCTTGTTCGGCCGGAAGCGTAATCTTTTCTCCGCTGAGCGGCGAGAACCAGATTGCATCGTAGGTGCCCGGCTGCAATTGGACCGTCACCTTTCCACCTTTGGGCAAATAGATCGCATAGATCTCGCCTGGCTTCGCGAGGCAGTAGGCGCCGTGATCTACAAGTTCGTCATGAGGGTCCGTTTTCCACCACTCGAAACTGGTGAAAAAATCCACCACGTGGCCGTAGCCGAGGAACATGGTCATGGTGTCGTCCCCTCGCCCGTTCATCCAGCCTCCGCCTGTGTCGGGAGCGATATTGGTTCCGCGCCGGCAAGTCTCGCCGGCGGTCTGATAGCCGCCGGCCATTACGATGTCCCATGCGGTCCGGCGCAAGACGTCAGCCGAGTCCGATCCCGGCGTGGCCCACATCGGGTAGTGGTCCTCGTATCCGTACTCTTCGTTCGTTTGCGGGATGATTCGTCCGGTCTTCTTTTGCAGTTCACGCGATTCAAGCATTAAGGCATGCTGCTTCCGCGACCAATCCTGGTACGAAGTGAAACCGAACCATTCGGATGCGCGGTCCTGGTGAATGGTTTTCATGGGGTGACTCGTGGCTAGGTGGTGATAGGGGTCCCATTGCTCAATCAGCGTTCCAGTGTCGTGGGCCCACTGATCGTCTCGATATCCTTCAAGGTCGTCGCCCAGATCCCAAGTGGTATTCGAAAAGGCGCTGAACCGCGACACCGCGTATCGAATGAAACGATGCTCGTCTTCACTGCCCGCGGCAGGGTGAACCTTGTTGTCGTTCATATCGAGCACCACTGAAATGATCATGTCTTCGTCGCGCGCGTGCCGTAGCATACGCTCAAACTTCTGCCAAAAGGGCACGTCGAAGCGAGTATAGTCAAAGCCCGGATGGGTAAAATCGTCCGGGCGTTCGGCCAGCCAGGGCGTGAGCAAATTGGAGTAGTTCTTACCAATCATCACCGGCTCGCCGAAGAAAAGATTGCTTCTACCGGCGACAGTCACGCGGATTCGGTTAACCTTGAGCCGGTGAAGACGATCGATACTATTGTTGATAATTCGCTCTTCGCGCCATCCCGTCAGCCAGTAAGCGGTAGTACCGTTGAAAAAGTAGTGCTCGCCAGTACCCTCCCATATGAAATGCCATCTGTATTGCGGATCGACACGAATTGGTCCTCGGCGATGGTTATTCACCGCCTGAAAGGCTCCGGCGTAGTTCTTCTGAAACGTGCCTTGCCGATAGGAAACGTTGTACGTGTACTTGCCCGCATAAGGGGGCGTGAAGCGGATTCGATACACGGCGCCATTCGGAGAATCGCAGAACCCGTCTACTTGCCAATGTTGCCCAGTATCCTGCCGTTCGAAAGTTCCGCTGACAGAGGCGTCCGTGAACGGATTGGATGTATCCGGATTTGTCACATTGGCGGTGACTTCAACAAAATCGTAGGCGTCCACTGAAGACGCTGACTGCACAAACGACAGATTCGAAGGAGCAGCGAATGCATTTACGCGCAACGACACGCCAGCCACGACGATCACGACCATTCTCAGGGCGGCGGACTGAACCTTATGCAAGCTGACCACCAACGACAAAGAGCAGAACGCCATTTACGTAGCTCGCATCGGCTGATGCTAGAAAAAGGGCCGGACCGGCAACGTCTTCCGGCGTGCCTAAACGGCCGAGTGGAATCAACCGATTTTGGGGATCGTACTTTCTCATAAACTCTTCGTTGCGCAGCACGTGTTCAGTCAGCCGCGTTTTTATGAACCCTGGTCCAACTGCATCCGAATTGATTCCGTGCGGCCCGAGTTCGCGCGCCCAAGGTTTTCGCCAACAGATATAGGCCCGCTTTAGAAGCATTGTAGTGCCCCAAGTTCGGCTCTCCGTCCCAGGAATTTGTCGAGGCCATAAACACGAGCTTGCCGTGTTTGCGCTCAACCATGCGCGCCGCGACTGCTTTCGAAACCAGGAATGCCCCGCGAAGGCATTGTGAAATTGAGCGGAAATACGCCGATGGCTGATTATCGCAGTGTCATTTTCGGACCGCAAAAACGGGCCTCCCGACCCATCACACCCACGCGGTCATTTCCCTCAGACGCCCCGATTTTGCCTCAACTTGACAATGCCGCGGCGACCTTTGGTTCACGTCTGCACTGCCTCTGAAGATCGAAGCGCCCGGAGAATCGAGGAGTACGCGTACCTATCCGCGTACTCCGAGAGGATGCTGCCCAAGGCGGCATTTTGCTCAGAGATGCGGCCGATAACAGCGGCTATCCGCGCGATATCCAGAGAAATCACGGCATCCGTCAACTCCTTTCGGAGTTCCGCGGGCAAGTCCGCTAACTGCTCCTGGTCAAGGCTGGCGGCGGTCTTCTCAGGTGCGGTGGCCTGATACGTATAGCGGACACCGAGGTGTCGCGCGAGGCAGTCGAACATGTCGTCGGCCTGAAAGGGCTTGCTGACAAAGTCGTTCACACCCGCCACCAGCGCTACGTCGCGGTACTCGGTAAAAGCGAAGGCGGAGAGGATCGCGATCTTCACCGCCTCGCCGCCATCAAGCTCCCGAATGCGCCGCGTCGCTTCCAGACCGTTCATGCCGGGCAGCCGCCAGTCCATCCAGATGAAGTGCGGCCGCCAGGTTAGAAACTTCTCGATGCCGGTGGTGGCATCCTCGGCTACCTGCACCTGAAAGCCCGTCTTCTCGAGCAGCCGCCGGAGCAACAGCCAGTTCTCCTCGTGGTCTTCGACGACGAGGATGCGATATTCAGGCTGGCCAGGCTCGAGGCCGATGATCGGTCCGCGCCTGATCCCGGAGGTCGGGATGTCGGACCTCTCAACGGTCAGCACAGGAATCTCCACCCGAAACAAGGACCCTTTACCCGGCGCGCTCTCCACTTGGATGCTCCCTCCCATCAGCTCGACATACCGCTTGGTGATGGCCAAGCCCAGGCCCGTGCCCTTTTGGCTGGACAGCTTACCCGCTTGTATAAACGGCTAGAAGATGCGTTCTCGATCGCTGCTGGCGATGCCACCTCCGGTGTCCTGCACTTCCATCACTAACCGGCACTGTTGTGCGTTCTCGGCCGGCCGGCTACCCACGCGCAGAGTCACGCTTCCACGTTCGGTATACTTCACCGCGTTACCCACAAGGTTGATGAGAACCTGGCGCAGTTTTTCGCCATCGGCCTGCACGAACTGACAAAAGTCAGGAGTTTGCTGAAAACACAGTTTGAGGCCCTTTTCCTCAGCCCTCAGGCGCATGAGGTCCATAACGCCGCTTACCAGGTCTGTCAGATCCAGCGGAGCATTTTCGATCGCGATGCGTCCGGCGTCGATCTTTGCCATGTCCAAGACGTCATTGATCAGGCTGAGCAGATGTTCGCCGCTGCGATTGATGATGTCCAAGTCTCTGCGTTCCTTCTGGGGAACGCGGCGGCTCTCGCGCAGCAGATTGGAAAAGCCAAGAATCGCATTCAATGGCGTGCGCAGCTCGTGGCTCATGTTCGCAAGGAAAATGCTCTTGGCCTGATTGGCCTGCTCAGCTGCATTCTTGGCAATCTGAAGTTCATGGGTTCGCTGAATCGCGGCGTTCTTGGCAATCTGAAGTTCTTGGGTTCGCTGAATGACCTGAAGCTCGAGCCTGGCAGCCTGTCGCCGCAGACTTTTCACACGCGATCGGTAGATTGCCAACATCAGCCCGACAACGATCAGGCCGGCTATGCTTCGAACCCACCATGTCGCCCACCAGGGTGGCAGAACCGTAATAGCTAAAGCGACGCCTTTGCTGTTCCATACGCCGTCGTTGTTCGATCCCTGCACTCGAAACAAGTAGTTCCCGGCGTGAAGGTTGGTGTAAGTGGCGTTGCGGCGTCTGCTGTCCACCTCATTCCACTGTGTCTCCAGTCCGTCGAGCCGGTACCGGTAGCGGTTCCTTTCTGGAGCAACATAACTTAAGGCGGCGAACTCAATCGTGAAAATGCTTTGACGATGCGTCAGCGTGAGGGAATTCGTGGCCCAGATCGATTTACTGAGCGGTGAGTCTCTGCCCTGAGGCACGGGCTTATTAAACAGAAGGAAATCGGTCAACCTGACCGGCGGCACGCGACGATTCTCGGAAATTCGTTCCGGGAAGAATGTTGTCACCCAGCACTCGAGACGAACACCATTTCATCGTTCGGAGTCTGGCAACTGCCTCCGGCTCCGTATGGGTCCATGAAATTGCTGGCCAGCCCGTCCGGCACGAAATAATTGTGGAACGACCGCGCCTGCGGGTCAAATCGGCTGATGCCATTGTGCGTGCCCAGCCAGAGATATCCATGACGGTCTTCCCGAATTGACTCAATAGCGTTGTCAGGTAACCCATCGTTTTTGGTGAAGATGGTGACAACGGTTCCCAGACTTCGATCGAGCAGATTGAGTCCGTACTTGGTGCCAACCCACAGCCGACTGTGCCGGTCTTCCTGGATAGAAGTTACCTTGTTGTTACTAAGGCTCTGCGGGTCGTCGGAGTTGTGATTATACGCCCTGAATCGCTGCGTTTTGGGGTCGAAGCTGAGCAGCCCCCGATCTGAAGTGCCCAACCAGAGCAATCCGGCTCGATCCTCGAATAGGACCGGGAACGACAGATCCGAGTCCAGCGGTTCGTTGAAATAAGAAGTGAACCGCTCGATGGGTCCTCCGCGTGGAAGGAGGGGGCCAAGGTATTACATCATGCCGACTGCGCTCGAACGTCAAGGCGACTTTTCCCAGAGTTATATCCCCGGCACAAACACGCTTTATACCGTTCTCGACCCGCTAACCGGCAAGCAATTTCCGGGAAATGTTATCCCGTCTTCCCGGATCAATCCGCTGATGCAAAAAGTGCTGAATATTTTCCCACTGCCAAATTTCACGAATAGAGCAGTGAGCAATAGAGAGTACAATTACGTAATCAGCGATAGCAATTCGCAGCCTACCAATCTGGAGTCGCTGCGCTTTGACTACGCTCCTGCTACCAAATGGCGGCTATTTGGCCGCTGGCAGCGGGCATATTTCGGTCAAACTGGACGGAACACGACGACAGGAATCCTCGGTGGTTGGCTGAACGGTACGCAGTCATATGACAACCGTTATCAACGAATTGAGTTCGGTGGTACATACACGTTCAATCCGCATATGGTTAACCAGCTTGGGGCTGGTTGGGCGAGAAGTTATGAATGGACTGTTGCTCCCTCATCGACGCTTAGCCAGTTTCAATCATCGGCACTCGGAATTAGCTTCCCGAATCCTTATCCTAACCTCAACCCATTGGACTTATTGCCGGCTATGAGTTTCGCGAATGGAGCCAGTTGGGGGTACGATCCCCGCTTGCCCCTGAATGATCAGACCACCGGCTGGTCCATAAGCGACGGGCTTACTGATATCGTTGGGAATCACCAACTGAAGTTTGGCGTCTACCTCGACAGTGAAACGAGTTACCAACCCCACCATACAGGACAGTCGGAGAGCGCTGGTTCTGGGGATTTCACTTTTTCGGCGCCCAATCCAAATAATCCTTTCAATACAGGTAACTCCTACGCGGAAGGGTTGCTCGGCTATTTTGATACTTACACGGCTGCCACAACCCGCGTTGACCTTGACATGATCGCGAATACTTTTGAATGGTATGCACAGGATAACTGGCGGGTAACGAAAAGGCTGACTCTTAATTATGGTTTGAGATTTTCGAAAGACATCCCTCAAAAAAATGGGAACTCCTATGGCTCACGAATCGATTTCAGTCAGTATAACCCGGCCGATGCCCCACCACTGTTCCAGCCCGTTATCGTTAATGGAACGCGCATGATGAAGAATCCTGTGACGGTGCGCTCGAACCGGCAGCCTACGAAGGCTACTTTGTTCCAGGGGGCGGCAACCCGGCCCCAGGATCAATCTCGGTGGGCAACAAGGGGCTTTTCGAGGGAAAGGGAGTTCTTGTGGCGCCAAGGTTTGGGTTTGCTTATGATCCCTTTGGCACTGGCACGACCGTTGTCCGTGGCGGTTTCGGGATGTTTTATAGCCCTCGCACATTCGCGGGCCAAATCTATGGCACCGTAACCAGTGCGCCGACGATTTTTTATCCTACACAGTTCTATGGAAACGTGGCGACGTTCACTACCCAGACAGCGTTGCTCTCCCCCTCAAGCGATCAATATATGGACCCCAGCGCAGGGTTGCCCTATTCGCTTGAATGGTCGCTCGGCATTCAGCGCGCGATAGGCTTTAAGACGGTTCTTGATGTCAGCTATATCGCAAACGCGGCACGTCACGGCAACTATTCATTTAATGCCAATCAGGTTCCTTATGGCGCGGAGTTTCTGCCAAAAAACCGAGACCCAACTACGGGTACGCCGCTTCCAGACGAGTACTTTGTCCCCTACCCAGGATATGCATCCATTAGCTATCACGAGTGGGGTGATAACTCGAATTATCAGTCGCTCCAAGTGACGCTCGACCGCCGATTCGCCCACAACCTGACTTTCGGCATAGCCTATACGTGGTCCAAGTCGCTGGATGACAACAGAAGCACCACCTATCTTCCCGCTTCCCTTACTTACGGACCAAGTCCCCTGAACAGGCCGAACCGGCTAACCGCAGACTGGGTTTGGAGCATCCCGAAGGTGAGCCAGCATTGGAACAATATGTTTAGCCGCACAGTGCTGGATAATTGGGAGGCGTCAGGGATCGCTTCTTTCATCTCCGGCCCTCCCGATAGCGTACGTTTGGGCACGACGAATGGAGAAAACATCACGGGAGGAGGCGATGGCGCTCAGGTCATCGTCACCGGCAATGCTGTCCTCCCCAAGAGCCAACGCACGTTTAATCGATACTTCGATACAAGCGTATTTGCCCTGCCGGCTGTAGGCACCATTGGTAATCAGTGGGCTCCATCCTTCTACGGCCCTGGGGTGAATAACTGGGACATCTCGTTGATGAAGAACATTCCGATCAAAGAAAGAGTTATGACACAGTTGCGGCTCGATATGTTCAATGCGTTCAACCACACACAATTTAATTCGGTTAACAATTCCGCAGTGTTCGATCCGACGACTGGAAAACAGGTGAACACGGCTTTCGGCCAGCTTAATGGGGACAGTGGACCACGAATCATGCAGGTGGCCCTGCGCCTCACGTTCTGACTTTATCTCGAAAATGCTGGTGACGAAGTGATGTGCACAAGATCCGTTCTCGTCTTTGCTAATTAATCCCACAGGGAAGGCTGAGTGCCCTGCACGTCTCAAGAGAAGGAAACCGTCTTACCACTGACCCTGCAGGTCCTTGATGAATGCGGCGACCTGGCTAAGTACCCTGATTCGGAATTACGATGACGTATTCTTAGCGGCGGCTTCAGGCCGCGTGGGCGAGGCATTTGCGACCAATCTTGGCCAGGAGGGCCTAAAGGCCGCTCCGTGTGAACGATTGCCAAAGCGTATGTGTACCATTTCTCCAGATTTTCCTAGCCAACAAACACAAGATTAAGCTCCGTGCCGATTGCTCTCAATGAACAGAGCAGGCTGAGTCCACAATGGCGGCTCGACCGTTGAGATTAAGGTTGGGAGAAATCGAGACGGGAACGAATCACAGCGAACGACGGAACCCGACTCTCCGACCGCTGTTATGAGAGCGCCGTTCGCAAAACAATCTTCGGCAAAGGGCACTAGCATGGGTCGATGCGGACCGAAGGAGACAAAAATCGTACGCCAACGGCAACAGCAGCGGTAAGTGAAGAAATTCGGATCGACTCGAAGACTTATGATGCGACCAAAGTCGTGATCGCCCGATTCCTGGGCGCATTCAAAGATCAGCGGCTGACCAACATTTTGTTAGCACTGAAAACGAGGAACCGGCCATGCGTCGCCAAGATGATGGAGAAGATGGAGGCTGAAGAATTCGTGATCGCAACCGGCAACGGTCGAAACGAGATCTACACCAGCGGGCCCGGCGCGATCACCGTCAACCTTCGCACCCGTTACGAAGTGGGCGCTCTAAGGCCCGAGGAAGAGCAGCACATGAAGGCGTCGCTGCGTAAAGCTTTTTGGAAACAGACCGACTGGGTGAAGGCCCATCTGCGGGTGACTAAATAATCGAGGTCCAAGCGATCAGCGATCTATAGAAGAAATCTGAGCCGAGTTGAGTCCACTTTCGAGGTCCAGAAGCCGGGGCAGGTCAAGCTGTTCGTCTGGGAAGACGGGAAACAGTTCACAGAACGCGATTTCTATGATCGCTGCCACGCGGCCTGTGAACGCGCTGGCGTAAAGGGATTCATTCCGCACGACAGCCGTCGTTCGGCTAGCCGCAACATGCGAAACGAAGGCATTTCACGCCCCTTGCGCAAGAAAATTATTGGCCACAAGACGGACTCGATGGATGAGCGATACGGCATCGTCGATATCGAGGATGCCAAAGCGGTCGGGGAGATTATGAGCAGAAAGTTTGGTAAGACCACTGCAAAAACCACTGCAAGTAAAAAGCCCTCCCGATCAGGATGGGCCATAAATGCTTGAAAATATTGGTGCGGATGGGGAGACTTGAACTCCCACGCCCTTGCGAGCGCTGGAACCTAAATCCAGTGCGTCTGCCAATTCCGCCACATCCGCGCACAAGCCGCCAGCCTCCTCAGCGTATCATTCTGCCTCACTTCCTTCCACGCACTTTGATTTAATATTCGTCAAGCTTACAGGCCATGTTACGGAAGGCCTCGGTCTTGCGCCATCACAATTTATGAGCAATTGCCGGATGGTTAATTGGGCGGCTGTGCTAGCGCTGATTGGAGTGGCGCTAAACTTGGCCGCCCAAACCAGCCCTTCTGCCGCGCAAACGCAGGAGAGACAGACTCCTCCTGCTAGGAGCGATCGGATCGGGGCGTTTCTCGGCCTGGCTCCGCCACCTGATGCGGCGGCCGCGGAGCGGGGTGCAAAGCTCTATAGCTCCAATTGCGCGTTTTGCCATGGCGCTAACGCTACGGGCGCGGAGGGTCCCGATCTTGTCCGTTCGGCTCTCGTGCTGCACGACGAAAAAGGCGAGCTCATCAGCCAAGTCGTCCAGAAAGGCCGGCCTGATAAAGGAATGCCTCCTTTCCCCTCACTCTCGGAAGCCCAGATCTTCGACATCGCTGCATTTCTGCATATGCGCATTTATTTGGCGGCGAACCGGGGCCTCTATAAAGTGCAGAACGTAGTAACGGGCGATGCAAAGGCTGGCGAGGCCTATTTCAATGGACCGGGCCGATGCAATACATGCCACTCAACGACAGGGGACCTCGCGCATATTGCCGCCAAATATCAGCCTTCCGATCTCCAGGCGGCGTTTCTCTATCCGGCTTCCGTTTCGAGTTTCGGCATAGGTGGAGCGCGCGAGGCCCCGCCAACGCAGGTAACTGTCACGCTTCCGTCGGGGCAGTCTTTCACGGGAACCGTAAAGCGGCTCGACGATTTTGTTGTTTCGCTCTATGATTCGTCGGGCGAATACCACTCGTGGACGCGTGGCGACCATGTTACGGTCGTCATAAAGGATCCACTCGCCGCTCATCGCGAATTGCTCGACCGATACAGCGATCAAGACATGCACAACATTCTCGCTTATCTGGTGACATTGAAATGAGCCTCCGATGTCTAGCCGCATTGCTTCCTCTCGTTTGTGCGATCAAGTCTTTGCCGGCACAAGATCTTGACCCGGCCAAACTTCTGAAGCCTCCCACGGATACTTGGCCGACTTACAACGGCGACTACTCGGGCCGGCGCTATAGCACGCTCTCGCAGATCAATTCATCAGAAATTGGCTCGCTTGCCTTGACTTGGATGTACCGGACGAACGTAGGCGCGCAGAGAGGAGTGGGCGCGCCGCAGATCAAGTCAACGCCGATCGAGGTGAATGGCGTTCTATATTTCACGATTCCCGATCATGTGTGGGCTGTCGACGCGCGAACCGGCGACGAGCTTTGGCATTACACCTGGCTTGATAAGGGCGGCCATTTGATTGGCAACCGCGGTGTTGGGATGTATGGCAACTGGCTCTATTTCATGGCTCCAGACGATTGGCTTATCTCTTTGAATGCCAGAACCGGCAAGGAACGCTGGCGGATACAGGTAGCCGATGCAAAGCTGCAATATTTCACCACCATGGCGCCCATGGTGATCGGCAATCATGTCATCGTCGGCGTGGGCGGTGACGCGATGGATGTGCCTGGCTTTCTTGAATCCCGCGACCCGGAGACCGGGGCCCTTCAGTGGCGCTGGAACACGGAGCCCCGGCCCGGCGAGCCTGGAGCCGACACATGGCCGAACAAAGGAGCTATGGAACACGGCGGAGGCATGACTTGGCTTCCAGGGACCTATGATCCTGAACTGAATCTGCTTTATTGGGGCACAGGCAATCCCAATCCCGTTTATGCCGGCCAGAGCCGCAAAGGCACCAACCTATGGACGTGCTCGATTGTCGCATTGAACCCCAATACCGGAAAGCTTGTTTGGTATTTTCAAGCTTCTCCTCATGACACGCACGATTGGGACGATGTCGAGACGCCGGTGCTCTTCGATGCGGAGTTTCAAGGGCAAAAACGCAAGCTGCTCGCCCAGGCTGCGCGCAATGGCTATTTCTTCGTGCTCGACCGCACCAACGGACGCAATTTGATCTCCTCCCCGTACGTAGGAGCGAACTGGTCGCAGGGAATTGATGCCAAAGGCCAACCCATTCCCAACGTGAACAAAGAGCCGAAGACCGACGGCGCATTGCTGAACATTTTCGCGGGCGGGGGGACGAATTGGATGCCGCCAAGCCTGGATCCGGAAACGGGACTGTTTTACGTGAATGCGATTCGCGGCTACAGCCTCGCCTATCTCACCGATACTGATCCGAATCCTGAGGGATACGGCGGATCTGGCCGGAGCCTATGGTCGCAGCACGTCCTCGAGGCCATCGATTACAAGACAGGCAAACTGCGCTGGTGTCACGCTTATGACAATAAGGGCGGCTTCGGGCTGGGCGGACCGGGAATACTCACAACGGCCGGCAAACTGCTTTTTACCGGCGATCCCTCCGGAAATCTCATTGCTTTTGATCCGGCATCAGGCCGCATCTTGTGGCATTTCCGAATGACGGCCTCGCTCAGCAACGGGCCGATGACCTATGAGTTGGATGGCAAACAATATCTCATCGCCGGCGCGGGCGACACGCTCTACGCGTTTGCGCTGCTTCGACAATAGGGCGAAGGCAACGGTCTAAATTCCGAGTTCGCGCTTCGCTTCGGCAAATTTCTCGACCGCAAACCGCAGATCGTCTAAGCTGTGTGCCGCCGAGACCTGTACGCGGATGCGAGCCTTGTCTTGCGGCACCACAGGGTAAGAGAACCCGATTACGTAGACGCTCTTTGTAAGAAGCAGATCGGCCATACGGCTCGCGAGCGCCGCGTCACCAATCATCACAGGAACGATCGGGTGCTCGCCTGGAAGTATGTTGAATCCCAACACCTGCATCTTCTCTCGGAAAAACTTCGTGTTCTCGCGAAGTTGCTCGCGCAGACGGCCCGATTCGGTCAATAGATCGAGCACCTTCATGGAAGCCGCAACGATGGGCGGAGCCACAGAATTTGAAAACAGATAGGGTCTCGACCGTTGACGCAGCAGTTCGATGATTTGCCTCCGGCCGCTTGTGTATCCGCCGCTAGCGCCGCCCAGCGCTTTCCCAAGCGTTCCGGTAATGATGTCGATACGCCCTTCCACACCGCAGTGCTCCGGCGTCCCGTGTCCTGATTTGCCCATGAAACCCACTGCGTGCGAATCGTCGACCATCGTCAGCGCATTGAATCTATCGGCTAGATCGCAAATTTCACCGAGCTTCGCGATGTAGCCATCCATCGAAAACACGCCGTCGGTTGCAATCAGAATATGGCGCGTTCCGGCCTCTCTCGCTTCCCTTAGCTTTTGCTCTAAATCCGCCATATCGGAGTTGCGGTACCGGAATCGCTTTGCCTTCGAGAGCCGAATTCCGTCGATGATGCTCGCATGGTTCAGCTCGTCCGAAACAACTGCGTCTTCGGTATCCAGCAGTGTTTCGAACAGCCCGCCGTTTGCGTCGAAGCACGAACTATAAAGAATCGTATCGTCCGTTCCCAGAAACTGGCTGATGCGCGTTTCCAGATCTTTGTGGATCGTCTGTGTTCCACAAATAAACCGCACCGATGCCAGCCCGTAACCCCATTTATCGAGCGCCTCGCGAGCGGCTTCGACAACGGCCGGATGGCTTGCCAAGCCGAGATAATTGTTGGCACACATATTAAGAACTTCGCCGCGCACCACGCCGATATGCGCGTTCTGCGGCGATTCAATTACGCGTTCCTGCTTGTACAGTCCAGCTTGCCGGATTTCATCGAGCTTTGAAGTCAGATACTGCGCGACGGCGCCATACATGCTCTACTGCCTCCAATCCAAAATCACCTTACCGCAATTGCCGGATTTCATCACGGCGAATCCCTCTTTGTAATCGCGCCAGGAAAGCCGGTTTGTGATGATTGGCGAAATGTCCAGGCCCGATTCGACCATCACCGTCATCTTGTACCACGTTTCATACATTTCCCTGCCGTAGATTCCTTTGATAGTCAGCATATTGAAAATCACTTGCCGCCAATCGATGGCCATGTCGCCATTCGGTATGCCGAGCATCGCGATTTTAGCGCCGTGACTCATGTTCGCGAGCATCTCCCGGAACGCGCTCAAGTTCCCCGACATTTCAAGACCCACATCGAAGCCCTCGTGCATGCCAAGCTCTCGCTGTATTTGAGCGACCGAAGTTTCCCCTGGATTGATGGCCCTGGTTGCGCCGAGCCTGTGCGCTAATTCCAAGCGAACCGAATTCAGGTCTGTAACGACCGTAAATCTTGCTCCGGCGTGCTTCACTACAGCAGCGGCCATGAGCCCGATTGGTCCGCCTCCCGTTATAAGAACGTCTTCGCCCAAAACCGGAAACGACAACGCTGTGTGCACCGCGTTTCCAAAAGGATCGAAGATCGCCGCAATCTCGAGTGGAATACCCGAATGATGGCGCCAGATGTTGCTCATAGGAAGCGCAATATATTCCGCAAAGGCGCCCGGTCGGTTTACCCCAACGCCCTCGGTGCGCGCGCAAAGATGACGACGTCCCGCAAGACAGTTCCGACAACGGCCGCAAACCACATGGCCTTCGCCGCTCACTATCATGCCGGCGTAAAAATCGTTTACGTTCGATCCCACTTCGACAATCTCGCCGACAAATTCGTGTCCGATCACGAGGGGAATAGGAATCACGCTCTGCGCCCACTCATCCCATTCGTGAATGTGTAGATCGGTTCCACAAATGCCCGTCAGCAAAACACGTATTAGAACATCATTGATTCCGATTCGGGGCTCGGGAACGTCTTCGAGCCACAACCCGGGCTCGCTTCGGTTTTTGACAATAGCTTTCATGTGATTGCTGAACGGGACACTCCGGTCCGCTGCTCCGGCGCATCAAGCGGCGCAAACGCCTCCTCGCAAATGCCGTCTATTGCATGTAGTTCTGCGTGTATGCGTCGCGCGGCATGCCCAGACGCACTGCATTTTCCCGGAACCGCCTGGCTTCGTCGCGAGAGGACATTGTTCCGCCTACCGTCACTAGAAACGGCGGTTTGCCATTGGGCGAGAAAGCGGAAGCTTGTAGCTCAGGGTGCTTCTCGTTGATTTCTCCTGCTCGCTGCTTAGCTGCGCTCTCCTGACTGTACGTATAAATCACCACCCGCCAAACAAAGCCCTTCCGGCCGCCATTTTTTTCCGCCGCCGGCCCCGCCGATGGCTGAGTAGCCGCCGCTTTACGGCCGGGTGGAGGCGCGGATATGGCCGCTGGCGGCGCGGCAGCCGGTTCCCCGGGCGGCTGAATTGTTTTTTGTTGAGCAGCCGGCAGAGTCTTCTGTGGCGTTGCTGGCGCTTTCGGTGCCGACGATGACGTGTGAAACAGCCAGACGATAGCGGCAATCAGCACGATCGAACCCAAGGCATATGCCCAGAACGGTAAACCAGAGCGCTCAGGTCTCCGGTAAAGCATCTTCGGCGGCTCCGGACGAACGACATGCGGCAAAGCAGCCAGATCCGGCATCGTCGTTGTTGGCTTGTCCCGCGGTGTTGCAATTTTCTCCTGGCCTATTTGCGCCAGGCCCGGGCGGAGATTCGGATCCCGGATCAAGCAGCGTTCCACTACGCTTCGGAACTCGAAAGGTACTGCTTGCCGGTTCCAATTGCCTGACGATACGCTCTGCAGCGTAAGCGCCTCGACAAGAGTGGCTCCCAGGCACCACACATCGGCGGCAGGCGATATGTTGGCTCCATTCGCTTCGGGTGCAAGGTATTTTGCGCTGCTGCCTAACGGGGTGCGTGTCGAGTCGATCTTCCGTATGCCTTCCGTCGAGAGCTTTATCCAATCTCCCACCGCAAAAATCTGCTCGGGCGAAAGGCACGAGTGAACGAAACCACGGCGGTGCAGATACTCGAGCGCATTCCGAGTGCTGGTCAAAACTTGTCCTGCTTCGTCCGGCTCGAGCGCCCTCTCGCGTAGCGCGCTCGCCAGACTCTCGTCAGCCGGCTCCACAGCGACGTAGATCAGCTTGCGATCGCCAAGCGCCGCTCGGCCCGCTGCCATGATTTTGATTAGATTCGGATGGTTCAACTGTCTAGCCTCTTCCCAGGTTTCAGCCTGGCTCGCCGCCACGGTCTCCTGTTCCACCTCATAAAATTTCACCACCACAGTTGAGCCAGGAACTTCGGCGAGTTCGGCTCTGAAAACAGCGCTCGAACCATCCGCTCCTAAAAAGTCCTGAAGGCGCAGTGCATCGCCGATCGAAGTGTTTTGAAGAGCGCTCCAAACAGGTTCGCCGGATTTGAAATCGATTGGAAGTAGCATCACAACAACAAATGATTAATGTAGCGCGGAAGCCGGGCGACATGCCACGCACCGGCGCATCACTGCGCGGGAACCGAAATCCTGATATTCCGGTATTTCATCCCGCCGGTATGATCGCCCTGAATGTAGAGCGAATTGGGCTGCGCTTCGTCACTATCCAACGCCCCGCCAGTGATACCCGGTATCTCCTTGTCGGCGATTGTGAGGACACCGTCCCGTATCACAGTCACATACCTACCAACTAACGTAATATCGAAACTTTCCCACTGCCCGGGCTTATCGGGGAGTTCCGTTTTGGGCGCGAGAAAGCCGTATATTGCTCCCATACCGTGAAACCTGTCGTTCGCCGCCTCATAGGCGACCTGCACTTCGTACCGCCCTCTCAAATAAATCCCGCTGTTTCCATCCTTCGGACAGTTGTACTCGATGTGCAGTTTGAAATCATGAAACTTGCGGACTGTACGAAGGTTCGCGCCCGGAGATACATTTACAAGATCTCCGTCTTCGGCCTTCCAGTGATTGTTGGGTGGATCGTCCGGCTCCCAGCCTCTCAGATCCTTGCCGTCAAATAAGTCTTCCGGCTTGCTCCACTTCGCTGGCGGCTGTCTTCTCAACGCGGGAGCCGGAACTCCTGTAATTTCTCCTCGTGTTCCATCTTCACGTGTCTGTGTGCCAGTCAGCTTCCCGCCGCTCGCCATGAATTCCCACGAGACTTTCGTTGGCTTCCCGAACCATTCGGACGAAGTGAACGTCATGCGCGCTCCCTCTACCTTCAAATCCTGAACGGGATGAACACTCGATACCCGGCCTTGCACCCGAACGGAGGGATGCCCATTTCGCTCGGCAAACTGGAGCCAGGACGGATAGGTTTCGTTTGCCGTCTTGACCGTAAGATCCCAGCGCCCCTCGAGCGGCGAACGGGTGTTCGCGCCGGCAGTAAAAGCGGAAAGCGCCACCAAAGAAATCGTCAACGCGGACCAGAACTGTTTCATTCACGCGTTAGTGTACCGAATGCGGCGGCCGAGAATCGAAAATGCGTTATACTCTGCTCGCCGGCCTGTATAAACTAGGCAAGCATGAGACTGTTTTCCAGACGCGACGCCCTGAAATTTGCGGCCTCTCTGCCGGTTGTTACTAAAAGCTCAGCGCGTCAATTCAGCCCCAGCCGCACCATGTACCTCTCGCTGAATGAAACGCTGGTTTCCGGACGCGTGAACTGGCCCGACTTCGCCAAGCTTGCCGCTCGCGTCGGTTTCCCCGGAGTCGACGTGATGGTCGACCCAGCTATGAAGGAAGGCGTCGCTGCCACGCGGTCGCTGTTCACGGAGCTGAAAATCAGGCCCGCCGTGATTAACTTTCCCGCTGAATTCCGGAAAGACGACGCCGCGTTCCAGGCTTCCTTGCCGAAGCTCGAAGAAACGGCGCCATTCGCGAAGGCGATCGGCTGCCCGCGCATGATCACGTATATCATGCCCTCAAGTAACACCCCAAAAGCGGAGCTGCGGCGGATCTACAAACAGCGTTTCACGGAAAGCGCGCGCATTCTCGCAAAGTCCGATGTGCGGCTGGGCCTCGAGTTCCTCGGCCCCCTTCACCTCCGCAAAATGTTCCCCTACGAGTTCATCTGGCGCATGCCCGAGATGCTCGAGTTCGCCGAAGAGTGCGGCCCCAATGTCGGCCTGCTGCTCGATGTCTGGCATTGGCATCACGCCGGAGCCACAACCGAGGACATTATCGCCGCCGGACGCGAGCGCATCGTCCACGTGCATTTCAACGACGCTCCAAATTTACCTCCCGATCAGATACGCGACAATCAACGCCTGATGCCCGGTGAAGGCGTCATCGATCTCGTCGGCTTCCTGCATGCACTGCAAAAAATCGGCTACACGGATGCCCTGAGCGTCGAGGTGTTTGGCCGAGGACTAAAGGAAATGACCCCGGAACAGGGCGCGCGGCTCGGTCTGGAAAAGGCTGAAGCCGTCTTTCGCAAAGCGGGTATTCCGGTGTGAAGGTGACCCCGACGATTTCGGAAAGGCCGTGTCGTCGAACGCAAGCCAGGCGAACCCCGCACTCCAATCGGTTACGTTGTGATAATCATTTCCTACAGTGAGGGAAACTCGTGTTGCCGGCCACACCCTTCGTAGACGTTGCTCCCGACGACAAGCGGCGCGCCATGGAGCGTGTTCTCCGCAGCCAGACATTCTCCCGTTCCGATCAATTGAAGCGCTTTCTGCAATACATCTGCGAAAAAGACATTGCGGGAAAGGCAGATGAAATCAACGAATATTCAATTGCTGTAGAAGCGCTCGGCCGGCCTCCCGACTACTCACCTGCGGACGACTCTTCTGTCCGTACCAGGGCGCATGCCTTGCGGCAGAAACTTCAGGAATATTACGAAATCGAGGACCCCGAGGCGGAATGGCGAATTGAAGTACCGAAGGGCGCATACAATCCTCATTTTTCGAGCCACACCATGGCAGCTGGGCCTCGACTCGAGCTTTCAGTTCAAACACCCATCCCTCAACCGCCGCCCGGGCTCACGAATCTTTGGAAGCCGTTCCTGATAGGCGGTGCGGCATCCGCGCTCATCTTAGTCTCGTTGGCCACAATGCTTCTGCTCAGAGGTTCGTTCTCCGCGCTTCACATCGATCCAATTTTACGGGAAGCCTGGGGGCAGATGCTCGAGCCGGGGGAGGAAGTGACAGTGTGCATCGCCACTCCGCCCGCAATGTTGCTTCACTCCTACAAAGACGGCCAAGTGCCCACAACCCGCGCGCCCCAGTTACCCACGCCCGACCAGGTCTCTCAATGGTATGGCGGTCTCCAAATGATGGATGGCGGCGGTAAGCTCTATATGCACACAACCCAGGACGTTTTTCTCTTTGGCGATTCTCTCGCGTCTACCTCAGCTGTCCAGCTCTTGTCACGATGGGGCGCGCTGCCGCGCATTATCCCGGAATCCAACCTACGTGCGTTCGCGCTGCGCGGACGGAACGTCATTCTTATCGGATCGCCGAACTATAGTCCTCTGGCAGCCAGGTTTTTGAGGAGTGCGCCCTTTTCTGTCCGGTATGATCCAGTTAGCCGGGAAGAAGTGGTGAGCGACAATCCGTCGGACCGCGCCGTCAGGCGAATGTTCCGTCCCTCTCGGAACGAGTTTGGAATGCTGACGAAAGCTTACGGTCTCGTGACTGTGCTTCCCAGTCAGGCCCCGGGAGAAGGTCGGGCACAGACTTTCATATTCTCCGGGATCACTTCGGCCGGTCCCCAGGCGGCCCTCGAATTCTTTCGATCGCCCGACGGTTTGCGAATTTTGAAATCCAAACTGCGGCAAGAAGGATACGCGAAATTTCCCCAGGCCTATCAGGTCGTGGTTCGGTGCGGGCTCGATCATAATTTGGCGCTCAATTGGGAGTACGAAACCGACCAGGTGATGAATAGTTCGCCGCTTCTAAATTAGGCCCTAAAACCACGTATTAACGATGCATTAACGGGACCAGTGCCCGTTTCGTAACGTTACCTGACGTTTAAGTGCTTCTTCATCTATAAGGCCGACGTTTAGGCTTGCTCTACAGGGTATCGCCACTAAAATCGCCAGCGTAAAAAACAGTGAGTTTCGAGGAGAGGAAGCCATGAAGCTACCCGAATGCCGGTCGCTCCGGCAGATTTTATCGTGTCTGATCTTGAACGCCGCCTTCAGCGCATCCTCCTATGGCCAGACCGCAACTGGCTCCATAACCGGGACAGTGCTCGATCCCAGTCAGGCGGCGGTCGATGGTGCAACGGTCACGCTAACAAATATCGCGACGGCCGAAGTCCGGACGACGAAAACTAACAGTCTCGGCTATTACTCGTTTCCTTTGCTGCCGCCCGCCACGTACAAGTTCGAGGTCAATATGCCCGGATTCCAGCGCTTTGTCCTGGATACTATTCCGCTGAACGTGGGCCAGGCCGTCGCCCAGAACGTTGCTCTTAAAGTGGGCGCTTCAACACAAACCGTCACCGTCACCGAAAGCGGGCCTCAGATCGAGTCCGCATCCTCTTCGCTGGGAACAGTTCTAGGCACCACGAGCATCGTTGACTTGCCGATTAACGGCAGAAACAGCTATGGCTTTGCCGCGCTGGTACCAGGCGTGCGCGCCCCCAATCTCTTTACGCAGCTAGCTTACGGAAACTACAACGACCAGTTCCTCTCCATCAACGGTTCCCGCGTTAACGTGAGCATGTTTCTACTGGACGGCGGATGGAATTCTAACGCCGGCTTCAACGGCCCAGGCATTTATCCATCACCTGACATGGTGCAGGAGTACAAAGTTCAAACGAGCAATGTGCCAGCCGAATTTGGCAATACCGCGGGCGGCGTCATCAATGTGGTCACCAGAAGCGGAGCCAACGACGTCCACGGCAGCGCTTACGATTTTGTCCGCAACAACTATTTCGACGCGAACGACTTCTTCGCAAATTCAGCCGGCGAACCGATCGCTCCCATCCGTTTCAATCAGTTTGGAGCGACGTTCGGAGGCCCGGTTTACATTCCGAAAGTTTTCGATGGCCGCAACAAAACGTTTTTCTTCTTTTCATATGAGGGCTTACGCTGGGTTCGGGCGTACACCACGACAGGCACGATGCCCACACCCCTGCAGCGGGAAGGCAATTTTTCACAAACGTTTAACCAGGCCGGCCAGCAGATTGTCGTTTACGATCCCAACTCGACCACTCTCGGTCCTAACGGCCAATACGTCAGGACGCCGCTGCCCGGCAATATAATGCAGCCTTCGCAGATTAATCCTATATCAGCTGCCTTAGTACCCTATTTGCCTCTACCAAATACAGCCGGCAATCCGCTAACTGGAGCGAATAACTTCACGACCAATATGTCCGCGCCGCTTAACGAGGATACTTACTCGCTCCGAATGGATCAGAAGATTACAGATAACCAAAAGATATTTGTACGATGGTCGAAGAACGTGGGCACAGTCGATCGTCCCGATGTCTACGGAACCGGCAGCCCCAATTTTGCGTACAGCCAGCCGACCGACGGCACTGACATTTCGCACAACCAGGAAGCCACGGCGAACTATAACTACGTCATCAATCCCACAACTGTCATCGAACTCAGCTCGAGCGTGCTCCACTACTGGCTGGGGCGCCAGAACCCGGCGCTAGGATTCGATCCCACGCAACTCGGCTTCCCCTCGTACTTCAATAACGTGGGGCTTACCAACTGTTTTCCCAGCGTGTCCGTGAGCGGCATGGGAGCTTCCATCAACATCCCCGATGCGGGTGGCGGCTTTATCGGCAACTGCCAGTACACCAATCAGTCCTATGACACGTTCTCCGAATACGCCAATATGACGAAAGTGATCGGAGCGCACAGCCTCAAACTAGGCGGCGACTGGTTCTACAATCGCTGGACACAGCGTCAGCAGCCGGCCTTTAACAATTATGCTTTCTCCTCCGATTTTACGCAGGGGCCAAACCCCGTGGCCGCAAGCGCCAGCTCGGGTGTCGGCTTTGCCTCATTCCTGTTTGGCACAGGAGACAACGGAAGCATTCAAAGCAGCTCGCCCGGCGAGTTTGTCGGCTATCACAGCTATGGGTTCTACTTTCAAGACGATTGGAAAGTCACGCCTAAGTTGACTTTGAACTTAGGCATTCGCTACGATTTCGATGCCCCATGGAAAGAGAAACACAATCGCATCAACAGTTGGGATGGTACTTCAGTAACCAATGTTGACGCCGTGACGCTCATAGGCGGCCTTCAGTTTCCAGGCGTGAACGGCGTACCGCGTGCGCAATTTCAGGATAACCGCACAAACTTTGCACCGCGATTCGGGTTCGCCTATTCGCCCGAGCAAAAAACCGTGATTCGAGGCGGCTTCGGTATTTTCTATGGGCCCTCCAACGGAGCGGCGTTTGCTGGCAATATGTCGCCTTTCACCGGTTTTTCAGCCTCGACCAATTGGATCAGCACGGTGAACGGAATCACGCCCGTCAACCTGCTGAGCAATCCGTTTCCAGAGGGTTTTCAGAGAGCTCCTGGCAGCAGCCAGGGATTGCTCACGCTATTAGGGCAGACGATCGAGACCATGGATCGCGGCCGGCTGAACCTTTACGCGGAACAGTGGAACTTTGGAATTGAACGAACGCTGCCGGGAGCTTTCCTGCTAAGCGCTGCTTATGCGGGAAGTCACGGTGTTCACTTGTACAGCCCGGTCAATTACAATCAGTTGCCCGACCAGTATCTCTCACTCAGCAATTCTTTGTTAACTCTGGTGCCCAATCCGTATTATGGTCTGATCACCAGCGGCCCCTTGAGCACGCCCACCGTGCAGCGCAGCCAACTCTTACGGCCCTATCCACAGTTTGAAGGAATAACCGCCGAAACGAATTCTTACGGTAACTCCATTTACCATTCGCTCCAGGTGAAGGCAGAGCGGCGCTTTGCGCATGGCTTTGGCCTGCTGTTGTCGTACACATATTCTAAGTTGATCGATGACGTTCTGCCATCTGACACCTACGAAGGATTTCCCGGTGAAAACTTTACTTGGGGAGGCATTCAGGATGCAGACAATCGCCGCGCCGACCGGGCCGTTGCCAGCTTCGATACCCCGAACTACCTCGCCATTAATGGCAATTGGCAGCTTCCGTTCGGCAGAGGACGAGCGTTCCTGCACAGCGGATGGTCGAATGCGATTTTGGGTGGATGGCAGTTAAACGGAATCTTCAACATTCACAGCGGCCAGCCTCTCGGATTGACCACGGAAACTAACACGCTGTTCAACTACGGCGCTTACGGCTTCTTCTCTAACGTCCAGAGGCCGAACTACCTGGGAGGGCCTATTTACACCTCCGGCTCCGTCGCCAGTCGTGTGAACGATTACTTCAATGCGAGCGCTTTTGCTATTCCCCCGCCGTTTACATATGGAAATACCGGTCGAATGCTGCCTTATCTGCGAGCCCCCGGCGCATTGCAATTAGACATGTCTTTGTACAAGGACATACCAATTCACGAGCGCTTACGCTTGCAGTTTCGCGCCGAAGTGTTCAATATTCTGAACCATCCGCAGTTCGACGCGCCGAACACCGTTATTGGATCGCCGGAAGCGGGAGTCATCTCCGATCAAGTGAATACTCCGCGAGACATACAGTTAGCTTTGAAGCTGCTCTTCTGACATGGGGCGAACTACAAAGGGAATATTATGCCTGGCTGGGATCGCCTACTGCGCATTGGCGCTGCGCAGCGATTCATCATCCATCGGCTTATTTGAAGACCACACGGACATCGGCACTGTTCTCCATCCCGGCTCGGCGGATTATGACGCGGCCTCGAACACCTACACTCTAACCGGCAGCGGTGAAAATATGTGGTTCGCAACTGATGACTTTCACTTCATGTGGAAGAAAATTTCAGCCACGGACGCCGCTCTGACCGCCGATATCTCAATTCTCGGAACGGGTGGAGACAACCATCGCAAGGCGGTGCTGATGTTCCGGCAAAGCCTCGATCCCGATTCTCCATACGCCGATGCAGCGCTTCATGGCAACGGCCTGACGTCGCTCCAGTTCCGCGACGAGAAAGGGGCGGCAATGCACGAAATCGAATCCAATATATCGGCGCCGAAGCGGCTGCGGATCGAGAAGCGCGGCGATCGTTTCTATATGTGGATTGGCAGCGGTCGCGGGAAGCTCGATTTCGCGGGCGGCTCAGCGCGTGTTGCGATGAAAGCCCCATTTTATGTCGGTATTGGCGTTTGCGCGCACAACAAGGATGCGATTCAGAAAGCCGCTTTCACGAATGTCGGCCTGAGTACGACAGAAACCAACGCGGGCACGGCGCCAATGCTGTACAGCACGTTAGAAACGGTGACCGTGGCCTCGACCGATGCGCGCGTCAGTTACGTGACCCGCGACCACATCGAAGCTCCCTCGTGGACCCCTGACGGAGCCTCTCTTATCTTTCATTCCAGCAGTGGGATTGAGCGAGTTCCGGTAGCAGGAGGAACCCCGGAAACCATCGCCTCGACCCCTGAAACTCAGAGCTCTTCGCGCGTCTCTCCGGACGGGAAACAGATGGTGTCCTTCAGTCATGCAAAAGACAATCAGGAGGTGGTCTTATCGGTTACGCAAGTGGCGAACAAGAGTTCAAAAGTGGTGGCCAAGCTAGTCGGCGGTCGCGGCACGCTAGGTCCGCATCCCTGGTCGCCTGACAGTAAACGCCTCACATTTATTAGCTACCAATCAATAGAATAAGGCGTGTCTACAACGCCACCGCATTCCGCGAAATATAGTCCTCAAGCGAACGGTCCGGACCGATATAGTGGAACTCTTCCGCGTATCCCAGCCCGTACTTCGAGCCGATCTGGCGATCGCGAGACAGGAACGCGATTCTGATAAATTCATCGGCGGCTTTCGTTTCATCGCCGGTCAGCTCCGGGATTTGCAGTTTTCGCTCCGCAAGAGAATCGTTCAGGTCTCTCATCATGTGCTGGATCATGGTTCGGCATGAGCCAATGGCCGCGCGCTTTGCATCAATTACGCCTGAGATATCAACGACCAGGTTGACGAGTTGCGGCCCTCGCGCGAAATAATACTTTTCCGCAACGCTATGCGGTTTCAACCCGGCGGCAAAATGCTCCGGGAGGTCGAGACCGCCTCCCGCCATCCAGCACGCCGCCTCCACCGCCTGCGCGGTCACATAGTGATCCGGGTTTTCTTCATAATGGCCCCAGGGATCATAGCTCAGCACCGTGTCGACGCGAAGCAGCCGGAATAGAAAGATCAGGCGGCCGCGAATTTCAGTCCGACCTACGTCATCCATCCGGTGATTGCGATAGCTGAGGTCGAAAGCTTCCTTGAGTCCGATGGTTTTCACGAACAATGCCGCATCCTGCTCGTTAGCCAACACCGTCTCGCCTAGAGTGTGCTTGTACGAATCTTTTTCGTCATTGCTGGTTCGGATGAAGTAACCGGTATAACCCTCGCTGAGCAGCTTCGCGACTGTGCCTCCAGCGAAGATGGGACCATCGTCGAGATGCGGCGTGATTAGAGCGAAAACCTTGCCCTGATGCGGTTTGCCTGTGGCGGCGTGTTCGATGACTATATCTGGAACCGAGCCCCCTGCGACGGTTTGCTGAACTGCGCTGTTTGCGCTTCCTAGGGCAAACACGCTGAGAAAGTCGCGTCGTTCCACTTGAATTCAGACAGCGGCAGCCTTCGAAAGCACTTCGCGAAGCCGCCGGGCAACAATCATATCTTCGCCGGGCTGAAGCATCCACACGCCAACGACGATTGTATTCTCGTCGGTGCCTAGTCCACGGTCATCCCGTTTACCCGTTTCGGGGTTCAGCTCGATACTCGGCGTTCCGCGGCGCAGCTCCTCCGCCACCTCGAGCGGAGCGATTCGCACCTTCCGCTGATCGTAGCGCAGCAATAAATGTGGAACTTGATTTGCCACGGGCATCTTCGCGGTCCTGGCCTTCAGGGTTGGAATGCCCTTCAGATGAGAGGTGATACGGTCGGCGCGAGTTTGAAACTCCGATTGAAGGCCTTCATCGGTTTGACTCAGGAACCAATCGACCGCCGCCACCATGCCCACAATCTGCTCTTTAGCGACTTTCATGCCGCGTCCCACGGTTTCCGAAATCGGATTGTCGTTCTTATAAGCGGCGTCGATCAAATCCTTACGGCCCAGCAACAGCCCGGCATTTTGTGGGCCACGCATGCCTTTGCCGCCGGAAAAAGTCACTAGATCAAAGCCCATCTTCGTGTAGTTCCACAGGTTCGAAATGGGTGGAACGTCCGCAGCCGCATCGTTAAAGCACGGCACATTGTGTTCGTGTGCGACCCGAATCCAGTCTTCGCGGCCGATCTGGCCTCCTTCCGCTGCATTGAAGAAGTGGCACATAACCGTTTTGTCGGTGAAAGCTTCTTTGTATTGATCGAGGCTCTCGACCTCGACGAAACGGATGCCGCAGTCGAGCAGCGCATGATCGTAATCGTAGCGATGCGCCTTTTGGACGATCACCTCGTTCTTCAGGCCGCTCATATCGGCGGGGATGCGCGCAGCCGCCGTCGGATTGTTGAGAGTGACGCAGGCGGCCGTTCCGAGCGTAAGCGCCGAAGCGGCGCCCGCGGAAACCAGCGCCCCTCCGCATTGCAGACGTTTGGCGATGTATTCGCCCGATGCTCTCTGCAGATCCGCCAGCCGGACCGGATACTTCGCCGCTTCCGCCACAGCCGCCTGAACTGAAGGCGGCATGATCGAAGCCGTCAGAAAAGTGTAAGTCCCCGCCGCATTGATAATCTTCGCAACGCCCAGCTTGTCGTAATAGTCCTCGCCTTTCTCAGCCGCGCGAAGCGAGAGCGAGCTGGCGGCGCCTGCCGCGAACAAATTACGCGTCAATCCGAAAAAACCACGCCGGGTTTGAGAACTGCTCATATGTGTAGCGTACCCCTATTCCGTATGATAGAGGCATATGTCGGAATTGGTGTTCGAAGTTGTTCAAGAAGCGGATGGTGGCTACTGTGCCTAATGCCTTACCGAGAACATCTTTACGCAAGGCGATACATGGGACGAACTGCGGAAGAACGCTCTAGGTCTTTGACCGCTTAGAGCGGTTTGTTTTGTAACCAAACTTGAGGCGCGCTTTTTTGCGCGTGAATTGCCACTTGATCTTGACTCGATCGCGATTCATCCTTTTATTCCAGGCGTTGATTTCCCGCCGGAGGGAATCCAGATTGGGAATTCTGCGCTGGCCGAGACACTGTCGGGAAAAGAGGCTGATCTCGATCTCCGCCTGGTTCAACCAACTGCCGTGCTTGGGAGTGTAATGCACCGTGAGGCGCTCCCATACCTGGCTACCGTAGTCGAGGCCGAAGTAATCGTTGAGGGTCTTCCGGCAGTGAATATTCAGGTTGTCCATCACCAGATGAATAGTGTGCGCGGCGGGATAGCTTCTGACGATAGCCTCGACAGCTTTAGCGAATTCCGGCCCGGAGCGGTCTGGAGTCGCCAAGCTGAAATGCCGGCCGACCTTGGGTTCCACGGCCGAGAAGACGTTGGCCGTTCCGCACCTCTTGTATTCGTTGTCGCGTTTGGCGACCTTGCCGGGAGCGGCGGCCATCGGCGGGCGCACATCGCCATGCAACGTGACTGGCTTTTCGTCCAGGCAAACTACTGGTTCGGCCGCATCGTAGGGCTTCTCATATACCGCAAGCACATCTTCCATCTTCTCGATATACTCGTCATCGAGTTCGGCGATACACCACATTTTTTTCCCGCCACGGCTTCAGGTCGTGGCTTTGGAGCAGAATCCGAATCGTCTCGCGACCTACCCTGGGAACCAGTTTCCGTTTGACTGCTTCTTCGGCGATCAGACGGACTGTCCAGCGGGCCCGACCTTCGGGTGGATCGCTGCAAACCATGGCGATAATGCGTTGCTTGTCTGCAGCCTGGAGGACCTCTGCAGCGCCTGGCCGCTGCTTCTCGTATAGAGCTCGCTCCAGTCCGCCTTTCAGATATCGATGCCCGATCACGCGAACCGCTTTGGGGGTGAGCTTCTTCAGCGAGCGACCAACCTGCGGTGCAGACTTCCCTTCGGCCAGGTGTAATAAAGCCAGTGCCCGCAAAACGACCCGCACTGGCTGGATTCCGCTGCTAAGTAACTTGTCCAGTTCTTTCAGATCTCGCGCCGAGACCGGAACACGCAGAGGCTTTCTTGCCATGGCCTATTATCGGCCAAAACATTTCGATATCCAAATGATTTATAAGACCGCTTTAGGCGGTCAGAGACCTAGACGCCACCGCGGCATTCTTTTTTGATCGGCCACTGCCTGCGCGGATTCGGCTGCATCTGGTTCGCGACGAAATCTTGTCCGTTGCATGAAGGTTCCGCGTGACGTCTCGGGACCTCACTTTGCCGACGTACTTTGCCGGCGATGGCAGTGCTCAAAGGTGCATCAATCCGGCAGCCACATCATACTGGAACCTTCCGAACCATCGCATCAGCGAATCGCGGTCCCGGCACCGCATTCTTCGAGTCGGAACGCTCAATGCAATTCTTCGGGCTGTAGCCGAGCACAAGGGCGTATCGAGAGATGCTGTCATTACTACCTTGTAGGCATTTCCAATATAGTGGCCGTTGCCAAGGGCGAAACTGTAGTCGTTCCGAGATCGGCCGAAACCGTAACCACCCTGCCGGACTTCCTAAACTTCTCGCGCTGTTGCTCCAGATACTGATCAAATTTGGCCTTCATTTCTGGATTGGATCTAAGCTCTTGAATGTATGCGGCGAATGCCTTCTCGGTTTCGTGAAGAAGACGCTCGGGATTGACAATGAGTGCGCCGTTGGATTCCGAAGCCGCCGTATCGATGCCCGCAATAATAACCCCGGGCTTGATAAAGCCCTCATGATAAAGGCCGCAGCGAAGAAGTTCATACAATAGTCTAGTTGTGCCGGAAGTGGTTTGCGGGAATGCGCGTTCGCAACCTCGGCGGAACCGCTGTCTAAACCCCCCATTCGGGTTGTAAACGCCCACCAACATGCTGCCGAGCGTCTCGAAGATATAAGAACGCATCCTCGGACTTGATCGTCAAAAACGTCAATCACTCTGTCCCGGTCGGCGAACGTGTAGAGGGGACGGATTTTGATGATCGGGGCCGAAAAGTCGCTCACACGTAACGTACGCCTACTCAAAAATAATATTTCAGCGCAAGCTGCATCTCGCGATTGTCGAGCTTTGTGCTTGTAACTTGTCCGAACGCGCCATCACCCAAACCGCTATCGGGATTCGCAAACTGCGGTGTGTTGAAGGCATTGAATGCTTCGGCCCTAAATTCCAGGCTGTGCATTTCGTTATATGGCATCTTAAAACTCTTCCGCAGCGAAAGGTTCCAAGCGTCTGTACCCGGCCCGACAAGCGGGTCGCGCGGCGAATTGCCGTATTGAAAAATACTTGCAGTGAATGCGCTCTTGTTGAACCAAAGGGACGGGTCTGGATGAGATACCGTGACCCTTTGGCCCGGCACAAGATTCGGCCGTTCCCATATTCCATCGTTGTTTTGGCCGTCAAAACTTTGCAGGACATCAAAGGGCATGCCGCTCTGCAGAGTAACGATTCCTTCGAATGCCCATCCGCCAAGAAGGAAGCCTCCGGCTCCCCGCAAGCCCTTCGCGAAGGGAAGCTCCCAAACGTAGCTGACCACGAGACTGTGGCGTTGATCGTATACCCCGCTCGCGCGCTCGGCTGCCAGGTTCTGCGGATTCTGGCAGCCGCACCCGCCGTTATTGGTCGTCTCCTCAGCGTCATCAATCTCGTGCGAATATGCGTACGCCGCCGTCACGCTGATGCCCTTTGATAGCCGGCGTTCGAACCGTACCTGCAGCGCGTTGTAACTCGTGTTGATGCCATAATCCTGCATGCGTATGCGGGCAAACTCAGGGTAGGGCCGTCTGGATTGAATGTCGCCAGGACCTGGCTCGGGTTGATTGTAGTTCTTGAGCGATGTGTCTACATGCGTTCCCTTACTGCCCACATAGCCGATTTCAAGCAAATTATTGCCGCCAAACTGGCGCGATAACTGCAGATTCCAGTTCTGAACGTAAGTGTCCGGATGCAGGTTATCGGCTGGCAGTGTCACTGCGTTATAGATCGGATTCGTGGGATAGAGAGCGGCGGGAATTGGATTTTGAATAGTTGCCGGTGGGTTAATCGACGGATTGGTGATCGTGAGGCTGCCGGCCGTGGGCGGGTTGAGCTGCAGGATGTTGATGTTATCGAACTGTCCGCCGAAGTAAAAAATTCCGTAGCCAGCGCGCACCACGGTGTTCGACATCGGGCTATAAGCGAGGCCGATGCGCGGGCTGAAATCACGCCAATTCTGCTTCCATAGATTGTGATCGATGACGCCCGGAGCCGGATAAAATTCCGGAGGAGCGCCCGGGGGGAAGATCAATGTACGTGTCACGCCGTTCACGTCCACAGGAACATTGAACAGATCCCAACGAAGACCGAGATTCACGGTCAGGTTGGGGAGAACCTTCCAATCGTCCTGCGCATAATAAGCCGAACGCCACTGACGAGCTTTCGTAATCGGTACCCCTTCCGGCGTCAATACCGTGCGCGGATAGCCGAGCATGTATGCAGCAGCGGGATCATTCGCTATGTCGCTCGTAAACGAGATGCTGCCAAACGGCCAGTTGTTAGTCGTGGCATCATCGAGCAAACGACGAACATCGGTGCCGAATTTCAAACTATGACTGCCCTTAACCCATGTCAAATTATCGACAAACTGATAGGTTCGGCTGTTGTCTAGATTCGAGGCGGCGAGGTCATCTCCCATTCCCAGATATCCGGAAATATCGAGCAGCGGAAATCCCTGCTCGTCAGGGAGTAAAGGCCGTCCATTTGGACCGCCGACATTCATGCCGTTAATACCGAGGGATTGAATTGTGAAGCTTGTGTTAGTCCGCGTGCTCAGCTGAGAAACATTCTCCAGATCGAAGCCGGCGCGGAACTCATTCAGCAGCGAAGGCGTAAACGTATGAATATACTGCGCTTGAAGGTTGCTCATCGGTATTCTCCGGTGAACGTGAAGTTTGGATTCAGATCGGTATCGGGAAAAGACCTGTGGGCGGCGATGTAATGGACAAAAACCTGATCGTTTTGGCTGAAATAATGGTCCACGCGAACGATGCCTTGATTTACCGTCAGATTGCCTTCCGATGCGCCTGAGTAATTCACCGCACCGCTGATGTTCGGCAGCGGCATGTATTTGTTGACGATGTTCTGTGCGACGGGATCGATACGGCTCTGCGGAATAATATTGTTCGGAAACGAATTTCCACTTAGTGGGTCGACAATTGGTGTGGAACTCGCTGAGAAATCTCCAGCACGCTGAGCCGGCGTGAGCACGATGGCTGTTCCCGGCGACTGGCTGATGGAGCGCAGTCCCTCATAGCTGAGAAAGAAAAACGTCCTGTCTTTGATGATCGGTCCGCCAAAGGTGGCTCCGTACTGATTCTGCTTCAATATGTTCTGGGGCAACGGCGGAGGCGTGAAATAATTTCTCGCGTCCATCGCGTCGTTGCGGATAAATTCAAACAGATCGCCATGATACTGATTTGTGCCGCTCTTGATTTGAATATTCACGTTGGTTCCGGCATTACCTCCGTATTCGGCGGTGTAGTTCCCGGTCTGTACCTTGAATTCTTGAATCGCATCGACCGATGGATAGAGATTCACGTAGTTATGACGATTGTTCACCATCGTGATTCCATCCACATTGACTTGCCCCCAGATCGAGCGGCCGCCGTTCGCCGAGATCGAAGAACCATCTGTGCTCGAGGAATGATTGTCGGGATTGTAGACTTGCACGCTTGGCGTGAGTATCGCCAGATCGTTGAATTTGCGGCCATTCAGAGGTAGATTTTCGATCCGTTCCGTACCGACAACGCCGCCCAAAGTCGCGTTTTCAGTCTGCAAGAGCGGAGCCGTCGACTGCACCTCGAGCGTCTGTTGGACTGATCCGACCTGCAGCACGAAATCGAGTTTGGCCGACTGCCCTATTTGAATCTCGATGCCCGTGCGCCGCTCCGCGCGGAACCCTTCCGCCTTGACCTCGATCGTATACTCGCCGGGCACCAGATAACGAAGCTCATAGCTTCCTTCGGGCGATGTTTTCACTGTGCGGCTGAGCCCCGTCGAAGGCTCCGTAATGGTGACCGTCGCATTCGGAATGACAGCCTGACCCGAATCAGTGACAATGCCAAGGATGGCCGTATCGACTGTTTGTGCTTTACTAAACAAAGCAAATGCGAAGCAAAGCGCTGTCGCGCAGATCCACTTACTCATAATCCCCCCTTTAGTAAGCCGGAAGACAGGCGGCTTTTAGAGCGCGGATCGCGAGTCGAGGCCGGTCCGTGCGGACGCGAATTATAGAAAATCAAATATAAGCGATCACATCCATTTCGACAAGCGATTTGCCTGGAACGCCCGCCACCGCCACGGTGGTGCGCACGCCTGGCTCGGGTCCGAAGCGGCCACGAAACACTTCGTTCATGCCGTCATAGTCTTTTAAATCCGCCAGAAACACCACAACCTTCAGGACTTTGTCCATCGATGAGCCCGCCGCTTCCAACCGATTCTTAATCTCGTTCAGGACGGTATCGGTATGGACCTTGATATCGCCGGGGATGTGAGCGCCAACGCCGGCAATAAACAGGAGGTTGCCATACGATACCGACCCGTTGAAGAGCGGATTTTCTTCACGCTTCTTTCCAGCGGGATAATGAACTACCTTCTTCAATTCGCCGCTTGTCTGCGCGCTCGCCCTGGTTGACGCGGCAACACTCGCTCCGGCCGCCACCGCAGCTCCCTTTCCTAGAAAGCTTCTTCTATTTGTTTTCGTTTTGCTCACAATACTCTCCTCAATAAATATTCCTCAAAACAGCAGTTTCAGTGCAAACTGAATCTCGCGGTTGTCGTGCGAAGTGCTCGAAATCGTCCCAAAATTGGCCGTCCCAAAAGTAGTGTTCGGGTTGTTGAAGTTCGGCGTATTGAAGAAATTGAAAAACTCGGACCGGAACTGAACCTGGGCCCGTTCGCGAATGGAAAAGTTCTTGAACAGCGAGAAATCGACGTTCGATAAGCCCGGCCCGAACAGCACGTTCCGTCCGAAATTGCCGTATGTATACTGAACCGGCAGGACAAACGCCGCTGAATCGATGCATCCAGTCAGGTGTCCGTCGCCGCAGTCAGCCGTCGGGGGCGCAATTACGTTAGGCCGCTGATTGCTCGCCCCGGTGTTGGCCTGATCGGGTGAAATGATGACATTGAACGGGAAACCCGTCTGCACCGTCACAATCCCGTTGGCTTGCCAACCGCCAAGTGTTTGCCTGACAAACCCGTTGCCTGCTTGGGCGAAAAACGGAAGTTCGTAATTGAATTGCGCCACAAAGCGATGCTCCACGTCCCAGTTCGAGTTACCATAATCTGCCGCCCAGTCGTACGGGTTCATGGGAGCGCCGCCGCCGTTCGAATCGGTCGTCACGTCGAGCGTATGCGACCACGTATATGAAGCGAGCATCGAGAAGCCATGGTTCAGCCGCTGCCGCAGCACAACACTCAAACCGTTGTAGTCTCCAATTTCATCGTTTTGAATGATGCGAATCGACGCGAAATCGGGATTGGGTCGCCGTGAGCTGACCGAGCCAGGTCCCGGAAGCGGCGTGTTGTCGTAGTAACTGCGATCGAGATGCACCGAGCGCGATCCTAGATATTGAATGTCAAGCGCCGCGTTTTTCCAAACCGCCTGCTCCAGGTCGAAGCTCCATTGGTTCATGTAAGCGGTCGGTAGATAGTAAGTCGGCGAAATGATATTTGCTAAAGCTGTCGCCGCTTGCGAACCCGCCGGAGTGGGAGTGGCCAGAGACAAAGTCGGATTGCCTTTACTCGCGTTATAAGTTGTAACTTTGCTGAAGGGGGGATTTGCGCTCAAAAACGTAAATGTATTGGTTTGATTCGGATTGTAGTAAATGCCATAGCCTCCGCGCAGCACAGTCTTGTCTGTCACGCGGTACGCAAAGCCGATCCTCGGCGCAAAATCCTTGTGATTGGGTCCGATCAACTCAAAGCCCGGCTGGGGAGCATTTGCTGGAATCAACGCCGTTTGCGTCAGATTCAACACCGTCGCATAGCCATTTGCCGTATACGGTACCGTCGGCAGTTCATATCGCAGACCTAGGTTCAAGGTCAATTTCTTCGTCGCCTGCCAGTTGTCCACAACAAAAAAGCCGTCGCGCCATTCGGCGACTTTGTTGTTGATCTGCGCACCCGGTGTCGTGTCGTTGATCGGCAAGCCGAGCATCAGATCGGCAGCCGAGTAACCGGTAAATTCATTATTCGAGAATGTAAATAGACCGCCCGGATCGTTCACGGCCTCGCGTGAAGTAATCAGCTTGCGCAACTCCGCGCCCGCAATGATCGTATGTGTCCCCAGCGTGTAAGTGAACGAATCTGTGCCCTGCCATGTCGTGTCCTGCTGGAACCAGTTCGTCGCCGCATTTCCAAGCGTCATATAGCCGCCAATGCTGAAGACCGGGATGCCGGGATTATTGAAAGCAACATCGCCGTTGAAACCCGGGATGCCGAGTGCGGCGCCCGCATTCGTTAGGTTATTTACATCCCAATAATTGAGCGCATCAGTTATAAGGTGCTGACGCCCAACTCGAAAATCGTTCACCATGGTCGGGCTGATCGTCTGCGTGTAGCCGATAACCCAATTCCGCGTTTGTACCGGGACCGTGGTGGCATTGTACGGGCTGGTTGCACCTGTCAGAATGTTCTCGTTCTGCCACGCGTACCGGAAAAACAGCCTGACCTTGTCGCCAATGTTTTGATCAAGCCGGTCAATCGTCTGATTGAAACTATCGTTGTTCGGATATGACGCGTTGAGATTGTTGGAGATGCCGGGCAGGTTCGGAAGCGGCATGTACTTCAGAACGTTGAGTGCTTGCGGGGATAGCCGCGCGGTTGGGATGATGTTGCCCGCAAACGGCGCTTTCGTTGTGGGATCGTCAATCACGGTCTTCGGAAGCAGCTCCGAAAAATTCCCCGCGCGCATCAGCGGAGTCAACACCGTATCGAGAGAAGTCTCCGACTTAACAAGCCGCAGCCCCTCATAATCCGCCATGAAGAACGTCTTGTTGCGGCCATCGTAGAGCTTCGGAATGTAAACCGGGCCGCCGAGTTCAAACCCGAACTGATTCTGGCGCAGCGGAACCTTAGGCTGTGTTGCCCGTTCGAAAAAATTTCGCGCGTCGAGTTTATCGTTGCGGAAGAACTCGAACACGGCCCCATGCAGGTCGTTCGTGCCACTCTTGCTGACCAGGTTCAAATGAGCGCCCATATAAGCTCCGTATTGCGCCGAGTAGGTTCCGGTCTGAACCTCAAACTCCTGAATCGCGTCGACCGAAGGATGGTACGGAGTCGTCGTGATCAGGTTATTCATGATCGAGATGCCATCGAGCGAAACGCTGTTCTGAATCTCGCGCGTTCCCGCGCCTATAAAGTCTTCACCGGGCGGAACGCCGTTCGATGCTTTCTGGCCGGGAAGCACGCCAGGAGTCGTAACCGCTAATTGCAAGGGATCGCGGCCATTCAGTGGAAGGTTGGCCACCGAACGCTGCGAGATGGTCTCCTTCAGACTCGCCTCATCGGTCGCGAGCGGCGGCGTGGAAGCGGTCACTTCGATGTTTTGGTTAACCTGCCCAACGTTTAGGGTGAAATCGTTGCGGATCGTTTGATTCACGTCGACCGTGATACCCGTCTTAGTCACGGACGTAAATCCTGGCTGTTCAATAGTGATTCTGTAGCTGCCCACTCGAATGAATTCGATTCGATAGTAGCCGTCGCCGTTCGTTTGGGTCTTATAGGTGTCCTGAGTCGCTGTGTTGACGGCCGAAACAGACGCCCCGGCAACCGTCGCTCCGGCGGAGTCCGTGACCGTTCCGACCAACGCGGTCGTGTTTGCAAGCTGCGCTCGAATCTGCCAGCAACATCCGAGCAGGAACAAAACCAGCGCACTGTATCGCCGCATCAGATCCCCCTTTTAAGATGAGAACCAGTGAAGCACTTAAACGATAACTTGTCAACCGGAATTGGGTCGATTCCCTGGGAAACACACGCTTGTATCGAAACGGGGACGTGGCGCCAGTTAGAGCCTGCCGAATTTCTCCACCGCTTCCCGAATCGACTTGTACTTCTCGATAAACGGAAACATGCTGTGCTCGGATTGGTCCAGATCCTGAGCCTTTTTCAAGACCTCGGCAGCATGTTCCCGGGGGACTACCGCGACACCATCCATATCGGCGACGATGATGTCGTTCGGCCGTACGGTGACGCCCGCGCACGTTACAGTAATGTCTTTTCCAACGAACCGGTAATGGTTAACAGTTGTGGAGGGAACGACGCCGCGGCTGAAAACCGGGAACTGCAGCTTCGTAATCTGCGGTGTGTCTCTTAAGCCGCCATCGACGACAGCCCCCGCAAGCCCACGATATTTCATAGCAGTGCTCATCAGGCCGCCAATACCCGCGTAATCCAGTCCATCCTCGAGGACCATCACGTACACAGCTCCCGCAGGCGCTTCATCAATGGCATCCAGCATTCCTTGCAATGCCTTCGCCCCGTCGTGGTTCTCTTCTTTCTTCAGCAGCGCGGTCGTCGCCGGTCCCGCGAATTTAGCCGGTAGCAGAGGCCGCATATCATGCGGCATATAAGCGCGCTTCCCATAGAGCTGCTCCATCGCGTCTGCGACCGATGCCGCCTCAACGTACCGGAAACCATCCACCATATCCGCATCGTTCGCCGAGGAACGCGCGCGAACCGGCATCAGCAGAACTACGACAAAAATTGAAATGCACAGGCAGATTGCGACTTTGACTTTCATAGAGCTACTCGGATCATAATCCGCTAATTTCACCTGATGACAATTACTCTGCCGAAACCAATCCTGCGCCAAACGTAGCGAGCGCAATGTCTTCTTCCTGCGGTAGTCCGCTCACTGCTACCGCCCCAACGACTTCACCATCTCGCCACACCGGAACACCGCCTCCCCAACCGACAAATTTCGGGTCGCCAAAATAGGCAATATCGAATCCCTTTTCCGGGTGGCGAGCTCTTTCTCCAATTTCCTTGGTCGGCTTGCGTTCCCTCGCTGCGGTCCACGCCTTGTTTGTCGCGATGCGGATGGAAGAAATCGGGGCCCCGTCCATGCGTGCAAACAGGATCGGCTCTCCATGCGAATCGGCCACGACAATCACCGCGGCTTTCGACTGTTCGCTCACCCTCGCCGAAATCGCCTCCACAATCTTCCACGCTTCCGCGAAATCGATCACCTGAACCGTTCTCATATACAGCGACTATTGAAACATGATGGAAGAAACGATGTCCTGCCTCATTTTCCGTGTATCCTAAGCATTGCGCCATCTAATCCCAGCAAAGCGCTTCGCCCTTTCGCTCGCTGTCCTGATTGGAATTTCAGGAGGCTTCGTCGCGTCGGCTCAAACGCAGCCCGCCTGTAGCGCTGCCGCCCCGTTCGTCACATTTGCCGTCAAGCATGTTAGCGGAGAACCAGACTTGACGCTCGATATCGGAGCAGCTGCCTGGAAGAACGCAGTCGCCGAGACCATGTCGAAAGACTGCAGCCGCCAAATTGATTATGGCGATCTAAAAAGCGAGATACGCGCGTTCTGGACCGATACGCATCTCTATTTTCTGTTTCGCTGTCCGTATCGAGTGTTGAATCTCTTTCTGCCGCCCGACAACAGCGCCCCTCGGAGAGGTTTGTGGGATCGCGATGTCGTCGAGATGTTCCTGGGCAGCGATTGGACGAACATCCGGCATTACCGCGAGTTCGAAATTGCGCCTACCGGCGACTGGATCGACCTTGCGATCGATCTCGATCACGATAACTACGACAGGAACTGGCGATCGGGCTGGCATACGCTCGCCCGCATCGATGATAAGGAAAAGGTTTGGTACGCGGCGGCGCGCATCCCCCTTTCCGCCATTACTCCGGACCCCGTAAAGCCTGGCACGCGCTGGCGTATGAATCTCTACCGCATCGATGGATTGGGAGCCGATCCAGAACGCCGTTTTATGTGCTGGCAGCCCACCTGTGTCCAGAATCGCGATCCCAATCATGTCCCCGAGCATTTCGGCGCGCTGATTTTTGAGAGCGGCGAATGAAGCCGGGTACATCCCTTCTGTTCTTCGGCTTCTGCGCTGTAAACGTCGCTCTCGCTGCCGATGGGCCGCCCCTGGCCGCTCTCGTCGAAGCCGGTCGCCATCAATTCCAAACGCATTGCGCGGGCTGTCATGGAGGTGACGGACTCGGCGGCGAGCGCGCGCCCGCCATTGCCCGGCCAGATAGCCCGCGGCTTAAGTCCGCCGATACGATTCGCAAGTTGCTGAAGGAAGGAATTCCTGCGGCTGGCATGCCCGGCTTTCAATTGACGCTGGACGAAGCGAACCAGTTAGTAGCTTTTATTCAGTCCCGGGTGACGCCCATAGGAAAGCTTCACCTCGCAGGCGACGCCGCCTCAGGCAAGCAGTTCTTCTTCGGAGCAGGCCATTGCTCGGCCTGCCACATGGCGCAAGGCGCGGGAGGACTGAAGGGTCCGGATCTCGCAGAGGTTGGCCGCAGCAAGACGTTGGCGGATGTAGAAGCGGCCCTCGCGAAGCCGGAAGCGCTTCCTCCTTATCAGGTGGCCGAAATCAAGCTCAAGCGTGGCGAAACGATCAAAGGATTTTTGAGAAATCGCACTAGCTTCGACTTGGAAGTTCAAGGCTTCGATGGCGATCTCCATCTTTTGAAAACACGCGATGTGCAGACCATCGCAGAAGATCCCAAGCCGCTCATGCCCCCTCTGACCGCTACAACTTCACAGAAACGCGATCTGCTTGCGTACCTAGCGACGCTTAACGGTCAGCCTTTCGAAGGAACGCCCGCCGCCGAAGATTCCGTATCGCTCCACTCCCAATTTGAACGGGTTGTGAGTCCAGCCAGAGGCGACTGGCCCACTTATCACGGTAATCTGAACGGCAACCGCTACTCTTCGCTCGATCAAATCACGAAGAAAAACGTCGCTCACCTGGCAGTGAAGTGGTCGTTTCCTGTGAAGGGCTCGGAGAACCTCGAAACCACTCCAATCGTCGTCGATGGTGTCATGTACATCACGACAGGCAATCAGTGCTATGCGCTCGATGCGTCTAGCGGCCGCGAGATTTGGCATTACAGCCGACCGCTGACCAACGGAGAGATCGGCGACGCTGCAGGCGGCATTAACCGGGGCGCGGCGATTCTCGGCGATCGAGTTTTCATTGTGACCGACAATGCTCATCTGATCGCCCTCCATCGCATCACGGGCGGTCTGCTGTGGGATACCCAAATGGCCGACTCAAAGCAGCACTACGGAGCAACCTCCGCGCCCCTGGTTGTCAATGATCTCGTAATCTCAGGGTCCTCCGGCGGAGACGAAGGCGTGCGGGGCTTTGTCGCAGCGTTTAGCGCTCAGAATGGCAAGGAAATCTGGCGGTTTTGGAACGCGCCAAAGCCAGGCGAGCCGAACTCCGAAAGTTGGCGCGGCCGCGCGATTGAACATCCGTGCGCCGCGAGTTGGCTTACCGGAACATACGATGCCGAAACCAGCCAGTTGTTCTGGGCCACCGGCAATCCTTGCCCCGACTTTAATGGCGACGAACGGCAAGGCGACAATCTGTACTCCGACTCCGTTCTCGCCTTGGACCCGCGCACCGGTAGCCTCAAATGGTATTTTCAATTCACTCCGCACGATACACACGATTGGGATTCGGCCGAAACGCCCATGATCGTGGATGCGCCGTTTCAAGGGCAGAACAGAAAGCTTCTTCTGCAAGGAAATCGCAACGGATTTTTCTACGTCCTCGACAGAACTAACGGAAAGTTTCTGGCGGCCTATCCTTTCGTGAAGCTTCTAAACTGGGCGGCTCGCATTGACGAACGCGGCCGTCCCATTGTGAAGCCGGATACCGGGCCCACCATCGCTGGAAACAAGATTTGTCCAGCAGTCGAAGGGGCTAGTAACTGGATGTCCTCGAGCTTTAACCCGCAAACGGGTCTGTTCTACTTGATGGCCCTCGAAAAATGCAGCCTCTACACCAAATCGTCGGCCTGGTGGCAGCCCGGCGAGTCGTTCTACGGTGGTGACACGCGAGAGGTCCCCGGCCTCAGGCCGCAAAAATTTCTTCGAGCGATCGATATTCAGACCGGAAAAATCGCGTGGCAGATTCCGCAGGACGGTCCGGCCGACACTTGGGGAGGCACGCTGGCCTTGGCCTCGGGCCTTGTGTTCTTCATGGACGACGGCGGTTCCCTCGACGCGGCCGACGCGAAATCAGGCGAGCTGCTATGGCATCTCCAATTGAATCAATCGTGGCATGCGTCTCCCATGACCTTCATGGCCGATGGAGCGCAGTACCTTGCGGTCGCCGCCGGCTCGTCTGTGATGGTTTTCGGCTTGTCGTAAAGAAGCCGGCAAGGAGCCGGAAGTATAAGCGACCGGCCTGTTGGTCTAGAATCAAGAATCATGGATCACTATTCTCACGCGGACCGGATGAGCCGTCGCGGTCTGTTTAAGACGGGGACCAAGATGGCCGCCGCGCTGGGCGTGATGGATAGCGCCGCGCTCATGGCGAAGCCAACGCCGGCCACTTCGGCCGCTGCAAACATTTATGAGAAGATCGGCGTCCGGCCCATCATCAACTGCCGCGGAACCTACACCATCATCAGTGGCTCTCTGAGCCTGCCCGAAGTGAAGCAGGCCATGGATGAGGCTTCCAAGCACTATGTCCATATGGACGAGCTGATGGACGGAGTCGGCGCGCGCTTGGCACAATTGACGGGCGCTCCCTGGGGAGTCGTGACCGCCGGATGCGCCGCCGCCATGACCGGAATGACCGCCGCCTGCATCGCCGGAACCGACCCCGAAAAGATGCAAAAGCTTCCCTATCTCGAGGGACTGAAAAGCGAGGTCATCATTCCGGATTATTCACGCAATGTGTACGACCACGCGATTCGAATGTTGGGCGTGCGGGTTGTGCAAGTCAGCACAAAGGCGGAGTACGAGGCTGCGTTCAATGAGCGGACCGCCATGGTTTACATCCTGGCCGGACCTGGCGACGACGGACCCATGGGTACCGAAGCGCTTTCCGCCATCGCGCGTCAGAAGAACGTTCCCTTGATGGTGGATGCGGCGGCCGAAATGCTCACCATTCCTAATCTCCACCTGGGGCGCGGCGCCACCGTCGTCGGCTATAGCGGCGGCAAATGTCTGCGAGGACCTCAATGCGCCGGCTTATTGCTGGGAGATAAAAATCTGCTTCAGACGGCATTTGCCAATGCCGCTCCTCATCATGCCTTTGCCCGGTCTCTCAAAGTAGGCAAAGAAGAGATTATGGGAATGCTGGCCGCTGTCGAAATGTGGGGCAAGCGCGACCATAAGGCGGAGTGGGCCGAATGGGAATCATGGCTCGATCACATCCAGACGCAAGTCACGAAAATTGACGGAGTTACAACCAGTGTCATCCAGCCCGATAGTCTTTCTAACCACGCCCCCGTTCTGAAGATCCAGTGGGACGCCGTGAAAGTAGGTATCACAGGCCAGGAAGTCGATCATATTCTCTACAACACGGAACCGCGCGTGGCTATGCTCTCACCGCACGGCAAGCGCCCCGACATGATGCAAAGCTCTGTCTCAGTGATGCCGTACATGATGATGCCGGGCGACGAAAAAATCGCAGCCGAACGCCTCTACGCGGTCCTCAGCAAGCCGCCTAAATTCGAAAATCCTCCCGTTCC
Organism: Bryobacterales bacterium; assembly: GCA_963722585.1. Lineage (GTDB taxonomy): Bacteria > Acidobacteriota > Terriglobia > Bryobacterales > Bryobacteraceae > KBS-96. The sequence continues at coordinate 89,607 of CAVRNU010000022.1, read as the reverse complement.
ACAGGGCCAATTGGCCGAAGTTTCCGGCATTTGGGAAGCGCAAGTCGAGTTCGCGCGCGGTTCCGGCAGTCATACCTTTTATCTGGAACAGAATCAATCGGAGCTGAAGGGCGAGCATCGCGGGGAATTCCTGACTGCCGACTTGCACGGCAGGGTCACGGCAAACGAGGTGACGTTCCGGGCGGTTCACCGCTACGAAGGAACCGAACTTTTCTACACTTTCTCCGGCAAAGTCGATGGAGATCATATGTCGGGAACCGTCAATCTCGGCGAGTACGGCCAAGCATCCTGGCAGGCCCATCGCCACGCTTATCGAAGCTAATGCTAAACCGCGCTAAGCGGCGAATGAGCACCGTCGTCTTTCCCTTACCTTCGATTACTTTGTAAAGCTTTCGAGATCGAAACTTTATCCTTGACAGAACCCTTTCGGGTCGCATATAGTCTCAGGACAAGTAAGGCTTTGCGAGACGTGTACACGCAAGGTCAAAGTAGTCGGCCAATGGAACAGGGGAACTATGAGGACTCATGCTAGGTGTTTTGCGCTCGTCGTTGTCTTTTTTGGTAGCGCCCTCTGCGCTTGGGCGCAGGAAAGCGCTATCACGGGTTCGGTTCGAGACTCGGCTGGTGCTGCCGTTCCGAACGCAACCGTAAGTATTACAAACGTAGAACAGGCATTCACGCGAATTGCCACCAGTAACGCGAGCGGCGACTATCTGGTTTCCGGTCTTCCCGCAGGCACTTACGACATTACGGTCAAGGCGCCGGGCTTTGACCAGTTCCAGGTAAAGGGCTTGGTTCTGCGGGTGGCGGAAAAGGCTCGCGCGGACGCCCCGCTTAAGGTAGGGCAAATCAGCACCGAAGTGACTGTCACCGGGACTCAAGTTGCGCAGGTTCAGACAGAATCCGCCGAATTGTCGGGCGTCATTACAAATAAACAGATTGGCCAGACCGTGCTGAATGGCAGAAACTTCAGCCAACTGGTGACTTTGATTCCAGGAGTCAGCAACCAGACCTTTCAGGACGAGGGCACGGTTGGAGTCTACGGAAGCGTCGCATTCAGCGTCAATGGCGGCCGCACCGAATACAACAACTGGGAGTTGGACGGCGGCGACAACATGGACAACGGCAGCAATGGCACGCTGAATACTTATCCAAATGTCGATGCCATTGCGGAGTTTAAAGTCCTGACCTCTAATTACGGCGCACAATATGGGCGCAATGGCTCGGCAACGGTCGAGACGATTACTAAGTCGGGCAGCCAGCAGTTTCATGGCGATCTGTTTGAATTTGTGAGAAATGACGACTTCAACGCTCGCAATTTCTTCCAGTCGACCGTGCCTGAATACAAGAAGAATGATTACGGTTACACGATTGGCGGCCCGGTTTACATTCCTAAGTTTTACAACACCGATAAACAGAAAACATTTTTCTTTTTCTCGGAAGAGTGGCGCAAGGATGTTGTGCCGGGTCAAGTTTTCAATCAACAGGTTCCGTCGAACGCCGAGCGCAGCGGGAATTTTTCGGACGTGTGTCCCGCAGGCGGAAGTCCGGTGAATACGACGGGGTTTCCGAACTGCCCGGTAAATCCGGCGACGGGCGCTTATTTTCCGAACAACACAGTTCCGATCACGGCGCAAGCACAAACTTTGCTGCCGCTGCTGCCTTCTGCTACGGTCGGTTCAGACGCAAGTTCTTTCTTTAATGCGTCGCCCATCCAGAGCACCAACTGGCGGGAAGAGCTGGTTCGCGTGGACCAAAACATCACCGACAAAGAGCGGTTCTTTTTCCGATTTATCCACGATTCCTGGAATACTGTGACCCCGACGCCTCTATGGGGAACCGGGAGCTTTCCAACTGCGCAGACGAGCTTTGTCGGTCCGGGCGTGAGCCTGGTAGCGAACCTGACTTCGACGATTTCACCGACGCTGCTGAACGAATTCATGTTCAGCTATACGACAGATCACATTTTTCTGAACGCGATTGGAGCGGTTCAGCGGCCAAGCAGCTTTGACATGCCCGGCATTTTTCAGAACGGATACCGGGGGTTATTACCGAACGTAACGATCGAGAATACCTCCGAATATGGCGGTGGCTTTAGCATGGGGACGGGTTACTTCCCTTGGAATAATGCCAACCCGACTTTTACTTACAAAGACAACTTAACCAAGATTATCGGCGGCCACAATCTTTACATAGGCGCTTATTTCGCCGCTGCGCAGAAAAACGAAATGAATTCGAATTTCAACGATGCGCAGGGCACCCTGACATTCAACGGGACTGCTTCGGGAAGCACAGGCAACGGCTTCGCGGATTTTCTAATCGGAGATATCTACTCATTCGATCAAACCAATCTTTTGACGAAATTCTATAATCGTTACAAAATCGCGGAGCCTTATATACAGGACGACTGGCACGTATCGAAAAAGCTTACGCTCAATCTTGGGCTGCGTATTAGTCTGTTCGGGACATACCGCGAGAAATATCAGCAGGCATATAACTGGGAACCGGGCGCCTATAATCCCGCCAACATAGGTCTCAACTCGGACGGAAGCGTTTCTGGAAACCCGTTTGACGGCGTCGTTCAATGCGGCAAAAATGGGACTCCGGCCGGCTGCCTAGTTGGGCCATCTTTTCAACCCGGCGCCGCGTGTTGGCTTTGCGTATGACCCGGTTGGCGACGGCAAGACAGCTATCCGAGGCGGATACGGCATCTTCTTCGAGCACACAAACGGCAATGAAGGAAACACGGAGTCGCTCGAGGGTAGCCCTCCGCTCGTGCAGAACCAGACGATTTACAACATCATGGGTTATCAGAACGTACTGCCGATCGGCATCAGTTCCCAGCCTCTGAATGTGATCTCGATTCCAACCAAGGCTATTTGGCCGTACGTGCAGCAATGGAACTTCAGCGTGCAACGCCAGCTGCCGACCAACACGGTATTGCAGGTGGCCTACGTGGGAAGCAAAGGCACGCACCTAACCGATCAGCTCGACTCGAACCAGCTGTTCCCGGTTCCGGGATCGCTGAATCCGTATCTGCCGGGCCAGGTAATCAGCTCGAACGATTGCAGCAGCTTGACTGTTAATGGCAATCCCGTTACCGGACAGGCGTTAAACAACCTGAACGTGGCTTGCGGCAACGTCTCGCCAAATCTCTATCGGCCGTACGCCGGTTTCGGCAACGCTACGTCGCTCCAATTCGGGGCAAATTCCATCTACAACGCGTTGCAGGTTTCGGCGCACCGCACTGTCGGGCGCTTGACAATGAGTTTAGCCTATACCTGGAGCCACTCGATTGACGATTCTTCAGACCGCTACGATGGAACATTCGTCAACTCCTACGATCTGGAAGGAAACCGAGCTACTTCAAATTTCGATCAGCGTCATCTGCTGACGATTAATTACGTGTACGATCTGCCATTCTTCACAAAACAGGGGCTCGTTCACAGCTTACTCGGAGGCTGGCAGTGGTCCGGATGGTACACGTACCAGACGGGAACGCCGTTTAGTGTCGTAAACGGAGCTTATGGAGACAATGCCGGTGTAGGAAATGGCGTTGGCACCGGGTCGTATGTGGATATTATCGGCAACCCGTCCGCGACGCCTTCGAACACGAACATTGCCGGCGTAACCGGGCCGCTGCTTTACAATCCAGCCGCGTTTGCGGAACCGACCGGCCTGACGTTCGGGAACGCGGGACGGAATATCTTGACCAATCCGTCACGCTGGAACATGGACATGGGCCTGTTTAAGCATTTTGCGATCAAGGAATCGATGAATTTTGAGTTCCGTGCAGAAGCCTTCAATGTCTTCAATCACACGCAATGGCAACCGCTGTATCCAACCACCGGGGGCAGCAGCAGCGCCGGTTACACGGCAAGCTGCTATGCCGGCCCGAACAATTCGGCCGGAGATCCCTCTTGCGTCGCGGGCTCGTCGTTCCTTCATCCGACGGCGGCTCACAACCCACGCATTCTGCAACTTGGTTTGAAGTTCATTTTCTAAATGCCCAAAGGCCGGGCAGGCCCGGCCACTACATAGGCCACTCGCCCGCTTGTCTTCATTGCAATGCCGGCGGATGTGGGTCGGCGGTGCTCTTTCCGCTGATCAGCTCCTGCAGCTTGTCGCGAGCGGAACTCTGAATGCGAGTCGCCACGGCAAGTTCCTTGGTTGCGTCCGCCTCTCGTCCGTTCGACCGCAGAATCTGCGCCCTCACATAATGGACGCTCGCGCTATCCGGCGCGAGCCGTTCCGCGGCGTCGATGTGCAGGAGCGCTTCTTTTGAATCGCCGCGCTGGTGAAGAATCTTTGCCAAACCGAACTGGGAACTAACCAGATCCGGATCGAGCTGCAGCGCCTGCCGGAAATACCGTTCCGCTTCCATCGGCTGTGCCAGCTCGGAAGAAATTGCGCCTAACTCATCGTAGTCGAGCGCCACGTCCGGCTCAATCCCGGCGTCGGCCAGGAACTCCGCCCGCGCGTGCTCCAGATCGCCGAAGCGCCGGTATATCGCACCCAGGAAATAATGGACCAACGGAAGCTTGGGGTTCAGCTTAGCAGCCGCCTCAAACTCTTTGCGCGCATCGTCGTTCTGTTCCCGCGACAGATAAGCCTTGCCGACGTACAGGTGTACTTCAGCCGAATCTTTTCCGGCATCCATCATCTGGCCAACCGCCTTCTTTTCGAGATCAGTCACGGTGGGCGCCGTCGGCGGCAACGGCCGCTACGTAGAGAAATGCCAAGTCGGTGGAATGCTCGTCCCAAAGCTTTTCAAGCAATGGAACCGCCGCTCGATAACGGTCGGTAAACACGTCGCAGAGAGCGAGCAGGTAGATTGCCTGCGCATTGCCCGGCTGATCCTGCACAACGCTCTTAAGCTCTGGGATGGCAAGTTCGAAACGGCTCTCGCGGTAATAAACGAGCGCGATGTTCAGCCGGACGCCTGGAACGTTCGGGGCGAGGCGCTCGGTAATGTGAAGTTCCTGCAAAGCCTGCCCCCACTGCTTGCGTCGCATGTAAACAACCGCGAGATTGCCGTGCGCTCCTGGGTCGTTCGGCGCGGCGGCGAGAATCTGACGGCACGCAGTTTCGGCTCCTTTTAAGTCACCGCTTGCGAGCGCCCGCTGCGTTTGCTCATATAACTCCTGAATCGATTGGCCGGAGAGCAATACACAAACAGCGGAAAACAGTAGGATTGTCCGCACTCAAGAATTGTGACTCATTCGCGGCTGCGGTGATACAAGAGTTAGCTGAGCAAAAAAGAGAGAGCTCGATATAACCTGACTTTCGCGCCGCGAAAATCAAGTTGAGCTCCCTTTCAAGCGTTGGATCGAAGCTGGCTATTGCACCATTTGTCGTTTCTTTCTCAAATAGGCAGGCGTTTCAAGGTCGTCGGGTTCTTCAGGCGGAGGCGCCTGTATCTCTTCGTGGTTTGCGGCGGCCACTTCTTCGTACGGCTGCTCGTGCGCAGCGGCGCCATTCGAGCTGTTTTCAAACGTGCTGGGGAATGTGGAAGCGCGATGAATCTCGGGCAACGCCTCGCGCTGAAATCCGGTCCCGATAACCGTGATCTTCACCGTATCGCCCAGCGTCTCGTTCAAAACCATTCCGAAATTGATCTGCACATCGTCGTTTTGCGTGGCCGAGCGGATCAAATTGCAGGCCTCATTTACGTCGTGGATGCTCAGCTTGCTCGAAGCAGTGATGTTGATGAGCACTCCACGCGCACCGAAGACGCCGCCCTCTTCCATCAGCGGGCTATTGATCGCTTTGCGCGCCGCTTCGATTGAGGCGCCTTCGCCGCTGGCGCTTGCCGTGCCCATCATGGCATACCCCATGCCGAGCATGATCGTCCGAATATCCGAAAAATCTCGGTTGATCACGCCGGGCGTGAGAATGATGTCGGCAATCCCTTGCACGGCCTGTCGCAGTACGTCGTCTGCCATCCGAAACGCTTCAAAGAAGCCGGTGCCCTTCGGCGCGAGTGTCAGCAGCTTTTCGTTCGGAATGGTGATGACGGTGTCGCACGAGGAGGCAAGCTCCGTCAGCCCGCGCTCCGCCTGCTTCAGCCGCCGCGTCCCTTCAAAGGCAAACGGTTTGGTGACAACCGCAACAGTGAGGGCGTTTAACTCCTTGGCGAGTGAGGCCACGACGGGCGCGGCACCCGTTCCTGTGCCGCCGCCCATGCCCGCCGTGACAAATACCATATCGGCGCCCTCGAGGATTTCTATAATCCTTTCCGTGTCCTCGAGCGCGGCCTGCCGGCCAACGGAGGAATCGGCGCCCGCTCCCAAACCATTCGTCAGTTTCGTGCCGATCGTCAGCCTGTTCGCTACGGGCGAGTTGCTGAGGGCCTGCTTATCCGTGTTTAGAACGTAAAATTCCGGCCCCGTCAAGCCGTCCTGCATCATACGCGCTACCGCGTTCGAGCCGCCGCCTCCGACCCCGACCACTTTGATCCGGGTCCCAAACGGGACTTCATCTTCGATCAGAAATTTCAAATCGTCGCTCATTCCTTGCTTCACCTCTTGTTCTTTCGAGACATGTTTCGCTTAAATTTCCCAGGCGGTCGTGGCGCACGCTTTAGCGTGCCGGAGCAAGCTTTAGCTTGCTCTACCTGACTGTGGGCTGAAGCCCACAGCAGCACGCTAAAGCGTGCGCCACGAAATTAGGCCCGAACCAAACCGCTCACATTCCGTTTCCATTCAGCCTTCAGCTTGATACGCCCTGAATACATGGCCAGACCTGCCGCGGCTGTCCACACCGGCGAGTCCAATTCATCGGGCCAATCCTCAATCCCAACCGGAAGCCCAATGCGCACCTGGGAGTTCAGCACTCGCTCGGCGACATCGCACATGCCCGACAGAAGCGCGCCGCCGCCAGTCAGCACCACGCCCTCGAGAAGGGACTGCTCCATGCCGGCCCGCCGGATTTCTTCATACACATGGCCCAGCAGTTCCTCGGCTCGCGCTTCCAGAATTTCGTCCAGCGTCGCGCGTGGCGCCTCGCGAGGAGCCCTTCCTTCGGGCGATGGAATCTCAATCAGGCTGTTGTCGGACGTCAAGCCGCTCACGGCCCACCCATACTCGCGTTTCAAATGCTCCGCGTCGTCATAGTTTACTTTCAGGATGTACGAGATATCGCGCGTGAAGTGGTCGCCCGCCACCGGCAGCGTAGCCGCCAGAAGCAGCGCGTCCCCGTCATAGATCGCAATCTGCGTAGACTGCGCGCCAATATCCACTACGCATACGCCTCGAGCGCGATCTTCCGGCAGCACCGCCGCGTAAGCCGCCGCCACCGCCTCGAAGATCGTCTCCTCGACGCCAAGATGCGCCTGGTGAAGCGATGAAATGATGCCTTGGTGCTCCTGTGCCGACGATGTCACAATATGAACGTTCGCCTCGAGCCTCGAGCAAAGAATGTTCCGCGGATTGCGATACCCGGCGCGTCCGTCGAGTGTGAAATCCTGCGGACACACCTGCAGCAGCATCTGGTTTTCTTCCAGCCGGACGCGCGCCGCCAGTTCGACGGCATATCGCAGGTCGTCGTTCTCTATCGCCCGCTTGCGTCCAAACTCATACAGGCCCCGGCTGTTGATGCCCATTACATTCGGTCCGCCGATGCCCGCCACAACCGTCTCCGGCGATACTTCCGCGCGCCGCTCCGCTTCCTGCATGGCGAACCGCACGCTCTCAGTTAACGCAAGCTGATCGTGCAGCTTGCCCCGGTGCCAGGCCGTCGATGGCGCTTCCCCGTATCCTAAAAAGCGAATACCCTCATTTTCGAGCGCACACACTACCATGCGCGTATTTGTACTGCCGAGATCGAGCCCGGCAGCGAGACGAACTTTACTGGCCATTACCTTTGTTCTCCTGCCACTGTAATCATGTTGTCGACCCGCAAGTCAAAATTTCCCGCATCGGGCCGCTTCGTTTTTATTTCGTTGTAGTTGTCGATGAAATTTTTCATGCGGGACGAATAATTCTCGTCTCCCAGCATCAGGCTCAACACACGGCCATCCATGTGCTGCGCCACAATCAGATTGTTCGGATCGGAGACGTCAATCTCCGAAATGTGACCCGCCAAAGGCCCTAAGACCTCGAGCATCGAAATGACGCGACGCACGCGGGCGCGCCGGTCTTCTCTATCCTCTGCTTCCCTGATTCCGTTAATGACCGGCAAGGTAAACCTCGCCGCCACTCTCGGCCGCAGGATGAAGCCATCCTTATCGATCAAGGCAAATTCTGTCAATCCGTCCTTCCGCCTGGGTGGAAGATGAATGAAAGCAATCGGGCGCCGCTCTTCAATCCGTACTCTCAGCGTGTCCGGCCAGACTCGCGAAACCGCCGCCTCCTCCACCCAATCAATCTCGAGCAACGCCGTGCGGCGCGCGTCGATAGGAACGAGATAGAGGCTGCGGCCAAGATCCGGCGCGAAGACGTGACGGATCTGGGAAGGCGACGCATAACGGATTCCCTCCACAATCAAGCTCGGGCTTTGCCCGGCAAACTCCTGCGGTTCCGCGAGCCGGAAGCGGTCGTCGCGGATCAAAAAATCTTCGGTGCGCCGCCATGCCAACAGCGTGCCTGAGAGCGCCGTCATCCCGAGCGCAATCCAAAGCAGCAGGCGTCCCCAACGCATGTTGTCGAGAAACGACGGCGGTCCTTCGTCTGCTTGACTCCGCCGCTTGCGCCCCGAAAGCGCTTCGGCATCAGGCCGCCGTGCCATTTGCCGCCTCTCGCAAAAGCTCGAGAATCTTGTCGCCGGCTTGAGCCACACTGCCCGCGCCCAGCGTAACGATAAGATCGCCCGGTTCCGCGGCCGCCGCTATCTGCGCGATACCGTCTGGCATGGCTGCCACGTAATGGACGGAACGATGCCCATACGACCGAACTTTGTCCGCCAGCGCCGCTCCTGAAACGCCCTCAATTTCCCGCTCCGATGCTGCGTAAATGTCCAGCAGGTATACGTCATCCGCCTGGTGGAACGCGGTTCCGAAATCGTCCAGCAGATGCTTCGTGCGCGTGAAGCGATGCGGCTGAAACAGCACGCGGATATTCTTGAAGTTCGAAAGACGCGCTGCTGCCAGCGTTGCCTTGATCTCTGTCGGATGATGCCCGTAATCATCCACCACAGTGACTCCGCGCTCGACTCCGCGCACCGTGAACCTGCGATCCACGCCGCTGAACTGCCCCAGGCCGTCGCGGACCTGCTCGACGCTCAAATCCATCTCGAGACTCACGCCCACAGCCGCCGTCGCGTTCAAAACGTTGTGAACACCGGGCACATTCAGTTCGAACTGCCCCAGGTCCTCGCCCCGCCGCGCGATCCGAAACCGGCTCGACTGCGCGCCAAGCTCGACAGCGCCGATCTCGAGATCCACTTGCGCCGTCCGGCCATAGGTGATTGTGCGCCGCCTGATCTCCGGATAGATCCGCTGTATGTTCGCGTCTTCCATACACAGGACCACCGCGCCATAAAATGGAACCTTATTCACAAAATCAGTGAACGCCGAACGTATTTCTTCAATATCCGCATAGTGATCCAGATGTTCGCGGTCGATATTGGTCACCACCGCGATAATCGGCGCCAGCTTCAGGAACGATCCGTCCGATTCGTCCGATTCCACAATCAACAACTGGCTCTTTCCGATTCGCGCGTTCGAACCTCCCATCGCCGCCATGCGTCCCCCCACGACAACGGTCGGATCGAGGCCCGCCAGATTCAGCACGTTAGCAACCATCGAAGTGGTCGTCGTCTTGCCGTGGCTCCCCGCAATCGCGATCCCAAACTTCAACCGCATCAATTCCGCGAGCATCTCGCCGCGCGGAATGATTGGAATCTGCAGCCGCTTCGCTTCCGTTATCTCGGGATTTGTTTCCTCGAGCGCCGAGGTAACTACAATCGCTTTCGCGCCCTCTACGTTTCCGGCGTTGTGTCCCACGTAAATGCGGGCGCCCAACTTAGCGAGCCGGTCGGTGATGGGACTTGCACGAACGTCGGAACCCGAAACCTGATACCCCAAACTCAGCAGCACCTCGGCAATGCCGCTCATCCCGATGCCCCCGATTCCCACGAAATGCACGTGCTGGGGCTTCAAAAACATTTCAAAACAGTATTGTTTCGGCTTTCAGGGAGCGTGTCAATGCAAATCAGCGCCCAAACCGCCGTTTTCTCAAACTTTTTTCGCGCGCCGCTCGTTCCAGTACTTCGGCTGCCCGCTCCGCCGCACCAGGCCGCGCAAACTGGCGCACCCGTTCACGCATCTCGGTGAAGATTTCGGGGCTTTGGCGCAGCGCTTCCACTTCTTCAAACAATCGCCGGCCGCTAAGCTCCTTGTCCAGGATCATCCGCGCCGCACCCTGTTTCACCAGTGCTTCCGCATTTTTCCGCTGATGATCGTCTGCGGCGAAGGGCAGCGGAACCAGGATCGATGGCATGCCCGCAGCCGCAATCTCGCCGACTCCGCCGGCGCCCGCGCGTCCGAGAACAAGGTCTGCTTGCGCGAACGCCCACGCCATCTCATTAATAAATGGGACAACCTCGCCCTCCATCCCCGCCGCTTCAAACTCGCGCGCCAATGCGTCGTGTTCGCTGCTTCCGGTTTGATGCACAATCCGGATCGGGGTTCGATGTTCCCTGAATAGCGGCCAGCTCTCGCGCGATGCTCGATTCAACGTTCGCGCGCCCCGGCTGCCGCCCGTGATGAGGAGTGTAAATACTCCCTCCGCTTTTGGAGTCAGTCTGAAAAATTCTTCGCGGATCGGCAGCCCGGTCACTTCCGTTTTTCCAGCCGGGAACCATCGCGCCGTCTCCTCAAAACCAACCAGCGCGCGGTATACAAAAGGCGCGGCCCTGCGGTTGGTAAAGCCCGGCATGGCATTGGGCTCCATCACCACCAGCGGCGCGCGCCGCAGTACCGCGGCAATCACAACTGGTCCCGCGACAAATCCACCCATGCTGAAAACCGCGTCCGGTTTCCACGCGCTTAAGATTCCCGTTGCAGCGCCGGCGCTCACCGGCAATTCCACCGCCGTCTGCAATTGGCGCTTGAGCCCCACACGGTTCAATCCGCCTACTCGCACAAACTCCATCTCGTAGCCGGCGGCGGGCACCAGCCGCGATTCCATGCCGTCGCGCGTCCCAATAAACAAGATTTCGTGTCCGCGCTCGCGCAAAATCTGCGCTACGGCCAAAGCGGGAAAGACGTGACCGCCGGTCCCGCCTCCCGCCATGATGAAACGAAATCTAGACATGCCGGAAGTATGGCGCAGCTGTCCCCATAAACGTTAACTTAGCGCTTGCGATCGTTTGTTGCGCTGCCTTTCAGCCGACAGGCCACCAACCGTTAGAAATGTTGTGTGCAAGCGGTGTGGGGCAGAATGGCGTCCTGCGCGCCGGTTGGCTACGTACGCAAGAGCAATTAGCCTCGTCGGTGGGAGGCTGTGTAATGGGGTTTTTGACGGTGCCTCACAAGGCGCTGTGACGGCTGCTCCCTTTCTCTACTGATGTTCCGCTCGACGGCCAAAATCGCCCGCCGACGCACCCATCACAGCCCATATGTCGATAAGTAGTGGACGATTACTATGAGGAAGCGTAAACGTACCGTATTCCCCATATGCGCGCCCTTATCGTAGACGACGAACCGGTGGCTCGCCAGGTCCTCCGCGAGGAGCTCGAACTCATCGATTCCATCGAGATAGTGGGCGAGGCCGACGACGGAGAAACTGCGCTCTCGAAGATTTCTTCCGTCAAGCCCGATGTCGTCTTCCTTGATATCCAAATGCCGGGAATGAGCGGCTTCGAACTCTTGGATCGCCTTGGCCAGGGACATTTGCCGGCCGTTATCATGGTGACCGCCTACGATCAGCACGCCATCCGGGCATTCGAGGCGGGAGCGGTGGATTATCTGCTCAAACCGATCGGTCAACAGCGCCTGGTGCAAGCGGTGGAACGCGCTCGGAGAATCGCTCGGAATCCCTTGCAAGCCGCGGAGAATCTGGCGCATTTACAGGAAATAGTCCCCGCCGCTACCCTCACCCCGCATAAAATCCGCAAAATCGTCGGTAAGCTAGGCGACGACTTTTTTCTTTTAAGCCCCAACGAAGTGCTAGCCTTTCAAGCCGAAGGAGACATAACGTGGATCGTCACCCAAAAGCAACGCTATACGGCCACGCAGAACTTGAAGTCAATTGAAGAGCGGCTGCGGAACAGCTCGTTTCGACGAATTCACCGGAACGCGCTTGTGAACGTCGAGCAAATTCGAAAAATGAGCATGATCACCAGCCAGCGCTGGCTCATCACCCTCAACAACGGGCAGGAATTTGTCGTCAGCAAACGCCAAGCCAGGAATGTACGCGATCTGCTTAGCGGCTGATTCACCCTAGGCGCCAGACACGCGCCTTAAAAATGAAAGCCGATCGTTCCCGTCACCGTCCGCGGCGTAACGTAGTGGGTGCCGCTGAAGGTCGAAAGGAAATTGTAGAGCGAATATTGGTTCGTGAGGTTGATGATCTCCAGCCGAGCGCTCCACTTGTATCTTTCGGTGTGGAAAAGATTGTCGTCTCCCAGCGCAAGATCGAAGAGATTGCGGGACGCGATGCGCGGCGGGTTGTGGTCGTCATTCTCCGTGCCTGGCGTGGGTATTTTCACCAGATTGGATCCATACTGCGACGCCGGGCATAAGCCTGTTGGACTGATCGGAGTAGTAGGGGTGGCGTGGACGCTCCCGCAAAATAGTCCCGCCTCAAACTGTTGGTCGGGCGACAGGTTGGAAACGTCGACAGTGGTATCGCTTCCCAGCGGTCCGTTCGCGCAGTTGCCGCCTGCGCACGGCACCGGACCGGCGACGAGGCCGCTGTCAAAGCGCCAGTTGAAGCCCAGCCACGGCCCATTCTTCCAGGGCTGGTATTGCAGGTGAGTAGTTTGATTGAAGCTTTCGTCGTGGTCGATGCGGAAGACTCCGTTCGCGCCTACAGAAGTTGGAGTCACGCCAATACCGCTAACTTGCGGCTCGAAAAAGCGAGCCGCTACCGAGGACATCACCGTATAAGCCGACAAGCCGTGGAAGTTCGGCATGCTGGCCCGGATCGCAAACCCCGGGATCTTCGAGCGTGCCCACTCGATGGGATACGTGATCGGGGTGTTTCCAAAAACGCTGAAATCGTAGGCTTCATGGGTGTATTTCCAAATGTATTCGCCATCGATCACCAGAAATTTTCCAAACGCCTGCTGAAGACCGGCATGGAATTCGTTGCGCTGGCCCGGAGTGAGAGGATTCGTGATGCACGGATAGCCCTGAGTGGCCGACTGAAGCGCGTTCACTACGGGGTTGTTGCATCCCGTGCTCGATAGAATCAAATTCTCGTTAAATGGCGTCTCGAGCGTCCGCGCATACGAAATCCGCAGCACCGTGTTCGTCGGCTTAATGTTGTACGCGATTCCAACGCGAGGTTCAGCCTGCGTGGCCTTGGTGATGCCGTGATAAATGTCGCCACGAATCCCCAGGTTGAAGGTCCAGTTCTTGAGCGTGATTTGGTCCTGGATGTATAGCGCCACTTCCCGTATGTCTGCGTGACCGTTATATAGGTAGCTCGCACTGGTCGAATTTGAGCAGCCGTCCGACGCCGGCAAGGGAGACGTTCTGGTCAGGTCGATGCAGCCCAGAATCGGCGAAAAGGACGGATTCGGTGTCAGCGCCCCGGTACATTGCGACGGATCGGTGATGCCGGCGCCGGTGTACGGGCTACCATCGGCATTCAAACATACCGCGTTCAAGTTTGGATTAACAATGCCAAAAGTGTCCTTTTCCGTGAGGATCGTGTCTTCATACGTCACTCCCGCCTTCACGTTGTGAATGCCGTTTGAATACGACAAGTCGCTGCGCAGTCCAAGATTCGTAAGCCTGCGATTCTGGCCGATGCTCTCGCTCTGCAAATTGGGCGTGAGATCGGCGAAGGGATTGTCGCTCGGATAATAGTTATATTGATCCTGCCGCGCGAAGCCGCCGAATGTCAGCACGGTATTCGGATCGAGCAGCCGCGTCCAGGTCGGCGCAACATTGAACGTTCTGATCTTCGATCGCTGGTCCTGCGAACCAACAGGCAAGCCGTTGGGGCCGAGTCCCCCGTTATCGACCGTCAGCCCCGACCACGCCGTCGCATTTTGAGCGTCGAATGAATTCGGCGTCTGGAACCACGACCGCGTAAAGCCCCCGTTTAGGCTGAACGTGTCGTAGTCGGAGGGCTTATAATCGACGCGATCGAAAAAGTTTTCTTGATTGCCTTTATCGTGCATGACCTGGAACTCGGGCGGATCGAGGAATCGGCCCGTATTCAGCCCACTCAGCGAAATAAAGTTGCCCCACGTATTTCCACCGTAAGCCAGATCGACCGCTCCGTTTGAACTTCCAAACGTGCCGTACGACGCCGTCACGTCGCCGTGTGGCTGCTTGACGCCGAGACCCGAACGCGTATTCACCACGATGACCAGACTAGTTTTGTCGCCATATTCGGCGGGCGGAGCTCCCTCAATCACCTCCATCGACTGCACGGCGTCAACCGGAAGCTGATTCGAGAAGACTTTGCTCTGCTGATCGGTAATCGGCTGGCCGTCAACCGAGAATGAATTCGACGCGTGATCTCCGAGTCCATGAAACAAGCCGTTCGAGTCCGCCGCAACTCCCGGCGAAGCCAACGTCACCAGAGAGCTGAGAGACGACGACTGGCTTTCGAGAGGAAGCTTTTCAAATAATGCCCGATCCACATCCGTGTGGGTAGTCGGAACGGTCTCAAGCAAATCGCCTCCCGCTTCCACGTTCACGGTAGTCGTTTCCGCGCCCAGCTTTAAACCGATCTTTAACTCGATCGGCACCGTTGATCGCACATTCACGTCCTGAGCGCTGGCCTGAAAGCCGTTCGCGGTGGTGCTCACATGATAGTTGTTGTAGGGAATGTTGACGAACTGAAAGTTTCCCGCGCTGTCAGTCTGGGTGCTCTCGCTATAGTGCGAAACCGGATTCTGAATTTCAACGGTTGCCCCGTTGACCGCCGCTCCCGAGGGGTCCACCACGGAACCGTGAACCGTTCCGTTGGTCTGTGCATAGCAGAAGCTGCCGCACCAACTAAGCGCAAAGCCAAGCCAGACACAGATTACCGAAGCGAGCTTTCTCATTTCACGATTGTGTGGCCTCGGCCGGGGAACGCTAAAGATAAATCTGACCACTGATCCGGGTAGTTAGACGAGCGGGCTAATTTTGGCGGTGGGCGGAAGGCGCCAGATCTTGGCTGAGCCATCTAGTACGCTGTAGTACTGCTGACACTTGACTTTTGCTCGGCCTGTCAAAATGCGATAAAATTGGCCTTCTCGACCGACTTACATTGCATGACGCGCACCTGTCCGGTTTGCCTCGCCCGTAATTGCCACGATACCCGGCGCCGCTGGTACGACTGGGTTGCCATGATATTTCTATATTCCCCGCAGCGTTGTCATACCTGCTTTCGGCGCTCTTATCGTTGGAAATGGAGCCCGATTCCCCGGTGATATAGTCCGTAATAAACTGGAAATAAAGTACTTAAGTACGTTGGGTTCGTTTGTTCGCGCCCCTGAATCAGACCTCCCGTCATGTGCGGAATTGCAGGTTTCATCTCTCGCCGATCCCCTCCCGAATCGAGCGTCATCCTCCAAAGGATGACGGATGCGATCGCGCACCGAGGCCCTGACGATTCCGGCTTCTACATCGATGGCTGTGCAGCTCTCGGGCATCGCCGCTTAAGCATTGTCGACCTGCCCGCAGGCCATCAGCCCATGACGAATGAGTCGGGCACCGTCCAAATCGTCTACAACGGCGAAATCTTCAACCACGCTCAGCTTCGCCCGCAACTCGAGCGTTCGGGACACATCTATCGGACCCACTGCGATACCGAAACGATTGTCCACGCCTATGAGCAATTCGGCGCCGAGTGCCTTACCTCGTTTCGCGGGATGTTCGCCTTTGCTATCTGGGATGCAGAAAATGAACGGCTCTTCTGTGCGCGTGACCGCCTGGGAAAGAAGCCATTCTATTATTTCTGGAACGGCAGCCTCTTCGCATTTGCCTCCGAGATCAAGGCGCTACTCACGCATCCCGCCATTTCGGCGGCGTTCGAAAGCGAGGCGCTTCCCGAATACCTGGCGTTTGGCTACCTGAGCGGCGAAAACACATTGTTTCGCGGCATCAAGAAGCTTCAGCCAGGGTATTACCTAACTCTGGATTTCGCGGCCAGCGTCCCCCACCTCGAGATAACCCAGTATTGGGACATCCCCGCCGCGAAACCCGCGAGAGCAAGCGAGGCCGACCTAATCCACGAGACCCGCCGGCGTCTGGAAGAGACCGTTCAGCTTCGCCTGATGAGCGACGTGCCGCTCGGCATGTTTCTGAGCGGAGGAGTCGATTCAAGCGCCATCGCCGCCATAGCGAGCCGCTTGACGGGCGGCCCGATTCAAACATTTTCGGTCGGATATAACGAAGCGAGCTACAGCGAGCTTGGCTATGCGGCCCAAGTGGCTCGCACGATCGGCGCCAGCCATCACGAAGTGCGCATTGGCATGGATCAGTTCTTTGACGCCCTGCCGCGTTTAATTTGGCACGAAGACGAGCCGATCGCGTGGCCCTCGAGCGTCCCGCTGTATTTTGTCTCAAAGCTCGCCGCCGGGCGAGTGAAAGTCGTCTTGACCGGCGAAGGAAGCGATGAACTGTTTGGCGGATATGAACGTTATCGGTGGAATCTGCTCAACGCGCGGGCGGCCTCCGCCTACAAGCATTTCCCGCAATCCATCCGAAAATCTCTTCGGCGGTTCATTCAAAGTTCCAGCCTGATGCGAGCCGATTTGCGGCGGAAGCTGAGCCATACTTTTCTGCTCCGCGAGCCTTCGATCGAATCGTTGTACCTGGATAACTTTTACAGCGCCTTCCCGGCCGACGAACAGCGGCGAATTGTTTCAACAGGCGCCGAGGGCATCCACACCAACTACCTCGAGCACTTCCAAAAGGACGAAGGAGGATCGCTCCTCGCACGGATGCTCTATGCCGATCAGAAAACCTATCTTGTCGAACTGCTCATGAAGCAAGACCAGATGAGCATGGCAGCGTCTATCGAAAGCCGTGTTCCACTGCTCGATCACGAACTGGTCGAGTTCGCCTCCTCGATTCCCGATTCGCTCAAAATTCACAACGGCGTTCAGAAATACATATTCAAGAAGGCGATCGAGGATCTCTTGCCGCGGGAGATCGTGTTTCGTAAGAAGATGGGTTTCCCGACCCCGCTGCGTGCCTGGCTGCTCGACCGCCAGGCGCGCCCGTTTTACGACGCCGTGTTAAACCCATCGGGTTTCATTGCTTCTGTGTTGGAACTGGGGCCGGTCGAGCAGCTTATTCAGCGCCACTTGAACGGTCAGGAGGACGCCACCGACCGGATCTGGCGCCTGCTCACCCTCGAGCTGTGGGCGGGTCTCTTTATTACCGGCACCGCACTCCCTGGAGGTTGTGGCTCGGAAAGGAAGCTCTTCGCCTAACCCGCTTCTTCCAACTCCGGCTCGGCACGGTGCCGCTCGATAGCGGCCATGAGAGTGTCATAGTCGCAGTTGTCGTTGTGGCGGATGCCGTTCAAGAATATGGTCGGAGTTCCGAAAACGCCGTTCTGCACGCCCGTTCTGAAATCCGCGCGGACGCGCTCGATGTATTTTTCGGTTTTGAGATCGTCTTTGAACTGATGCGTGTCCAAATACAACTGCTTACTGTACCCGATCAGGTTCTTGAATTCGAGTGCCTGCTGGTGTTGAAATAACAAGTCGTGCATTTCCCAAAATCGCCCTTGTGCGCCGGCCGATTCGGCTGCCTGAGCGGCTAGTTCAGCGTGGGGATGAATCCGCGAATATGGGAATTGGCGGAAGACAAATCGCAGCGCCTCGCCCATCTCCGCTTCAATCCGCCTGATAACGCCGTAGGCCTCCCCGCAGCCGGGGCACTCGTAATCTCCAAACTCAACGAGAGTTATTTCAGGATCGCTGCCGCCCCGGATGTGATCATCGTCCCGCAAGGGAAGCAACTCAAGGCCGGCGCTGGTTGTGTCGTTCTCAGCCATGCAAGAAATTAGATTTACCCAACAGCCTTAAGATTCATTCGGGCTGCGGCGCGATTCGGCCACCTTACCAACGACCTAACTACCTAACAGCCTCGCATACAAACTGCGCGCTTTCGCCACGTCGGTAGTACCTTTCACGATGGCCCGGCCATCGGGGAAAAAGGTGAGTTGGTACCCCGGCAAAATCATCCTCAACGCAAATTCATTGACTCGAACATCGCCGACGTTCTGCAAACGTTTGGCAAGCACGGGGAGATCCAGTTGCCGGGCAGTGTCGTGAATCTGGACAGCATTCCGTCCGCACAGGCTCACCGGGATCTGCCGGCGCCCGTCGAGATACCGGAACTCGCGCTTCGCGCAGACCTGGCATTGCTCATCCCTTGCCGGCGCCTCTACGCGCCGGACCTCGCCCTCCCAGATCTCGATGGTCTCGACAAAACAGCGGAAATCGTCCCATCCAACCAGTAGCCTCAAGCCTAAGGCAACCTGCCGCGCAGCGACCGCCGCCGTCACTGGGCTGAGTACTCCGTTCACATCGCATGTGGGCTGCGCGCCCGAAGGAGGATCGGGGTAGATGCACGAAAAGCATGGACCTCGCGACGGTACAACCGGCATCACGATCCCATAGCTGCCAACGGCCGCGCCATAGATCCACGGCACCGACAGCTTCACACTGATATCGTTTAGTAGGTAGCGGGTCTCGAAGTTATCGGTGCCGTCTAGAATCAGCCCGCATCCGGACAACAGTTCTTCGGCATTTGAGGGAGTGAGGTCAGCGACGCATGGAGCCAAGTCCGTTTCGCCGTTCAGCTCGCGTAAGCGGCGCGCGGCGGCAATCGCCTTGGGAGTTTCGGCTTTCGCGTCGGCCTCGCTGTATAGCCATTGCCGTTGCAGATTGGAGATGTCGACGTAGTCGCGGTCGATAAGCCGCAAATAGCCTACCCCAGCACGTGCCAGCGATTCTGCCTGAAAACTTCCGAGAGCGCCGCAACCAACGATTGCAACACGAGCGTCACAAATTTTTTGCTGGCCCGCTTCGCCTATTTGTGGAAAGAGAATTTGCCGGGAATAACGCTCCTTATCGCCCGGTGTCATACAGTCCGATGGTAGCAGTGGATCATAGGCGCTCTTTCCGGCGCGAAAAGTTCGCAAGACCGCTCCCTGGCGGTCGCGGCTCGGTTATGCTTCTGATGCTCTGCTGCTTATTCGCCCCACCGCTTGTTCGCGCGCAAACCGGATTAGATCCCGAATTTGAAGGGAAACCAATTACGGGGATTGTCTTTTCGCCGTCCGCGCAACCCTATTCTCAAGAGCACCTTCTGGATCTCATGCCGTTCAAAGTTGGCGCTGCCTTCCACTCGCGCGATTTGCCGCAAGCCATCCAGAACCTGTTCTCAACGGGACGCTATGCCGACATCGCCGTCGATGGAACCGCGTTGGACCGGGGCGTGCTTCTCAAGTTCGTGACCAAGCGCGCTTATTTTGTCGGGCAGGTCCAAATCAACGGAGTGAAAGAGCCACCCAACCGCAGCCAGCTTTTGAGCGCGACGAAACTGGTTCTTGGTCAGCCGTTCGAGGAGCAGGAACAAAGCCGCGCCATCGAAGCGCTGCGAACTTTGCTCCGCCGCAACGGTTTCTATAACGCTTCGATTCAGGCAAGCACCACCTACGACGACCGCTACGAGCAGGCCAACGTAAGCTTCGACATTGAAACGGGCGCTCGCGCTCTTTTTGAGCAGCCGGCCATTGAGGGCCGGCCGGAGCTCGCGGCAGATATCATCGTGAAATCGGCGAAATGGAAGCGGCTATATGGTCTGCGCGGCTGGCAGCAGGTCACCGAGAGCCGCGTGCGGCAGGGCTTGGACAACATTCGGCGCAATTACGAGAAAAAAGACCTGCTGCTGGCCAGAGTGAATCTCCGGCAGCTCGACTACAAACCCAACACCAACACGGTCAAACCTGTCATCTTCGTTAACGGCGGCCCACGCGTGCAGATACGGACCGAAGGCGCTAAGATCGGGCACGGAAAATTGCGGCAGCTTGTTCCCGTTTATCAGGAACGAGCGGTGGATGAAGATCTCATTTTCGAAGGCCAAAAGAACATTCTTCAATATCTTCAGGCCGAAGGTTTTTTCGAGGCCCAAGTCACCCACTCGGATCGCAGCGAGCCTGACGTCCGGGTTATCACTTACACGATCGACACAGGCCGCCGACACAAGCTTGCAAAGCTCGAGATATCGGGAAACCACTATTTTCCCGATCGAACCATCCGGGAACGCCTCTACTTGACTCCTGCGAGTTTTCTACGCTTCCCGCACGGCCGGTACAGCGTCGCGCTGTTGCAGAGGGATGTTCAGGCTATCTCCGATCTATATACGTCGAATGGTTTTTTGAATGTGAAAGTCACCGACCGCATTGCCGACGATTATGAAGGGAAGCGCAATCAACTAGCGGTCTTCATTTACATCGCGGAAGGCCATCAAACCCTGGTTTCGAATGTTTCGATCGAAGGATTGTCAAACGCGGACGAGCGCTACGTCGCCGCCCTGCTTCGCTCCGTTCCCGGCCAACCGTTCAGCGAAGAGAACGTGGCGGTCGACCGCGATAGCGTTCTGAATTACCTCTATGACGACGGCTACTTGAACGCCACCTTCGATTATGAATCGTCGCCGGCCGAGGGAGGCGGCCGCGTGAATTTGCACTTTATCGTTCATCAAGGACCACGAAAATTTGTCCGCGATGTTCTGGTACGCGGGCTCAAGACCACAAAGCCCAGGCTGGTCTTCAGCCGCATGGAACTTCGTCCCAACGATCCCTTGTCGCTTTCAAAAGATACAGACACGGAACGAAGGCTTTACGATTTAGGCATTTTCGCACGAGTCGACACGGCCATGCAGAATCCTGACGGAAATGAAGCAAGCAAATACGTTCTGTACGAGCTCGAGGAGGCGCGCCGGTACTCGATCCGGGTGGGCGTGGGCGCTGAGTTTGGGCGCCTCGGCGGCGGCTATACGCTCGACGATCCCGCGGGTGCGGCAGGCTTTACCCCAAGGGCCACACTGAGCGTCAGCCGCTTGAATTTCATGGGCTTGGGCCACACTGTCAATCTGCAATCGCAGGTCTCGACCATAGAACAACGAGTGGGACTGAACTATATCATTCCGCAATTCACCGGCAACCCGAAGTTGACCCTGACTCTTTCGGCGCTGTACGACAGTTCCCACGATGTGCGTACCTTTTCGGCCATCCGGCGCGAAGCCTCGGTCCAGGTCACGCAGAAAGTATCGAAGGCCGATTCTTTTCAATACCGGCTCACGTACCGGCGCGTAACGCAAGGCGATCTGCTGATCGATCCTCTTCTGGTTCCGTTGCTTGCCCAGCCGGATCGTCTCGGCCTGATGGGAGTCAGCTTCATTCAGGATAAGCGCGACAATCCAACCGATGCTCACCGCGGCGTGTACACGACTATCGATGCGGGTTACGCCGCAAGGTTTCTGGCTTCGCAGACTCCGTTCACCAGGCTCACCTTCCGCAATTCGAGTTACTATCCCATCGGCCGCGACTGGGTTTTTGCGCGAAGCGTCTTCTTTGGTTGGAACGCGCCGTTGAAGTCGGGCGAAGAGATACCGATCGCCGAGCACTATTTCGCCGGAGGCGCCACAACCGACCGCGCGTTCCCCGAAAATCAGGCCGGGCCGCGCGATCTCGAGACAGGTTTCCCGCTTGGCGGTAACGCCGTACTGATGAACAATCTGGAACTGCGGTTTCCCCTTTTCGGCGACAACATCGGAGGCGTTCTGTTCCTCGACTCGGGAAACGTGTACAGCAGCATTCAAGACATCAGCTTCCAATTCCGGCAAGAAAATCTACAGGATTTCGATTACATGGTGCAGAGTGCGGGATTCGGCATTCGGTACCGCACCCCGATCGGGCCGGTTCGCGTCGACTTTTCGCTAAGTCCAAACTCTCCTCGCTTTATCGGCTTGCAAGGAACGCTGTCCGAGTTCTTGAACCCGGCAATCGAGCCGACTCTGCCGCGAGTTGAGCAGCGCATCAACGTCTTTCAGTTTCACTTTTCTTTAGGGCAGGCGTTCTGAAATGCGATTCGCCGTTCTAGTTGCCACCCTCCTCTTCAGCCTTCACGCTGAAATTCTCGACCGGATCGCGATCGTCGTCGACCACACCGTTATCACCCAAGCGCAACTTGACGAGGAACTGCGGGTAACGGCGTTCCTGAATCACGAACCCATAAAGCGCGATCGCGATTCGAGGAAAGCGGCCGCGGACCGGCTGATCGAGCAGGACCTCGTCCGCCGGGAGATGCAGCTTACTCAGTACGCCTCGCCATCTGAGTCCGACGTGGACCGCCTTTATGCGGAAATCGAAAAACAGTATGGCGGAAAGGAAGCCGTAGAACGCACGCTGCCCGAGTATCAGCTAACGGAGCCAATATTGAAGGAGCATCTGCGGTTCCAGTTGACCACGCTGCGGTTCATCGATTTCCGCTTTCGCCCTGATGTTGAAATTTCCGAACAGGACATTCGCGACTATTACAACCGGGAGCTTAAAAACTGGCGTCAATCGCACACCGGAACGCCGCCCAGCCTCGAAGAGAGCCGCGCGGCGATCGACAAATCGCTTTCGAATGAACGCGCCCAGGACGCGCTCTCAGCCTGGATTGAGCAAACACGGAGGAGCGCGAATATCGTCTTTTTGGACAAGGAGCTTGAATAGCAAATGACGCGCCGCCGCTTGTTTCTCGTCAGCGGAATAGTCCTGCTCGCCTTGGTCGGCGTCTGCGTAGGATTGGGCGTGTTCTTGCTGCAATCCAAGTGGCTCGGCAATCAGCTCCGTATCCGCATCGTATCGAACCTCGAAAACGTGACCGGCGGAACGGTGGATTTCGAGTCGCTGCATTACGACTGGCGCACCTTGACGGTTTCGATCCATAACCTTGCCGTCCACGGGACGGAACCATCCGAGGGTCCGGCACTTTTCCGCGCCAAAGACATTCAGGTTAGGCTCAGAATCGTTTCTCTTCTAAAGAGAGATATCGACCTTGCCGGGATTTTCGTCGATCAGCCGGGTATCTATGTGCTGGTGCGGCCCGATGGAACGACAAACATTCCATCTCCGCGCGCAGGAAATCGAGCTGGGCTCGACGGCCAGTTACTTTCTCTTGCTGTCAGGAGCTTCGAAATTCATGACGGTTCAGCTGAGTTGGATCACAAGAAATATCGCTTCGACCTCGATGGTCAACGTCTTCGCGCAGATCTGCGGTATGGCGCGCCCGACGCCATGTATCTGGGACATATCGCTTCCGAACAAGTGCGGATCAACTCTCCTTACTCCATACTGGCGCTCGCAAGTGTGAAAACGGATTTACGGTTTCGAAGAGATCACATCGGGTTCGAGAATTTTTCGATCGCCGCCGGGTCAACCAGTCTGAACGGTTCGGCTAGCGTGGATCACTTCATCAGTCCGGTTGAAACCGTGCACCTTCGGGCGAGCGTAGACGTCCCACAGATCTTTACGTTGTTCAAGATTTACAAAATGCGGTCGGGCCGCGCGGAACTCACGGGCGAGGGGACATATCGGGGTGGCGATTACAGCTTCAAGGGAAACGTTGATGCGCGGCGGGTTGCTTATCGTTCGGGAACGTTCGGCATCGCAGGCGCCAGCATCCAGTCCTCTGTCCTGCTTCACAACGGCGCCCTTTCGCTGACGAAGTTACGGGTGAACGCCCTCGGAGCAAGCACCGTAGGAAAGGCCGATCTCGAGAACTATCGAAATCTCCGCTGGGAAGGCACCGTAAGAGGCCTGGGCGTGCGCGAGGTTGGTAAGTTCCTGACCTCTCGCCCCATCGACTGGGATGCGCTCGCTTCCGGTTCCTTTTCCATCAACGGGCGGTTAGGAGAACATCTGCACGATTTCGTCGTGACAACGAATGCTGCGATTGCGCCGGGTTCGAAAGGGATTCCGGTCAGCGGCAATGTGCAGCTCACATATAACCAGCGCGAAAACACTGTCGAGATTGAGCGTTCTCATATCGACCTGCCGAAAAGCTCCGTAGATGTTTCAGGAGTCCTGGGGCGGCGCCTCGAATTGAATCTGAACAGCGCGAATCTAACGGACGCAGAACCCGCAATAGCTCTTCTAAGTGCGAATGGCCTGCCTGTTCCTATGCCGATTCGCCTGGACGGCGGGCGCGTCCATTTCAGCGGCTCGGTCGAAGGCCCTCTTCGCGCTCCCGTGATAGCCGGGCAAGTAACGGCAAATCGCGTGCGCTATCAAGGTCTTCTGTTCGACTCAATTAGATCCAATTTCCGGACCAGCGCGCAACAACTCAGCCTCGAAAGTCTGAAACTTCAGCAGGGAACGCTTCAGGCCTCGATCGCCGGGCAAGTGGGTCTTACGAACTGGCGCATCGAGTCCGCTTCGCCAGTGGTGGGCTTGTCGCTGGAAGTGAAGGGAGCCGATCTTCGAGTTCTACGTTCCGAATTAAACGTCCCGCGCTTGCCCGTTACACAGGGCGAAGTGGCTCTCTCAGCGAAGCTCGCGGGCACCCTCGCCAACCCCCAAGGCACCGCAAAACTCAGCGCAGCAAATCTTCGCCTGAAAGGGGAAGCGATCGGCACTCTCGACGCGAGTGTCACGCTCGAGCAGGACAGGCTAATCATCGAGCACGCGGCAATCAGGGACTCTCAATCAACGGTCACCCTTCATGGGAGTTATCAGCGCACCCGAAACGACTGGACTGAAGGGCGAGTCGATCTTCAAGCCGAAACGCCGGGCTTCCCCCTCGAAGACCTCGCCGCGGTTCGCGCTTGGGAGCCTGCATTGCGGGGCCGCCTCGACACACATGTTCGCGTTTCCGGGCGAGTGGTCAAAGGCTTCTTCGCGGCAGACAACGTGAACGGAAATTTTCGCCTGACCGACGTCGCTATCGGCAAGATCCCTTATGGCGCGTTGACGGCCACAGCGACAACAGAAAACGGCAAGTTGATCGCCGCGTTGAATGGAAGCTTGCGGGACAGCCGGTTCTCGGGAAACGCGGCCATCGAACTTTCAGAGGGCTACGCTAGCTCGGCGGAAATTCAAGTTTCGCCAATGAGACTTTCGAACGTGCAGGCGATGCTTCCTGTATTCCAGAACAAGCGCCCGCCTTTTGACGGAACGGTTCAGGGAACAGCTTCTCTTTCGGGGCCGCTGGCCGACCCGGCGCGGATCACAGCCGTCATTCGCGTCGATAAACTCGAGGTCTTTCCCGCTCTTGGCTCGCGTACTGACTTGGACTCAGCCACGTTGGACGAGATTACCGTTCGCAACGCCGAGCCGATTGTAATTTCTTTCAAAAATCGCGAAGCGGCGATTCAGAGTTTCAGATTGATGGCGAAAGACACGCAATTCGAGGCGGCCGGCCGGCTCGAACTAGCCGATGATTTCCCGCTCGATCTCAAAGTGAACGGAAATTTGAATCTCAGAGTACTCGAAACATTCGATTCCAATCTTCAGTCGACGGGAGCATCGAGCGTCAACGCCGCCGTCAGGGGTTCTGTTCGCGATCCCTCAATCCATGGCGAGGTCTCCATTACCAATGCATCGATCTACCGGACCGATCTCGCGAACGGTTTTGACCACGCAAACGGCATCATCCAGTTTGACGATAATCGAGCCACCATTCAACGGCTGACGGCCCGCAGCGGAGGGGGCCACGTCAACATTGCCGGAGTTGCCACACTCGGCGGCGGGACCACCGCGTTCCGCCTGAGCGCGGGCGCGAGTAATGTTCGGGTGCGGAACAGCGGAGTCAGCATCACCTTCGACGCCAATGTAAAATACACCGGGACGCTGCAGGGCAGCATGCTGGCGGGTAATGTCACCGTCACGAAAGCCGCCTTCAATCCAAGCACCGACGTTGGCGGCTTATTCGCGGCCTATTCGTCGGCGCCGGTTATCGCCTCTCCCCAGAATGGATTCCTCCATCACATCCAGCTTGAACTGGCGATTCAGAGTTCGGCGACGCTGCAACTGACAACGTCTGTGAGCCAGGACGTTCAGGCCGAAATCGATTTGCGTGTACGGGGAACACTCGACAAACCGGTTGTGCTCGGCAGATGCGCGGTCAACCAAGGCCAGATTCAATTCTTCGGAAATAAGTACAGTATCAACCGGGGCGAAGTGGACTTTTTAAACCCGCTCAAACTCGAGCCTGTGCTCGATCTCGACCTGCAGACACAATCGAGCGGCGTGACCGTCGACATAACAATCAGCGGAACGCTCGACAAACTGAATATCAACTACCGTTCCGATCCTCCTCTCCAGCCCAACGACATCATTGCGCTTCTGGCCGTGGGCAAGACTCCCGGCGCGGCCTACTCCGGTTTTGCGGGCAGTCAAATCAGTCAGAATGCCACCTTCAACGTGGGCGCTAACTCAATTCTGGGCTCGGCCATCTCTCCAGTCTCGAGCAATCTGCAGCGGTTTTTTGGCGTGACTCACTTGAAAATTGATCCGACGGTCCAGGGCATTGTGGACGTTCCGCAGGCCCGCCTCACTCTCGAACAGCAGATATCGAAACAAGTCACGGTTACCTATGTGACCAATCTGTCCCGCACGGCCGAACAGATCTTCCGCGTCGAATATGCCTTTAGCCGGGAATATTCGGTTGTCGCCATCCGCGACGAAAATGGTTTGTTCGGAATAGATATTGTTTACAGGAAAGGGTTCCAGTGAGGCGCGCCGGTTGAGTTTCCCGTTCCGCGCCTGGACGCAAAATAGAAATATGCAGAGCTCTTCTGGCGTACGGCCGTGGAATCGGCGACAATTTGTCTCAACTCTTATCGCCGGCGGCGCAGTGGCGCATCGGGCCGCGGCGCGTCCTTCGCTCATTCCCGCCCCTGCGCAGGAAGGTAAGTCGAACGTCTCAGATCGAATACCGACCAAAGCCGAGCCGTTTCGAATGACGCAAGTGCGGTTGCTCGACGGACCCTTCAAACTCGCGCAGGATTGGAATCGCCATTTTCTTGAAGAGTTGCCGGTCGAACGTCTGGTGTTGAACTTTCAAACCAACGCCGGATTGCCGGTCTCCGCGCAGCCACTCGGCGGCTGGGAACGGCCCGACTGTGAATTGCGCGGCCATTTCACCGGACATTATTTGTCCGGATGCTCGCTCATGTACTCGGCGACCGGCAGCGCGGCTACAAAGGCCAAAGTGGATGAGACCGTGTCTGAACTGGCCGCGTGCCAGAGCAAACTCGGTGGAGGATATCTGAGCGCCTTCCCTGTGAGCTATTTTGAACGTTTACGGGACGGCCAAAAAGTTTGGGCTCCGTTTTATACGGTGCACAAGATCATGGCCGGTCTCCTCGATGCCCATCTCCATTGCGGCAACCAACAGGCGCTCGATACCGGCCAGCGGATGGCGGAATGGACTGGAACATGGAGCGCTCAGTTCGCCGAACCCGTGATGCAGCAGATTCTCAAGACTGAGTTTGGCGGGATGAGCGAGGTTCTCTACAATTTGTACTCGGTTACGGGCGATGAGCGCTATCGCGTGACGGCCGATCGTTTTTCGAAGAAGAGCTTTGTCGACCCGCTCGCGCTGCATCGCGACGAGCTCGAAGGCTTGCATGCGAACACGCATATCCCGCAAG
This sequence comes from Bryobacterales bacterium, assembly GCA_963722585.1. GTDB lineage: Bacteria > Acidobacteriota > Terriglobia > Bryobacterales > Bryobacteraceae > KBS-96. The sequence goes on along the minus strand of CAVRNU010000022.1, from coordinate 61,832 downwards.
CGATCGGCGCGGCGCGGCGATACGAATTAATAGGGGAAGACCGCGACTACGAGATTGCCTCGTTCTTCTGGGACGAAGTGACTGGTTCGCGATCCTACGTGACAGGAGGGACCGGCAACGCCGAGTTCTGGCAAGTCCCGCCTGGGCAACTCGCGCTGGAATTGACCAAGAGCGTCAATACGCAAGAATGCTGTTGCGTCTATAACATGCTCAAATTGACGCGGCATCTGTATACGTGGACCTCCGATCCCCGCTATTTCGACTACTACGAGCGCGTCCTCTTCAATCACCGCTTGGGCGCCATACATCCGCAAACAGGCGCCACCATGTACTATTTGTCTCTCACACCGGGAGCCTGGAAGACGTTTTGCACAGCGTACGACTCGTTCTGGTGCTGTACGGGAACGGGTGTTGAAGAGTTTTCGAAGCTGAATGACAGCATTTATTTCCACGACGCTAAAGGGCTGTTTGTCAATTTGTTCATTTCGTCGGAACTCGAGTGGCAAGAGCGCGGACTGCGCGTCGTTCAGGAGACTTCATTCCCGTTTGAGCCAACGACTCGTTTGCGGATGCATCTGGTTTCACCGGCGGAATTCGCGCTGCGAATACGCGTTCCTTCCTGGGTAGCCGGGTCAGGATCGATAAAGGTGAACGGAACCGCTTTGCCTTTCTTCGCCAGTAGAGGGAGCTACATTGAACTAACTAGAACCTGGCGCACGGGAGACATGGTGAACGTCTCATTTCCAATGGAGTTGCGCGAAGCGCGCATGCCGGACGATCCGGGTCTACGTGCGTTTTTGTACGGTCCCGTCGTGCTCGCCGGAACGCTTGGAACCGAAGGGCTTAGCCCCGATCTGATCATTGGACCTGGGGGACCGAAGGTGAAAGAGCATCCCATTGCAGTTCCGTTGCTAAAAGCCAGCCAAGCCATTCCGCTCGCCCGCTCCCACGATGCGCCGCTCTCCTTCCGCGGGGTCGGGGATGGCGAGAGCATCCGTTTCGTGCCGCTGAATAGCGTGTTCGACGCTCGCTATTCCGTGTATTGGCGTTCTTAGATCGCGTCCGCCTAAACTAGATTCTTTAACTGCATGAGGCTTCGGACCGCTCGGGGCAAGCTCAAGATTGAACACAGCATTATCGACGGATTGCGCCCCGTGCTCGAAAAGCTGCTTCGCGATTATCCCGAAATCCGGTCGATTATTCCCGGTGTCATCCGGCCGGTTCGCGATGCGAAAGGCATTCCCGTGATTCGCGTCACTGTGCCAACCGCAAATGGCTGGAAGGCGATCGGCTTGAGCGCTGGAGCCCGCCAGGAGCTCTTCATCAGCACAGCGCTCGGGAAAGAGGAACTGGAGCGGATTATTCAATCGTCGCTGCGCGAGTAGGAACACACCTAGCAGCATCAGAGCCACAGCTAAGGGCTGTATCCGTTATCATGAAGGTGAGGACAGGGAGAGGGAAGTCCCACAATCTTGAGGAGATGTTGGCTCTTCGCCGGGCGTGATCGCCTGCATTCGGCCCACACATCACTCTCTAAACAAAGCCCCCATGGCACAATCGAACGACCCCCCGTTAGGGATTAATAGCTGGTTGGAAGACGAGCTGTATCATCAGTATCAATTCGACAAGAAAAGCGTTGACGAAGGCTGGACCGAGTTCTTCCAGCAACCCGGCCAGAATGGCGGGACACAAACAGCCCGGATGGCTCAGCCGGACTCATCGGGCGTAGCTGTCGCCGAACCTCCGCCGCCACCGCCGCCCACGCCTGCACAGCCCGTTAAACCCGCGCCCCAGGTTAGTGATGCGTCGGCCGCAGCGTCTTCGAATGCTGTGGCGACGGCTCCGAAAGCGCCTGTTAAACAAGAGCCTGTTCAAAGCGGGGCTCTCCAAACCAGTCCGGGCGAGCAGCTGGTGCCTCTTCGTGGCGCGGCAGCGCGCATCGCGGAAAACATGGCTCTCAGCCTGGCTATTCCTGTCGCCACTTCGCAGCGCCAGATTCCCACGCGTGTGATTGAAGAGAACCGGAATCTGATTAACAAGCAGCGCGCCTTACAGGCGAAAAGCAAGCTAAGCTTCACGCATATCATCGCTTGGGCGATTGTAAAGGCGATCAAGAGCAATCCGTCGCTTAACCATGCCTTTGACGAGAAGGATGGGCAGCCGTTCCGGGTTGTGCGAGCCAACGTAAACATCGGCCTTGCGGTCGACGTGCCCGGAAAAGACGGCACGCGTTCGCTGCTTGTGCCCAATATCAAGAACGCCGATGAACTGAATTTCGTGCAGTTTGCCGCAGCTTACGACGAGATTGTCGCCCGCGCGCGGAGCAACAAGCTCCAGGTGTCCGATTTCCAGGGCACCACTATATCGCTCACCAACCCAGGCACGGTGGGAACGTTCGGCTCAGTTCCGCGTTTAATGCCCGGGCAAGGCTCAATTATCGCGACCGGAGCCATGGACTTTCCGGCCGAATTCGCAGGAACCACCGAGGAGACGCGCGCGCTGCTTGGCATCTCGAAAGTGTTGATGGTCACCTGCACCTACGACCATCGCGTCATCCAGGGCGCTGAATCGGGATCGTTCCTCGCCAAACTTCATCAACTGCTTCTCGGCGAAGACAATTTCTACGAGCAGATCTTCCGCGACCTGAAGATTCCCTATTTGCCGGTTCGCTGGCAAAGTGATAAGCAGATCGGCCCGCAGCGCTTCGCGGCAGTGAATGCCGACGTGGCGAAAGAAGCGGCGGTTATCGAGATCATCCACTCGTACCGTGTGCGCGGGCATTTGATCGCCAATACTAATCCGCTCGGCACAAACCCCGGCTATCACCCGGAACTCGACCCTGCTTCGTACGGTCTCTCTCTCTGGGATCTCGACCGTCCGTTTCTCGCGGGCGCGGTGAAAGCGCCCAGCGGAGCCATTGCGTCGTACATGCAGCCGTACGAGACGCTGCGGGAAATCCTCGACCGCCTGCGTCAAACTTATTGCGCTTCGATCGGCATTGAATACATGCATATTCAGGATCCGGTTCAGAAGCAGTGGCTGCAGGATCGCATGGAAGCCACCATGAATCTCTGGCCGCTCGACACTCCTGCGCGGTTGCGCATTCTGCACCGGCTGATCCAAGCGGAAGAATTCGAGCATTTTCTACAGAACCGGTTTGTGGGGCAAAAGCGTTTCGGACTCGAAGGCTGTGAATCGACGATCGCTGTGTTCGACGAAATTCTCGACCGGGCGGCGAACGAAGACGCGCACGAAGCCGTCATCGGCATGGCTCATCGCGGCCGCTTGAATGTCCTGGCCAACGTGGTGGGCAAATCCATGGTCCAGGTGTTTTCGGAATTCGAAGGGGAACCCGATCCGGAAAGCGTGCAAGGTTCGGGAGACGTCAAATATCACCTGGGTGCGAGCGGCGTTCATCGCTCCACGCAAGGCAAAGAGATTCTAGTCTCCGTCGCCTTCAACCCCAGTCACCTCGAAGCGGTCGATCCGGTGGTGCAAGGGCTGGTCCGCCCCAAGCAGGATCGCATCGGCGACGAAGAGCGCAAGCGCATAATCCCGCTTCTCATCCACGGCGATGCAGCATTTGCCGGACAGGGCGTAGTAGCGGAAGTCTTGCAGCTCTCGCAACTAGATGGGTATACAACGGGCGGCACGATTCACCTCGTGATCAACAACCAGATCGGCTTCACAACCAATCCTCTGGATGGCCGCACCAGCCTCTACTGTACCGATGTGGCCCGCGCGGTTCAGGCGCCTATTTTCCACGTGAACGCGGACGATCCCGAAGCGTGTATCCGGGTGGCTCAGCTGGCTTATGACTACCGGCAATATTTTAAGCGCGACGTTGTGATCGACCTGATCGGCTATCGCCGGCAAGGACACAACGAGGCGGACGATCCGAGCTACACGCAGCCGGTGATGTACCGCAAAATCAAAAATACACCGACCGTAGCAAACCAGTATTCCGAGCGTTTGATGCGCGAAAAAGTGGTTGGCGCGGATCAATTGGACGCGATGCGGAAGAACGAGCGCGCGCGGTTGAACAACGTCTACGACGAAGCCAGAAAGAGCCGCGAACAGTTTGTTTATGAAGAATTCGCGGTCGTGCCGTCTGAAGAGATCCATCAGCCGATTCCGGCGACCGCGGTCGATTACACGACGCTCAAGACCGTGATTGAGACTTGCACCTGGCTGCCCGAGGAATTTCATCTTCATCCCAAGCTGAAGCCGCTCGTGGGCCGGAGACGCGAAGCCTTGAATGGCGCGCCCATCGACTGGGGCTTCGCGGAAACAGTCGCCTTCGGGAGTTTGATTTTAGAAGGCACGCCGGTGCGACTGAGCGGCGAAGACGTGACGCGCGGAACTTTCACCCAGCGCCACCTCGAGTTCTACGATACGGAAACCGGCGAAGGCTATATTCCGCTGAAACATCTGCCCAACGCGGCGAAATTCGAAACGCACGACAGCCTGCTCAGCGAGTTCGCGGTAATGGGCTTCGAATTCGGCTACAGCGTTGCCGATCCGCTGACACTGGTTCTATGGGAAGCTCAGTTTGGCGACTTCGTCAATGGCGCGCAGATCATTATCGACCAGTTTCTGGTCTCCGCCGAGGCGAAGTGGAATCAGCCAAGCGGTCTTGTCCTCTTGCTCCCGCATGGATTTGAAGGGCAGGGGCCGGAGCACTCGAGCGCGCGGATTGAGCGCTTCCTGCAGCTTTGCGCCGAAAGTAATATCCAGGTTTGTAACTGCACAACTCCCGCTCAATACTTCCATTTACTTCGCAGGCAAATGTACGGGGGGCCCGACCGGCGCGGTATCCGCAAACCTCTTGTCGTATTCACGCCGAAGTCCCTTCTGCGGCATCCTAAGGCGGTTTCGAGCATAGGCGATCTGACGAGCGGGTCGTTCCAGGAAGTAATCGGCGATTCGACCGCTGTCGGAAATAACATTCATCGCGTTCTGATGTGCTCGGGTAAGGTTTATTATGACCTGATCGCCAAACGGGAAGAAATGGGACGCAGTGATGTCGCTATCATCCGGCTCGAACAACTTTATCCCTTCCCGCTACAGCGTCTCACCGATGTGCTGCGGCGCTACTCCGATAACGCGGAAATCTATTGGGTCCAGGAAGAACCGGAAAACATGGGCGCGTGGAACTTCGTCGAGGAGCAGCTGCAGGAACTGATTGTCGCAAAGAAGCGGACTCTGAAGTACGTGGGACGCCCGCTTGCGGCAAGTCCTGCAGCAGGAGCGCACAAGGTTCACGCCGAACAGCAGAGCCAACTGGTCGAAGAAGCGTTCGCCACGGCACCGCTAGTGAGAAAGGCGAAACGGCTGGTACGCAAAAAACGCTGAGTCCACGGGCACTCTTGCTTGCGCGGCTCGGCAGAATATCTTGGCTCGGCGAGGCGTGTTTCCGAGCCGCGACTGCAAAGGAGCGGTTGCGATGAACCTCGACTAATGTCCTGGGCGCAAAGTATAGGTGTGAGTGACAAAGACGCCGCCGGGAATGACAGTGCTGGGCTGCTCTTGCGCGTCGATAATTTCCGTCGCGATCGGTATCCCGTCTCTGATCTCTGACTTCGTAATAACAAAGTCCTCCGTCGCATTCGCTGTCGTGCTGTTTGGCAGCGTGATCGTCAGGGAGATCGTTCCCGTTCCGTCGCTGTTAACCGTGTAAGTTCCAGCAAAAGTTATGCTGACGACGGTTCTAGTCCCATTAGGTCCGGGCTGGTTGACGATCGCGGAGCCTTTCACGTTTCCGCGACCATCGAGCGTTTGAGTGCCTAGGGCGCGAGCCACGTTGCCTCCGTACGTGGCAACCGCGCCGTAATCTCCGTGAAGACTTTCCAAGCTATAGTCTTGATGCCCTTGCGTCGTAGTCGAAGAGTCCTGCCGACCCAGCGCGGCCCGGGGACCCGCCCAGATCAAGCTGCCTAAGGTAAGAACTGCCGGAATGAATCGTCTTCGGCTTTCAAGCACGGAATTTGGCCCTCTACTTGAAAAGCGCAGGAGACCGAGGGTGCGGATCACGCTTTCCGATGTTTTACCTGCGACGGGCGACGGGCCGTGTGTCCAGCCCAAAGACGCCCACCACGGCCGGGGCGACATCCTGTGCGTTCGCCGGTCCCGAGCGCTCGCTTCCACCAAGAACAACTCGGGTTGCGGCGGCTTCGTTTGGCATAGTTAACTCCTCTATTGATTATTTCGCAGAAGGAGGGGTCGGTGTTGTGCGCAGATAGTGGGCTAGCGAAATGGGCTTTAATATGTCACACTGTAGAAAAGACCCCTCGTATGCATCGCAAACGCGCCCATGTTGTCCTCCCCGACGATCTTTTGGCTGAAGTGGACGCTTTGGTTGGCCCGCGTGGCCGCAGTGCGTTCCTCACCGAGATTGTACGGAGCGAGGTGAATCGACGGCGGCTGCTCGCAGCCCTGCAGGAGGCCAAAGGCTCCTGGAAAACCGAGGACCATCCTGAATTGGAGGAGGGCTCGGACGGCTTCGTTGACCGATTGCGCGCCCAGAGTGACGAGCGTCTGAAGTTCGGTCACGATGACTGATGGAACGAATGCTGCTCGACACGAGATTTCTGATTGACGTGTTGAACGATCGTAAAGATCGCGCCAGCTTAATGGAGCGCCTTGTACTCGAGCACCATACGCTTGCTTGTTGCGCCATTAACGTGGCGGAGGTGTATGTCGGACTGCGCGAGTGGGAAGCCCAGAAAACCGAAGCCCTCCTCCGGCAGCTTCTCTACATTCCGATTCGTTGGGAAGCGGCGAAGCTGGCTGGCAATTTGAAACGGGAATGGTCGCGCAAGGGTGCGACGCTTTCGCTTTCGGACACAACGATCGCCGCGGTTTGCCTCACTGAGGGGCTGATCCTCATGACTGACAATCGCAAACATTTCCCCATGCCCGATCTGAAGCTCTATCCGCTATAACAATATTGCGTGCGAGTATTGCTATGCCGGAAGAGAAACGATTCAACGAGCCCAAAAGGATTGCCCTAAATCGCATTTATACAAAGACAGGCGATGCGGGTGAGACGAGCCTCGTAGGCGGGCAGCGGATTGCGAAAGACGATCTTCGAATTGAATCCTATGGAACGGTAGATGAATTGAACGCCTTTATCGGCTTGGCGCGATCTACGGCCGAAAAGCAGAGCAGTCAGTTTGAATCGCTGAATGAATTCGCCCGCAAACTCAAGCGTGTACAGCATGAGCTGTTTAACCTAGGCTCAATTCTGGCGACTTTGCCGGAAGACGTTCATCCGAAGCAGCCGCGAATTACGAATGTCGAGGTTGAAACACTCGAATACGAGATCGACGCGGCCAATCAGTCGCTTCCGCCGCTGCGGTCGTTTGTACTGCCCGGAGCCACGCGGCTCGATGCCGAGCTTCACGTCTGCCGCACTGTTTGCCGGCGCGCGGAGCGGCTGCTGGTGCAACTAAGCCGGGAACAATCGGCTCCGCAGGAGGCCGTGCAATATTTGAATCGCCTGAGCGACGCGCTCTTCGTGTGGAGCCGATGGGTGAACGTCGTCCAGGGCGTTTCAGAGACGCTGTGGGAGCCGAATGCGGCGGCGAGCGGAGGATGAGAATGCGACTCAATCCGCGCGCAGCGCCTCTGTGGGATCGAGATGCGCGGCTCTTCGTGCAGGAAGATAAGCGGCGGCTAGCGCAATTGCGGCGAGGATCGCCGTTACAACCACGAAGGTGAGCGGGTCGCGCGGGCCGATCTGAAAGAGCATGCTTTTCAGGAATCCTGTCAGCGCAAAAGCGCCCGTCAGCCCGACCAGCGCGCCCAAAATCACAAATTGGGCCGCTGAGCGAATGACGAGAACTACGATGCGGCCAGGCTCGGCGCCGAGCGCAACCCGCACGCCGATTTCGCGGGTTCGTTCAGAGACGGAATAGGCCAGGATGCCGTAGATCCCGATTGCCGCCAGCACGAGAGACGCTATGGAAAAAGCGGAAAGAAGAACCATGCTGAACTGCTGGCGCGAGAAGGTGTCGGCGATAATTTCATCCATCGTACGGACTTCCGCAATGGGTTCCGCAGGATCGATTTGCCGGATCATTCGCCGGATTGGTTCGACCAAGGCGAGCGGATTGCGCTGTGCGCGGACGGTCAGGACCATTTGCGGATAAGTCAAATGGGAGTATGGATAATAAACGGTCGGCGTGGGTTCTTTGTCTAATGTTTGATCTTTGACATCGCCCACGACGCCGATAATCTGTCCAAAGGGATTCTTCTCTTCCATCCAGGCGCTGATTTTCTGGTCGAGTGGATTTTCACCTCGTAGAAATTTGTGCACAAAGGCCTCGTTGACCAGGAAGCGGTGCGGGGTGTTCGCAGTATTGTCTGCGACCGAAAAGTCGCGTCCGCTAAGCAATGGAATCCCCATAGTATGAAAATATCCAGGCATTATGGTCCGAATTGTAGCGTCCCAATCCTCGCCCGGTTTGGCTGGAGGGCGGCCGGCAATCTGGACATCTGTACCCGGCGCAAGTCCATTAAAGGGCAGATGACTCACTGCGCTGGCCGAGCGAACGCCGGGCAACGACTGGATTTTTTCGAGTGCGTGTGCATAAAACTGAATTCGCTGAGGCTCTTTCGAATACTGAGCGCCTGGAAGGGCGATACGAAATGTTAGTAAATTCCTCGGGTCTATGCCGGGATCAACGTTCTCGAGGCTTTCGAGGCTGCGGAAGAGCAGTGATGCGCCGCTGAGCAGGATCACGGAGAGAGCAATTTCTGCCCCTACAAGCCACGCCCGCATGCGGTTGCTTGCGAGGGTGCTCGACCGGTCGCCGGCATGCAAAACCTGAGCAAGCTCGCTGCGTGAACCGGCCAAAGCTGGGGCCAAGCCAAAGAGGATGCTGGTGACGATGGAGAGGCCCGCGGCAAAGACGTAAATACGAACGTCAGTGACAATCTGGATAGATTGCGTTAGCTCTTTTGGAGCCAGAAAGAGAAGCCCAGCCACGCTCCATTTTGCGAGCAGCATGCCAAACGCGCCGCCGGCTAAACCTAGCAGCAGAGATTCCGTCAGCAACTGCCGCATGATGCGCGCGCGGCCGGCTCCGAGCGACATCCGCATTGCCATCTCGCGGCGGCGAGCCGTGTAACGCGCTAACAGCAGGTTGGCAACGTTCGCGCAGGCCACGGCCAACAGCAAGCCGACCGCAGCCAGGAGAACGAGCAACGACGGCTTGACGTCGCTTACCAGCGAATCGCGGAGCGTTTCAACTGCCAGCGTCCAACCCTTGTTGAAAAACGGATCGGCCGCTTCCCTCTGGCGCCCGATCGCAGACATTTCAGTTTGCGCCTGCTTTAGCGAGAAGTTAGGCTTGAGCCGCGCTATGCACTGGAGCCAGCGCCCATCGCCGTTGTTGCGCGCGGGACTAATCTGTAGCGGATACCAGATGTCCGTCGTGCGATCGAGGAAATTGAAGGCAGGCGGCAGGACGCCGACAACAGTGCGCGCCGTCCCCTCTACTTCAATTCTCCGACCCAGTATTTTCTCGTCGCCGCCAAACCAGCTTTGCCACATGCGGAAACTGATTAACACAACAGGTTCGGAACCGACGCGGTCATCGCCGGCCGTAAACAGGCGTCCGCGAAATGGACGAACACCGAGTATAGAAAGAACGCTCGAGGTAGCCTCCGTACCTTCCAATTCTTCGGCGTGCTTTCCGTCGTTGACAACGGCGCGGCCTTTGTCGAAAACCGCCGTGTCCTGAAAGACGTTATTCTCTGCCTTCCAGACGAAATAATTCCGTGGCGCTACAAGCCCTCGAAACCCTTTTTCGAGATGTTCTTCCGAGATCGTCACGATCCGCGACGACTGCGGGTAAGGTAGCGGTCTTAGAAGTAAGTTGTCGGCAACGGTGTAAATTGCGAGACTCGCTCCCAGACCTAACGACAACGACAGAATCGCCGTCATCCCAAATCCAGGGTTGTTCTTCAGCCCACGCAAAGCGTAGCGGAGGTCTTGCAGAGTCGTTTCAACCGGCCTGAGCCTGGCCCGGTCGCGGACCGATTCCTTCACGGACTCAACTGAACCTAGCTGAATCATTGCCACCCGGCGCGCTTCTTCCGGACTCATGCCGGCGCTAAGATTGTCGGCCACGTGCAGTTCGAGGTGCGACTGAATCTCGGCGCCGAGATCTCGGTCGCGTTTAGCTGTGGAGAAAGAGCCCCAAAGGCGAATGAAAAAGCGGCGTACAGTTTTCACAGCGGCTCGCACCTGTGACCTATATTGCCATCCCATATAGAGATATCACACGTCATATGGGAATGCAATAGCTCTTCGAGTCGTACGGCCGGCGGAGTCTTCTATAGTGGTCGCTTATGAGTCGAATCATTGTAGTCCTGCTGGCCATCGCCGTTGTGGGCATTCCGTCAGGCGCCGCGCCGGGCGATACTTCGATGAGCGCTCAAGTCGATGCGATTCTTTCAAAAGCGCTTCAATCGAGCAATGCGCCTGGTATCTCGGTGGCTGTTGTTCAGGGTGGGAAGCTGGTGTACGCAATTGCCTCCGGTCGCGCCCCGCTCGAACCCGAAAGGAAAGCTTCAGCGGATACGCGCTATGCGATCGGTTCAATCAGCAAACAGTTCACTGCCGCCGCCATTCTGCTCGAGACAGAGCAGGGCAAATTATCCCTCGACGATCGGGTTTCCAAGTATTATCCGAGCCTCACTCGTGCCAGTGAAATCACGGTGCGCGAGTTGCTTTCTCACACGTCCGGCTATGAAGACTACGCTCCGCAGGACTACATGATTCCAGCGTGGATCAGACCTACCACGCCGGATGAAATTCTGAACGGCTGGGCGAAAAAGCCTCTCAATTTCGATCCAGGAACGAAATGGCAATACAGCAACACAAACTATGTGCTCGCGGGGAAGATTCTGGAGAAAACGTCGGGAGTGGCGCTCATGCCATTTCTTCGAGGCCACATCTTCGACCCACTTGGCATCACGACGGCCGACGATTGCAGTGTGGACAAAACGGCGGAGAGCGCGGTCGCCTATACGCGGTATGCCTGGGTCCGCCGCGCCCCGCTCTGCGCGAAGGACCAGGATGGTATTTCGGCGCGGGCGAACTTTGCATGACTCCATCCGATCTTGCCAAGTGGGACATCGCGTTCCTCGAAAAACGCATTCTCAATGAAGCCGCATACCGGAGCTTCACGACTGAAGTAAAGCTGAAGAACGGGAGCGGCACGCACTACGCGCTGGGCCTCGAGCTAGGCGATCTCGACGGCATCCCGATGATCTATCACGGCGGTGAGGTCTCCGGTTTTCTAGCCGAGAACATGGTGTTCCCGACGAAGAACGCCGCCGTGATTGTCTGCTCGAACCAGGACGGGACCGGGATCATTTTTTCCGTCTCGCGGGAGATCGCTCATCTTCTGGTTTCTCCTCAAAGGCCAGCGACACCCGAAGAACTTGCTCAAGTTCGGTCTATTCTAGCTGCAATACTGTTCACTTAACGATCCTGATTTGCTTGGAGTAATCGATTCGGCGAGTGCGCCGAGGCCTGCGTGGACGCAGCGGATAGTTGCTCATTTTTCGCTTCACGCCGCGCGGATTGAGACGATTGCGACTGGAACTGACTCGCTCCTGGAGGATCTCCTGGAGCACGGCTTCATGAAAGGCTTTTCTTTGCCGAGGGGGAAATAGCGGCAAAGCGGGGCATGCGCCGTCAGACGACGCGTACAGAATGAACGTGGAAGCGTAGATCTCCGTGGCAATCCGGTCCGAAACGGTATTCGTACGCTGCCCTTGCGTGATGCGGCGTTTGCGGAAAATGCGCTACCTAAAGCCAAGCTAACTTGGGTTTGCAAGCACCGTCGGACCTTTATGTCCTTCCAATCAACCCTCGCTCGCGGCTCCGCTATCACTTCATCGTTACTGCGTGCTGCTTGACATAGTCATCGACTGTTGGATCGATTCCTGCGCCTACGCTTCCCGCTGGCAGGTAGTGAGAGGCTTCTGCGTATTCAACTCCGTACTTCTGGCCGAGCTCCCGGCTCTTTTTGTCATGCGTCCCGCTCAGGTCCGACGGGCAGTAGAGTCCCACCGAGAACAACGACGAGAAGAAACAGGTTCGACACAGCGACTCATTGCGCAGGATCTGTACAGAGTTCTTCGGGGAGCGAATCACCTCGTTTTCGCCAACAGCCGGCGCGAACTCGAAACCTACACCGATCTTCTGCGAACCCGTTGCGAAGAAGATCGAGCGCCAGCTGAGTTCTGGCCTCATCACGGAGCCTGTCGAAAGAACTTCGAGAACATGTGGAAGAGAGACTGAAAGACAACCGCCTCTCGGGCCCCCGAAACCCGGATCCTCAGGACGATCTCGGGGTTTTCATCCGGGCAGGCGCAAACGTTTGATTTCAGGTGAGATCCCTCCCTTCAGCAGCATCAAACCCGGAAACCCGACTCAACGCGAGCAGTATGGATCTTCCCGCCCGCACCCGTTCGCATTTCTCCATCTGCCCTCACATCCCGATTGCTCTCGCTCCGGCGGCCCGGGTTCTCCGGGTTTCCGGCGTTCCGGGTCTGGGTAATCGGCGAACTTTAGTCCGGACACCACATCAGGCAGGAAAGAAAGATAATAAGGACCCGGCGGCGTCTCAGAGTGTCGAACTCGCAATCCGTCAGTCAAGAGACGGGTCAACATCCTGGGTCGCCGTGTTGGCGAAAGAGATCCCATTGCTGCGCCGACGTTTCGTTACAGAACAGGATCCCGTTGGCAGACTGTCCTCGCATTGTGCCCGAGTCCAGAGCGGACCGGCCACTTGACCGGAGCTTCCGGATGCAGTTAGAGGCTGAAGAAGGCCAGGGGTTGCGAAAGGTAGAGTGGGTCGATGGCGTGTCCACGCCCGTCGTGGTTTCGATGGTGGTTGTTTCCCGTCACCGGGCTTGTGCACTTTGCCGATGAACTGTTTGCAGGTGGTGGTTTTTATAGGTGGGTGGCCTTGATCGGCGGCGGGCGTATCAGTATGATGCGCTTCGCATCGGCGACATTAGTCGCCTTCGTGTCTATCACGGTTGCTTCTTGGATCGCGCGGAAGCGATATGACTGGTTGCTCTTTGCGCTGGCGGCAATCATTCTGACGAACGCGCTGACCCACACTGCCGGCAGCCTCGCAACACATACATACTCTCCGGGGACCCTGTCTGGATTGCTTCTCTGGCTGCCGCTTGGGGGCTCGATTCTTTACGACGGGTACACCCGAAACTGTCGCGTTGCCTGGTGCTTCGGCTTGGCGCTGGGCACTGCCCTGAACGCCGGCGTGTTACTGCTCGCGATGAATTTGGGCAGGATCCCGTAAGTCGCTCCAAACCTGACGTATGGGATTCTTGAACCTAGGGGTTCCCATTCCCCGCGCTCATCGAACGAGTTTTCGCCCCTGATTGGCGTGTTCGTACTTTTCGGCCGTGCAGGGCTGCTGCGTATGCCTTTGCCGTTTCGCATCAGCGACCAAATCGCCCCTTTTGGTTTCTGCCTGGGCGGGAAGGCATGAGCGCAGCTAAAACCAAAGACGCCACACCCAAGTCGATCCCCCAAGCTACTCTCCCCCTGTTACACGAGACTAGGGAAATCGTGGTCAGTCCGCCCCACAAGGGGCTACACTGTATTTGATTCCAATGACGGAAGCGACAGCCCAACTTCCGCACTTCCCGTGATCTGGCCATCGTGGGACTCCTGCTACTGCAAGGACTGCGGTCCCAAGAAGTCCTCGATCTGAATCGCGACGATGTCCTGCTGCCGGAAGCGCAGATCCGCGTGCGCGGCAAAGGCAACAAGATCCGCTTTCTCCTCTGCCATGGCACGCCGAGCGCTTTCCAGTCCTCAAGCCCAATCGGGTCCACCAGGACAAGTTGTTCAACTTCGGACGGGTACATCAGCGCATATCGTATGCCGAGCATTTCGCCTGTTGAGTGGCCGATCACCGTGGCGCGGCGTACCCCGAGCGATTCGAGTAAGGCATGAGTGTTACCGGCGAGCTGCTGGAAGCTGAACTGGTACTGTGCCGGCTTGCTCGACTTGCAAAAACCAATCTGGTCTGGTGCGATGACCCGGTATCCCGCATTGACCAGCGTGACGATGGTGGCTTGCCAGGTGGCGGCGCAGAAATTCTTTCCGTGTAATAGTAGCGCCACTCGTCCGTTGGGTCGCCCCGGCTTCACGTCCATGTAGGCCATCTCCAGATTCTGACCCTGTGAGTTGAAGCGTAAGCGTTTGAGCAACCACACTCTGTTCATGCGCCCGCGCCAATGATGAACTGGAGGTGTGGAAGAACAGACGCGAGGAGTGAAGATCAAACGCCGCCGGAGCCGGGCGGAAATGGAACAACTGGTAACCGAATACGAAGCCAGTGGCCTGGGACGCACGGCCTTCTGTCAGGAGAAAGGGCTGAGCCTATCGACGCTATCTCGCTATCGAAGACGGCAGGAGCAGAGCGCTGGCGAGGCCGCAGAGAGGAAGCGTTGGCTGGCGGTGGAGGTGTCCGGCAGCGGTGCAGTAGCGGGTATGAGAGAGCCAGCGGCCTGGCGGTTGTGCGTGCCGGCGGGCGGCGGATCGAAGTGGGCTGCGGTTTTGATGCCAACACGCTGAAGCAGTTGCTGGCAGTGGTGGAGCGCGGCTGAGTATGTTTGGCGTAGGGCCGGCGACGCGGATCTATCTGGCGGCGGGAGCCACCGACATGCGCAAGGGTTTCGAGGGTCTCTACGGTTTGGTGCGCGATCAGTTGCAGTTGGAACCGCTGAGCGGACACATGTTCCTGTTCTCAAACGCGCAGCGGAATCGGCTGAAGCTGGGTTCTGGGACGGCAGCGGCCTGTGGGTTTGCTCCAACTAACAGTCTTCACACTACACCTCTTTCGGTCGTAGCCCAGCACGTTGAGAACCTGCCTGCACACTTACTGCTCGATCCGCCAACCGATCCCATCGACTGCAATGTTTAGGCGGGATATTCGATCCGGGAAGCTCATAGAGTTGCCATCCGTGGTTGTTATAGAAGTACGCCTTAATGATTCCATGCTTCGCCCACCGGTCGACCGTTTGCTGGTGGATGCTGAGGCGATCTGCCATTTCTTTTTTGTTTAGCATTCCTCGTTCGCGAAGCCGATCATAGCGCGAGCGGAGCCGGTAAGTATGCATGAGATACGCTACCCGCTTGGTAGTGAAGAGCTCGGCCCCTCGGCCCGGTCGTGCTGATGCGCCTGGACGAAAGCCTCGCTGGTTCAGTATGTCTGCAATTTCGGAGTAAATATGGTCATCGAGGAGTTGGTCGACCAGTTTCACGACCTCTGGCCGCGTCTGAATCTGCTGCGCGGATGATTTGGGGTTCAGGGTCGTAAGCGTCTCTGTCTTGCCGCCTTTGAATCGGACGTGAATCCTCGTAACTTTTTCTGCTGGAACCTTGATTAACGTGGCGTCTTCGATGATATAGGCGAGCAGTCGCTTACGTTCACGATTTGGCGTACCGGGGTCATCCCAGAGCTTCTGGAAATCGGTCGTCATGGCGGCCAATTGCTGGCGGATCGCATCATCGAGGACCCTATGGGCCTGGTGTCGTGTCCGCTCCCGTTCCTCGCGTGTTTCGGCCAGTCCCCGTAGCTTGTCGTTCCATTCCCGCTCGAGCGTGTCGGCGACAAGACGGTTATTCGGATCGACCAGCATAAATCGACGCTGTGCAAGATCAGCTTCGATCTGCGCACGCTCAATTACGCGACAGCGTAGCTGATCGGCCTCTTCGTACCGAGCCTCGATCTCTCGTCTGATTTCGAGAGCCAGTTCGACAGCCGCAGGCGTCATCTTCTCGGTTACGAGTATTCCAATCGCTCGGTCGACTGGCGGTCCTGCAATCGACCGGCAGTTCGGCTCGCCACGAGTGGAGTGGCCACGATCGCAGACATACCAGGCTTCCTGCCTTCCTCTTCGTGCGGCATACCGAACCCGGAAGTGCCTTCCGCATCGACCGCAGACGGCGCGTCCTTGAGTAGCGCCGCCCCTTCTCGCGGTGGCGAGGCGCGCACCAGTTCGTATGGGCGGCCGTTGATCGTCTTCTTGCCATCGACAGCACGCCGATAGTGCCGGCGTCCATATGCGTAGGCGCCCGCGTATCGTGGATTGTGCAACATGCGTATTGCCGTGGATGCCGTCAGCGGTCGAAAGACAGTTCCGTCACCAATGCGAAGTCGAGAGGGGAAACCGAGGCCCTCCGCCCGAAACGCTTTCACCGCCTGGCTTGCCGATCCTACGCGCGAGAACGTTTCGAAGAAGTACGCAATCGCTTCCCGGATCTGTGCCTCAGGATCGAGCACAACGTTGCCGGCATCGCCGTAGACCAAGCCCGTGGGCAGCGGGCAACCATACTCGCCGCGCCGCACTTTGTTGAGAATTCCGCCGCGCAATCTGGCTTTGAGGACGTGCAGCTCGGCTTCGCTCATAGTTCCTTTGAGGCCGAGCAGCAGCCGATCGTTGAAGCTCGTTGGATCGACGCAACGCGTATTAGCGTTTCGTGCTCTCGACGTTCTCAATAACCTGCCGCATGGATGACTGCCGAATGTACAGGTACGCAGCTCGTTCGAGATGGTGGGGTTGAACTTTAAGCGACTCATTCATGGTGTTGCTCCTTCGCGGGTGGTTCTGAGCGCCATTGCGGCAAAAATATGAATCACGGTTCTGTACTCCCTTGGCGCCTTCCAGTTCGAAGGCCGAGATCCAGTTGGCTCCTCCCATGCGCCCATGGAGGCCAACGCGCGCGCCCATCCCCACATGCCCCGCCGGAGAAATAGTATCAGGCCGGCACGAGCCTCGAGCGGCAGCGCGTTACCAAGGGCGGCGCTGCGTAGAGTTTCATATCGCATTACAAGATTCGGTCGCTCGGCCGAATCGTCCTTTACACTCCTCATCGCGGAGTTTTTTTTACGCCAGCGGCGCGCTCGATCGTTCTCGGGTGTATGCTCAGGCCGAACTTCTGTCTAATCACTTTTGCGAGTTCGCGCGCTCTCATGGGCTCGCCCGGGACGAGTTGCTGTTCGACGAACGCCAGTACCTCGCCCTGCAGTTTATGGGGACCGCGTGGACCCCGCTTTTGGGGTACTAATCCAGCGAGCCCAGCCTTTTCAAAGTTGGCTTTGGTCTGATAGTACGTTGGCCGCGACACGCCGTATTCCTCGGTGGTACCTGTCACTGACGCGTTCTCGACCGACACACGGCGCAGCATCTCGTACTTGACCTGCACGATGTCGCGCGGATCAAAGAATTCGTTCTGTTGAAACTTCGGATCGCGAACTTGCTCGGGAGTCACATTCAATGTGCCCTCATCGAGAAGGGCCTGAACCTTCGGGGGCTGGCTTGTGCGTTTCGCGGCCATCTGTCCCATCGATAGTATACATAATTATGCCGCCAACAGAGATGTTTGTCAAGAACTAGATATGCAGCGCTTGGCTCTCGTATGCCTATTTTATGGATTCTCACGGCAGTTTCTCCGGACTGTGCGGCATCTTTGCCCTTACAAATGCGGCGGAGTTGTCGTTACACTTTATCCGGCTTTTTGACCCATAGTGCACGCTCAGTCCGCCGACAAGCCGCGTGAGCTCTAGCAAATCCGCCACGCGGAAGAGCGCGCGGCGCCGACCTTAAGACGATCTCTGGGTCAGGGGCCGTCAGATCCGTCCATTGCGGTGGAACGGAGCAAACGTTCGCATCATCGACTCGCAGCAGAAGCCGCCTTCCATAACGGTTGTAGCGTTCGCCTACACAAGCGAGCCTTTTGCCGCTGAGCGGATGGAAAGGATGCGTGATGCGCACAAGGGGCATCGCTGTGATCGAACCCGCCTGCACTCTTGATTGAGGTACAAACGTTTGGAGAAGGGACGCTTCGGCTGGCCTCAGGCGGAAGCCGGACAGAGCAAAGTGGTGCTGAGCCAAGAGGAACTGGCGCAGCTGGTGGGCGGAATCGATCTGGTGGGCAGCAAACGCCGGGCGTGGTTTCGGAAAGTAGTCGGCGAATCGGAAGGGGAACTTGCGGCCAAGCCGCCGCAGCCGACGAGGTTGTTGCAGGAGCGGATCGCATGAAGTGGACACCTGTGGAGTCGAGCGCGTTGCAGGCAGCCGCTACGCCGAGGGCCAGGCTTTGCTGTACCTGCTGTTCCACAGCGGCGAGGTCTATCGCTACTTCGATGTTCCTCAGTGGCAGTATCAAGAGTTTCTGGCGGCGAATTCCAAAGGCCGATACTTCGGGCGTAATATTCGTGGGCGCTTCCGTTACGAGCGAATGCGCCGGTCGCGATGGCGATTCCCTAGGCCGAAAAATATCTCTGTCAACGCCAAATAGAAATGTCCTATTCTGTGCCAAATAGAAATGTCCTGTTTTGAGCCGGCAGGCGGGAAGTTGGCGTTTGTTCCAGCGGTTGGAAAAATTGCGGATGTTTAGAAAGAGGATTTTGACAACCGCATCGTCGTGCGGAAAAACCTTGCGGTTGGAGATGTTCTTCCGCATCTGTGAATGCAGGCTTTCGATGGCATTCGTGGTGTAAATGATGCGACGTAATTCGACCGGATATTTGAAGAACGTGGTCAGCTCGTCCCAATGGTTGCGCCAAGCCGCCACCGACGCCGGATAACGAGCTTCCCAAGATTGTGAAAAGCGGTCCAGTGCGAGTTGGGCTCCCTCGATAGTCGGGGCCGCGTAGATCGGGCGCATGCCGGCGCACACCAGTTTTCGATCCTTCCAGGAAACGAACTGAGTCACGTTGCGGATGTGATGCACGACGCAGAGCTGGACATCGGCGTGCGGAAATACAGATTCCACGGCATTGCGCAAACCGGCTAATCCATCGCCGCAAACGATCAGCACGTCGTGCGTGCCGCGGGCCTTGAGATCGTTGAACACTTTGAGCCAGAAACGTGCGCCTTCCGTTTCCTCGATCCACAGCCCGAGCACTTCCTGCTTGCCGGCAAGGCTCACACCGAGCACGGTGTATACGCATTTCTTGAGCACGCCGTGTCGGTGCGCACAGCCACGCGTAAACCGTCGACAAAGACAATTGGGTAAACACGTTCCAAAGGCCGGCTTTGCCATTCCGCAATCTGCTGCTGCAGTTCTTCGGTGACGCGCGAGACAAACTGCGGCGAGATCTCCACGCCATAGATCTCTTTGACGTGCTGTTCAATCTCGCGGGTGGTCATCCCACGTGCATAGAGCGAGACGACAGCTTCGCTAAAGTTTCCCACCGAGGTTTGGCGCTTGGCGACGATCTTCGGCTCGAAGCTGCTGTTGCGGTCGCGTGGCGTTGCAATGCCGATTTCCCCGAAATCGCCCAGTACCGTTTTGGGTGTGGCGCCGTTGCGGGAGTTGCCGCTGCCGTGGCCCTACGGATCGTGTTTGGCATAGCCGAGGTGCTCTTCCAGCTCGAGTTCCAGGAAGGCCTCGAGCGTGTCCTTCACTAGCTTTTGAAATAGTTGCTTGGTGTCGATGGCCTGGGTGCCGCCGCCGGCACGCACCTGGTCCATCAATAGTTTCTTGAAATCGGTTGTATTTTCCGAGCTGGCAGTGAGTGCCGTCTCCAGCGGTGGGGAACTCCGCTCGCCCTTCGGGCTCCCTCCGTCCCCCACAACACCAAATGCCAGCCTATCCAACTCCAAAACAATTTACACAGAAAATGTTACAGCGCCCTGCCCCCGCGATTGCCAGCCGCCCTGCGGACGGCCTGACGCTTACGAACAACTTACGATAAGCCTCACTGAGGTTGAGCCCGATGTGTTCTACCTAGTCACGTCGAATGTGTACACGGATCACAAATCAAGTCTTCACCGTATCGACCTGCAACACTGGAACGCCGCTGATCCGATCCAACCGACGAAGGTCTTCGATTTTCCGAAGGAAGTGCGCTCGCTGAACGGTAGTTGCCTCGTCGGTCCGCGCACGATTCTTGTCGCCGACTCATTCGCAGGTCTGATTTGGAGAGTCGATCTCCCATGGATGACGGAACTCCCTCGGCTCGCGTCTGGCTACGCCACGAGAGCATGGGGAACTATCCAGGGCAAATGAAACCAGAACAGCCCGGTGTCAACGGCATACGCTACGCCACGAAGCTCGGGTATCTCTACTACACTGCGACGGCGAAGAAGCTGTTCATGCGTGTACAGGTCAACGCGGAAACTCTTGACCCGATTGGCGAGCCGGAGCATGTATCGGTGGGGCGCATGGCGGACGATTTCTGCATCGACGAGAGCGCCGGGGTTGGCTACTTGACGACACACCGCGAAAACACCATCGATTGCGTTTCTTTGAATCCAGCCAAGAACAGCTACCGCTTCATCGTTGCAGGAGATCCCTTGAACGAAGAATTGATCGGGCCTTCAGGCGCAGCATGGAGCAGACTGCCTGGAGAATATGGCAAAGTTGCCTGCGTTACTACCGATGGCGGCACCGCTTCTCCCCTGCCTGACGGCGTGCGACGGCCGGCTAGTCTCCTCCGCATAGAGTTCCCGGAAGCGCCGGCGGCCCTTCGATCGTAGTTCATCGCGAGCAGTTTGTTGCATGTCCGTAAAGGAAACGCCGTATGGCAGAGAACAGACCCAGAAAAATCGTTCATGGCAAAGATGTCGCGCTCGAAGTCTATTTTGAGGCACAGGTCCGGCGCCTGTCGTGCTGCCCTCGTATGGGCGCGGTGGTGGCGGAGATTTCGATTTCTTGGCGAGCAAAGTGAGTACCGCGGGCTTCACAGTCCTGCGCCCTCATTTACGGAATCATTCTGGCTGCGACGCAATGCAGTTCGGTTCCACCGGAGATTAACCAGACGCCACATCAGGCGTGCGATCTTAACGCGCCTACCGAGGAACGCCTGGCTGCACTCTCAGGAAAGGTTTCTTTGCACCTAATCACGATGCCAGCATCTGGCTTGGCGGTTGGTATCCGGAAACGATGCGGATGCAGGTTAGCAGCGTCGGCCGGACCGAGGTGAAGGAAATCTGGGGCGCTGGATTCGCTCCGGTGCTGGAGATCATTCCGGATTCCGATCTGTTCAAGCCGCGTGAGTATTGGGGAGAGTTGCGCGAGCAGTTGGGAATCGGGTCACCAGCCAGATCGTGACGGACGCCAGTCATTCGCTTTTTCCGGAGCAGCCGGACAGAGTCGCCGATGTGGTCATCGCGTGGTGCCGGCGCCTTATCTCAGGCTGACGCAGCGCTGAACAAGGTGACATACCAAGGAAGGAATTAATCTCAGAACAGAATCCTCAATTCTCCGCAAGCAAAATTGCCATTGTGACCGGAGGAAGCCGCGATATTGGCCGCAATACGGTCATGAGCCTCGCCGAGTGTTAACGATCATCTGAAAACGTCTTTTTCTGAACGAGCGCCGGTGTAAGAGCACGGCAACATAATCTGCGCCGTAGGCGCAATCATCCGTCGATCATCGTTCGCTGGGGCATAATACCGGAGTGGGCTGCACGATCCGCCACAGAGACCGTTCTCCGGTTGAGAGTCTGTGGGTCGCCGGAGTGCCGCGCCGTGTTCACTATCATGCGTCAGTTGCGACCGTGGTCAGCACTACTGCGGCCCAGCATGTCGAGCCGCTGTCAGGCGTGGACAGCGGCATCACGCCAACCGCCGATATCAGGAAAGCGAGCATGGCCGAGAGGCGCACCGACGTTGCCAGCAGCGGTATCGGGAGCGGTTGACTCACGCGCCCGTGACAGATCAGGGTTACACTCCGATCACGTCGCCGACTCCTTCCGGAGTACGAACGCCATCCCGATGCGCCGTCTGTGGCCGACAAAGCCTTTGGATTGACCTGTTCCCGACACTTCCCCGCCGATGGCGGCGCGGCAGGCGTTCAAAAAACTACGTTTTCGGATGATCGGTAACCGCCAAGCGAGGAATCAATTCGATTTTCACGTATAACAGGAATCGGCCGGAAGCCGATGCTGTCGTGTCGGACGTCCATGAGGCAGGAGCGCGAGCTATCGCGGTTCAGCTCGACATCGGCAATCTCGGTTCGTTCGATGCTTTCGTGAGCAGCGTACGGTCGGCACTCGCGACCCTTGGCGCGAAGCGCTGCTATATGTTCATGGACGAAGCGGATCAGGCTCTTGGACTCGCGACTCGGGCGCCCACGACTCAGGCATCTCGGGACGCATCTACTCGATGATCGCCGAACAGATGGGCGACAGCGCAACTCGGGGGAAGATCATCTGGGTTCTTGCATCGAGCCGGCCCGACCTGATCGAAGTTGACCTGAAGCGGCCGGGGCGAGTCGATGTAAAAATTCGCCTGATGCCAACCAGTACGGCGCTGGAGGGATTCCAACTCATTCAGATGTTAGCCAAGGTTCCTGGGCTGTCGACTGCGGACGAATGTTTCGCCAGTCTGGAATTGAAGATTCCCGCGTTGCTGACGCTAGGTGCCGCTGACGGGTTGGTAATCAAGATTTACCGTCTCGTGCGGACGCGCCCTGCCGATGTTGTCGCCGCATTACGCGAGTGTTTGGAAAACTATCGTTCCCCGGTGCCCGCAGATGTGATGCAATTCCAGATCGACCTAGCGGTCGCGGAAGCAAGCGACACAGACTTCATCCCACCTGCGCATTGGTTGCCGAATTCCGGCAGATGACTATTTAACTGAGGTTGAATTTCCTGTGACACGAAGAGCTAGCGGTCAGCGGGCTGCGCTTAGCGAAGCGTTGTAGCCGGCTTAAGTTGCCGAAACGCAAAGTGTTCCACCTCTCGCAGCGGATTACTCCTGATAAACGCGCTCGTAAACTGCGATTGGAGCGGAACCGCTCTCGCGTCAGCTCATTGTCTGCAAACGCTGTTTTTGCGACCACGAGTCGGGCAGATCATGCTACGCAAGAAGAGGGCAGAAACGATGCGAGAGCGGGCACTGAAGATTATGATTGTGTTGGTGGGAATGTTGTTTGTGGCAGGACTTTATCCGATCGTGATGTACCTATGGCGGCCAGGCAACGAGCCGCCCGGTGACACGATGATGCTTAGCCTCTACGTCGCGCTCGGAGTTTTTTTGCTGTTGGCGGTGCGTAACCCATCAGCACATCGCAGCCTCATCGCATATGCAGGATGGGCGAATGTTGCCCACGCTACGGTGATGGTGTTCATGGCAATCCATCCTGCCAGCGACCGCAAAGGCTTTCTGACCGCCGCCGCTATATTTGGTGCCATAGGTGTAGCCCTGATCGCTTTGATGCCGGCAAAGTCATCAGCCGAGCGGGCCTCGACAACCGGTGCATAAGCTGAAACAGGCTGCACCAACGAATATCTAGGACTGGCCGAAGGCAACCTGGTTACGTCCTTAACCCAGTTTTACAGGCGTGGCTCAGCAGGATTACTGATTGAGCAATTCACCAGATACTCGCCGTCAGAATTGTTGTGACCGACGTTCATCAAACAGATTCATGATCACCTCCCTCGAATGAGGTGTTCGCGGAGGCGTTTCGCCTGGTTGCGGTCGGCGTAATTTCAGGCGTAGCCGCCGCGCTTGTTCTGTCGCGCGCTCTGAGATCCTTTCTTTTTCAAGCGGAGCCTACCGACCCAGCCACTTTGATGGCGTCGGAGTGTTATTTGTCACCGTTGCGCTGCTAGCGTGTTACGTGCCCACTCGTCGCGCTTCGAAGGTTGATCCGGTAGAAGCACTGCGATATGAGTAAGCGTCGGCGGCGCTTACTTACCTATCCAGCTCGCGAACACTTTCTGAGAACGATCGCACGCTAAAGCCATTGTCAATATCGTTTCTACAATGGCTGTCAAATCGGAAGAACAACCGATCAGCCAGTAAGTCACTTTTCAGAATTTCGGAGCCACACGCTGCGACCGAAGCTGCGACGTGCTGATTATGCATCTCCGTGAACGGGAGTGTCACGTCACGAAGTAAGCTTTGCATTGATGGTCACTCGCAGCGTAACTTGTAACTGTCGTCAGCAGAAGGGTTACGGCGTGCCACGAAGGCCGGCCAGGAGCTACGCAGCTCCCTGATATCCTCCAGCTGGCCGAGACTTCTGTACGATCGACTCTTAACAAACGGCAGCTCCGGATCAGCAGCGGTTGTGAACTCTGGCACGAACAGCTTCGAAGCAATCTGGAGTCCTCGTCCGACGCCAAGAAAGAAATAATCACCGCGAGATGCATCCTGCCGTCGAATGGCATGTTCCGGTCGTGATCCTTAGCTCGTCGATTGCCACCGTGGACCGGGAAGAGGCAACGACTTTACGGCTCGAGCATCTAAAGACCTCCGCGTGCTCGGTCATACATTGTGAGAAGTCCCATAAAATGACCGTATTTGCATAAGACTGCACAAAATATCGGTTGTCTCATTAAGCCCAACGGGAATATAAGCACCTCGGAAGGCTGTGACTCTACCATTGAGTTACTCCCGCGTTTTCTTTGCCGTCAATAACTTCGTTGTACCACCGTAGAAGCGAATGTGCCCAAATGTGCCTCGTGGGTGCGAATCTCCATAGAAGTTGCAGAAAATCCGCATAGCGCGGAAATGCCTACTTCGCCTTGAGAGTTGCCCGGTCCGATCAGGTTCGGCACGAGGCCAAAATAGCACAGCGACTCAATCCGTGCGCTGGCGTGACATCACGAGGACAACAAAGCTGTTCGGAACCGGCGTCGGGCGGAATCTCAGCTCTTCCGACGTCTCGCCTGTTCGCAACCCGAACTCTGCCGTATCCATGTACACTGCGCCGGTACTCGAGTCCACAGCGGCCGCTCGCGCTCCAGGCATTGTTTTTATTGTCTGCAAAGCCGCGAGGCGCCTCGAACGATTTGTTTCGAGTACGGTGAGCGTACCGCCACCGCTCGCCGCGAACAGCAGCTTGCGTTTCGGGTCAAACGCAATGTCGCGTGTTCCCTCCGGTAACTCAACGCTGGATAGTAGCCGGCCGTTCCGCGCATCGATCTCAAGCAGTATATTGTTTTCGCAAACTGAGTAGAGGTCATGTTGAGCCGGGTCAATCGTCAGACCGATTGGTCCCGAACAACCCGGAAGCGGCCACGTCCCAAAGAATTTCCCGCTGCGCAAGTCAATGCGGGCGAGCTCTTGCGCGTCATTAATGTTGACAAAGGCCAGACCTTGTCCATCTGTAACGGCCGACGCAGGCTTGCCCGGCAAGGCCACCGTCGCCCTGCAATGGCGACGCCAGCCGAACCGAGCCCGCGGTCAAGCAGGATCTAGGTGATCAGGACACCGAAGGAGTGCCCGATGACGAATGGAGCGCTATCCAAACCGCGTATGATCTGCTCATATTGATCGACGATTTCTGTGATTCCGAGTGTTGCGATTGATAAAGGATCGCGACGTAGTTCGTCAATGTCGCGATCCATGCCAGGCCAGCTCTTAGCGATTACGCGATACCCGTGAGCGGTGTAACGCGTGATCCAGTTCTCCCAACTCAGAGAGGTCATCCAAAGGCCATGAATCAGGACAATCGAGTTCGGCTGTTGTGACATGTGGTTCCTTTCTGGTTGCAGTAGGTTGTGAGTAATCATGCGCGCTCACGTGCCTTACGACTGCAGGCGAGCAGTTTATTGTGGGCGAGTTTTCCGGCGGAACGAGGCCGTTATGAGCTTACGGGCATCTGTTTGCTAACTAAAAAACAGTTTGCGACTGCCTCCGCGGGATCGAAATGCACAGGGACGAGAACCGTATCAGGCATTACTTGGGACACGCTTTACGACCGAGACAGTCTCATTGAGAACGCCTTCGATGCGCCGTTTAAACAGGTTCGCGACACTTCGCTTGCTCGTAGAACTTCGTCCAGCTTCGCGAATAATTTACGGAATCTTCTAACGTGAGCCGCATCGGAATCCTGTTCAGGATCGTCAGCATAGTGGAGAGAGCAAACCAAAATGCCTCGTGCAGACGCTCTTCAGCCTCCAGGCAGGATCAACATGGCGGAAGAAAACTATAGAATCGAAATCGAAGAGGAGGTTGATGGCCGTTGGATCGCTGACATCGTCGACTTCCCTGGCTTGGTGATGGCGTATGGTTCGACCAGGCAAGAGGCTATGGCTAATGTGACGGCCCTTGCGTTCAAGATGATTGCTGAACGGATCCAGCAGACCAAGATAGGTACGAGCAAGGTCTCTTTCGGGATCCTCGAATAACGGATTGTAAATTAATTCCGCACTGAAATTGTGCATAGAGGTCTGTTGATGTTGCTCAACAGATCGGCGCCCTGGCTCCGCGCAGGCGCCGAATCCGTCTTCGCCTAGGTTGAAGGGATCGGTACCGAGATCGTCTTCTACGTGTCGACGGCGAGGCCGAGAGCGGGGATAATCTCCTGCCCTGCCGATCGCCTGGACCTTTCCCGCTTTGGGTGACACTGACGCGTGTTGCGAATGGTTAGAGAGAGCTCTTGCTGATCGGGAACCATACCTTGGGTCGGCAAGTGACAGCACGAATAGTCGGGATTGCGAAGCCCAACGCTCAGCCCATACACGTACCCAGACTGATCGCCAAGGATGCCATGCGGTTTGTCACCAGGCGCGCTTGCGGTTAATGAGCCGCGAACGGTTGGTTGCCATATCGATTGCCTTGCCTGGTCAGCGCGTATGCCGTCCCGCTCGTAGTGCCGCATATACGGTGTCATTTACCACTGCTGGCGTTGCATAAACATCCCCTGCGGTAAGGTACATCATTCCCGCTGTAGCATTCGGTCGCGCGGGAGATTCAGTTACGGCCGGCAAGTTGGCAGATGCCGTGGCCAAAGCTTTTCTTCAAGACCAATTTAAAACTGTGTGATCGCACCTATGGTCACGGCGAGCATGAAATCAATCACGAAAATCCATCGAGGGCGATCGGGCTACCACCGATATGTGTCTGCTCACAGGCCTGTTGTTGCTTTCAAGAATTCGTGGTGAACGCCCCACTTGCTGTCATCGTAATTTGCTAACCAATGCTTGAGTTGCTGGACGGCAGGACTGGTTAGGTGGGCGTCTGAGCGAACCAGAAAAAAATTGAACAGCAGACAGAATGTCAAGCCGCGGCGGATGACTCTGCAGGCGCAATCCAGAGCGGGCGCGATTCATTCTTGCTGCCAGCGTAAACCGCCATCTGTTGTTTTCCAGTGGTCGCCTGATCTCGTTGCGACTCGTATCACGTAGCGGCCATGTGATTCGATTCGCGTAATCGGGCCGCTCGCGCGGGAGTTGTCATCTCCTTCTATGAGGACCTTTTTCCAATGTAAGCCGTCGTCTGCCGAGTGATACAGCGTTCCGTCTTCGCCGCCCACCCAAATATCAGGTCCTATGGCGGAAAGCGCGTAGAAAGGAGTGCCTTCATCGAGACGAATGGGCTGCCAGGTCGTCCCGCCGTCGTGCGATTTCTCTACCGTGCCTTGGTCACTGCTTAGCCGCCACAGACTTGCCGGCTTCTGCGCTCCGGTAGCGGCGATCACCAGTCTCCCCGGATCTGTACGAGATTCGCCCTGAAACATGGAGTTGGCGCCGGGCGCGATTGGCGATGTTGGCCTGGCCAACATTCCTGGGAGGAGCGCGGCCCCGGTTTCCTGCGAGGCTGCAGCTCGCTCTGATCGCGATAGCATGCGATTCGGTTCTGCGCTATTGTTTTGAGGGTGCGAGGCGGGCCTTTCCGCAAGGGTGCGTTTCTTGGTCCTACGTGACTCAGGGGCGCCTTCGTCCGTGACCCTCGGGACGGATGCGATTTGTGGCGGAGGAACAGTAACTGGCGCTTTGGGCCCCGGGGACAGGGGCGCATGCTGAATGAAGGGAGTGCGCCAAGTAAGCGCTACCATCAGGCAGGCCAGAATAGTCGCCGCGGCGCAACGCCACGCCCACCAGGCGAACGAATGGCGCGTCGGTCCAGAAGCGCCGACGAACTCCTCAGGGTCAACTGCGGAGGTCAAAGCAAGCACTTCCCTGCATTCCGGGCATTGTGCAAGATGCATGAGCGTGTTCGCGCGCTCGCCCCCAGAGAGGCGTTGTTCGGCAAACGCCACCAACATGTCCGGGTCGAGATGATCAGCGGGTGCTGTTTGCTGCGAAGCGAGCCGCGAACGTACGAAGTGGGAAACTTTCAGCATTTTCGCGCTGTCTCCCATATAAGAACGATTCATACTCGCCTTTCTTGCACCAGGCGGCCACGAACGTCAACTCCCAGATCTCGAACATCCAAGTCCAGCATCTCGTGCGCGGCGCGCTTCGAAAGGCCAGCTCTGCGGAGCTTCGCAACGATTCGCTCGCGGAGCTTCAAAACGGTCTTCTCTAGACGTCGCTGGATGGTGGACTCATGCACGTTCAGTATACGTGCAATCGCCGCAAGCGTGCATCCATCCAGGTAGTACGCCGCTAGTAGAAAGCGCTGTTCCGGAGAGAGTTCAGCGAGCGCAGTATCAGTCGCCTCCGCGAGCGCGGTGCGTTCCGGCGCCGGGAACACCGGCGGGCTTGCACTCCCGTAAGTTCTCGCGCTCTCCTCGAAAGGAACCAGCTTGCGCCGAACGCGGAAGCCGTTGATGTATTCCTGGGCCAAGACCGTTTTGAGCCATCTTTCGAGAGATCCACGTCCCACGTACGACTCCAACTTGGAAATGCGCTGTCCGTCATCTCGCGTACGAGTGCCGAACAGATCGGCATAGAGAGAGTCTGCGAGTTCGCGAGCTATTGACTCGTCTCTTGCGATAGTGATCGCAGCGGAGTACAGTTTGTCCCGGTAAAGCATGAGGAATCGGTCCCAGGCCTTATCGTGCCCCCGTGCACACGCACGAGCCAATACCAAATCGTCCAGACGCAAATTTTCGAGAAACCGCGCACGTTCCCTTTGAGAGTGCAGGTTAGGAAGAGAGCGGCCGACAACGTCAAGGATGATGCTGCAGAACTCGGGTAGGGTGAGATTGAAGCTCGCAGCGTTCGATTTTTCATAAAGCGACTGGAATTCTATTCGCGCGGTGGCGTCAGCGTTCTCCAAGAGTGCACCCGAGTACTGATCCAGATATGTAGCATTTCGAGAACTTCTTTGCAAGAACTGCGAGTCAGTACGTTCCTTTGACGAACAGAGCGCAACGGATGGTTGCGCCAGAAAACCGTTGGAGCGTACACCATGAACGCTAGTATGCGGCGTGCGAGTCTATGTGTCACCGCGCTGATTCTGCTTACTTCTCTCTACATCAACGGACTCAGGGCTGGCCAGACGAAGGAGCTCTCAGTGGCTTATAAAGTCCTGGCGCCAATGACCCACGACAATTTGAGCATTTACCCCGTTGTGGCGGACCGCATGTTTGAAACCAGCAACTTCCTGACAGTTGATAACGGGATTCGGTCGGGCCAGGTGATCGTCACCGAGGTTGGCCGGACAACGGGTCTGGTGCGGCCGCGGCAGCCGTTGAGCGATCGGGGGGTCTGGGATGAGCGCCCGTTTCCGGCTCCACGGCCTCCCAATCCGATGCCGGAACACGGCGCGCGCGTTAACGAGCTGGCGTTGATGAATAACTCCGATCGCCCTCTGCTGTTGCTAGCCGGCGAAATTGTCACTGGCGGCAAGCAGGATCGAATTGTCGCAAAGGATCGGATCGTACCGGCGCACGGGGAACCGATTGCGCTCGGGGTGTTCTGTGTGGAACCGCAGCGCTGGACGGAAACATCGACGAAGTTCGGTAGCCTAGGGGCTTCGATGGCGCAGCCGAGCGTGCGCTCCAAGGCGATGGCGGATCGTAATCAGCAGCAGGTTTGGGACGCAGTAGCTCAATCGCGACAAGCGTTTGCGCTGGCGGCAGCACCGATGGAAGCGCGGGAGATCGAAGCATCCTCATCCTACGCGAAAGCTATGCAAAGCGGCGCAGCGAAGCGGCAGCTTGATGCGATGGCTGCTCCGCTGGAGCGTTCGTATGATCAGCTAATGCAGCAATTGCGGGCGGACAAAGCAGTGGGTACCGTGGTCGCCGTAAATCGCGAGCTCATCTGGGCGGATGTCTTCGCTAGTCCTTCTCTTCTCGAAAAGTACTGGCCGAAACTGATTCGTTCTTACGCTGCGGAGGCGATTACACCACATGCCGGTCCGGCGATTGTGACATCGGCTCCGTCGGTGGAGGACGCTCTGCGATTCATGAAGCGCTTGAATGCGACTCAGGAGAATGTGGAGACTGAGCTCGGCGTTTACCGCAATACGGAGATGAGCGGCGATGATTTCGAGGCGTTTGTGTTGACATCCCTTCTTCCAAATGCTGGATTTGACGTGCACATAGCAAAGATGAAGAGGTGACGAAGGAATAGATTACTCGAGGTACTCCTCTGTTAGATTCATGAGCTTCCGCACGCCATCGGGCGCATTGCCCAGACCTTCGAATTCTAACGAGTACAAACCTCGAAAACCTGTGTCGTGCATGATTTTCATGGAAAGCGAGAACGTCGTCTGATAAAATCCACCCTTCTCCGCGATGCCATCTTTCGAGTGGCAGATCGTGGATGCGTACGGAGCCAGCATTCGCAGTTGGCTAAGCGCGAATGCAGTGGATTTGGTAGCAAAATTGCCGAAGTGGTCTGCGATAAACTGCGGAAACTCCGCCTGAGTAAGGAACGGATCTTGCGGGTTGCGATAACCAGACATCTGAGGCGTATCGAAATAGCCTCGGAATGGCCAGGAGTTACACGCGAGCCGCTGCCGTTTGTCAGTGTTCGACGAGCCATTAGAAGATGCAAGCACAGGCGCTGCGGCTGTCCAACCCAGAAAGTCTCTTGGTCTTATCCTCATACCTATTCCGTCACACTTTCAAATCGCAGCCAGGAGACTTGGCATAGAAGCCATTCCCCTTGAAGTCGAGTTCCCTAAGGCCCGCTTGGGAAGTGTAATAACCCCGAATCGTTTCTGCTTTCAAAAAAGTGAACAACCGAGTACCGGGATTTTGACTTTCCTTGTCCGCTCGTTCATCACTAACTGAACCCAGAGTGGCGATCTGTTGCTCGTCGCTGAGAGACAGAAACTGGTCAGATCCGTACGCGTGGGCAGCGTTCGAGAACCACGTCAGGCCCTCGCGGCAGATGTTCTCCGGATTGGCGGTCTCGAGCTGAGTCACCTGGGCTGAGCCGAAATGGGCGACGGCCAATATGCGGTGAAGTGGCTCCAGCCGGCGCGCAGCCTCGCGAACACCAGGCGCACTGGCAACACGAAAATCGACCCACTCAGCTACTTCCTGAGCCGGGCTCTCGTCCACGCCCAGCATGAGTTGTGTCAGACGACGAACTACCTCGAATTCAACTGGAGAGAAGAACGACGGTGTGAACGGTTCAGTTCTGGGGCGAATGTAGTCAGTAGGGCAACCGGGAGGAATCGGATGGAAGGGCCCGACGGACATGAGTGCATGCCCAAGGTAATTTCGTGAGGGCTGGTAAAGTCCGGGCGGGAGTTGAAGGGTTTTCTTCGTATCGGCTAAAAGACTACTCGACAGCCCGAAACCTGTCGCAGCCTGGCCGATTGCCACGATCACAGTTCTTCGGCTGACATCTGAATTGTCCATCTGGTATCCGCCTTTCTATAGTTCGCCTTTACGGTATGAGTCGATGATATAGTCGGCGGCTCGTACAGAAATCGCCATGATAGTCAAGGTCGGTTCATAGCAACCCTGAGTAACAAAGGCCGCGCCATCCGTAACAAAGATATTCTTCACTTCATGTACTTTGTTATACGCGTTCAGAACGCTTTTCTTTGGATCGGTCCCCATCCGTGCCGTTCCGCATTCGTGAATGTTCTTGCCAAAAACGCTAAGTTCTTCATTAGGCGGTATCGGGTTCTTGACCTTTATGGCGTCGAGTATCTCCCCGATATCCTGACGCATAGCGCTAGCCATTGCATGCTCGTTTTCTCCGTAGCTCGCATTGATCTTAAGCACGGGTATACCCCATGCATCCTTCTTCTCGGGGTCCAGCTCGACAAAATTATCGAAGCGCGGCAGACACTCTCCTTGCGCTTCGATGGAGAAGAAATACGGAATCTCGCCCCACACTTTTTCACGCCACTTTTGCCCTAATCCAGGCAGAGAAAACGCGTGATCATACAGTTGCTGAGTGGCCGTTCCGTCAAAGCGATAACCGCGCAGGAATTTACCGTTCTTGTGGCCATCCGTGTTCGAGTACTTCGGAATCAGGTATCCGCAAGGGTTCCCTACGGCTTCACGTTTCGAGCTTTTAAGAGAACCAAGCTCACCACCGGCCCCTTCGACGGTAAAATGGTCCATCAAATAGTGGCCAAGAATCCCGTTCGAATTACCGACTCCGTTCGGAAATCGAGGAGATCGGGAGTTGAGCAGTATTCGAGTTGATTCGAGAGTAGCTGCCGCAAGCACGATGATCTTCGCACGAGCCTCACTGTGAACGTTATTCACGCGGCCAATATAGTGCACACCTTCGGCTGTGCCTTCCCCGTTCATAATGATATGGCTTACGACGGAATCGCTCAGGAGCGTAAAGCGTCCGGTCCGCGCCGCGGCAGGCAGCGTAACGGAAGGACTGTTGAAGTATGAGGCCGTGTGGCAGCCGCGTTGACATTCATCGCAGTAGTGGCAAGCTGGGCGACCGTTGTGGGGCACGGTCAGGTTAGCTACACGATCCGGCATCACACGCCAGCCAAATTGCTTTTCGATAACACGTTTGGCCAATAGTTCGCCACAAGACATATTCATTGGTGGAAGAAACTTACCATCGGGCATTTGCGGGAGCCCTTCTTTGGAGGCGCTCACACCGATGAAACTCTCCACCTTGTCGTAATAGGGCTCGATCTCGCGATAGCTGAACGGCCAATTCTGCTCGTATCCGTCCCGCTCTGCGGCCTTGAATTCATAGTCGCTGTAGCGATAGCTTTCCCGAGCCCAGCAGAATGTCTTGCCACCAACTTGACGGCCCCGAATCCACATGAAGGGCTTCTCGGGCGGAAAAGTGTAAGGGTGCTCATTGTCATTTACGAAAAATTGATGGCTGTATTCATCGCATGCATAACAGAGACGCTGAACGGGTTGATCGGTGAGTAATTTCCGTTGATCTCCGAAGCCGCGATACCTTACCTGATATGGCCAGGTATGTTCAGTGAAGTCTACGCCGGGAACGCGCGGCGGGCCAGCCTCAAGCATCAGGACATTCATACCCGCTTCGGCAAGTTCTTTGGCTACCCAGCCGCCGCTCGCTCCCGATCCAACAATAAGCGCGTCGTAAACCTTGGATTTAGAAGTCACCATTAGAAGTTGAGTTTTAGCGCGAGTTGGATCTGCCGGGAGCTGTTGATAGTGCTCGTGATCGAGCCCGCAACTCCAGTCACATCAACAGTAGCGGCGGGTATACCAAACTCTGGAGTGTTGAACAAATTAAACACCTCGGCCCGGAATTGAAGATTGAAAGCTTCCTTAATCGGAAAATTCTTGAAAAGAGAAGCATCGACATTGTATTGAGCGGGCCCTCTCAAGGTGCCGCGGCCTGCATCGCCGAACATGTGGGCGAATGTCTGACCGGGCGCAAGAGCAGGAACAGAGAAGGCGGCCGGATTGTACCAGCACTGGATGGTTTGCTGATTCGACGGGCAGCCTGCGCTCATTGCATTCGAGAAGTCGTACGGATTACCGATGAGATCCGGCCGCGGCGCTCCCGAGCCGGTATTGGTCGGGTCGTATGACAGCAAAGGTGTGAAGGCTTGCCCGGAATAGAGAGAGATGATCCCGTTGAGTTGCCATCCTTCAGTTACCCAGTGAAGCGGTCCACTGCTATTCAAGAATCTCTGACCTGGGCCGGTAGGCAGACTGTATGACCAAGAAGACGTGAACTGGTGCCTATAATCGGGGCCGTTATCGCCGCGTTCAGCAGCGAGATTGTGCGTATCTTGCGGCTCGAGATACTCATTCTCTTCTGTCTGCCCAATCGTGTGCTGCCAAGTGTAGGCGTTCAGCATGCTCCAGTTGCTAGAGAATCGTTTTTCAAACTTTACCTGCAACGCGTGAGTAATGGAATTGTAGTAGTTGTTCAGCGTTCTGATCGGACCGATGTTCGGGACAGTATCAAAGTAGGGACGGCCAAAGTTTGGAGCGGGGCCGAAGTTAGAATCAAGCGGCTCGAATGGTTGATTCTGATTGCTTAACGAGGCAAGTTTCACTCCATGTGTACCAACGTAGCCCACTTGCAGCAGCGAGTCCTTCGCTAAAGATCGCTCGATGTTAAAGTTCCACTCTTCGATGTATGTTGTCCGGCTATTGAACGCCTGCGCGCTTGCTCGCCCAGAAGGATTGCTTAAGTCAGGATAGGTCGGCGTTGGCAGGCCGGTAGAAAGGCGGACTGTAGGTGTGGTAGGCGCATTGTTGATGCTCTGACTGAAGTACAGCCCAGTCGGATTGTATGCGAGCTCGGCATCGTTTTGGTCCGCCTGCTGGTCGTAAAAGATGCCGAAGCCGGAGCGAACAACGGTCTTACCGCTGCCCGGATTCCAGGCAAGGCCAACCCGAGGTGCAAAATTATTCAGATCAGTGTCTACGCCGGCCGAGCGGCCAAATCCAGAAGTTTGGGGCGAAATAAATTGGCCCGTTGCAAAATCAAAGTTGGCAATACGGTTATGCTCTTCAACCATCGGAGTAAAAACGTCATACCGCAGACCCAAGTTTAATGTCAGCGTGGATGTTACGCGGTAATCGTCCATAGCGTAGCCGCTGAGCTCGTACCAGCGCATGCCAAAAGGTCCTTGCTGTCCATCCCGATACGCCGAAATCGGATATCCCAGTAAAAAGCTGGCGAGCGGACTACCGCCCGTGCTGTCTGTTAGATTCTCCGTGAACTGCTGATCGAACGTGTAGTCACCTCGTTCATTCTGAGTCTGAAAGAAGCCGTGTTCGCGCCGCCTGAGATCCACACCAAATTTCAATGAATGCCGATTGTGCGTCCAGCTGAACGAGTCGATAATCTGATAGTTATTTTCCCTCAGGTATTCGGGGAACCAGTCCGTTGTGCCGAGAGGCGCTAAGCCTGCGATCGAAATATTCACGAGCCCTCCGGTTCCAATCGGGTTGGCGGGATCGAACACGCCCGGAATGCCCATCTGCTGCGAAATAGGCTGTCCCGCGAAATTGGGCAGCGCCTGGACGACATAGCGAGAGTATCCCAACTTCAGCTCATTCACTTTGTTTGGAGCAAAGCTGTGAATTTCGCTAAGGCCGGCGGCTCGCGCAAGATTTGTCACGTTTCCTGAGAAGCTGCCACCGCCTGCTAGTCCCGGAAGCGGGTCCGGCCTGTGAGAATCCACGTTACCGAAGCTGAATGTCGCAAACAGGTTATCTTTGCTACTCAGTTGATGGTCAACTCTGACGTCGAACGAATCTTGATTGTTAGAAAGAACAGGATTATAGAGAAAGTTGTTTGCAATACCGGGTAAGTTCGGCGCCGGATACAGATTCACAATGTTCAGCGCCGCCCTGTCCAGATCAGAAGCCGGTATCACATTCCCTGGAAATGGTTGCCGGGCGCCAGTACTCGAGTTGTATGTAAGTGGATCAAATATCTGCCCCGTGTCATAGCCGGTTACTGGATCTATGACACCAGTGAGCAAATCCGAGAAGTTGCCGGTACGCTCACTCATCGCCGGAACGGTGGAGATATCAGTCTGGGATTGCCGGATACGGGTGCCTTGATAGTCTACGAAGAAGAACAGCTTATTGCGAATGAGGGGTCCGCCGAGCGTGCCGCCAAACTGGTTTTGTTTAAAGGGCGGAATGGGCAGAGTTTGGCTGTCGAAATAATTTTTGGCATCAAAAACGGAGTTGCGCAGGAATTCGAACAGATTCCCGTGGAAGTGATTCGTCCCGGACTTTAGCACGACGTTCACCACAGCTCCGCCCCGTCCGATATCTGCACCGAAGCTATTCGTTTGCACCTTGAATTCCTCGATAGCGTCGATAGACGGCTGGATAACCTCGAACCCAATCTGCTGTTCATTGTTATCAAATCCGTTCAGCAAGAAATTGTTATTTGTCGCCGTGAGTCCGTTGGCTTGAATAGCTCCGTTGCCGCGTTCGTTCTCAGGAATATTTCCTTGTTGGACTATGCCGGCAGGCCCGGCATTCACTCCTGGAGTCAGATATGCGAGTTGTACGAAATTGCGCCCATTGAGTGGAAGGGCGCTGACCCGCGCTTCATCAATAACCTGACCAAGCGAAGAGGTTTGTGTTTCGATAAGAGGCTCAGCCGCGGTAACCTTGACGTTTTGGGAAAGTGATCCGACGACCAAGGTAACGTCGATGCGGACAACCTGATTGATGTCCAGCTTAAAGGGCTGCTGAACCGCGGTCTTGAAGCCTGCATGTTCTACGCGGACCGTGTATGTTCCAGGGTTCAAATTTGTGACTGAATATGTGCCATCCGAACCGGTTACGATTCGGTGTTCCGTGCCTGTTCCGGTATCCGTAACCGTCACGGTGGCCCCGGTTACCATGGCACCCGAAGCATCGCGAATGGTGCCGATAACCCTACCAGTTTCGACTTGGCCAAAGCTGCAAATGCAGATAAACACGAGCAGCAAAGATAGAGCCAAGTAGTTCTGCAGATGCAATCGCAGCGAATTCAACATCAATGCACCTCCAAGGATTGAGTCAATTCTTGTCATGCCCTCAAGGAAAGGCGCTCGATGGCTACGGCGGCGGCGCCCAGTACGCCACCGCAGTAGCCAAGCGGGGAAGCAAGAATCTTCAAGTTCCGTTCCTTCCAGGCAGGCACGAGCGGACGAAGCTCTTCGGTTAACGCAGAGAGAAGTAGGGCATTATTCTGCGCCAAGCCGCCCGAGAATATCAGTGCTTCGGGGTCGAGCAACTGAACGATCGAAGAACAACCCAGCGCGAGATAACGGGCCAGGTCGCGAACAGCCGAGGCCGCCTGGCGATCACCCGAATTTGCGGCTCGGATCACTTCTTCGGCCGTGACGAAGCGATTACCGGAATAGCGCACGAGCGCAGCGGCATTCGAATACACTTCGAGGCAGCCGCGCTGTCCGCACGTGCAGGCCAGGCCATCTGGCTGGATGACGAGATGGCCCAAAGCATTGGCAAAGAAATGCGCGCCACGATTGAGAGCACCTCCGATATAGCAGCCTCCGCCGACTCCAGTTCCGAGAGTGATGCACACGAAGTGATCGAACGCGCGACCTGCCCCAAAATGCCTTTCTGCGACGGAAAGCGCATTCGCATCGTTTTCTACCGATACGGGAATACCGAGCGACGAACGCAGCTCTTCGCCAATCGGTGTACCGGTCCAACCCGGTAGGTTGTCTGTTGCGTAAGCAACCGTCCCTGCATTGGCATTGACCCAACCGGCCGTCGCAACGCCCAGCGCCGCGGGGGAATGACCCGATTGTTGTGACCAACTGACAATCTCCGCCGCGATTCGCTTCAGGTGATCGAGAAGCCAGACGCGTCCAGAGGACGCGGGAGTCGGCGCTCTTGAATCGAGAAGAAGTTTTCCCGAACGGGAGACGAGCCCAAATTTAGTTTGGGTTCCACCTAAATCGATGCCGGCGAACGTTCGGGTTTCGTCATTCAGGGCAAACTGGCCTTCGATCGCAGCGGCAAACCTCCGGGCGATCTCCGTCGGGCGAGTGATCGCGGTGCCGACTACGACTGCATAGGCGCCTGCGGAAATGGCTTGGCGTGCTTCTTCGGGGCTGTAGATTCGTCCTTCTGCGATGACCGGAACGGGGGATGCGGCAGAAAGTTCTTTAATGAAATGCGGCTCAAACTTTCTTACGTGCGATGTTGCATCCGTGTAACCGCGCAGCGTAGACAAGACAAAAACTGCGCCAGCGTCCGCAGCCGCCAGGGCCTCTTCGAGAGTAGAAATATCAGCGAGCACCGGGACGTTCAGTTCGCGCTGGATCTGGCGGATTCGCGCCAACGCACCAAAGCGGCGCCCTCTCTCGCTGGCATCAAGCGCAATCATGTTCGCTCCGGCCCGGACGAGTTCGCGAGCACTCTCGAGGGATGGAGTGATCAACACCCGTCCATCCGCCTGCATCGCTTTCTGGATTCCAATGATCGGGGCGTCAGTAACACCACGGATTGCCCGAATATCTTCCGGTCCGTCGGCGCGAACAGCAACCGCTCCGCCAGCGAGAGCCGCCTGAGCGAGCCGAGCAATGAGCGACACATCACGAAATGCGTCCCCGTGGCTCGCTTGGCACGAAGCGATGAGTTTACCTTCAAGTTCTCGGCACACCTCGGGAAGCTTCATTCGATGATCCTTGTTGAAGCCGCGCATAACAAAATGGCGCAGAGAAGGGTCAAGATTCCAAGATTCATGGTTCTCGCCGCCCTTGAACTGGCTCCGCGCCACTCGCCTATCAAAAGTCCCATGAGGTTCGCTACCACTAATCCCACTGCCAAGCTGAGAGGCCATCCGATTGACGGCCCTATGCTTCCCAGGCGCGGTGTTGCGGCTCCATAAAGAAATATGCTGCCACCCCACAGCAATCCCATGACGGTAGCAATTCCCCAGGATCTGCCTAGGGGTGGCGTCAATAGCAGTTTTGTTGTGCCGTTGCGAATCATCAAAAGCCAGCAGTAAGCGATGTTAGGAACAGCTCCAGCGGAAAGCATAAGCAGCCAGATACAGTTGGTTGCTTCAAATCGCGAATGTCCTAAGCGTACTCCCGTCGCGGCGATGGGCAGCGCAAGAGCGTACCCGATGTTGAAGACAGCCGACATGATACCCGCGCCGATTGCGAAGACGTAGCCCTTGAGCGAGACGTTTGCTACTGAAGACTGCGAGTAGTCGCGCAGCCGCCCGGCCTTGCCGCACAACCAAACGCCTATCAGGAATACCAGAACGCCTCCGAAAAGCGTAATCTCCTGGTGCGTAAGCCGAAAATCGCCGGTGAGGAAGATCGGTACCAGCGAACCTAGCGCCGAGCTAAGTCCGATTACAAGGCTATTGGCGATCGAGACCCCGAGACTATCGACGCTACGCCCAAAGCAAATAGCGCCGAATCCCCAAGCGAACCCGAACCCGAGTGCGCAGTAAACCGCCGCAGACGCGGCATGGCCAAAGACGTCGCCGAGATTCCGCACCGTCGGCAAGACAACAATAGCCGGCGTTACCAGGCAAGCCACGACGATGAATCCGAACCAGATGTTCTCCCATCTCCATCGTCGTTCGACCTTCATAGGCGCAGTGAAGAGACCGTTGCAGATGCCCGAAAGCGTGGCCAGGATGACTCCGGTGAAGATCATAGGCAGTGGGCAAAAAAAAACAGTTGCAAGAGCCTCGTACTGATGATAGATATATCTAGACCTTTGGTCTAGACCTTTTTCATGCGGTCCGCGAACCAGATCAAAAGTTTCGAGTCCCTCAGATTTGACAAAGATTCGCCAACTCCGATGTACCTGCGTATTGCCGAGGCAATGGCCGCGCTTCTCAAAAGCGGAGCGTACCCCGCGGGCTTTTCGCTGCCGCCGGAGCGAGCCTTGTGCGAACGGTACGGGGTGAGCCGAATGACCTTGCGGCAAGCGATGAGCATTTTGGAACGGGACGGCCTCATCGAATCTCATCGAGGCCGGGGGACGTTCGTAGCTCCCAACCGCTTGCAGAAACAACAGCAGGAGCTCCGTAGCTTCACCGAAGAAATCATGGCGCGAGGCGGAAAGGCCCAGTCGCGCGTTATTTCATTTAACTCGATCGCGCCGCCGCCCTCGGCAAAGGAGTTTTTCGGCCTCGCCGAAGGCGAGAAGGTATATGAGATCAGTCGTTTACGTTACAAGGACAGCACCCCATTAGCAGCGGAAACAGCGTTGATTCCGCAAAAGATCTGCCCGTGGCTGGAACGCTTCGACTTGGCCAAGAGGTCGCTCTACCGAATCCTCGAAGAGTCCTACGGATTGCGGCTGCAGACGGGAGTCGAGGAAATCTCTGCAGAATTGCCATCCGCGGCCCACCGCAAGCTGCTATGCGTACCCCGAAACACAGCAGTTCTGGTGGTAAATCGGAAAACATTTACGGACAGGGGCATCCCACTGGAGTTAACCCGCTCAGTGTACCGGGGTGATCTTTATAGTGCGGTCGTCCACTCTGTTCGAAAGAGCAAAAGCAGGCTTTAATCCCGCGAATTGAGGTGTTGGAACATGGTGGCGAATGGTAGTCGCAGAACAGCCTGGATGGTCTTTCTTGCGCTTACAAGTCTCTTTCCGCTTTGCGTATGGTCGCAAGTTGCAAATACAGGTTCAGTTCAGGGCACGGTTGCCGATCAGACAGGAGGGATGCTTCCGGGTGCGACGCTGACACTAAGAAACGTGGCAACTGGTGCTACGGAAGCTGCCGAGAGCGATTCGTCGGGAACTTTCAGATTCCCGATTGTCCCTGTAGGTCGATACACATTAGCTGTTACAAAGACCGGGTTTAAATCGTACTTGCATGACGAGTTCCCGGTGTACGCGGCGTCACCCGTTACTTTGAGCGTGTCCCTCGCGATTGGCCAAACGACCGAGCAGGTCTCCGTTACCGGGATTCCTCCGTCTATCGATACTGTCACAGCGAGCGAAGGCAATACGGTGACAGGCAAACAGTTGAATGAATTGCCGCTCACCAATCGTTTGTTCACGCAGTTAGTGTTGCTCGAGCCGGGAGTTTCTTCCTCGATTGACCAAACTCCGGGATTTGGCTCTAATTCGTCAATAGGATTCAGTATGAACGGCGTTCGATCGGATGCCAACAACATCATGATTGACGGCGTCAGGAATCTTGACACGTTCGGCGGCAATGCGTTTGTGACACCCAACTTGTTTTCTGTTTCCGAATTCCGCATCGAGAATAACTCGTATTCTGCAGTCACAGGGCGGTCCGTCGGCGGCCAGATTAATTTGATCTCCCGCTCCGGTGACAACCAGTTCCATGGCAACGCGTTTGAGTTTTTCCGTAACGATCAGCTTAACGCGCGCAACTTTTTTGCCAGTTCCGTGCCGGAAAACCGTTATAACGATTTCGGCTACGACCTGGGTGGACCAATCAAAAGGAATAAGCTATTCTTTTTCTGGTCTGAAGAATGGCGGCGCATCATTCAGAGTGCGGGAACGACGCTGGCAATCGTTCCTACTGCCGCCGAGCAAACTGGCGATTTCAGCGCGCTGTTGAGCGGCGCAAGTCCTCAAGTCATTAAGAATCCTGCAACCGGCACTCCGTATCCCAACAATGTTATTCCTGCTTCTCAACTCGATCCGAATGCGCTCTTGTTGCTTAAGTACTACTATCCGCAGCCGCTACCTGGTTTTCAGAACGGATCATATAACTTCGTCTCTTCTGCGCCTGACTTTACGAAGTGGCGCGAAGAATCGCTCCGGCTCGACTATCATGCGACCGACAAGTTAAGTAGCTACGTCAGGCTTACTCAGGATAATGTAACGCTACAGAATCCATATGGCCTGTTTCATGAGAATTCCCTGCCATATGTCGGCTCTTCGAGCCAAGTTTATCCCATTTATCAGATAAGCTTTAACGTCGCTTATACGCCTACTCCAAACTTCGTCTCGGAGTTCCTCTGGGGAACTTATCGCGATAACGACAAATATCTGCAGAACGGGCCGCAGTCCTGCCGTTGTAACGCACCAGGCTTGAACATTCCGCAAATCTTTCCCTTAAACGAACTGAATCGCATACCCAGCCTGTATTTTAGTCAAGGGTATGCAGGCGTCATCGAGCAGTGGTATTTTCACAACTACTCGTTCAGCATGCCGTTCTCAAGTAGCAATACGTGGATTCACGGCCTGCACACATTTCGTTTTGGCATCG
The DNA here is from genome assembly GCA_963722585.1 of Bryobacterales bacterium. Taxonomy (GTDB): domain Bacteria; phylum Acidobacteriota; class Terriglobia; order Bryobacterales; family Bryobacteraceae; genus KBS-96. The sequence goes on along the minus strand of CAVRNU010000022.1, from coordinate 20,046 downwards.
TCTGGACGCGCGAAGGGAAGAGTGAATTAGCGAATCCGTCTAATAACAACACGAATGGGTCCTTCAAATTTACGGGCCAATATACGGGCAATGCACTGGCGGATTTCTTGACGGGGAGGGCCTACAACTATACGGAAACGGCGCTCGATCCGTTCGGGAATTACCGGTGGTTCAATCTGGAGCCTTACTTTGAAGATCAGATGAAACTGCGGAGTAACGTTACGCTTACAGCTGGTCTCCGATATGAGTATTATCAGCCTGAATACTCGACGACAAACTTTTTGGGATCATTTGATCCGGCGCTCTACAATCCCTCGAATGCACCAGTCGTCAAGCCGGATGGCACGCTTGTACCGGATACGGGTACTGCGCTCAACGGCATCATTACGGCGGGATCTAACTCGCCTTTCGGGCGATATCTCTTCCCTCCACGAAAGAACAATTTTGCGCCGCGGATCGGCCTTGCCTGGGATCCGACTTCCAATGGCAAGACGTCAATTCGTTTCGGATATGGCATGTTCTATGACCGTTGGGGCTCCTACAGCCAGTTTGGCGGCTTCAATCCGCCGTTCAACAGCTCAGTAAACATATTCAACACGTTCCTAAGCAATCCTGGAGGAACTCAAGGCGCAATCTACCCGCCCGGTCTGAGTGCCGTACTGGCCCCATGGAAGTATCCGCAAGTTCAGAAGTGGTCAGCGAGTGTTCAGCGCGACATAGGATTCAGCACCGCTCTTGAAGTGGCCTACGTGGGAACCAAAGGAAGCCACCTGCTGGGTGCGGTCAATCTGAACCAGCCGTATCCGAACGCCCAGGTTGCCGAAGGCCTTATCTCTCCCGATTCCGTACGGCCTTATCCCGGCTACTCGACGATCACAGCCTACGAGCCGGCTTTCGATTCCAACTATCAGGCTCTGCAAGTGTCGGCGATACACCGGCTCCAACATGGCATCGAATTTCAAGCTTCCTACACGTATTCAAAAACGTTGACAAATGCCTCGAGCGAGTGGGGAACGCCACAGAACTCACGTGACATCAGCGCCGAAAAAGGGCTGGCCAGCTTCGATGTACCGCAAGTTCTGACATTCAATTATGTTTGGGATTTGCCTGTCTTCCAAAAAAGCACTGGAGTGACAAAAGCTGTGTTGGGCGGTTGGGAGCTGTCCGGAATTACTAACATCCAATCTGGCTTCCCGCTAACCGTTACGCTACCATCGGATAACCAAGGGACAGGGGGAGGATTGGAACGAGCCAACGTGATAGGCAGTCCGACCGGACCGCAGACGCTCTATCAATGGTTCAACACAGCTGCATTTACGACGCCGCCGATCGCCACGTTTGGTAATGAGGGGAACGGCGTTATTCGTGGTCCTGGGACCTTAAACTGGGATGTATCGATGTCGAAGAACTTCGCGTTCCGAGAAAACATGAACCTCCGATTTCGTGGCGAATTTTTCAATGTATTCAATCATCCATCGTTCGACTCTGTCGATACAGGGTTGGGGGACTTGAGCTTCGGACAGGTAAACGGAGCGCTGTCGCCGAGATTGGTTCAGCTGTCGCTTGTGTTCAGTTTCTAAAATAGCGGCGTGAAGAGAGTTGTCGATTGCCAGCGCATTTTCGCAGCACGGACACTGTTTGTGCTTGCGGGTCTCGGTATAAAGCTATCGGGATTTGTCTTTGGTCAGACTCAGCCAGCTTGGATCGAGCAATTTCAGACGGCGGCTGCCCAGCTCCGCAATGGCGAGATAGCCACGGCCACGCAAAGCTTTGATCTTCTCTGGAAGAATAATTCAAGCGACGCACAGTTGGCCGCGTGGATTGGAGCGTCGCTAGACGCGACATCGCATCACAAAGAGGCGACGCCATGGTATCAGCGCGCTCTAGCCATTCGACCTAATCTCGAACCGGCTCTGAACGACCTGGCACTCAACTACGCGACTCTCGGCGAATTCTCTAAATCCCAATCGCTGCTTCGTCAGGCATCGCGATTGAATCCTTCGAACGCGCACGCATCATACAATCTCGGCCTCATCTCGCTACGCCTTAGAGATTACAAAGAAGCGGCCGAAGCATTCCAGAGGGCACGCGAAAGCAGCCAGCCGGTTGCATCTCCAGATCAACTTACACTAGCGGAGGCGACCGCCCGCTTTCACTTGAAGGAGTACGCTCGGACAACAAAACTGCTGGAGGGTGTTCGCGATGATCAGAATTACCCATATTTGCTTCTTTTAGGATCGGCACAGGCGCTTTCCGCCGATCTGCCCTCGGCTATAAAGACGCTCCAGCAGGCGATAATTTTGGCGCCAGACGATCCACAGGTTTATTACCGGCTCGCTCTGGTTTTCATTCTCGGTCGTCTGTACCACGAGACCCAAAATGTTCTTGCTACTGGGTTGAAACAGATTCCAAAATCGCCGCTGCTGCTTCTTGCTGAGGCGGTGGACAGTGATACTCAGGGGAAACTGGACGATGCAGTCTCATCAGCCAAGCAATGCCTCGACGCGAACCCGCGCCAAGCACAGGCATGGGCGCTTCTCGGACGAATCTATGACGAGATGGGCCAAACCGGTGACGCGCTGAGAGCATACGAGCAGGCCGCGGCTTTCGGAGCCGATGCGGACGTCGGCGTTGATCGCGTTCAGTTGTTAATTCGCCTGCAACGCTTTCCGGAAGCGGAAACCAAACTGCGCGAGTTGGCAAAGCGATACCCAAATAATTCTAATGTCGATTGCGGATTCGGCAAGCTGTACCGTGAAGAGCGGCAGTTTAATCTGGCGGAGAAATATCTGCGCCATGCCATCCTGCTCGATCCTGACGATGCTGAGGCCCACTTCGCGCTTGGTGAAGTACTTCGGTTGACGCACCGGACCGATGACGCGAGGAAGGAATTTGCGATTTTCAAAGAAAAGAAACCGGCACGCGATGCCACGCGGCTGCTCGAGTTGGCTGCGACGTCGCCGAGTGAATCAGGGCCAAGGTAACCGGCGAATCAAGACGAGACGCGAGTTCCCCGCAAAGCGCTGAAGACTCACATCAATCAGCGACTTGGACTCGATATTACGGTTTAATCGGACCGAACGACCAGCTCGGACCCAGCTCCTGGTCGGGCCATCCACCGAGAAGAGCGTGCGATGCCAAAGGCCATCTTCTTTGTCCCCGCAGAGCAGAATTTGACACTTCCAGTGCGATACTGCGCACGTCTATGTCGGCGAAGAATTCGTCGCGGCGAACCGTAATGCATGCAGGTTTTACGGGTTTTGCAACGCTCGGGAAGTTTGGATCGGGTCTGGGTTGATTAGATCCGCTCAGGGATGAAATACTTGCTTACACTCATGCGTAAAACATCTTGTTCCACCTCGATCGCAATTCTTACGATTTGCGTAGCCGTAGCTGAAAGCACGGCCGCCTTAGGAGTGACCGACCACGCTCTGCTACGAGGGTGCCGGATGCCGATCCGAACCGAATCGAATCAGTCCCGATGTCGGCCCCCGCACGCGCGGAAGACACGAACGCACCCATTCGGCAGGTCGAAACCAGTCTGCTGCGCAGAATTCAAATCAAGGGTCGGCCCGTTCAGAAATTCACCATCGCGGAGCGGATGCAACACTGGCACGTACCCGGCGTGAGTATTGCGATCGTGTCAGGTGGCGCTCTTGCCTGGGCAAAGGGATACGGCGTTCGAGAACTGGGCGGCACCGCTGTCACGTCAGAAACGTTGTTTCAGGCTGCGTCAATAAGCAAAACAGGGTCTGCTATGACGGCCCTGCGTCTGGTAGAACTCGGAAAGCTGTCATTGGATGAAGACATAAACGTTAATCTGAAGACCTGGACGCTGCCATCGAGCGAGGCCATGCAAGGTGAGAAGGTCACGCTGCGCCGGCTCCTGAGCCACACCGCGGGTACAACCGTTCACGGATTCCCTGGGTACGCGCAAGGCGACCCCGTACCGACGCTCCCGCAGCTCCTCGACGGTGTGAGGCCCGCCAACACAGCCGCAATACGAGTGGACATCAAACCCGCCACCCAATGGCGCTACTCCGGCGGCGGCTACGAGATCGTTCAGCAACTCATTCAAGACGTCACTGGGAAATCGTTTGCGGAGGTTACCCACGAACTCGTGCTCGGACCTCTTCAGATGGCGCATAGCACCTATCAGCAACCGTTGCCGGAGCGCCTATGGGCGGACGCCTCAACCGCTTACAACAGCGAAGGTGTCGAAATACGGGGGAAATGGCACGTGTATCCCGAACAGGCAGCTTCAGGCTTATGGACAACGCCATCAGACTTGGCCAAAGTGATCCTCGAGATTCAGAAGCCAGGGCGCGTACTCACTCAGAAAACCGTAGATCTGATGAACACGCGGTGCTGGATCATTACGGCCTTGGACTTCAGCTCAGCGACACGGATCATCAGAAAGCGTTCAGCCATGGGGGTGCGAACGAAGGGTTTCGGTGCATGATGTGGGGTTATCGGGAAGGCGGCCGAGGTGCGGTCGTGATGAGCAACGGCGACAACGGAGGACAGGTATCCCAGGAGATCCTTGCCTCTATTGCCGTTACTTACAATTGGCCTGACTTCAAGCCCGTAGAAAAGGCTGTGATTGCGGTCCCGCCCGACAAGCTTGCGGCGTATGCGGGGATCTATGAGGCGCCTAACAACTTCGTCATCAAGATTCTTTTTGAAGGCGGCAAGCTCTACATCCAGCCCGCCAGTTATCCAAGGTCTGAGCTCCTCCCGCAGTCGGACGACACGTTTTTTGATCCCGATGGGGCGGCTCCCGATATTCACTTCGCCCGCACGCCCGAAGGGAATTGGCAATTGTCGGGTGGAGGTTTGAAAGCAAAACGCCGCAGTTAATTCTTAAGAATGCGCTGATTTGTGCGCGACCTGCCGATATGACCACACCGTATTGCCGCATGAGCGTTGTCAAAAGTATCGGGACAGTGTTCTGGAATACAACGTCGCTTTCGCCGCGGAATTGCGGCACCTACCAAGCCACCATCTGCAGATCTTGGGGTCAATGATGTTCGTATTAGGCAGGCCCAAGGATTCATCATCGATTGGCCAAAAGGAATTGTTGCTCAACCGCCCGGTGCGCTAAACTGTCCCCCGACCACAACCGCCAACGAAGCCGAGGCAACCGCGGCCATGCCAGCCAACACGCATTCACCCCACTCTTGTCCAAATTAGATTTCAAAGGGCGGCCCTGATAGGTTGATTGCAGTTCGGCAAGAACGAGCAAGCAAGCTGAGAGGAGCCGCCCTTGAATAGAGTATCCAGCATTTTCAGCCAGATCCTGCAGTGCATCCCGCGGCTGGAGTTCCAGTCGCTGGTACGGAAGCATAAAGGCGAACGCCATGCGCGGGGATTCACATGTTGGGGACAACTGGTGGCCATGCTGTTCTGCCAGTTGGGACGGGCCCATTCTTTGCGCGAGATTTGTGGAGGATTGGCAACCTGCGAAGGCAGACTGCGGCATCTAGGGCTGAACGATGCGCCGTCGCGGTCCACCCTGGCGTAGGCCAACGAACACCGGCCCTGGGAGGTGTATCGCGATTTGTTCTTCACGCTGCGCGAACGCTGCACGAAAGAGGCGAGCGGGCGCGGCCACCGCTTCCGCTTTAAAAACAAGCTGGTATCGCTGGATGCCTCGACCATTGCCTTGTCGGTATCGATGTTTGACTGGGCGCATTTTCAGCGCGCCAAAGGGGCGGTCAAGCTGCATCTGGTTCTAGACCATGATGGCTACCTGCCTAGTTATGCAGTGATTACTACGGGCAAGAAGCACGAAATCACGGTGGCGCGGCAGATGCAGTTTGAAGCGGGCACGGTTGTGGTGTTCGATAAGGGGTACGCCGATTACGCCTGGTGGCGGCAACTGGACCAGCAGGGCGTATACTTCGTCTCCCGTCTGCGCAACGACGCTAAATACCGAGTAGAACAGCCGCGGGAAATTCCCGCCAGCCAGGGCAACATTCTCAAAGACGAGGACATCGTGCTGGAGGGATGGAGGCAACTGGGCAAGCAGGGCTTGAAATTGCGCCGTATGGAGGTTTGGCTGGAAGACAAAAAGGAGATCCTGGTACTGGTGACGAATCACCCCCGGTTAGCCGCCAGCACGATTGCCGCTGTCTACCGTGACCGTTGGCGCATTGAAACCTTCTTCAAGAGCCTCAAGCAACTGCTGAAGCTAAAGACTTTTGTGGGGACCAGTGAGAAGGCGGTGCTGACCCAGATTTGGACAGCATTGATCGTGATGCTTCTGCTGCGCTGGCTGCTGCTGAAGGCCACCTATGGGTGGTCTCTGTCCAATCTGGTGGCCATGCTGCGGATGCAATTATTCGTCTACCGGGATCTAACGACCTGGCTGAATAACCCGTTTGAAGGGCCGCCGGAACCACCTCCGGAGGCGCAACTAGAAATGACGTTTTCCTGAAGGCAACCTGGACAGCAGATGCGCCCGCAACACAGCCCAAAGCCTTTTATTCTTCGCGATCCCGAGCGGATCCTCGGACTAATTTGGACAGCTGTGGCATTCACCCTTCTTCCACACCGTCACACCAGGGCCAACCCCATCGATGATCCCGGCAATTTTAGACCGAGTACGCGCGGCAGCTGCACGCCAAGTAGCCCGAGGCGCGCGATATTGTCACCCCACACACGCCGCATGCATGCGCTTTCACCCGCACCTGCCACGGACCGGGTTCGGGCACCGGGAGACTTGTCGTCACCAAGGCGCTACCCGCTTTCGTTGCTTGCACAGCTCGCATTGAAGATGCGCTCATAATCCCTCCTGGAATGTTCTGTCAGTACTCAGTTACTCGATCCACCATTCATCAGGATCTTCTCGCCCATGATGAAGAACGACTTCTCGCCGGCTAGGAATTCGGCGATATCAGCCACGTCGTTCGACGTTGTCGGCGTCCCGACAGGGATCGTTTCAAGCAGGCTCTTCTTAGAGGGATCATCGTCTTTGACATTGGTGAAGATACGTGCGCCATCGATGGGGGCCGGTCACAAGGGAATTCACGATTGCTCGGTGTGTACTCGCTACGTAATTCTTCAACCGTTGCCTCAAAGGCGACCCGCTCAAGGCCGAGTTACGGCATCACCCCGAAACGCCTTGCGACTGTCATCGAGTACATGCGGAACAATCTGCATGGCTGCATTTCGCTGGCTGAGCTAGCCCGGATCGCAAACCTGTCACCCGATTGCTTCGTGCGGGCTTTCAGGACAGCAACCACGTTCCACAAATATCTCGTTGGCCGTTCCTATAATTCGGTTATTTGCTCTTGCCCTGCTTTTGTGCCTCCGGCTTTGTAGATAAGATAGAACGCAAGCCAATGCTGTTCCGCCTTGTAGCTGTGGGTTTGCTTTTTCCTCCGCTATGTTTTTGTGCGGACACAGTCGAATTCAATCGCGACATTCGACCCATTCTGTCCGACAATTGCTTCGCTTGTCATGGACCCGACGCCGGAAACCGCAAGACGAAAATGAGGCTCGACCAGGAAAGCGGAGCCAAAATCGAACTGCGCGGCGGGCGCGTATCCATAGTTCCAGGCGACGCGGCGAAGAGCGAGGTATACAGGCGCATTAGCTCCGATAACAAGGTGTTTCGGATGCCGCCTGCGTGGGCAGGGAAGGACAAGCTGAGCGCTAAGAATATCGATTTGATTCGGCGGTGGATCGATCAAGGAGCCAAGTGGGAAGCGCACTGGTCTTTTATTCCGCCGAAAATGCCGCCCCTGCCGGAATCGAACTGGAAGGAGTGGCCGAAAGATTCGATCGACAACTTCGTGGCGCAGAGGCTCGAGATGGAAGGCTTGAAGCCAACTGTGGAAGCCGATCGGACGACGCTCATCAGGAGGGTAACGCTTGACCTAACGGGTCTTCCGCCTACGCCCCAGGAAGTCGAGGCTTTCAAACGCGATAATTCTCCCGATGCGTATGAAAAGCTCGTTGATCGGCTTCTCGCTTCGCCGCGCTATACCGAACGCATGGCGTTTCGATGGATGGAAGCGGCCCGGTATGGCGATACAAACGGCTACCAGCTCGACGGCCCGCGCGATATGTGGCGATGGCGCGATTGGGTAATTCAGGCTTTCGACCGCAATATGCCGTTCAACGAATTTACAATTGACCAGATTGCCGGCGATTTTCTGCCGCACCCGAATCTCGATCAGATGATTGCGACCGGGTTCAATCGCAATCACCGCACGAATTCGGAGGGCGGTATTGTCCCGGAGGAATTTCGCGTCGAGTACGTCATCGATCGTGCTTCGACTACATCAACCGTATGGCTGGGCCTTACGATGGGTTGCGCCCGCTGTCATGATCATAAGTTCGATCCGATCACGCAGAAAGATTTTTACAGCTTCTACGCATTCTTCAACAATGTCCCCGAAAAGGGGCTGGTTTATAACTTCGGCAACGATGAGCCGTACATCAAAGCTCCAATACCTGCGCAGCGCGCGAAACTGGCGCAACTTGACGAGCAGGTTGCGGCGGCCGTGGAGCGCTGGAACAAGCTCGAACCCAAGGTCCAGAAGGCGCAAAAGGCTTGGGAGAGGACGGTCCTCAAGTCGGGCGCGCCGGACTGGAACGTGGACGAAGGTCTCGTGTTCAAACAGAATAAACAAACCGAGGCATTCGATGGGAAGCGTTTCGTCGAAATTTCAAAGAGCGATTTCGCCGATTTCGACTATCTCGAACCATTCACGTTTGCCGCGTGGGTGAAACCGGACTCGCCCAATGGGGCGATTCTTTCGCATTCCGAGGATTATTTCGAAGGCGCAGGCCACGGTTTGTACATTCTGAATGGAAAGCTGCGCCTGCACGTGGTTTTCCGGTGGACCGATATTGGCATGCGCATTGAAAGCGCCCGACCATTAACGCTGCACCAATGGCAGCACGTTTCTGTCACGTACGACGGCAAACGTAAGGCTTCGGGCGTTCACATGTATGTGGATGGCAAGCCGGTTGAAACCAATATTCTGTTCGACGAGCTGTCGTGGCCCATGAAGGCGAACTGGCCGTTTCGCATCGGCGCCGGAGGCGGCCTGCGGTTCCACGGCGAAATCCACGACGTTCGCGTTTACAAGTTGGCTTTGAGCGCAGAGGAGGCGGCCATCCTTCCTGTTCAGGAGACGATAGAGGAGATCGCGGGCATCAAGCCGAAGAACCGGACAACGGCCCAAGCGGACAAACTGCGAACCTGCTTTTTAGAGCGCGCCGCGCCAGACGACATCAGTTTTGCGCGCATCAATTTGCATGCTGCACGCCTGGAACGCGAGCGCTTCTATGAAACCATCCCGACCGTGATGGTGATGAAGGATACTCCGCAGCCGCGAGACACATTTGTGCTGAAGCGCGGCGCGTACGACGCCCATGCCGAGAAGGTGACGGCGCGGGTTCCGGCGTTTCTTGCGCCATTGCCTGCAGGAGCGCCAAACAACCGGCTGGGCCTCGCAGAATGGCTGGTCGATCGGCAGAATCCGCTCACGGCGCGCGTCACGGTGAACCGTTTCTGGCAGATGTATTTCGGCACCGGCCTCGTGAAAACGGTGGACGATTTCGGATCGCAAGGCGAGTGGCCAGTCTACAGAGATCTGCTCGACTGGCTGGCCGTACACTTCGTGGATACAGGCTGGAACGTGAAAGCGATGCAGAAGCTGATTGTGATGAGCGCTACCTACCGGCAGTCGTCCAAAGCAGACGCCCAACTGATGGAACGCGACCCGGAGAACCGTTTGCTGGCGCGTGGTCCGCGCTTACGGCTTGGCCCTGAGGTGATTCGCGACCAGGCATTGATGGTATCCGGCCTGCTCGTTCAACGTGTGGGAGGGCCATCGGTAAAGCCGTATCAACCACTGGGGTTGTGGCAGGAATTGGCGGGAGGAAGAGGGTATGAAACGGACAAGGGCGAAGGACTTTATCGCAGAAGTCTCTACACCTATTGGAAGCGAACCGTTGCGCCGCCTTTCATGGTGAATTTCGATTCACCCAACCGCGAAGTTTGCACTGTTCGGGAAACCCGCACGAACACGCCGTTGCAAGCGCTCGACCTGATGAATGACGAAACTTTCCTCGAGGCATCGCGCAAGTTGGCCGAACGAACATTGTTAGAAGGCGGATCGAGCCCGCAGCAGAGGATTGAGTACATGTATCGCCTGGTCGTGGCGCGCGACGCAAAGCCGGCGGAGGAGCAGGTCTTGATGTCGACCATTCAGAATTTCACGCAACGCTTTGCGGCGAAGCCGGATGCAGCCGCTGCGTACCTGTCCTACGGCGATTCGCGGAGGAGTACACGCCTGAATGTCAATGAATTGGCAGCGTACACGACCGTTGCCAGCTTAATGCTAAACCTTAACGAGACAATCACGAAATATTGAAACGTCAGAGCTGAATTTATGGAAGAAACTTGTGAATACTGCCGGCAAATCACGCGCCGCCATTTCTTCGGTTTGAATGGAACGGGCGTGGGCCTCGCCGCGCTCGCGACGCTTCTGGGGAAAGCCTCCGCGGAACCGCTGAACGCAACCGCGCATCCGTCATTCGGCGCTCTGCCCGGTTTGCCGCATTTTCCACCCAAGGCACGCCGTGTCATCTACCTTTTTCAATCCGGCGGCCCATCGCAAATGGAGCTTTTTGACTATAAGCCTAAGCTGAAGGATCTGGCGGGCAAAGATCTGCCCGATTCGATTCGCAACGGGCAGCGCTTGACGGGCATGTCAGCTAGCCAGTCGAGCTTTCCGATGGTGCCCTCGAAATTTTCGTTTGCACAACATGGGAAATCGGGCGCGTGGGTGAGCGAGTTGTTGCCTTATACGGCGAAAATTGCCGACGACCTGACCTTTATTAAGACAGTGCATACCGAAGCCATCAACCACGATCCTGCCGTGACCATGTTTCAGACCGGTTTCCAGATTGCGGGCCGGCCGAGTATGGGCTCATGGATCACCTATGGTCTGGGTAGCGAGACGCAAAATCTACCGGCGTTTGTCGTGATGATTTCTCCCGGATCGGGAACCGGCGGGCAACCCCTCTACGATCGATTGTGGGGTAACGGATTCTTGCCGAGCCGCTACCAGGGAGTTAAATTCCGTTCGGTTGGCGATCCTGTCCTATATCTTTCCGATCCAAAGGGTTTTACGCAGCAGGATCGACGCGATTACTTGGATGCGCTAAAAAAGCTGAACGAAATGGAGCTCGCCGAAACAGGCGATTCTGAAATCTCCACGCGGATCACGCAATACGAGATGGCATTCCGTATGCAAGGTTCGGTGCCCGAGCTAACGGATCTTTCGAAAGAACCTACATCGATACTCGACATGTATGGTCCGGATGTGAAGACGCCGGGAACCTTTGCGTCGAATTGTTTGCTCGCCCGAAGACTTGCCGAACGGGGGGTGCGCTTCATCCAGCTTTATCACCGCGATTGGGATCACCACGGCAATCTGCCAGTTGAACTGCCGAAGCGCTGCAAGGAGACCGATCAGCCAGCCGCAGCCCTTGTTAGCGATCTGAAACGCCGCGGCATGCTGGACGACACGCTGGTGATCTGGGGCGGAGAATTCGGGAGGACAGTCTACTGTCAAGGCCGCTTAACACCCAACGATTACGGCCGCGATCATCATCCGCGCTGTTTCACGGTGTGGATGGCGGGCGGCGGCATTAAGGCAGGCATTACGCTAGGCGAGACTGACGACTACTGCTACAACGTCGTGAAAGATCCAGTGCATGTGCACGACCTGCAGGCGACGATCCTCAACCGTTTGGGAGTCGACCATACGCGGCTGACATACCTATTCCAAGGGCGCCATTTCCGTCTTACCGATGTGAGCGGAAGTGTGGTGAAGCCGATTCTCGTCTGATGAAAGTTGCCGTTGCCGGTCTTGGCCGCATGGGAACAATCCACGCCCTCCATTTGCACGAACTCGCCACGGAAACCGGTGGATGCGAGGTGGCTGCGCTGGCAGATATTGACTTCGAACGTGCTCGCCGCTTCAGCGAAGAGATCGGCTGCCGAGCACCTATTTTTTGCTCCATCGAGGAACTAGCAAAAGCGGACGTATGCGACGCCACCGTAATTGTCACGCCGACGGAGAGACATCGTGAACATGCGGCGATGATGATCGCGGCGGGACATCGCGTTCTGCTGGAGAAGCCGCTAACAGGAACCCTCGACGCGGATCGAGATTTCGCGATGGAACTCGATCGGGATCATCCCGATGCGCTCATGCTCGCGTTTCAACGGCGGTTTGACCCTCCTCTCGTTTATGCGAAGGAGCTTGCGGAAAGTGGTGCGATTGGGCGCATATTCAAGATCTATTCAGCGCTGGAGGATTCGAATCCTGCGCCGAATGGTTACCGAAGCGGCGGTATTTTGCCCGACATGTCGGTGCATAACGTAGATGAAATTCTTTGGCTCACCGGCCGCCTCCCCTCAAGTGCGCTTGCAATCGGCTCTCGCGTTTACAGCCATGCGCTCACAACGTGCATAGAGGACTTCGACGATGCGCTCCTATATCTCTGGTTCGAAAGCGATTTGATCGCGCAGGTCCAGGTCAGCCGTAACCACGTGTCCGGCTATCGTGTTGAGACCGTGCTTTATGGCGAAGAGGGGCAAATTCATATCGGCCGGTTCGAGCAAAATCCCTTCGAAGTCGTAGTTGACGCTTATGGCCGGCGCGGTCACACAGACCCGATTGCGTTCCAAAAATTTCCGATGCGAAAGTATGGTCGTCCGTTGCCGGAGTTTGTCGATCGTTTTGGAGCGGCGTACAAGGCTGAACTCGCCGCATTCATTGATTGCTGCAGAACGGGTATTTCATTTCCTACCACGCACCGCGACGGTGTTCGCGCCCAAGAAGTGATTTCAGCAGGAATGCGATGCATGGCAGGTCCTGAACAGGCCGCACGAGTGAATGGGGACAACGCCTCGAATTCCGAACCAAGCTAAGTTAAAAAGTTGGTTCTGACCGCGGCCCGTAAAATGCGCAGGGGTGGTCGGAAGTATTACTGCTTGCCTTGTCGGTAAACACTTTTTGAATCCTGCATCTTTTAGTTTAGCGATCCGTAGCTGTTCTATCGAGCGGGCTCAGCGGATTCGGGGCTTGACATTTAGTAAGGATAGCCTACCGTAAGGTAGCATCAAAGCCTTCATGAGCCGGACCACGGATCAGTTCCGGCCGCCTTACAGCAAACGGGTCATCGAATCGCCTCGGCAATGTGTGTTCGCTGGAACTGTGAATCATTCCCATTATCTTCGTGACGAAACGGGTGGCCGGCGCTTCTGGCCGGTGGCTTGTGGTTCGATTGATATCGATAGCCTCATGCGGGATCGCGATCACCTTTGGGCAGAAGCGAAAGCAAAGTTCGATCGAGGCTGCATCTGGTGGTTGGAAACAGCCGAGCTCGTAGAGGCCGCGGCTGCCGAGCAAGCGGACCGCTACGAAGGCGATCCGTGGCAAGAGCTCATTGACGTTGGATCGAGGACCGGCCGAGTACTTCGATCAATGAAGTGCTTTCGATGTGTCTCGACAAACCGCGGGCTCAGTGGATGCAGGCAGACAAGAATCGGGTCGCTCGATGCTTTCAGGCGCTAGGTTGGAAACGCTACCGCGAGCGCCAAGGACTGCGGCTGGAATGGCGGTGTCGGTTCTAGTGCGGAATAACGTTCTTCGTGTTCTCAGTCTTTGTTCCCGGTCTGTTCTCGGTTCAGCGGACTGCCAACGCCGGTCGTTCCCGCTGTTCTCGGTTCCTCTGCTTGCCTATCCTTTATAAGGCGTCGCGCTTGCGGTCTATATATTCTCAAATGCAGTGGGAGCAAGGAGAACGATGGGAACCGAACCCAGTATCAATGAGTTGCCGCGTTCCCACTCTAATCGGCTGCCGGGAACACCGGGAACCAATTGCCGAGCTAACAGAGCGCGATGAAACGAAAAGCCGGGCATCGACTCTCGATCGGATGCCCGGCTGATGCGGTCAGTCAGCAGGTTCGTCGCCTGGCTCTGAGTCCGCAGCTTCAGCAGCCGGCTGCTTGTCGGAGCGGTCCAGCGCCAGAATGGAGCTGGCGTAGATCTCGGCCACGCGAACGCTGCGATCGGATTCCGAAGGAGTGAACTCGCGATAGCGCAGCTCGCCTTCGACTTCCCCGTAGGCACCTTTCTGCAAAGCGCTGGCCCATTCGCCCAGCTTATTCCAGCAGATGACACGATGCCATTCGACGCGCGTCTTGTATTCACTCGTTCTTTGCTCTTTCCAGCTCACGCTGGTAGCAAGCGAGAAGCGAGTGTAAGTGGTGCCATTGAAGGTAGAGCGGGTCTCAGCGGGTTGGCCGACGAAACCAATGAGAGTGATGCGATTCTTGCAAAACATTTTTGATCTTCCTTTCGTGCCCCGATCCGTCGGGGCGACCCGGTGCGAAGGGGGCCGCTCTCCAGGCAAGCGAGGCCGTTCTTCGGAGGGCTCCCAGCCAGATTGTTTGTGGCATTTCAAAAGGCGCAGCCGGCAATCTGGGAGGGAAACTGAAACCTGTTAGGGCTTGAAACTGCCGAGTGAAGCTGCCGAGCGCGGGAATTGCTCTGAAGCCAAGCCCGACGAAGAGTTGCTGGAGGAAGACCAGACTTGCAAGAGGCGCTCGGTCGTCAGGGACTATCGGCCTACACCCTGATTCACGGCCGCTCCCGACACTGCCTGGTTCTGAGTGGTCGGAAAGGGGAAACGATGAAACGTTAGCGGCTCGACTTCTGCTGGAGTGTGTATGGGTCGATGCTATGCCTCTGAGTGGGCCGTCGGATGCTCAATGGGCGAGAACGTCACAAAAACCGGCCAATGGTCCTGAGCGAGAGCTTGGCCACAATTGCCGTTCGGGCACTACAGCCTGCGTTGTCGACAACAGGCCTGTGAACGGATGGCCGCTGGACGTATTCCAGCGAAAGAATTGCCCTCACTTTGTTGCTGTACTAGTCGAGAGCGAAAATCGTTGATTCGTTGTTCTGAAAGAAGGAGGCGACAACAATGTGTAAGCCTATACGGTATGCCACTTGCATACCACCACTGCCACCCTGTTGTGCGGTGGGCGAAAGACGGCTCGGTGCCCTGGACCGCGCACCCGCATAAGACCGTTCGATGATATGGCAAGCGAGGTCTTGAACAGAAGGGCTCCACCATCGTGGTTTTCTTTATGCTTGAGCGGTGCCGTCTTACTTTAGCCACCGCAAGTATTCAGGCAGAGAGTGCAATTGATCCACGTGATCGGGGCCGGAATTACCCGCAAAGCCGATCATGAGGAACTTGCCCGCGCGCACCTCGCTCAATTCCTGTGTTCCCATTGGCCCCCTTTTCACAATCGGCTTGAGGCGTAGTCCCAAGGCGTTCAAAATGTAGTCGGATGTTTCGGTAGTGCTGGCAAATGTGCCCGGAAAGATTTCTGAATGCGTGATTATGACTCGCCGTTTGCCCTGCATCGCATCGCGCGCTAGCTTAATAAAGATTTGAAGAGGTTGGGGATCGATTTGAGATTCAAGGGGACCAGGTTTGCCGGCAACATATGAAGTGTGAATGCCATCGATCATGATAGTGTTAGCGACTTTGTCATAGTATTCCGGCGTGCTCATAATTTGCCGGATGGCCCCACAACCCGCGCTCCAACCTGCCAGCGTAATAGGGTCGAGTTTCATTTCCGCATGAGCCTCCGCTTCTCGCAACAACTTTCCAAAAAGCGCCGGGTCGAGAAATGGCTTTGCGTAAACACGAGAGCCCGCGCCCAGTACGACACTGACGACAACCATGTTATTACGGGCGGCAGCTACTTCAGGCACTAAGCCTTGCGCATGAAAGAAGAAGAGCACAGATGCCTGAGATTTCGATTGAAGCTTTATCGGCACGAACAATGTACCGAGCGACAGCTTTTCGCGCCGGCCTTCCGGGCTTTGCGCCGACAGCCGAAGGTGCGCGCGGGTGTGCTCCACCATCGGTGATGGATTTTGCGGCACACCAGCCTGCTCGAGTGATCGTTGCGCTGACGCCAGGAGAACCAGAATTATCACGGCAACAGATCCCGTATTCATATCTTGGTTGGATGTGAATGCCCGAAGGCTTACTGTACAGCCGGAAGAAGCTCGACATATCCGTGTCTGGCAAGAAACTTGAAATAGCCGACAAAATCGAAGTTCATGGGCCCTTGCTCCAACTCGATCAAGCGCACGACCTCAGCAATGGTGCGCTTGCCATCGCACCAGTAGAGAAGTGTAAGCGGAGCGGGAGTTCCGCCAAAACCGGGATAACCTTCTCTCTGTTCCAGCGGGAGGTCATCGAGCGTGACCGGTCCGAATCGCTTGCGCTTGACAATCAGGTGCGAAGCTTCAGTAAGCGAAGGATCGATGGCCCGCACCGAAGCCTTGATGGGCGCTGCAGAGCCGAGTTCGATTGATCGTTGATTCGCAGCCTCCTGCAATCTTTGGCATTGTTCGCTGGCAAATCGGCGCACGTGCTGAATCAAAAGACTCAACTCTGCCTTGAGTTTTTCCCTGCCTGTCGACGACACCAGGCGAAGAACGGAAAGAAGGGCGTCCCGATCGCGATCGGCATTGTAATTGACTTGAGCAAGACCGGCCGCTAGTTGACGTGCCAGAGACTCGCTCCTGTCTGCCATCGCAATGCGGTTCAGGAAAGGAGCAGCCGCACGAATCGCATTCTGATCACTTCGATCGGTGGTGATTTCGGCAAGCCACGGAATTGCTTTGTCGTCAGCCGATGCCAGATAGTAAAGAAACGCGGCCACCACCGAACTGAGATCCCGTAGAGAACGTGGATCTACACGGTCTAGCGTGTCAGCGCTATTGTGGTGCACGTTCTCTGCGCCGGTGCTGCCAGTCGCGGAAACGGTTGGAACACCGATCATCGGGTCGCTCAGATAGGAGTCTGATCTCGGCCGGTACGGAGTCCACCGCGGAAACTTTTGCCCTAGCGCTGCGTAGTAATTCTCGCTTACACGCACGATCAATGCGTCCTGGTACGAGCGGCTCACATCGGGATTGAGTGCGAAGCTATATCCGCCGGTTTCGTCGTAAGGACCCGCCGGAGTGTCCATGCAGATGGCTCCGATTGTCCGCTTCATTCGATCCATGTGAGTAGCGACATAGGCAGAGGAGCCATAGTCTTCGCTCATGACGAGGATTCGGATACTACGCCTCGGACGCGGCAGCCTGCCGCCGTCTATTAAGCGCCGGAGTGTCGCAACCGCCTCGAGCATTGCGGCCACTCCCGTCGAGTTATCTTGCGCTCCTAATTCGAACGCATGACCTAACTCGAGCACTTCATCGTTGGAACCACTGCCCGGGATGACGGCCGTTATAGACGGGTACTGGCCGGAGTAGTATCGCGTCTCCGCGACGGCTTTCACTCGAACCTTTGTGCCGCGGCCGAGCAGGCTACTCAGATAGGCGCCCTGCCGTGGTGTAATCGAGAAGCCGACTAACGGACTGCTGGTTTTTGTAAAACCCCAACCATAATCTCCCCATGCATTCATCCAGTAGTGACTGTTAATCAGGTCGGGGTTCTCGGTTGCATAGCTGATCATGCCCGCAGCTCCTTGCTTGTACAGTGCCGCTTTTAGCGCTCCCCGCTGCGCCAAGTCGAGCGAGGGTTCAGTCAACACCATCTTGTTTTTCACGTCGATGCGCTTGCACTGTTCCAGAGTGGATGGTCTTAATTCGACAACTTCCGCAGTAAGGCCCTCAGGCGGTGTTGGACCGCTCCACATGATGAGGGATGCCGGCTCCTTATGGTAATCGGCAAGGACCCGCATCTCCTCGGGAACCGCCGGTTCGACGATTTCGAGCTTTGCCTGTTTAACGTCCCACGCGAGCGGCATTGTCCAGAACCCAAACTGACTGATCCCATCCGCCGGCGCAGAGAGCGACTCGACATTGTCCAACCCAATGTCGCTCATCGTCTTTTGCAAATATCGGGCGCTCTCCTGAAACTTCGCGAAATTCGCCCAGTGATCTGTTCTATATAAACCGACTAAGAAATCCATCGCCTCCTTGCTACTGTCCTCGGCACGGATCTCCTGAATTATTTTTATAAGTTGCGGATCAGTTCGGAGCGTCTGGCCGGACAGGACGAAGAAATTATGAAACAGGAGCAGCAGGCCAACGTTTCGGGCAACGAGTTTGAATCTGCGAACAGTCATTTACTAGAGCCTAGGATGCGTGAACACCGCCTCGCGGAATATTGCTGGCGAATAACATCCTTCATGGTCGGAGACTAATCCAGCTTGGCAGAGACGGGCAACTTGTCTACCCTGTACAGATTTATCGAGAGCCTCAAGGACCGCTGTATGAATTGCAGGCCGGGCTTGATTGATTAGAACGTTCCGGCGTGTAGGATTCACGCGGTTGGTCAGAAGAACGATGAAGGCGTCGCGGTCCGGGTCGATGTAAATGGATGTGCCGGTGAAACCTGTGTGGATAATCGCGTGCGGGGATGCCAAATCCCCCGGAAACGATCCCTTTGCGGGAGTATCCCAACCGAGAGTCCGCGTGGTGCCCGCCGGGGAGGACTGACGCTGCATGAAGAGTTTGATCGTCGCCTCGCTTACGATCCGCTTACCGTGATACGTGCCGCCGTTCAGGTACATTTGTGTAAAAGCGGCCAGATCGTGCGCGGAGGAGAATAGACCAGCGTGACCGCTGACTCCACCCATTAGAAAAGCATTCTCGTCGTGCACAACGCCGTGGACCAGTTCGTGCCGCAGCACGTTGTCCTGCTCCGTAGGCGGAATCCGATCGAGGCGCTTGGAAGAAGGGTTGTAGCCCGTATCTTTCATCTTCAATGGCCTGAAGACATTCTTCGCAAGAAACTGGTCAAGACGTTGGCCGGTGATGCGGTAGACGATCTCGCCCACGAGAATGAAATTGTAATCGCGATATTGCATCTTTTCGCCGGGTTTGAAATCCATCGGCAGCGTGTACACCAGGCGCATGATGCCCTGGCGATCGCTTGCCTGCTTCCAAAGGACCTCCCGGGAATTCAACCCGGAACCGTGGCTCAGCAGGTTCCGCACCAAGACCTCCTCGTGTCCCGGAGTGCAAGCAAACTCGGGAATGTATCGGGTTACTGGAGCATCCAGGTCAAGCTCCTTGCGGTCGTAGAGGATTTCTGCAGCAGTAGTGGTTCCAATCACCTTTGAGAGTGATGCAAGATCGAAGATGGCCTTCCGCGGAACTGGGTCCGCGTCGTCGGAGTAATCCATTTTTCCAAAAGATTTCCAGGCAATTAACTTCCCGTGTTGGCCGACCGCAACCACTGCGCCTGGAAACGCCTTTTTCTGGACCCACTTCTGAACTTCCTGGAATGCATCCGCAAAGCGCTTGTCCTGGCCGCGGGTAGCGTCAACTAATCGCTTGACCGGATGAGCTGTCTCCAGCGGTATCCCAGCCGGCGGCAGCCTTTGGGGCTGGAGGGCACAAGCCGACAACAAAACAAGAGTAGTAACGCGAGAAACGAAAGACGAAATTTTCCGCACAAAATCGGCCAATTAGAGAGACTGAAGGTGCTGCATCCGCTGATTCGTGGCCGACATCAGCGCCACAGCGCTGCCGCATCCGGAAAGACATCCGCGCATGACGGCGAGACTGCTGTAGTAATCGTTGTAGCGGAAGAAACCCGTTTGCCCTCGCCACATTGGATAGAAATCGCACGCTTGGAGCCACTTCTTGTAAACGGGCTCGATATTGACGTATGTATCCGGCAGGAAGTTAGAGGCGTCCTCCCAGTTTTCGGCGTAGAAGACTTTCGAGACAGTGTGCGCCGGCCGGCTGCGCGGGAGCGGAACTAAACCTGCGTAGAAGACTGCATCGTGCACAATCAAGTGACAATTCTGATGATCCTTGTGCCAACTCCCGTTCCAGTGAGTCACGACGATGTCCGGCTGGTGCTCGCGGATGGCGTCACACACCTGCATTGAGCTCTCGTCATTGAATGGTATTTCCGCGTCGGGATAGGTGATGAAGATGGCCTCTGCACCAATCAAGC
>CAVRNU010000021.1:0-367609 GCA_963722585.1 Bryobacterales bacterium | reverse complement strand
AGCCTTGACGAGAGGCAGTTCGATGAAGGTGGTCTCGGCGGGCGAGTGATAGATGCGCTGCTCGGCTTTGTGGTAGTCCTGCGGCTTCGCCCAGAAAATGTTGGGTACGAAGGTCTGCGGGTTGCGGTCGTAAAGTGGGAACCAACTCGACTGAACTTGAACCATGATTCGGTGACCGGGCAGGAAGACGTGGTTGGCGTTGGGCAGTGCAAAGCGATAGACCAAGGGCTTGTTCGACTCGATCGGTTTACCCACTTCGAGGCTCTCTCGATAGCGGCCGCGAAAGATGTCGGCTGCGATCATGAGCTGATAGCCACCAAGACGCGGCTGGTCCGCGACTTCGTCCGGATACACGTCAATGAGCTTCACGACCCAATCAGAGTCTGTGCCGCTGGTCGATGCGACTAGATTAGCGACAGGCTGACCGCTGATCTTCATTGGCGCCGTGAGGGTATCGGAGACGAACGCGAGCACATCCGTGCGGGTGGATGCGTCGCGCTGGTCATCGACGAGCCATTGCGACCAGGTTGAATCGGGCGCATAGGTCGGCGGAATGGGCCGGGAGCGATAGGGCACGGGCTTGGCGGGGTCGGAGACGTAGGCGTCGTATTTGGTTGCCGTCGATCGAGGTGCGGAAAAGCTGAGTTTCAGCCCGGAGTTCAGATAGAGCCGGGTCGGCTCGGGCTTGCAACCGTCGGCACAACCAGCAGGCCAAGCGGTGAGACGACGCCAAGCATTCGTACCAGTTTCGAATGCCGAGACGGGAGCAACATCCGCTTTGGGCGCGCCGTCTTTGAGATATTGCGCAAGGAAGGGGCGGAGAATGTGCTGGCGGAAATAGAGCGCGGTATCGCTGCCGAACTGCAATTCGCCGAGTGAGCTGCCATTGTCGATTTCCTGTCCGTGGAACCAAGGGCCCATGACGAGGAAGACCATGTCATCATTCGTGTCTTTCGGTTTGAGCGCCTTGTAGACAGCGGGAGCGCCATAGATGTCCTCCTGGTCCCAGAGGCTGTCGACCAGCATGACAGGCACCTTGAGGGGCAGGGCCGCAAGGACCTTGTCGACGGCCTGTTCGCTCCAGAAAACGTCATAAGCTGGATGTTCGGATAGCTTGTTGAAGAAGCCGAGCTGCTGCATGCCGTGCCGGCGGGCCATTTCGCCAGCAGAGCCTGCCTGCAGATATTCGTCGTAATCGTCATAGTGACTGCTCCACCATTTCACGTCGTTTGCACGAGTAGCTTCCTGCTCATAGACGTAGGCGAGATTGGGCTGACGGAATGCGCCGTTGTGGAACCAATCGTCACCGCGCCAACCATCGACCATGGGGTTCATGGGCACGGATACTTTGAGCGCGGGGTGCGGCTTAACCAGGGCCATGAGCGGTAGAAAACCGTCGTAGGAGATACCGAGGATGCCGACTTTTCCGTTGCTTTCAGGGATGTTTTTGATGAGCCAATCGATGGTGTCGTAGGTATCGGTGGATTCATCGACCGGGGTGGGGTTGAGCCGTCCGTGGATGGGGCGGTTCATAACGTAATCTCCTTCGGAGCCGTATTTGCCCCGGATGTCCTGGACGACGCGAATGTAACCGTCTTCAACGATGACATCTGTGACGTTGTCATAGCCATAGAGCATCGGGCCGAGGTGACTGGAATTGACATGGCTGGTGAGTTCGGAGGCGTTGTAAGGCGTCCGTGTGATGAGGATCGGCGCGTGTTTTGCGCCGCTCGGGACAAGAATGACGGTGTGGAGCTTGACTCCGTCGCGCATGGAAATCATAACCTCGCGGCGCGTGTATTCGTAGCTGGACGTGACGGGTGTAAACTTTTCGGGCGTTTCGCTAGGGTAGTTCGGGTATTTCGGTGACTGCTGGGCATGAGTGACCGGCAGTACGATCAACAAGATTGCGCCGAAGGAGACGGCGAGACGGGTGGCATCAAAGAGTCGAGGCATCTGACTGATTAGAGTTCTCTATGTGTAAAGGAAAGATGGTACAACGCCGTTGTGAACCGCGAACAGAACGGTGAAACGTCCCGCCTCGCCTCATTCTCTGCAAACCCTATTTCGACCATAGCGCGTTGGAGATAAGAGAATGCTTGGCGACAAGAAGAGATCTATATCGATAGGACACGTGAAGCGGGGGAACGGTGTAGTGGCGAAGGCCCGAAGCAGCCGTATTGACTGCCTTCAAGAGCGGAGTTTTCAATGGTTGTTCGGTCGATTCGAGACACTGTGTCCTCGTAAGCCTCATATAGTCGGGAGGACTTATTGGATCGATTCCGACTGCTCGATAGCGATAAATCGTAGCTTTGCGGCTGGCGCAGTGAAACGCTGTCAGTCGGTCAATAAATGCAGAGCAACAATCGCTAGAACGCCTCCGGCTGCCAACGTCGCTCCAGCGACCAAGACTGTCGCTAGGTGTGCAACGAGCGCCGCGAGAGTCTGCCACGCGGCTTGCCGCAGGTCAACTTCAGCGCGCCATCTGTGGAAGAGCGTGGTACAGCCGGTAACCGCCACGGCCAACGGCAGAGCGATGAGTAGTCCCCAGAGACCTATGCGCGGCCGCAAGGCGTACCACGTAACTATTCGCTGCGCGGTGTGCGCGGGCTCGTATTGCGGTGGCTGTATGTTGCGCACAAAGAGCGCAGTCATGAACAGGACGGCTGGGAAGATGAGGAGCAGTTCCGTGGTCGCGACGGTGTACTTTGTCAATCTCATAAGTACTTTATAACACAAAGTAGAGGGCCACCGCAAGGGTTTGTGATTGGCCAACTTATCCAGCGAGAATCCGGGAAGCGAGCGTGACCGAACTCAGGCCCATGTCGTGGATCAGGCAGGTGAAAATGGAGCCGCCGAGAGTGAATTCCACGCCCGATTCGAAAAACAGCAAAACTGCGAACGTCACAACCAGCCGCGAGCGTAAGAAACGCGGCGTATGGGCCAACGGGGAGCGCATAACGCTGCTTGGGCACAGAGAAGCCGCGTGAGGGACCGCGCTACTTAAGGCCAGAAATCTTCGAACAAATTCAGACGCCGTCTCAGATGCTGGCAAAGCGACCGAAAAACGCTCAAATGTCTCAGGTACGCGCGGTATTCTACCCAGAATGTTCGCCGACAAGCGTTGAAATATTTCGTTAAACAAATCCGAACCGAACGGTGGTTCCTGCGTACTTCTGGAGATCGCAGTGGATCACGGGATTGTCTTTCAAAGCGAGGCCAAGCTGTAGCAGCAGGGACGTTCCATGTGTAGGTCTGTTCTTGGGCCCAGAACTATAGAGTATAGTCGCGCCCTCGAAGAGCCGGCGTCGTCACGCCGCCAGCGGTAGTTCTTCTTCTTCGATCTTGCGGGTTTTCAACGCTTCGGTGGCAATGTACAGCAGTTCATCGCAACGCTCCGACATATCGAACTCGTCGGTAAAGCGGCGCAGATGCTTGGCAAATGCGGAGCGCAGCTCTGCGGCGGCCTTTTCGAGACCCAGTTTCGGAATGTTGATCTGGGTAAATTTCAGCACCTCGTCCATCAGAAGAGTTTCCACATGAAACATGCGGTAGATGGGCCGCCGCTTTTCGCGCACGAACTCGGCCACTTTACCCGGCACCAGCCGAGGCCCGTCGTTCTGCCCGGAGGCGCGGCGAATGCCATCGAGGCGCGAGGCTTCTTCGGAGATCGAACGGCTTGCCACCCGCAGCGCGTGATCGACAACGGAAGTCTGCTGTACATCGTAAGTAAACAGATTCGTAGTGCGGCCCCGGTAGGGACGCGTGCAGCTGAAGGCGAGCAGCGAATAGCCCGAAACGCGGCGCTCAATTGCCTCCGGATGGTTACCGAGCCAGTCGCTCACCCACTGCCGCAAGGCAGTCTGCATCGCGTGGGAAACGGTGCTGTACACCGCGATATAGGAAGGATTCCGTTCCCGTGGCGCTGAGAGCCACAGGTTGAGTTCGAAGGGAAGTTGCTGTGACTTCATCTCGGTGACTTCAGCGTTTCGTTCCGTCTGAGGCGCGGACGGGGTTGAGACCGCAATCGCCGTCTTGCGGCTCTCAATCGGAGGCATTTCGAAAAGCTTTCCCATAAGTCAGTGGATCTCCCAGAAGTTTTTGCAACCGCAGCAGCGCCTGCCGGCGCGATTGCATCGATTTCCGCATGCCGTATAGTCAGCCAGCGGCGACCGCCAGTAAAGCATGGGGATCTCCGGAAACGGACGGTTCGGGCCTTCAGAAAAGTCGCAATTCGCCGTAACTCATTGCAAAAGCGCGAGAAAAAAAGTGAGAAAAAAATTGAAATTGTTGTGATCCGGTTTTACCTGACCCGGAAAACGTATCTGACCCCTGCAATCTTTCGCTCGCGGCAGGCACTTTTGTTATGTCCGCCGCCTATCAGACGGAAGTTTGGAAGTAGCGGCGGCTCAGAGGAGTGTGTCTTGCGGATACTGACGATTTTCGCTTTGTTCCTTTTCTCGGTTGGCGTGCCAGGCCGTTCTTTCGCCAGCATCGTAACCACCCGAACCTCAGCTCTCCCCCCGAATACGGTGAGCGATTTGCAGATTACGCAGACAATTCAGGCCAAGCTCGCGAAGTCGAAAATTGGAAAAGACGGGTTCCGGTTTCGCGTGACGCGTGGAGTCGTCACCTGGGAAGGATCGACGAACGTCATGCAGCATAAGGGCTCGGCTACAAGAATGGCGAAATCAGCCGGAGCCACCCGAGTGATCAACAACATCCAGGTGAGCTCGGCGGCGAAGGCCAAGGCCGCTCAACAGCTCAAAAAAGCCGCCGTTCAGGAAAACTGAGCGAGACGCTTGCGTAAAATCGCGCACAACGCCACCAACCGGCTGTGCGCTTCGAACGCTTCCATCTCTTCATCCGCTTCATTGACCGGACGGCGGCGCAGACACGGCAATCACATTTTTGATGCCGGCGTTGGTTGACAGGGGCTCGTTGAAACGCTCGATCGGGAACCGGTTGGTAATCAATTTCCGCACCGCATCCGGGAATTTCGTTCGAAATATGGCGAGATCGGCGATTGCTCTCTGGAAATGACAAGGGGCGGCGTTGACGGTTCCGCAGACCACCTGATTTTTGAGGACGAGATTGTAGAGAAGCGAACTGGTATTCAAGGGGACCGGATGGGAGTGGCGCGGAATGCCCGTAAATACGAAGACGCCGTTGTGGCCTAGCTGTTCGAGAACCTTGAAAGCAAGGTCGGCGGCACCCATGGCTTCGTAGATTACGTCGATCTGGCCGCAAAGTGAACCTACTTCAGCGGGACTTACGGATTCTGAGTCGATGAAATGGCCGCCGAATTCGCTCACAATGGGCGGTTTGACGGCTTCCGAGCCGCGCGAATAGACCCAGACCTCATAGCCTTCAGCCCTGAATTTCATGGCAGCGAGCAGACCTACGGGGCCGGCGCCCAAAACGACGGCGCGTTGGATTTGGCCCGAAACGGCCTGCCCGGGACGAATCCACGAAAGGCGGCTTTGAATGGCGGCGATCTGGTCAAAAGCCTTTTCGGTGACCGTAAGAGGTTCGGTCAATACGGCAATGTCCCGAAGAGTGCTGGGAACCAGATTCAAGTTCGCTTCATGTTCGACGATCGTTTCAGTAAGAAAGCCATGATCTCCCACAATGCCCCGTTCACGATAGTGGCCCGTGTAGCAGAAATCCTGCCGGCCGGCAGCGCAGGCGGCGCAGCGCTCGGGACAGGAGCGGCGGACGGTCGGTATAACGAGATCGCCGGGTTTGACACGAGTGACGGCGCGGCCCGTCTCGACTACTTTACCCAGCGACTCGTGGCCAAGGACAAGGTACTCCGAGCCGTTCGGTGGAAAGCCATATTCGTACGTAGCAATTTCGCGGTCTGTGCCGCAGATGCCGACTTCGAGAATGCGAATTCGGACTTGATCGCCGACGAGCGAACCGGGCTCGGGGTGGTTGACGAGTTCGAGCTTCTTCTGGTGGGGAAAGACAGCGACGGCTTTCATCTCGAGTGGGGTCCTACCAACTTATCAAGATGAAGATGGCCGCGCCTGATTCGGACGAGAGAACTGCTGAAGGATCGGATCTGGCAGGAACGAACGACTTTAGAAGAGGAGACCGGCCTCGGCTGGTCTCCCGATGGATTTATAACTTAGCGGCTGCTGCTGCTTCCACTGGTTGCGACGAAGGCGGCTGCTCCCGCGCCCGCAGCGGCGACGCCCAAGATAATGGAGGTGTACAGCACTTTGTGCCCGCCCGCGATTGCGCCGGCGGCTCCGCCCCCACTTTTGGAAGTGCCGCCGTTCGTGTTACCGGGGTCAGCGCCAGACTGGCCCGGCTTAAAGGAAGATGCTGTGCCGGCACCGATTCGAGTAAGCATTGCGCCATTCTTGTCGAAGACCTTTAACGCGCCGCTCATGCTGGCCACCTCGACGGCTCCTTCGCGGAGACGGACGGCCGCTTGTGAGTTCGGCTCATCTGGCGCGACGCGATAGCCGAGAGCCTGCACGTCGTACTTGTTCATGTTGTCTACCCGTACCGCGCCTTGGGTTAGCACCAGGTGGTCGTTATAGACGGTTGCGCCCGTGTTGGTGGCCAGCATGACGCTCGGCCCACCTTGCAAAAAGATTTGGCTCGCCGTGCTGCCAGTATTAATTTGCGAGCCGTCATAAACGTTAGAATTGCCAGTTACCTGTGAGCTGTTCACCGTAAAGCTTCCGAAGGCGGAGGCCACGCCGATGACAGGAGTCACAGCGAAAGCGGAACCGGCCGAAAGAGCCGTTACCGCCGCGACGATCCTGAGGCAAGTGAGTTTCATCCCGTATCTCTCCAACTTGAGTGCCCCGACCTTCGTGGGTCTTAGAGCCTCTTCAGTATAGGGCAAGTTGTTGAATACAAATAGGCAATCACTTTGTCGGACAGGCTGGAAGAGGGTAGGAAAAACCCGGACGTTAGAAAAGGGCGGAATCGCGGCCCACCCCGCTTTCCGCCCCAGGGGACGGGACCGAAATTCGATCACCCGTTCCCAAACTCGCAAGAATCGTTGAACTAGAGGCCGAAGAATGGCTATTGTTGAACCGGCTTGATGCCGAGATTATGAGAGGCAATCGCGGTGAACATGGCCGTGTCGCCAAAGTTGATGATCGTGAAGATTTTGCGGAGTTCCTTATTTTTTCGGAAAATCAACTGGGGTACAAGCGAAACTCCGGCGAGACTTGCCTTCACCGCAACCCCCTTAGCTCCAAAGGTGCCGTTAGAGCTCTGTAGTAACGGGTTTTGCTCGCTCTTGCCCCACGATGAAGCAGCATCGAAGGCCGTCGAAGCAAGCATAGTCGCAATACTGATTTTCCAGATGGTGACGCTTCGATGATCGTCGGAAACAGATGCAATGCGCGACGATCGCATTGGGCTCGCGTATGGACTCGCAGGGAGTTCACCGTCGGGAGACAGCACGATGGGTTGGCTCGAGTCCGGGTCCGTGGCGGCCACGCGAGGAGCAATCTGGCCAGGCTGACGCGGCGCCTGTGCGCGCAGCGAAACCGCACCGAAAATAAAAGCGAGGGCAAGAATGCCCGACCAGCATTTGACGTTCATCGACTTCACCTTTGAGCCGCGGTAGCGGTCTAAATTACGCATCGGGGAAAGACGGGAAAACTTTAGCGGCGAGCGGCACCGGCTGTAGTTCTGGCATACTCCTAGTTCAGGTGAATCTTCTTCATGAGAGCTCGCTTATTGTCCGCCTTGTTCGCGATTTCAGCCGCGGCCGGAAGCCCTACAACGGGTGGCGCTCAAATTGACGCCTGGTTTCCTCCCGGGCAGCTAATGACTGTCGGGGTTTACTACTATCCCGAAGCGTGGCCCGAGGAGCAATGGGAGCGCGATATCGCCAATATCAAGAAGCTCGGATTCGAATACATCCACATGTCCGAATTTGCCTGGACCAGGATGGAACCGGAAGAAAGCCATTATGATTTCGGATGGCTAGACAAGAACGTGGAATTGGCCCGGAAATACGGGCTGAAGGTAGTCTTGTGCACCCCTAGCGCCACGCCTCCGGTATGGCTGTCGCGAACACACCCCGAGACCCTCATGATGCGCGCGGATGGAACGCGCATGACTTACGGCTCACGCGAGCAGGCCGACTGGAGTTCTCCTGTTTATCGAAGCTACGTCGAAAAAATTGTGGACAAAATGGCCGAGCGATATGGAAACAATCCAACCGTCTGGGGCTGGCAAATCGATAACGAGCTGTCGCATTATGGCTCGGGAATGTCGTATGGGCCGGCTTCTCAAGACTCGTTCCGGTCCTGGCTGCGGGAACGGTATGGAACGATCGACCGGCTCAACCAGGATTGGGGCGATTCGTTCTGGTCGCAGACTTATGGTAATTTCGACGAAATCCAGATGCCCGATCCGCAGAGACTGGTAGCAGGCGCGAATCCGCACGCGATGCTCGACCTTCACCGCTGGTTTGCCTGGGAAGCGGCCGATTACCTCCGGTTCCAGGCATCGGTGCTGCGCCGGCACGTCAAACAGCAGTGGATCACGACGAACTTCATGATGAACTACGAGCTGGTGAACCCGGCTCTATCGGAACACGATCTCGACATCATGAGCTTCACGATGTACCCGGTGAGCGGCGGCTTGTTTCGGGGCCGGCTGGGATTTCGCATGGGAGACCCGGCGACGATTTCGTTCACGCACGATTTCCTGCGCAACCTGGGAAGCGGCGTCGAGGGGCCGATGGAGCTTCAACCGGGGCAGGTGAATTGGGCTCCAGTGAATCCGTGGCCGCAGCCGGGAGTAATCCATTCGTGGATCATGCGCGCATTCGCCTTAGGCGGCCGTCTGGTGTGCGTTTACCGGTACCGCCAGCCGCTCTTTGGCGATGAGCTTTATCACAAAACGATTGTCGAACCAGACGGAGTTACTCTGGCTCCCGGCGGAAAGGAGTTTGTCGAAGCGATTCAGGATGTAACCAAGCTGCGGAAGTTGTATCGGCCCGGCATCGCGGCTCCAGCCGAGTACGAGGCGCGGCGGACGGCGTTTCTCGACAGCTTCGAGAACCGGTGGGACATTGACAACCACAAGCAGACAACGCGATGGGACACGGTGGGGCACTGGATGAAGTATTATCGCGCCCTGAAAGCGATGGAGGCGCCCGTCGATGTCATTACGGAAGAGAAGGATTTCTCGAAGTACAAGTACCTGATTGCTCCGTCATACCAGCTTGTCGATCAGGAACTGATTTCACGTTTCAAAACATTTGCCGGGAACGGAGGCACGCTGATCCTGACCTGCCGTAGCGGACAGAAGGACCGGCGTGGACATCTTTGGGAAGCGCTGTGGGCGGAGCCGATCTACGACCTGATTGGCGCAGCCGTACCGAGATATGATGTTTTGCCCGAAGGCCGCGACGGACAAGTCACCTTTAGCAGCAAGCAATACAAATGGGGGACATGGGGCGACATTTTAGAGCCGCGCCAGGGGACCGAAGTTCTCGCGACGTACGCGGATCAGTTCTACCAAGGCAAGGCAGCAGCCACGCGACACGGCGTGGGCAAAGGAGAAGTGATTTACGTGGGAGTCGATACAGTGACCGGGGAGATGGAGGCGGATCTGCTTCGCAAGGTTTATAGTGATGCGGGCGCGCATCCGGCCAATCTTCCAGCAGATCTTATGATCGATTGGCGAGGTGGCTTCTGGACGGCATCGAATTTTACGGACGTAGTGCAAAATGTGCCGGCGCCGGCTGACGCCCGGTTTGTGGCGGGCACACGCTCGGTGCCTCCGGGCGGGACGGCGGTGTGGCAGTAGCCTTCATTCATAGCGGAGCGCGATCATGGGATCGACACGCGAAGCTCTTCTGGCAGGCAGGTAGGAAGCAAACAAAGCCACCGATGCAAGCAGCGCCGATGCCGCCAACAGTACCACGGGTTCATCGCCGTTGATTCCATACAAGAATCCGGCAAGCAGGCGGCCAATTCCGATCGCTAGTAGGAGTCCGATGCCGACACCCACCGCGGTGACCCGAAGACCGTCACCCAGGATCATGCCCAATGTCGACGATGCGTCAGCGCCGAGCGCCATTCGGATGCCAATCTCGCGCGTGCGCCGCGCCACTGTGTAAGCATTGACAGCGTAGAGTCCGATCACTGCAAGAAAGAGCGCCACACCGCCGAAAATCTCGAGAATATGGGCGCCCGTGCGTACGACCCAGATGTCTGCACCCGACTCCAAGTGGCCGCGCATGGTCTTCAACGACAGTAGCGGCAGGCGTGGGTCAGCGGCGTGGATCTCGCGACGAATCGTATCGAGCATCCGTAGCTCGGCACCGCCCGAACTCGCCGCTACTTTGAGATGAATCTGCATATCCGCCTGATAATGCTGCCCGAGCGGAATGTATACTTGAGGCGGCTCGGCTTCGTCGCCCACAATCTTCTCGCGCACATTGCCCACTACGCCTACGATTTCGCACGTTTGCGCGTAGCCTCCGCCCGATTCATTCAAACGGATCTGCTGGCCAACAGCACTGCCGCCGGGCCACAGCTTATCGGCCACGAGCTTATCGACGACGGCAACATGGCTTTTAAATTCCGGCATGTTCTCCGCGGTGATAAACGCTCGGCCCCGCAGCAACGGAATGCCGAGCGTTTGGAAATAACTGTCCGTGATGATGTTGAAGCGCGCATACATAGGCCGATGCTCTTTTGAAGCCACGGAGTTGGAAGGCAGCACGCTGGTGCCCGACCAAGTCACGCCGAACGGAACGCTAGCGGCCATGGCGACCGATCGGACACCGGGAGTTTGCGTCAGACGCTCCAGGAGCGCACGGTAGGTCTGGCGTCCGCGGGCTTCGTCCTGGTTAGCGAGGCTGGCATCCACCTCCCCAATGATCTCGTTAGCAAGCGAAAAGCCCGGCTGCACATTGGCGGCGCGCCTAGCGCTACGAATGAAGAGGCCCGCCGCTCCGAGCATCATCAATGACAGCGACAGTTGCGCCATCACGAGCATATTGCCGCGCGAGAAGAGGCTTCGCGCGCCCCCGCCAACATGGTCCCCGGTATTTTCCTTCAGGTCGAGCCACACATCCGGCTTAGAGAGCTTCCAGGCGGGAACGAGCCCGTACACGATTGTGCTCAACACGCAGAAAACCAATGTGCCCGCAAGGACTCGCGCGTCAGGCGCCGCATTGTAGACGAGGTCGAATGGCACCACGCGGGCCAACGATCCGATCAGGAGTGTTGTGCTCCAGGAGGCTAGAAAAAGTCCCGCGATGCCGCCGAGAAGCGCCAAAACCAGTCCTTCGGTAACCAGTTGCTGCACGATGCGCCGCCGGCCGCCACCAATCGCAAGCCGGACCGCAATTTCTTTGCGCCGAACTGCGCCCTTGGCCATCATCATGTTGGCCAGGTTCAAAGAGGCGATCAGCAGCACGATCGCGGCCAACGAGAGCAGCAGAATAGCGGGCGCCCACGGATCGTTATCGCTCGAAGGATTTGTCGAGATGGACATGCGCGAGAGCGGACGGGCCGACAACATCTGGTCCTTGTTTTCGGCTGGAAACGCCTTTTCCATTTGGGAAGCAACCACCGCGAGCCCTGCATTCTCGGCCTGCAGCGTAAGGCCTGGCTTCAGGCGGGCAACCAGAAACAAAGCATTGTTATTCCGCGCATCGAGCGGCTTGCCATGACTTTCAAAATCGTTCATCACGAAGTCGTAAGCGCCAAGCGGCACATATAGCTCGGGGCTTGCGAGCACGGTAGTACCCGTAAATCCCTTGGGCGTGATACCAATGACCGTGAACAGATGATCGTTAATACGCAGATGTTTGCCGATTAACCGGGGATTTTCACCCGTTTTCCTCCATAACGAATACGACACGATAACCGTTAGGTCACGGCCCGGCTTTTCTTCGTCGGCCCTGAATGGCCGGCCCTTGAGTAGTGAAACGCCCAGCGTTGAAAAATAATTAGAGGAAACGACGTCGGCAAAGGTCCGCCGCGTGTCGTCACCTTCTTTGATACCGACCAGAGCGAGATTGTGGGCCGTCACGCTCGAAAAGGGCGCCTGGCTGTCGCGGATGTCTAGATAGTTCGGATATGAAAACGCCCGGTAAGCATCGGGATGCTTCGTGTCGCGGCTATAAAGGCCGGTCAACTGCTCGGGCTTAGTAACGGCTAAGGGCTTCAGCAAAAAGGCATTAATCAGGGTAAACACGGTGCTGTTCGCGCCAATGCCCAGCGCCAGCACCAAAACGGCTGCTGCTGTAAAGCCCGGCTTGTTCCAAAGAGCGCGAATAGCATAGCGGACATCCTGCCAGATTCGTTCCATCATCGCCCCGGCATGTACATCCCTCACCGCGTCCTTTACAGAGTCGACACTGCCTAGCTCAATCCGTGCGGCTCTTCGCGCTTCCGCTTCGCTCATACCCGCCGCTATTCCCTGCTGTGTCAGGGTTTCCAGATAGAAGCGTATCTCGTTATCCAGGTCTTGTTCCACGCGCTTTCTGCGGAACAGGTTACGCAACAAACTGGTGATATTTGGCACGATCTACCGTTCTGAGGTGGCCTCAACGGCCCAGTTAATGGCAGCCGATACGCGTTCCCAATTCGCCATCTCAGTTTCAATCTGCTTCCTGCCGGATCGAGTCAGCTTGTAATACTTTGCACGTCTCAGGTTTTCAGACTCGCCCCATTCGGCGGCCAGCCACCCTTTCTCTTCAAGTCGATGTAACGCCGGAAAGAGTGAGCCGGGTTTGACGTCGAACGTTCCCCTGGTAATCTGATGGATTCTCCGCGCTATACCTACCCCGTGATCCCGGTTCAACGTAAGAGCTCTCAGAATCAACAGATCGAGCGTTCCTCGCAAAAGTTCAGTTCGCGATTCGGACATTTTCTACCTATCGAAATTCTATAGGAAGCGTAGATCAAGACCTATAGAAAGTCAATAGGAAAACGACATAGGAAAGCAGGCTGTCGAGCGTCCCGTCTATTGTATATACGACGTTGGTATATACTAGTGGTTGACGGACGAGTTGGAGGGCTTCGATTGGGATGCTGCCAACGTCAGTCATGTCTTGCGGCATGGGGTAAGCCCTTTCGAGGTCGAAGAGGCTGTTGGCCGACTGCACGTGACGATCCCCGCGAAAACAGTCGGGGGGAGACATGATGGAAACTTTTCGGGAAAACGGGAGCTCATCGCTATTTGGTTGTCGTTTTCGCGATTCGTCGGAACCGATTTCGGCCTGTCACTGCTTATCCCATGAATGTCGTAGAAAGGAGCAGGTATGCCTCGCAAATTGACTAAGCCTCGCAGGTTCGGATCGGAGGCTCAGGAGGTGGACTGGTACACCACCCCGGAAGGCCGCCGTCAGACCGCGCGCGAGTTTGCCCGCGCGCTGCGCGCGGGAACGCTCAAGCGGTCGACCGGCTTGAAAGTAGCGAAGACCGATCCAAGGCTGCTGGAACAGCTCATGGAACAGGCTAAGGAGCGCGCGACTCGCGCCATTTCTCTTCGCATCCCGATTGCCGATCTAGAGCGTGCCAAGCAGATCGCGGAAAAGACCGGCCTTGGTTATCAGGCGGTGCTCAAGCAGGCGATCCGGGAGGGACTGCAAAAAGCGGGGTAAATTAAGCCCGTCTCTAGCAATTGGGAGCAGCATAAGGGTTACCGGAAAATGAGCAGGTGAGCGGGCGATCGTAATTACCCCATCGAGGTGTCGCAATGATACAGCGCCGGGCCGATTTTATATCCGCGAAACTTGATCTAAACGGGTCAGGAAAATGACCTGGTGAGCGGGCAATCCTGAACTACTCCAGCGAGGCGTCGCGATTATACAGCCGCCGCGCCGATTCTATAGCCGCGATCAGCTCCTTTGCCTCACCTGGACTGCCGAACACTGTCTCGAAGACTTCGGAATCAACCGTGAAACAGACAGATCCACGCCGCGATAGGAAGTAGCCGGCGAGCATGAGCACGCCGAAGACCGCGAAGGGTGCTCCCGCCCCGGCGCCCTCTTTCGAGTAGAAGGCGGCGAGACCGACTATCAGGGAGCCGGTCGCGATCACCAGCAGGATCGGATAGGAAATCGTGATCTGTTTGATTCGGGACAAACGGGCCAGGGAAAGAATGGTTTGCGCATGGCCGCCGGCGCTGGTCAACACGACGCAGTGAGGCGTGACAGCCGCCAGGGCGTTGGAGTGCAGCACCTGTTCGCCAGGCAAGGCATTGAGAATAGTGGCCGACATGCCCAGAACTCGCCGTTGAAAATAAGGGGTTCTCTCAATTATTTGCACGAATCCCTCAGAAAGGGAACAGGCGCCGTACCAGGACCAGCGTGACAGTTCCTATTCCGGCGGACGGAGCAGAGTGCAAGACACCGCCATCAACTTCATTTTGAATCAGTAGCGCCTACTCCGGTGGGGATGTTGGGCTGGCCTCGATTGACCAGGCGAAGCACGGCGACCGCCGCCACGCACAGAACAAGAATCGTCACAACAACAACGGGCCAATGTGCTTTCAGAAATGGCACAGTATATCGGCCATAGCGCTGGCCCAGGTAGGCAAGCGCGAAATAGCGGATGACACGGGCAAGCGCAACCACAGCAAGAAAGGATCGGGTGCGCACTTCAAGCGCGCCGGCACAGAACACGGCAATCTTCATCGGCATGGGCACCGGCGATAGTGCGGGGACAAAGACCGTGAGAAGGCCAAAGCGCTCAAACCAGTTCCTAAGCTTCAACCCGGTTCCGTGTGACGTATATTTCGCGAGCATCACGTGACCCCCTTTTTGCGCAATGGCAAACAGGAAATAGCTGCCACCGAGCGAGCCGGCGATGGCGCACGAGGCGGAAAAGTAAGCGTTCTCAGGATCGATTGTCGAGAGGGCAATCAGCAAGGCGTCCACGCCGCCAACAATGGGAATGCCGACCGAATCAAGAGCGGCAAGCAAAAGCAATCCCCACGGGCCCCAGGAGATCAGAATCTCGAAAATCGGTTTCAGCGACTACTCCGCCGCGCTCGACTTTTGCGCGCCCGTTTTCAGCATAGCGGAGAGATTTGCTTCATCGAGTATCGAGATACCGAGTTCCTTTGCTTTATCGAGCTTCGAGCCTGCTTCTTCACCTGCAACTACATAATTCGTTTTTTTGCTGACCGACGCCGTGACTTTGCCGCCCGCAGCCTCAATTTGTTGCTTCGCCTCGTCGCGCGTGAGATGAGGAAGCGTCCCGGTAAGAACGAACGTGAGGCCTTTCAGCGTTCCACGAGCCGCCTTGGCTTTCTTCGGGGCCGTGAACTGAAGGCCGGCTTCGCGAAGCCGCTCGACGAGTTCGCGATTGCGCTTCTCGGCAAAAAACTGGAAGATGGAGTCCGCTACTTTCGGCCCTACTTCTTCGGCTTCTTGCAGTGTTTCGATATCGGCAGAGGCGATGGCGTCGAGGCTTCCGAAATGCTCGGCAAGAATTTGAGCGGTGCGCTCACCCACGAAAGGAATACCCAGACCGTTGAGCACGCGCCACAGGGGCTGCTTGCGGGACCGGTCGATATTTTGTAGAACTTTGGTTGCCGATTTTTCACCCATGCGCTCGAGCTCGAGTAATTGATCGAGCGTGAGGCTGTACAGATCGGCGACGCTTTTCACCAGATTGCGCGCGAGAAGCTGATCGACCAAAGCATCCCCCATGCCATCAATGTTCATAACGCCCCGGTGAGCGAAGTGAAGCAGCGACTCGCGCAGACGCGCGGGGCAGTTTGTGTTCATGCAGCGGCTCGCGGCCTCACCGGGTTCGCGGACCACGCGGCCGCCGCAAACCGGGCATTGCTTGGGCATCTGAAACTTACGGCGATGCTCGCCTTGCTCGACGACGCGAACGACCTTGGGAATGACGTCGCCGCTGCGCTCGACCAGAACACGATCGCCGATTTCGACACCCAGACGCTCAATCTCGTCTTCGTTATGAAGCGTGGCGCGCGAAACGGTTACTCCACTGAGCGCGACAGGCGACAAATGAGCGACAGGCGTAAGTGTTCCCGTGCGCCCTACTTGCACTTCAATGTTGTCGAGCGTCGTGACGGCCTGGCGGCCGGCGTATTTGAAGGCAATCGCCCAGCGCGGTGCCTTTGCGGTAAAGCCGAGCTCGCGCTGTTGGCGAACTGAGTCGATTTTCGCGACAACGCCGTCGATTTCGTAAGGCAGCGATTCGCGCTTCTCTTCCCACGTTTTAATGAAGGCGAGAAGCTCATCGAAGCTCTCGCATCTCTTCCTTCGCGGATTAACCTTGAAGCCGAGAGCGTGAAGGGTTTCAAGCGATTCCCATTGGCTCGCGAGCGCCGGGGCTCCGTCAATCAACAGGAAATAGACGAAATAGTCGAGCTGGCGCTGCGCCGTGATGCGCGGATCGAGCGCTCGGAGCGCCCCGGCAGCGGCGTTGCGCGGGTTCGCGAATTTCGTAAGCTGCGCGGCTTCGCGTTCCGCGTTCAAGCGTTCGAAGGAACTTTGCGGCATGACCACTTCGCCGCGTACTTCGAAGTTTTCCCAATCGCGTTCCAACTTCTTAACGCGCAGCGGCAGCGAGCGGATAGTGCGAGCGCTTTCAGTGACATCTTCGCCGACCCGGCCATCGCCTCGCGTCAGAGCCTGGCGCAAGCGCCCATCTCGGTAGTGCGCAGCCATCGATAACCCATCGAGCTTTAGCTCGGCCACGTAGGAATATTTCTGGCCTTTCAACAAGCTCGCCACGCGGTTGTCGAAGTCGCGCAGCTCGTCCTCGTTGAGCGCATTATCGAGGCTGAGCATGGGAGCGCTGTGCTCAACGCGCAGCAGGCCCTCGCGCGGTTTGCCGCCGACCCGCTGAGTGGGTGAATCGGGCGTCAGGTACTCTGGGTGGGCCTGTTCAAGCTGCTGAAGGCGCCGCATGAGCGCGTCGTACTCGGCGTCGCTGATGGCAGGCTGATCGAGGACGTAGTAGAGATATCCGTTGTGTTCGATTTCTTCGCGTAGCTTCCTGATCTGGTGCTCGACTGATTCCTGCATGGCCAAAACCTATAATGAGTGGTTTGGAAAAAGCTTTTTCGAAATACAGAGAAGCGGTCGTTATTTACAATCCCTACGCGGGCCGTATGGCCCGGAAGACTCACTTGCTACAACGTACCATCAAGGAGTTCGAAAAACAGGGAATCGTTGCGCGGCTGGCGCCCACAACGGGGCCCAATACGGCGGCGGCTGTTGCGAGCCAGGCGATCGATGAAGGAGTTGACCTGGTTGTCGCGGCCGGCGGAGACGGCACTGTGAACGAGATAGCCAACGGGATGGTGGGAAGCCACGTACCCTTGGCGCTTCTGCCGGGTGGAACAGCGAACGTTTTGGCGCACGAGCTGAAGATGAAGGGTGGGATTGTCGGCGCGGCGAGCGCCTTACCAAACATGGTCCCGCGCAGGATATCGGTGGGCCTCTTACGGGGAGAGAACTATCGGCGCTACTTTCTCTTGATGGCAGGCGCAGGACTCGACGCGCGAATCGTCTACGACCTGAACCTGGAGCTCAAGGCAGCGATCGGGAAGCTGGCCTACTATATTTGCGGTTTTGGGCATGTGTTTAGAAAGGTTCCGCAGTTCGATGTCGAGCTCGACGGGAAACGGCATCGGTGCGGATTCGCGTTAGTGAGCCGGGTCCGGAATTACGGGGGGGATCTGGAAATAGCCAGAGGTGCTTCCTTGCTTCGGACAGATTTCGAGGTCGTGTTGTTCGAAGGGGAGAACTCGATGGGCTATCTGCGGTACCTGGCAGCCGTCCTGCTTGGCCATGCCGAAAAACTGAAAGGCATTACCGTTGCGCGGGCGACGAAGATTGCTTGCGACGCTCCGTCCGACAGCCGCATTCATACGCAGATCGATGGTGAGCTGGCGTGCCCGCTTCCCGTCACGATAGAGATTGTGCCGGAAGCGATCACTCTGCTGGCGCCGGGAGCTTATTTCGAGCGGGAACAGGCGATGCATCAGGCAACAGTGTGCGCTTGAGTCATCGTGCCCTGTGGGGCAGGCTTCAGCCCAATGCCACTTACTTTCCCACATGCGGAGAGCATCGTAGGGCGGACCTCCTGGTCCGCGGCGGACGTGGTCCACGTCCGGCTTGTTCCCGCATCTTCAACGGTTTGATTCAGAGGCCGACGAGGACGTCGGCCGCGGGCAGGGACGCCCGCCCCACAAAACTGTGGTCCTGCCTCTCCTTTCCAGTCGACCGATGGACAACCTAACCCATAGCCTGACTGGTTTGGCTCTGGCGCGCGCGGGATTAAGAAAATATTCGCCCCACGGCACACTGCTGATGATCGTTGCGGCCAACTTGCCGGACATCGATATGGTGAACTGGCTCCGGGGACCACTGAAAAATTTCGAACTTCATCGGGGCTACACACACTCTCTCCTCTGCCTTCCGCTGGTCGCCTTCGGCGCGGTAGGTTTGACGGCGCTGGTCCGCTGGAAGCGATTGCCCTGGCTGGCCGCGTGGGCCATTGCCTGCATCGGAGTCGCAAGTCACCTTCTGCTCGACTGGAGCATGAGCTACGGCATTCGCCTGTTCCTCCCCTTTTCAAGTAGATGGTTTTACCTGGACCTGTTCAGCCTGGTGGATTGGATCGTGCTGGGCGTATTGGCGATTGCCTGGCTGGGGCCGGCGCTAGGGCAATTGGTCAGCGAAGAGATTGGAGAGAAGCGCAAGGGCGGACGGGGCCTGGCGATTTTCGCGCTGTCCTTCTTCGTCCTGTACGGCGGCTTCCGCGCTCTCATGCACGAGCGGGTAATGTCGCAACTCGAGTCGCGAATCTACGGGGAAGCGCTCGGAGGACCTGCCATCCGTATGGCAGCGATGCCGGAATCGGTGAACCCGCTGGAATGGAACGCCGTTGTCGAGGGCGCGCACGCGTACCGTATGTATCATTTATCCGCCTACGCCAACTTCGACCCATCGGACGGCACCTTGCTGTACAAGCCCGCCTGGAATCAGGCGTTCGAACAGGCGAGCGAGACAGAAGCCTTCCGTTACAGCCTGTACTTCGCCCGATTTCCCTACTGGGAAGAGACACCGGGGCCGAAGTTCGATTGGCGCGTGGTGAGTCTGACGGATTTGCGGTTCGGCGCGCCCGGCGAGAGCTTTTTCACCGTTCACGCGCTTCTGGATCCGGCAAGGCGGGTAGAACAGGTGGGCTTTGGCGAATTCAGAACCTCTCCTTGACAGCATCGGCGCTTGATGCTATTTTTCTAGCATGATGCTAGTTTCACAGCATCGGCTCAGCCGCCGCGAACGCCAGATTATGGACATCCTCTATCGCCGGGGCCGAGCCACCGCGGCGGAAATCCATCAAAGCCTTCCCGACCCGCCGAGTTACTCCGCCGTGCGCGCTATGCTGCGCGTGCTCGAAGAGAAGAAGCACATAAAGCACGAAGAGAAAGATCTCCGGTACGTCTTTATTCCTACCGTTCCTCGTGAGAAGGCGCGAAGGTCGGCCATCGTGCACGTGGTTGACACGTTCTTCGACGGCTCGGCGGAACTGGCCGTTGCGACGCTGCTCGATCTCTCGGCCCGCAAGCTTTCTAGCGAAGATTTCGACCGGCTCTCGGCTCTCATCGAAAAGGCTCGCAAGGAAGGCCGTTGATGACGTGGTATTTGCTAGTTGCCCTGCTCGTCCGGTCGAGCCTGTTGCTCGCTGCCGCCGAGGTCGTTCGAACGTTCTGCGGGCGATG
The DNA here is from genome assembly GCA_963722585.1 of Bryobacterales bacterium. Classification (GTDB taxonomy): domain Bacteria; phylum Acidobacteriota; class Terriglobia; order Bryobacterales; family Bryobacteraceae; genus KBS-96. Next base: position 347,887 of record CAVRNU010000021.1, on the reverse strand, counting down.
CGCTCCGAAAGTCCGGTTCCGGATTCGAATCTGTTCCGTTGCTTTGCTTGCGGCCATACGGCTCTTTTCGGCGTTTCTCCCTGAGATCCACATTCCGCTCTGGCCTACGGCTGGCGGCCGAGGAGTAGTTACAGTCAGTCAAACTTTGTTCATCATCGGACGCGGCGGCAACCCGTTTTCCGTCAATTGGGCGCTGGCGGTATGGGTTGCAGGTGTTGCCGTTGCGCTCGCACCAGCATGTTTCAGCGCGTTCTCAATATGGCGTATCCGGCAGCATGCCTTGGCGCTTCGCAGCCAGGCGTGGACTGATTTGCTGGATGAATTGTGCGAGAAGACGGGGCTTGAAACCAAGCCCGAAGTACTGAAGGCGAGTGGCGTGATGGCGCCGGTAACCTGCGGACTCGCGCGGACCCGAATTCTATTGCCGGCCGATTGCGGAGATTGGCCCGATTCGCGGCGCCGCGCTGTTCTGCTGCATGAACTGGCGCATATCCGAAGGCGCGATCTTCCTATTCAACTATTTGTTCACATCGTTGCGGCGTTGTGGTGGTTTCAGCCGCTCGTATGGGTAGTACGCCGAGGCATACGGCATGAAAGCGAGCTGGCCTGCGATGCGGATGCCGTCGCGCTGGGCATGCGTCCGTCGCAGTACGCAAACGAGTTGCTCGAAATTGCGCGGACCCTTGGCGCGCATAGGAGTTGGACAGGCGCCGCGCTCTCGATGATCCCTGCCTCTGGTTTCGAGCGACGTATCGCCGTCATTCTGAATCCGCAACCCGTGTTGCGGTCGAGCGGCCGCGCGGCAATCTCAATCATCGGCCTCGCTCTAGTGACTCTCGGGGCATCGGCCGTGACGCTTGGCGCGAATCAACGATTTTCCGATAGTAGAGGTTTAACCATGAAACGAACACTCATTCCAGGCCTGCTGACCTCGATCGGCCTCTCCGCGGCCACCGTCAGCGGCTCGCTCACCGACATCACAGGAGGCGCGATACCAGACGCGAAGGTTGTGCTTTACGATCCCGACACAGGCGCAAAGCAGGAGGCAATTTCCGGCGCCGACGGAAAGTTCGTCATCGAAAATGCGCTGGCTGGAGAAGCAATTCTGCGCGTCGAGAAACCAGGGTTCAGCTCGGTATTCCGCGAGTTTGACCTGAAGGCGGATTCGAACGTCGATCGAGCCCTTACCATGCAAGTGGGTCCGATTGAGCAGCGGGTGACTGTGGCTGGCCAGGGCTCGGCGAAACCGCAAGTAACGCGGCTTGCGTCTGACAGGCTGCGAATCGGTGGATCCGTCGAGGCATCGAACTTGATTCAAAAGAAAACGCCGGTCTATCCGGCTTCAGCCAAGGCTGCAGGCGTTCAAGGAGCCGTGTTGCTCGAAGCCGTCATTTCGAAAGAAGGCGTGCCACAGGAAATCAGGGTCCTTTCCTCTCCGAGCGACGATCTCTCGGAATCCGCGCTCGAGGCCGTCCGCGAATGGCGCTACACCCCCACGCTCTTAAACGGGAATCCAGTCGAGGTTCTTACTGACATCACGGTAAATTACACTTTGTCGCAATAGCCGGCCGGAAGAGAGCTCCTTTACGATCACTACCGTGCGCGCGCCGGTGCTTGCATTAACGCTGCTGTTGTCGGCGTCGTGCATTGCCCATCGTCAATTGGGTTCATTCCGCGTTCTGCCCAATCATCCGGATTATCTGCTCCGATCGCCCGATTCCACCGACACTCCCTTCGCCGAAGTGCTGCGCCGCTATAACGGTTTTGAACCGGCGCGAAGCTGGATGGATCTGCATCCTTGGATGGAGCTCAGTATCGAAAATGCATATTACAAAGAAGGCGCGCCGAAGCGAGGCCTTGACGGTTTCCTGGGCACGGAGATCGCGCGCTATCAAGTGCGACCTCAAGGAGGGTTGCGGCAGCTTTCCGTTCAATCCATGAAGCAGCGGCCAACGGACCAGGCGCCCGTTCAGCATCTCATAGGCGGCCCGCAGAAGCATTACCGCTACTACCGGTTCTATTCCGCAATCGTCTTCAAACGAAACGGAAGAACCAGCGGCTCTGTTCTGCTAGGCGCCAACTCGACCGCAGAACTCGACCGCCTTGCGGCGCAATTGCTGGCCGAGCCGGCCTCGGTTTGCGCCGATAAATCCGCACACTGCACGGCGTTTCCTGAATCTTGTTCCGTGTCAATCGAAATGGAGATTGTGGTCAACGGCGCTCCCCGCACAGTGATGTGGGGTAGTCTCGTTGGGAGTGTTGCTATCCACCCAACGCACGTCGAGCTGCTGCGCCTTTACGCGGGACGGCCGACACCCGTTGAAATCGACCCTAGCGACCCCAATGCACTGCGCTTGCCGCTCTTACCAGGAGACAAACTTACCTGGAACTGAGCCGCGACCAAAGGGAGTCCCGCATGGCCCTGCGGGCCATCAATACGGATGAAGATGACAAGGAGCTGCGAGCGTCAGCGACCGGCTTTTGTGCGGCGGGCCGTTGGCCTGGCCTCCGGCTGCCATGCCGCCATTCCTGGCGACATTTTCATTCGAAATCCGTGATCAGTACGACATCGTGGGTTGTTTTGCCGCGTGCCAGCGCAAGCTGCCGCCCATCGTGCGACCAGGCGAAGGCGAACATTTGACCCGTGTTGAAATGCGTAAGCTGGACCGGTGAAGCGCCATTCAGGGCTTGCCGCCACACGTTGCCAACACGCTTGCTGAGCACAACAAATTGAAGAGATTTTCCGTCCGGAGCCCACAGGACATCGCTCGCGAGAGCCGGTAATCTATCGAAAACCCTCGTTGGAGGCCCGCCCTCAGCATTCATCAGGGCGATCAGGCGAGGCGAGAGTTGAGGATCGGTGCCTGGAAAATATTCGAAGGCAAGCAGCTTGCTGTTGGGCGACACTTTGGGGATCGACGCCGGAGTTGAAGTTAGTTGGATGGGTTCGCCGCCATCAATCGGAACCTTCCACAACGTTGGCTTGCCTGCGATGCCGGGTGACCAGTTTGTGAATGACGCATATACGACGAACCGGCTGTCTGGCGTGGGCTCAGGATGCACGTCGTGAGTCCCATGGGTAAGTTGCAGGGCGTTTGCGCCGTCGAGACCGATCCGCCAGATCTCTCCCTCGCCTTGGTAGACAACGTATTTTCCGTCGCGAGTGACCGCCACTTCGGTTTTGTTGTCTGATCCGTGTGTAAGCTGTGTTAACTCACGGCCAAAGGCATCCATGATCCAGATGTTCCGGGAATCGTCTGCCTGAGCCGAGTAGACAATTCTATCGTCAGGCGCCCAGGCGATGCTATCGAGAGATTGCACATTGCCGAAGGTGAGCTGATTGGCTCGATTGCTATCTCCCGCCGGAGCTATCCAGATGTCCGAGGTCCTTTGCGTCTCGACTGCCAGCATCGTCTTTGTATCGGAAGTAAGACTCAAGCGTCTATAATCGTTCAGGTCATTCGTTAGCCTTGAAACTTCGCCGTTCTTGAGAGACGCCGACCAGATCTGGTATCCATCGCTCTGATCGGTCGCGTCAAAAAGCAGTGTATTCTTCCTCGCGGGCCAGACGATGGACCCGCCCCATCTCCAGGAACGCCTGGTAATCGCTCTCTCGGCCCCATCGGCAACCCGAACTTCAATGAGGTGAAAAGCCTGGCCATTATGCGATCTGCCATTTCCCGCGAAGCAGGCGATCCAGAGTCCGTCGGGCGACCAAGCCAAGCTGTATCGGCCAAAATATTGAGGCAGGCGCCTTGTTCGAATCGTCCGCTCGCCTGTGCCGTCCGCGTTCGCAACTATCAGCGAGGATTCCTGTTGAGAAGGATCTATGCGAAAGAACGCGAACCTTCGTCCACCTGGCGCGAAGGCGATCGCGTTGACGTTCGCTATCAATTCGACCGGCTCGCCTCCCTGCACCCCTAAGCGATAAAGCGCGAAGATTCCGTTATCGATCTGCCGGCGGTAGTACAAGTAATTGCCATCCAACGAGAACTTCAATCCGGTGTGTTGGCCCGGTTCGGGTGCGCGGATCATGGCATCGGAGCCCGTCGCGAGTTGCTTGATCCAGATACTCTGGCCCCGCTCCTCTTCGAGCACGTAGGCTACGTGGTTGCCGTCCGGTGAAATCGCCGCGTCCGCAACTTCACCTCGAGTGGTCAGGCGACTAATCTTCATGGAATTGAAGAACGAGTTACTTCGCTGCCTGCTGACGATGATGAGAACTCCGGCTGCGATCAGAACGGCGAGAATAGTCGCCAGTACGGGAAGCAGCGCGCCTCGCGTGCTTTTTGCGGCCTTCGGGCTGACCGGCAGAGCCGGTAATTGGGTCGAGACCGAGAGAGGCTCCATGCGGCGGCGCAGCCGGTTCAGGTCCTTTCGCAATTCCGTCGCGCCGGGATACCGCGCCTGAGGGTCCTTCTCGAGACACAGCCGAACGATCCGCTCGAGTTCGGGAGGCGTGCCGGCCAAGTGTTTTGAAAGTGGTTCCGGTTCGTCGTTCAGGATCGTAGTCAACACATCGTTAGGAGACGTTCCTCGAAACGGCGCTACACCGGCGACCATTTCGTAGAGGATCACGCCCAAACTGAAGATGTCGCTTCGCGCGTCCACTGTTAAGCCCCGCGCATGCTCCGGAGACATATATCGCACCGTGCCAAGAACAAAGCCCGGACGTATCGCGGAGTCGTTTGAAGGCGGTTCGTCAAGCCCTTGCGGCATTCTCTCCGCTAATCTCGCCAGTCCCCAATCAAGCACCTTCACCAGGCCATCCGGCCGGATCATCACGTTTTCGGGTTTGATATCGCGGTGCACGATTCCAGCTCCGTGAGCCGCGGCCAGCGCTGCCGCCACCTGTTCTGCCACATCGAGAGCCAACAGCACCGGTAACGGGCCTTTGCCAAGCCACTCGCGAAGCGTCTGTCCGTGTACGAACTCCTGAGCGATGAAATCGACACCTTCCGTCTTCCCGATTTCGTAGATGGTGACGATATTGGGATGGTTCAGCGTCGACGCGGCGCGCGCTTCCTGCTGAAATCGCCGCACGTGATATGGATCGCCCGCGAATCTCGGCGACAGCAATTTGATTGCGACCTCGCGAGGCAGTTGCGTGTCCCTCGCCAGCCATACTTCACCCATGCCTCCGGCTCCAAGCCGCGATACGACCGTATAATGATGAATCTCTCGCCCGGTGAGATCGTCCCCAATAGGAAGCGCGGCCATATCTTTGGCCATCAAATGGAGCAACGGCGCTTCCAGAAAATCGGAACCGGATTCCTGCGCGGCAAGTAGTTGTTCGACTTGTGTTCGCAGTTCGCCGTCCTCTGAACAGTTTTGATCGAGAAAGTGCCCGCGCCGATCAGCCGGGATCTCCAGGGCGGCATCCACTAGCGCATTAATCCGTTGATAGAGTTCCGGGGTCATGACAAGAGGATCCATGAGCCACGTAACGCGTCGTCACGGCTTTTCGGCGGTGTCGGCCTTGCCCAGCTCGCAGGAGAGCCAGGCCTTTGCACGTTTCCATTCCCGTTCCACCGTAGCCTCCGATACCTTCAGAACTTCCGCCGTCTCTTGCGTACTCAAGCCGCCAAAAAACCGAAGTTCGACAACCCGGCTCTTTCGTTCATCCAGCTTCGCCAGAGCGGTGAGCGCGTCGTCTAAAGCAACGAGTTCCGAGGCGCGCTCCGGCGAAAATACAGCAGCTTCGTCGAAGGAAAGGTGAGGCGTGCCGCCCCCGCGCCGCTGCCTGTTTCGCCCGCGAGCCATATCCACCAGAATGTGCCGCATCGATTGGGCCGAAGCGGCGAAAAAATGGGCGCGGTTTTGCCAGTTCGCATCCTTCTGTTTAACCAGCCGCAAATAAGCCTCATGAACAAGCGCCGTAGTCTGAAGCGTATGGTTGGGAGCTTCCCGATGCATGTAATTGCGCGCCAGGCGGTGCAGTTCGTCATAGATCAAAGGAAGCAAATTCCCTAGAGCTTCCTCGTCGCCCTTGCTCCACGCAACAAGCAGTTCTGTTACATTCCGCGATTCGCAGGACGATTCATCGGGATTCATCGCACCGGTGATGGCCATTGTATCCGACTTGCGCCCCGTGGGGCGGGCTTTAGCCCAATGCCACTTAGTTCTAGTTTGGGCCATAGCCTTGCTTTCTTCGAAAGTGTGGATCATTGGGGCCGCCTGAGGCGCGCGTAACGGAAACAGTCTCGAATCTGACGGTTGAAGTAGGAGCCTTTCGAATCAGCGGCGAGCAAACCGCGGTAGATTGCTTCAGGAACAGCAAAGTAACGGTAGATGGCACCGTCACAGAATTCCAGATCGAGAATCGACTTGCTGCTGTGGTAGGTGACGCGCGCCAGTAGCGTGGAATCCACCGGTACTGGCGCAAGTGTAGCGGCGAACGTCATTTCGTTTGTCCGCCACTTTCCATAACTCGCTTGCGTGTCGGGAACTGACTGCCTCGGCCCCAGACCTCCCGCGGATAGGATCGGACACGCGAACGATTCGGGAGCTTACCCTGAGCGGCATAGCGCAACATGCGATCGAGCCGCTGTCGGTATTCTTCTTCGCTGGCGGCTGTGTCTAAAACCCGGCAGGGCGGCTTCCACCACCGTTCGAACAAACGAAAAACTGAGCTGGCGTGGCTTGAGGTTGGCACGCCGTGCCGCCAGGCACATAACGGCGCGCACCAGATTGTAGGCCGCTATCGCCAGCAGCAGCTCTTTCTCTACCATGTCCAGGCTTTTGCTGCTGAGTTGATCCAGCCGCACCGTACGCTTTAACGATCGCAAATCCGTTTCGATGTTCCAGCGAAGCTTGTAAATGCCGAGGATTTCCTGGCCGGGCAGACTCAGCGTCGTAAACAGATACAGGAACTCGTTCGGGCGAGACGGATTCAGACATACAATCAGGCGTCCCTCCAGCCACGCCTGCTCTGGCAACTGCGGGTGTGCGCTGCAATCCCAGCGACTCGCTCGCCAGACCACCTTCCGATCCGTGCCTTCCACCAACTCGCTCCCCAAGATCTTTTGCGCTCGGGCTTGGGTCAGCCCCAAGATCATCGCGCGTTGGCTTTGTTGCACCGCATATGCAAAAGCGAAAATCCCAAAATTGCCATCGCCCAGTACGAATCCCTCTGCCGGCAACCTCTCCAGCGCTTGTTCCGCCAAGGCCTGCTCGCTCACTGCCTGATCGCCATACATCGCTCCCCAACTGGGCCGTAGAGCCAGTCCACTGAACACATCGTGGAACACCACCAGTTGCATCACCGGCCCATGATTCTCACCGTGTTGGTTGTGCCCGGGGGAAAAGGTCTTCACCAGTTCTGGTTCATGCTGCAACCGTAGCGTCGAGCCGTCAATCACAAACACCGGCCGTTTCAGCCCCTCCCAGCCCTCCTGCATTTCCGCTCGCAGTTGTTCGACAATGCGCTCGTTCACTTGACTGACTACCAGTTTCGGTAATTTCTGTCGTGCTTGACAATATCCACCGGTGGCCGCGGAAACCTTGTCCTCGCTCCAGCGCTTGCAGTCGCCGACTAAATCCCTGGCACCACCCTGCAGCAAGTATTGAACCGCCGCAGCTAAACTCTGGTTCCCCTGCAAGCGCTGCCAAATCATGAGCCACACTACTACTACTGCGCTGTAGATCCCGGACCGAAAACCCCCACCATGCTTCTCACACAGGTCCTCGAAAAACCAGTCGGGTGCCACTTTTTGAAACAGCCGCAACAACTGAAGCGGGTCGGGGGAGTCATCGATAAAACATAACCTCATTGTTTTGTTTTATCTAGCTTTCGACATCAAAAACTAAGTGGCATTGGGCCGAAGCCCGCGCGGGGCTTCCAGCCCCGAATGGTCAGAAAGTTCTATTCCACAACTTTCACCGGGCACCTGGCCTGAAAGAAACTCCGATCGAAGACCTTGGCACCCGCCGGAAGCTGCGTCACCTCGAGCCGCACCTGAATCGGCTGGTTGTTCTGATCTAGCACTGATTCGGGCAGCCCGTGACCGCGGCGCACTTTACTGAGTTCAATGATTCGGCTCCCCATAGGGCGAGGATCTGCGTCGGTGAGCATGTGAAAAATCCCCCAAACCCCTTCATACGATGCAAACGGAATATTAGCGCCTGCCTTCACGCGAATCAGAACCTGTTGAGCGCCAGCCGGCCCCGGCCAGTTAAAAAGTTTTCCCTCGGCCTGTCCGGAGGTTGCCGTTAGCTGCTGCCCGTCGATATCGAGAGACATCGATTCGACGCCGGACCCCGGTACCAGCTTCAACCCATATCTCAATTTCATTTGTGCGCTTCCGTCCTCGAACAGCGACTCTGAGATAGCCGTCATATGGTTCAAGAATCGCAGAAATTCGGGCGTCACCCGCGGCGACGGCGTCTCCGGATTCTGCACCCACTCCTTTCCTTCTCTCACCACCAGTTTGCCGAGTTGCTGCTCAAACAGAAACAATGCGCCGGACGGCGGCGCAAACACAGCGGCCACCTGGTCGGGCGGAGCGTCTATGTCGCTTTGCGGATTAAACGGGAATTCGCGCTCGAGGGCGCTCAGCCGCGTACAGAACGATTTGGCCGCGCCGGCCAACTTGTCGCGCGCGACCTTCGACGGATCTGTAACGACGAACCGCATCGAGTATTGGAACGGCGACTCGAGCAGCCTTTTCACCTCAATATCCATTCCTTCGCTACCGTTAATGTTGAACCTTTGCGCGATCTGACGAACGGAGTCGAGGCCTTTCGCGGCCGCCTGCTGCGCCTGCTCATTCAAAGCCAAGTCGGGATTTGCAGGCGGATCGTCTTTGAGCCGCGCCATCGCTTGCTGCATCTCGCTCAGCGCATTCACGTAGTCGCGGTTCGGGTCGCCGATCAAGCGGTCGCGGTTGCCGGCCTGCACCACTTCGCGCACCGGTTGGAACACTCGCGCAAGATCCGCCGTAAAGATCCCATCGTTACTTGAACTGTTCACTGGCGCACCAGCTTTTTTCGCTGACGCTGGAAGAATGCGCGCTAGTAGTCCTGTCGAGGCGCTTTGAGCGGCCAGTGGCGATGTCGCTGGTCGGCCGGGTCCGGAGAAACTCGTATTGTCTGCCGCCAGAAATAGAGCGACGAGCAACGGCGATCGGTTGTCAGCCAGAATCTCCAACCCTTGCGCCGCTTCAGCCGCCGACCGGAACGGCTGCACGCCAGTCGAAGTAAGGAAATCTTTCCACGCCTGGATATAAGCGCGCGCGTACATCGCGCTCAGCTCTGAGGCCACCTCTGACCCCTGGGGAAAGGGCGTAGAAGCGCCCAAGCCGCCGACCACACACTCCTCGCCCACCGACTGCTGATTGGGTTCGCGAATGGCCTGTTGCGCGAAGGCCCATCCCTCCCGCGTGAAAGCGGCCTGCACCTCGCCGCGACCCGTCAGCACCTGCCGGAAGTTCGGCGCAAGGTCCGCAATTCGACTGGGCTGTCTGGGCGGTTTGTTCGCCTCCGCCACGATTCCGCGAAACAGCCGGTCCACTCCACCAAACGTCGATAAGAACGCGCGGCTCTGCGCCACCAGCTCCGGGTTCTCCTCGATCGCGTACGGATTCCGGCGCCCCAGTTCGCTTGCGTAAAAATTCACCTGCTGCTCGATCAGTTGCAGGCGTTCGCTATCGACCGCGCGGCCCGACTGCCAGCTCTGCGTAAAGACGGGTACAAGAAATGCAGCATCCGCCGGACACTTCCCTGAAGTTGTCATGCGATAGGCCTTGAGCGTGTCATAGGCTGCGCTATACGACAACGAGCGGTCTTCGACGTTCACCCGCGCCAAGCGTGCAACGAAGCCTGCTTCAGCATCGGTAAAAAAGTAGCGCCGGAAAAGCTCGAAGTAAGCGTCGTACGCGCTCTTTACGATGCGGTCGCCCGAGTAAAGTCCCCACCTAAGATGCCAAGGCGCGTCGTCACGGTCATATTCGACGAACGGCTCGACTACTCTCCGCAATCGATCCATGGAACGCAAATCGGCCACGGACGGCAGCTCGCCTGGTGTGGCACGCGCAAACTCAGCCTGTGCCGCCCGACCGGCATCCGACAGCAGAGTCCAGTTGCCCCACGCGGAACGAATCAAGCAAAGCGCAACTAAAACGCTTGCCGCCGCCGCGGTGGCCAAGAGAACACGATTTTTTCGGTCTCGCCGAACGTTTTGCGCTCCCGCAGCGCGACCAAGCGGATCCCTCAGAATCACTTCATGGAACAATTGCGTCGTAAACGCCCAGCGCGCTACAGTGTTTTCCCCAGTTTTAGCAGCCGCGCTTATGGCGGGATCTGGCGGCTGCGGCGCAGCAGCCTGGAAAAGCACCGTAGCATCCAGGTTCCTGGCGTCTCCGGAACGCCCATTCAAGGGCATGCCTGGCGCCGCCGTCGTAGCCGGTACTTGCCGCATTGCCGTGAAGTAAAAACCGCGCAGCAGCGGCCCAGGCTGCAGCGGATTAGGACGGAATGCATCCACCAAAAAATGAATCAGTGAATCGCGGATTCGCTTCACTTCTCTTGGGAATTCATATATGCCCGGCTTCCTCGCGCCTTCCGGCTCGCGCGCTAGCAGCCTTAGCCGCCTTTCGGCCAGCGAAGCGTAAAGCTGGTTGAACGGCTCAAGCAGCCGGCGCGTCTGAGCGTCCGCATAGACCTCGCCCGCGCCTGGAAGGTTGGACGCCGCCAATGTACACCCGAGCACTTGCCGGTCTTCCTCGTCCGACATGCGATGTATGAAATCGTCGAAATGCGGAATCTGGTCCGCCTTAGTGAACACTACGTATACCGGAAAGCTGCTGCCCAGCGTTTCGCCGAGCGCCTGCAGTCGTTCTTGTACTTTGCGCGCCATCGTGCCGATTCGGCTGGGGTCGGGTATTCCTAGAAACGGAATCACATCGCAAAACCAAATCACTCCCCGTACGCCCGCCTGCGGAGCTCTTCCGGCGCGCAATTTGCCGAGTATCGAGTGACTGGCTCCGCATAGCCGCTGTACGAAACGTCGCCACTGGCCAGGATCGTCGGCGAAAAGGCGCCCACCTGCCTCGACGAAGATGGCCTCCGATGCATACCAAAAGTTGCACAAGCTGGTCGGCAACACGATCGACTCTCGCTGTACTTGCCCGGCAAGCAGTTCAGGTGAAAGGCCGGAGGCCAGAAAGGTGCTGGTTTTCCCCGCTCCTGCTGGTCCCGTCAATATGTACAGCGGCAGATCCGCAAGCGACGATTTTCCGCGCTTGCTCGCGAGCGTCGGCGACTGTGTCAATCGCCGGTCCGCCTCATGCATGAGTTCGGCCAGCGGAGCGGAATCAAAGGCCGAACCACCGGAGGATAAGGATTCAGCGGCCCCTTGTTCCTGCGTCTTAATTGCGTCCGAGGCAATCGCCGGCGCTTTTGCCTTTTTCATGGCGCCACGCTCCGCACGAGCAGTGCATTGACGCTTGCAGACTTCAGAACCAATACGACAGAAAATACAAGGAAGCAAAGTACGGCAAAACCGACGCTTGTCGCGGCGACAGTCGCAAGGCGGCTTCGCGAAGGATGCGTCTGCCTCGCGGCAATCGTCTCTGAAGGAAGCGCACCTGCCGGTGACAATTCGGCGCGAACTCCGCGAAAGCGCTCAATGCGCTGCCGGATACGGTCGGTGTGCATCTGTAGCTCCGACCGGCCACCCGTAATGTAGCGGCCTTGGAATCCAAGCAGCAGGCAAAGGTAGTAAACCTCGAGCACGTCCGTCAATTCGCTAGTATCCGGCCTGGCGAAGAGGGCATCGAGCCGAGTGAAGAACTGCTCACCCGCGGTAGAGATGCCAAACATATCCTCCTGCAAAGGCCTCTTCGCCCAGTCGTCGCGGCACGGATCGTCCGAGCTGAGGATCACTTCATCGAGAAAGGCGACAAACGGGAACTCGGATTCTGAAATATTCGAACTGCTGTAATTGCGGCGGACCGCTTCACGCCCGATCTCAGCCAGTACGTCCTTCATGCGCTGCCGGAAAGCCATCGCATTCCCGATCTGTTGCCTACGCGCCTGAATTCTTACCGCCGCTGTGAATGCGCCTTGATAGAGCATTGCCAGGTTCTCAACACGGGATTCCATCACTCAAATAAGCGATGTTCGCCTGGTTGTTTCCGTCAGCGCCGGCGGCTGTTTTCAAACAACGTTGGAACCGCTGTCACGGCATCGAATCGGACCACCGTGGCCGGCGGAGCGTTAGCAGCCAAGCTTCTAAGCGCGAAAATCCTCGGATAGAGATAGCCGTGAACATCGGCGAAGCCGGCGTATGCCATCTCGACGCCCGCATGATGAAGGCGCAGAGGCGTTCCGTCTGGCGCGATCAGCACCGCGTACCTGTCTGTCCCTGCCTGTACCTGCAACACCCGATCGCCTTGTTCGTCGGTGCTCAAATCGCACACAATCTGGGTTGCGCTCGCAGCCTTAAACCGGGCGGCCAGCACGGCGGGCTGGTCGGCATAGAACGCGTTCGCGAGCCACTCCATATCGATCGCGATTCCGCTCCCTTTTAGTTTTCCCGATCCCTCCGCCTTGCTCGTACCGTCCTGCAGCGATGTGCGCCATTTTAAGCCGCCCCCTTGAATTTCGAGCGACAGCGTTTGACTTTTCACGTTCACGTTTCCCGCAATATTCCAGTCCGAGCGCTGGCCGCCCGCAAACAAAATCGCGCTACCCGAAAGCGATAGCGCAGGCGGCGAATCCACCTGACCCAGGCGAGCAAGCATCCGCTGCAACAACTCTTGTCCTGCCTTCCTTTGGGTTTCGAGATCGGGCCTGACCCGTCGCACAGGCAATGGCGCCGGCGGCGTCGCGTCGGCCGCGATAATCGCCGGTTCAATCGGCGCTACTGTGGGCCGCGCCGGCACGAGATTCTGCGGCGGCAAATCGAGGACCGGCTCAACCACCGGTTTAGCCTTAACTTCTACCGGGTTCCGCTGCAAGGTCCGTCGCGAAGCTCGATCCATATGAGAAATCGCTGCAGCCTCAGTATGCGGCTTCGTCGGAGCATCGACGGCGGCAGGAGCCGGCGGTTCGGAAACAGAAGGCACAGCAACAGCAGCAGGCAGCGACTCGAGCTCGTGGTCCGTCCCTTTGGTAAAAACGAACGCGGCAACGCACGCAACCACAGCTAAAACGCCACCCCAGACCACCCACTGCGCGCGCGACCGGCGCCGCGGAGCCCGAGAGCGGCTTCGGCCCGATGTCACCGGCTCGGCGCCAACGATCGAATGCGTCACCGGAGGCTGAGTTGGAGGCGCAGGAGGCCCGACAGGAAGGTCATCGAACAACACGGTCGCATCCATCGTGGCGCGGGCACTCGTGCCTGCCGCGCCGAGACTCGTCTCGGCGCTCACGTTTTGTACATTCTGCAAGAGCGTAGGGCGGTGAGGTGGGGCAGGTTGCCAACCTGCGGGCCGATTGTCAATCGGCCCAGAACAGAGACTCGCCTCCACCCTCTCGATCTCCGCCAACCGTTTCGCAGACTGCTCGAGCGCAACCGCATAGCGGCTATTCTGCGCCCCCGCCCGCCTCATCTCAACAAGCGCCTGTCGCGCCACCCCTAGATCGCCACGGTCAGCCGCATCCTCAAACTCACGCAAATTAATCAGCACCGCCGACATGATCGTTTCCGTCCCGGCCACCGGCCGTCCTACATCAGGCTGCGTGCTCTCCCAAGCCACAGCTATCCGAGGCAGTCTTCCCGCCGTCTCGCGCAGACGAGCCGCAAACTCCCCAGCCGACGCATACCGATCCCCAGGCTCCCTCGCAAGCGCCCTTCGCAACACATCATCCACTTCCATGGGAATATCGGGCCGATAAGTCAGCACCGAATCAGGCTTTGTTCCCGTAATCCGTTCCATCGGCGCCCCGCGAAACGGACGCTCGCCGGCAATAAGCTCAAATGCCACAATCGCCGTCGAGAAAATATCCGAGCGCCCATCGCAGGCCTGGCCCAGCATCTGCTCGGGCGACATGTAGTACGGCGTTCCAAGCACGCGGCCCGCAATGGTCAACGACGACAAAGGCATGTGCGCCACGCCGAAATCGAGAATGCGCGGCTGGCCGTCCGCAGTCACGAAGATATTGCTAGGCTTGACATCCCGATGCACGATATCCATGGAATGCGCGTGCGCCAGGCCGTCGCAAACCGCGGCCATAATCCGCAGCTTCTCCTCTAGCGGCATCGTCGCACCTCGGGTGATGATCTTTTTCAGATCCGAGCCTTCCAGCAGCTCCATCGCGATATAGGCGGCATCTTTCTCCCTCCCGAAGTCGTACACCGTAACGATATTCGGGTGACGAAGTCGTGCGCACGCGCGGGCCTCGCGATAGAAGCGCTCCAGCAGTTCCGCATCTTTCACGCCCGCTGTCGAAAGAGTCTTGAGCGCTACTTGGCGGTCGAGCACCATGTCCTTTGCTCGATAAATCACGCCCATCGAGCCTTCGCCTAACCGGTCCAAGAGTTCGTATCGGCCCAGTGTCTTCATATCCGTTCCTTCGACCGGTAGCGCAGTACAATACACGACGCATTGTCCGGAGCGCCAGCCTCCCGAGCCGCCCTTACAAGCTGCTCCGTCGCAGCCTTAACGTCCGGATACGAGTAGAGAATCGAACGGATGGTAGCCGCTTCCACCACCCCGTAAATCCCATCGGTAGCAAGAAGCAGCGTGTCTCCATCCAACAACGATTGCTGGCAAGTATGTACATTCAGATCGCAATCGGCGCCGACGGCCTGTGTCAAAACGTTTCGCTGCGGATGCGACCGCGCCGCTTGCTCGGTGAGCGCGCCGCTCCTCACCAGATCCCCCACCCAACTGTCGTCCACGCTCATCTGGCGCATTTGACCGTCGCGCAGCAGATAGACCCGGCTGTCCCCGACGCTGCCAATTACCGACCGTTCCTCCTCCACCGTGACAGCTATCAGCGTCGATCCCATGCCGGCCCATTCCGGTCGTTCCTTGACCGCGCTCCAGATCTGACGGTTCGCCAGTTGGATCGCATTCACCAGGCGATTTTCATCCAACGTCCGGTTATAGTCGTAGCCGAACGGCCACGTCACATCGAACCGGTCCTTCGATGCGGCCATAAAGTGATGGCTGACCTCGACCGCCATTCCGGCTGCGACTTCACCGTGCCCATGCCCGCCCATTCCGTCCGCCAACAGGCAAAGCCCAAGCTGTTCATCCACGCAGAAACGATCTTCGTTATTCTGGCGGACACACCCCACATCGGAAATGCCGAACATGTCGATCACGATCGCCAGCTCTCTAGTATTGCGGCGGGTATGGCGGCGGCGGAACGATCTTGTTTACAAACAGCATCCCTCCACGTGATTTCGGTGTTCTTCTTAACGGAATTCGTGCCATATGGTACGTAGCCGACGATTTGCGTTGTCTTCAGGTCGAGATTGTGCTCGTTCATAAGAATGAGAACGGCCTTGGCAAGATCTTTTTCCGTGGGCTTGTAATGACCGCTCTTGTTGTCGATGTACTTGACTTCTCCGTTCACGATCTGGATGTAACCGGCACAGATCACGTTATTACCCGCGTTGAGGCTCGAGTGCCGGTGCTCCGATCTGAATGTTCCGCCATCAAACTGAGCGTCATCCGCAACGCTCATGAGATTGCCGTATTTATCCATGGCATAGATGTCTTTACCGTTGCTCCCCGCGGATGAATATCGATATCGACCCGAGTCTTTGTACAGAAAACCTCCAAGAGGGATAAGCATGTTGTTGTTAACTCGTTCTTGTTTTCGGATATAGTGCACGCGCGGCAGCAAGCCCCCTTCGCTTAGCTCGGCGCCCCAATGCTGCTTCAGTTGCTGCGACATGAAGAAAAATTCGTCGTCACTCATCATGTCAACCGATTTGCCGATTATAGGAGCGATACTCGGATCCCACCAACGGTTTAGCATGTCGGCGCGCCCGCCTACGATGTCGCCCATGCCAGCAGTCACAAATGAGGCTGAGTGTGGATCCAATGGCAAGCCGTCATTCCACGGATTCGACAGCTTCATACTTTCGAACTCCCTCCGCTCCCTGTCGATATCCGGACTCGATGCCAACTAAACCGCCGTGCGGGCCTTTTGCTTTCTGTCCTTCAAATGCAAAGAACTTCAGATGCTGAAGCGCCTGGTTCATCAGTATCGTGATGGCTGCCAGGCGTTTTTCATAACTCCTGGTCTTTGCCTTTCTCGCGAATTTCGCTCCTTGCTGATCATCCACTCCCGGCACTCATCAACCAGCTTGGCAAGCTCCTTGACGTATTGGTCCGAGTTGCTTTCCGTCGCCTTTGCAGCAGCTAATTGCCGGTCGATCCTTCTGAGTTGAGAACGCCCCCATCCGTTATCCGTTTCGATGGTGAACTCTTTTACGGTCCAGAGCCGGGAAACATAGTCCCACGCTGGACTAGGCATCTACAAGCTCCTTCATAACATTCAATTCGGGTAACGATATTCGCGGTGGAAAGCCGTCAATCGCCGGACTCCGAAAAAGCGCGCAGCGAAAGGCACAAAAGCTTGGTCAAAAACTCGCGAAGAAGGCGCCTCCAACTTGCGAGATCATCTGCGGGAGAGCTTTAGTCTGCGGGAGGCCCGCGAAAAAAACCACTATTTTCGTTTGCGTGAGATCGAGATCGTGTGCCCTGACCAGACATGCCACGGCCTTGGCTAGATTTATCTCTGCAGGCCTGTAATGACCGCTCCAATTGTCGATGTACTTAACTTGACCGCTCAAAATCTGTATGCGGCCCGCGCAGATTACATCGTTGCCCGCGTTAAGACTTGAATGGCGATAATCCGACTCATGACTAACGCCCTTGTATCTGTGGTCATTCGGAGCGGCCATGATGTTTCCGTATTTGTCAATCGCGTAAATGTCTAATGGTGGAGCGATATCGAACAAATTCGGATTGTCGCGATTCCGGGCTCCGTCGCCCGACGAGTTGTGGGGATGATGAGCGGTATCTTTGTAAAGAAGATTCCTCGGGGCGCCGGATCCGCCCGCACGCCCCGGCAGCGAGATCAGCATGTTGTTATTAATCCGCTCCTGTTTGCGCACAAAATGCACGCGAGGCAGAGTGTAGCCCGGAGCGATATCAACACCAAAGTGATCTTGCAGCACCCCCCATACGCGAATAAAATCGCCTTTGCTTAGCTGGTCGATGGGCTTGTTGGCAAGCGCAAACACTTCGGGATCCACTGGAATGAGCCCGTTCCTGATGTCACTTTGTCCTGCTGCTACGAATGATGAGGACTGTGGATCAATATTCACTATGTTGGGGAAAGTGCCTTTCATCCACTCGAATTGAGTCCGCTCCCGGCTGAAACCAGGCTTCAACCCTACCAAGTTCGCCTTGGCCCCTTTCTGTTTCCGCGCCTCGAACGCGAAGAACCTCAAGTGCATCATCGCGATTGTCATTAGCGACTCGATGGCTTTCTTCCGCTTCAAATAGCTGCGGCTTGGAGCTTTCCCACTGAGCTTACTGAACTTGATGTCTTTGCTTTCCATCCAGATGCGGCATTCGTCAATCAACCTGGCTAAGGCAGGTACATACAAGCTCGGAGCGGCTTCGACTGACTTCGCGTCCCCTAGAAGCCTGTCCATCCGCCGTAATTGACTCCGGCTCCAGCCGTTATCGGTGGCGTTCACAAACTCCTTTACGGTTGGGAGATGCTGTCCTATCAAGTTCCATGCCTGGCTTGCCATAGAAAAACTCTCCTTCAAACCGATAAGCGACATCGGACGGTGAAAAAGGCATCACGAAAAACCCTCCAATAGCGTCAGTCATCGCGACCCGCTCACCCGGTTAAGAAAAGATTCCACGCGTGATGCTTTTTTCCCGGCCGTGTCGCTTGAGACAGTGACGGCAGGCGAAAACAAACCGCCAACCGATTCAAATGCAAAAGGAGGCCAACAATGGGCCGGGAAAGCACGCAACATAAACTCGACCGGGTGCGCTCACCGCGCGTCCACATCACTTATGACGTGGAGGTGGGCGGCGCAATAGAGCTGAAGGAGCTGCCCTTCGTGGTTGGCGTCCTGGGCGATTACACCGGGCAGCCGGAACAGCCTTTACCGAAGTTGAAGGAACGGAAGTTTGTTGAAATCGACCGCGACAACTTCGACGCTGTCCTCGAAGGGATGAAGCCCCACTTGTCATTCGCCGTCGAGAACAAGCTCAGCGAAGAGACTGACGCGCCGAACGTCAAGGTAGATCTCCGCTTCAAGAGCCTGGAAGACTTCGAGCCGCAGAACATCGCGCGGCAGATCAAGCCATTGAGCGAACTTCTCGATCTCCGGTCGCGGTTGGCTGACCTGCGCGGCCGCCTCCAAGGGAACGACAAGCTGGAAGAACTGCTGCTCGACGCTGTGGCTAATACGGAGAAGCTCGAAAAGCTGAAGGGTGAACTGGACGAAAAGCAGGCGTAACATGGCGACCACACAAACTAATCCTGAAGCTCAAGCTCAGACTGAGCAGACGGCCGAGGCCGGTCTTCTCGATCAAATCGTCGAGCAAGGCCGTTTCGGCCAGGAAGCTCCGGCGCGCGAGCGCGGCAAGAACCTGATTAAGGAATTTATCTCGCAGGTTCTTGACGGCTCCATGACCGTCGCCAAGGATGCGGAGGTCATGATCAACGCCCGCATCGCCCAAATAGACCACCTGTTGTCGCTTCAGATTAACCAGATCCTGCACAACCCGTCTTTCCAGAAGCTCGAGGGATCGTGGCGCGGTCTGCATCACCTGGTAACCCAAAGCGAGACCGGCACCATGATGAAGATCCGTGTGATGAACTGCTCGAAGAAAGATCTGCTGAAAGATCTGCAACGCGCGCCCGAATTCGACCAGAGCGCCCTTTTTAAGAAAATCTACGAAGAGGAATACGGCGTTTTTGGAGGAGCCCCATTCGGCGCTCTGGTCGGAGATTACGAATTCGGCAAACACCCTGAAGATGTCGAACTGCTCGAGAAAGTCTCAAACGTCGCGGCCGCCGCGCACGCTCCTTTTTTCAGCGCTGCGTCGACCGACATGTTCAATTTGACGAGCTTCACCGAGCTCGGCTCTCCGCGGGATTTGGCGAAGATATTCGACACCACCGAATATGCAAAATGGAAATCGTTCCGCCAATCGGAGGATTCCCGCTACGTGGGGCTATGCCTGCCTAGAACCCTGGGCCGGCTGCCCTACGGGAAAGAGACAAAGCCTGTCGAGGAATTTAGTTTCGAGGAACAGGTGGATGGCACCGACCATTCGAAATACTTGTGGACCAATGCCGCCTATTCGTTGGGTACCCGCCTGACCAATTCGTTTTCTAAATACGGAATGTGCGTGGCCGTTCGCGGCGTGGAAGGCGGAGGGCTGGTGGAAGGTCTTCCGGTGCACAACTTTTACACCGACAAAGGCGACCTTGCGATGAAGTGTCCGACCGAGATGCCGATAACTGACCGGCGCGAGAAAGAACTGGCCGACCTCGGGTTCGTCCCTCTGGTTCATTGCAAGAACACCGACTATGCGGCGTTCTTCAGCGTGCAGAGCGGCCAGAAGCCTAAGCTCTACGACACCGACAGCGCCAACGCCAATGCCCGGCTCGCGACTCAAATGCCTTACATCATGGCAGTTTCGCGGTTCGCTCATTACTTAAAGGCAATGATGCGCGACAAGATCGGCAGCTTTATGTCTCGCGACGACGCTGAGAATTTTCTCAATCGCTGGATTCGGAACTACGTCGTACCGGACGACACGGCATCGCCGGAAGTGAAAGCGAAATGTCCGCTGCGTGAAGCGCGCATCGACGTTTCCGAGGTACCGGGAAAGCCAGGCGTGTACAAGGCTGTAGCTTTCCTTCGGCCACACTTTCAGCTCGATGAGCTAACGGTATCGTTGCGGCTCGTGGCCGAACTTCCGGCGCCAGTGAAATAACGGCTGATTGCAATTTTTGACTCAATTACTAACTTTTATTTAAGGAGAATTCAAATGGCAGTAAATGCGTATCTTCAAATCGACGGGGTGGAAGGGCCCAGCACTAGCAAGGAAAAATGTATCGACATCTTGTCTTTTAGCTTCGGAGCCTCCCAGACCTCAACCTATGGCGAAGGAGCATCCGGTCACGAGGCTAAGTCCGGGCGCGCTCATGTAGGCGATGTCACCGTTCGCAAGGTCGCCGATAAGACAACCCCGCTTCTGTTTGACCATTGCGTAACCGGCGACGTTCTTAAAACGGTGACGCTCTACTACGACAAGCCCGTCAAGGACAAGCAGGAAGATTATTTCAAGCTGGAACTCACTGATGCGGTGATCACCAGCATTTCTTTGGACGGATCCAAAGAACATCCAACCGAGTCCCTTTCGTTTGCGTTCCAAAAGATCTGCGTTTGCTACGCGGCGGAGAAGGAAGACGGAACGTTGGATGCCTTCGTACCGAAGTGCTTCGACATGCATACCTTGAAGCCGTGCTAGTCGATAAGGAGCCGGAAGCGTGAGCGACCGGCTTTTGCACGCGAATTTTCCGAATAAGGTAATTGGAGTCCATGTGCCTGCGTGACGATCTGTACAATCCAATTGGTGGCGATAACCCGGCCGGACGAGATTTGCGCTACTCGGCGGTCTACGACCAGATCAAGGAAGCGCGCCGCCAGGAAGAGGATCTCAACCAGGGCGCGTGGAAACGCGAGCGCAAAGTCGCCGACTTCGCGCTCGTAATCAAGCTAGCCCAAGCAGCCATTGCTACCGAAGGCAAGGACCTGCAATTGGCCGCCTGGTTGACCGAAGCGCTGCTCTACAAGGAGGGGTTCTCAGGCCTCGAACAGGGTCTGACATGCTGCCGCGAGTTGATCGTTCGGTTTGGCATCCAGTTGTATCCCGCAAGCGACGACAGTGATCTCGAACCCCTCGCCGCGCCGCTCGACTGGCTGGGCTCGTGTCTCGAAATTCCAGTCAAGATGGCCGCGCTGAATTCCGCCGGTCACAACTGGTATCAATTTAAAGAATCGCGCCTGACGGGCTACGAGGACCAGGCGAAGGATGCCAGCCAGAAGAAAGCCCGCGAAAAAGCGATCAAAGACGGTAAGCTCGCGCCCGAGGATTTCGACAAAGCGTTCTCGACCACGCCAAAACAGTTTTACGCCTCGAACGAGAAGAGCCTGAACAACGCCCTGGTTCAAGTCAAGCAACTGAACGAAATCTGCGACGAAACATTCGGGAACCAGGCGCCCAGTTTCGGAAAGCTTTCCTCGGCGCTCGAGGAAGTCCGCCACGCCGTCCATCAGTTACTCGAAAAGAAACGCCAACTCGAGCCCGATCCCGTGCAACCTAACGCCACTCAACCATCTGAATCCCCAACCCCCGTTTCCGAACCGCCCGTTTCCGAGCCGCGACCGCAAGGGAGCGGAAATGTGATCGACACCGCGAACAGTCGCCCCAGCGAAAAACTCATCGATGCCTATATCCTCGCAACAGCAGCCCTCCGTGCCGGCGAACCTCAGAAGGCATTCGAACTCATGCGTGAGGAGATCGCCCGCCAGCGCTCAGGCCGCGGGCGCTTCTTCCGCAACTTGCAGCTCGTTCAACTGTGTGTCGCCGCGAAAAAGGAAGCCATTGCGCAACCCATATTGGAAGATCTCGCTGCAGCCGTCGAAGCTCACAAAATCGAGGATTGGGAAGAGCGCGAAGCGGTTGCCGATGCGCTCGCGACCATTATGTCCGCGAGTAAGCGGATTCAGAGCGACGCTAAGGAAAAGCAAAAGTATTTTGAACGCATTTGCCGCCTCGATCCAGTGAAGGCGCTTGCCGTGGGGATTTAGGCGATGCGCCCATCCCCTGAAACACCCGTGACTCTGTCGGTTCTCGACCGTCTCATCGATTTCGAAACTGGCGTCTCCACCGAACCTCCGCTGTCTCGCGCGCAGTCTCTGAAACTATTGCGCGCCGCAATCCGCCGCGATCTCGAGTGGCTGCTCAACTCGCGTCGAGTCGCATTCGAACCCGGACCCGAGTTCGATGAGCTGAATCGTTCGGTTTACGTGATTGGCCTCGCGGATTTCACTACGTTCTGCCTGGCCGATTCGAGCGAGCAATCGCGTCTCCTCCGGCACATTCAATCGGTAGTTCGTCAATTCGAGCCGCGCTTGGCGAACGTTAGAATCACCCAGCAAGACGACCCCTTGAAAACTCGCAGCCTTCGATTCCGTATTGAAGCGTCCCTCTTGATCGATCCGGCGCCCGAGCGCATCTCGTTCGATACAGTGCTCCATCTTTCGAGCGGCGAATACACCGTCCGGGAGGACTCCTGATGCGCTCCGATCTGCTCGCATATTACGAGAACGAGCTCACCTGCTTGCGGCAGCTAGGCGCGGAATTCGCCGAAAAATACCCCAAAATTGCATCGCGCCTGGTGCTCGAGCCGAACAAATGCGAAGACCCGCATGTCGAGCGCCTGCTCGAAGCGTTCGCGTTTCTCGCGGCGCGCATCCACCTCAAGCTCGACGACGAATTCCCTCTCGTTACGGAATCGCTGCTCGAAGTGCTCTATCCCGATTTTCTGCGGCCCATTCCGTCCATGTCGATTGCCGAGTTCCATCTCGATTCCGAATCCGGAGCGGTGACCACCGGCATCGAGATCAAACGCGGAACAAAGCTCTACTCGCGCCCAGTAAATGGGATTCCATGTAAATTCCGAACGGCCTACGACGTGAAGCTATGGCCGCTCAAAGTAACCGCCGCCGAATGGAAGAGCCCCGTCCAGTTGCCGCAGGAAATTCGCCGAGCCGATTGCGCCGGAGCGATTCGAGTCGATCTGCAAGGCCCGCCCGGCGTTCCCATCCCGCAGCTTGGTGTTGACCAGCTCCAATTCTTTCTCGATGGAGAGAGCACGCTTGTCCACACTCTCTACGAGATGCTGCATCGCGATCTGCAGCGGGTCGTCATCCGGGGCAAGAGTTTTACTACTCTACCGGCCAGTGCGATCATTCCGGTTGGCTTTGAGCCGCACGAAGGCATCCTCGCCTACTCGCAACGCTCGTTCCTCGGCTACCGCCTCCTGCAAGAGTACTTCGCGTTCCCGGAGAAATTTCTTTTCTTTACTCTGGGGGGCTGCCAAAAAGCGTGGACCGCAGCCGGCACAGGCGAACGGGCCGAAATCTACTTCCTTTTCTCCAACGCAGACTCTAGCGAGCGTCGCCAGCGCCTCGAACTCGGCGTCAACGCGCGAGTCTTTCGGTTGAATTGCGCGCCCATCGTGAACTTGTTTGAACAAACCTGCGAGCCGATCCTGCTCGATCACCGCAACTACGAATACGCTCTTGTGCCCGACGCACGCCGCCCGATGGCTGTCGAAATCTACTCCATTGACGACGTCGTTAAGGCTGAACCGGAATCGCGCGAGATTGTTCACTGCCAGCCCTTTTACTCTCCCCGCGCGCAAGCGGGAGCTGCCGGAAACATGGCTGAGCATTTTTGGATGGCCTACCGCCGGCCCTCCACCAGGCCCCAAGATGCCGGTACCGACGTCGCGCTTTCTCTCGTGGATTCTTCGGGGCAGCCCTTCGATCCCTCGAACGATACACTCACCGTTCGCACCACTTGTACGAATCGCGATCTCCCATCACGCCTGCCCTTTGGCAACCCGCAAGGCGATTTCGAACTGGATGGCAACGCTCCCGTCAGCCGGATTGTTGCCCTACGGAAGCCCACCAGCACGCTGCGCCCTCCCGGCGGGCCAGGTTCGCTGTGGAACCTGATCTCGCATCTTTCACTGAATTACCTGTCTCTGGTTGAAGAAGGTAAATTGGCACTGCAAACTCTGTTGCGGCTTTCCGATTACACGCGAACCGCATTCTCCGGACAGCTAGTGGACGGGATTTCGAGCATCCGAAGCTGCCCGCATTTTGCCGGCCTGCTCTCGGAACACGGTATAACGTTCGTTCGCGGAACACGCGTCGAACTCGAGCTCGATGAAGAAAAGTTTGTGGGCGGAGGCGTCTATTTGTTCTCCGCCGTGCTCGAGCGCTTCTTCGGTCTTTACTGTTCGCTCAACAGCTTCAGCCAGCTCACCGCCCGAGTGCAGCAAAGGAGGGAGGTGCTTCGCGAATGGCAACCCAGAGCAGGCCAGCGGATACTGATGTAGCGGAACCACGCCCCAACGAGACGAATCAAATGGAGCCCGAAGCGTCAGCGACCGGCCTCGGCGCACATGCTTGCCAAGCTCTGAAACAGCGCCCCGGCGAATTCGATTTCTTTCAAGCCGTACGGCTGCTGCGGATGATGTCGCCGAATGGCGATTCAGTACGATTTCACGCGAATCCGGCGCTCGATTTTCCACCCTCTCAGATCGAAACTCTCGAACTCTCGGAAGGATCCGCTCACCTGACTGTCAACTTTCTCGGTCTGGTGGGCCCGATGGGAGCGCTGCCGTACTTTTATTCCGAGCTCGTGAACGATCGCGTCCGTGCTAAGGACCCAACGCTGAAGGCGTTCCTAGATATTTTTCACCACCGGCTGATCTCCTTGTTTTACGAGGCCTGGGAGAAGCATCGGTTCCCTACGCTATGGGAGCGCGACCAACCGGATGTAGTCTCAACCGCGCTGCGAGCCGTGCTAGGAATCGGCAGTCCTGGAGTACGCGGCCGTCAGAAGGTTTCCGACAACGTTTTGATGTTTTACGCCGGGCTGCTCGCCCTCCAGTCGCGGCCTGCCTCAGCCCTTCAGCAACTGCTCGCGGACTATTTTCAGGTTCCGGCGGCGATCGATCAATTTAGCGGAGCCTGGTACATGCTGCCTCAGGCTCAACAATGTCGCTTAGGAAGTGAGACCAGTTTTGAGCAACTCGGTATGGGAGCCATTGTGGGCGACGCAGTTTGGAATCAACAATCGCGACTCCGGGTCCGTTTGGGCCCAATGCCTCTTGCGCGCTACCGCGAGTTCCTGCCGGGCGGCAACGCTTATAGCGAAGCGGAAGCTCTGATCGATTTCTTCGCCAACCGCCAGTTCGACTTCGAGCTTCAACTCGCGCTCAATCGCGAAGAGGTTCCCGAGTTTGAACTGGGCGAGGAGCTTCCGCTTGGCTGGTGTTCGTGGCTCAAGACGGAGGAGTTCTCGCATTACCCCGACGACGCAATTCTACCGGTAGGACAGCAACTATGCACGTGAACCTGAAATCGTTGATTGGACGGCTGAACGATGAAACGCGCAAGGCGCTCGAAGCGGCCGCGGGCTTATGCCTCTCTCGCACTCATTACGACGTCGAAATCGAGCACTACCTGCTGAAGCTGCTCGACCAGCCCGCGGGAGATTTCAACACGATTCTCAAGCGCTTCGAAATCGACCGCGGGCGCCTAACTGCCGAGTTGACGCGCAGCTTAGACAAGTTGAAATCGGGCAATGCCCGTACTCCCGCGCTAAGCCCGTCTCTTGCACGCATGTTGAGCGACGGCTGGACCATCGCTTCGCTCGATTTTCATAGCCCACGAATTCATAGCGGCCATACGTTGTTGGCCTTGCTCGAAAACGACGATCTTGCGCGGCTGGTGCGCGATTTCAGCAAGGAGTTCGAGAAGATTCCCGTTGACGTACTTCGCAAAGACTTCAGCTCTCTGTCCGAAGAGGACGACGTCGCCGCAGTAGCGAATGCCGCAACGTCCGAAACACGAGTTCGTGCGGCGGCCGGCAAGACTCCCAACCTCGACCAATACACCGTGAATCTGACCGAACGGGCCGCTCAGGACAAGATCGATCCGGTTCTCGGCCGCGACATCGAAGTCCGCCAGGTGGTCGACATACTCACCCGCCGGCGCCAAAATAACCCGATCCTGGTGGGCGAAGCCGGCGTTGGAAAGACGGCAGTCGTCGAAGGCTTTGCCCTGCGAGTGGCGAAGGGCGACGTGCCGGAAACATTGCGCAATGTTTGCATCCGAACGCTCGACTTGGCATTGCTGCAAGCTGGAGCTGGCGTTAAAGGCGAATTCGAGAACCGGCTGAAAGGCCTGATCGAGGAAGTAAAATCGTCGCCCTCGCCCATCATTCTTTTCATCGATGAAGCGCACACCATGATCGGCGCGGGCGGTCAGGCGGGCCAGAACGATGCTGCGAACCTGTTGAAGCCCGCCCTTGCGCGCGGAGAATTACGAACCATCGCGGCGACGACATGGTCGGAATACAAGAAATATTTCGAAAAAGATCCCGCGCTCACTCGCCGTTTTCAAGTAGTGAAGGTGAATGAGCCGGATGAAACGCAGTGCGCCGTCATGTTGCGCGGCGTGATTCCGGCGCTCGAGAAGCATCACAAGGTCCGTATTTTGGACGAAGGATTGGATGCTGCGGTGCGGCTTTCGCATCGCTATCTGCCCGATCGCCAGTTGCCCGACAAGGCCGTAAGTGTGCTCGATACGGCGTGCGCGCGCCTCGCGCTCGGCCAGCGGACTGTGCCGCCGCCCGTCGAGGACGCAACGCGCGTGCTCGACGATCTCGCTACCGAGCGCCGTGTACTGGAGCGTGAAGTCGCCCTGGGCGCCGATCATGCGGAACGCCTCGAGCGCAACACCGCTCGCAAGGTCGAAGTCGAAGCCACGCTTGCCGCGCTTAACGAACAATGGGACGCCGAGCGAAAACTCGTGGAACGCATCCACGAAGTCCGATCGGCGATCGAAGAAGGCAAATCGGATGCGGGCAGCTTGCGGGAAGAACTCGGACAACTCAACTCCGAGCTGGCCAAGTTGCAAGGTGAAACGCCAATGGTACGCGTCTCGGTAGACGCGCAGATCGTCGGCGAAGTGATTTCCGGCTGGACCGGCATTCCCCTTGGGAAAATGCTGCGCGACGAGATTTCGACCGCGCTATGCCTGGAACACCATCTGGAGCGGCGGGTCATCGGGCAGACGCACGCGCTCGAGGCCATTGCCCAACGAATCCGCACCGCTCGCGCGCGGCTCGACGATCCCCAAAAGCCTGTGGGTGTCTTCCTGCTAGTCGGTCCAAGCGGAGTCGGCAAAACTGAAACCGCTCTCGCGCTGGCAGACCTGCTTTATGGCGGCGAGCGGAACCTGATCACCATCAACATGTCCGAATTCCAGGAGGCGCATACAGTCTCGACTCTAAAGGGATCGCCTCCCGGATACGTCGGCTACGGCGAAGGCGGCGTCCTCACGGAGGCGGTCCGGCGGCGGCCCTATTCCGTGGTGCTGCTCGACGAAGTGGAAAAAGCTCATCCGGACGTTCTTGAACTGTTCTTTCAGGTTTTCGACAAAGGAACGATGGAGGACGGTGAAGGAAGGCAGATCGATTTTAAGAACACCATCATCATCTTGACCTCGAATGCGGGCACCGGCACGTTGATGAGGCTGTGCGGCGACCCTGAAAGCGAGCCCGGCCCATCGGACCTCGTGACCGCTCTCAAGCCCGAGCTCAATCGCGTGTTCAAACCCGCGTTCCTAGGGCGCCTGGTGATCGTTCCGTATTATCCCGTGCGCGAAGACGCGCTGAAGCGCATCATTCATCTAAAACTCGGAAAGATACAGCGGCGTGTCGCGGAATCGCACAAGATAGCGTTGACCTATGAAGAAGAAATCGTAACGGAAGTGGCGCAGCGGTGCACGGAAGTCGAAAGCGGCGCGCGCAATGTCGATAACATCCTCACCAACACGATGCTGCCCGACATTTCCCGGCGAATCCTGGACCGGATCGCTGCCCCCGCAACCGGAGAAGAGGAACGGCTCAACTCCATTCACATCGGTCTGGCTCCAGACGGATCGTTCGTCTACGCGTAACCCACAGGAAACCCGACCGTGGCCTACACCCAAGAAAATCGCACCTTTCGCCTGGATACTAAGCTGGGCGGCGAATCAACGCTGCTCGAAAGCTTTGAAGGCCGGGAAGCGATCTCCGAGCCGTTCCGCTTCACCGTGAAATTCCTGGCTGAAAAGCCGGTAGACATGGAAGGCCTGTTGGGCACGCCCGCCGTCGTAACGACTCAAAAAGATTTTGCGGATAGTAAGCTTTACTTCCACGGTTACTTCTGGAACATTCGTCAACGGGCCGAAAGCGAAGATGGGTTGCTCGCCTACGAAGCCGAACTCGTTCCCTGGCTTCGATTACTGGAATTGCAGGTGCATTGCCGAATCTTTCACAACTCGACCGCTCAAGACATCATTTCCACCGTGTTCTCCGACCGCGCCCTGACGAACTACCGGTTCGATTTGCAATCTACGCTTCCGAAGCGTGACTATTGCGTTCAGTATCGGGAAACGGACCTGAATTTTGTCTCCCGGCTGCTCGAAGAAGAAGGCATCTACTACTATTTTCAGCACTCAAAGGACAAACACGAGCTGGTGCTGACCGACAAGAAAGCCGGTCTGCCGCCGTGTCCCGCGAGCGCGAACGCCCAATATCATCCGCTTGCTGGCGGCTTGGGTATCTCAAATCCGGTATTCGAGCTAGAGACGCTGCGCCAAATGCACGCGGGCCGCGTCGAGTTGAACGACTACAATTACGAAACCCCGAAAGTGAGTCTTGCAGCCAGCTTGGATGGCGCCGCGAAGGGAGACTTGTACGAATACCCGGGCCGCTACACGACCAAATCCGATGGCGACCGCTACGCCCGCATTCGGCTGGAAGAGGAAGAAGCTCTGTTCTCGGCGATCTCCGGAAGCGGCAGTTGCGCTGGATTTCGTACAGGCCACACCTTTCAACTGGCCGGGCATTCTCAGCGGGACCTAAACAGGCAGTATCTTCTAGTTTCAATCGAGCACTCCGGCCAAAACCAAAGCTATCTAGCCGATGCTTCAGCTAAAGCGGCAAAGTACCACAATAAGTTCCGCGCCATCCCCGCATGCGTGCAGTATCGCCCGCCCCGCTTGACGCGAAAAGCGGTTGTCCACGGAACGCAAACCGCGGTTGTGACCGGACCGGACGGGCAGGAAATCTATACCGACCAATACGGCCGCATCCAGGTACGTTTTTTCTGGACTGGCAGCGATAGTAATTCCTGTTGGGTGCGGGTGGCTCAGACATGGGCAGGTAAGAACTGGGGCGCTATCGCCATACCGCGTGTCGGGCAGGAAGTAGTGGTGGATTTTCTCGAAGGCGATCCGGACCGGCCGCTGGTGATCGGCTCTGTTTATAACGCCGATCAAATGCCGCCCTATGATCTTCCCGCGAACAAGACTCGCAGCGGCGTGCGCTCCCACAGCAGCCAGGGCGGCTCGGTTTCTAATTGCAACGAAATCTATTTTGAAGACAGCATCGGAAACGAGATGCTGTTTGTTCAAGCCGAGCGGGATAACCAGATCAAAGTGAAGCACGACCGCATGAAAGATATCACCAACGACGAAACCATCAAAGTAGGCCACAATCGCACGACGAACGTTTCGAACAACGACTCGTTAACGGTTGGGTCCGATCGCACTGGGAATATCGGGAAGAATGATTCGTTGACCGTAGGATCGGATCGCAGCGCAAATGTGGGAAAGGACGACTCGCTGCAGGTCGGAGCAAAGCTGAGCGTGGTTGCCGGCGAGCAAATCCAATTCACCGCGCCCGGAGGGTCGATTACCATTGGTTCCAGTGGCATTACGATTCAGAGCCCGATGACCATTGTGATTCAGGGCGCTATGGTGAAGATTAACTAGCCATGCCATTCGCTGCCCGCATTCTCGACATGCATACCTGCCCGCTGATGGACGGTCCTGTGCCGCACGTGGGCGGCCCGATCGACATGGGTTGCGAGACGGTACTGATCGGCGCCCTTTTTGCCGCCCGCATGGGCGACCCGGCTACCTGCGAAGGCCCACCAGACACAATCGCGATGGGATCGGAGACGGTGTTCATTGGAGGGCAACCGGCTGCTCGAATGGGCGATCCCACCGTGCATGGAGGAGTAATCGTAGAGGGATGCCTAACGGTTGTGATCGGGCCGTGAGGCGATCGCAAAAGAGAGTACGCGCATGAAGAATCTGAATCGTGTCGCCTGGACCAAAGGCATGTTCCTGTCGCCTCAACACTTTCAGTTGCAGGATGATTGCTTTGAAGATGCACTGCAGTTCCGCGCCACCGCTTCGAGCAATTGCAATTGGGGTCTCACCGATTTAGCAATCGACCAGGAGAGCTTGTCGAACGGAGTGGTCAACCTGCGAAACTGCCGGGGCGTCTTTCCTGAAGGATTGCCGTTTCATATTCCCGATGCCGATCAACCTCCGGCTAGCCGCGATATTGCGCCCTGTTTCCCAATCACGCAGCAGGATTTAGATGTTTACCTGGCGCTTCCCGAGCGCCGGGCTCGCGGCCGCAACATATCTTTTGCGAATGGGGAATCCTCAACGCGGTATATTGCCCAAGCTTCGAACATTGTAGATCAGACATTGGGGTATGACGAAAAGCCCGTGCAGCTTTGCGCGAAGAATTTCCGCATCCTATTCGGAAGCGAAAGTCTCGATGGCTTGTCGCTACTCCGCATTGCCCGAATCACTCGCAACGCGACTGGCGCGTATGTTCTGAAGCCAGACTTCATTCCGCCGGCTCTGAGCTTGGAGGCAAGCGAGCACCTGTTCGTTCTGCTTAGAAGGTTGATTGAGCTGCTGGCGGCCAAGGCGTTGTCACTTGCCGCGCAAAGGCGTCAGAAAGGCCGGTCACAGGCCGACTTCAGCTCCGGAGACATCGGCTCATTCTGGCTGCTTCACACCATCAACACCTATTTGCCCGGACTGAAGCATCTTTGGACACAACGCCGCCGGCACCCTGAAGAGCTTTATGTGACCATGCTCATGCTGGCCGGGGCCTTAACGACGTTCGCTTTGGGAGAAGAGGCCCGCAATCTGCCCGACTACAACCATGACGACCTGGGTGCGTGCTTCGGCGCATTGGACGAGAAGATTCGCGAACTGCTCGAAACCGCGATTCCATCACGTTGCGTTGTTGTTCCACTGCACCTCCAAGAAAAATCGACCTGGGCCGGTGCCGTTTCGGACGCGCAACTGTTCCGGCAAACCCAATTCGTGCTGGCCGTTGGAGCCAAGATGGGAATCGACGATCTGATTAAACAAGTGCCCAAATTGGTTAAAGTGTCTCCGCCGGCGGAACTGCCGCGGTTGGTTCGCAATGCGTTGCCTGGAATCACGTTGCGTCACCTGGCTGTGCCGCCCGATGGAATTCCGGTGAAGCTGGACCGGCAATATTTCGCGCTGAACCAAACCGGCATCCTGTGGGAAGGACTCACGCAAGCGCAGCAGGTTTCCGTTTTCGTGCCTGAGGAGATTTCGGCTCCCGATTTTGAGCTATTGGTCGTGAAGAACTGAAGGTTCCGATTGTCCCGTCCTTGAGATTGATTCGCTACTATGTTGTTCGGCAGCGGCTTTGAATATTGGCGAAACAATCGGGGACTACCGGATTGTCGACTTGCTGGGGGTCGGCGGGATGGGGTCTGTGTATCGCGTGCAGAACACGATCACCGATCGAATGGAAGCAATGAAGGTGCTGCTGCCCGATCTGCGAAGCGCGCCCGATCTGGCTGAGCGCTTCGGACGCGAGATAAAAATCCACGCGAGCCTGGATCACCCTAACATCGCATCGCTCAGGACCGCGGTTCGAGTAGAGAACCAGCTGCTCATGATAATGGAACTGGTGGAAGGCGTGACGCTCGAAAAGCGGTTGCGGCAAGCGCCCATTCCTCTTTGGCGGAGCATTGACTGGGTTTTTCAAGTTTTATCGGCGCTTGCGTATGCGCACGGACGCGGGGTTATCCATCGCGACATCAAGCCCAGCAACATCATCATCACGCCGGCAAACGTAGTCAAACTCACCGATTTCGGCGTGGCGAGCGTAGCGGCGGACCACCGGTTGACGCGTACCGGCATGGCCATCGGTTCACTCCACTACATGTCTCCGGAACAGGTACGAGCGGGCCAACTCGATGCCCGATCGGACATCTATTCGCTCGGGGTAACTTTCTATGAGATGCTGAGCGGCCGGCGTCCCTTTCACGGCAAGAGCGAATACGAAGTGATGACGGCACATCTCCAACAAGAACCGCCGCCGTTATCCACGCCAAACGGGGCCGTGCCGTATTCGATCGCGGCGGTGGTGTCGCGAGCCATGGCCAAGCAACCGCAGGACCGTTTCCAGACGGCGCTGGAATTTAAGACTGCGCTGGAACTGGAAAAGCCATCGCGCGGCGAAGCGATTGAGCAGCCAACGGAAGCAATGGAGTTGCCGCCGCCACCCCCAACGCCCCCGAGGCCGACGCCGGCCCGATCTTCGGAGGGATTCGGTGCGTCAATCCCGCGGCCACAAACTCCGATTACCGGAACTCTCGACCCAACGAAGATCGACCGCGTTCGCAAGGAATTAGCGCACTATGTTGGACCGCTCGCTGGCGTCCTGGTTGACCGGGCCGTTAAGAGATCGGCGGACATGCGACAGTTGTACGACATACTGGCGACCGAGATTTCCGGCACGAAGGAGAGAGAGGCGTTTCTCGCAAGGCGGCCGCGCTGACCGGGGCAGCTACTCCTGGAGCAATCGGATTGCCTTCGCCAAACTGATGTACATCCGGTTAAATGAACCGGCCAAAGTGGCGATCTCGTCTCTGCCCCGCACTGGAAGTTCGGGTACATCCATGTTGCCTCTGCTGATCTCGTCGGCCATGCGAGACAGCTTCGACACCGGGCGGACTACCGTGAAAACGAGAGCGAGGTCGAGCACGATGATAGTAATGAGGGCAACACCTCCGAGATAGAGCACCAGGGTTTCGAACGCGCGGCGCGCTATGGCGACGGCCAACGCCATGGGAACCGAAACGATCTGCGCGCCGACGATCTCGTTCGGCTTCCATCCAAATCCGTTTGCAGTCCCGTAAATGCGAATCATCGAGGGTGGCGCAGCCTGCGGAACGCTGTGACACTCGAGGCATGGTTGGGGCGCTTTGATTGGGTGAGCGAGGAACAGCGAAGGGCCGCTGGGCGTCTCGCGTTCGCCGATGATCTCGCTCTGGTTCGGAAAATTGCGAAACGAACTGATGATGTCGGCTTCCCAATCGACCGCCCGATCGCGAAGGTTTGTCGGGTTCAGCGTGGCTTCCTTGTAGACATAATCCGGATATCCACTGCCGCGCAAGGCATTGAAGGTTTGCGTGGCGGAGTAAGCGGGAATCGTCTGTGCATAAAACTTCACACGGCGCATGGCAGGCGTATCCAGCAGGGGCTTAATTTCCGTGCTTGTATAGTGCCGCATGGAGGAAGCGGATTCCATCATGAGGCGAGCCTGCTGAATCACCTGGTCCCGGGCATTGTTTTCAAGGAATTGGAAAGAAAGATATGCCGAGAGGCAAAGCCCGGTCCCGAACACCAGAATGAAAACCAGCGTGAACTTGGTGAGAAGCTTCATTTCCGTCCAATTCTTTAAGCGACGTTTAGGAGCGGAAACGATCAAGTAGCCACCCGGTAAATTAGAAGTGGGCCTGGCAGCCCGCGATGAAAATCCGTATAAAGCGCCTACACCCTGACGCTCATTTGCCCGCCTATGCCCACGGTCCGCTCGAAGACGCGGGTCTGGACGTTCGCTCGGTTGAAACGCTGCTTCTCGAGCCCGGCCATCCCGTCGCTGTCGCCACAGGTGTTGCCTTAGAAATTCCACCCGGCTGCGAAGTTCAGGTACGGCCACGCAGTGGCCTCGCACTTAAGCACGCCATCATCCTTCCCAACTCACCCGCCACGATCGATCCCGGTTATCGCGGCGAGTTGAAGGTGATTCTCCTTAATCTCGGCAAAACACCCTACCGGATACACGTAGGCGACCGCATCGCGCAGCTTGTCGTCGCACGCTACGAAGCCGTGGAATGGGAAGAAGGTGAACTCGCTGAATCGGCACGCGGCGAGGGCGGTTTCGGGTCGTCTGGACGATGACCGAGAGTCATGGGGCCGCTGACCGGGGCAGCCGATTGACAATCGGCCGCAGGTTTGACAACCTGCCCCACAGGTCACTAATCAGAAGGTGAAACTCGACTGTGACTGACGGGAGGGGTAGTGTCGATTGTCGACTTCTTAATTGGGCGGCCGATCCCTACGAGCGACGAGCGAGCCGAGCAGATTGGCGTCGCAAAGGGCATCCCGATTTTCGGACTGGACGCGCTGAGCTCGGCGGCATACGGGCCGGAAGCGGCACTGACGCTGCTGATTCCACTGGGGCTGGCGGGGCTGGCGTACATTGTGCCGCTGAGCGCGTGCATTATTGCGTTGCTGATCATCGTCTTTTTCTCGTACCGGCAGACGATTGCGGCGTATCCAGGTGGAGGCGGATCGTACACGGTGGCGCATCAAAATCTGGGCACGTTTCCGGGTTTACTGGCTGCGGCGGCTTTGATGATCGACTACGTGCTGACGGCGGCGGTGGGGATTTCCGCCGGCATCGGAGCGCTCACGTCGGCCGTGCCTTCCTTGCACTCACGCACGCTGACGCTTTGTCTCATTGCGCTCGTGATCATCACGCTGGTCAATCTGCGGGGCATGAGCGAGTCGGGAGCGGTGTTTATGGTGCCGACGTATTGGTTTCTCGCGAGCATGTTTGCCGCCATTGCGATCGGTCTCGTCAAGGTTTTGTTCAGCGGCGGGCATCCCTCGCCGGTGGTTGCCCCGCCGGGCGCGCCGGCGGCCGCAAGTGCCGCCGGCGCCTGGCTGCTGTTGAAGGCATTTTCGAGCGGGTGCACGGCGTTGACAGGAGTCGAAGCGGTCAGTAACGGAACCGGGGCGTTTGGGGAACCAAGAGTCCCAACGGCGCAGCGCACCCTCGGCATCATCATCACGTCGCTGGTTGTGATGCTGGCCGGCATCGCGTTCCTGGTTGAGCGCTACAAGATTGTTGCAACCAACCCGGATAGCGACAATTATCAGAGCGTGCTTTCCATGTTGTTTGCGGCGGTGTCGGGGCGCGGCTGGTTTTACTATGCGGCGATTGCCTCGGTGCTGATTGTGCTGATTTTTTCCGCCAACACCGCTTTCGCCGATTTTCCGCGAGTGTGCCACGTTCTGGCCGAAGACTGCTTTCTGCCGCTGTCGTTCGCCAATCGCGGCCGGCGGCTGGTCTATTCGCAAGGCATCATTGTGCTCGCTGTTCTTTGCGGCATTATATTGATTGTCTTTGGCGGCGTCACCGATCATCTGATTCCGCTTTACGCCGTCGGCGCATTTCTCGCCTTTACGTTGTCGCAGGCCGGCATGGTAGCGCATTGGCGGAGGGAAGGCGGATCGAGAGCGCGCGGAAACATGTTCGTCAATGGCCTCGGTGCGTTCGTTACCGGCATCACCGTTCTGGTGGTTCTCGTGGCAAAGTTCGTCGAGGGCGCTTGGATCACCGCTGTCACCATCCCCGCAATCCTGGCCCTGATGTACGGCGTCAGGCGGCACTATGACAACGTTCATAGACAACTCGCCAGCCCGACTCCGCTCGATGTGTGCGACATTGTGGAACCTCTGGTCGTTATTCCTCTTCAGCAATGGAGCAAGCTTTCTAAGCAGGCCCTGTGCACGGCGCTTGGCATTTCAAAGGAAATTTGGGCGCTTCATGTCGCCGAAGAGGACAAACCGAAGGAGTTTTGCGCTAAGTGGCATCACTACGTGGGCGAGAGCACGAGCAAGGCCGGGCTGCCGACGCCGGAGCTGGTAGAGCTACATTCGCCGTATCGCTTTGTGGTCTCGCCGATTGTCGATTTCGTGATCAAACTGGCGGCTGACAATCCGCACCGCCGCGTCATCACGATCGTGCCTGAGCTGGTCGAGCGGCGCTGGTACAACTACTTTCTCCACACGCAGCGGGCCGCGCTGTTGAAGACGCTGCTGCTGGTGAAGGGCAATGACAGAATTTCGGTTTTGAACATTCCGTGGTACTTCAAATAGGACCGCGCGATTATGAACTCATGAGCGCGAGAACAAGCTGGGACGCTGAGCTTTACGAAGCGAAGCACAATTTCGTTTGGAAGCTTGGGGAGGGCGTCCTCGACCTGCTCGATCCGAAGCCAGGCGAACGGATTCTCGATGTCGGGTGTGGCACGGGCCAACTGACGCGTGCGCTCGTCCGTCGAGGCGCGGAGGCTGTAGGGATCGATTCGTCGACGGACATGATCGGACAGGCGCGGCAAAATTTCCCCGAGATCCGCTTTGTGCTGGGAAACGCGGCTGACATGACGTTCATGGAAGAGTTTGACGGCGTGTTTTCGAATGCCGCGCTGCACTGGATGATGGAAGCGGAACGGGTTGTGGAGCGGATCGCGAAGGCGTTGAGGCGAGGCGGGCGGTTCGCGGCGGAGTTCGGCGGAAAGGGGAATATCGCTCATATTATGCGGGCGATTCATGGCGTTTTGGCCGCGTACTATGACGGGAACGTTCCGCAGACGCGTACCTATTTTCCGTCGGTGGCCGAGTACGGCACGCTTCTCGAGCGACACGGAATAGAGGTCCGGTTGGCTCAACTATTCGACCGGCCCACGCCGCTCGAGGGGGAAAACGGGATGGAGACCTGGATACGGCAGTTCAAGTGGTACTATTTCGAGCCGTTGGGGCGCGAGAAACGTGAGAAAGCGCTCGCTCAGGTGGTGGAGGCGCTGCGTCCGGCGCTTTGGGATGGTACTCGATGGTCAGCCGATTACCGCCGGCTGCGGATAGTTGCCGTCCGGTGCTGAAGCTTGGAAATAACGTCGTCCGGCCGGTAAACTTGTAATAGGGGCGAGGGGTGCTTCGCCCGAACAATTGACCACATGGATGAACGGCAGATACGACGCCAAGCCCTTCTTGACGCTCTCGCGGAACGTGTTCTCGTGCTGGATGGCGCCATGGGGACGATGCTGCAGCAGCGGCACCTGACTGCGGAGGACTTCGGCGGCCCGCATCTGGAAGGCTGCAACGAGCATTTAGTCGAGACGCGGCCGGACGTGATCCTGGATATTCACCGGGCGTATTACGCCGCGGGCTCGGATATCGTCGAGACGAACAGCTTCGGCTCGACGAAGATCGTGCTGGGCGAATACGGGATTCAGGACAAGGCGTACGAGCTGAATCTTAAGGCGGCGCAGCTTGCGCGGCGCGCGGCGGAGGAATTCTCGAGGAACGGACGGGTGCGTTTCGTGGCCGGCTCGATGGGGCCGACGACGAAAGCGATCACAGTGACCGGCGGCGTTACGTTCGACGAACTGATCGCCAACTATTACGTGCAGGCGAAGGGGCTGGTGGAGGGCGGCGCAGACATCTTGCTGCTCGAGACATGCCAGGACACGCGGAACGTGAAGGCCGGGCTGCTGGCGATTCATAATCTGGGAACCGAACGCGGCCATGCAATCGCGGCGATGGTGTCGGGCACGATTGAGGCGATGGGCACGATGCTCGCCGGGCAGACGGCCGACGCGTTCTACACGTCGATCTCGCATGCCGAGTTATTGTCGGTGGGCTTGAACTGCGCGACCGGTCCCGAGTTCATGACCGACCACATACGGTCGATTCACGAGCTCTCCGCAACGCGCATCTCTTGTTACCCGAATGCCGGTTTGCCGGATGAAGAGGGGAAGTATCTGGAAACGCCGACGAGCCTTGCGACGCAGCTTGAAAGATTTGTCGATCACGGCTGGATCAACATCGTTGGCGGATGCTGTGGAACTACGCCAGAGCACATCGAGGCGATGGCGCAGATGGTGGAAGGAAAGCGGCCGCGTGGAGCGAAGCCGCCGGCGCACAAGACCTATTTCAGCGGGATCGATTTAGTGGAAGCGGAAGAGAGCAATCGCCCGCTGATTGTCGGCGAGCGGACGAACGTGATTGGATCGCGGCTGTTCAAGAAGATGATCGCGGCGGAAAGATGGGAGGAAGCGACGGAAGTGGCGCGCTGGCAGATACGCAATGGCGCGCACATCGTGGACGTTTGCCTGCAATCGAGCGAGCGGGATGAGCAGCAGGACATACCGCCGTTTTACGAGAAGCTGATTCGCAAGATCAAGGCTCCGATCATGATCGACACGACCGACGTGAAGTCGGTGGAACAATCGCTGACCTACTGCCAGGGCAAAAGCATCATCAATTCAGTGAACCTGGAGGATGGCGAAGAAAAGTTCGAGAAAATCTGTCCGCTGGCGAAGGCTTACGGGGCGGCGCTGGTGGTGGGGTGCATCGACGAAGATCCCCTCCAGGCGCAGGCGTTCACGCGGGAGCGGAAGCTGGCCGTCGCGCGACGGTCGGTAGATCTGCTGACGAACAAATTTGGGATAGCGCCCGAGGACATCATCATCGATCCGCTGGTATTTCCGTGCGCGACGGGGGATGAGAACTACATTGGCGGCGCGGTGGAAACGATTGAGGCGATCCGGCTCATTAAGCGGGAGATTCCGTACGTAAAGACGATTCTGGGGATCTCGAATATTTCGTTCGGGCTGCCCGCGGCGGCGCGCGAAGTCGTTAATTCCGTATTTTTGTATTACTGCACAAAGGCAGGACTTGACCTCGCGATTGTGAACGCGGAAAAGCTCGAGCGGTTCGCCTCGATTCCGGAGGAAGAGCGGCGACTGGCGGAGGCGTTGCTATTCAATACGCCGCCGGTAGATGTTCCAGCGGACCATCGTGATGCGCCAGTGCTGGAAGTCGTTCCGGAAGATTGGCGCGAGCAGACACGGGAACAGAAGATTGCGGTGAACCAGTTTCATATCGCGGCGATTTCGGAACATTTTCGCGGCGCGTCGGGGAGACAGAAGAAAAAGACGGCGGATTTGCCGCTAGATGAAAGGCTGGCGAACTACATCATCGAGGGGACGAAGGATGGGTTGATCGGCGATCTGGATTTGAAGCTGAAAGAAGGCGCGGCTCCGCTCGATGTGATTAATGGTCCGCTAATGGCCGGCATGGCCGAGGTAGGACGGCTGTTCAATAACAACGAATTGATTGTGGCGGAGGTGCTGCAATCAGCCGAAGCGATGAAAGCCGCGGTGAATCATCTCGAGCAGTTCATGGAAAAGTCGGAATCGTCGGCGCGAGGCAAGATTGTGCTCGCGACGGTGAAGGGCGACGTGCACGATATCGGCAAGAACCTGGTCGAGATCATTCTGAGCAACAACGGCTATGAGGTTGTGAATCTCGGCATTAAGGTTCCACCGGAGGAACTGATCAAGGCGTTTCAGAAATACAAGCCGGATGCGATCGGGTTGTCGGGATTGCTGGTGAAAAGCGCGCAGCAGATGGTGGTAACGGCGGGCGACCTGCGCGATGCGGGCATCGACGTGCCGCTGCTGGTTGGGGGCGCGGCGCTTTCGGATAAGTTTACGAAAACGAAGATCGCGCCCAGTTATTCTTCGCCGACGCTCTATGCAAAGGATGCGATGACGGGGTTGCGGCTGATGAACGAGATCATGGACACCGAGACGCGCGATCAAGTGCTTGCAGCGCATGTTTTTCGCGATATACCGGCCGAGGTTCCCGCGGCGATGGAAGCGGCAGCGGTTCCGACGGGCGAGCGGCGCAGCCCCAAGGTGCGCGTGGACGTGGCGATTCCGCCGGCGCCGTATCTGGACCGTAAAGTGCGCGTCGTGCCGCACTTGCAGGAGGTGTGGAGTTACATCAATCCATTCATGCTGTATGGGCGGCATTTGGGATTCAAGGGGAATTTCGAGAAGCTGTTGGCGGCTCGCGATGCGAAAGCGCTCGAACTGTTTCACAAGGTGGAAGAGCTGAAGCATGAAGTTGCATCGTGGATGAAAGTGCGCGCGGTGTGGCAGTTTTTCGAAGCCGAGCGCGATGGTAATTCGCTGCATGTGTACTCGCCGGGCGGCGAGGCAGCGATAGAAAGCTTTCATTTTGGAAGGCAGGCGAAATCGGACGGGCTGTGCTTGAGCGACTACGTGCTCGATCCGGTGGATGGGCGCCGCGATCACATTGCGATGTTCGTTGTGACTTCGGGCGAGGGCGTGATTGCGCATTCGGAAGAGGCGAAACGCAACGGTGAGTTTTTCAAGGCGCACGCGACACAGGCGCTGGCAATTGAGACGGCGGAGGGGTGCGCGGAGTGGCTGCACCGGCGCATTCGCGAGGACTGGGGCTTTCCGGATTCTCCTTCGATGAGCATGCAGGAGCGGTTTACGTCGCGGTATCGCGGAAAACGGTACAGCTTCGGGTATCCGGCTTGCCCGAGTTTGGAAGACCAGGAGAAGCTGTGGCGTTTGCTGAAGCCCGAAGAGATTGGCGTGCAATTGACGGAAGGGTTCATGATGGAGCCGGAGGCGAGCGTGAGCGCGCTGGTGTTCCATCATCCCGATTGCGCGTATTTCACGGCGACTGAGGGGGCGGAAGCGGAGCTGGTGGCTAGTTGAGACAAAGCGCAGTAAGGGCCAATTGACAATCAAGGGATGTGTGTGATGTTGTTTGGGGTGGCGATCGACGCCACGCCGGCCGGCGCGCGGCATCTCCGCGATGGATAGTATTAAGATATCTTGAGTTTTGATTGTCGGAACTTGGCTTCACAACCGACGGCATTGCCCGGGGTTCGGGCATCCGATGATTATCCGGAGTTTTCGTGATTGATCATCTCGGGCAGGAAGCTTCGCGCCGGTTTTTTCCCAGGGGCACATCTACGCAAGGGCTGTTCTTCGAGCCACGTCCACGGAGCAGGCACGGTTTTCGTTGAGGCCGGCCCATTCTGACCGTTCAAGAAAGCCTAACCGAGTATAGATGCTTCGAAGGTCTTCACAACCTCGATGTGCTCGACGGTCCGCAGGGGAGCGCTAGAGAAATAGGTATTTTCTTCAAACGGTATTTCAGTACGTCTCTCGATGGAGAACATGACTGGTGCGGTTTTGGTTTGGGATGTATCAACATTGAGCAGGATTCCAGTCGGCTCGAAGACAAAGGGATGCTTCAGATCAGCCGAGGCGCGTTCTGTCAGTATGTCAGCGATTTTAGGAAGGACCGGATTAAGGGCCGCTAGGTGCATGTTGCTGCGAAAAATTAGCTGACTCGCGAACCCCTGACGTGCTGGTCTAATTGTGGCTCCGAAAGCGTCCTCCGCCAAAACCAGAATATCGTCCAAAACCTTCTCAGAATTCTCCGTCGACGACCGAGTGTCAATCACGATCCCATTTTGGAATAAGGTAATCTTGTCGATGCGTATATCTCCAAGCCGACCTTCCACGAGTTCAATACCCTTCTGAAGGTCTAACTCTTCCAGATTCGTTGGAGTTTTCGTGAAGGAATATCGACTCTTGAACTTAGCTAGCGCTTCCAACGTTGAGGCTTTTCCCAGGGGATCCCATTCCTGAATCTGAACCATAGCGACCAAGCGCGCAAGGGTGATTGAAACTAGCTCCATTTCTAGGCGGCCTGCGGTGTATAAGTCTGCTTTGGAGCATCCCGCAGAGGGGCTGGTACAGCGGGACGAGATTGTTGATGCTCGACGTCCATAATATTCCCGAAGGCGTTTGGGTCCTTCTGGCTAAATGTGGGCATTCTGAACACCATCCAGAGACAGGACGTTACTGCATCGACTTGCAGATATGGGTCCCAGTTGTCCGGACGCGCATCGACCGGACTCCACCATTGCGCGCCATTCTGAAGCCATTTTGCTCTCAGTTGTACGTGACTTGCAAAGGCATCGTCGTACCCGAATTCTGTCCCGCAGGAGGGACAAATCGTAAAGTTCAGTGGGGGCTCCGCGAGCCGACTGTATCCACAAACTGCGCAGATGTGCATCGTAGTGAGTACCTTATCGGCAATTTGAACGAAAATACTGCAAGGGCGTCTGCTGGTCACCTGGGAGTGGTTGCACTATCATGAACGTGGCGATATGCCCAGCCGCTGACAGTACTCCAAACTCGTTGGTTCTAGGGTCGAAGCGTACCAAGTCTCCGTTGGTGCGGCGGCACTCTAGCGCTCCAGCTCGAAGTTGTTCCATCATAAAAGCTTCCGCTAACCTCTCATACTCATCGGCACTC
Organism: Bryobacterales bacterium; assembly: GCA_963722585.1. Lineage (GTDB taxonomy): Bacteria > Acidobacteriota > Terriglobia > Bryobacterales > Bryobacteraceae > KBS-96. The sequence goes on along the minus strand of CAVRNU010000021.1, from coordinate 305,941 downwards.
GCCGCGTGAAACTCGTGCCCGTGCCTCACGAAGTGCCTTTCAAGGCTGTAGCGGTGTTTAAATGGCACGGCGCTGGCAAAGCTTTCGCGATTGTACAACAGCCAGTAGGGCGCTTGGGCAGGGTGGACTGCGGCGATGTGGACAAGGTGAACTGCTCCCATTATCGCAGCGCTGCTGTGACCGCACACTGTCTAGCTGGCTTCATTTGCCTGCAACGTCAATTTTCGTCCACTTGGTCATCGCATCTACAACCCGTAAGCCGACCCACCGCCCACCGCCTTTCCCGTCACAGCCCTTGCGCTTCTTCAGTCGCCTTCTCGACCAGCGCATTCATCTGGCGAAGGCAGTCGGCGACTTTGCCGGCTTCTTCGGTTGCGAGCTGCCATTGCTTGGCATCCACCGCTTCTCGAATGCCGGGTAACGTTTTCACTCCGTAGCCAGTGTAGAAACCTGGCGCATAAATTTGGTGTTTATACCAGCTTCGGTTGGGCAGACCCTCTGACCTGGTCAGAGCGCGTTCGGTGCGCACGAGCGTGGTGTTCAGGCCGGCGAGTGCGGACGCATCAAGCGTGTTTTTTGAGACGGCCGTTTTGAGAGCGCTATCATATTTCGCGCTGTTCTCGGCCAGTACCTGTAACTGCTTACGCACGTCGGGAAACGCCAGCGGCTGTCCCTTGCCGGCTGCTTCCTTTTCGATCTCCGTTAGATAGCCGGTCACGGTCTGCGCGAAATGTCCGAACTCGAACGGCAGTACGTCGGCATCGGCGAGGCGCATAAGCGCGGTCGCAGTGTATTCGGAAAGGGCCTGGCCATAAATGTGTGTTCCGTCAGAGAAGTGGTTGTACCAATAGATGGAATCGTACACAGAGTGATAGATGCCGCTGCGGTCCATTCCCCCGAATCCTTCATTCATGCTCGCAACACCCGCGAAATCGAGAAAAGCGACGTAGTCGGAGCCGGCGCCCAACGCGCCAATGGTAAACGTTTTCTGCTTCTTTTCCGGTTCCTCTTCAGGAGGCGCGTTCTCTGGCGGCTTATGGGTCAGCTTGGCTTGAACGAGGTTTTCATTGACGCCCGGCTGCGTCACGCTCTGCGCCACTTCGGCTACGAAAGCCTCGAGCGTGTGCGAGCCGGATACGTGTAGCCAACCGCGGCCATTTGAATCTGAGTTGAGATACGCGACTCCTTGCTGCCTCAACTCGTCCTGGTGTTTTTCCACCCACTCGGTGGAGCCAATCAAGCCAAACTCCTCTGAATCCCAGAACGCAATTTTCAGAGTTCTCTTTGGCCGCCAGCCCTGCTTGCTCATGGTGGCTAGTGTGCGTGCAGTCTCGAGCAGAGAGACCGTTCCGCTCACCGGGTCGTCGGCGCCATTGACCCACGCGTCATGGTGATTTCCAGCCATCACCCATTCATTCGGGGAGACACTGCCCGGAATGGTGGCGATGACGTCGAAGATCGGCTTCAGGGTCCAGTCGAAATCGGTTTTGATGTGCACCTTCGTTGCGCCGGGTCCCAGATGATAGGTAAAGGGCAGCGTGCCGCGCCACGATTCGGGAGCAACCGGGCCTGTAAGCTGATCCAAAATAGGCTGCGCGTCTCCATACGAGATCGGCAAAACCGGAATTTTCATGATGACCTGAGCTTCGTCGCGCGACAGTCTCTTCGCGCCCGGAACGGCGGCCCAACCGGGGGTCAGCGGATCGCCCGAATAGAGAGGCATGTCCATGACGCTTCCCCGCTGGACACCTTGCCATGGACGCATCGGCCCGGTGGGAAAAATATCGCCCTCGAAGAAGCCGTCCTCATGGGGATCGGAGTAAATCAGGCAGGCGATTGCGCCGTGCGCGGCTGCAAGCTTGGGCTTAATGCCGCGCCAGCTCTTTCCGTAGCGCGTGATGACGATTTTGCCTTTGACATCGATGCCGTGTTTCGCGAGGTAGTCGTAATCGTCCGGCAGTCCATAGTTGGCGTAGACTACATCGCCCGTGACATCGCCGCTCGCCGAATAGGCGTTGTAAGTTGGAAGCTGGTTCTTGTCTCCGCTATTCGGATCCTCCGGAACAACGGGTTCCTTCAGTTTGGCTTCGTATTTCTTCGGCGCCAGCACTTCCACTTTGCGAACCGTCGGATAGGGAAGAAGAACGTCGAAGCTCTCGATCTGTACGTCGAGCCCCCATTCTTTCAGGAGCCCGGCGATGTATTCAGCAACCGCTTTCGATCGCGGCGATCCGGCCTGGTGCGGTTGCCCGGCTATGTATTCCATGTATTTCGCCATCCGCGCTCCATCGGGGATGGCTCGGGCTCTTGCTTCGGCGTCTGATTCCTGCTGCAGATTGGAAGGGAGAAAACCGCGAATGGTTTGAGTTTGGGCGGCTGCGAAACTAGCAGCTGCCAGCGCCGGGGTGAGCAAATAGGAAAATTTCATGCGAATGCCATATTTTAAGCCGTGCGCTTGCAGAGTTTTACGTGTGGGTAAAAAAAAGGCCTGCTGGAAGTTCCAGAGGCCTTTAAGAAGCGGAGTTGGAGTGGCTTCTTACAGGGGGGAGACGCGTTTTCCGGCGATGGCGACCATAACCAAACCGGCTCCGAGCAGAAGCGCCGTGGTGGCTTCAGGAACCGCGCTCTGACCGCCTCCCGATCCGCCCGAATCCAGAGTCAGCGTGGTGTTGCCATAGGAAACATCTTCCAGGATCAAATTGGATCCGCTGGTTGTCGAGAGTATGGCGGTAGTAATCGGATGTGAAACAGAAACTCCGAAGAAGGTCGTTGTGCCCGCCACAGTCCACGTTTCCCCATCCGACAGCGTGATGGTATAGCTCGATGCGGAGGGGTTGCTTCCGAGCAAGAATAGCAGCGCTGTTTCGCCGCCGCTGGGAGCGGTTACCAGCACCTCAGCGGAGCTATCGGTGCCGCCTTCGAGCGACTTATAACTTTTGTATTCCAGACCTTGCAGATACGTTGTAGACCCATCGGGGCCTGTGATATTAAAACCGTCGCTGCTTGTATATCCGGACGGGCCATACGAAGTGTATTGAATTTGATTGAAATTGGCATCCTTTCCACCCGTCTCAGTCGAAGACCAGTTGCTGTATGTATAAGAAACGATCGTCGTCGCGCGCAGTGGAATGAAACCCGCGCACAACAACGAAGCGGCGACAACGGCACCCGCCCGAATTCGCATTCACTGCCCCCGTTTTATGTGTCCGATTCGATCATGCCAATAAACGGGATTCGGGGAAACAAAGAAAACCCTTGTGTGCGGATTTCGCTTTGAAACAGGTGGGACGGGGGCTTTCGCCTGTCGAAAAGGCCGGCCAGCAGGCCGGCTCGTCGCATGACTGGCGACCCACAACAGTCCTGAAAATGCCCAAAGCCCTCTTGTCAGGCTATTGTTTCATGCTTGCCACGATCCGCTTGCGCCACATTCGAGCCTCGGATTCAACCTGATTCCCGTCAATCGTCAGCATGTGTCTGTCGCGCACAATCTCTTGCCCGTTCACAAACACATCTTCAACGTCGGCGGCCTTCGCGGCATAGGCAAGCTCGGAATACAGATTGTAGAGTGGGATTGCGTTGGGATGCGCTAGCGACACTGCAATCAGATCGGCGCGTTTGCCGGGTTCGAGCGAGCCAATCTCCTTATCGAGCCCGAGGACTCGCGCGCCATTTATCGTAGCCATTTCCAAGACCTGCTCGGCCGGAAGAACTTCCGGATCCATCTGTGTCACTTTCTGCAGCTTTGCGGCGAGGCTCATTTCAGCTATCAGATCGGCCGTGTCGTTACTTCCGGCAAATCCGTCGGTTCCAAGCCCGACTGTAACTCCCATCTTCAACATTTTCGTCACGGGAGCAATTCCGCTAGCTAGCTTAGTATTGCTCGAAGGACAATGCGCGACGCCGGTTCCTTTCTGTTTGAGGATACGGAGATCGCTGTCGCTTTCCCAGACTCCATGAGCAGCGACAACCCTGCCATCCAGAACCCCTAATTTCAACAACAACTCTGTCGGCGTCATGCCGCGTTGGGCGATCGCGTCGTTGACTTCTTTCTTTGTCTCGGAAAGATGGATGAGCAACGGCACTCCGTACTTGATGGCCAGTTCGTGGGAAGCCTTTAGCGCGTCGTCTGGAAGAGTATAGATTGAATGCGGCGCAACAGCGGGCGTGATGAGAGAATCGTGCCGGTACTTCTGTATGTATTTCTCCGTGCCGGCTAGGGTGTCCCGCCATGTTTTGTAATCGGGAGCTGGAAACCCAATGATGGTTTGACCCAATACGCCTCGTATGCCCGCCTGTTTCGTTGCTTCGGCAACGGTGTCTTCGAAGTAGTACATGTCTGTATATGTGGTGATGCCGGCCAGCGACATTTCAAGGCACGCGAGCTTCGTGCCCCATTTGACAAAGTCAGGGGACACGTTCTTCGATTCAGCGGGAAAGATGTAATGGGTCAGCCAGTCTTGGAGGCGTTTGTCGTCAGCGAACGCGCGCAACAGAGACATGGCGGCGTGTGTGTGCGTGTCGATAAGGCCGGGCATGATCACCGAATCGGCGCGATCGAGACGGTGCTCCGCGGTATACTCGCGCACGATCTCGCTTGCGGTTCCGACTGCTACGATGCGCTCTCCCTGAATCGCAATCGCGCCGTCTTCAATCAACCGGTGCTGGCGATCCATGGTGAGGACGTAGCGGCCACGAACAACCCAAGTCACCGGGGTTGCGGCGAGTGTTGGGCGGCTTGAGAGCAAGCCGCAAGCAAGTAAGACCGGGAGAAGACAGGTTCTAAAGAAACGATGCATCAAAGGGCCTCGGCAGAAGGTCGGCAACTTGCATATCCTGGCGGCCGCCACGCAGATTCACGAGAGTTAAGGAGGCGTTTCCGCAGAATTCCCACAAAATCTGCCGGCACGCGCCGCAGGGCGGAGTCAATCTGTCGGTGTCGGCGGCAACAACGATTCGCTGGAAGCCGCGCGAGCCTTCGGAAATGGCCTTAAAAACGGCGACACGCTCGGCGCACAGGCTGAGGCCGTAACTCGCGTTTTCGATATTGCATCCGGTGAAGGTGATGCCTTTCTGGTCTTCGACCGCGGCCCCCACACGAAAACCGGAAAATGGGGCGTGTGCATGATTCCGCGCCTCGATAGCCGCTTCAATCAGGCGGTCTGACATGTACCTTAGGATAATCGCTTCACGTTGTCACCACTGCCGCGGGCCGGCAGACATCAGCTTTTTGACCTCTTGTTCAATCACCAGGCGAACGGCCTCCATTGCCGTCTCGTCCTGATACCTGGTCCTGGGCCAGAAGAATCCCTTCAGGCCGTCGCGCCGGCGCCGGGGCACGATGTGCACGTGCAGATGCGGCACGGTCTGGCTCACCGTATTGTTAACGGCCAGGAAGGTGCCTTCGGCGGTCAATGCCGATTCCACTGCTTTCGTCAGCAGTTGTCCGACGACGAACATAGGACCGACCAGATGCGCGGGAACATCCGGCAACGTCACGAAATGCTCGCGTGGGCATAAAAGAACGTGGCCGGGAAATAACGGGTGAATGTCGAGGAATGCGATGAAGCGATCGTCTTCGTAAACGATGGCCGCCTTTAGATCGCGGCTGACAATCTTGCAAAACAGGCAGGAGCTGTCGAATGCTTCGGGTGGGATTTTATTGGCTTCCAAAACCGCTCCCTAATGTTTCTTAATCGACGATAGTGCTCCAGCCGCGGCGCGAGAAATCGAGATAGATGATCAATCCACCCAGCGCGCCCAGTGCCAGCAGGGCTGCCGCGGCCGTCCACTCCTTCAAGATTAATTTTCCAGAGCCAAACAGAGAACCGTAAATCAGGGCGCAACCGGCGAGCCAGTCTAGCGTATTCCACCATCCGTCCTGGCCCGGCTTCACGTCGGGCGCGAGCGCCGCGATCCGCTTCCATCCAGCGAGAGATGGCCGGGTCACGCGATAAAAACTGATCAGCACCGAATCGGGCTCAGGTTTGGTGAGAAACGTGGTTGCCAGCCACGCGATAGTGGTAATGCCGACGGTAATGATGATGATGTAGGCGAAATCTCGCGGCTGATCTTTATCCATCGCGAATCCGGCTTGAAGAACCAAAGAGACCGCGAACGCCGCAATCATCGCCGACACTTCGCTCCACGCATTGACTCTCCACCAGAACCAGCGGAGGAGCAGGACAAGGCCGGTTCCGGCCCCTGTGAGCGTCAGCAGCTTCCAGGCTCCGGCTACTGAATCCATGTGTCTGGTCACGACGATCGAGATAACCGTCAGCGCGATAGTTGCAAGCTGCGACACCACAACATAATGGTGTTCGCTCTCCGCTCTTTTTAGGAACCGGCGATAGAAGTCGTTCACCAGATAGCTTGCGCCCCAGTTGAGTTGAGTGGCGATGGTGGACATGTAGGCGGCAGCAAACGCAGCAACCATCAATCCCCGCAGGTACCAGGGTAGGTAGTCGACCATCACCTTGATGTAGCCCGTTTCAGGGTCGGCGAGATGCGGATACAAGATGACGGACGCGAGCGCGGTAAGAACCCACGGCCAGGGCCGCACGGCGTAGTGCATGATGTTAAAAAACAAAGTTGCCAGCAGAGAATTCTTCTCATCTTTGGCCGAAAACATGCGCTGCGCGATATAGCCGCCGCCGCCAGGCTCGGAGCCCGGATACCACACCGCCCACCAGTTGATAGCCACGTACACAAAGAACGTGATAAATGGCATCCAGGCTGAGTCCATGTCCGGCACGAAGGCCAGAATAGAGCCCTGGCTTCCATGGGCTGTGTCAATGGCGCCGAGCTTCGCCTTCATGGCATCGATTCCTCCGACCGCATTCACGGCGACGACCGCCAGCACGATCACCATTCCCATTTTGATGACGAACTGAAAGAGATCGGTCACCAGCACTCCCCATAAACCGGAAAGCGTCGAGATGAGCGAAGTGAAGGCAATCAGCAAGACAACAAAAATCAGCGCTTCGTCGCGCGAGACTCCGAGCACAAGTTGAAGAATTTTTGCCATCGCGAGGTTTACCCAGCCCAGGATGATGCAATTCATCAAAATGCCCAGATACAGCGCTCGGAAGCCGCGCAGAAAGGCGGCCGGTTTCCCGGAATAGCGGATCTCCGAGAACTCGATATCGGTCATTACTCCCGAGCGCCGCCACAAGCGCGCAAAGAAGAACACGGTCATCATGCCGCCCGCGACGAAACACCACCAGAACCAGTTTCCGGCGATGCCGTTCTTTGCAACCCATCCAGTCACAGCGAGCGGAGTGTCGGCCGCAAACGTTGTCGCGACCATTGACGTTCCCGCGAGCCACCACGGTACATTCCGCCCGGAAAGAAAGAACTCGGAGATGTTCTTTCCGGCCCGTTTCTTGTAGTACAGCCCAATTCCGATGTTGAAAAGGAAATAGGAGGCGATCACTGCCCAGTCGAGAGCTGTCAGTTGCATTCAAAGGCTCGATTCTAGCAGGGTTGCTGTTGCTGTTCCTTTCTTTTGGTTTCGTTTTGGGGCTTGACGATGAATGTCCGGTCGCGCCTTCCGCGAAGGCTGAATCACCCGCGCGATGTGAAATTGGCTTATGGTGGTAATAGGGAGCGGACGGCTGACACTGTTCGTACGCAGGTCTCGAGATGGGGCCTCGCCTCTCTGAAAGGAGAAGAGAACTCGAAATGCAAAAGAGCTTATTAGTGCAACTGCGTGACATAACCACTGTGGTGGCCGATACCGGAGACATAGAGGCAGTCGAGAAATTCAAGCCCCAGGATTCGACAACAAATCCGTCGTTGATCACGGCGGCGGCGCAGATGCCGCAATATCAGCAGATTGTCGACGATGTTCTGCTGGACGCGAAGAAAGAATTGGGCAAGAACGCAAAAGACAAGGACGTTTCGACGCTGGCGTTCGAGCGCCTGGCGGTTGAATTCGGAAAGAAGATTCTGGCGATCATCCCGGGCCGCGTATCGACCGAAGTGGATGCGCGTCTTTCCTATGACGGTGAAGCGACGTTCAAAAAAGCGCATTCCATCATCGGGCAATACGAAAAGGCTGGTATTTCACGCGAGCGCATTTTGATCAAGATCGCATCGACGTGGGAAGGTATCCAGACAGCCGAGAAGCTGGAAAAAGAAGGAATCCATTGCAATCTGACACTGTTGTTCGGCATTCACCAGGCGATTGCGTGTGCGGACGCTGGAGTCACATTGGTGTCTCCATTTGTGGGCCGGATTCTCGACTGGTACAAGAAGAACACCGGCAAGAACTACGAAGGCGCGGACGATCCGGGCGTGGAATCGGTGACGAAGATCTATCACTACTTCAAGAAATTTGGTTACAAGACGCAAGTCATGGGCGCGAGTTTCCGGAACATCGGAGAGATTAAGGAGCTGGCCGGCTGCGACCTGCTAACGATCTCGCCGCAGCTGCTTGGCGAATTGGATTCGACGTCTGGGGACCTGCCGCGAAAACTAGACCCTGTTAAAGCGAAGAGCATGGACATACAGAAGATGACGATCGACCATGCGACGTTCGAAAAGATGCACGCGGAAGACAAGATGGCCTCGGACAAGTTGAGCGAGGGCATCAAGGGTTTCAGCGATGCGCTGGTCAATCTGGAGAAGCTGTTGTCTGACCGGTTAGTGAAGCTGGGCGCGAGCGAGGGCAAGGAACTCGCCTATCGTTAGGAGCGTTGCTTAGCCGCGGATGAACACAGATAAACACGGATACGACGGGGAAGTATCTGTGTTTATCCGGTGCTCGTCTGTGACTGCGACAATGAGGCGATGGCAACTAACCGGCTGGCCGTACTGAAACAGATGGTGGAACAGGAGCCGCTAAACTCGTTCGCCCGCTACGGTCTGGCGATCGAGTATGCGAAAGGCGGCCAACTCGAGGATGCTGTTACAGAGTTTAAAGAGCTGCTCGCTCGGGATGGAACCTACGTCGCGGCGTATTTTCATGGTGGTCAGGCCCTGGAGAAGCTGGGCCAGGTGGATGAAGCCAGAGCCATGTACGAGCGCGGGCTCGAAGCGTGTGCACAGAAAGGCGATTTACACACGCGCGCTGAAATCGAAGCGGCTTTGGGTTTGCTGCCGATTTAAACGGGCGAGGCGAGGCCGGTCGCTCACGCTTCCGGCTCCTTTTCAAGGTTCCTGACATTGCGCTCACGCATCTGGCTCCTTACGCTTCGAGCATGTCTCGCTTCCGTGTGTAATTAAAACGCCAACCATATTCGAGGAGTGGGCGCGCAGCGAGCGCGAATGTGGCAATCTTTTCAGTTGCCGCCTGCGAACCGATGTCGCGCTCGGTCAGCCGCTCGCGAACGATGAAGACCTGTTTCTTGAAATAGCTCTCGAGCGGCGTGCCGGCTTGCGGCTCGAATCCCTTCGGCATGCGTTTTAAAGCATAGCCTTCGAGCCACTCGAGCTTGCTTCGCTCAAGCGCCTTCAAAATTCTTAGAAATTCTTTCGGATTCCGAGCCATTTGCTCCCGCCATGCGTGCAGGAACGGACGCTCCGGCATCCAATATCCGGCGGCGACAAACGGTTGATCGAAGGTGATATGGAGGTAGACTTCGCCGTGCGCGCCGTTGGGAGGCGCGCCGCGCAGTGTGCCTCCCAGAAACGTATGGAAGGGCGTCTTGTCGGCGCTGAAACGTATGTCGCGATAAATTCGAGTCACCGGATTCTTGTCCTTCAGATAGAGTGGAAATCCGCGCTTACGAGCGAGGGCGGCGGATTCCCAAAGCAGCGCCTCCACCGGCCGCCGCAGTTTTTCCTCATAGACATGCTTGCGTTCGCGGAACCAATCCCGATCGTTGTTTTCTTTCAGATCGCGAAGGAACTGAAGCGCCTCCTTCTTGATGCCTTTAAAGGGGCTCGTGTCTGGGGGAAGCGCCTGATTCGGGCTTTTTGAAATTGGGCGGGCGGGCATTCGAAAGTTTCATGATCGCACTGGTCGGCTGGCTTCCGCGCTGCCCAAATCCCTGTTAGAATTACCTGCATCTGTTGGGGCTGGGCTGAACGCGTATTCAGCCGGGCACATCTCAGGAAGGGACTTTATGGGGAACATAGTGGTTGCGTTCAATTCACGTATCTTCACTTACGCGCTGAGTGGATGTTTGGCCCTCTTTGCGCTCGTATCCACCAATCTTTATGCACAGGAAGTGACCGCGGCAATCACAGGAACGGTCACCGATCCTTCGGGGGCGCATATAGCAGATGCGAAGGTCTCCGCCAAGGATCTGGATCGAGGCACTGTGTATGCAACGGCGACGAACGCCGATGGAGTGTACAATCTGCCGCGGCTCACGGTGGGCCGCTATGAAGTGCGGGTGGAGGCGGCAGGTTTTCAGACGGCCGTGCGCGGCGGCATTGAACTGCAACTCAACCAGAACGCCAAGGTTGACATCGTAATGACTCTGGGCAATGTGTCGCAATCGGTCGAAGTCACCGGCGCGGCTCCGCTGCTGCAGACCGAGGCCACGCAACTGGGGACGGTAATCGATTCGCGCACGAACGCGCAGTTGCCGCTCGCGACGCGCAATTATGTGCAGTTGACCCTGCTCACGGCCGGAGCGGTGACACCGAATCCGGCAGGGTTCCAAGGCGGACAGACATCCTTCCAAAGCGCCCGTCCTTATATCAACGGAAACCGCCAGCAGACCGATTATTTTCTGTTGGACGGCATGGACAACAACCAGGTCTCGGATAATGAAGTCGCCTATGCTCCCAGCGTGGATGCGATCGAAGAATTCAATATCATTACGCAGAACGCGGGAGCGGAGTTCGGCAATTATATGGGCGGGATCGTCAGCGCGTCGATCAAGTCGGGAACCAACCAGATTCATGGCAACGCCTTTGAATTCATCCGCAACGACAAACTAAACGCCAACCAGTGGAACAACAATTTTCAGGACGCAGCACGGCCGTTGCTGCGCTGGAATATGTTCGGAGGCACGCTGGGCGGCCCGATCATTAAGAACAAGCTGTTCCTGTTTGGCGATTATCAAGGGTCTCGGTACGATAAGCCCGGGACGACAAGCGCGGTTAGCGTTTTCACGGCCGCGGAGCGCGACGGAAATTTCTCCGAGCTGCTGACCCAGAAGAATCCATCGCAGCTTTACGATCCGTTCTCGCTGGCTGCGAACGGCAACCGGGTGCCTTTCTCGGGAAATATCATTCCGGCGTCGTTGTTTAATGCGAGCGCGGTGAATATTCTAACTTCCAAGTACTACCCGCAGGCATTGAACGGGAACCTGATCAACAATCAGTTCAATACCACTCACAGCTTCATCAACGGCGACCAGGGCGACATCCGGGGCGACTGGAACGCTTCCGACAACGACCATGTTTTTGTGCGGTACTCCCAAAGCAACATCAACAACCCGACCATAAACAGTTTGCCGCTCGACTACAACAGTTTCGGCATTTTCCGGATCTATAACGGCGTCATGGACTACACGCGGACTATCACGCCATCGCTTGTGAACGAATTCCGGGCCGGCGTGAATTACACGTTCAATAACACGGGCACCGATGAGTCTACGCTGCCCAATCTTGCGCAGCAGTTTGGAATTCCGGGCGTACCGGTCCCCATTCTTCCCTCGCAGAGCTTCAGCGGCGCGTACGCGAACAACATTGGCAACAGCAACAACATTGAGCTTTTCGCGGACACGGTCATCCAGTATGAAGACACGGTGATTTGGACGGTCCGTCAGCACACCCTCAAAATGGGCTTCCAAGGGCTTCGCGAGCGCCTTGACACGTTCTACTCGGGCAATAACGGCGCGGCGGGAACGTTCTCGTACAACGGCCAGTTCACCGCGGGGCCATCACCGACGGCGAAGGTCGGCGCAGGCAGCGGCCAAGCGGAGGCCGATTTTCTTCTTGGTTTGCCTGACGATGTCGGCGTCGGGGTAAACGGCGGGACATGGGGCCAGCGCGGCAACGTCTTTAGCGCTTTCGCGACCGATACCTGGCGCGTTAGCAACAACCTAACCCTGAACTACGGCCTGCGCTGGGAATTGCACACTCCCTGGGTGGAAGTGCACAACCGGCAGGCGAACTTCACTCCCTTTGGCGGGCAGGAGATCCTTGCCGGCTCGTCGGAATCGTACTACGGCAATAACAGGGCTCTTTATAACCAGTACAACGGAATATTCAATTTTCAGCCGCGGCTTGGCTTTGCCTATACGCCTGGCGGCAAGAATACGGTGCTGCGCGGAGCGTATACGATTTCTTCGTATCTCGAAGGGACGGGCACCAACCTTCGTTTGACCATCAATCCGCCTTTCACAGTCGAGAAAGAGGGCAACTATACATCGCAGACACTGCCCTCTTCGACCTTGGACCAGGGTTACGTGCCAATCCAGTCGGCGACCGATCCTTTCCACAAGACAATTCTGCGGCTCTGGGATCCTAACTTCCGTCCTGCGGTCTCGCAACAATGGAATTTTTCAATCCAACACCAGTTTGAAAATTCAACCACGCTTCAGGTCGGTTATGTGGGCCAAAAGAACGATCACCTCGTCGTTGCGCAGCCTTATTTACAAAGACAGCTGCTAGCCAACGGCACGACGATTCCTTCGCCGTACCTCGCGGGAAACCCCGCTCTCCAGAGCGATATCGGAAACATATCGGGAACAGAAGCCAACGGCAACCAGGAATATGACGCGTTGCAGGTTACATTGCAAAAACGTTTTTCGAACGGCCTGTCCGGACAGGTGGCGTACACGTGGTCGAAATGCATGACGGACTCGATTGGTTTCTATGGAGACGGGTCGCAGTCGGCGCCCACGTCTGCGTATGTGCAAGATCTGTACAATCGCGCGGCCGAATGGGGACCCTGCCTGAACGATGTGACTCACTATGTGACTGGGTTTGCCACTTATGATTTGCCTTTCGGCAGAGGCCGCATGTTCGGCACGAATATGAACAAGATTGTGAACGCCTTTGCAGGTGGATGGCAGTTGAATGGCATCCTTACGTTCCACGGCGGCTTCCCACTCACGATCACCGGCTCGGACAACTCAGGAACGAACTCGCGTGGGGCTCGCGCGGACTGCCTTGCGACGCCGATCATTTACGGGGAACAGGACGCGGCGCAAGGTGGTTACCAGTGGTTTAGCGGATCGAGCACGTATTTCGCGCCTGCCGCAACGGGAACCTTCGGTTCCTGCGGCGTCGGCACGGTTCGTGGTCCGGGTCTGGCCACTGCAGATCTCAGTCTGAGCAAGCAGTTTCAGTTCACGGAGCATCAGAACCTCGAGCTACGCGGCGAGTTCATCAACGCGACGAATACGCCGGTGTTGAACGCGCCCACTCGCAGCCTCGGCGCCAATCTAGGGTTGCTACAAAGCGCCTCGGCGGACCCGCGCAATATTCAAATCGGATTGAAGTACAACTTTTGAAACGCTCGACTAGGGTCGCGGTTCAGTTCGGCTGGGATTCGGCGGCCAGGCGAGGCGAAATGCCGCCAGGAATGGCGGCATGGCAGGCAGGAGGCCCGCTCCACGATCGAGAGTCGTGCTCTTCGTTTCCGGCTCTTTTTTGAGCCAGCGCCTGGCGAAATAACCGGCTCGCTGTCAGGAATCGCTCAGCGCAAAACTCTCCAGACGTACCGAAGGAGCCAAGACTGCCAGCGCCGATCGAGTCGTGGGTTGCTGGCTGATGCCGCTTCGCTTTCCTTCAACCAAGACTGCCCTCTGAATATCGCCGGCGTTACGTCCTGCTGCAAAATACCCGGCCAGGGCGGTCTCTAACGGCGGCAGGCTCGGATTGAAAGCCGCATTTTCGATGTAGGAACCTGAAAAGACACGGCCGCTTGAAGTTAACAATGCAACTCCGGAAGGTGAGCGGCTGTATGGAGAGTGGCAAGCGCAGGCTGCGATCAACGCCTCGACCACCAGAGCGTCACTTGAACCGGAAGCAAGGGACAGACGCGCGCGCTTAACCGGAAACGAACCCTGTGTAAAGCCGAGATTCTTGGGCCCAAACGCCTGCGGAAGAAGCTCCGACAACTTCACTGCAGAACCATTTCGCATGATCAGGCGCATCGAGACATCGAGGGAAATCTCACTGAGGAATTGGCGGCAATGTCCGCATGGCGCGCCACCGGCCGTGAGTGCCTCGACCCCGCTTTCATCCGACATATAGGCGTTGGCAACGGCAGCCTGCTCCGCATGCACTGCCAGTCCCAGCATATTTCCGGGAATCTCAATATTACATCCCAAATAAAGACTGCCGCTGTTGCCAAGCGCAACCGCTCCCACAAAATAGTTTGACAACGGAGGATGCGCAAAGCTCTTTGCGAGCGGAAGTAACTTTAGCATCAGAGCTTCGCGGGTCAACTGCTCGGTCCTCATGAGAGCAGACACATCGGTAGATTGGATTCGGCCGCGATACTTGTTATCTGTAAGTATTGTTTGCACAGTCGCCTTTGCGTCTGATCCAAAAGTTGATAACGCCTCAGAATATCTGTCTTGCTGGGCGTTCGAAATTCCGGCAGCCATCGTGGCCAGCAGGAAGCGACGACGTGTCGGCTCAACACTTTTTGCATATTTCATATAGCTGCGTCGCCAATCATGAGAGACGAACGGCAGCATCCGCGATGCTGTCGTGACGATCCAGGTTGGCGCGGTCCCACTTGGCCGTATCGGCGGCGGCGGAATAAGTGCTCGCAAGAAAGTTCAGGACCGTTTGAGGCGGATCCGGAGATCGACGCACCTCGTCATAGTTCAGCAAAAACTCACCCAGCTTCTTATTGAATGCGCCCTGGCTTGTAAGGATAGTTTCACTAAGACCCGCCGGTACGGGCGCCGCGTAGCAGTAGAATGCAGCTTGCCCGTATCCCCCGTTTCCGGGCCAGAACCCGGCACTGATGCATTCGTGAGAGTACGCCTCTGCCTGGATCGCATCTGCGCCCGGACGTGCCGGCGCTCTTCGGCCATTGAAACGAGTGACTGCTAAATCGAGGGAGCCCCAGAAAAAGTGCACCGGGCTGATTTTTCCGTAGAAGTTGGTTGAGAATCGTTTCAAGAGCGTGTCGGCGTTGCTTAACGTCTGCCAGAACCGCAAGACGGCATCGGCATCGTAACTCTTGTGAGCCGTGTCGTGATTAAAGGGGACAGGCCTTTCGAGTTCCACCGGCATTGGATCGATCTCGAGCTTTACTCCAAGGCTTGCAAGAACGGCTTGATACTCGGCAAAGAAAGCAGCGACGGTTTGTGGGCGTAGAGGTAGCCGTTCAACTTGGCCCGAACTCAGACGAAAGACGAGCTCATGCGCGATGAAGTCGAATTCGATATCGAGCAGCGCGCCCGTTGGGACCGGCATGGCTGAAGTAGAGAGCCCGCGCGCGGTGATGTAACACGGCACGTTCCACCAGTGGTTTTGAATCGGGGTCAGCGCGACACGGGTTTTGCCGACGATCTGCATGAACATGTGCAACGTATCGGCAGTATCCTTCCACTGTTCCCAGTCGAGTTCCGGCCAAGTTTTCAAGTTCAAAATCGGTCGATTCATGGTCCTCCTTAAATCCAGGATGAAAATCGCGGAAAGGTGCGTTCAGTCCGCAATCGGAGCAGAAATTACTGCTTTGCCGTCTCCACCATTGTTTACGAATGCATACAGCTCACAGACATCCGCCAGCGTTCCCCGCTTTGAGATGGACGATGGCTTTAACCGCCCAGACTCGAACTCGGGCGTTATCGAGGTGAGCAATTTCGAAGAGTCAGTAACCGTGAGCGCACGCGAATCTACCCCGAAGAGAGTCAAGCGACGGTGGTAAAAATCGAGCAGATCGAAGCTCACTCGCCGCGTTCCCACTGACGTGATAACAACATGGCGCCCCAGCTGTCTCAGGCTCGATAGTACTGGCTCAAAGAGCTCTCCTCCGACGCAGTCGAATGCAACATCGACGCCAACGCCTTTGGTAATCTGACGAACGGCGTCGCCAAGCGGAATCTGGCTCGTATTCACATGTCCCAAAAGGTCCAATCCCTCGAAAGCTCGAGGCTCGAGGGGCTTGCGGTCGACAGCAATCAGCCGCGCTCTCAGGCTCTGCCCAAGTTGTAATACGGCTGACCCAACGCCGCCCGTTGCGCCCGTTACCAGCAGTGTTTCCCCAGCTTGCAGTTTTGCACGAGTCGCCAGCCCCAGATACGCGGTTACGAAGTTTACGCCCACGCAGGCAGCCTGTTCGAAACTTAGGCTGCGTGGCTTGGGAGTGACAGCTTCCACCGGAACTACAATGAATTCGGCATGGGACCCATCACGGGTGAACCCCACGTCTCCGCCAGTGCCCCAGACCTCGATGCCTATTAAATTGGGTGGCCCATCGACCACAATGCCAGCAAAATCCCGCCCAGGTATGCGCGGAAGAATCGTGCCTTCCATCTTCCCCTGGATGTTTTTCACATCGCTGGGATTTACCGAGGCAGCCAGAATCTTGATTTTCGCCTCACCGCGTGTAAGGATCGGATCCGGGACGGTCTCTACTCTCAGGTTTTCCAGAGTTTTGCTGAACGCAGCGATGTAAGCAGCTCGCATTTCTGTTGATCCTCTTCATCGAAGTTGCCAAGCAGTGCTGCCCGACGACTCTCCGTAAAACATGATGCTCCATATCTAATAGAATCAGCAGATAATCGCAATGATTACCCGACGTCATCTCTTCAGTACCGCGGCGAGCGCCACTCTCCTGCTCACTCGAGCTGAGCCCGGCAGAGCGAAGAGCCCTAAGAAAGTGGTCGTGGCGGGCGGCGGAATTGCCGGCCTTTGCTGCGCCTATGAACTAACGCGACGGGGCCATGACGTAACGGTGCTCGAAGCATCGAACCGGGTAGGCGGGCACGTAAAAACTGTCCGCGCCGACTTGCCCGATGGCTTATACGTCGATGCCGGCGCCGAGCAGTTCACCAAGCCAGGCTACGACCTGTACTGGTCGTACGTCAGGGAATTTAATCTCCCTTACCTACAGGATCACCGGCGTGAGCACATGCTGCGGTGGATCAATGGCCGCATGTATTCCGAGGAAGAATTGGCGAGTCCGCGCGTGCTTGCCGGCTTTGGTTTCAACCAGCGCGAGATTGATTTCTTCAAAAGCCATCCGTGGTGGGACGCGGGAAGTCTCTATCTTGACAAATACGCGGAGCGAGTTACCGATGAGTACCAGCCGTTCGCGGCGGGACTGAACGGCCTCGACGAAATCAGCTTAAACAGTTTGCTGAGGCGGGACGGGGCTTCTGACGCGTTCGTGCGAGTTGCGGGCGGCGGAGGGTCCGCGCTCCAAGCTGTTTGGCATGCCGGAATTCTAAAGAAACGCGGCGTTCCGGCATGGCCTACGCAGGTGTTTCGTTTAGTCGGTGGAAACAGCCTGCTGCCGGAGACGTTTGCGAAACACCTGGGCGAGCGGGTCAAGTTGAACAGTCCCGTACGAAGCATCCGCCATAGCAAAGAAACAATATCCGTGAGATACGGTGAGCCTGGCTCGCCCCGGACCATTGAGGCAGAGTATCTGGTTTGTTGCATGTCCGCGGTCATGCTGCGGCAGATTCCTGTTACCCCGGCCTTCGACCAGCGCAAGCTGTGGGCCATTGCAAGCATGCCCTATTATTCAGCGACTCGCCCGATCTTTCTGTCACGCACGAAGTTCTGGCACGAGCAAGGAACGCGTATTAACGTAGAGTTTGGCCAGCCTTCTTTGGAACATGTCTGGTCAATGGCGGATGACGTTACTACGCAGCACGGTTTGATCACCGGAACAGCGCAGCCCGGCGTGACGGCCGAGAAGGCGCTTGAAACATTCCGGGATCATTATCCCGCTAAGAGCGACACCATTGACAAGGTCATGGCCGTCGATTGGTCGCGCGATCCGTGGTGCCTTGCTTGCGAGACAATTGCTTACCGCCCAGGCGAGCTTAAGAAATTTTGGCCAGCTGTTATGGAGCCGTACGGACGAATCCATTTCGCCGGCGCCTACTGTGACAATTTGAATTGGGGACAGGAAGCGGCCACCCGATCGGCGAACAGGGTGGCCAAAGCCATCGACGCTGCCTAAGCGTTCAATGATGTTGCGATGCGTTTTATTGCTTCATCGATCTCGGTCGTGCTCCCGAATCCAATGGTGACGCAATCCACGCCCGCTTTACGGAAGGCGAAGTTCAAGGCAGCCTGACGATCGTCCGGATTCTTGAACTGACCTTCACCGACTAGTTTCATGCTGATGATACCCGCGCCGCCGGCTTTCGTCCGGTGCATGTGGTCGACAACGAACGGGACGTCGCCCCTATCGTCGATGTCTTGCATAGACGGTGTATCCATACGCGTGCCGTTGTGGTTCATTCGGATCATTGCCACGTCGAGAAACGGATTGCCCGGGAATGCCGCAAGAGCCTGCTTGCCGTGCACCGACGCCCCATGAGCCATCATGAGCTTCTTTTCTTTTGCCTCTTGGAAAGCGTCCTGCAAATGCTTGGTTTCTTCCGGCCAGTTCGGGCTGCGAACACAATGAAGCAGCATAATGTCTACATAGTCCGTACCCAGCGCCGCGTTCAGCCGGTGGACGGCCACCATCGGGTCTTCCGAGTGATGCACATCGTACTTGGTCATCAGCCGGTAGGAATCGCGCGGAAGTCCCTTCAACGCAACGGAAAGCATCTCCGGCATCTGATGATAAGCGTCCGCAGTCTCAAAAAAGCGGATGCCATTGTCGTAGGCGTAGCGCACCAGACGCGTGAACTCCTCCTGACCCAAATGACGCTGTTGCGCACCGGAGTGCGTTCCCGTTCCGAATGCCAGGCGTGTCACCTGAACATTTGACTTCCCAAGTGTGACCCAATCCGTCGCGGCGGCCTTGGTTGAAACCGCGGCGCCAGCGAAAGCGGGTATTGCAGTGGCGGCCAAGCTAGCTTTTAGAAAATCGCGTCTGGATGCTGACATGCGTCCCTCTGTCGATCAAGCTAACACAGTCGTTTGGAGCGTACCGGCTGATCATCCAATTGGACGAAAAGCAGCGAGTGATGTCTCGAGTCCTAACTTCAGCTTTGATAATCTTCAGCTCATGTCGCTATGGTCGGCATTGCTGCTGACTGCGCTCGTGAGTTGCCAAGTTGCAGGAGCGGCCGCTGAGGCTAAGAAGCTTACCGAAACGAGCTGGTCTATCGGCAATGAATTAGTCGAGCGGAAAATTACTTTCGATCGAGAGAACGGGATCGAAACGGAAAGCTTACGGCATAAGGTCACTGGTCACGATTTCATGTCATATGGCCGGGATCGCAACAGCATGGCCGGGGAGTTCACTTTTCGCTCTAACGACCAAGAGCTCACTGGTAAAAAATCCTTTATGCTGCGCGGCTCGGATGCGTCGAGCATTTCCGGCGGCAAACTGTTGAGAATTGATCTCAGCAGCATGGATGGGCGCCTCGATGTATCTGTGTTTTATGCGTCATACGACGACCATCCGGCGATACGCAAATGGTTGACTGTAACGAATCGCGGAACGAGCGCGATCTATCTCAGCCATTTCTGCTTTGAAACACTCACGGCAGGGCCAGGGCCGATCGCGGATTTGCAGATTTCGGGCGGTTACGGCGCGACTCCTCGAGAGCTGTTTTTCACGGGGCGGGTATCGGATCCTGCCGTTTTTTCGCGCAACTCAATGACGGGTGAGGGTTTCGCAATCATGAATGAAGCGCCAGGTTATTTGAAGCGGACGGAGGTTGGGTCGGGTTGGTCAGAGCGATTCATGGTGATGTATGACACCGATCTGTTTCCGTTCGGGCGAACACTCGGTCCTGGTGAGACATTCGAATCGGCCAAGAGCTCGCTGGTTTTCTTTGTCGACAATCACGGACTAGCGGATTCACGGTGGGTTGTTCCGCGATACGCAGCACAGATCGTGTCGCGGCGACACGGAACAGGGCAGCCGCCCTGGATCTACAACACCTGGGAACCGTTTCTGCGCGGAATCAATGAGCAGACCGTGAAAGAGCTCGCGCAAGCGGCAAAGGACATCGGATTTGACATCTTCACGATAGATGACGGATGGCAGGTAGAATACGGGTCAAACGATTTCGACCCCACCCGATTTCGAGCTGGGTTTGCGGGCGTGAAATCGACTCTGGACAGCAACCACTTGCGGCTTGGCTTGTGGGTCCCGCTGGCTGCCATAAGTACGCAGGCTCCTGACTACCGTTCACATCCCGAATGGGTCTGCCGCGATCAAAACGGAGCTGCGAAGTTTACCGGAACAGCAGCCGGGAAGCGTGCCGTCATGTGTCTTGCGAGCGGCTACCGCGATCTCGCATTGAAACGACTGACGCAGCTGATTGAGCGATATCACCCGGCGTATATCAAAGTGGACCTTACCACAGTATTCAATGCGTATGGCGAGCAGCCGGGTTGTTACGGATCGGGTCATTCACATCACGGATGGGCGGAATCGCTGACGCGAATCTATGAGGCGCTGCAATACATCGGAGAGCAGCTCTTCCGTACGCACCCGGAAGTCCTGGTCGATTATACGTTTGAGCTTTGGGGAGAAAAGCATCTGATCGATCCAGGCCTGTTGAGCTGCGCCGACTTTGACTGGCTCAGCAACGTAAGCGATACGCAACCCGCTGATGGCGGACCGCTCCATGCGCGCATGCTGCTGTACTCACGCGGCGTGTCCATCCCTACGGAAACCATGCTGATCGGAAATCTGCGCGCTTCTACGTCGTCTATTGAAGAGCGTTTTGCCACGGAGATCGGCGGCGGACCACTATTGCTTGGGGATCTGCGCAAGCTGTCGCCAGACGAGCGCGAGTGGTATTCCGAAAAGATCCGCTGGTTTAAAGGCATCCGCGGGCGGGCGGCGCTCAATGATTCGTTTATCCCGCTCGGGAGTTGGACCCAGCCAGGCGCCGCATCGTGGGATGGTTTTGCACGCCTTAGCCGTAAGTCGGACGGAATTGTTGTGCTGTTTAAGAATCAGAGCGGAGCAGAATCGGTTGAGATTCGATTGCCGGCGATTCCAGGAGTCGAGTATCGCGCGAAATCGATCATGACGCATAAAATTCTAGGCAGGGTCGGTGCCGATGATCTTACGCGAGGGTGGAAGGTGGAATTACCTGCTGATCATGCGGTCGAAATTATCGAGTTGAACCGACAAGTAAACGACTCACGCTGAAGGCGAGTCTTGGGGAGATTGCCGGACAAAAAGCGCAACGAGGAAAGCTCCAAGAAGAGCGATGCCGCCCGCTAACAGAAACGCGCTCGTGAAAATTCCGGTTGCCTGAACAATGAACCCGGTCACGGCGGGCCCAATGATGCCAGAGCAGTTTGCGATCAGATGTACAAAACCGCTTGCCGCTCCCATGTGTTCGCCCTCGACAGTTTCCTGAATAATAGCCCAATACGTAGCCCCAGTCAGATAGTTGAAAAAGATGGCCGCAGTCATGAATGCTACTGCCCAAGCGAGGCCCGGAACCAGCCCTGCCACAGCCACGCAAATCGCGGCCACGGAAAGGCAAACAACTAACACCAGTTTGCGTGCGCGCAACACATCGTTAGTGATGCGAGACAGGAAGTCGCACACCAAACCGCTGATGGTAAGCCCTATCGTGCCAAGTATCCATGGAATTGTATTGACGAAACCCATGTCGCGAATACTCAAGTGGCGCGACATGGTGAGATAGCTGGGAAACCAGCTCAGAAAGAAATAGAGGACATAGCCATAGCCGAAGAAGGAAACACCAGTCGCAATAATCGTCGGCTGCCGGAGATAGAAGGACAATGGCAATTTGCTTTCCGGCCTAGCGGTTGGGGAACGATCGCTTTTAATCTCCGCGCGCTCGATGTCGCCGAGCCCCTTGTGCGCTTCTGGCCGGTCCTCAACGATCAGAATCCAGAAAAGGGTCCAAAGAAAACCAATGCCTGCGAGTGCAACGAATGATGTGCGCCATCCATACCGCAAGGCGATCCATCCTGCGACAGGACCCGCGAGAGCGCCGCCAATGGGTGTTCCGGCATTAGCCAGTCCTACGGCCGTAGCTATCTGACGACGCGGAAACCAGTTGCCGACCATTTTATTGGCAGCTGAGCCGAAAGGACCTTCTCCAAAGCCGAAGATTATCCTCACAACGAGCAAGGATGTGAAACCAGCCGCGACGGCGGTCAGGCCGCAAAAAGTCGACCAGACTGACATCCCGAGGCTCAAAACACGTTTGGGCCCGAGTATGTCGGCGCCATACCCGCCTAAAAAGGCAAACAACGCGTAACCCGCAAAAAAACTACTGAAAATGATGCCGAGTTGTGCGGCATCAAGGCCGAGATCCTTCATGAAAAGCGGTGCTGCGACGGATATCGCCGATCGATCCATGTAGTTGATCATTCCGCCGGTAAACAAAAACCAGAGCGGAATCCAGCGGCCGCGGCGGGACACGTGCTAGTCTGAGGCGCGCGGCGCGCCTACGATGAAACTGCCATCGTCCTGTTTGGTTTTCGTGCCGCTATAGAGAATTTGGTCATTAACCGCTAGCATCTCGGAATGGAAAGCCACAGCATCGGGGTGGAAATCGGAACGCGGAACAGGCTCGAGAAGAAAATGACCGTACTCGTCTGCGCCGCGCACTAAAGTCGCGCTGTCACGCACGCCGGCAAGCTGTTTTACGGAGGTGGGCAGATAGCGGATGGCGAAGCCGATGCGTCGAAGCGCACCGCTGTTCGGCTTTGAGCCATGGACCAGAAGGACGTGATGCAACGACATTTGTCCAGGCATCAACACAATATCCACGGCTTTTGACTCATCGACATTCACGGCGATTTCCTGGCCACGGCTTAACAGGTTGTCAGGCGCAAAAGTGTCGCGGTGCGGAAGCTGCTGAAGAGTATGTGTTTCCGGCACAACACGCATGCATCCGTTCTCAGTTGTACTGGGCGTGAAAGCGATCCAAGCCGTCACAACATCGGGTTTCGAGAGGCCCCAATATGTCGAATCCTGGTGCCAGCTGACGAGTGCGGGATCGTGCGCGTTCTTTATGAAGAATCCTGAACCCCAGCATAAAATGTTTGGCCCGAGAACATCTTCAACGGGATCGAGAATGCGAGGGTCGCGGATCAGCTTATTCAGCCAAGTTAACAGCAGGTGCGGTTTTCTGTTGATGCGAGCCGGTAATCGCCCGCCGTGCTGCAGTTCCAGCTCTTCCAGTTTCACTCGCAATGTGGCCGCCTCTGAGTCGGACAGGGCCGGCAAGGGGAATAGAAAGCCTTGCTGCTGATACGCTCCTAGCTGGTCTCGGTTGAGTGCTCTTCCCATCTTTCAATTCCTTTTCCCGCCGCTCGGACAGAATTTATCGCAAACAACGTGATTCCCTGCATGAAGACTAACATCAATCTTTCCTATGTCATTCTTTTGGCCGCTACTGCCGCGCTCGGTGGGCTGCTTTTTGGCTTCGACATTGCCATCATCACCGGCGCGGGCCCGTACCTCACAGAGCATTTCAAGCTAAGCGACCTGAGCCTGGGATGGGCGTTCAGTTCGCTGTTGTTCGGCTGTGTTGTTGGTTCGACGATCGCCGGGCGCCTGACAGATTTCTACGGCCGCAAGAACATGCTTCTCGCTGTCGCGGTTCTGTTTGCCATTACCTCGTTGGGAACCGGTGTCGCCCCGAGCTTCACGGCGTTCATCATCGCGCGCTTTATCGGCGGTTTGGCGGTGGGGGGCGCATCCATTCTTTCGCCCATGTACGTCGCGGAAGTCTCGCCGCCATCGCTGCGAGGACGTATGGGGGCGCTTTATCAGATGTCGATTGTCACCGGCATTCTTATTTCGTATGCCATCAACTATGCGCTGCGCGGGATTGGACCTGCGAACTGGCGGTGGATGTTCATTACGGGCGTCATCCCGTCGGTGTTTTTCTTCGCGATGCTGCTCCTAGTTCCGGAGACTCCCCGGTATCTGTTTATGGCCGGCAAAGAGCAGCAGGCGCGCGCAATCCTCGAGCGCATCGCCGGCAAGGAAAGCGCCGAGTTCGAAGCATTGGAAATCCGAGCGAGCGTGTCGAAAAAACGGAAAGCGTGGCGCGATCTGCTCCGGCCAGGCATTCGCCGGCCCGTACTGGTGGGCTTCTGCCTCGCAATCTTCATCCATGTGTCTGGTATCAACACCATCATCGATTACGCTCCCGCCATTCTCAAGTCCGCGGGTTGGAAGATCGATGCGGCGTTGTTCTCGACCTTGATCATCGGCCTCACGAATTTCGCCTTCACGCTCGTATCATTTTGGGTTATCGACCGCTATGGACGGAAGCCGCTGTATATAGCCGGTTCGCTTGGCATGACTGCCGCACTCGTTCTGCTCATGTCCGCCGTGTTGATGGGTCGGTTTGAGAGTACGACTGTCCTGGTCTATATCCTGGGATATCTGGCGTTTTTCTCGTCCTGCATCGGGCCGGTTTTTTGGACGCTGGTGCCGGAGATATTCCCTAACGATCTGCGCGGCACTGCTATGACAGTGCCTGTGCTGACACAATGGATTGCCAATGCCGTAGTCGTTCTCTTCTTTCCCCTTGCCTTCAATCAAATCGGAAAGGCGATCACCTTTGGTTTTCTCGCTACTATGGCGCTGGTTCAGGCCGTGTTCACCTGGCTCTTTGTACCGGAGACCAAGAATAAGCCATTGGAGGAAATAGAAGAGTACTGGAGACGAGTCGCAGTTTCCGCTTCCGCGGCTGGCGCAGGTAAAGATGAAGGCTTCTGATCTACAGAGGATTCAGTAATTCGAAGAATAGGTAGGAACAGGCATTCAGGCCGTCGGGGCCGGGGCGGTGATTCCCGGCCCGCATACAAACCTTGCGGCTCTTTAATTACTGGTTAGAGGGAGACGCGCCACCGCCACCTTGCCGCTGCTGCATGTGTTCGCGCATCTTCTGCTGCATATCGGCATACTTTTGCTTCTGTTCGTCGGTGAGGATGCCGTTGATTTTGGCGTCGGTTTGCTCGCGAATCGTCTTCATCTTCGCCATGCGGTCCTCGCGGGATAACGAACTATCCCCCCGCAGCGATTGCATCTGCTGCTGCTGATCGGTCAAAATGGGCAACAGCTTCGATTTCTGATCGTCGGTCAGCTTAAGCTGCTTGGCCAGCATATTGACCCGCTGCTGGGGGTCCATGTTGCCGCGGCCGCGGTGGCCCTGCTGCTGATCGTTTTGCTGGTCTTGGGGCTGGGCGACGGCGACGGCCGCCGTTCCGATCCCCAAAGCGATTGACAAACATAAGGCAAGTACGGGTTGTTTCATGTGTCTTCTCCTTCCCCGGATTTTCTTGCGTCCACCTCTAAGGACGCCACTATGACCCCGAAAATTAGCGGTGAACTGTTAAGTTTTGTAGGGATATGACACTGCCAAGGACTGGCTTCATCTTCGATCCCGCGGTAACCAGCCACGACACCGGTCCCGGCCACCCCGAGCAAGCCGCTCGCGTCTCGGCGGTTTTCGAGCGGCTGCGAGAAACCAGAACGCTTGATCTGCTAAGGCGAATTGCGGCGAGGACGGCCACGGAAGACGAGCTCGAGCTGGCGCACGATCGGGGCTATATCGAGCTGGTGAAGAAAGAAGCGGCTGCCGGGCGGCGGGAATTATCCACGGGTGACACGGCGATCTCGGACGGATCGTTCGAAGCGGCGCGGCTTGCGGCTGGATCGGTGTGCGCGGCCATCGATGCGGTCTTTACTTCCGAGGTTGAGAACGCCTTTTGCCTGGTTCGCCCTCCCGGCCACCACGCCGAACATAACCGCGGCATGGGCTTTTGCCTGTTTAACAACGCGGCGATTGGGGCAAGATATGCGCGGCAGCGGCATGGAGCGGAGCGGGGCGTTATTGTCGATTGGGACGTCCACCACGGCAATGGAACGCAGGAAATCTTCTACCGGGACGGTTCGGTTTTCTATTTCAGCACGCATCAGTCGCCCTGGTATCCCGGAACTGGGGCAGTTGCCGAACGCGGCGAGGGCCCAGGAGAGGGTACGACGCTGAACTGCCCGCTGCCCGCGGGATCTGGCTGGAGCGAAGTACTGGGCGCTTTTCGAGAGTTGCTGTTTCCCGCCATCCGGAAGTTTCAACCCGATTTCGTGATGATTTCGGCCGGCTTTGATTCGCGGCGCGACGATCCATTAGGCCGATTTACGCTTGACGACGCAGATTTCGCGGAGCTGACACGCCTGATGCTCGAGGTTGCTTCGGAAAGCGCCGGTGGACGTGTTGTTTCGGTCCTCGAGGGGGGATATAACCTTCGAGGGCTCGCTTCAGCGGCAGAAGCCCATGTCAGGGCCTTAGCCGGCGCCGCAAAGTCCTTTGCAGTCTAACGCAGACTTACAGAACCGCGCGCGCCAGCAAGCGGTCTGCTGGAAGTTCCCTTAATGCGGCGGAGGAGCCTGATGCTCGCTCGAGTCGGCGCCTGGACCATACACGCTGTACTGTTTCTGCGGGGGATTCAACGTGACTTGAAGCGTTTTCTGGGCCTGATCGATATCGACATTCTCGCCAAAAGTCTGAAAGTCTTTCGCGATCACCTGCAAGCGAATCGTGCCCTGCGGAATGGGCGGAAAGTGAGCCACTCCTTCGAGGTTCGTGCGCAGCTCCCAGTGCTTCGCTTCGCGCTTGCCGAGTTTGAACACCTGGTGATGCGCAGTGAGAAAGTCGAGAATCACAGCGGCTCGCTCCACCGGCCTGCCTCGTGGATCTTTAACCTCGATACGGATTTCGGTAGTGGGCCGAGCCGCGAATGCGGCCGGGACGCTCGACGCGAGCAGCAGCACGAAAGCCCCGAACTTGAACATAAATGAATTATCTCGTAGATGGTGGATTGTCATGAATCTTTAACACATCACAAGCGGCTCGACGCAAAAAGGCGCGACGAAATGAGCAACGTAGCTTGGCGGTTGTTGATTAAATCGAAGCGGGCTCTCAATAATAGGAACAGAGCTTAGTCTATGCCTCATCGCTTTGTCGCGCCGAAGATCATGGTAATCCGCCATGCGGAAAAACCCAACGGCGCCGATAGCGGGGTCTCGGCGACCGGCAAGCAAGGCGCGCAGCACTTAAGCCCCCGCGGATGGCAGCGCGCTGGCGCGCTCACTGCCCTGTTCGCCCACCCCGCAAGCGCGATGGTTCATCATCCTTTGGCCACGCCCGCCTATCTCTTTGCGGTGAAGGACGGCAGCCGGCGCTCGATGCAGACTCTCACTCCACTGAGCGAGAAACTGGGCATTCCTATCCGGCCCGGGACGAAGGGAAGCGAGGCGGAGATGGTCGAGGAGGCGGCATCGCTGAATGGAGTGGTGCTCATTTCGTGGCAGCGCGAGCGCATTCCCGATATCGCCGCGCATCTGCTGGCCGGTTCTCAAGATGCCGGTACGCAGCCTCGGCTCTGGCCACCCGATTGTTTCGATGTCGTATGGGTATTCGATCTCGACCCGGCGAGCGGGACGTATCGCTTCACGCAAGTGCCACAACAATTGTTGAGCGGCGACCGCGAGGCGGGAATCGAGCGGCCACGCTCTTCGAAGATTCGCTCGCTGGCTGTGAACGGCCTCCGCGTTTTCCAGCGCATGCTGCATCCGGAAATTGCCAAGCCATACCGGCAATGATGGTCGAGCAGGTCATCGCCTTGTATGGCCTGCCAGTCTGGCGCTCAGCGTAGACGACACAAGACGATCGTCCGCGCTACCGAGTTGCGGACGCCCTTTACAGCTGGACAGCAGAAAATTTCAAACGACGAAGGGTCTTTGGAGGTTCAGGAGGCTTCGGCACAACGGGTGGCTTAGGCGCGAGCTCGGACGTCGATTCCTGAACTTCGGAATCGCTGCCCTTGCGAACCGTGATGGTACCTCGGTCGGTATTCAGATTCAGCGCCGGACCGGTGCCCACAGATCCCAGAAGGCGCGCGCCGCGGCCGGCCGATTCGAGCTTCAAAGGAGCGCCAAAGTCGTTCTCAATTTCTCCGCGGTCTGTGCTCGCGGTCAGCTCGAATTTCGCCGTATCGGGCAAAGCCAGTTCTATATTCCCCGACCCAGTGCGCACATTCATTCGTGAAAGCGCGGCCTTAGCCGGCCTCAAAGTGATGTCTCCTTTATCGACGCTTACCTGAAGAGCGTCGGTGAAGTCCGCGATTTCAACGTCGGTTGCGTGGGTGCTCAACTGGGCGGGGCCGACGATCTGCTGCGCC
This sequence comes from Bryobacterales bacterium, assembly GCA_963722585.1. GTDB lineage: Bacteria > Acidobacteriota > Terriglobia > Bryobacterales > Bryobacteraceae > KBS-96. The sequence continues at coordinate 277,732 of CAVRNU010000021.1, read as the reverse complement.
GAGAAACTGCCGCGGTCCATAGTGATCTGGCCATTCACTTTCTGTACCTCGACGGTAGTGTTGAAATTGTCGACGTGCAAAGGGCGGGCGAGGTCGCGCAGCGTAATGGTTCCCGAGTAAGCGCCGTTGATGGTAACCTGCCCGGCGATTTTCTCGAGTTCGACATCTGAGCTGTGCCCTTTCAGATCGACGGTGCCTTTCACATTGGCGCACCGGACAACGTCTCCATGGCGTGTGTCGACTAGGACGTTGCCGCCAATATCCTGGAGGCGGACTCCTGCGTTGTCGCTCGATATCTTCACGTCGCCATCGAGCCCACTGACATCGAAGTCGCCCGACTGGCCGGAAGCATCGAGCGAGGCGCCGCGAGGAATAGTGAGGTCGAGATCGGTGGTCACGCGGACTTTGTTCGACGCTCTTTGCTGGTTGAAGCGGATTATGATTGCGTTTCCTTGATTGACAATTTCGACCGGGGTTTCGGCATCAGATTTGCGAGCGTCCATATCGGTCATCGCCCGGATGGTCTTGTGGCCGCTCACCGTGATGGTATCGGTGTCGACTCCGGATATTTTGGCGCTTCCACGGAACTCCTCGAGCACGATGCGCGGATTCTTAGGCGTTGACCGCGACTGTTGCGCCACGGTGAAGTCGTGGGCCTCGCCGAACCAATCCATGCCCTGATCGAAACTGGCGCGGCGCCACCAGCTCTCGGGCCCGTGTATTTCAAAAGCGGCGAATCCAAAGATGGAGATGAGCAGCACCAGGAACCAGCCGCCGGCTGAAATCCCGTTGCCGGGAAGGGGAGCGCCGCGCGCCGCGCGAACCGAAATCTCGATGATCTGCAGACCGCCCCAAATGATTAACAGATACGGCCAATAGACAGAGACGAAGTCGAGCACCGAGAATGCCGGCCATGCCGTTCTCGCCAGGAACAACACGCCGATGGTAATCAGGATCAGCGGCCCGACAATCGACCCGCGTGGTCTCATGCGTTGCGGCCTCCCGAAGTTTGCGGCGGACCACTCGATCCGGCATAGGGTCCGGCGCCTGGTTGCGCGTGGGCCGGCGCTCCGGCTCGTTCAAGCAGCTTCATAATGCCGATCACAATGATCAGCAGCGGCCAAGTGCGGCTGAAACTGAGAATTCCAGCCTGATGGATGGCGAACAGAACCCCGATCGTAACCAGCAGCACCGGTCCGCGGATGGCCTGCATATAAACACTCGCTCTAGTGTTCATTGGGCACCCCCATCGCGGGAGCGGAGGGAGGCGGCGCGCCGGGCGGCGGAGGGGGCGGAGGCGGCGCGACAGGCAAGGGCCCTGAAAGCCTCGCATACAGCGAGTACACACCGATGCCGATCAGGATCAACGGCCAGTAGCGGAGAACTTCACCAAGAGGAAGCAGTCCGAGATTATCGAGCAGAAACAGCACGCCGATGCCGATCAGGACGACTGGCCCGAGGGGGAGCCGGCCTCCTCCGCCCATCGTGCCGCGGGGCAGCAAGCTCGACCACTCATCGACGCCAATACCCAGCTGGCGCTTTCTCGCCGTGTGGTACGCCTCGAACGGCATGTAAAAATACCAAACCCCGATGAGCATAGCGAAGAACGGCTCGATAGCCTCGTTGCCCGCCACATGGCCGCTGCTAACAATGCTGATCAGCACTCCCAGAATGGCGACATGGACAAAGCCCTTGAGATATTGACCGTTATAAATGGCGCCAACCCCCGGAATCAGCCCCAGCAGGAATGCCAAGCCCGGCGATGTTTCGACCGGCTTCGTGGGCTGCGAGTAAGGATTGGGGCCAAGGTCGGGCCGCGAGTGCGGAGGCGAATAAGCCGTCATCGGAGCATGTTCCTGGCAAAATACCGTGCCTTCGGAAGGCCGTTCGCAGGCCACGCAGAGCGGCCGTCCGCACGACCGGCAAAAAGCAGCGGCAGGCGTGTCCGGGTGTAAATAACAATTCATTTCTTGTTACCCCTGTTATCTTGGTTGCGGCCGGCAGGAGAAGCTCCGTTCTGTGACGGAGTCTTCGTGGCCTGCGCCGTGTCCTGTTGATCGCGCATTTCCTTCAGGCGCGTCTCCATTTCATAGACGAGCCGCAGATTATCGTAATACTTTACCGTTCGATCCCACGTTCGAAAAGTCTTGTCTTCGAGGTTGTTCCAGATCATTGCCGGATTGAGATCCGCCGCCTTGATTTCCTGTATCCGCACGCCCGTGCATTTACCGAGCATGGCAAACGAGAGAATGGTCATCGCCATGCTCATAACCATGCGAGGCTGCAATGCCGGCTGGAGCCACCGGACCACCAGATGGGAGAACCAGCCGCGCGATTCAGATTCATTGCGGACTCGACCTCTTGGCGCGTGGTATACCAGATGCGTGATCAGTTCGGCGGGCGGCGTCACTTCGCCTGCGCGCTCGAGGAATGTCACGGCATGAAACACGTCGCGCAGCAAGTCGCGGCAATCGGCGCAATGGTCGGCATGCGCTTCAATGGCGCGGCGCTGGTCGACCGTAACGCTGCCGTCGACGTAATCGCTGAGAACGATTTCGAATTCCGCGCACGTCATACTCTCACCTTGTACCGCTTCAGGACGCGCGCCAGCTCGGCCCGGCCGCGATTGAGCCTCGACTTCACGGTGCCTTCAGGAACATTCAAGACATTAGCGATCTCCCGGTACTCGAGCTCCTCCAAATCCCGGAGAATGACCGCCTCGCGCAGTTCCGGCGAAAGCTTCTGCAAAGCCACGCTCAGAAACTCGCTCGCTTCGCGCCCGGCAAGCAATCCATCGGCCCGGCTTTGCAGTCCGGTCCGCTCTTCGAGCACCGCAAGCTGATCTTCGATCGAATCGGTGGCGCGGTCAAGCTTGGTACGCCGGTAGTGGTCTATGAGCAGGTTTCTGGTGAGCCTGGTCAACCACACCGAAAACGACCCTTCGCCAGCACGGAAACTGCGCAAAGTTCGAAACACGCGCAGAAACACGTCCTGCGTCAAATCCTGCGCTTCGTTTTCGCGCCCCAGGAACCGCAGACAAATGGAATAGACTTTTCGCGTGTGTATTTTTACAAGATCTTCCCAGGCGCCTTCGTCCCCGGATAGGCATCGCTCCACCAGCTGTGAGTCTGCGTCCAAGATTCTCGCCGTCCCCGCGGTTCTCACACCGAGCCCAAAGACCGTGCCTGATGTGTCTCCCTTCAGCGAAATGTGCGCGACTGCGGCGGCTGACATCCGTATGGCTCCAAGCCGCTGCGCTTATCCTGCCCTACTTCCCGGCACTGCCGTTTATCGTAGGTAAGGCCCGCATCGGCTTACACCCTATACAACGAGGCGCCGCGCCGATAAGTTCAGGCAAACCAAGCCTTGCCGCCCCGGCGTGAGATACATTCTAGAGTATGCGGTACGAGGCGGGAAACCATCAGATTGACCAACCAGCCGCGAGACCAGTTTGATTACAGAGACCTCTGAATTACCGGTCCGCGGCAAAACACGCCATTACACTGCAATTGCCGTCTTCGTCTTTCTTTCGATTGTACTCCTGGCGGCATGGCACCGCTACTCGTCTTTCCGCTGGGACTTGTTCACAGACACGCTGCGGGACCTCGACTGGCGGTGGCTGACGGCTGGCGCGGCTTTGGCCCTCCTGTCGTATTTTGGCCGGGCGTGTCGGTGGAAAGTGATGATGTTGCCGAAGCGATCGCGACTCGGCGCCATTTTCGCGGCTACATTGATCGGGTTTTCAGCGGTTGTGGTGTTTGGGCGAGCGGGCGAAGTGGTGCGTCCGATCCTGATCTCGAAGGAGGACCGTTCGACGCTCGCCGGGCAGGCCGCTGTGTGGGTTCTCGAGCGGCTGTTCGATCTGTTGTTGATCCTGCTGCTGTTCGGGGTGGGGCTGGCGGAATCGGAATCGTTTCGGGTGCGGAGCGGCTCAATTCTGCTTCCGGTGCTACGAATCGGGGGCGCGGTGGTCATGGTGGCGGCGGGAGCGGCGTGCGCGATTCTATACCTGCTTGCGCGGCATCCAGCCAGATGCGGCGACCAGCTCTTGAAAGCGCTAGCCTTTCTGCCCTCGGGCATTTTTAAACGAGTCGAGCGCACGTTGGGTTCGTTTTTGCGCGGAGCCGAGTGCATTTCACGGCCCGGCATTATGCTTTCCTCGCTTTTGCTGACCGTTCTCGAATGGGCGATTGTGCTGGCGGCTGTCTGGTGTTATTTTCAGGCACACCCGGCACTGCGGGGCTTTGGACTGCTTGATGTGGCCATGTATCTGGGCTTCGTTTCGATCGGAAGTATCGTGCAGTTGCCGGGCATTGGCGGCGGCGTGCAGATCGTCTCCGTGGTGGTGCTGACGGAATTGTTTCATACGCCCGTTGAAGTAGCGACGGGGCTTTCCTTGCTGATTTGGGCAGGACTGGCTTTGATTGTCCTTCCGTTAGGCGTCCCGTTAGCCCTGATACGCCATCTCAAATTGTCGGAGTTTCGCCAGGAATTGAGCATTGACGCCGGGACACGGCCATGACATGCCCGTTTTGCGGCCACAAAGAAGACAAAGTAATCGATTCACGGGAGAGCAAGGAAGGTGACTCGATCCGGCGGCGGCGCCAGTGCATGGGGTGTGAACGGCGGTTCACGACATACGAACGTTGCGACGAAGTGCCCTACATGGTCATCAAAAAAGACGGGCGCCGGGAAAAGTTCGACCGACAGAAAGTGCTGAATGGCCTGCTACGGGCGGCCGAGAAACGGCCGATCAGCATGGGTTGGCTGGCAGAACTGGTTGACGACATCGAGTCGATGCTTCTCGAGAGCGCCGATCGCGAAATTTCCACTACGGTGATTGGCGAAAGGCTCATGGAACGCCTGCGGGCGCTCGATAAGATAGCATACGTTCGTTTTGCCTCCGTATACCGCGACTTTCAGGATGTGGAGGAGTTTCTAAATGAGATCAAGACGGTGGTGCGCAGCCGAAAATCGTGAAGGTGGGAAGCGGGTCGTAAGATCGGGCCTGAAAGGGTAACAAGCGAGCGCGTAGGGCCGTCTTTATTAACGGGGACGATTGGAGAGCGAATTATTTTCCGTAACCGGCCGGGTTGGGTGACATCTGTAAAATAGAGCTACACTTTCAGGCGAAATGAAGGTATAATCGGGGCGCACTGCGATACACAGTAGTCCCGGGACAATTGTATTTTTTCGCGGTCTGGGCCGCGGCAAAGCGTCAGATTAAATCCCCTGCAGCAGGTGAGAATGGGCACGCCACCGCATTGAAAATAGGCGGGTTGGCGTGTTGCGCCGTGCAGGTCAAGGTGATGAGGTAAGGTGGATCAGTTCGAGGATCAATTTTTAGGCGAGGGCCATGAGCCGCTGGGCATTCCTTTTGATGAGGAAGCCAATTTCTTCCATCCGGAAGAGGTTCAGGATGGAGAGGACTTTCACGGCGCGCAAGCGGTCGAGGAGTCGATCTACACAGACGACCCGGTACGGGTGTATCTGCGCGAAATGGGCTCCGTTCCCTTGCTAACGCGCGAAGGCGAAGTGAGCCTGGCGCGCAAGATGGAGCGCGGCAAGCTGCGCATGCAGAAGGCCGTCAGCCGGTCTTCGATTGTTCAAGGACAGGTGCTGGGCTTTGCCGAGCAGATCCGGAAGGGGCTCGAGGACATCGACGCTTTCGTCGATCTAGGCCAAGCCGACCCGGAGGAAACGAGCGCGGCTGAGCAGAAGCGAAGGGACGACGTCAAAGAGACCTTCAACGTATATTTGGTGGCCGATAAGAAGCTGCATCAGACCATTGACAAATTCAACGCCGTGCCGGCCAGCAACAAGAAGCTGCGCAAAAAGTGGGCCGGCAAGGTGGCGCGCGCTCGAGTGGAACTGTCCTTGGCGCTGCGAGGGATTCCATGGCTTCTGGTGCGATGGAAAGAGTTCGTGCGGGAAATCGAGCGCGCGGCAGAGGAAATGTCGGCCCTCGAACTTGAAATTAAGAAACTCGAGACCCGCAACTCCCAAGCAGCTCAGGCCAAGGTAAAGGACTTCAAGAAAGAACTCAAAAAGAAAGAACAGGAAGCCGGAGCTGCGCTTCCTGAGCTCCGCCACAGTTTGTCGGTGATCCGCCAAGGCGAAGTAGAAGCCGAGCGCGCCAAAAAAGACCTGGTTGAGGCGAATCTGCGCCTGGTAGTTTCAGTGGCCAAGAAATACGTCAATCGCGGCTTGCACTTGCTCGATTTGATTCAAGAAGGCAACATCGGGCTGATGCGCGCCGCGGATAAGTTCGAATACCGGCGCGGCTACAAATTTTCGACCTATGCCACGTGGTGGATTCGCCAGGCGATCACGCGTGCTATAGCCGACCAGTCACGCACCATCCGCATCCCCGTTCACATGAACGAGAGTATGAACAAGTTCCTGCGAGCGAATCGCGAGCTCGAGAAGGAACTGGGACGCGTGCCGACCAACGACGAAATCTCGAAGCGGATGGACATTCCGGTCGAGAAGGTTCAGAAGCTGAAGACCATCTCGCGCGACCCTGTTTCACTCGAGACTCCAGTGGGACGCGATGGCGAATCCGCCCTCGGCGACCTCATCGAGGATCGGTGGGTTGGCTCGCCTGTCGATGCCGTCATCGATTCGAACGTGCGGGATGAGACCGCGAATATTCTAAAGACCCTTTCGCCCAAAGAAGAGAAGGTAATCCGGCTGCGGTTCGGCATCGGCTGCGAGCGCGAGCACACGCTCGAAGAGATCGGCCAGGAATTCGACGTGACGCGCGAGCGCATCCGGCAGATCGAAGCGAAAGCGCTGAGGCAGCTCCGCTCGCCCGAGCGGGCGCGCCATCTCCGGGCGCTGCTCGCCGCGCGTTAACGACTGAACGAGACGGAGCTCTTCTGATCACAACTCGCGGACCGATAGGCAGCGGTTGAATGTCGGGTAGCAAAGCGAAAAAAGTCTAGGCCCAGAACCGTCGGCGAGATTGCTTCCGGTTGGCCGACAAATCAGGAGCGGCTCGTAAACATTCACGGCGAACAAGGTGGGCCTCTTGAACCTGGCCGGGATGCTCGGCAGCGTCTCGGAGGCACAACGACAATGTGGAGCCCGACTCTTCTGGACACGTGATGGCTGTCCTACGTGTTTGATTACTCACGCGGTCGGCCAAAGCTTTCGCGAAGAGTTGGCGAGGCATATTGTTCACGTGACTCTTGATATTCGAGATGTGGGGCAATTTCGCTGTTGGTTAGACCTCTAAGAACAAGCCACAAGACAGCCATTTGACGGCTGTTCAGGCACGTGCCTACAGCGCTGTCCGCCACCGTCGCCTCAGTGTGGACGGTGGCGGCTAATCTTCGGGGACATCGGCGATCGATGGCCGCCAGCTTCGGCCTGCCGTTTTCCTTGTTTGTGAAGAACCATACGTCTGCGACGAAGGGCCACCCCTGCACGAATCACGAACGCGGATAGGCAGTCGTTCGATTGGCTAAGCGATCGCACCAGCGAATGGCGATTGATCACTTGCCTAGATTTCGGCAAGCTCGCTCTGCTGGGATAGTTTGTTTCCACCAAGCGTCAGCAGAAGTGCTAAATTGCCCTGTCACTTCGAAGCCGGGCTCCGAAGCCAGGAAGCGTGCAAGACTCTCGCGGAACAGGCCAAGCTCATCGACCAGAACGAGTCGGACTCGACGCTCTTGTAATTGATCGCTCATGTCGTTATTCGCGCCTTCCGCGACCGGGCGCTCGGCTTGCGGAGAAACCGTTTCAGCGTCATTGCCCGGAATTTTGAATGACAGAGAGGAAAGCATGTTCTTTTTTCAATGAATCCAACTAAAAGACACTAGTGCGTCAGACACTTCAATCAATCCTACGGTGAATGGCGCGGTGCGAAAAGAGGCTCATCCTTACGTCGAGAGAGTCACCGTCGCGATTCGGCCAATCACACGAGGAGCTGAGCCAATCGAATGATCGCTTAAAAGAGCATAGCCATTGGACACAAGATCGATGGTTCCTCTGAGCTGGCGGCGCTAGATTTTAGGTTCTAACACTTTTGATGCGGCTGTCTGCATATACCGCAGAACGAAAATGATGAACCTCAGCAAACAAGCTGTTATCGGGTGGGTGACCGCCGTAGCGATCATCGTTGCGGTGGCGCTTCTGGATTCCGGTTGCGGCCATAGCCAAGCCGCGGACTCGAAGGTGCAGCAATCCGGCGAGAACTCCAACGCGTCGAACACAAACCCCAACTCTGCTAACCCCTCTGTAGATTTGTCCCCGAGCCAACTAAACTCGATCAAGATCGAGCCGGTGGGAACCTACCAGTTCCCGATTGAGACAGAGACGGTCGGCACCATCAGCTTTGCGGACGACCTATCGGTTCAAGTCTTTCCGGCTTATCAAGGAACCATTATTAAGGCTTTCGTGGAACTCGGCGAACGAGTTGAAAAGGACCAGCCGCTGTATACGATCAAAAGCCCCGACCTCATCCAGGCGGAATCAACGCTGATCGGCGCGGCGGCGACTTTCGAATTGACCAATAAGGAACTGGAGCGCGTCAAGGGGCTTCCCGGAGTTGCGCAGCGCGAATTGGAGCAGGCGATCTCGGATCAGCAGACTGCCGACGGCGCTCTCAAAGCCGCGCGCGACGCTGTGCGCGTATTTGGCAAGACCGACGAGGAAATCGACCAAATGGTCGCTACGCGCAAGACCGACCCTGCGCTTGTTGTTCGCAGCCCTATCGCTGGCCAAATTACGTCGTACGAGGCACCGCCAGGCCTGATGGTGCAACCCGGGAACCTGCCGGCGCCCTACACAGTTGCTAACGTGTCCGTCAAATGGATGCTGGCAGATGTCATCGAAAGCGATATCGCCTTATTTCGCTTGGGACAGCCGGTTCAAGTCAAGGTGATGGCCTATCCCAACCGCGTTTTTAAGGCCAAGGTAACAAAGATCTACCCGCTGGTCGATCCGAATACCCACCGGGCGACGATCCGCTCGGAAATCGAGGACCCCAAGGATGAGCTGCGTCCGGGGATGCTCGCGAACTTCGTAATCCGTATCGAACGTCCGACGGCGGGGATCGCAATACCGGCTAATGGCGTGGTGCGCGAACCCGATGGCACGATGACCGCTTGGGTGACAACCGACCGCCGCCATTTTGAGCAAAAAATCGTCAAGCCAGGCCTACGAAGAGACGATCGGGTTCAGATCCTCGACGGTCTGACCCGTGGAGAGTTGGTCGTTACGGACGGCGCCGTCTTCCTAAGCAGCATGCTGTCGGCGCCGCAAGCCGAATAAGACCGTCATGTTCAAGTCTCTTCTTGCATTTTGCTTAAGCCGCCGCCCGATCATCGTGGTGGGATTGCTGCTGTTTGCGGGCGCCGGGCTCATCGCATTCAAGTTGCTCAACATCGAGGCTTATCCGAACCCGACGCCAGTGATTCTGGAAATTACCGCGCAGGCGGCGGGCCTGTCCGCCGAGGAGATGGAGCGCTACTACACCATCCCAATGGAAATCGGCCTCTATTCCACTCCCGGCATTGAGGTCATCCGTTCGACTTCGTTCTACGGTCTGTCGTTTGTCCGTGTCAGCTTCAAATATGGCGTCGATTACTTCTTCGCTTACAGCCAAGCGGCGGTGGCGATCGCGCAAAATGTCAACTTGCCGGGCAACCAGGTGCCCAATATCCAAGCGAACAGTTCGACCGGGGAAATTTACCGCTATCAGGTTGTCGGGCCGCCGCATTTTGGAATCACCAATCTCCGCACGGTTCAGGATTGGATCGTCGCGCGCAGGCTGCTGACCATCCCTGGCATCGCCGCCATTAACAGTTGGGGAGGCCCCACCAAGGAGTTTGAGGTCCAGGTGGACCCTCACAAGCTGGAAGCCTACAGCGTTACCGTGCCCCAAATTCTGACCGCGCTCGGCAACGCCAACATTAACGTGGGCGGTCGGGAAATCCGCGTCGGCCAGCAGTCCATCAATATTCGCGGCGTCGGCCTGATTGACGATGGCGGCAACGACGATTTGACTGAGGGCTACAAGGTTCGAGACATCGAGAATGTGGTTCTGAGCCAGGAGAACGGCGTTCCGATTCTGATGAAAGATGTCGGAGCGGTTTCGGTGAGCTACCGGCCAAGGCTTGGCATTTTAGGCCGCGACCGGCACGACGATGTCGTCGGGTCGATTGTGGTGCAAAGACGCACGGAAAAAACAGCCGACATGATTCCCAAGGTCGAAAAAGCAATCCAGACGCTGAATCGTGACGGTAGTCTCCCGCGCGGAGTCAGGGTTGTTCCCTTCTACGACAGGTCGTCCCTGGTCGCCCTCACTACGCATACCGTGCTTCACAACCTGATCTTTGGATGCCTGCTGGTTTTCTTGATCCAGTGGATTTTTCTCGGCGACCTTCGCAGCACGGTCATCGTGGGACTGAATATTCCCTTCGCGCTGTTCTTCGCAACAATCCTCTTGGTGATGATGGGGGAAAGCGCCAACCTGCTTTCCGTCGGCGCAGTGGATTTCGGGATCATTGTCGATTCAGCCGTAATCCTGGTCGAGAATGTCTTCCGCAATTTTCAGCGAGACAAGAATGAAAGACAGGGTCTGTTGGAGCGTCTCGCGCGGGGTTCCTGGGGTCCCGACCCGACGAATAGAGAGCATGCGGAAGAAGGATCAGCATTCCGCTGGACCGATCGCTTGCGGCTGATTCTGATCAGCGCGCTTCAGGTGGATAAGGCAGTCCTATTCTCTGCACTCATCACGGTAGCCGGTTTCGTGCCTCTATTCACGATGCAGGGAGTCGAGGGACAGATTTTCGGCCCCATGGCGCGGACCTACGGTTATGCGCTGGCGGGAGCGCTGATTGCAACCTTTACGATCACGCCCGTGATCGCTTCCATCCTTATTCCCGCGCGCCTGAAGGAGACGGAAACGATTATTGTCCGCGCGCTGCACCGCTTGTACAATCCGGCGTTGCGCTTCGCGCTGCGAAACCGCTTCCTCGTTGTCGGCCTGGAACTCGCCCTCTCCCTTGGAACCTTCTTTATCATCGCGCCTCGGCTGGGCAGCGAGTTTCTTCCGCACCTGGAGGAAGGCAACTTCTGGATTCGCGCCTCCATGCCCATAACGCTCTCGCTTCTAGACGGCGAGGCGGCTACTCGAAAAATGCGCGAGATTCTCCTGCGACACCCCGAAGTTCTTACAGTGGTTTCCCAGCATGGACGGCCGGATGACGGCAGCGATGCTTCGCCATTTTCGAACGTCGAATTATTCGCCCCGCTCAAACCTTTTGATGAGTGGCCGAAGGGTCTGACCAAGGACAAGATAACTGAGCAGATTCAACGGGAGTTTCAGAACGAGTTGCCGGGCATCATCTTCAATTTCTCGCAATACATTGAGGACAACATCGAAGAAGGAATCTCAGGCGTCAAAGGCGTCAACTCCGTCAAGATCGTCGGTCCGAACCTTCAAGAGTTGACGAAGCTCGCGAATCAGGTCCGCGACCAAATGAGCCAGGTTCGCGGCGTTGCCGATCTCGGTATTTTCCCCGTGCTCGGCCAGCCAAACCTGAATATCAAAGTGGATCGCGAGAAAGCCGCGCGCTACGGCCTCAACTCCGGCGATGTGAATTCCGTGATTCAAGCAGCTATGGGTGGGGCTGCGGCGACTTCCGTTTTGGAGGGTGACCGGCAGTTCGATCTGGTCGTGCGTTACACGCCGGAATACCGCAACAACATCGATCAAATCAGCAACATCAAAGTGGGATACACAACCGCGAGCGGCGCAAATGCGTACATCCCGCTGTGCGAACTCGCCACGATCTCGTTGGATACGGGGGCGGCCTGGATTTATCACGAAAGCATGCAGCGTTTTATCCCGGTGAAATTCAGCGTCCGCGGGCGGGATCTCGGCGGAACGGTCGAGGAAGCGCAAGAACGCATTGCCAGAAACGTCAAGCTACCGCCCGGATACCATCTGATCTGGGCTGGCGAATTTGGAGATCTTCAGGAAGCGAAGAAGCGCCTGGAGGTCATTGTGCCGATCAGTCTTATTCTGATCGCCGGGGCGCTCTACAGCCTGTTCAACAATGTTCGCGATTCCTTGCTGGCGCTGGCAGGCATACCCGACGCTATCGTCGGAGGCATACTCGCGCTCTACCTTTCGGGTCTCAACTTCAGCATCTCGGCCGCGATCGGCTTCGTCTCGCTATTTGGCGTATCCGTCATGGACGGCATCCTGATGATCACCTTTTACAACCAGGAAAGGTCTCGCGGTTTGGCGCCTGTGGACGCGATGTATCGCGCCGCAACCACGCGCATGCGCCCCCTCCTGATGACGGCGCTTTCCGCCTGCATCGGTCTGCTTCCGGCGGCAATTTCAACCGGCATTGGCAGCCAAGTGCAGCGTCCGCTTGCGACGGTGATCGTGGGTGGCATGTTGGTTGGCCCGGTCATGCTGCTCCTTGCCGTGCCTGCGTTGCGACTGATCTTCCTGGGTGGTGAGAGACACCCGGCGGGAGAGGAGTCGTGATGAAAACTGCCCGTCTGATATTCCTGTTGTTTGCTTGCGGAGCTTTGATCTGTGGCGCGGATTACCGGGACAGAACCGCCTCCGATGACCAACGAGAACAGAGAGGCAGCCACACTTCTCAAAAGCCTCATCGGCCAAATGCGAAGGCTCCGGTAGAATCCAAATCTGGCAAGCAGCTCCCCAAGCGTCAGGCGCACCTTGCGCGTGCAAGAGCGATGAATCCTCGTGGCGGTTCAGACAGATCATCTCTAACTGCAAAGGGCTCGTTGACTCAGAACCCAACGGATGGAAAATACCGGCTTGTTCACTCGCGAAGTTCCGTCCGAGCTGCCGCGCCGCTGCGAAGCAATGTGCGCCATCGCAGTCCCAATCCGGCGGTCATTGCCGGATCTGCGAGTCTGGGCAACAGAAATTCCGGCGCCATCGACGGGAGACAAGTGCCACGGCGCCCGTAAACAAATGGATTGCTTATGACTCTGACTGGCCAATTGCGCACTTTAGGCTTCATCGCTATCTTGGCGACTTTACTGGTCAGCGTGGGCTGCGTGGTGGGACCAAACTTCAAGAAACCTCCGGCTCCACAGGTTCCGGGTTATACCCCCGAACAACCAACTACCAGCAGCACTCCCAACGTCCCTGGTGGGGAGGCACAAAGCTTCGTTGAGGGGCGTGATATTCCGGGAGACTGGTGGACGTTGTTCCACTCCAAGCCGCTTGATGATTTGATTGGACGGGCCCTTAAAGCCAATCCTGACCTGAAGTCGGCGCAAGCGGCGCTAATAGTTGCCAGAGAGAACACGCTGGCGCAACGCGGCTATTACTATCCAAATGTGTCGGCTGGTTTTTCGGCCGCGCGCGGATTGACTTCCTCCGAGGTTTCCCCCGTTACGTACTCCGGCGCGCTCTCCTACAGCCTGTTCACTCCTCAGGTCAGCGTTTCATACGTGCCAGACGTCTTCGGATTGAACCGGAGAACGTTGGAATCCCTGAAGGCGCAGGAACAGCAGACCCGCTTTGTTCTGGCAGCTACGCATATCACGCTGAGTTCTAACATTGCGGCTGCCGCAATTCAAGAAGCATCGTTGCGAGGACAGATAGCCGCCACTCAGGAGCTCATTGCAATCAACACAAAGATGCTGGAGATTTTGCGCGCTCAATATGCCAGAGGATATGCCAGCCAGCTCGATGTAGCGGCCCAGCAAGCGCAGCTTGCGCAAACTGTAGCTACGTTGCCTCCGTTGCTCAAGCAACTGGCTCAGCAGCGCGACCTGTTAGCGGTGCTCGCGGGTGGGTTGCCGAATCAGGAGATGCCAGAGACGTTTGAGCTTTCGAATTTCCAACTGCCCGGGGAACTGCCCCTGACCCTTCCTTCACAATTCGTGGAGCAGCGCCCCGATGTGCGCCAAGCCGAGGAGAATCTGCATTCAGCAAGCGCCCAAATCGGCGTTGCGCGCGCCAACCGGCTTCCAAGTTTTTCCTTGACTGCGGACGCCGGCAGTATGGCCGTTATCTTCAGCAATATGTTCACGAGGGGAGGCTTTTGGGACACAGCTGCAGGTGTCACTCAGCCGGTTTTCGATGGCAAAACACTGCTTCACCGGGAACGAGCCGCGAGAGCCGCTTACCTTCAAGCCAACGCGCAATATCGCAGTACCGTGCAGACTGCTTTCCAGAACGTGGCCGACACATTGCACGCGATCCAACAAGATGCCGACGGCCTAAAGGCCGCGTCTGCCGCCAGAGACGCCGCCGCTGTCACGCTCGACCTGACGAAAACACAGCTTGACCGCGGCTACGCCAATTACCTCGCGCTCCTGAGCGCGGAACAAGCCTATCAGCAAAGCTTACTCACCCTGGTGCAGGCTCAATCGAATCGTTATTCCGACACTGCTGCGTTGTTTCAAGCTCTAGGCGGCGGCTGGTGGAACCGCGAGGACCTGCCGAAGAATTGAGTCGAAAAGCCGGATGTGTCCTCTTGAGGCGTCCGCGGAGGCATAGACAAGCGCCGACGATACGCTAAACGAGCGCGGTTGCCGGAGGTGCTCGCGGAGGGTCGCATGGCATAGAGTTAACAGATCTACGTGCGCACTACTAAACTTCGCCGCCATCGACCTAACCGGGTTTGTGATTCATGTGAAGGAAACAGCAAGGCGTCTCGGCGTTCATGCGCAGTGCGACGCGGCGTGCGTTAGTCTCCCGTCGCGGCCAGCGGCGCCAATACCGGCCCGTCAACATCCTGGAATGGACGTAAGGACTGGGTACGTATGGTTGCTCGCTCGGGGGAATTGCGTTGTAATCCTCCGTCACGTTCATCCGGTACGAGTTCATCCCGACATAGCTGATTCATACCGCGGTGTCGGGTGTGCCCGACGCGATAGAGACGTTTGAAGGCATATCTGGCCCCGTAAACAACCTGCACCAAATCCGATTGTCAAGGCGCAGCGAGGCGCCGGTGGGAAGATGGACGCCACGCCGGCCGCTGTTACCGCTAACGCGCCGATCTCGCTGGCGGTACATGCGGAGCTCTCAAAGCTGGGATCGAACGGAAATTTGTGCAAATTGGAGCTGGCAGATTGCAGGGCGGCTATCGGCGCTTCGGCGGACCGGGGCTCGCCGAGGAAAAGGATGTAAGCGATACCGTAGTCAAGCGTACGAACCTCATACTTGACTTTGCCTCGGTTCAGCTTCCGTTATACAAATAGCAGGGCGGAGAAAGGCCAGTTCAGTATAGCCAGCGAGATGAGTTACTTTCACACGCACGTAACAATAGGCTGCTAGCCTTACAAAAGCGCTTAAAACAATCCTGCTGCCGCGCAGATTCTAGCGGCGCGGGACGCAACTCCTCCATAGTGACTAGACGCACGTTATTGCACCAGACACTGGTTTGCCTGGGCTCGAGTCATTACCTCAGATCCATCAATCAGCCGCATAGAAAAGAAGGCGCCGTTGCTTCTGTGAGCGTGGGACAGTCGCTCGCGAAATACGTGGATCCTCTACCAATCCCGCCCGTGATCGACGCCCCAAAGGAGCCCGGTGCGATCGTTCACATCGATATGTGCGAGAAGGCGCAGAAAGTGCACCGCGATCTGCCGACGACGACGATCTGGGGCTACAACGGAGTCTGGCCGGGGCCAACCATAGAAGCGCGCCGCAATTGTCCGGTGCAAGTGGAATGGAAGAATACACTTCCGAAGCGTCATTTGTTGCCGATTGATACGACAATTCACGGCGCGGAAAGCACTCTTCCCGCCGTGCGAACCGTCGCCCATCTTCATGGAGCAGCTGTAGATCCCGACAGCGATGGCTATCCGGAGGCCTGGTTCACTGCGCACGGCGAAGCAGGTCCCAAATTCAAGTCAACCCGCACGTCGTATCCGAACGACCAGCCTGCGGCCACTTTGTGGTACCACGATCACTGTCTCGGCATCACGCGCCTCAACATTTATACAGGGTTGGCTGGCTTCTACCTAATTCGCGACGAACAGGAAGAACGCTTGAATCTGCCGCGTGGCGCATTCGAAATCCCGCTTATGTTGCAGGACCGCCAATTCGACGCGAATGGGAATCTACTTTACCCGAAAGCCCAGAACGGGACACATCCTATCTGGACGCAGGAATTCTTCGGCGACGTTATCTGCGTCAACGGTAAAGCAATGCCGTATCTGGAAGTGGAACCGCGAAAATACAGGTTCCGTATTCTGAACGCATCGAATGCTCGCTTTTATCATCTGCGCTTAGCGGCACTCGGCAACGCGGGTCAACCGATGAGTGCGAGAACGCCCGTTCCGGCGATGCACCAAATCGGCACAGACGGCGGCCTTTTGCCAAAACCGATTCCGATCCATTTTCCGTTGATCGGGCCCGGCGAACGATTTGACATCGTCATTGATTTCAGCGAGTTTCCATCGCGCTCCTTTGGTCTGCTAAATGATGCACCCGCGCCATACCCGATGGCCGGTCAGCCCGTACCGGCGGATGTGATGCTCTTTAGAGTCTCGAAGCCCCTTTCCGGGAGGGACACGAGCGAACTTCCAGACGAATTAGTTCCGTTCGAGCCGCTGGATCCATCGCAGGCCGAGCGCGAAAGAGTGCTGGCTGTAACTGAGATCGAACGGCCCTCGGACAAATATGTGGTGATCGGCCTTCTTGGGAACGCTCGCTGGCACGAACCGATTACCGAGAGTCCGCGCGCCGGCAGCACGGAGATCTGGACGTTCGCTAACACAACTGGCGACGTGCATCCATTGCACATTCACCTTGTACAGTTCCAGGTTCTCAACCGGCAGACTTTCGACGTGCCCACCTATCTGCAGACTGGAAAACTAGTCTTCACTGGGAGGCCAAGGCCCGCGGAGACTAATGAGCGTCCCGCGATGAAGGACACGATCAAATCGTACCCGGGTGAAGTGACACGTGTCATTCAACGATTCAAGCTTCCCTCGGGCGTTTCCGTGGAACGGGGTAAAGAATATCTGTACGTTTGGCATTGTCATATTCTGGAGCACGAGGACAACGAGATGATGCGCCCTTATGCAGTTATCGGTTAAACCGGTCACATGAGCGCCCGTGCCGCTTAACCCGAAGATGTCCGCGTTTCCGTAGAAAGTTAGTGGCCCTCGAACTCATGGCCTATGCCATAGCAGCCTTCTTTGCAATGGGTTTGTGTGAAAGTGCGTTGGGCATGAAGGAGGACAGCAACAACGGAATCTGACGGAAGCCGATCACCTTACGAAATTGTTGCTCGGCAACGAGCCCACGCCGGAACCAACCCAACGTTCGATTTGATCACCCCCTCGTCAGCTTTGACGTTACGGCAGTTCAGGACTACCTCGCCAGCTGGAACGGGAAGATTGAAGCTTTCTACCTGCCTGCCTACGCTCCTGAATTAAATCCTGCCGAATACATCTGGGCTCACCTGAAGCAACATGAGTTGGCTAACTTCTGCCCCGCGATCTCTGGAATTTGTCCACCGAAGCCCGTTCTGCCCTTCGATCCATGCAACGCCGGCGGACCATCGTCACCGCCTGCTGGCGGCAGGCTTCTTTGTTCTAAATTGTCACTGTATTATATGAACGTCAGTAGTGCTATCTGCCGTTATATGTGTTTGCTGGCGAGCATGTGCTGTGCGCACGCTTGCGGCCCCGGCAATATCGATCCTTCGGCGGGGAGCCGAAAAGAGATCGAGCGCATCGTGGGAAAGATTCGCGCTCACTGGCCGGAGGTTAAGATTGTGCTGCGCGGGTGATGCGGGCTTTTGCCGGGAAGAGGTGATGGCATGGTACGAAGCCAACCAGGTGGATTATGTATTCGGTATGGCGCGCAATCCTCTGCTCGAGAAGATCGTGGCAAAGGCTCTAGAACAAGCTCGCCAGCAGTGGGAGCAAACACAACAGCCAGCCCGCGTGTTCGTGGAGTTCGAATATGAAACGGTGAGTGGAACCTGGAGCCGCCGGCAGGGCCGGGCGGTGGCCAAGACTGAGCACATTGACGGCAAATCGAATTCCCGGTTTGTGGTGACCTCTCTGCAGCCCGAGGCGTGCGGCCCTCAGCAGTTATATGAGGCCCTGTACTGTGCTCGCCGCGACATGGAGAACCGCATCAAAGAACAGTTCGCGTTGTTCGTTGATCGCGTGAGCGCGGCCACTATGCGCTCCAATCAATTGCGTCTGAATCTGTCAGTGATGGCTCATTCGCTGGTGTGCGGATTGCATCGCCTGGGGCTGCAAGCAACTCAACTGGCCCAGGCGCAAGTCGGCGCGATTCCTTTACGACTGCTGAAGATTGGGGCCCAGATCCGCGTGACCGTGCGCAAGGTCTGGGTGCAGATGAGCAGCAGCTTCCCACTAACGTTCGCGGTCGTCGAGCTACCGGCGCTCGCTGAATGCACGTCATAATGATTATGGATGTCACTGCTGGAACCTGTTCCGCTGCTCTCGACGGCCATCGAACAAACGCGTATGATTCGGCTGATCTACCACCGAAAAACCCGCATTCTTGAGCCGCACGACCACGGAATCCTCAGTGGCTCGGTCCAGCTACTCGGGTATCAGGTCTCCGGCTCCAGTAGTCGCCCCCTTCCCAACTGGCTCCTCATGAAGGCGAATGAGATCACTGCACTCACATTGCTGGACCAGACCTTTCCCGGAGGGCGCCCCACGTCTTCAGGCAATCACATCCACTGGGACAAGCTCTTCATCAGAGTGAAACCAGCTGGTGCTCACCTCCATGCGGGCTCTTAATAACCGCCAAGGTGCCACAGCTCTGCCTTCCGTTCCTGCTTTGCGCAACCTTCGCCGAAAGCTCACAGCTGTGCACAGTGGCTCGCTTGATGTTCCTGGCCACCGCATTTATTTTGAGGGAGACGCGGACATTGTCGGAAAACTGCATAACAGACCGGTTCATGGCCTCGGTTACGTGGAGGTGAATCCCTATTTTGAACCCGAGACCTCTCTACCGTGAAGGAAGCCTGCAATCTTTGAGTTCAGAAAGCCGCCATTGTAGTCGCAGTGTGGAAAGGTGGAAAGCGCAGTTTGCTTTCTACTTTCCGGCTTCCAGGTCGTTAAGGTCTCACCCTGCCAATTCACATCAGGAAAGCTGTCCCCATGCACCGCGCCGCGCCTTTCATATCAGTCATAATCCCTCCTTCGGTTGGTTCGAGGATGGCGAACGGGAGAACGTTCGCTATTGTTTACTCCGCGCCCGCCGAAGCGCGGTTTCCTCATCCTACGGCAGGAGCACCGGGTCGAACTACTCCGGCTAGCGGCGAGGCGGATTCGTCGGTGAAAAGCTGTATCTCGCGGGTATGCTTCACTCTAGGACTTTGACATCACCGCCAACTGCCATGAGTATCTGAAAGTATTCGATGAGTTCTCCCGACACGATTTCGCCACGTTGTCGGTGGCCATCTTACTAATACGGGCACCGAACTGGATGTTGAGATCACAAAAGAGTTCACAATGGACGTTTACCAAACGGTGAGCGTATCCATAACACCATCGACCAAAACGCACTTGTGGCCGACGCGGCAGAAACCACCGCGTGAATTCCGACTTTCATAGGTTCACGCGGTTGCCATTTCCGGCTCGGCGATAGATGGCCCTTTTGCAATGACCATGGACGAACACCCATTAGAGCGTCACTACAACCCTCCCATGTCGAGCCGGGTGTTCTGCGAGTTCATGAGCGCGGGCGATGTCTGAGAGCGGGATTAGTTCGCCGATCTCGAAGCCAGGCCAACCCGCTTCAAGGGCGCGGTTCAAATCCTGCGCCGCTAAAATCTTTGCGTCTTTCGGAAAGTCATCGCTTCCAAGGAAGAACACGCGAATATTCTTGAACACCATCTGCCAGAAAGGGATCTTGGGTGTCGGACTATCAGTGGCGTACGTTGCGATAGACCCACCCATCTTCAGCAGTTCGATGTCGTTTTCAACGTTGGCTCCAAATGCCACTTCGATGATATGGTCAATCCCGTCTGGAGCTAGGTTCCGCACTCGTGCGACCATCTCCTGATCGCTGAGAACCACCTCGTGAGCCCCCGCCTCCCTGGCTGTTGCCTCATCCGACAATGACCGCACGGTCCCGATCACCTGTGCGCTAGCCTGACGGGCCAGTCGCACAACGCAAAGGCCCACGGAGCCTGCAGCGCCTTGCACCAACACAGTACGTCCGTTGACCGCACCGGCGATATGGACCGCGCGGTGCGCGGTGATGCCGGGTATGCCGAGACACGCGCCCTGATGCATCGACGCGTTTTCAGGTAGGGGAGCGACTTGATCCACTGGCACCACGGTCCACTCTGCCGCCGTACCAAACGGCCGATAAGACTGCGCTCCGTAACACCAGACTGAGCGACCGATCCATTCGGAAGATACGCCCTCACCGATCTGATCCACCTGCCCGGCTCCATCACTGTGTGGGATGACGCGAGGATATGGCATGCCGTAGCCGAACGAATCTTGACGCTTTTTGATGTCGCCTGGGTTGATGCCGGAGGCGGCAATCCGGATGCGAACCTCCCCGGCCGTCGGATGCGGGTTCGGCATCTCTCCCACGATCAACACATCGCGAGCAGGCCCCTGCTTCTCGTACCAAGCCGCCCTCATTCCACAGTCTCCTTTGTACCTCGACTTTCAAGTATCTCAACTCCGGCGCTATGGCGCGCCATAGAACGCCTTTCCAATAGACGCTATTGAAAGAACACTCAGAGAGGCAAACAGCTCCATTCCCGAGCATGCGGCCGCATCGTTGCGCCTTGAAGAATCTCGGCGCACTATGCACCGCATCCGATCCATGCTCAATGTCGTTGACTTAAGAGCGCTTTAAGGCGGGAGCCAATCAAGGCCGCATACGCTTCGCGCTCCGTTTCAACATCGTCAACTACTCAACGCTGCTGGTCTCGGTTGTCGTGCTGGGATATTGATAATACGTAGAAACACGCTCGTCTTTCGGGGGCTTCGGCGCAATCAACGCTTGTGCCGCAGCCCTCCGCTGTTCGCTCGGCGTTTCGGGAGCGGGCTTCAGTATTCGCAGTTTCACTCGGCGCTTTCCGAATTCGATTGCCTCATGCGTGCTTGCGATATAGATATCAACCTTGCGGCCCACTATCTTCTCGCCCGTGTCGGAAACAACGTACTGGCCCGAGTAGGGCCCTGCGTCTCGAATCTCTACAACCGTGCCGATCGGCAGAACTTGCGGATCTGCCGCAAGCGTCCGTCCCTCCTCAGTAATCGTCTGAGCTTTTGTCTCGCCAGAAACTGAATACGCGGTCGCTGTGAATTTGATCCATGCTACTCGCGCGCTTCGTGCATAACCGTGGCCCTGGAATAAAGAAGCCGCCAGGAACAAAGGAAGCAAATGAAAATGTCTTGGTACTTTCTGTGCAAGTATTCTCATTCCTCGTTTTTTGACACGATCTGGAAGCGGAATGTGACACTTTTGGGGCAAAACTGGGCAATTTCGGGGTTTTTAGTGAGATACCTCGCAGTTCCTTTATGACATCTATAACAAACTTTAATCTGTCGGTTATCGCTTGCGGCATACTTACGAATGAATATGGATCGAGAGCAGCTTCGCCAACGGCTTGAATTTTACCGCGATCTCGGCGTTGAACAAATCTATCGGCGAACGAAGCTCGCTGCTCCTGACAACATAGCAGCGGTTCGGAACGATGCCCGGCAGCCGGACATCATAGTTCCGAGCCTCGAGCCACAGAACGAAACGCTGGACGCAATTCGCGCCGACATTGGAGATTGCCGGCGCTGCCGTCTGTGCGAGCAGAGAAAGACGATCGTATTCGGCTCGGGAAGTGAAACAGCCCGACTTGTTTTCGTTGGCGAGGGGCCAGGCGCCGATGAAGACGAGCAGGGCTTGCCTTTCGTCGGACGGGCAGGTCAATTGTTGACGCAGATGATCGATAACACGGCGAGCCGCGAAGGCATTCCGATTCGCCGGAAGGATGTATACATTTGCAATGTGGTGAAGTGCCGGCCGCCAGAAAACCGCACACCGCTGCCCGACGAGATGGAGACGTGCGGACAATTTCTCTATCGCCAGCTTATGGCGCTCGCGGCCGAAAGCGATATGCGTGCTAGGCTCAACTGCGATGAAAGCGCTGCTGAATCCAAAGCTCGGAATCACCAAGCTGCGCGGTGAGTGGCAGCAATGGAACAATATACCAGTGATGGTCACCTATCACCCTTCTTATCTGCTGCGGCAATACAATCAGCAGGCAAAACGCGAAGCGTGGGAAGACTTGAAGAAGCTGCTGCATTATGTCTACGACTGAGGGTGGTCTGCTGATCAGCTTTGAAGGCAATGAGGGAAGTGGCAAATCGACACAGCTCAGGCTGCTCGCGCAACGTTTGAAGAGCGAACATTACCGAGTGATTGAAAACGTCGAGCCGGGCGGAACGCACATTGGCCGCGAAATTCGCCGTATTCTTCTGGATCCGGCCAATCACGATATAGCGCCGCTGGCGGAACTTCTGCTGATGTTTGGAAGCCGCGCTCAGGCGGCGGCTCAAGTGATCGTGCCCGCGCTCGAACAGCGGGCGATCGTATTGACAGACCGGTTCACCGACGCATCGCTTGCGTACCAGGGCGAGGCCCGTGGAGTGGGTTTTGAAACGGTCCGCGAGCTTCACCGGCTGACACTGGGCAGTCTGACACCCGATTTGACGCTGTGCATCGAGCTCGATCTTGCTCTGAGCCTGGCGAGAGCGCGTCACCGAAACAGCGGCGCTTCGAGCAGCAGCGACGTGGAAACGAGATTCGACGAACAATCGCTCGCCTTTCACTGGAGCGTCCGCGAGGGCTATCACCGGATCGCCAGTGAAGAGCCGGAACGATTCAAAATCGTCGATGGCTCGGGTAATCCGGACGCCGTTTCACAGCGCGTCTGGAAGTTGGTCGAGCCCGTTCTTCGAAACGCGCCCGCCACAAAACTTGCGCAGGTGTTATGACTGCCGGTCGGTGACCATGTCGATCACGGCTTGTAAGGCGCGCTGAGCGGGACTTTCGGGAAACGAAGAGAGCAAGGCGTGTGCTCGCGACGTAAACGCGTGAGCTCTTTCGTAGGCGCGGGCGATGGTGCCGTGATGCTCCAGAATCTGAAGCACGCGCATGAATGGAATCTGATCGTAGTTCCCATCCGCCATCACGGTTTCGACGGCCCGCCGCTCCTCCCCGGAAGCAGTTTCCAAGGCGTAGATCATAGGTAAAGTAACCTTGCCCTCTCGCAAGTCGTTCCCCGCAGGCTTGCCCAGAATCTTCTCGGTAGAGGTGAAATCCAGAATGTCGTCCACAAGCTGAAAAGCCATGCCGAGATTCCAGGCGAAGTCGCCCAGGTTCGCTTCAATGGCATCATCCGCACCCGCGGCGATGGCGCCCAAGCGCGCGCAAGCGGAGAACAGGCTGGCGGTTTTCCGGTCAACCAATTCCATGTAATCGGCTTCGGAAACTTCGAGCCGCTGCAAGCGTTCCAATTGCAGCAGCTCACCTTCAACCATCATTTGAGTGAGCGAAATCAGTACGTCAAGAATATGGAAGTGGCGCTCGCGAAGGGCCACTTGGAACGCCTGCATGTAGAGCCAATCGCCCGCTAGGACCGACGTGTGGTTTCCCCACACCATGTTTGTGGAGGGCCGCCCTCGTCTCGTTTTGGCAACGTCGATGACATCGTCATGCACTAAAGTTGCGGTGTGAATCATTTCGACTACCGCCGCCAAACGCCTGGCGGAATCGTTCGAGGGGCCGAAGAGCCGTGTAATCAGGAGGAGCAGCGTAGGCCGCAGCCGCTTGCCGCCTCCTGCGTGAAGATATTGGTTGATAGTCGTAATGGCCTCGACCGAGGCAACCGACTCGAAACCTATTTCCTGTTCTACCAACGCCAGGTCAGGTTGAACAAGTTCAAAGATTTCGCGCGCGACGAACGATTGCCTGATCTTTGAGAACATGTTGGCTGTCAATCCCCAGGATTAAATCCTTCAGTGTAGCGTGCCAATCCCGAACAAGCGCTCGAAATTTGCGGTTGTCTGGGAAGCGAATTCCTCAACCGCAATCCCGCGAGCCTTCGCTACTACACCCGCCGTATGCACGATGAACGACGGCTCGTTGCGCTTGCCACGCTTCGGCACGGGCGCGAGATAGGGGCAGTCGGTTTCGAGGAGAATCCGATCAGACGGGGTGATGCGGGCAGCTTCACGAATTTCGCCGGCCTTGGGAAAAGTCACTACGCCGCCAAAACTCAAGTAGAAACCGAGGTCGAGACATTGTCTCGCGCGTGCGGCATCGCCGGTGAAGCAGTGCATGATACACGGTAGCCCGGCTGGAGCCCAGGAGTCTCGCAGAACGTCAATCGTGGCATCCCAAGCGTCGCGCGTATGAATCACTACGGGCATTCGAGTCTCAATCGCCAGTTCAAGCTGTTTCCGGAAGACCCGAAGCTGAATTTCCCTGGGGACGCCCCAGTGGTAGTCAAGCCCGATTTCACCAATCGCTTTAATCTTAGGATGGCGAACGAGAGCGCGCAGATTCTCGAACGTGTTCAAATCCGATTTCTCGGCATCGTTTGGGTGGACTCCAGCCGTCGCGTAAACAAACGAATATTGGACGGCGAGGCGGAGAGCGGCCTCAAGATCGGGCGGACCATTTCCCGTACCGATGGCGAGTAGATACCGTATGCCTGCGTCGCGCGCGCGCTGAATTACGTCCTCACGGTCGGCGTCGAACTGAGCATCGTCCAAATGGCAGTGCGAGTCAACCAGATTCACGATTGGCTTTCCGCTGAATCTATTTGAGGCGCGCCCCTACCGGCACTTCCTCGAGAAAACCCGCCAGAACCGGCTGGCCACCTTCTAAACTCGCGGCAACGATCATGCCCTGCGAGGTTAGCCCGCGCAGCTTTCTGGGGTGCAGATTCGCCACGATGACAACCTTACGGCCGATCAAATCCTCCGGCTTATAGGCCAGCGCGATGCCCGCAACAATCGAACGCGGCTCTGGCTCGCCGATGTCAATTGTCATATGAAGGAGCTTGTCGGCTCCCTTCACGCGTTCCGCCGATTTCACTTCGCCCGCGCGGAGGTCGACCTTCGCGAAGTCGTCGATCGATATCATTTCGGAACCTGCTGTGTTCGCGGGGGCACCGGCAGTCGCTTCGGGCTTTTTGCCCAGCAGCGCATTCTGGCGTTCTACCTCGGCGATCTCGAGTTCCTGCATCTTCGCAATCGCGGGCTTAGCGTCGATTCGTGGAAACACAGCCTGCACTTTGCCGATCTTCTGGCCTGCCTTTAATTTTCCCCAGACGAGATCTTCGACGCGCACGTCTTCGATGGGCGTGGCCATTCCGAGCTGAGTCCAGATTTTTGATATCGACGCCGGCATCACAGGAAACAGCCAGCCGCAAATCAACCGCAGGCTTTCGGCCGACGTGTACAGGGTTTCCGCCAGCTTTGCTCCGGAATCCGGATTGCTCGAGCGTTCCTTCGCCAGTTTCCAGGGAGCACGATCGACGATGAATTTGTCGATCTGCGAAACATAGGCCAGCACGGCTTCTATTCCTCGCGTGAAATCGAAGTTTTCGAAATGTTCCGCGACCAACGTTCCCGTCCTGGCCGCGCTATCCGCGATTTCGGCATCACCCTCGGATGCCGGCACGGTCCCTTCGAAATATTGATGGATCATCGTCAGCGTCCGGCTGGCGAGATTTCCGATTCCATTTGCGAGATCCGCGTTGTACCGATCGATCAGCGCATCGTAACTGAAGTTGCCATCCTGGCCAAATGGAATCTCGCGCCACAGAAAGTAACGCAACGCATCGGCTCCGGCCAGTTCGTCCCCCGCTCCCATTACTTGGGTAATCGGTCCAGGGCGTACAACATTGCCGCGCGACTTGCTCATTTTGCTTTCTTGCACCAAAATCCAACCAGTGCCGAAAACCAGCTTGGGCAGAGGCAAACCACCGGCCATTAGAAACGCCGGCCAATAGATCGCGTGAAAGCGAAGAATATCTTTTCCGATCAGGTGCAGATCGGCAGGCCACAAGTTCTGCCCCTGGACTGCGCTCATGTAAGAGATCAGCGCGTCGAACCACACGTAAAAGACATGATGGCCCTCGACCGGAACGGGAATTCCCCACTTGATGTTCGTGCGGGTAATCGATAGGTCGTTAAGACCTTGCTTTACGAAAGCGATCAGCTCATTTTTTCGAGTTTCAGGACGGATAAAGTTCGGCTCCCGTTCATAAAGCTCGAGCAGCTTTTCCTGGAATGCGGAGAGCTTGAAAAAATAGTTCTCTTCCGTGACCGTTTCCGTTATGCGTCCGCAATCCGGGCACGGATCGCCAGGCTTCGCGTCGTTCACATACAACTCGTCGTGAAAGCAATACTGTCCCGTATACGAGCCTTTGTAGATGTATCCGTTCTTCTGGCAGCGCTCAAACAAATCGCGCACCACTTCGAAATGCTTTGGGATTGGATGTGCGGATAAATTCGTCGTACGAGATGCCCAGAGCTTTCCATTGCCGCACGAATTCATCGGCGACTGCGGTTGCGTATTCGTCCGGGGTTTTGCCAATGGCCTTCGCCGCCCTCTCGACATTCTGGCCGTGCTCATCCGATCCCGTGGTCAGCACCACAGGGCTATAGCCTTGCTGTACCTTAAAGCGCTTGATCAAATCCGCCGTAAACGTACAATAGGCCGTCCCGATGTGCGGCGCCGCATTCACGTAGTAGATGGGGGTAGTGAGATAGTACTTGCCTTTACTCATCGGGAGTCGTATTCGCTTAGTTGCCTTTCAGGAAGCTGGAATTTGCTTCAGCAATGACGGTGCGGAGGGCGACGTTTTTTTCAAGCGCAATACGGCGGCAATCGTCGTACTCGGGCGAGAACCACCCATTTGCCGCCTGTTTGACGCGCACCACGCCGAACGGCGTCTGCACCTCGCGCACATTCCGCGCCTGCACGCGGCGCTCGGCTGAATACATTCGTATTCCTAAAGTCGATGTCTCGCCAAACAGAACCGCGGCGAGCGCGTCTGCTTTGTCAGGCGTGGCGATGACGGATACCCTCGTCGCCGGCCGGTTCTTCTTCATAAAGATCGGCTCGAACGTGACGTCAAGCGCGCCGGCGCTGAACAACCGCTCCATCGCGTATCCGAGAACCTCGCCGGTCGAGTCGTCGATGTTTGCTTCCAAAATCGAAACGGTTGTGCTCTCGGCGGCGCCGGTCGTCTCGCCAATTACAACGCGCAACACGTTAGCCTGCATTGGGAAATCCTTGTCGCCTGCTCCGAAACCCTGCGAATCGATGCGTGTGGGAGGCATCGGCCCAAAACTTTCGGCCAACGCCGCGAGCAGCGCGGCGCCTGTCGGAGTCGTCAATTCCGCTTCGGGACCGGACGCATAAATAGGCTTGCCACGCAGCAGCTCCGTTGTGGCGGGCGCGGGGACCGGCAGAACCCCGTGTTCGGTGTTGACGCTTCCGCTTCCGACATTCACTTTCGAGGCATAAACGCGCTCCACACTAAGAGAATCGAGTGCCACGCACGTTCCGGCAATGTCGGAAATAGAATCTGTCGCGCCCACTTCGTGAAAATGAACCTTATCGAGCGGCACGTTGTGCATCTTAGCTTCCGCTTCGCCCAGTTTCCGGAATACGGCAATCGCATTCTCTTTCGCGCCGGTCGAGAAGCTGCCCGCCTGGATGATTTTCTCGATGCCCGGGAGATGGCGATGCGCCTTCTGCTCGCCGCTATCGACCCAAAATTTGGAAGCAGCAATGCCCTTTCGCTTCGTCTTTTCCAGGCGATAAGACGCGCCGAGATTCAGGCTTCGCAACGCCGAATCGACTGCCTCCCAGGGCGCGCCGGCATCGCACAGCGCACCGACACTCATATCGCCGCTGATGCCTGAAAAAGCGTCGAAATAACAGATTTTCATTAGTCTTAGCCGCCGCGCAAGCTTGGGATCCGACGCTCCGGACGGCCTTCTTCATCTTACAGGGCACACAGAGTTGGTTTGAAAATTGGAAGAGAAGGTGCGGGCGCTTGGGGTTTCGGGTATTTGGGGTAAGCGCCCGCGGTCGTTACGGGGATGTACCTATCTAACGCGTTCCGAGGATTGAAAGTTACGGGGCTACTAGAAAAAAAATGGCCCTCCTACTCGAACATGCCCTCGAACAGAACCGAACTCAGATATCGTTCGCCCGCATCCGGCAAAACAGTTACGATTGTCTTTCCTTTCATTTCGGGTTCTTTCGCTATCTTTGCCGCAACAGCCGCCGCAGCTCCGCACGAGATGCCCGACAGAATGCCTTCTTCCCGTGACAGCCGCCGTGCCATTTCGATCGACTCTTCATTTGTAACCAGTTCGACGCGATCGATCATCGAAATGTCGAGCGTATCCGGGATAAATCCCGCGCCGAGACCCTGGATTTTATGGGGACCGGGCTTCAATTCTTCCCCGTTCAGCCGCTGCAAGATGACCGGGCTTGCGTTTGGCTCGACAGCGACGGTCACCATGGGATGCTTCTTTTCCAGCTTTATGTATCGGGAAACGCCCGTCAGCGTCCCTCCGGTTCCGACGCCGCTGACCAAAACGTCGATATTCCCCTCCGTATCGTCCCAGATCTCGGGGCCAGTGGTCTGAAAGTGAATTTTGGGATTCGCGGGATTCTTAAACTGCTGGGGCATGAAGTAGCGCTCCGGGTCGGAAGCAACAATCTCTTCCGCCTTAGCGATGGCTCCTTTCATGCCTTTGGCTCCCTCGGTGAGGATGAGGTTCGACCCGAGGACCTTGAGCACTTTTCGCCTTTCAAGCGACATGGTCTCGGGCATTGTCAGGGTGATTGGATAGCCGCGCGCAGCTGCAACAAACGCCAGGGCGATGCCTGTATTGCCGCTGGTCGGTTCGACAATTTCCCGGCCTGGCCGCAGTAAACCACGTTCTTCCGCATCCCATACCATGGCCGCTCCAATGCGGCATTTGACCGAATAAGCCGGGTTTCGCCCTTCAATCTTGGCGAGAACAGTGGCGTGGGCCCCGTCTACGACGCGATTTAACTTAACTAACGGGGTCCGGCCGATGCTGAACGAATTATCTTGATAGATCACGAAAAAACCTCTAGATGTCCCAATTCGGGACGTAGTGTGTCTGCTTCTCCCGCCAAAGACGAGCAAGGTCGCCGAAAGTGGTCTGGTCCAATACGTCTGAGATCGCCCGGTCTACCTGCTTCCATACCTCCGAGAAAGGGTCGGAGATTTTCGAATTCCGTGGCTTGGCCTTTACATTTTCGACGGCCCGAAGCACTTCTCCAATCGTGATGGCGTCCGCGCGCCGGGCGAGCAAATAGCCCCCCTCGGCGCCGCGCCTTGAATCGACAAAACCGCTTTGTTTCAGTCCAGCCAGGATCAACTCCAAAAACTTTTGCGGAATTTTTTGACGTCGGGCGATGTCGGCGATCTTAACCGGTGGCATGCCAGGCGCCCCGGGCGGCAGATTTTGGTATTGGACAGAAAGATCGAAGACCGCTTTCAGCGCGTACTCGCTCTTGACCGAGATATTCATGTTTCTGCCACTCCGATTGTAAACCTTGATCCCTATCGGGTCGCGGTAGTTCGGGTCTCCTCTAGAAAGGGGATTGCCGCGCCCAGCCCCTTGCATTACGATGTCCACAGCACCGGGTTCCGGCATGCACAAGGATTGTGCACGGGCGTGCTGGTTTGGGCATGCAGGAAGCGATGCGTGACAGGAAGGTAGATTTGAGAGGAGATTTATGGCAACAACTCTGACGAAACCTGAATCGAAAGTCGCAATCCGGCAAACAAAGCTGCTGATCAACAATCAGTGGGTCGATAGCGTCTCCGGCAAACGATTCGACACCGTGAACCCCGCAACGGGCGATGTTCTCGCGCAAGTTGCCGAAGCCGACGCTCCCGATGTGGAGCTTGCCGTGAAGGCCGCGCGGAAGGCGTTTCATTCGAAGAGTCCGTGGCGGCTGATGTCAGCTTCAGAGCGGGGTAAGCTCATGAACAGGCTGGCTGACCTGATCGAGAAGCACGCCGATGAACTGGCGACGCTCGAGTCGCTGGACAATGGAAAGCCCCAGCATGTCGCCCGGACGGCCGATCTTCCGCTGACGATTGCCTGCTACCGTTACTACGCGGGTTGGGCGGACAAAATTCAAGGAAAGACGATTCCCATTAGCGGCGATTACTTCTGCTACACCCGTCTCGAGCCGGTTGGCGTCGTAGGGCAAATTATTCCCTGGAATTTCCCGCTGCTGATGCAGGCTTGGAAGCTGGCTCCGGCGCTCGCTTCCGGAAACACGATTGTGCTGAAAGTAGCCGAACAAACTCCGCTATCGGCCTTGCGCGTGGGCGAACTGATTCTGGAAGCGGGCTTTCCGGCCGGAGTAGTGAACATTCTTGCGGGATATGGCCCGACAGCGGGTCAGGCAATTGCCCGGCACATGGACGTGGACAAAGTAGCGTTCACAGGTTCCACCGAAGTAGGGCATCTGATCATGCAGGCGGCAGCGGAAACGAATCTGAAGCGGGTCACACTGGAACTGGGCGGTAAGAGCCCGAATATCGTGTTCGCCGATGCCGACATGGAGCAGGCGGTCGAGGGTTCGCATTTCGCTCTCTTCTTCAACCAGGGGCAGTGTTGCTGCGCCGGCTCGCGTGTCTTCGTGGAAGACAAGATTTACGATGAATTCGTAGAGCGCAGCACACAGAGAGCAAAGAAGCGTAAAGTCGGCGATCCGCTGGACCGCTCGACCGAACAAGGACCGCAAGTGGACGATGCCCAATTCCAGAAAGTGCTTACTTACGTCGACGCCGGCAAGCGCGAAGGGGCCAAACTCATGTGCGGCGGCGATCGGGTTGGCAATAAAGGCTATTTTGTCGCGCCGACCGTTTTTGCCGAAGTGAAAGACGATATGAAGATCGCGCAGGAAGAGATCTTCGGTCCGGTCATGAGCATTCTGAAGTTCAAAGACATGGATGAACTGGTGGAACGAGCCAATAAGACCATGTACGGGCTTGCCGCTGCCGTCTGGACACGCGACATTAGCAAGGCGCACTATATCGCCAACAATGTCCGTGCGGGTACCGTCTGGGTGAATTGCTTCGACGTCTTCGATGCCGCGGCTCCGTTTGGCGGCTTCAAGCAGTCGGGCATGGGCCGGGAGCTCGGAGAATACGGGCTGCAGCAATACTCGGAAGTCAAAACTGTGACAGTGAAGCTGTAACAGAAATGGGCGAGGCAGGCCTCGCCCCTACAGGTGTTCTGTAGTGGCCGGGCCTGCCCGGCTTTCATGTTGCGAGGAGGTGAAGTTTGAGCGCGACATCAACGACTCTGAGCCGGCGAACGCTCTTGAAAGCCACGCTTGAATCGGGCGCGGCCGCTCTGATCATCGGATTCGACGTGCCGCGGCCGGCTCGAGCGGCGGAAGATCCCGCCACAAACCCGCTACAAGCGTGGGTGAAAATCGACCGCGGCGGCCTGGTGACGCTGATTTATTCGAAATCGGAAATGGGGCAGGGCGTCTCGACTTCGCTTCCCATGATTCTCGCCGAAGAACTGGACGTCGATTGGAAGAATGTGCGGGTCGAGCACGCGCCCGTCGAGCCGGTCTACGGCAACCAGGGGACCTTCGGCAGCCACAGTGTCACCAGCATGTGGATGCCGCTGAGAACTGCCGGCGCGGCTGCCCGCGAGTTGCTGATTGCGGCGGCGGCTCAGAGATGGGGCGTTGCGCCGGGGTCCTGCATGGCAAAAGCGGGCGCGGTCTGGCACGGCAACTCGAAGCTCAGCTACGGCGAGCTGGTCGAGAGCGCCTCGCAGTTACCGGCGCCGGATCTTTCGAAAGTTCCGCTAAAGAACCCTGACAATTTCGATCTGATCGGCAAATCTGTTCCGCGTCTCGACATTCCCGCGAAGACGGACGGCAGCGCGATCTTCGGCCTGGACGTGCGCGTGCCGGGAATGACCTACGCGATGGTCGAGCGCTGCCCGGTCTTCGGCGGCAAGGTGAAGAGCTTCGACGCAACTAGAGCCAAGGCGATGAAAGGTGTGCACGATGTATTTGAAATCGAGCCAGACGTACAGGGCATGCGCGCGTGGGGCGGCGTCGCGGTTGTGGCCGAATCCACTTACATTGCCATCGAGGCGCGCAAGCAGTTAAAAATCGATTGGGATTACGGCCCGGCAGTTCACGAAAGCAGCAACACGCTGCACCGGCAGTTTCGCGCTCTTGTCGATTCGCGGATGAAGGTGGTGCTTGACTTAGGCGATGCGGAAGCGGCTATTGCGAATACGCCGCCGCGTAAGAAAATCGAATGCGACTATGAGCTGCCGTTCGAGGCCCACGCCACCATGGAGCCCATGAATTGCACCGTGCACATTCAGAGCGATCGAGCGGAAGCCTGGGTGCCCACGCAAAATCCCAATGCAGTGCATAGCGTGATCGCCAAGTTAACTGGCTTGCCGCCAGAGAAGATACAGGTCCATACGACATTCCTGGGCGGCGGATTTGGCCGGCGAGGAGCGGACGACTACGCGATCGAGGCGGCACAAATTGCGAAACGTACGGGCAAGCCGGTGCAGCTCGTGTGGTCGCGCGAAGACGACACTACGCATGACTTTTACCGGCCCGCTTCGTATCACCGCATCAGCGGAGCGCTCGATACGGACGGTAACATTCTCGCTTGGCGACACAAGTGCGCCTCGACATCGCTGGTTGGATGGCGAAATCCGAACGCGCCTCCCGAATCGTCGGAATTGGGATGCACGCTGCAGATGCCGTATCTGACGAAGAACTACAGGCTGGAGTATTCACCCGCGGCCTCGGCAGTTCCAAGAGGATACTGGCGGTCTGTCGAAGCATCGTTTATTGGCTTTGTGATGGAAAGCTTCGTGGACGAAATGGCGCACGCAGCCGGAGCCGATCCTTACGAATTTCGCTTGCAGAAACTGGGCGAGCGGCGGTTGGTGAAAAACGCGCTCAGCGAACGCGGACGTCCGCTCGATACGGGCCGTTTAAAGGCCGTGCTGCAGCTTGCGGCAGAAAAAGGAGATTGGGGCAAGCCGATGCCGGCCGGCGAAGGGCGCGGAATTGCTTGTCATTACTCGATGAACAGCTATGTGGCGAACGTGGCCGAGGTCGCGGTTCGACACGGGTCGGTACGGGTGAACCGTATCGTTTCCGCGGTGGACGTCGGCACGCCTGTGCACCCAGACGGAATTCGCGCGCAAGTCGAAGGCGCAATCGTTTACGGACTCACTGCCGCGTTGAAGAGCCAGATCACCATCGAGGGCGGGCGGACCGTGCAGACGAATTTCAACAATTTCGCGGCGCTCGCGATGAACGAGACGCCGCGAATTGAAGTACATATCGTGCCGAGCACAGTAGCGCCTACAGGCATCGGAGAACCTGGTTTGCCGCCCACCGCGCCCGCCTTGATGAATGCGATTTTCGCCGCCACAGGCAAGCGAATAAGAAGGCTGCCGCTCACATCCGGAGATCTGGTATAACGGCGCCGTGCATCGCCTCGCCGTCCTGCTGTTGCTGGCCGCTTCTTGTTTCGCGCAGGAACTTAAAGAATATGCGGCGGTGATTCCTCGCACTGCGCGAACACAGAGCGGTGCATTCAAGGTCGACCAGGTTGGCACGGAGATTTATTACGAGATTCCGCGCAGTGAAGTTGGCAAGCAGTTTCTATGGTTGACCAGGGTTGCGCGTGCCTCCGATCTTTTGGGAATCGGAGCCGCGACGGTTGGTGAAGACACGGTCGTCTGGGATCTCGTCGAAAACAGGATTCTACTTCGTCGTGTCGGGTCAGCTGTCGTGGCCGATGCCAATCTTCCAATTGCGCGCGCGGTCGCAGCGATGTCAAATCCGGCGATCATCATGGCGTTCCCGGTCGAGGCGCATTCGCCGGACGGCAGTCTGGTCATTGACGTAACGAAGCTGTTTACGACTGACGTTCCTGAATTCAGCATGCGCAGGTATTTGAAGGCTCAGGGTTTCGATGCCAGCCGGTCGTTCATCGAGCGCGTCACCGCGTATCCAACCAATATCGAAGTAGAGGGTACATATACGTACACCTCGATATCGGGAGCTGAACCGGTGGAGCAGCGGCCCGGCTATCGGCCCTTGCCGATTTCCGTCAGTAGCGCCTCGTTCGTTCTACATCACAGCATGCGCAAGCTGCCCGAGCAGCCGATGAAACCCCGCTTGTACGACCCACGCGTCGGCTTCATCAATAACCCGCACCTCGATTTCCGAATAAATACATACCGCGCGCCGATACGCGACTACATCTTCCGGTGGCGACTCGAGAAGAAGGATCCTTCCGCGGCTGTGTCGGACGTGGTTAAACCAATCGAAATCTACGTCGATCCCGCAACACCAACCAAATGGGTTCCGTATGTGAAACAGGGAATCGAGGACTGGCGTCCCGCGCTCGAACAAGCCGGATTCCGCAATGCGATCGTCGCGCGGGAAGTTGCTCCCAATGACAAGGACTGGAGCCCGGAAGACGCGCGCTACACCGTGGTAAGCTGGCAGCCTCTTATTGGCCCGACTGCCTTTACGGGTTGGACTGTCGATCCGCGGTCGGGCGAGATCCTCCTCGCGGAGATTTATTTCTATCACGGCGTTATCGATCGCATGGCCGGAAATTATTTTGTGCAAGTGGGCCCGCTCGATCCGCGCGCTCGAACCTGGCCGCTGCCCGATGCAGTAATCGGCGAGTGCATTCGTTATGTTGTGGCGCACGAAATAGGCCATGCGCTTGGCCTCAGTCACAACATGAAAGCGAGCGCGATGTATCCGGCGAACAAAGCGCGCGATAAGGCGTGGGTGGACAAGATGGGCTATTCACCGTCAATCGAAGATTATTCGCGCTTTAACTATGTCGCGCAGCCCGAAGACGGACTCCCGCCCGAGGATCTCGTGCCGCGTATCGGCCCCTATGACCGCTGGGCGATTCATTGGGGCTACGCGACCATTGACGGCGCACACACTCCGGAGGACGAAAAGTCAACGCTGGATAAATGGGCGCGAGAGCAGGAGAAGACGCCCTGGTTCCGATGGATAACCGAAAACGGAGAACCGGCCGACCCGGCAGACCGCATGGAATCAGTTGGCGACGCGGATCCGATCGGCTCGACCACGCTGGGCCTCA
Organism: Bryobacterales bacterium; assembly: GCA_963722585.1. GTDB lineage: Bacteria > Acidobacteriota > Terriglobia > Bryobacterales > Bryobacteraceae > KBS-96. Next base: position 242,528 of record CAVRNU010000021.1, on the reverse strand, counting down.
AGAATCTGCATCGCGTGATGGACATGCTTGTTCGTGCTACGGCCGATCAGAACTGGCGCGATCTCGAGTATCTCTACAAGCGCGTGCTGGGTCAGTGGACGAACGAGATGCTCACGGTCGCCGGATGGGTTGGCGGCGTGGAGGGCCAGGAGATGGTGAAGGTTTCCGATGGCATGCGTTTCAGTATCGTGTCGCGAGAGCGGCAAAAAGCCGCGGTTATTTTTTTGAATGAAAATGCCTTCACAACTCCCCGTTTCCTGATTCGCCCGGATATCCTCCGGCGCGTCGAGCCGTCGGGCGAAGCCGATCACATCCTCGAGGCGCAAACGTGGGTGCTGAGAAGATTGCTCGACACCGCGCGCCTGAATCGCATGGTCGAGCAGCACGCCATCGACGGCGCATCGGCGTACAGCCTGCCGGAGCTGTTGGCCGATGTGCGAAAAGGCGTGTGGAGCGAATTATATTCGACCACTCGAGTAGACATGTGGCGCTGTAACTTGCAGCGCTCGTATCTCGAGATTATGAAGGCGCGGATGTATTCGGCCGAAGGCGCGCCGAACCGCGAGTCCTTGCGCGCCGATCTCGTCGAATTGCAGACCGGCATTGCAGGCGCACTTACGCGGCCGGGCATTGACCGGGATACTCGCGCGCATTTCGAACAAATGAAGTTCGATATCGGCGGCATTCTCGATCCGAAATCGCCGGTGACGCCAATGAAGGAACCTGAAGCGCCATCGTATTTTCCACTGCGTTGAATAAACGTTGGATAAGTGAAGTCCGCCAGTTGAATCCGCCAGTGCTGAGAATTTTTTCCACCCTATCGGACATTTCCTCTAGTGAGATTCTTTAGTACTGCCCCGGCACCGAGCAGTGGCTGGGCGATTGCTTGACAGGGCTGCTACAATCTAGCCACGATAAAGGTGAGCAAGGCGAATAGTGCCGATGCTTAGCAATGCCCGCGTTTCGGTGCTGCTCCTCGCCGCCATCTTGGCGCCGCGTGCCGCCTTTTCCGACCAGCTAAAGCAACCGACTCTCAAAATACGCCTGCTGACGGGGTTGTCCAGTTATGCCTCGAAGCCTGGCGCACCTTTCACCGCGGTCGCCATTTCTCCTTATGAGATCGAAGGGCGAGTTCTCGTCCCGTCCGGCAGCCGGATCTATGGCAGCGTTCAAAAGGCCAAGCGTGTCGGTTTCGGAGTGATACACGAGCGGGCCAGTTTGCGATTGAAGTTCGATTACTATCAAACGCCCGATGGAGACCAGTTTCCGCTCGACGCCAAATTGCTCTCGGTGGACAACGCGCGAGAGCAGGTGAAGCCCGACGGCACGATTCAAGGCATTCTCGCGGCGCGCAATCCAAATGGGTTGATTAACGGGTTCTGGTACCGACCCGACTTTCGTCTCGTATACCGTTCGCTGATCGGACTGACCGGAGCTGCCGATCAACTTTGGTTGCGATTCGGCTTGGGGCCGATTGGAGCGGGCGCGTTCCTGGTAATCCATTGCGCCATGTTCCGCTTTCCGGAGCCTGAGATCAGGCTGGTTCCTGGGACCGACATGGAGCTCGAGGCTCGTCTGTCTCCCGAGCACCTTCCTTCGCTAGCTCCCGCTCAGCCTGCTCCGGTGCCAGGTTCGCTGGCTCGCCTGGTTGACGAGCAGCCTCGTGAGGTTACGCGGCCTGATGGAAGGCCCGCGCCCGATATCGTCAACGTAGTCTTCGTCGGTTCGCGAGATCAGCTTACCCACGCGTTCCTCGACGCCGGCTGGTCCACGACCGATCCGAGCACGCTCCGCGCTTCCGCACGCGTTTATTCTTCCTTTAGCGCGATGCAGACATACAGCTCGGCCCCGGTATCGAAGCTGGTCTATCACGGCGCGGAACCCGATTTGGTTTTTCAGAAGTCGCTGAACACGGTCTCGAAGCGCCATCACGTTCGCATCTGGAGTGTTGGAACTTTCGAGGGCCAACCAGTGTGGCTGGGAGCGGCGACGCACGACACAGGAGTAACGTTCCGCGCCTCTGCAGTCGAATTCGTGCACAAGATCGATCCGGATGTTGACACGGAACGATCGAAGATTGTCGACGACCTGCTGTTTGCCGGCTGTTCGCCATCTGTCGGATATCTTCAACCCGAAACTCCGGCTCCCGGAGCAGGCATAAGCACGGATGAACGTATTGCCGTCCTCTTTCTCGAGACTTGTACGAATAGCCAAGAGTACGCGTCGGTTGCGAGCATGAAGGGTCCTGGCTCACGGCTAATGCGCTTGTCGCGGCGATTGATTCTCGAGACGCGCTATTACCTCGTCCGTGAGCAACCATACTATTGGGCGTATCGACTACTCGTCTGGCGCCGATCGCCAAGCTCCGAATCTTCAATCTCCGCACCGCTGGAAAGCAATCATACCGCGCCCGCCGCGCCTCTCGATTTAGCGGAAAAGCCCGGTCAAATTGAATCGACCCCGGCCGGAACGCAGTAATAAACCCGAACCGGCAGATCTAATTCCGTTTGGAATGCATCGCTGCGCCTCTGAGAACATCGAATCGACTGTGGGGGAAGGATGTCGTTTCGGTTCGCTTGGCTTGTTCTGCTCGGCATCGCGTCGATCGCATTAGCGGAGCAACCTGCCATCCCAGGGGCACGAGCGAGCCACCATACGGGTTTCGCTTACGACACTTACGCCGCGAGCACGCCGGCCGCGCAAGTTCAGGTTACGGCTGCTCAGCAGTTGTTCTCGAGTGGCGACTACAACAGAGCGGCGCGAAGGCTGGAAATTGCCCTGAGAGTAGAGCCGAAAAACAGCGGGCTGCTCGACGAGCTAGGCGTCATCTATGAACGCCTGTCGGAAGGCTCTGCGTTTCCGTCAGTCAATCAACGCCGAGCCGAGAAACTCTTCCGCCGCTCGATAGCTGCCGACGGAAACGATCCCCGGCCGCTCGAACACTTGATCTCATTGCTACTAGATCCTCCGAATCAATGCCGTGGCGATTTGAGCGAGATCAAGGACTTAATTCATCAGTTGTCCGCCATTGACCCCGACGCCGCTCAGGAGGCAAGGCAGAACCTGGAATGGGTTACCCACGAGTCAATGAATCTTTCCGAACGATCCGCGTGCGCCCCTCACGAAGCTATGACAATGCTTAAGCGTGCTCTGCCTTGAGCGAAATTTGTCAGAAGTCGCTCCCTTGGAAGCGTGACAAAAATCGAAGACCGGTCTCTTGCGGTCGCGGCTCGGAAACAAGCTCAGACGACAAAAAGCGATCGTCTGCGCCACCGTTTTCAATTCATGCTTGCCTTCCAGCGTTCAATCTGCAGGAGCTGCTGCTCGACTTGAACCCGCTCGGAACCCTTCGGCGTCAGACGCAGAAAAGTTTCCAAGTCGGCCTTAGCCGCCCGGTGATTGAGCTGCTGAAGGTGAATCAATCCCCGCAACCTATACTCTTCCGGGTCGTCGGGGTGGGCCAGCAACAAAAGATCGATTACCTGCCGGGCTTTGTCGAGTGCATGCCCTTTCAAATAAATCGATTTCAGATTTGCCAGCATGCGCGTCAGAATCTGGCGGCCGTTCACCGGCGCAAGCATCGAAGGACGAAGGCGCAGATCGACGCCCGCCGTTTCACGGGCCAAATTGCGGCAGTCTTCGAACGTAAGGATTCGGCCACGATGGAAGGGATCGATCCAATAGCGCGCATTGGGGTCGTCATAAACGACAATGAAGTGTCCCGGCAGGCTTACACCAGCGAGCGGCCTACCCAGCCGCCTGGCAATCTCCAGATAAACCAGCGAGAGCGAGATCGGGATGCCAAGTCGCCGTGAAAGGACGGCATTCAAGCAACTATTGCGCGGGTCATAATAGTCGCTTTCATTGCCATGGAATTGCAGCGTCTCAAAGAGGAGTTCGTTTACGCCCCGGATAAAGTCAAGCGGCGACGCAGCTCCCCTCAGTTGCGACGATACTTGGTCCGCAAAGTGATCGAGACGGAACAACGAAGGCTCGAAATCAAGACCGGGGAACTCGATTGACGCCAGTTCTAGGGCCGCGACATCCAGCGTTACGTCGGCCGTTTCATTCTGAAGGACGCGCCTAAGCCGATACACCGCGCATAGCATATCACCGTAAGCGCCGCCAGTGTATGGCCGGCGAATGGGACGGGTTGCTACGATAAATCGTTAGTGAAGGGCATTATCTTAGCGGGTGGAACCGGTAGCCGGCTCTATCCTCTCACCAAAATCACAAACAAGCATCTGCTTCCCATTTACGACAAGCCGATGATCTATTACCCGATTCAGACCTTGGTTGACGCGGGCATTGAAGATCTTCTCGTTGTGACCGGCGGCAGGAACTCGGGCGACTTTTTACGGCTGCTCGCCAACGGAAAAGAGTTCGGCCTGAAGCATATCAACTACACCTATCAGGAGGGTGAAGGCGGCATCGCGGAAGCGCTCGCATTGGCGGAACATTTCGCCGATGGCAAAAAGATATGTGTCATTCTCGGCGATAACATTATCGAGAGCTCGATTCGTGACGCCGTCAATCAGTTTCAGCAGCAGGAGCGCGGCGCAAAAATTCTGTTGAAGGAAGTGCCTGACGCCGAGCGGTTCGGCGTAGCGGAGATTAGCGGCGACAGAATCGTCGGCATCGAGGAAAAGCCGAGGCAGCCCAAGTCGAATTTCGCGGTTACGGGCGTCTACTTGTACGATGGAACGGTATTTGAAAAGACCCGGCGCCTGAAGCCCTCATCGCGCGGCGAGCTCGAGATTACCGACGTGAATAACGCTTATATCCAGGAAGGGACAATGACATTCGGCTATCTGAAGGGATGGTGGACCGACGCCGGCACGTTTGATTCGCTGATGAGGGCCGCGAACCTGGTTTATAAGACCCGTCAGAAACAAAAGGGAGCGACGGCAGGATCGTCGCGCGAGAGCGAGCGATGACTGCGACGGCCTTAGGCAGACTTGACACAGGCGTTGAGCTGAAAATTCCCGCCTGCGAGCCGGGAATCGGGAAAGTGATTCTCTCGCCCTCGAGCGGAGACCTGATTGAGGGGGTAACGATTCAACCCTTTCCGTTGTGGCCCGACGACCGCGGCTATTTTCTGGAGGTGGCCCGATTGGGGAACGGATTGGTGCAAAGCTTTCCCGCCGAGACAACTCAAGTCTCCGCCGCCATCAATTATCCCGGAATCATCAAAGCGTTTCACTACCACAAGCATCAGACCGATTACTGGGTTCCCGCGGCGGGCCTCCTACAAGTGGCTCTAGTCGATTTGCGCCCCGGCGCGGCAACGTACGGCATAAAGAACACTCTGTATGTAGGCGCCTTGCGTCCGTGGCAGTTGCTGATTCCCCCGGGCGTGGGCCATGGCTACAAAGTCATCGGGGAGCAGCCGTCCATGTTGATCTACATCACCGACAAAACCTACAATCCGGGGGATGAAGGGCGCATCGCTTACAGCCACCCTGATATCGCCTACGATTGGGAGCTGCAACACAAGTGAAGCTGCTCGTAACGGGCGGAGCGGGCTTTATTGGTTCGTCGTTCGTTCGAATGGTGTTGAACGAAGGACGGGCCAGCCGCGTTGTTGTTTTCGACAAGCTGACATACGCGGGCAATCTGGAAAACCTCGAGTCAGTGGCGGCTCATCGCGGATATCGTTTCATACAAGACGATATCTGTGATTACGCCGCAGTCGAGCGGGCTATTAAGGATGAATCGCCCGATGCCATTGTGCATTTCGCGGCCGAATCGCATGTCGATCGCAGCATCCATTCTCCAGCGCCGGTCATTCAAACCAATTTCAACGGAACTTTCGTTCTGCTCGAGGCCGCTCGCAGGTTAGCCGTCCCGCGCTTCCTGCACGTATCCACCGACGAGGTTTACGGCAGTATTGATGAGCCGTACCATGCCGATGAAACTTATCCGCTTTGCGCCAGCAGTCCGTACTCAGCGTCGAAGGCAGGTTCAGATCTGCTTGCTCTTTCCTACTTCACGACCTATGGGTTGAATATCACCGTAACCCGGGCATCGAACAACTACGGACCATACCAGTTTCCGGAGAAGCTTATTCCACTAATGATTTCGAATGCGCTCGAAGGCAAACCGCTTCCTGTCTATGGGGACGGCTTGCAGGTCCGCGATTGGTTGTACGTCGAGGATCATTGCCGGGCCATTTTCGCCGCGCTCGAGAAGGGGCGAGCGGGCGAAATCTACAATGTCGGCGGAAACTGCTCTCTTCCAAATATCGAAGTGGTGAAGCGTATTCTGAAGGCGACCGGGAGGCCCGACTCGCTTATAGCGCGAGTCACGGACCGGCCGGGTCATGACCGTCGCTACGCGTTAACAACCGGCAAACTTGCGCGGGAAACCGGGTGGGAGCCGCAAATGCAATTCGACGAAGGTCTCGCCGCCACCATTCAGTGGTATCAGAACCGCCAGGACTGGGTTCGACGGGTGAAGAGCGGCGAATATCAGAGGTTTTACGAACAAAATTACGCGCGCCGCGGCTAGACGCCTGAGGTAGAGCAGCAACCTTCTCGAAGGAATAGATGTAATTTTCTACAATATCTTATAATCGCGAAGGGAGTTGCTTGGACAAGCCTCAATATACGTCCATTCCGCTTGAAGAGCTCCGGCGAATTGAGGCCGAAATACAACGTGCCCGGTCGGTCGACGATCTCCGGCCGCTTTTCGACCGCTTAGGAGCGATCCGGCGGACTTTCATTGACGACTTTGACGTTCAGCTTGCCATAAGTCAAGTCCAGCAGCAAATTGTCGATCGCGGCCGAGTGCTGCTTGAGAGCCATTATGAGGCGCGCGGCCCGGCGGCGTCCCGCGGGACAGCGGACGTTTTTCTAGAAGAAAACCCCGCTCGGCTCGACGAGAATGCGGTGCACGAAGAACCGGGGGCCGAGCACGCACCTGGAGAGATCCACGATGATGCGCACGCACACCAGGATGTACCAACAATTGACGCACGCAGTTGGAAGCGCGCCACCTACATTGGCGCTTTCTTCGCTATCGTTTTGTTCGCTGCTTTCTTTTATCTGGTACAAACCGCGCGCAAGCTGAATTTCGAGTCGAACGGGCAGCAAGCGAATACGGCGAATCAGGCCAAGGGAGGTGCGGCGCAGCCGAAACCCAGCCCCGGAAGTCCCGTTTCTCCCCAAGCTACTCCTGTTTCAACCAATCCAGCGTTGCGCCTCTATACCGATCTGACGCCGGGTACGGTGACTATCGACGGAGGCGCGGCTCAAGCTTTGCACGATGGGGAATTGGAGCTTGACAACCTGAACGCCGGTCAACACGCTGTGAAACTGACGGGAGCGACGGGTGGCGCAAGCTTCAATTTTGATTCCGCTCCGAAAGCCGCCCCGAAATTGACCGCACAGCCATCCGCGGATAACGCCATGGTTGTCACGGTATCTACGCAGGACGGGGCGGGCCACATGATGACGAATGCCCAGAATTCCGTGGCGGTTCTTGATGGGAAGGAGATTGGCCCCATTCCCCCAACCGGTTTGGACCTTACAAACCTAGGGCAAACCGATCACGATTTACAGATCCGGCGGGGGACCGACTCGCAGCGGTTCGTCTTGACATATGTTCCCGCGCCCGCCCTCACAGTTTTCGTTAAGAACGATTTAAATGCGGGCAACCTCGTCGTCCTGACTGGCGAAGACGGAGCGGATGTATACGTCGGCGATCAGAAATACCGGCGCAAAACAGAGCATGGGCAACTACGCATACCCAACCTCAAAGTGGGCACGTACGCAGTAAGAGTGACGAAGCCGGGCTACCTCGAAGTGGCTCCGCAAACAGTGCAGATCAAGAAGGCCGAAGAAACTCGCGTGGCGTTTCATCTCCAACCCGAGCCGCGTCCGCAAGTGGCTTCGCTTCAGGTGAATGGAGCCCAGCCAGGCACACAAGTGCTGGTTGACGGCACCCTGGCCACAACGGCGGATGCCCAAGGAAATGCCACTGCCGCAAATATCAATCCCGGAGACCACATCGTCGAACTGAAGCACGATGGATCGCAATCCAAACAACTGGAGCGAAGCTTTAATGCGGGGGAGACGGTAACGCTGGGCGGACCGGACACGGCGTTGGCCAAGCTGCCGCCACCGGCACCTGCGCCCTCTCCAGCTGCTGGCGCGGCTCCGGAATCGGAGAAAGAGGCGAGCGCTGCGTCTCCAGGCGGCACGGAGGGCGGTGGGGTTCCGATGCCCGGCTCGATTCACCGGGGCGGCGGGTTTCTTATCTACCACTCGACCAAAGAGCCTGGCCGCTACACATTCAGCATGCAGCTGCTTCGAGGCGGAGGCTTTCTAAAAGGCAAGCGGCTCCAATGGTTTGTGGGATATCAGGATACGAAGAACTACGTGCTCTTTCAGCTCGATGGCAAACACTTCGTGATCCGGCAGGTAGTCGATGGGAAAGGGCAAGAGATTCGAAAGATGGCGTTTGACGCGAACCTCGAGAACGTTGTCGGCGTCGAGATGGCTGTGAAAGCGCATTCAGTGGAAACTCGGCTAAAGCCGAGCGACGGCGGCTGGGAAAATATGGGCGAAGCCAGCGACATCGCCTCCGATCTCACCCAAGGCAAATTTGGCGTTCTGATTTCAGGCAACGACGAGATCGGCGTTTCAAGCGTCCAATACGGAAAATGACGTGGGTTGGCGCGCGACCCGTTCAGTAACATAGCTCTTGTGGATGAGCGCGCATTTTACCGCGAGTCGCAGACGACCAAGCCCGCAGTCCTTAGCTGCCCGTTCTGCAAAAATACCGCCAGCTACGATTTGAAGTGGCTCATCAGGCGGAAGCTCGACCGGCTCCCCGGCAAAGCGGATGAGCGTGACCGGGCGAAGTTTGCAAAGGCCGCAAGCTACATGGTTCTTCTGGACGACAAAGCCTTATGCAAAAATGCACGGTGCAGGAGAAACTTTGAGATTTCGGGCATCAAGACCATGGCGTTCCTGACGGAATGAGGCCAGCCGCACTCCCGAAAATGGCCACACTACAAGGCAACGGAAGACCTCGTGGACGAAGAGGCAAGAGACGGCGCGTAAAGAAGGGCCCTTCAATCTTCCGGAAAGAAGACGGGCTCTTTGCCGGCCAGCATTAAACGTTCGTCGAGCGCCGTCATCGCCAGGCGCTCCTCCAACTCCGTGAGGCCTCCCGCGTCCTTCTCAATCCTCTTCAGGAGAGCTTTTACCCGTCCTTTCGAGATCTCGTTTGGAAGCGCGAGACTGTAGGCGAAAATCGCGTCAGAACGCAAATCCTCGTCACTGAGCAACTTTCTGACGGCATCAAGCGCCGGGCGTATGGCGTAATAGCCGACTCCCCAAACAGCGCTGCGCCGCACCTCCAAATTCTCGTCATCCAGATGCGGCGCGAACTTATCGCGGAATGCCGGATGCAAGCTGCGCCACATTGCTTCTAGAATCTTGGCTCGCATCTCGGGATGGCGATTGTACAGGTCTTCCATCGCGAGGCGCACTTCGTTCCGGTCGGCTTCGAACGACAACCCGACCAGGAGGCCGGCCCGCTCGGCAACTGGCGTATCTTTTTCCCGCAGCCGGTGAAGCATGGCATCCAGAACTTCAGCCTTTGCGGTGGCATCCACTAATGCTTCCCATGCGCGCGACCGTACCTGTTCGTCGGAATCCGACTTGGCAAGCTCGAGCAGCCTACCTACCGCCTTATCGTCAGGACGCTGATTGAAAAACGAATGCGCGGCTTCGGCCCGGATCGCAGGCCGGGGATCGTCGAAGAGTTCCAGGCGTTCGTCCTCTGAAAGCAGGTCCATCGGGAGATCGGCTTCCTTGGGATAACGCGAGTAGATATCGATACTAGCGGGCTCGTGCACCGCTTCGCTCTGGCTTGCGAGCAGCCGCAGAGCTTCATCCAGTTCCTTCTTTAAATCGTTGTCTTCGGCCGCGAGAGACGACTTGAGCTCCTGAAGATGCTTTTCAGCCGCCGGATCACCGTAGATTCCAAGAAGAAATGCCCCTTCCGCCGCGCTGTACTCGAGCCTGTCGAGAAGCAGCTTTAAGATCCTGTCGTCCCGCAAGTGAAGGCTGGCAAGAAGAAAGGCGATCTCTTCGGCGCGCTCCTCGTCAAGTTCTTCGTAAAGCGCGAGCAATGGCTCTATGGACTTCGATCCAAAGAAGTGCAGCGTCTCCGTTACTTCATCGGGAATTTCTTCGGGATGCAGCCGCACTGCTTCTATCAGAAAGGGTAGGCCTTCGACTGCCTCAAGGGCGTGGAAAAGCTGCGCGAGATCGATTTCCAGATCGGCGCTGTGGCGCCAGAGGCCATTTCGCGCAACCTCAAGCAGCGCTTCTACTGTTTCAGCCGGTTGTCTCAACAGCGCATTCAAAACGCGGCTGTCGATGTCGAGCCTTCCCTGAATGACTTCATTCAGAATTCGGGAAGGCGCAACCGAGTCGAGTTGGTTGGGATCGAGGAGCATGCGCGGAATATGGTGCGCAATCCCACCCGCTATTCTTCCTTCTCGACGATGACTGGAATCTCGGTCGAGACTTCCCGGTGCAGCCGTAACGTCACCTTGTGCTCGCCCAGCGTTCGAATCGGCTCATCCAGAACGACTTTGCGGCGGTCGAGATGAAAATTTTGCTTTTCGAGCGAATCGGCGATGTCTTTTGCGGTCACTGAGCCGAATAGATGATCGTTTTCGCCGACTCGATGCTTGAAGGTCAACGTAACGCCATTCAGCAGTTTCGCCAGATCCTCGGCATCGGTCTTGATCTTCGCTTCCTTACGAAGCCAGGACTCGCGCTCCTGCTCGACGATCTTTCGGTTGGCATCGGTCGCAACAACCGCCAGTTTCTTAGGCAGCAGATAGTTTCGCGCGTAGCCATCGGCCACTTTGACGATCGAGCCCCGATGCCCGAGTTTTTCCACTTCTTCCCGAAGAATTACTTCCATGTTGCGAATCTCCCAGACGCTCTAGACGGCGGCCGCGAACGGCAGCAGCGCGATATTGCGCGCCTGCTTGATCGCTTCGCTAAGCCGTTTTTGATGGGGCGTGCAAACTCCCGAGATGCGGCGTGGAGTAATCTTGCCGCGCTCGGAAATGAAGTTACCCAGCAGCCTGACGTCCTTGTAATTAATATCGTCAATCTTCTCGACACAGAAGCGGCAAACTTTCTTACGCCGAAAGTACTGCTTTTTTCCCGTAGCGATTGCTTTATCGCCGCCGGTGGGACGTTGCGAGGCCGCAATGGGACGGCCACCTCTTGTTTCTGCCATAAAATTTCTCCTTGCGTGTCCTCGTTACCGCTATTTCTGCTCCGATTCGACGGGCGCGCCCGGAACTGGCGCACCGGGAACTGGCGCGACAGGCTCTGTGGGTAGCACCGGCGCCGATATGGCTGGTGTTTCCGGCTTTGGAGGCTTTCGCGCGGCGCGCTTTTCCCGCTGCTTTTTCCGCTTCTCAATCCACTTCAGCTTCTCGTCGATGCGGACGGTAAGATACTTGACCACCAGGTCGCTGACCCTGAGGCGGCGTTCGATTTCCCGCACGGTCTCAGCCTTCGCAGTGAACTGCAAAAGAATGTACTGCCCTTCGGTAAACTTCAGGACGCGGTAGGCAAGCCTTCGGACTCCCCATTTCTCGGTCTTGTCGACGGTTCCGCCCGCGTGCGTCACAACACCCTTCAATTGCTCGAGAACCGGATCCACTTCTTCTTCCGTGGCATCGGGTCTTATGATGAACAGCTCTTCGTAAATCCTCATTCGTCCTCGTCTTTTGAACCTCGGGCGCGACGGTTAAACTTCGTCATGGCCTGAATGGCGCCTTCGGTAATTATGGACTCGACCGCCTCGGCTGCGTAGGTGAGCGTCTCATCCAATTCCTCTTTCAGTGTCTTCTCGAAGGGTGCAAGGTCATAGGTCGCCGTATCGTCTACCTCGTGACCCGGATGAATTCCCACCCTCACGCGAGCAAACCAATCGGTTCCCATCTCGGCAATCACCGACTTCATTCCATTGTGACCGCCGGCCGAACCCTTTTTCCTGATTCGCAACCCGGTCCAGGGCAAGTCGATATCGTCGTAGACCACGATCAAGTCGCGATTTGTCAGCCTGCGGTTCTGTATCAGGGCTTTGACGCTTGCGCCGCTGCGGTTCATAAACGTTTGCGGTTTGGCAAGAATCACCTCGCGGTTGTTCATCAGCCCCTTGCCAGTGAGCGTCACTCCTTCGTTACTCCTGACGCGAATGCCATGGCGCTCAGCCAATTTGTCGACAACGAGGAACCCCATGTTATGAGGAGTGTTCTCGTATCGAAGCCCGGGGTTTCCCAAGCCGACCACGCAATATGTGCGCCCAAATTCTGGCTTATCATCCTCGGGAGTCGCAGAGCCGGCACTCTCCCGAATGGCTTCCAGTTCGGCCATCCGTTTCTAAACACTAGGGAACCCGCACCGCTACTTCTTCTTCGCGGGTTCGGCTCCCTCCGTTTCCTTCTTTCCCTTCTTAATGACTTCCGGCTCGGCCGGGGCCGCCGCGGCAACGGGTTCAGCCGGAGCCGCCTCCACTGCCTCCGCCTTGAGCGCAACAACGTGAGCGATTACGGCGTCGCCGGGACTCAGCAGCTTCATGGAACCGGTCAGTGGTACTTCGGAAGCCCGTACGTTCTGCCCGATGAGCATTTCACCCACGTCGATGTTGAACTGCTCGGGTATGTCGTCGGGCAGGCATTCGATTTCTATTTCACGCGTTACGATCTCGAGCAGCCCGCCTTGCTGCTTCACGCCGCGCGGATCGCCGTGCGTGATCACCGGAACTTTCACATGCAGCCGCTTAGTCAAGTCGATCCGCTTTAAGTCGACGTGCAGCAGCGTGTCTTTCACGGGATCGTACTGCCAATCGATAATCATCACTGGAGTGGTCTCTTTGGCGGCGACATCCAGATTGAAAATCGTGTTGTGCCCGGTTGTGCTGTGCAGAATCCGGGTCAGTTCCTTAGGACTGACGGCTACCGGTTCGGGTTGGCCCTGGCCGCCATAGAGAACCGCGGGAACTACTCCAGTCGCGCGCAGGCGGCGCGCCTCATTTTTGCCGCGCGAATCGCGAGGCTTGGCGGCAACAGTGATGTCCTTCCTCATTTCCTTCCTCAAACTACTCGAAATCGTGTGGCTAGCCGCTGTTCGCTAAGCTTCTAAATAAATAATGTGCTAACCGATCCGCCTTCGTGAATCGATTGAATGGCCCGAGCCAGTAATGGCGCGACCGAGAGCACCCGGATCTTGCCGCATGCCTGCGCATGCTCCTTGAGCGGGATCGAGTTGGTTACGACCAGCTCTTTGAGCGACGAACCACAGATTCGCTCTACAGCCGGCCCTGACAACACCGCGTGCGTGGCGCACGCCGTAACTCCCGTCGCGCCCTGGTCCAGCAATGCTTCGACGGCACTGACCAGCGTTCCCGCCGTGTCTACCAGGTCGTCCACAATTAAACAATGCTTCCCTTTAACTTCGCCAATGATGTTCATCACCTCGGCGACATTCACGTCCTTACGCCGCTTGTCGATAATTGCCAGTGGCGCATTCAACCGTTTTGCGAATGACCGGGCGCGCTCCACGCCCCCGGCATCCGGCGATACAATAATCCAGCCGCCCTTCCGCTTCGATTCGAAGTATTCCACCATCACCGGCGCCGAGAACAGATGGTCGACCGGGATGTCGAAGAAACCTTGAATCTGCGCGGCGTGAAGGTCCAGTGCCAAGACTCGGCTGGCGCCCGCTCTTTCGAGCAGACTAGCCACCAGTTTCGCGGAGATCGGCATACGCGGCTTGTCCTTGCGGTCCTGCCGCGCATACCCATAATAGGGTAGCACTGCCGTGATGCGTTCCGCACTGGCGCGCTTCAAAGCATCTATCATCAGAAGCAGTTCCATCAGATTGTGATCCACCGGCGTGCATGTAGGCTGGACCACAAAAACGTCCGCGCCGCGAACGTTTTCCTGGATCTGAAGATGCGTCTCGCCATCGGCGAACGTGCGGATCATCACCGATCCGAGCGGACAGCCGAGGCTGTCGCAGATTTCTTGCGTCAGGGCGGCGTTTGCGGTGCCCGTAACGACCTTGAAATGGTTGTACATTGCTCTTGCCAGACGCGGCGCCGACATGGTTACGCTCCTTCGCCTTTCCGCTGCTTGCGTCCTGCCTAACTTCTGCCGAATTCGCTCGAAGCCGCGGCTGGTCCCAGAGCCTCTGCCCAGCGCTTTCGATATTCGCGCCGCGTAACAAACTTAATAGGAATTGCGCCCGGAACTGCCTGCGCAATCTGCCGGGCTTTTTGGGCGGTTGCCGCCAGTCCGAAGAACGCCGAACCACTCCCCGTCATTCTCACCAAATTTGCGCCATTTCTACGTAACTTACTTGCTAATTCCGCAAGCTGGGGATGCTTCGCCAACACCACCGGTTCAAAGTCGTTTTGAAACGGGATCTCTCCAAGCGGCCTGCGATCAAGAGCCCAGGCGACGGCCTGAAACTCTCCCAGAATAGGAAAGCCTTCACCCGATGTCAACGAATCCGTAACGCTCGATTCATCTCCCCCCTCCAAAACAGGCCTCTGCAAGTCCCGGTACGCTTCCGCGGTCGATACGTGCACGTTACCCGGCGTCACAACACCCACGTGCGACCCGATATCGGGCAGAGGATACAGCTCAATTCCCCGCCCCAATCCCAACGCAGTACCTCCATACAAAAAGAAGGGCACGTCACTCCCCAGCCACGATGCGAGCCTTTGCAGCACGTTCGCGCTCAATCCCTGACCGGCCAATGACGGAAGCGCCAGAAGCACCGCAGCCGCGTTGCTCGACCCGCCCCCCAAGCCGGCGCCCATAGGAATCTTCTTGTCGAGCGAGAAGCGGACTTGGGCCGTGACATCCATATACTCGAGCACGGCGCGGGCCGCTTTAAGTACGATGTTCTCCTCAATTTCCTCTGAACAGTCCAGTTCCAGCCGAGTTTGTCTCGACTTCTTAAACTCGATGGTCAGCTTGTCGCATAGGCTGATGGTCTGAAAGATGGTTCGGATCTCGTGGAAACCATCCGGCCGGCGGTGCAGAATGCGCAGATCGAGGTTCAGCTTGGCGAAGGCAGGGACCACGACGGTCCGCTGGCGGTCGAGCTTCACGACGGCCGATCCTACTCGTTCTTTTTTCATCCGCTGGGCGCCACGGCCCGGGGCACCGATTCTTCTGGCCACGGCTTCAGTACTTTAGCAGGGAGAACAGCTCATAACCATTCAGTTTGTTCCGGCCTGACAAAAAAGTGAGTTCGATTACAAATCCAAATCCAACCACCTTGCCACCGATCTCCTCGATCAGCTTACCCACTGCGCAAGCCGTTCCTCCGGTGGCAAGAACATCGTCGATTATCAGCACATTTTGCCCCGCCTCGATGGCATCGGCATGCACTTCCAGGCGATCCATTCCATATTCGAGCGCATAATCTACGCCTCGTTTATGCCATGGTAACTTTCCCGGTTTTCTGATGGGTATGAAACCGGCATTGAGGGCCAAAGCGACAGCGGGAGCGAAGAAATAGCCGCGGGCTTCGATACCGGCTACCACATCGATAGCCTGGCCCGCGTACTGGGTCTTCAAGGCGTCAATCGTCTCGCGAAATCCATTTTTGTCCCGCAGAAGAGTCGTTATATCGAAGAATTTGATGCCTGGCTTCGGGAAATCGGGCACCTCTCGGATCAACTGCTTGAGATGGTCCATGTATGGGTGTGGATCAAAGGAGCGAAGCCGACATTGTAGCAAGCGGGCGATCGTCAGCTAAGCGCCGAGATGCGTCTCGGCGCCCGCAACAGGTTGTCCTAAGCTGTCGCCTGCAGGCGGGCCATCTCCGAATACCAGCCGCCACTGTCGAGCAACTCCTCATGGCTTCCCGCCTCGACCACGCCCTCACGATCGATTACCACGATCTTGTCAGCCAATTTGCGAACGGTCGCCAGACGATGGGCAATGAGGATTACCGTCTTGCCATGCAGAAGAGGCAGAATGTTTCGTAATACGCGCTCCTCGGTCTCGGCGTCCAGCGCGCTGGTGAACTCGTCAAGGATGACGATTCGCCGATTCCCGTCGAGCGCCAGCAGCGCCTGGGCTAAGGCGATGCGCTGCTGCTGACCCTTCGACAGGGTGACGCCAGCCCGGCCGATTTTTGTGTGATAGCCATGCGACATGCGCAATATGTCGTCGTGAATGCAAGCCGCTTTAGCGACAGCCACCGCCTCGCTCCAGGACGCGTCTGGCCGCGCGAAACGGATGGTGTCGAGAATGGTGCTGTTTGAAAAGAATACGCCGCCATTCTGCGAAACGCTGCTGAAGAGGCTACGCAACTGCTCCAAGGGCCATCGGCGCACATCGAGACCCGAAATTAGAATGCGGCCATGCTGCGCATCGAAAAGGCGCGACAGTAAGTGCTGTAAAGTTGTCTTACCTACTCCAGAACGGCCGGTAACGCCGACCACCGAACCGGGCTCAACCGAAAGATTGAACTTTCTCAGCACCTTTTCCCCGCCGTCATAGGTGAAAGAAAGATCTTCGATCTCGATTCCGACGCTGGTTGGGATACACACGGGCCGCGCATCTTCGGAATCGCGAATGCTGGACGTTTCTTCGAACATCTTCAGCAAAACCCGTGTGGGCTCCATTCCCTCGTAGACGCGCTCGATCAGAGCGGCATAACTCCAGAATGAGTTCAGCAGATCCTCCGTCAGCATGTTGAGATACATCACCAGTCCGATGTCGAGGCTGCCAGATCGGAATTGCCAGATCCAAAGACCCTGGCATAGCCGCTTAGTTAACGAGAGCAGCATATTCCGTTTCCAGGCATAACTGTTGCCAATGTCGGTTTCTTGCCTACCTTCACGAATGATCTGCCGCTGTACTCCTTCATAGGCTTCGAGAATCCGGCTGGTTTGCCCAAACTGCACTACTGGTTGAACGTATTGCATGCATTCTGAAAACAAACCATGATCGCGAGCGTAGTTCTCATAGCGTGATCTACGAAATGGGAGCCGGGCCAGGTTCTCGCTGCGAGTCTGCCACAGGAACACGCCGAGCGCGGCAAGGACACAGGGTGCCGTCAAAGGGCTCAGCCAGAGCAGCGGGATTAGACTCAAACCGGTGCGAATCAGGGCCGGGGCAAGCTCGCGGCTAAGCGCCTCGGCCGTCTGCACTACCTTGCCAACACCGTTATTGACATGGCCCGCCATAACGCCTGAGTCACGCTGGATATGCCATTCCAGCGGCATTTCGAACATTTTGGCAAGTGCGCGGCACCGTAGTAAGCCGAAGAGCGGATAACTCACTCGCTTCGAATAAATGGCATTCAGAAGCAGATCGAGGCGCAAGAGCCCGGTGTCGAACACGAACAACGCGACGATGAACGCCCACGTTGGAATTTGAGCGTAGCGGGTACATGCACGGAGCACCCAAACCAACGAATATCCGCCTGCTACGAGCAATGCTTGGCGTACGACGATGCCGAGTACGTAGCGCGTATACTCCCGGCGAAAGGGAGAAAGAAGATGCCAGAATCTTCGCAGCATGTTTCCGCTCGGCCGCTTGCTGGTTGGGCTTGTTCCGACGCCCGCCACGGCTCCGAGTGATGTAGCAGAAATTTCTATATCTGGATGTAACGTCCGCCGCCCGGTCTATATTTCTCAAGAAATTCTTAGGCAATAGGGGAGCGGAAGCCGACGATCAGGCGCGTAGCCGTGCAGGAACTAGCGCTTTCAACCGGAGAGCATCGCGCGGAGCGTAGCCTGAATCGTCGTTATCGAAATAGACGTATACGGCGGCCAGTCTCTTGCTCCAGTTCTTAATTTTTCGCGCCCATTCTTCTAGAGCCGCATCGCTGTAGCTGCCCTGGTATTTGCCTCCAGGCCCGTGTAAGCGGACGTAAGTGAAATCGGCAGTCACCTGGAAAGGCGAGAGGTACCCGGACAAATCGAAGATGCAATACGCCGTGTTGTGTCGGGCGAGCAGCTCGTAGGTTTGTGGCGTGTTCCAGGTGGGATTGCGAAACTCGAAGGCACAGCGGCGATGACGAGGAAGAAGCGCAAGGAAAGCAGCCAGGCGATCGAGATTTAGCTCCCAATTTGGGGGCAGTTGGAAGAGAATGGGGCCGAGTTTCGACCCCAGCACATCAACAGCGTCAAGAAAACGGTTCAGGCCTTCCTGAGCGTTAGCGAGTTTCTTCATGTGGGTCAGAAAGCGGCTGCCTTTGACGGCGAAGTAGAAGTGGGAGGGCGTGGAATCCCGCCAGGCTGACAGGCTGGTTTCAGACGGGAGTTTATAGAAGGTGTTGTTGAGTTCAACCGTATCGAAGCTCTGAGTATAGTGATCCAGCATGCGGGAGCCGGGGAGACGCGGAGGGTAAAAGTTCCCCACCCAATGCCTGTAATGCCAACCTGATGTTCCGATCCGGATTTCGCCCACGCTTCCCTGAAGATGGTTCTTAAGCCTAGCCCACCTGCTAGGCGGATTGTGAACGAGAAAGCGGCGGCTGACCAGTAGCGTCTTTCCGTTCTTTCCCCACCAACTTCTTAACGGCCGTTCCTACCTCGGATAGGAACTCGTCGAGCGAGGCTGGCTTTTCGATGTAGCATTCCGCGCCTAGCAGACGGCTCCGGTTCTTATCGGAAACAGCGGGAGAGGATGTCATGATGGCTATGGGCACGCTGGCGAGATGTTCCGTTTCCTTGAGCCGCGTGAGCACGTCAAAACCATCGCTTCGTGGAGTGTTGAGGTCGAGGAGGATAACATCCGGGACGAACGCACCCTCCTCGACAGTTGAAGCGGTACAAAGCGACCGCATCGCGTCCTGGCCATTTTCGAATCGGGTTAAATGATGAGCGATTTCGGCTTCTTTGAGAGCCATTCGCACAAGCAGTACATCGCCAGGATTGTCTTCAATCAGCACAATTTCGAGTACCCGCATGCAGTTACCTCTAAGCTGGGGTCGTGAAGTGAAAGGTCGAACCCTCGCCGTACGTGGACGTGGCCCAAATCATACCGCCATAGCGCTCCAAAATTCGCTGGCAAATGGCCAAACCTATTCCGGTGCCCGCACACTCCCTGCCGTGAAGACGCTTAAACGGCGCAAAAATGGTCTTTAAATGTTGTTGTTCGATGCCGATTCCGTTGTCGGCGATAGAAAACTGCCATTGATTATCTTCCCTCGCGGCTGAAATACGGATTTGCGGCGGCACATCCCGCCTTCTATACTTAATTGCGTTTCCGATCAGGTTCTGAAAAATGAGAATTAGCGGAGTCTCCGCGGCTTTGATCGTCGGCAATATATCGCGGGTAACCACGGCTCCGGTTTCTTGAATGTTTGCAGCCAGATTCCGCAGCGCTTTGTCGAGGGCGGCGTTGCTGTCGATCAGTACCGGCTCCTCGAGGTTCTGTTCGTTCATTGCCCAGTATGCGTTCAGCCCTTTGAGCAACGAATCGATGCGTGCCGCGCTCTCGACGGCATAGGAAGTGTACTCGTCCGCCTCGGCGTCCAACTTGCCCTTGTATTTCTTCTGCAGCAGTTGAGTGTAGCTCATCACCATGCGCAAGGGTTCTCGCAAATCGTGTGAGGCTGCGTAGGAGAAGTACTTCAAATCCGCATTCGCGTTGCGCAGCATATCCTCCGTTTGCTTTAGCGAGGTAAGGTCCTGAATGCTGAGGAGGATCAGGGCGGGCTCTTGCCCCTGGATCCGGCTGGCATTCACCATCATGATTCTGCGGCCAATGCCACGGAACTCCCGTCGCACCTCGAAATCTTCGAAGACGTCATCATTCGAAAGCACCTCCGCCATCTTGTCGCGCAATTCCGGAATGTCCCACTCGCCATCCCCGAGTTTTTCGACAGGCCGGCCCGCAATTTCCTGGGAAGTTACATGAAAGGTCGAATAAAACATCCTGTTCGCCGACACGACGTGCAGGCTGGCGTCCAAGACGAGCAGCGGATTGCGCATGGTCTCGACGATACTCTCCAAATAATCCTTGGCTTTTTGGGCCTGCAGTTCCGCTTCTTTGAGCTGTGTCACGTCAACGAAAGTCAGCACGACGCCGCTGATCACGTTTTGAACAGTGCGATACGGCAAAATGCGCATTAAATAACTTCGTTCTTGAACCCCGGTGAGCTGGCGTTCTTTGACCG
Source organism: Bryobacterales bacterium (assembly GCA_963722585.1). Classification (GTDB taxonomy): domain Bacteria; phylum Acidobacteriota; class Terriglobia; order Bryobacterales; family Bryobacteraceae; genus KBS-96. Next base: position 222,327 of record CAVRNU010000021.1, on the reverse strand, counting down.
CAAGCGTCCGCAAAACCTCTCTGATGTCGTCTGTGAGGAGGTTCCCGGAAAACCGCGCCGCCAGATCGGTGATCGGCCGGCCGACATCGCTCGGAATGATGCGAAATATGCTTTCACTTGCGGGAGTGAAGTTTTTGATTCGCAAATTGTTGTCTAGGAAAATAGTGGCAATCTGGGTAGCGTCGAGCAAATTTTGCAGGTCGCCGTTAGCATGATCGAGCTCGATCACTTTGCGATTCAGTTCGGCATTGACCGTTTCCAGCTCTTCATTGAAGGATTGCAGTTCTTCCTTTGAGGTCTCCAGCTCCTCGTTAGTCGACTGATACTCTTCGTTCGCGGAGCGGAGCTCTTCGTTCGAGGTTTCGAGCTCCTCGGCCGTTGCTTGCAGGTGTTCCTGCGCAGCGCGGAGTTCGTTCTCCAGATATCGGATCGTCTCCTCCGTACCGTCATCCACGGAAACTCCGCCCGGATTTGCGGCGGCTTGGAAGGGCAGGTCCTCGATCGCTATGATGTAGAGATCCGACTCCGGATTCCCAGCGAGGGGTTCAACCATGACGTCCACCTGGACGATGCCCCCATCCATTCGCACGTCCACCCGTCTTTGGACGGCCCGCTTGCGTGAAGTTACCGCGCGATGGAGGGCGGTTCGAACCGGCGAGCGCAGTCCTTCGCGCGCTATGTTCAAGATGTTATTGTCAGGCGCTCCGGGAGGCTGCTCCAAATAGCGGCCCACACGGCCGGAGAAATAGATCGCCTCGCCGCTATCTCTCACTACAACGCATGGCGGGCCATAGTGCTGCAGCAGGACACGGTCAAGCTGTTTAGGGGCCGCTTGCGCCCGGCCGGTGGTTTCGCCATCGCCGGAATAGTGAGGACGTTTGATTTCGGCAAGAGGGAACTCGACGGCGGGATGGGGGAAAGCTTCCTTCTTTTGAAAAATGCGATGGGTTTTGTCGATGGTTCGGAATAGTTCCGCGTGCGAATTCACATTCTCCGCAGGTCCCAAGAACAGGTACCCGCCTGGCCGGAGAGCGTAATGAAAGATGGGAACGACCTTTCCTTGAAGGTCCAATCCGAGATAGATCATCACATTGCGGCAAGTGATGAGATCGAGGCGCGAAAACGGCGGGTCCTTTATGAAGCTATGACTTGAAAAGATGCACATCTCGCGGACTTCGCGGTTAATTTGATACGCATCGCCCTCCTTGCTGAAATAGCGCTCTAAACGCTGGGGACTCATCTGCTCGACAATGCTCTCGGGATAACGGCCCTTGCGCGCCATTTCGAGACCGCGTTCGTCAATATCGGTTGCGAAGATCTTCAGCTTGGGAGCGGGGCCAGAGAGACTCGATGCGTACTCATGCAATAAGATGGCCACAGAGTACGCCTCCTCTCCAGATGCGCATCCGACCACGCACCCTCGAACTTGCGCGTCAGCCCCCTTTCCTTCAAACAGCTTAGGAATCACGCTTTCACGGAGTGCCTCGAACGCCTCAGGATCGCGGAAGAATTGCGTCACGCCGATCAACAGATCCCTGAAAAGCTGATCAATCTCTTTCGGCGTTCGTTCCAGGAGTTGAACGTACTCCTCGACGCTCTCGACTTGGGCAACTTTCATGCGGCGCTGTATACGGCGGGCGATCGTGTTTTCCTTGTACTGCCCAAAATCGTGGCCAACCTGCCGCCGTAGGAGATTATGAACTTCAGCGAGGTGCGGCGCAAGTTCCCTGCGAAAATTCCTTGGTTTGCCGTCAAGGGAATTCAGATAGTTTGCGTATTCGACCAGCCTGGCGGGCATTTCTTCAACGGGCACCACATGATCTACCAGACCGGTTGCGATGGCGCTGCGGAGGATGGCGTCGTACTGAGCAGAATCGGTCGTCTGCGCGATGGCCAAACCTCCATGCTCCTTAATGGCGCGAAGTCCCAGCGTGCCGTCGGTGCCCGTACCGGAGAGGATAATGCAAACCGCCTTTTCGCCACGGTCCTCCGCCAGAGAACGAAAGAAAGTATCGATCGGCGTGCGATGACCTCGCGGCTCAAGAGGCCTTGACACTCTTAGGACACTGCCCTCGATTTCTAACGTTGCGTTCGGCGGGATGACGTAGACGCGGTTCGGAAGAACCTTTGCGTTATCAACTGCCTGCTCGACAGCCATTTCCGTATGTCTTGAAATGATTTGTGGGAGGGCGCTTTCGAAGTCGGGGGCCATATGCAGGACGACAACGAAGGCGATGCCGGCGTCGCTTGGCATGTGGGCGAAGAATCTTTCAAATGCTTTGATGCCTCCGGCAGAGGCTCCCATGGCGGCAATCAGGCAGTCGTCCAAAGCTCCTCCTCAAAGTAAGAAACGGTGGGGCCTTTCAGACGGCTCATTCGTGGCGCTCTGTTACCGTGTCGCCCACCACCGGGTTCCCAATGGAGCCTACTCGTATCTTTAGCACTTGTGGGGCTAGCCCGGAGCGTCGCCCGTGTAGTTTATCACTCGCTCCAGATTTCCCGACTGCCTGTCCGTCGGGCAAAGTGCATGTTGTCCGCTGGGGCGTTCCTAATATTTCTGAGCGGCAATCGTGTTCGACCGCTAAAAAAAAGAGACCGCCGGCGATGACGGTCCCCCCATTGAAGTGCGACTTACTTCTTGATTGTGTAAGCTCGTTCCGATCGATGCTTAGTAGTCGTAGTCCTGATCCGGAACGGCTACGAACCCGTCTGTGTTTCCTTTCGAGTCCACGTAGAATCCGACTAATAGACCGAGTTCGTTAACTCCATTGATCGTCGTCGTGCCGACTCCATCCGGATCGTCTATCGATTGAAAATGGCCCTTGCGATACGTAAAGCCGTGCATCTTTTGCGCGGCGTCCATATAAAATCCAACCACCTCGCCTCGATCGTTTACGCCAAGCGCATTTGTGAGGGTAGAATCCGGGAAATCGAGTTTCGTGAATACTCCGTCAGCTATTAAAAAGCCGTGACTCGCATTTTTGGTATCGGTATACAATCCCGAAATCCAACCTCGGTCGTTAATGCCGGTCGCCTGGGCGGTTGTCGCTCCCGGAATGGTGAGCACTAAGAAGACGCCGCCATTATAGTCGTAGATATAGCCGTGACTGTTACCGGCTGCGTCGTTGTAGAACCCGGCGGCCTGGTCCAGATTATTGAGCCCCAGGAGTTGGTTGAAGGTTGTGCCGGGAAAGTCGACTTGTTTGAAGTTGCCCTTGATATCTAAAAATCCATGGTTGGTCCCGGCGCTGTCGATGTAGAATCCATCAGTGTAACCGGCATTGTTTATTCCGATTACCTGCGTTTGCGCCGAGCTAGGGAAGTTTTCTAAAGTGAAGTGATTTGGCAAAGTTAAAACAAAGCCTTTGTTGGGGTGACCGGTGGCCCCACTGCCGTGATAACCGGCGATTACGTTGCTTTGATTGATGCCAAGCAACTGGGTGAAAGTGTCACCCGCGAAGTTGGCTGTTACGAATGTGTAACTCGTGTCGTTTACGCTATCAGCGTCACTCGCGTCGGCTTTGGACCACACGGGAGCGCAGAGCAGCATTGTTACAGTTGCGCTAGCAAAGAAAGTTCTCATTGATTCCTCCGGGGCAAAGTTGATAAGTTGCCCTCACTGATCCATAGCGACAGTTCCGCTCGAAAACTGTCAGCCTTTTTCTGATGCGTAAGCGCCGCCGTCACACGCACCGGTTTGATTATCCGTCCATGCCATACTCGGGGTTTAATCCGAACAATGAGCAAGCGCATCATCGTAGCGATCGATGGCCCTGCCGGCGCGGGCAAGAGCACCATCGCACGCCGGGTGGCCGACCGGCTGGGGTTCCTTTACATCAATACGGGAGCAATGTATCGCGCTGTCGCGCTGTGGGCCTTGCGCAACGGAACCGATTTGAATGACATGCACCGGCTCGAGAAGCTGGCGCAAGAAGCAAGAATCGAATTCCGCATCGGAGACGGCCGGATCCTTTTAAACGGGGAAGATGTTACAGGAGCTATTTATTCGCCGCAGGTGACGTCGGCGGCGTCGAAGGTGTCCGCGGTGCCAGGCGTGCGGCGGGCGTTGATTCCGGTTCAGCGCGGGATTGCCGAGACAACGAGTGTAGTGATGGAGGGCCGCGACATCGGATCGGTTATCTTCCCCGAAGCGCAGATCAAAATCTTTCTCGACGCGAAACCGGAAGAGCGGGCGCGCCGCCGCGCGCTTGAATTACAGGAGCGGGGCGAACAGGTAGGCGTCGCAAGTGTAGAAGCGGCATTGCGCGAGCGGGACAGACGCGATCGGGAGCGCGGGGAAGCGCCGCTGGTGCAAGCGCCCGATGCCGTCTTGCTTGACACAACCGCGCTCTCGCCGGAGCAGGTCGAAGAACAGATTCTGCAGCTCGTGCGACGCCGCACAGCCAACGGAAAAGAGGTGTATCGTTGAAGGATTTACTCGTCATGAAGTTCGGCGGCACGAGCATGGGCAGCGCCGAACGCATGCGCGCCGCCGCCGGGCTCATCGGGAAAGAAAGGGCGGTCCGTCCGGTGTGCATCGTCGTTTCCGCCATGTCGAAGATCACCGATCTTCTGCTCGATACGCTGCGACACGCGGAACTCGGCGACCGGGAGAACGTCGAGCGGAACCTTGACGCGCTCGTCGAGAGGCACATGCAGGCATGCGACGAACTGTTTGGTGAACCGGCCGCGGCTCAGTCGCGCGAGAAAGCATTAGATGCCGTTCGGTCGCTCGCCGCCGAATTTGAGCGCATCGCCGGGGGCATCCTGATGTTGGGCACGCGGCCCCCGCGATCGGTGGACGAAGCGGTAGCGATCGGCGAGAGGCTATCGTCGGCAATGCTTGCGCGGTACCTCGAGGCGGTTGGCATCCCTGCTGTCTCGATCAACGCGGCCGAGCTGGTTGTCACGGACGCAGTGTTCGGAAACGCTTCGCCCCAAATGGAGCAGACGCAAGCTAAGTGCCACGCTCGTTTGCGGACGCTTGTTGAAGGGAGAATCGTGCCGGTAGTGACAGGCTTCAACGGGGCTACGGCCGATGGCGAGCCAACGACGCTGGGGCGTGGAGGCTCCGATTTTACAGCGTCCATTCTGGCTGCCGCAATGGATGCGGCGGAAGTATGGATATGGACGGATGTGGATGGCATTATGAGCGCCGATCCACGGCTGGTATCCGACGCCGCGGTTTTGGACGAGGTGACGTATGCCGAAGCTGCCGAATTGGCTTACAACGGAGCCAAGGTGCTTCATCCCAGAACTCTCGCGCCTCTGGTGGAAAAGAAGATTCCCGTTTGGAGTAAGAACAGCTTTGCTCCTGAAAAGCCTGGCACTAAAATCGTCGACCGGCTCAGCGGACCCAAGGGCGTCCGCGCAGTGACTTCGATGTCGAACGTCGCTTTGATATCGATGGAACCTGCGAATTCGCTCATCAGCGGTACGCGCATCATGGCGCGGGCTCTGGACGCGCTGGCACTGGCGAACGTCGAGGTTCTCATCTTTACGAGTTCGAGCTACCGCCAGAGCTTCAGCGTGCTGGTGCGCAACAGCGAGCTCCCTATCGCGCTCGATGCGCTCGAAAATAACCTGACGCTCGAGCTGATCCACAGCTATCTGAAACCGGTCGAAGTGGATGAAAACGTGGGGTTAATCGCCGTGGTTGGCGAGGGGATGCGAGGCACGCCGGGATTGGCTGGACGGATCTTCACCGCGATCTCGCGCGGAAATATCAACATCATTGCCATCGCCCAGGGATCGAGTGAATTAACGATCGGAATTGTGGTTCGGCGCGATGGGCTCGACCGGGCCGTTCAAGCCGTTCACGAGGAGTGCCGGCTGGGTCGAAAAGTGGATGAGCATGTCTTGTTCGGTTAGTGCCTGGAACTTCCTCAGAACCTACTTTCCTCAGTAGAAGTACGAAGTTACGATGGTAATAGAACTTGAGCAGCGGCACGACATTACACGGCGTCTACGATCTGTCGCTAGTCGCGTTGTCGGTGGCGATTGCAATCAGCGCATCCTACGCAGCGCTTCGATTGGGATCCCGGACTAGCGCAGCTCGAGGTTTGGCGCGTTTCGCATGGGTTGCGGGAGGCGGGTGCGCCATGGGCTTTGGAATCTGGTCCATGCACTACGTCGGAATGCTAGCGTTCGCGCTTCCCATTCCGGTCCGTTACGACCTGCCTACGGTGATCTGGTCGCTTGTGGCGGCGATTCTTGCATCGGGAGTCGCGTTGTACGTGGTGAGCCGCGACGTTGTTACCCGGCGGGATGCGGTGCTGGGCAGTTTGTTTATGGGCGCGGGAATCGTGACCATGCACTACACCGGTATGGCCGCGATGCGGCTTCGCGCGATGTGCTATTACGAACCCTGGCTTCTGATTGCCTCGGGAGCAATCGCAGTCTTTTGCTCTCTCGCGGCTCTGTGGCTTACTTTCCGGTTTCGCAGCGCGGCAACCGGCGCCAGCATCTGGAAGATTCTCAGCGCGGTGGCCATGGGCATCGCCATCGCTGCCATGCACTACACGGGCATGGCCGCAGCCCGGTTTGAAGCTTCTTCCGCTCCGGTGGATTACTCGAACGCGGTCAGTGTTTCCTCGCTGGGGATGGCAGGTATTGTCATTGTCACATTCCTGGTCCTGGGCGTGGCTATATTTACATCGATTATCGATCAGCGCCTGGCCGCTCACCGCGCGCTCGCCGAAGAGTTGTATCGATCGCGGCGAATGCTGCGGTCGATTCTCGACAATATCCCGCAGCGCGTATTTTGGAAAGACCGGAACGGCCGGTATCTGGGCTGCAACCGAGCGTTCGCACAGGACGCCGGATTGCAAAGCCCGGAAGAAATCGACGGGAAGAGCGACAACGATCTGGCCTGGAGGGAGCACATCGTTCCCTATTCGGACGCCTTCCAACTCGCAATGAGAAAGGGAGAGCCGATTATCAACTCCGAGTACCAGATCGCAAATGCTGCCGGCCACGAGCGGTGGCTGCAGGCGAGCAGCATTCCGCTCTATGATTCGAACGGCGTCATTTTTGGAATCCTAGGCACATACGAGGACATCACTGGCCGCAAGAGATCCGAAGATGCCATCAAACGCTCGAATGCCGCGCTGTCGGACTTCGCGCATGTTGTTTCTCACGACCTTCAGTCGCCTCTCAGGGTCGCGAAGAACTACGTGCAGCTTCTTGCAAGGAAATACGGCGCGCGGCTCGATCAATCGGGGCATGAGTTCCTGGGTTTGATAGAAGACAACATTGTCCACATGGATGAGCTGATCGGATCGCTTTTGAGATATGCGACGGCGACCGAACCGGACCCGGGCGGCGAAACAGCAATTCCGCTTGACGACGCGGTCGACCGGGCGTTGTCGAACCTTCGACTGGTTATAAAGGAAACTCGCGCCGAAATTACGTCCGGTCCGCTTCCGACGGTAACCGGTTATCCGGCTCAGCTGGTTCAGGTTCTTCAGAATCTCATATCGAATGCTATTAAGTATCGAAAACCGGACACCGCGCCTCGTATCCATGTGAGCGCCATCGAGAAGCCACAGGAATGGATTCTCTCTGTAACGGACAACGGTATCGGCGTCGCTCCCGAATACCAGGCGCAGATCTTCACCCCTTTGAAACGGTTGCACGGACGCGAAATTCCGGGATTTGGCATCGGACTCGCCACTTGCCGGAAGGTTGTCGAGCATCACGGTGGACGAATGTGGATTGAATCGACTCCCGGGTCCGGATCGACATTCCATTTCACGCTTCGTAAGACTCGGGCGCTGGCGGCCAAAACGGGCGCTCGGTAGGCCGATTGGGCAATTAGGCACACGTCCGAGGCGAATAGGTTGCAAAGGCAGGAATCGAGATGTCTCATCGCGGCTTTTGACAGCCCTGACGGCACACGGTTATACTGAGTTTTTAGGGTTTAAGTGGATCGTCAGTAGTGCGCCTGTGCGCTGGTTCCAGAAAGCCCCACGACGGGGTCTCCTTTCCGCTTCCCCATAAGGCGCGCAAGACGGCGCAGTGCAGCCCTTTTTGCGCGATTCAAAATAATGTTCAGAACGAAAAGGACTCACGATGCCGAAACGTACTTTTCAGCCGAATAACCGTCACCGGGCGAAGACTCATGGGTTTCGAGTTCGCATGAAGACTGCGGACGGGCGGGCTGTTTTGTCGCGCCGCCGCGCGAAAGGGCGCCACAAGCTGACGGTCAGTGACGAGCGCAATGTGCGCTACGCAAAGTAATTGTTTCTTACCAGCGCGAAGGGCACGGGCCGTGCCAAGATTCAAACCCTGCGGAGTTCCGAATTTCGCGAGACTTACAATTCGGGATTACGAATGAGCTGCCGCTTCTTTGCCGCATTTTGCCTTCGACGGCAAGAAAAGGGCGAAGAGCCTGGTCGGGTGGGATTCACGGTTCCGCGCGCCCTCGGCCACGCGGTTGTTCGTAATCGAATCAAGAGGCGTATGCGGGAAGCAGTGCGTTCCGAGTTGGTTCATTTGCCGGCAAGTTGGAACGTGGTTTTTAATCCGCGGCGTACTGTGCTTAATGCGGCTTTTGGGGAATTGTGCGGCGAGACGGCGCGGGTGTTTGATCGATGCAACGAACGCTGATAGCGCTGCTTCGCGGCTACAAGCGGTTCCTTTCGCCGCTTTTGCCTTCGGCTTGCCGGTTTTATCCCACATGCGCCGAATACACGATGGATGCCGTCGAAAAATATGGATGCGTCAGGGGTGTTTGGCTAGGCATCAAGCGGATTGGGCGCTGCCATCCGTTTCATGCGGGCGGCTACGATCCCGTACGCTGAATTTAGAGCGCAAAGGGCGTAGTCCCGCCCGTTTTGCGTGAGTTAATGACAAAGAGCAAAGAGTTTAACGAATGGCTGATTCCCCCGCAAACATGAATCCGAACGCCCCCGACAAGGGTATGGAGAAACGGCTGCTGTTGGCGTTCGCGCTAATGATGATTGTGCTGCTGGGCGCGCAATACTTCTTCAAACCGGCGCCCGCGCCAAAACCAGTTGCGCCCGTTGTGCCAAGCAAAGCGGCGGAGGTAGCGAAGAGTCCGGCTGCCGCGGCGGTCGCGCATGTAGAAACGGCGCCGGCGGCACAAACGGCGGAAGGCGGCGCGCCCGTTCAGGCTGCGGCGGAGTCGACGCAGGTGATCGACACGGCCGTTTACCACATTGTTTTCACGAACAAGGGCGGGGTGGTGAAGAGCTGGCTCCTGAAGCGCTTTCACGATATCTCCGACAAGAAGCAGCTCGATCTGGTGAACGATTTTTCGAGCGGATTGCCGCTTCCGTTCTCGATTGATACCCTGGGGCGGCAGCTTCCGTTCGACCCGAACCAGGTTCTCTATTCGGTGAAACGCGAGCCGGACGGATTGGGATTGACGTTCGAATACTCCGATGGCAAAGTAAGCATTCGTAAGTCGTTCGATTTTAAGAGAGACAGCTATCTTTCGGAGATACGTTCGGAGGTCTTCGAAGACGGAACACCGGTGCCCAGCGTGCTGATGTGGCGCGGAGGATTTGGCGATCAAGAGGTTCGAAGCCCGTCCACCCAACAGCACACGGTGCATTACGATGCCGCCGATAGCAAGCTCATCACGAAGAGTGTGAAAGATGCAAAGAACGGCCCGTTTTCAGACATCGGGGATTTCACATTCGGCGGTGTGGAAGACAATTTCTTTGCAGCCGTCGCGCTTCCGTCGGGCTCCTCGCTCGAGGTTCGGACGTATTCCGACAACCTCAAGCCGCCGAAAGCCGAGAAGCCGGAGGCATACGCAGGCGTTGGCTTTGGGACCGGAGCGCAAAATAATCTGACGCTGTTTGTTGGGCCGAAAGACACCGATCTGCTGAGGCAGATCAACCCGAAGCTCGAGAAGTTGGTGGATTGGGGCTTCTTTGGCGTGATCGCGAAACCACTTTTTCTCTCGTTGAACTGGGTTAACGATCACTGGACCTTCAACTATGGTTGGGCCATCATCGTCGTGACGCTGATCATTAACCTGGTGCTCTTTCCGCTCAAGATTTCGCAGTTGAAATCGGCCAAGAAGATGCAGCATCTGCAGCCGCGCATCAAAGCAATCAACGATAAATACAAAAACATCGGGCTGAGCGATCCGCGTAAAGCGCAACAGAACCAGGAAGTGATGGCGTTATATAAGGAGGCGGGCGTGAATCCGCTAGGCGGTTGTTTGCCGCTACTGATTCAATTGCCATTTCTGTATGCGTTTTATCGTGTGCTGGGCATTGCGATCGAGATGCGCGGCGCGCACTGGCTGTGGGTGGCCGACCTTTCCCAAGCCGAAACGCTGGCGATCCATATATTGCCCATCGTGCTGATTGCCTCCCAGTTTCTCGCGCAGCGAATGACGCCAGCGACGGGCATGGACCCGAATCAACAGAAATTAATGATGTTCATGCCGTTGATGTATGGTTTTATGTTCTACTACGCTTCGTCGGGGCTTGTACTATATTGGTTAACTTCGAACCTGGCGATGATCGGGCAACAGCTCATTATTAATCGCATGATGCCGCATCCGGCGCCGGAGCCGGCCCCACCCGCAAAAGCGCCCGCGGCGAAAGCGCCGGTGAAGAAGACTGTAAAGAAATAGACTGATGAAATACACCGTCGACTCTCTCAAGCCACAACTTTCCGGGTTCCTGGACGCGCTACTGAGTCATGCCGGTTTTAAGTTGAGCTATGAGTTGATGCCAGGTCAGAGCCCTCATCCGGAAGTGGAAAATCCAGAGGTGACGGTCCGTTTCAAAGGTGTGGATACAGACCTGTTGCTCGAGAATCGCGCCGAGTTGCTGCTTGCGATCGAGCATCTGTCGATGGAGGCGCTGCATATTCCTCCGGAGGATCACTCGTTAATTTCATTTGATGCGAACGATTACCGCCTGCTGCGCATCGAGGAACTGCGGATGAGCGCTCTTGCGGCGGCCGAAAAGGTGAAGCGGACGCGCGTTCCTTTTCACTTCAACCCGATGACCAGCCGCGAACGCAGGATTATTCATCTGGCGTTGCGCGAAGAGAAAGATTTGCGAAGCGAGAGTTTGGGGCTCGGGCCGAATCGGGCGGTGGTTATCGTTCCGGCTGACATGCCGACGCCACCGGCGCCCCCAGCCGCTCAGCGTCCATTCCAACGAGGGCCGCGCGAAGGCGGCGGAGAGCGGGGCATGTCGCGGCACGATAGCCGGCGGCCACCGAGGCGGAGCGGCGATCGCGGTCGGCGATGAAGCGGCCGGTCGCTTACGCTTCCGGCTCCTTATGGGCACTGGCGTGGCATGGCAGCGTTAGCCTACCTGATTACATTCACCTGCTACGGGACGCATCTTCCGGGTTCTGAGAAGGGTTCGGTAGATCGACGACAGAACCGGGCTTGCAGTCCTTCCCTTGAGCCGAACAAAGCAAGAGAACGGTATAAGGCTTCGTTATTGAAAGAGCGTCCACTTGAATTGGAGGAATGTCATCGTCAAACAGTTCTCCGGACGATACAAGACGTGTGCGACTTCCGGGGTTGGACCCTACTTGCCGCTCATATTCGCTCAACACACGTGCATGCGGTGGTGAACGCAGACGCGCGCCCTGAGAAGGTAATGCTCGACATGAAGGCATATGCAACGAGGGCCCTGCGCCAGCAGGTTCCGTGCCGGGAACGATTCTGGACCCAGCATGGGAGCACGCGGTACCTTTACAACGAGAAGAGTTTGGCTGCGGCAATCGAATATGTCGTGAACGAGCAAGGACCGCCGATGGAATCGATATTTTTGAAGGAGCCGGAAGCGTAAGCGACCGGCTATTTCACATTGCTCCGGCATGCAGCTTCACGACACAATTGTTGCGATTGCCACGCCGCTGGGTCGCGGGGGCTTGGGAATCGTCAGAATCTCGGGCTCGCAAAGCCGCGCGATTACCGAACGAATTCTCAAATTTCGCTTGGGACCGCGCTGGAAGCCATGGGCCAGCCAGATGGCTGAACTCGTCGATGAAGGCGGTGGAGTTGTCGATCAGGCGATTGTTTCGTTTTTCGAAAGCCCGCGATCATACACTGCTGAAGATGTTGTGGAGATTGGCTGTCACGGATCGCCCGTCGTGTTGCGCTTTTGTGTCGAGCGTGCAATTTCGGAAGGGGCACGGCTCGCCGAACCTGGCGAATTTACCTTGCGAGCGTACGTGAACGGCCGAATCGACTTACCACAAGCCGAGGCGATTCGGGAGCTTATCGACGCGACCACCTTGTACCAGGCCCGCGTCGCCGCTCAACAGGTGGAAGGCTCGATATCGCGCCGCATCCGCCCGATAAAGGAGCAGCTTCTTGAATTAATCGCCCTGCTTGAGGCGGGCATCGACTTCGCAGACGACGATGTCAGCGTGGCTTCGCCGCGGGAAATCCAAAAGCGCCTGAATCCGATTCGCGAATCGATACAGAACCTGTTGAACAGCTTCCGGGCAGGCCGGCTGGTTTTTTCCGGGTTCACGCTGGCAATCGTCGGGCGTCCGAATGTTGGAAAAAGCAGCCTCTTTAACAGGCTCCTCGAGCAAGACCGCGCCATCGTAACCGCTATTCCGGGCACAACCCGCGATCTGGTGTCCGAACAGACTTCGCTCGCCGGCATTCCGGTCCGGCTGATGGACACAGCGGGCATTCGCGACGGCGAGGGCCTGGTTGAGACGCTAGGAATCGAGCGGAGCTTCCAGGCTGCCGCTGATGCCGACCTGGTTCTGGTGGTGCTCGACATTTCAAAGCGGCTGACTCATGAAGACGAAACCCTGATCGAGCGCTTTGCCGACCGGAAGCCGCTGCTGGTCGGCAATAAATCGGACCTAAACGGCGAGTTGGCCGCGGGCCAGTTCCCAGCGAGCGGCGGTCTGCTTGCCGTGTCGGCATTGACGGGCACGGGTGTGGAGCGGCTCCGGGCGGAAATTCTGGCTCGTCTCGCGCCCGACGGATTGGCCGCTCCGGAGAGCGGTAGCATCACCAGTCTTCGGCATCAACAGCTTTTGGCGGAGTGTGTGAAAGCGCTCGAGAACGCGGGCCGGGCCGTCGAGTTTGGAATACCACACGAGATGATACTAATCGATCTGTACGCGGCCCTGCGACCGATAGACGCCGTTACGGGCGCAACGACCGCTGACGACATTTTGAACCGGATCTTCTCGACTTTTTGCATCGGCAAGTAGCTCATGCGCTATCTTTTTATTTCAGTTTCCGGTAAACATTGATCCACACTTGATAACACTGGTACCGTCTCTATATAGAAGCTTATGAGGTTACTCCTCGCCGTAAACGTTCTGATAGCCGCGTGCGCGCTGATCGTCCACGCCCAGGATTCCACCGAGTACCAATCGAAGAAGGCGAAGCTCGCGGCCATTCGCGATGCGGGCAAGCGTGATTCGCATGCCATCGCGTTCCTGAGCCGATATCTGAAAGATCCAGATTCGGATGTTCGCGACGAAGCGGTCAAATCGATCGTGCGCATCGGTACTCAATACAGCCTCGATCCGCTCATTCAAGCTACGCACGATAGTAATGCTGGCATTCAGATGAGAGCCGTCGACGGCTTGGTAAATTTCTACCTGCCCGGCTATGTTACTACCGGCGGCGTTACGCGCACGTTCACGCGCGTAAGCAGGTGGGTGAAGGACCAGTTCTCGAACCGGAACGACGATGTCATCGCTCCCGGCATAACCGTTCGGCCGGAAGTGATAGAGGCGATAGCGGCGTTGATCGGCGGCGGAGCAAGCATGGATTGCCGGAGCGAGGCGGCGCGCGCGGCTGGTATCCTACGCGGACATGCCGCGCTGCCAGCGCTCGAAAAGGCGCTTCAATCGAAAGACACTGGCTTGATTTTCGAAAGCCTGGTTGCCATACAGAAGATCGACGATCCTTCAGCGGGACCGAGTGTAGCGCTCCTGGCAAACGACTTCGATGCGCAGGTGCAAGCCATTTCGATCGAGACGCTCGGCATCCTGCATAATACGGACGCTGCTCCACAGATCCGGCAAGTCGTGAACCGCCCGCACGGGGAGCGCGTGCATCGTGTTGCTCTGGAGGCTTTAGCGATGCTGGCGCTGCCGGAGGACCGCCAGGTCTTTTTGCAGTATAAGAGCGACAAAGATCCCGAGCTGCGGATGGCGGCGCTTGAAGGATTGGGGCGGCTGAGGGATCCGCAGGACTACCCGGTGCTCGAAGGCGCTTTCAATAACGAAAAAGAGTTGAAGCCCCGGCTCGCGGCCGCATTTGGCTTAGTGAACGAAGGGAAAGTGGACACGAGCGAGTTCAGCCCATTGCGATACCTGGTGAACGGTCTGGATCTGAGCAAGGGAAATTCGGCATCTCAGGCCTATCTGGAAGAGCTGTGCCGGCGACAGGAAGTGCGGAAAGCGCTTTTGCCCTTTCTCGCGAAGGGAACAAAGGCAGAGAAACTTGGCCTGATCCACGCCCTGGGTCCGAACGCAGATTCGGATACCGACGCGGCGCTGACAGCGCTGACCCAAGACCCCGATCCCGAGGTCTCGGTTGCCGCCGCACGGCAGCAGAAAACAGCAAAAGCCCGCTAACCGTTGAGTTAGCGGGCCAAAGTGAGTGGAGAAGAATAAACTTACTTTGCCTTCTTTTGCTTCTGCTGGCCAACGCGAATTTTGAACATTTTCTCTTTGGTTTCCTGAAATGCCTTGTGATCGTGGCGCGCAACAGCGTCTTTTACATAAGCATCAGAATCGGTGTCCTTGGGAAGGACAGCCATTATAGTGTAACTTTCTTTGCAAACCGGGCAGAACGGACGAAAGCGCTTCACGTTCGGAATCGCCATATCAATTTCAGGTTAGCATATGCGGCACTTTGGACTGTGGCCCATCGGCCCCCAAACCCGCTTGACATATAGTATCCAAGGAGCACGTCTCAACCGCATGAAGAGAATCGGAGCGGCCGCTGCTGTTGTTGGACTTGCCGCCGTAGTGATAAACGCACAGCCGATCGGTGGCATTGTGGGCGATCTGAGCAAGGCGCAGCAGAGAACCAATCAAGTAAAGAACAGCCATATTTCGGTCTACAATCTGAAGGACAAATCAGTAACGGTGATCTACAGCGCCGATACTTTGATTGAAGCTCCGAACTGGTCGCCCGATGGCCGGAATCTGCTGGTGAATACCAGCGGCCATCTGTATGAGTTGCCGGTTGGCGGCAAAACACCGAAACTTGAGCAGATCGACCTCGGCGAAGTAAACAAGTGCAATAACGACAAGGGGTACTCTCCCGACGGAAAGACGATTGCGTTTTCTTCGAGCTGGAATGCGAAAGGCTCGCGCGTTTATACCGTTGCTACGCAAGGAGGCACGCCGAAGTTGATCGTACCCGAGACGCCAAGCTACTTCCACGGATTCTCACCGGATGGAAAGTGGATGGCAATCGTTGCCCAGCGCAACGGGAATTTCGATTTATTCCGTGTGCCAACAGAAGGCGGCGCGCAGGAGCGGCTCACGTCCAGTCCCGGTTATGACGATGGCCCGGATTATTCGCCCGATGGCCGTTGGATCTATTTCAACTCCAACCGGTCGGGGAGTTGGGATATCTGGCGCATGCCGGCTGACGGCGCGGGGCCGGACGATAAGAAGGCGGAACAAGTGACAAACGATGAACTCGAGGACTGGTTCCCGCACTGTTCGCCCGATGGGAAGTGGCTTGTCTTCCTGACATTCCCTAAAGGCACTTCGGGGCACAACGATCGACTCGAGGTGGAACTTCGCATGATCCCACTGCCAGGCGCTACGATTCGACACGCGCCCATTCGTACGCTCACGAAATTCTTTGGCGGTCAAGGAACGATCAACGTGAATTCATGGGCTCCCGACTCGACCCGATTTGCATTCGTCAGCTACGAGCCATGAAACGCGTTCTGTTTCTCTGCCTTTCGATTCCGGTACTATGCGCCGCACAGGGACGGCCGAAGATTCTGGGGATCGCACACATCTCGCTTTATACGCACGATTACCAAGCCTCGCGAGCTTTCTATCGCGATTTCCTTGGGTTCGAAGAGCCCTACTCGCTCACCAAGCCCGACGGGTCGCCCTCGATGACGTTTTTCAAGATAAACGACCGCCAGTATATTGAGCTGTCGCCGGAAGCGCAGCCCAATACCGACCGGCTGAATCATTACGCACTTGAGACCGACGATGCGGAGGCAATGAGGCAGTATCTGGGCGCGCACGGGGTCAAAGTTCCGGATCATGTTCCGAAGGGGCGGATCGGGAACCTGAATTTCATGATTCAAGATCCCGAGGGGCACAAAGTGGAAATCGTACAGTATCCGCCGGATAGCTGGACCACGAAAGCAAATGGGAAGTTTCTTTCTAGCAAGCGCATCTCGCAGCGAATGATGCACGTGGGTATCATTGTGACGCGGCTGCCGGAGGAAATGGATTTCTACACAAAGGTGCTCGGCTTCGAGGAGACATGGCGCGGAAGTAGTAACGGCAAAGTGCTTTCGTGGATTAACTTGAAACTGCCGGATGGCTCGGACTATGTCGAATTCATGCTCCACCAGGAAGCGCCGGCTCCTGATAAACGCGGGACTGCCCACCATCTTTGCCTGGAAGTCCCCGATGTGTACGCCAGTGTCGCCGCTCTTAACGCAAACCCCTACAAGAAGCAGTACGCAAAGCCGATTCAGGTGAAAGTGGGGGTAAACCGGAAGCGACAGGCGAACCTTTACGATCCGGACGGAACGCGCACGGAATTGATGGAGCCAACAACAATCGACGGCAAACCGGCTCCGTCTTTCTCTCACCGCAGCGCGCTCGATCATGCTTCCCGTTAAGAACAGCTCGATCAAACGAGTTGAATCGAAGCTGATTGTGATCGCCACCATTGGATCACTGGGAGATCTCCATCCATGCCTCGCATTGGCGATCGAACTCAAGCGTCGCGGCCATCGAGTGACTGTCGCCTCTACCCCTTACTACGGGTCCCGGGTAGAGGCATTGGGAATCAATTTCCATCCGATCCGGCCTGATTGGGATCCGACAGACCCAGAACTCATCCGCCAATGCGAGCGCGTAAAAAAGGGCCCGGAAGTGCTCTATCGAAAATTGCTCTTGCCTGAATTGAGAGGCACCTATGAGGATTTGCTTTCCGTCGCGAGAGACGCTGATCTTATGGTCGCGGGCGAACTCGTATACGCTTCTCCACTTGTCGCAGAGAAGCTCAGGCTGCGTTGGGTATCAGCGATCTTGTCGCCGTTTTCGTTCTTTTCTTCGTTTGATCCGTCGGTGATGGTGAATGCTCCGAGACTCATTCACCTTCGCAAATTAGGTTCGTCGGCTTACCGGATGGGATTGAACATCGGCCGGGTGGCCACGCGGCATTGGTCGAACCCCGTGCGCAACCTTCGCCGCGACGAAGGACTGCGACGGAAGTGCGATCCGGTATTCCGAGACAAGTTTTCTCCCAATCTTGTGCTGGCGCTCTTCTCGCCCTGTCTTGCCGAACCACAGCCGGACTGGCCATCACAGACGGTACAGCCCGGTTTTGTTTACTTTGACAATCAGGCGAGCAAGACTAAACTGCCACCGCAACTATCTAGCTTTCTTGCCTCTGGTGACGCTCCCGTCGTCTTTACGCAAGGGTCTACGGCAGTGCACAACCCAGGAGATTTCTATCGCGTCAGCGTGGCTGCGGCGAAACGACTGCGGCGGAGAGCGATACTAATCGGTACTAAGACTGCTCCGGACGTTCATTCGGCAGATGTTCTGGCCGTGCCCTATGCGGCGTACTCGCAGATCTTTCCCTACGCGGCCGTCAACGTACATCAGGGCGGTTCGGGAACTACCGGAGAGGCGCTACGATCAGGCCGTCCGATGCTGGTCGTTCCTTACGGCTGGGATCAGCCTGACAATGCAACTCGCATACAACGGCTTGGCGTGGGACTACATGTGGCTCGAGATGCTTACACCGTCGATACCGCTGGTTCAGCCTTAATGGCGCTTTTGCAAAGCGCGCATTTCGCTAACCGCGCGGCAGAGGTTCGAACTCGACTCTCCGCCGAAAATGGGTTAGCGACGGCTTGCACCGCAATCGAATCGATTGTTTAGATCGGTTATGCGAAAAAGTTTTCTAACACCCGCAAAACAGGCTGAAAAGCGCCCTTTGCGCTTTGCGAGTACCATGGATTCGAGGAGCGGCCCCAAAATGAGCACACAAGTCGCGATCAGCGCGCCAGTCAAGATGGCAACAGAGATCGATCAGCTTTGTATCAACACTATTCGCACCCTCGCGATGGACGCGGTACAGAAGGCAAATTCCGGACATCCAGGCACACCCATGGCGCTAGCGCCGCTAGCCTATTGCCTGTGGCAGAAGTTTCTTCGATTCGACCCTGAAGATCCTATCTGGCCTAACCGCGACCGCTTCGTTCTGTCGAACGGGCACGCGTCGATGTTGTTGTATTCTCTCCTGCACCTGGCCGGGGTGAAGGCGGTTAACCCGCAGTATGAGACGCTGGGCCAGCTGTCAGTCACTCTCGACGACATCAAGCGTTTCCGGCAGCTCGACAGCAAGTGTCCGGGCCATCCGGAATACCGCTGGACTTCAGGCATTGAGACGACCACCGGTCCGCTGGGCCAAGGCGTTGCCACCAGCGCGGGGATGGCGATGGCGGGCATGTGGATAGCAAGCCGGTTTAACCGGCCCAGCTTTCCGCTTTTTGATTACAACGTTTACGTTATTTGCGGGGACGGCGATCTGATGGAGGGCATCTCAGGCGAGGCAGCATCTCTCGCAGGCCATCACGAGATGTCGAACCTTTGCTGGATTTACGACAACAACCGCATTACGATTGAGGGTCATACTGCCTTAGCGTTCAGCGAGGATGTCGCCACCCGTTTCATCGGCTACGGCTGGAACGTGACGCGGGTGGGCGATGCAAACGATCTCGATATGCTCGATCGCGCCCTGACCGTGTTTCAGAACACCACCGACCGCCCGACGCTGATTATTGTGGATAGCCATATCGCATATGGCGCTCCCAATAAGCAAGACACAAGCGGCGCTCATGGCGAGCCGCTCGGCGAAGACGAAATCCGGCTGGCAAAACGCAACTACGGCTGGCCTGAAGACGCGAAGTTCCTGGTACCTGATGGCGTGCGGGAACATTTCACTAGTGAAATCGGCAAGCGAGGCCACGACCTGCGCGAAGCCTGGATGGCGAAGTTCGATGCCTATCGCACGCTGTTTCCGCAGTTGGCGGACGAGCTCTATCGGATGCAGCATCGCCAGCTTCCGGACGCATGGGACCACGACATACCGACATTTCCACCAGATCCCAAGGGGCTTGCCACCCGCGACTCGTCCGGCAAAGTGCTGAATGTGCTCGCGAAGAACGTGCCGTGGCTCATGGGAGGCGCGGCCGACCTTGCACCCTCGACAAAGACGCGGTTGACGGCGGATGGCTTCGGGGATTTCGAAGTTAGCAATCGCCGGGGCCGTAACATGCATTTCGGCATACGTGAGCACGCCATGGGCGCCATACTGAATGGGCTCTCGCTGTCGAAAGTTCGCCCCTTCGGGTCAACGTTTCTGATCTTCAGCGACTATTGCAAGCCGGCGATCCGACTCAGCGCCATTATGGAGCTGCCGACGATTTATATCTTTACGCACGATTCCATTGGCCTCGGCGAAGACGGCCCCACCCACCAGCCTATTGAGCAGTTGGCGTCATTGCGCGCGGTACCGGGTTTGATCACTCTTCGTCCCGCTGACGCCAACGAAGTCGTCGAAGCGTGGAAGCTCATCATGAAGCTGCGACATGACCCGGTGGCGCTGGTGCTGACGCGCCAAGCCTTGCCCACGCTCGACCGTACAAAGTATGCCTCGGCGACGGGTGTCGAAAAGGGCGGGTATATTCTTGCGGAAGCGCAGGGCGGACAGCCCGAAGTTATATTGCTGGCCACCGGAAGCGAAGTTTCTCTCTGCATCGAGGCATTTGAGCAGCTCACCTCGGAAGGAATCAAGGCGCGCGTGGTGAGTCTACCGTCCTGGGAACTCTTCGCGCGTCAGAGCCAGGAATATCGCGATTCCGTGCTGCCGCCGAGCGTCCCGGCGCGGGTCGCGGTCGAGCAAGCCTCAACGCTCGGTTGGGAGCGCTTCGTTGGCCCTCAGGGCCACACCATAGGCATGGGAACGTTTGGCGCGTCGGCGCCGCTCAAAGACGTGCAGAAGAAATTCGGGTTCCTCTCGGAGTCCGTTGCCCAGGCCGCAAAACGCGTACTCGGGAAATAGCTCAATAAAGCGCGGTCAACTAAACTTCATCAGAGGCGTTCCCTTGCGGTCGCGGTTCAGAAATCCACCTTGATGAAGAACTAACGGAACCGCGCGCGTCGGCAAGATGCCGAAGTGACAAGTTGGTTAGCGGAATTCCTCCTGCAACAGCTCTAACGCGGCCGACCCAGGGCATAAGTGCTCGTACGGTAGACGCGACAGCGGAGTATCAGAGGTATTGTTCTGCTCGTGCAGGTCTTGGGTCTTCTCGTCAACAAACAGCAATCCCGTCACAATCTCGCCCGAGCCCTGTCTTTCGAGAAGATAGTTCATCACTTTCTGGCGGTCTTTAGGGTCGTATCCTTCCGGCACCGACCTGAACCGTACGACGCTTCCGTCATGCATCGTTACGTTCGTCACCCCTGTTTCAGCGATGCTCGCAACGATCTCATTTTCCGGCGGCACGAAATCGGCCTCGGTGGCCTTCAGCTCGTTTTGGCGGGTATAGAGATAGCTCTTGGTTGAGCCCGAATGATCGTTGAACGTCACACATGGGGAGATTACATCCACCAACGCCAAGCCCCGGTGAGCGAAAGCGGCCTTCAGAATGGGAACAAGCTGCTCTTTATCGCCTGAGAA
This sequence comes from Bryobacterales bacterium, assembly GCA_963722585.1. Lineage (GTDB taxonomy): Bacteria > Acidobacteriota > Terriglobia > Bryobacterales > Bryobacteraceae > KBS-96. The sequence goes on along the minus strand of CAVRNU010000021.1, from coordinate 201,425 downwards.
GCCGCGTGCAACAAACGTCCCGCCGAGGCTGAGAGCAAGTGTCGCGGGATCGATTGGAACCATTCGGTTCGGTTCGCCGCGCTTACTTTTCGATCCCACGTCGGCGGAAGCCGAGAACTGACCCTTGGTCAGGCCATATACGCCGTTGTTCTCGATGATGTACACCATTCTGAGGTTACGGCGGATGGCGTGGCACATGTGGCCCAGACCGATCGAAAGCGAGTCACCGTCGCCCGATATTCCGATGTAGGTGATTTTGCGATTTGCCGCTGCTGCGCCGGTGGTAATGGCCGGCATCCGTCCGTGAGCCGAGTTGAACCCGTGAGCGCCGTTGACGAAGTATGCAGGAGTTTTCGACGAACAACCGATGCCGCTCATCTTTGCGAGCATGTGGGGAGGCATTGAGATTTCCCACAGCGCGCGGACAATAGCGGCCGTGATCGAGTCGTGACCACATCCGGCGCAGAGAGTCGACATCGACCCTTCATAATCGCGAACGGTGAGGCCTAGCTCGTTCTTTCGCAGACTCGGGTGCCGGGCAACTGGCTTGGTTATCGAAGGCACAGTGGCTTCTCCTTCATCACGTGTTCGTCTGACCGGCGACAGCCGATTCATTCAGTTGGCGCGTAATCCCGTCGACAACGTGGCGCGCGCTCAGCGGGAATCCGCCATATACGAGCACGGAACGTAAGCGATTTTTCGGTACGCAAGTTTCGAGCGTCAATAGCGAACGAAGCTGCGCGTCGCGATTCTGCTCGACAATGAAGCAGATATCGTGCCTGTAAAGAAATTCTTCTACACTTCTATGGAATGGAAACCCGCAGACGCGCATGTATTCGGTTTCGATACCGTCTTTGGCAAGAATGTCCATCGCTTCCCGGACTGCGGGATCGCATCCGCCCACCGCAATGACGCCCAGCCTAGCATCACGCGGGCCTTCAACCTTCGGTAACGGAACGGCGTTTGCCGCCGATTTCTGTTTCCTTGCGAGGCGGTCCAGTACTTGCTGATATTCTTCGGGCGCTTCCGTGTACGCGCCCAACTTGTTGTGGCCGGAGCCTCGGGTCACGTAAGCTCCCTTGGCATGAACGCCAGGCAGAGTCCTGGGCGTGACGTGATTTTCGTCTTCGTTCGAGTACCGGTAAAAGCTCGAAAGCTCTTCCAAGTCTTCTTCGGAAAGCACGCGGCCGCGGTCGGGCCGGTATGAATCGTCCCAAGCGAGACGCGGGACAACCCAGTCGTTCATTCCGATGTCCAAATCGGAAAGCATAAGCACCGGCGTTTGAAAGCGCTCGGCCAGATCGAATGCTTCCACGGCGAAATCGAAACACTCTGCCGGATTTGCCGGGAACAACAGGATATGTTTGGTGTCGCCGTGCGAAGCATAAGCGCACTCCATCAGATCGCCCTGCTGCGTGCGAGTTGGCATTCCAGTTGAAGGACCGACGCGCTGGACATCGATGACGACCGCCGGGATCTCAGAGTAGTAGGCCAAGCCCAGCAACTCGTTCATCAACGATATACCCGGGCCAGAAGTCGATGTGAAGGCACGCGCGCCGTTCCAGCACGCTCCGATCACCATGCCAATGGCGGCGAGCTCGTCCTCGGCCTGCAAAACAAGATAATTGTTGCGCCCCGTCTCTGAGTCGCGGCGGTATTTTTCGCAAAAACCACGGAAGGCGTCCATCAACGATGTTGAAGGAGTGATCGGATACCACGCGGCGACTGTCGCGCCGGCATAGAGGCAACCCAGAGCGGCGGCGGTATTTCCATCAATTAGAATGTTGCCGCTGTTTGCATCCATGCTTTGCAAATGAAACGGCAGTGGACAGGCAAAATGCTCCTTCGCGTATTCGTATCCAATATGCAGTGCTGTGCGGTTCGATTCCCGCAGCGTTTTCTTGCCGGCGAAACGTTCCGCGAGTAGATCTTCGACGATCGAAATGTCGATTGCGAGAAATGCGACGAGCGCGCCCGCGTAGGCGACGTTTTTCATAAGCGTGCGTTCGCGCGGATCGGCGAAACGCTCGTTGCACATCTCCGCAAGGGGCACTGGCAGAAAGTTCACGTCATCGCGCCACAGCGAGCGCTCGAGCGGCCAGCTCGAATCGTATAGAACATAGCCGCCGCTTCGCACTTCCTGGATGTCTCGCGCATAGCTCTGCGCATTCATGGCGACGACCAGATCGTAGTCAAGGGCGCGAGCGGTGTAGCCGTCCTTGTTTACGCGAATTTCATACCAGGTCGGGAGGCCTTGAATATTGGAGGGAAAAAGATTCTTGCCTGAAACCGGAATCCCCATACGGAAGATAGCCTGCATGACAAGGCCATTCGCGCTTGCGGATCCGGTGCCATTCACATTCGCCAGTTTGATGGCGAAATTGTTTACGCCAGTACGGGACTGTTGCTGCACGCCTTTACGCCTGCATATGAAATAAGGAGCTCGAATTTTTGCATGTCCCATGCCGCGGTGGGACATCGTTCGGCGCACAAACCGCAGTGCACGCAAACGTCCTCATCTTTAGCCATGATCCGGCCGGTCTGCGGCAAGGCATCCGACACGTACAGAGCCTGGTCGAGATTCAATGCCGGGGCCGAGAGCCGGGTTCGGAGATCCATTTCGTCTCCATTACGTGTAATTGTTAGACACTGAACGGGGCAAACGTCAATACACGCATCGCATTCGATGCAGCGCTTTGGTGTAAACACCGTCTCAACGTCGCAGTTCATGCAGCGCTCGACTTCGCGAGCGGTCTGTTCCGCCGTAAAGCCAAGCTCAACCTCGATGTTCAACTTTTGGAAGCGCTCGACAAGATTGACGTGCTGCATTTTCTGGCGCTGCGCCGGATTGTAGTCGTTGTGATAGCTCCACTCGCTGATGCCCATTTTTTGCGTGACCAGGTTCATCCCGTACGCGGGACGTTCTGTAATGGGAACTCCCTCGCAATAGTTATGAATGGAGATTGCCGCCTGGTGCGCGTGTTCGACGGCCCAAATAATGTTCTTGGGACCGAACGCCGAGTCGCCGCCGAAAAAGACGCCCTCCCGCGTAGACTGCATGGTGGTCTGATCGACAACCGGCATCTCCCATTTATCGAACTCGATTCCGAGATCACGCTCGATCCACGGAAACGCGTTTTCCTGGCCAATGGCTAGAATGACGTCGTTGGCCGGCAAAAAAACTTCCTCTATCGTTCGCGATCGTTTTGCCTCCTCGTCCCATTCGACGCGCTCAAAAAGCATCCCTTTGAGTGTGCCGTTCGCGACGACGAAGTTCTTCGGGGCATAATTGACCAGAATCTCGACATTCTCTTCCTCGGCGTCCTCGAGCTCCCACGGCGATGCCTTGAAAAACCGGCGCGGCCGCCGCGCCATGACTTTGATGTCTGTGCCGCCTAGCCGCCGCGAGGACCGGCAACAATCCATCGCTGTGTTTCCAACTCCAATGATTAGTACTCTTTCTCCGATGGAATCGACATGACCGAAGGCGATCGATTCCAGCCAGTCGATACCGATATGAATCCGGTCGGTGTCATGGCGTCCAGGAATTTCGAGATCCTTTCCTCGAGGCGCACCGCTGCCCACGAAAACCGCGTCGAAGTCCTCGCGTAGCAAGGTCTTCAAACTTTCAATGGGCGAGTTGAAGCGGATGTCGACGCCCATGTCCAGAATCTGATCGATCTCTTCGGTTAGGACCCGCTCAGGCAGCCGGAAGGCTGGAATGTTCGAGCGCATCAATCCGCCCGGCTTGTCCTGCTTTTCGAAAATCGTGACGTTGTAGCCGAGCGGCATCAGATCGTTTGCAACGGTGAGCGAGGCGGGGCCGGCACCAATGCACGCGATGCGCTTTCCATTTTTCGTCGCGGGGATCTTGGGGAGGCGGTCGTCGATCTCCCCGCGCAGGTCAGAGGCCACGCGCTTCAAGCGGCAAATCGCCACCGGCTTGCCATCGACCCGGGTTCTGCGGCAGGCAGGCTCGCAAGGCCGGTCGCAGGTGCGGCCGAGAATCCCTGGAAACACATTCGACTCGCGGTTCAGCAAGTAGGCGTCGGTATACCGGCCCTGCGCGATGAGGCGAATATATTCTGGCACATTCGTGTGCGCCGGACATGCCCACTGGCAATCCACAACGCGGTGGAAATACTGCGCATTTTGAACGTCAGTCGGTGTCACGCGGTTCAGCGGCTCGCGAGCAGTCGCTTTCTCGATTTGGTTACCTATTATACACCTTCAGCAACGTAACGAACACTTGCCATCCATCGTCGAAATACATAATGATCTAGGGACGGAGGCTGTTGTGCCTGCGATACTTGGAGCGCCGCGCGAGACATTTCCCGGGGAACGGCGAATCGCCATCACGCCCCGGCATTGCGAAATGCTGCGCAAGTCGGACGTCGAGGTGATTGTCGAAACCTTCGCGGGGGCCGAAGCTGGCTTTCCCGATGAGGCGTTTCTCTCTCGAGGCGTGCGCATCGGCAGCCGCGACGACGTTTTCCGCGAAGCCGATCTGATAGCGCAAGTTCGGTGTCTGGGTGCGAATCCCGAGACGGGCCTCGAAGACATTCCGCGGCTGCGCCCCGGACAGGCACTGTTCGGGTTCGGTGAGCCGCTGACGGCTCTACACGAATGCTCGGAGATAGCAGCGACCGGCGCGTCGTTCCTGGCCCTCGAGCTGGTGCCCCGCATTACTCGAGCGCAAAGCATGGACGCATTGTCGTCGATGGCGACCATTTCCGGTTACAGGGCTGTGCTCGTCGCGGCCAGCCGTCTGCCGAAGATGTTTCCTCTGCTGATGACCGCGGCCGGCACGATTACGCCGGCGAAGGTTTTTGTGCTGGGAGCGGGCGTTGCTGGTCTGCAAGCTATCGCGACAGCAAGGCGGTTAGGAGCGGTGGTTTGCGCCTACGACGTGCGCCCTGCTGTGAAGGAACAGGTCGAAAGTGTTGGCGCCAAATTCATCATGCTGGATGTCGAGGCGCAATCCGCCGAAGACAAAAGCGGCTACGCCAAAGCCATGGACGAAACGTTCTATCGGCGACAGAGAAAACTCCTCACAGACGTGCTTCGAGAGCAGGATGTGGTGATTACGACGGCGGCTGTTCCGGGTCGAAGGTCTCCAATTTTAATCGGTGAAGAAATGGTTTCGGCCATGCTTCCGGGATCGGTGATCGTTGATATTGCCGCAGAGCGTGGCGGCAATTGCGAGCTAACGCGGCCTGGGGAAGAAGTTCTCCATCACGGAGTGACAGTGCTCGGGCCATTGAATCTTCCCTCGATGGTTCCTTATCACGCGAGCCAGTTGTTTGCGACAAACATAGCGGCGTTTACCCGGGTGCTGGTCCGCGATGGACGCATCTCGCTTGATTTGGAGGACGAAATCGTTCGTGAAACTCTCGTTACGCATGAAGGCAAGATCGTTCATCCGCGCGTGCTAGAGCTTCTGGGAACACCGCAGGCATTAAAAGCAAAGGTGAACGCATGAAGTCTTACGAGATCGCCATTTGGGTTTTCATGCTGGCGGCATTTCTAGGGTTCGAGCTGATTCGCCGGGTGTCGCCGTTGCTCCACACTCCGCTGATGTCGTTGACCAATGCCATTTCGGCAATTGCCGTGGTTGGCGCGATCCTCATCACGGGAGAAAAGGATGCACCCATGCTGACGCGCACGCTGGGCTTCATTGCGGTTGTGGCGTCCACCACGAATGTGGTCAGTGGATATCTGATCACCGACCGCATGCTGAAGATGTTCAAGAAGCGAGGCGGCGAGAAGAAATGATTGAGAACGTCTTCCCTGCCCTTTACATACTTGCGGCAGCCAGCTTCATCCTCGCAATTAAGTGGATGAACTCGCCTTCGACAGCTCGCCGAGGCGTCGTTGTGGGCGAGATTGGCATGCTTTTAGCCGTAGTTGGTACTCTGCTGCGCCATGAAGTTGTGAGCTATGAATGGATCTTCGTGGCGTTCTTCATTGGGTCTGCGATCGGCGTTCCTATCGCTTATTACATGCCTATGACCGCCGTTCCGCAGCGGACGGCCTTTTCGCACGCATGTGGCGCGCTGGCCTCCGCGCTGATCGGCACGGCAGAATACTACCGTCATCTGCCTCACGGCGTGGTGATGATCGCGCTGGTTTTGGAGACTCTGCTTGGCTTTCTCACTTTCACGGCCAGCTTGATGGCATTCGGCAAACTCCAGGAGGTTTTGCCCACCCGGCCGATTACTTATCCGGGACAAAACTTCGTGAACCTTGGAGTTTTCGCCTTGGCCGGCTTGATTGGCGTTGCCCTTATCGTCTCGCCCGAGCAGACCTGGCTGTTTCCGATTTTCACTGCGCTGTCGCTCGTGTTTGGAGTGCTTCTGATCGTTCCGATCGGCGGCGCGGACATGCCGACCGTAATCGCGCTTCTGAATTCCTATGCGGGCTTGTCGGCGAGCGCCATGGGTTTTGCTCTCGACAACAAGCTGCTGATCATCGCCGGAGCACTGGACGGCTCGTCCGGATTCATTCTTGCGGTGATCATGTGCCGCGCGATGAACCGATCGTTTAGCAATGTTTTGTTCGGCGCGTTTGGCCAAATTCAAGGTAGCTCGAATCGGACGGCCGAACGCCCGGTCCGTTCCGCGTCTCCTGAAGAAGCAGCGGAAATCCTTGACGCCGCGCGCAGCGTCGTCATTGTTCCGGGCTACGGCATGGCCGTCGCGCAAGCCCAGCACAAGTTGCGCGAGCTGCATGACGTGCTGATGAAGCGAGGGATCGATGTTCGGTTTGCGATTCACCCGGTTGCAGGACGCATGCCTGGGCATATGAATGTTCTGCTCGCGGAAGCCGATGTCCCCTACGACCGCCTGTTCGAGATGGATGACATCAATTCGGAATTTCCGAGAACCGATGTGGCTCTTGTCATCGGAGCGAATGACGTGGTGAATCCAGCGGCGCGGCTCGATAAAAACAGTCCGATTGCCGGCATGCCAATTCTCAATGCGCATGAAGCCCGCACGGTGATGGTGATCAAGCGCAGCATGAATCCAGGATTCGCGGGCATCGATAACGACTTGTACTACATGGATAGAACGCTGATGCTTTTTGGAGATGCCAAGGCGTTCGTGTCGAGCGTTCTCAAGGAACTAAACGCCGCCGTTCCCACAACTGCTTAGATCCCTCAATTGAAGTAGTGTCCGCCTCCGTCGGATTAATTCTCAAAAGCGGACACCTAATATACTGGCGTCTGGCCGGCAGCTCTTTGTTTACATGCGGAAACGCCGAGTTTCGCTATGGCAGGAGAAATGCGGCGTGAAGCTCAGCTATGCGCCAGAATCTGAAATACGCTTTCCGCAGCCTCTTGAGGACTCCGACTTTTGCGCTGGCGGCTGTCGTTTGCCTCGCGCTGGGCATTGGGGCGACCGCCGCGATCTTCAGCATCGTGAATGCCGTCGTGCTCCGGCCGCTGCCGTACAAAGATCCTGGCCGGCTGGTGCGACTATACACCGAGTTTCCGACCGAGGGCGCCGGTCTCCACAAGTTTTGGTTCTCGGAGCCGGAAGTTTTCGACATTCAAGGTTTGAAATCGTTCGAGGCCATAGGCGCCTGGGCGATACAAGGGGCCAACATCTCGGGAACCGAGCAGCCGCTCCGCGTGACTACCGCGTTCGTCAACGCTCCCGCACTTCAAATGCTGAAAGTGAAGCCAGAATTGGGTCGCCTTTTCGCGCGAGACGAGGATAAGCCGGGGGCTTCGAAGGTGCTCATCATTTCGCATTCCTTGTGGCAGAGCGCGTTCGCGGGTGATAGGAACATCGTCGGCCGTCAAATGTATCTTGACAGCGCGAAATGCACCATTGCCGGCGTCATGCCGGAAGGATTTATGTTTCCGCCCGGAGAAACAGATCCGCCGCAAGCGTGGTCTCCGCTTCAGTTGAATCCTCTAAGCACAAGCTATGCCAGCCACGGTTATTCGGTGTTCGGCCGTTTGCGTGATGGCGTTACTGCTGAGCAGGCGCGGGACGAAATAGCGCGGCTGGTGGCACGGCTGGGCGAGGCCGAGTCTCTCAAACATCACGTTTTGAACACAAAAGATCATCCCATTTCGCTATATCCGTTCCGTGAAGAAGTCATCGGATCGGTGCGCAAAGCAATGATGATGCTTTTTGCTGCCGTTGCACTCGTGCTGCTGATCGCCTGTGTGAATGTGGCAAATCTTTTGCTCGCGCGCAGCGAGGCTCGGCATCGCGAGATCGCGGTACGCCGCGCGATCGGCGCTACTGGGCGCCATTTGGTCGGGCAGTTCGTCGTCGAGGGAATTCTGCTCTCCCTTCTGGGCGCGATCCTCGGGGTGGGCCTGGCTTATGGCGCGATACATCTTATCGCGCTGACGAACGCCGGAAGCATTCCGCGAGCCGACGAAATCAACATCGACTGGCGAGTGCTCGTGTTCACGCTAGGCACGAGTTGTTTTACCGGTGTCTTGTTCGGGCTTGCTCCGCTTGTTCATACTTCGGCAATTCGCGTTTCTGAAACGCTGAAGAACGCAAGCGGCCGCGCTTCCGGCACCGCATCATCCAATCGCTTCCGGCGCGCGCTGGTGGTCGCCGAAATTGCGATGGCATTTGTGCTGCTTAGCGGAGCCGCGTTGATGATTGAAGGTTTCTGGAATTTGCAGCAAGTGAACCCAGGGTTTGACGCTAATGGGCTGCTGACGATGAGCGTTTCTCTGCCTGAGAAAACGTATCGGGACGCCGCGGCGCGCGTTAATTTTTGGACGCGCTTGCAGTCCGATCTCGCTCAAATTCCCAGTGTCCGGGCGGTAACGATGATGGAGGGGCTCCCGCCTATCCGTACTGTAAACGACGATACTACCGATTTTGAAGGCTACACTAATATTCACAATGAGCAGTACGACGAAATCGCTTACTACCAAACCGTAGGAAACGAGTTCTTTCAAACTATGGGGATCCGGTTACTCGAAGGCCGGCTTCTCGAGCTGGGAGATGGAGACTGGGCCCATCCCGGCGTGGTAATCAACGAAGCGACTGCTCGCAAATTCTGGCCTCACGTATCGCCGGTTGGGCATCGCTTACGGCCGAACGGTAGCAAGCCCTGGTATACAGTGGTCGGTGTTGTTGCCGACGTGAAGAATCGCGGTCTCGATAAGCCAGCAGATACTGAAGTCTTCTTTCCTTATCGAGTTTCGCCGTGGAACGGATCTCTTCTGCAGGTTCCTAACATCGTCTTGAGAACTTCAGGCAATCCTCTGGCCCTAGCTACAGCGGCGCGGCGCGTTATCACGAATATCGATCCGAGTCTTCCCGTCGCCAAAGTGCGGACCATGGAAACGGTGGTATCGGAGGCCAATTCCCGCCCGCGGTTCCTCACGGTCGTCATGGGTTTGTTCTCGGCCATCGCGCTCTCGCTCGCCGTCATCGGCATTTATGGGGTCATCTCGTACTCGGTCGAACAGCGGACCGCCGAATTCGGCATCAAAATGGCCCTCGGCGCGACTCCTTCCAATCTGGTGCTTCAAGTGTTGCGTCAAGGGCTCATGCTTACCTTGATAGGCATTCTCGCCGGAACGTTCGCCGCTTCGCTTGCGGCAGGCGCGCTTCAAGGGCTGGTGTTCGGCGTAGGCTCACAAGACTACCGTTCGCTCACGCTCACCGCGCTTGTACTGGGCGCCGCTACGATCATCGCGTGCCTTGTTCCGGCAATCAGAGCCATGCGGCTCGACCCGTTAACTGCGCTGCGGTACGAGTAGTTCATCGTCCTTCAAACCACAACGAAGGGATACGGGTTGCTCCTTCACCTATCAGCGGGAGTAATTAAGCTCCCATCTCGAGCACTACGCGAAAACGCGCCTTGCCGCTCATCATACGGTCATATGCTTCTACAGCACGGTCCAGCGGATATTTTTCTATCATTGGCAGCACGCCGCTGATCTCGCTGAACCTAAGAGTGTCTTCCGAGTCGATAGATGTGCCACTAGGCCAGCCCTGAATTGACTGGCGCTGCAAAACCAATCCGCGTACGGCTGTCTGAATCGGCTTGGCAGGAATACCAAGAATCACGAACTCACCTTTATATCCAAGACCTCCGAAGGCCGCCGACATCGCGTCAGCATCGGTCACGGTCGCGAGGATCACTCGAGCGCCGCCCAGCTTTTGCAGCGATGCGGACACATCGGTACTGGTGCTGTCGATGTAATGCCGGGCGCCGAGGTCATGTGCAAATTTCTCCTTCTCGGCTCCCCGCGCGATGGCTACGGTATTGAACCCCATCTTCGCCGCAAACTGCACTCCAAGGTGGCCCAAGCCACCCATTCCCAAGATCGCAACGGTATCCGGGGGCTTTGCGCCGGTATTGCGCAGTGCATTGAAGGTTGTGATTCCGGCACAGAGTAATGGGGCCGCGTCGACGCTCTTCAATGAATCGGGAACAGCAGCGAGTGCCTCTGCAGGGGCCACCACATACTCGGCATAGCCGCCATCGTAAGTAACGCCGGGGATCAATGGATTCTGACAGGCAACCAGGTCGCCACGGCGACATGGTTCACATGTGCGGCAGTGTCCGCCGTACCAACCGATACCAGCACGCTGACCGGCCTTCCACTGCGCCACGCCCTCTCCAACAGAATCAACTTTCCCCACAATTTCGTGACCTGGAACGCGGGGATAGGTTATGAAAGGGAAAAGACCGGCAACCGTTACGGAGTCGCCGTGACAAACTCCGCACGCTTCCACCTGCACCCTCACTTCGCCTGCTCTTGGTTCGGGAACATCCCGCGTCACCAGTTTCAGCGGCGCCCCGGCCTTCTCCACCTGTATGTATCTTGCTTTCATCACATAGCTCCTTCCACAGCGTTGCTTGACGCCTCAATAAACAGTCCAGGCCAAACTTGGATGTTCAATGCGCTTCTGATGCGCACCAGTCCACATTTGCTGCAAGGAATCGTTCCTATCTGTTCGTTAGCACCACGATCTAGAAGACTGCCGCCAGAACCATGGTGTCCAAGAGAATCCCCCTAATAGCTCATATCCATCGGCGATACAGTGTGTGTTGATGAATCGCCGCAGTTTCGTCTCGACCCTTCTCGCCTCGACCGCTACAGCCGACCTTCTCGCCCAATCCCAGTCACAGCCTGTCAAACGGGTGCTTGTAATGTTCAAGTGTCACTTGGACATTGGTTTCATAGATACGCAGGCTGCTATTATTCGCAAATACTTCGACCAATACTATCCTCACGCTATCGCCCTCGCTTCCGCGATGCGCGACTCTGGCCCGGATCGCTACGTGTGGACTACAGGGTCCTGGCTTCTCTATTCCTACCTGCAACAAGCCTCACCCGCACAGAACAGGCAAATGGAGCAAGCCATTATTCGCGGCGACATAGCATGGCACGCTCTTCCCTTCACCTGGCAATCTGAGTTGCTCGACCGTTCGTCCATCGCTGGCTGTATCGGCTTCTCCAAGGCATTGGACAAACGGTTCAACCGCAAAACGACGGGCGCAAAAATGACTGACGTGCCAGGCCACACGCGGGGCCTCGTCGGGCCTCTCGTCCGTTCTGGTATCACCTTCCTCGATATCGGTGTCAACGCCGCCAGTACTCCGCCCGACGTACCCCCGTTGTTCGTCTGGCAAGATGTCGATGGCGCTCTGCTCACCGTCATGTATCATCGCACCGGCTACGGCGGTGTTGTCCGTGTCCCTGCTTCCGATCTGGCTATCGCAGTCGAAGTCCGAGACGACAACAGCGGTCCGCACACGCTCGAAGAGGTTCACAGGATTTACTCGGATCTTCGAGCTCAATATCCTGCCGCCGAGATTCGTGCCGCGAATCTCACGGAGATCGCCAACGCCATCCAGCCGTACCAAAGTCATTTTCCTGTGTTCACGCAGGAAATCGGCGACACGTGGATCTACGGCGTCGCTAGTGATCCCATCAAGGTTGCTCGATATCGCGAACTTCTTCGCCTCCGGGCCGAATGGGTCAAGAGCGGCGCAATTACGCCCGGTGATCAACAAGATCTTGCTTTCCTGCAAAAGTTCGCGCTTGCCGTCGAGCATACGTGGGGCACCGACACGAAAACCTGGCTCGACTTCAACCACTACACGCCCGCCGCTCTCGCGTCAATGCTCCACGATCCGAAATACGAAACCGTTACCGCCAGTTGGATCGAAAAACGGAAAGACATCGCAGACGGTGTCGCTGCTCTTCCCCCAACCCTTCGCCGGCAAGCGGAAGCACGTCTGGCGACACTCATCCTCGCAAAACCCGATCTGGCGGGACGAACTCAACTCACTCCCGGCCAGATTCTCGATACCAAACGCTTTCGTCTCGGATTTAGTCCTACAACGGGCGCGATTACTCATCTTGAAAACAAACACAACCGCCAGAATTTCGCGTCGCAGGAAAATCCGCTGGCCCTCTTCACCTACCAAACGCTTTCAAAAGCGGACTACGACGATTTCCTCGCGTCTTACATCACCGTTCAAACCGATTGGGCTCCCAAAGACTTCGGCAAACCCAACATCGAGTCATTCGGAGCGAGAAGTCAGCGCTGGAACCCGTCGTCGACAAGAATCTGGTTCGGAAAAATCAGCGGCGAAGAGCGCGTAATTGTCGAACTGGGCTTCGACCCTCAGTCGCCGGATGCAATCACTGCTTGGCCTGCAAGCGCCTATCTCACCGTAGACATCCCCGACGATGAGGCCCCGATCAGACTTGCTCTCTTCTGGTTCGAAAAGCGCGCCAACCGTCTGCCCGAGGCTTTATGGCTGAGCTTCCGGCCTATTGTCACCGAATCTCGAAACTGGACCATGTGGAAAGTAGAGCGTCCCGTCTCGCCGTTCGACGTAGTACGTGGGGGCAACCGCCACATGCACGCAGTGACCGGACCATTGACCTATCGAGACACCAAGACCGAGTTGTCCATAGAATCCTTGGACACGGCCGTTATCTCGCTCGGGGTCATGTCACCCATCTCGTTTTCAAACGAGCAACCCGATCTCACGAAAGGCTTTCACTACAGCCTCTACAACAACGCGTGGGGCACCAACTACATACAGTGGTTTGGAGAAAATGCCCGCTTCCGCTTCCATTTGTCCGTCGCAAAGTAAGAGATACTTCACCAAATCGTCAGAGTGTCAGAACCTAATTATTCCTTTTTGCCGCCGGTTGCCGGAATGCTCGTTCCACCATATCGTTGGGATCGGTCGATACCGGCCCGTCGCGCCATAACCATCGCATCATGTCAGGCATGATTGCCCCCCCGAATTTCTGGCCATGCAGGTTCATGCCCCACGTGTAATTCACGTCGTAGCCCTTCTGCGTGAGGGCCTTCATCAGCCGGACATTCTGAAAAAACCAATCGCGCTTCTCGTTGTAAACGCCATCGCGGCCGAACCCGCGATGATCGTTGCGACCATCGCAAAGAAACACGCGGATTGGCTTTTTCTCGCTCGCCAGCACGCGCTCCGGATAGACAGAACCGCCGCGGATATCGACGAAACTTCCGACATTGCTCAAGACTTTTCGAAAATCGTTCGGGCGTTCCCAGGCAACTGTGAAAGCGGCGATCGCTCCTGAACTCGACCCTCCGATTCCATGCTGCTCCGGATCCTTTGAAATGTTGTACTCCTTGTACAGCACTGGCATGAGTTCTTCGGTAATTACCCGCGCGTATCTGTCGTCCAGTGTGTTGTATTCGGTTACGCGGTTGGTGGAGCCATCGCCCCACCCGGTTTGGGGCGATGGCTCCACCTGCTCGGGCGTCCGCCCCGGATTGATGAAAACGCCCAACATCACTGGGATCTCACGCCGGTAGATCAGGTTATCCATTACATTCTGCGCGCGGATATCTCCGTTCTCGTCTTTGAAGGCCTGCCCATCTTGGTAAATCATCAGGGCCGTTGAAGTCGACGGATCGTACTGCGCCGGAACGTACACCCAATAGGTATGTTGAGTGCCAGGATAGATGTGGCTGGGCAAATGGTACGGACCACGTATTTCCCCCTTCGGTACGCCTTCCTGCGGCATCGAATCCGGGCCTAACCGATATTGCGAGTTTGGATTTGGCCCTGGCGGCATGGGCTCCTCGAATCTCTGCGCCTGTTGTGTGTGATTTTGCGCGAAAGCCAGCGCCACGGCTCCGGCCACCACCGACATAATGATGGCTGCTGTCGTCCTCTTCATTTAGAAATGTGACCTCTTGAGACAAACTATACAGCCAGAGGTTGCCGGAGTTGTTCGATTCTGAAGAGTCGCGATCTCGTCGTTACTAAAAATTGTGCGCAGAGGGCTGCGAGCGCCCGCGAGTAAGATCGACGGTTGCAGGAGCGGGCAACAGAACTACTCCGCTAATGGCCGGCAGGGTCAACGAGACGTTGCCACCTGAAACCGTGTAAGTCGCCCCGCCGAGTGCGTCCTGAAGCTGTGTACCATCCGGATAATAAAGGCTAACCGGGATAAGAGGCGTGTTCGTTGTCGAGCCGTTGTTTAACGCCACAATGGCCGTTTGGCCGGACCCGGTGCGCGCATAAGCATAGGTATTTGCGGCCGTCGATGGCTGTTGTAAATCGCCCGTTAGGAGCGTGACGAACGTTCCGCTCGAGAGGGCCAGATATTGCTTTCTGAGATGTGCGAGTTTCGTGTAATACGCGATCACGTTCTGATCGGGCGGCCCGTAGACTGCCGGGTTGCCCGGCTGATCTGTCCAAGGGTACGGCGCACGGGCATAGGGGTCGCCTACCGGGCCATTTGCGCCGTTGAAACGGGACGGAGCGTTGATCGCGGCTTCGTCGCCGTAGAACACAGTGGGAGCGCCGATGTAGGTGAACTGAAAAAGCGCAGCCAGTTCCAATCGTTGCTTTGCCTGTATCAGCCCGTTGTCGCTCAACTCGGTCAACACATACAACGCCCTGTTAGTGTCTTGTGAGTCGATCAGATTGAGCATGGCCGCACTAGCCTGTGGCGGATAATCGTCTCGGACCGCTCGATTGGCGGTATCGAATTGATTTGGCGTTAACGGAATGATGGAGTCGTTGCCGTTATCGTTGTTGTCCACCCAGCCGTATGCGCCGCGCGCGAAACCGAGAACATTACGCCGGAATCGATAGTTCATCACGCTGTCCATCTGATCGCCCGCCAGCCACTGGCTCGCGTTCGGCCAAATCTCGCCGATCAGAGGGCCATCGCCCTTATCGATCTTGGCTCGCTGCCGCAGCGCAACCCACCACGCGTGAGTAAAATTCGGGTCGGAAGCGACATCGAATCGCCATCCCCCAGCTCCCGCGTTGTACCAGTGCAGGAGAACATTGTCGGCAGTCCCGCTGTAGAAAAAGTTCTGCACCGCCTGTACCGTATGGTCGAAGGTGGGCAGAGTATCATAGCCAAACCAGCCGGGATAATCGGCCGAGGTACAAGGAACGTTGTTGTCGTTGAAGTGAAACCAGGTCCGGTAGGGAGAACTCAGCGACTGGCACGCGCCGACGACAGGAAACCGATTGTACCGGTTGAAGTAAGTGCTGTCAGAGGAAGCGTGATTGAAAACGCCATCTAAGATAACGCGCATCCCCCGGCGATTGAGTTCATTCAATAGCGAGGTAAACGCTGCGTTGCCGCCTAAAGCGGGGTCCACGTTCAAATAATCGTCCGTATCGTATCGATGGTTCGAGCTGGCTTCGAAAATGGGCGTCAGATACAACGTGTCGAAGCCGAGATTCTGGATGTAGTCGAGCTCATTCTGAATGCCCAGAAGGTCGCCGCCATAAAATATGTTTCCAAAATCGTTGGGACAGCTCCCACTCGAGTTGTTTGGATCGCAAAGCAGAGTGTTCCATGTGGTGACCGCAATCGTGCTCGACGGCGCCGCGCCATAAAACGAAGGGCATCCCGCCGAACTCCCGGAAACACAATAGTCGTTTGTTGGATCGCCGTTGCGAAACCGGTCGGGAAATATCTCGTAGACGTTCGCGCTCGCCATCCATGACGGCGTCTGGAAATTCGGATCGAACGCCGTAATCTGGAATGAGTCGAACGGCTCGGTTGGCGATGCCGCGCCCGTTCCGTCCTTATTCAAGTTGTCGTAATCGTCCACATAATCGTCGGAATAGTAAGCAGTGGCCGACCCGTTCGAAACTAGAAATTTGTAGTAGACGATGGATGGCGTCGAGGGCGTGGTGTACGTGATGGTCCACTCGTCATAGATTGTGCCGTTCTCAGTTCGATTTTCCAGAAACGTCATAGCGGAATCGTTCGGGCCTGTCGTATTCCCAGAACCGGTGTCGAACAGGTAAGCTCGCAGGACGACTGAGGTCGCACCAAAATGAGCCGTGCGCAGGCGCAGAGTGACAGAACTGCCAGCGGCGACCGCTCCTTCAGTACTCCGATAATACGGATCGAACGTATTGTGATATAGCGAGCCGTAATCGATTGAGCTGCCGGAGGCCTGTTCGGGAAGCGGGATTGAGGGATATGCCGATAGCGTGAAGGCGCTTGCAACCGTTGCGGCTATACAAAAAAAACACGAAATCACAGGACGAATAGCATTGGATCCGAACATGGGCTTACCCCCAACTGAGCTGAACAGTAATTAGCATGTGCAACTTTGTGACCAAAGCAATGGTAGGGATCGAGAGCGAGCGCCGCGCAAACGCTGCTCTCGCCAACTCCTGTCCTGACGACGATGTGCAACTAAACTTATCCAGAAACGCACAGCATCGTCTAAGGTACGCCCATCCTGAAGCGAAACCGGGGTCTTCGGCGAGGCAGGTCCAAAGCAAGTCTCGCGCAGGGCTATCGAATCCAGAGAACGATATGTGACAAGTTCCTTCGCGCGAGCGACCTTTTGTACGTGGTCCGCGGTACCCCCGGTTCGCTCGCGACTGCAGTTCAAAGCGGTACCCACGTTTTGAAACACGTTCGAATGGCGCTGCGGTCCGATCACCTTTCTGAGGCGATCCGCGGAGCTCAAACAACTGCGCCAAGCGCGCGAGCATGAGAGGATTCCGCCATGGCAGCTTAGCAATGTTGTCTTGCTTCGTGATCGTGTGCGCGCAACCGCTGTTCCTTTCGGGGCGAGCGTACGCCCAGTCTGTCGCCATCCAGGAGAGCGGCATGACTAATACTGAGCGCGCATATTTGCTCGCTGAATTGAAGCCGTCACGGATGGAACTACTTTCCACCATCAATGGCCCTGACCGAAGCGGTCCAGTGCGCAGCATTCCGGCGAAGGACCCGCCGGGACCACCATCGATGTCTACCAATTTCTTCTAACTATCGCTGCTCACTCCGCCGGCACACGGAACAAATCCGGGAAGTGAAGATGTCCCTGGGTACCCTCAACTGTAGATCGCGTGCCTTGTTATTTTCAATTTCAGTCCGTTTCAGCTTGCGAACTCGTATCGATTACCAAGAATAAAATTTCGCTTGAAGTGACTTTATAGTAACGTTACTATAGAGTCACGTAGGAAGTTCATTGAGGCGTGGCAATTGACAACATGACGCTGGACATGATCCAGAGCCTTGACATACAGCAGACATTGAAACCGTCTTTCGCAGCCTTTTGCACCGACTCGGAAGGCTTTTCGAACCCGCAGGGTGAACCTTTTGCAAATGATAATGGAACGATGGCCGGGCGGCCGGTGGTTCCGCGATCGCGGCAACGGTATCGGCGACCTCCGGGGACAAGCGACGAACTGACACAGCAACGACAGGAATTGCCGTGGGTTCGAGTCAACAAGGAGTATCGCGATTCGACACGGATGAGGGAAGCGCCTCGCTGGCAGACCTCTTCCGGAGGCGCGGACAAATTAGAAGTTCAGAGGAGGGACATATGTGCCCAGCATGCATCGCAAGCACAGCAGTAATAGTCGCCGGAGCCGGATCGACGGGAGGAACTCTGGCGGTGTGCATCGGCAAGTTCAGAAAATTTTTCAGAACGAATCGTCTCGGTCTGTTTCAGAAAACAAAGGAGAAATAAGATGGCAACAAGCAAGGAGAGAGACAAGGAACAAGGGAAAGGACATCTCGCGATGAACACACCCCCGATCGTGTCGCAGCAGGAATGGGAGGCTGCGCGCCAGCAGCTCCTCGTGAAGGAGAAGGCCTTGACCCGCTCCCGTGACGCGCTGGCCGCCGAACGCCGGCGGATGCCTTGGCTGGCCGTGGACAAGAAGTACGAGTTCGACGGACCCAAGGGCAAGGTAAGCCTGCTCGATTTGTTCGAGGGCCGCCGTCAATTGATCGTCTACCGCGCCTTCTTCGAGTTCGGCGTCTTCGGCTGGCCCGAGCATGCCTGCCGCGGCTGCTCCTTCGGAGCCGACCAGGTAGCCCACCTCGCGCATCTGAACGCCCGCGACACCACCCTCGCCTACGCCTCACGCGCGTCGCAGGCGGACATCGAGCGCCTGAAGGCGCGGATGGGCTGGGAGATGCCGTGGTACACCATAACGGACAGCTTCGACACCGACTTCGGCGTGAACGAATGGCACGGCCACAACCTGTTCTTCCGCGACGGCGAGCGGGTGTTTCGCACATACTTCATCAACAATCGGGGCGACGAGGCGATGGGGACGACCTGGAGCTACCTCGACCTCACGCCGCTCGGCCGTCAGGAGACTTGGGAGGACTCGCCAGAGGGTTACCCCCAGACCCCGCCGTATAAGTGGTGGAACTGGCACGACAACTACGACGCCGAGGCCTCCCCTGACCCGAAGTGGATCGACATAATAACCGACCCTCAAGAAGCAGCCCGAAAGCGCGACGCAGAGGCGAAAGCGTGACCGAGGTTAGCAAGGGAGAGAACGATGGAGGACATCATACGCGATGAACTTGGAGCGCCCAAAATAGTCGATCGGAGCACCTTCCAGGCCGAGCTGGACGCATTGAGGGTTCGAGAGAAGGCCCACACAAGAGAAGGCGACGCCATTGCGGCCGCCCGCCGACGGCTCCCCATGGTCGAGGTGAACGGTGCCACACCGCTCATTGGCGAACGTGGGGCGGTGACACTATTGGACGTGTTTGAGGGACGCCGGATGCTCATCGCCTACTACTTCATGTGGCACACCGGCCACCCTGCGCCGGAGCAGTGCGAGGGATGCACCTGGGTTACATCGCAGGTTGGCGAGCTGTCCTATATTCGTTCTCGCGACGTCACCTACGCCACGTTTTGCCAAGGCCCGTACGAAGAGAGCGCCCGGTATCGCGACTTCATGGGCTGGGAGATGCCTTGGTACTCGGCCCAGGACTCGCTCGACACCCTCTTGGTTGGACGCCGGGTAGGCATGATGCACATCGTTTGCTACTTGCGACAAGGATCCAATGTCTTCGAGACTTACTGGACGACGGTGCGCGGCGTCGAGGCGATGGATAACAGCTACCGGTTGCTCGACTTGACCGTCTACGGGCGGCAGGAGACGTGGGAGGACTCGCCGACCGGCTGGCCACAACGGTTTAAAGGGAAGCAAAATACCCGTACCAACGGACGTCCCACCGCCCAGTGGTCGCCCCTCGATGCCGGACGCTCCGACAACCTCGGCACCACCCCCAGCTAGAGGCGCAAGTCCGATGGTACCGTCACCCGAGGCGGAGCTGGAGCTGTTCCGTTGAGCGTCAAGGGCGCGCGGCGTACTCTTTTCGGGAGAACCCGCGGTGGACATGACGGCGCAGTGCGCGAGGTGAGCAGGCAGATGCCGATATAAGCACCGTACAGAGCGCCCACGCTGCCATCACAAAAGCGCGTCGTCGCGTGAGCAAGATACTAAAAACAAAATTAAGATCGCAGACGCAGCAGTCCTGGTGATTAGAGCCAATCGCGGACTCGGTCGCGCACCGGCAGAGGAAACCCTGAGAAGAGGCGCGAAGCGTGTGTATGCCGGCACGCGCATATCCTTCGCCCACTCGGACGCGCGCGTCACACCTCTTGCGTTGGAGGCGACTCAATGATTCACAGATCCAGCAGGCAGCCGGCGAGTCCATATCGAATACAACCGCTATCACGAGTTCTAGCAGAAGGCGGGATGAACAAAATGGGCCTCGATGCGCGAGCGGCGTTTGCAAGCAAGCCGAGGACGGTTGACGACAGACCATGTGTCCAGTGTGCTTGTTTTATGTACAGGATCTTGCGAACAAACTCGCTGTTTCCTCGGCTTTGACCCCGTCACCCATCAAGGTTGCGCACGCGCCATCTCTGATGCGCAATCCCTAAGCAACCAGCCGAACTCAGACCAGATCGCCTGGCTGCAGCGGCAGCCGCCGGATGCGCTTGCCAGTAGCCGTAAATACGGCGTTCATCAGCGCGGGCGCGGTCGGCGGCAAGCCGGGTTCGCCAATACCTGTCGGCGGCAAATTGCTCTGCACGATATACACATCGATGTTGGGCGTTTCCTTTACCGAAAGCGTTGTGAAGTTGTTGAAGTTGCTTTCAACCGCTCGGCCATTCTGAATGGTGATCTGACTTTTGAGCGCGGCGGTCAGTCCGTAGACAATCGCGCTTTCGACTTGCGCGCGAATACCATCCATGTGCACTGCCGTGCCAATGTCGACCGCAGAAACAATGCGATCGATGTGGAGCTGGCCTTTTGCTACGCTAACTTGCGCAACGTTCGCAACATAGCTGTTGAACGAATAATGACAGGCAATGCCGCGTCCCTGGCCCGAAGGAAGCGGCTGGCCCCAATTTGCCTTCTCGGCCGCGAGCTTCAATACTCCCTTCATTCGCGCGGTGTCAAGCGGAACCGCCTTCTCATCATTCGGGTTTTTCACCAGGCGGTCGCTGCCGAGCTTTGCCATACGAAATTCGTAAGGATCGGTCTTAGCGGCGTGAGCCAGCTCGTCCATATAGCTTTCCATGACGAAGCCGATGACCGACGCCTCTACTGACCGCCACCAGGCGCGCGGAACTCCCGATTTCGCCGGCGCATACTCGAGCTTATAGTTCTGCGCGAGATACGGCATCTGCAACGTCGAGCCGAGCTCGGAAGATTCGGGCGATTCCTTCGGATTCCACCAATCGGCGATGGATGTCGATGTGCTCCGGTGCCGCCAGGCTACGATGTTTCCTTTCTCATCCACGGCGCCACTCACGCGATGGTATGAAGCCGGGCGATAAAAATCGTGCGTCATGTCGTCTTCCCGCGACCAGACCAGTTGCACTGGCTTACCCACGCGCTTAGCGATCTGCGCGCACTCGATGGCGAAATCGGCCTGATAGCGACGCCCAAAACCGCCTCCCATGTAAGTTGTGTGCACCGTGATTTTGTCCGGAGGCAGGCCGGTTACCTGCTGCATTACACCTTGCACCCATTCCGGACCTTGTACCGGCGCCCACGCCTCGGCTTGGGTGGGGCCGACTTGCATCGTGCAGTTCATCGGCTCCATTGTGGCGTGAGCTTGGAACGGCAGCTCGTAATCTGCCTCCACTTTCCGCTCTGCCGGCGCGTTGCTGATCGCTTCATCGACATTGCCCCGGTTCAGCACTACTTTCATAGGCGAGTCGACAATCCGGCGGAATTGCCTACGCAGCGTTTCACTGCTTTCGGTAGCATTCGGGCCGAGATCCCATTCGATTTGGAGTTGTTTCCGGGCCTGCATAGCAATCCAAGTGGAATCGGCTACAACCGCGACGCCGCCCCACGAGTGAACGCCTTCCGGCACCGCCGGAATTTCGAAAACATCGCGGACACCAGGAATGGCCTTGGCCTTCGAGGCATCGAAACTCTTCACTTTTCCACCAAACGCCGGGCAGCGCTCGACCATCGCATAGATCATTCCGGAAATGCGCGTATCGATTCCAAACTTCGCGCTGCCATCCGTTTTCGGTGGAATATCTTTGCGCTGAATGTTTTCCTTGCCGATCAGCTGAAACTCTTCCGGCTTCTTGAGCTGCACTTTCTCGAAATCGGGAATGGGCAAGCTTGCCGCCGTCGCGACGAGCTCTCCGTATGCCAGGCGATCGCTGCCATGATAAACCGCGCCGGCTTTTGTAGTGCAGTCAACCGGACTGACATTCCATTTCTGCGCTGCGGCCGTAATCAGCATCTGCCGCGCCGCTGCGCCCGCCTGGCGCACTGGGAGAAACGACCCGGCGACGCTTCCACTTCCGCCCGTGCCTTGATTGCCAAAGGTAGCGGGGTCAAAGGGCGCTTGCTCGGTCTTTACGTTCTTCCAATCGACGTCCAACTCGTCGGCCAATGCGAGCGGAAGCGCGCTCGATATCCCCTGGCCCATTTCGGAGTGCGCAAAGAGGATCGTCACCTGCCCTGTTTGATCGATCTGGACCCACGACCGCAGCGGATTGACGGTCTTCTTTGCCGGATCGCCCTTTGCCGTTTGCGGCACCTCAAACCCGATCAACAGCACCGCGCCCGCCGTGGCTGCCGATTTGAGGACCGCCCGCCGGCTTAGTTTTGATTTTTCTTCCGTCGCTGTCACAGCTCGCCTCCCGCCGCTCCCGCGCGATTACTCATCACGCCGGCTGCTCTCAAAACCGCTCGCCGGATGCGCTGGTTCGTTCCACACCGGCAAATGTTGTTCGACATGGCCGCATCCACATCCGCCTCGGAGGGCTTGGGATTCTTTTTCAAAAACGAAACGGCCGTCATGATCTGGCCCGATTGACAGTATCCGCACTGCGGAACCTGCTCGGCGATCCACGCCTCTTGTACCGGGTGGCTTCTATCGGTAGATAGACCTTCGATGGTCGTGACCTTCTTCCCGGAGACCGCCGAAACCGGAAAAACACACGAACGCTGCGCTACGCCATCAATGTGGACGGTGCAAGCCCCGCACGCCGCAATGCCGCAGCCATATTTGGTTCCCGTCAGGTTTAACGTGTCCCTCAAAACCCAGAGAAGCGGCGTTTTCGGATCGACGTCTACTGTGGCTGATTGCCCGTTGAGTTCAAAAGTGATTGCCATGAAGTAAGCCTCTTTTCAGCTTGCAGACTTACCTTAGACTATAGAACGAATTTTTGAGCGATTTCACCAAGAGATTGGATCGACCGAAATGGATATCACGCGCCGCGAGGCTGCGCAAGCCCTAGGCTTAAGTGTGGCAAGCAAAATGCTCGCTTCGTCGACACCCGAGATTTGCACTCTTACGGCGATCGAGATCGCGAACCTGATCCGGCAGCGGAAGGTCAGCGCGCAGGAGGTGATGACCGAGCATCTGAAGCAGATTGAGCAAGTCAATCCCAAGGTAAATGCGATTGTCACTCTTTTGCCGGAGCAAGCGATCGAGAACGCCCGGCGCGCCGATGAGCTACAAGCGACGGGCGCCGCCTTTGGTCCTTTGCACGGTCTCCCCATCGCCCATAAAGATCTGGTCGAAACCAAAGGTATACGGACGACGTTCGGCTCGCCCCTGATGAAATTTAACGTGCCAGCCGAGGACGACATTATCGTGGAACGAATCCGAAACGCCGGAGCCATCGCAATCGGAAAAACGAACACGCCCGAATTCGGAGCCGGTTCGCAAACGTTCAATACAGTATTCGGCGCGACTCGGAATCCATACGATGTAACTAAAACGTGCGGCGGCAGCAGTGGCGGAGCCGCCGTCAGCCTCACTTCGAATATGCTTCCCATAGCCGACGGGAGCGACAGCGGCGGGTCGTTGCGCAACCCGGCCGCATTTTGCAATGTCGTCGGATTCCGGACCTCTCCAGGGCGCGTGCCGCAGAGCGCGATCAGAAACGGATGGTCGACGCTGGGAGTTGTGGGCCCGATGGCCAGAACGGTAACGGACGCCGCGCTGCTGTTGAGCGTGATGGCCGGACCGGATTCCCGCTGCCCCATCGCAATCAGCGAGCCTGGACAGCAATTTCGGCAATCGTTAGCCCGCGATTTCAAGGGCGTTCGAGTGGCTTGGTTCAAGGACCTTGGCGGCACTCCGTTCGATCCTGAAATTCGTAACATTGTGAATGCCCAGCGCCGGGCGTTTGAAAATCTGGGCTGCATTGTGGAAGAAACAGAGCCGGATCTGACCGGAGGCGAAGAGGCTTACAAAACATTTAGGTGCCTCGGCTACGCCTCAACGCTTGCGGAAGCGGTTCGCACTCATCCCGCACTGGTTAAAGATACGTTGCATTGGGAAGTGGAGCGAGGACTGAAAGTGAGCGGGCCGGACCTGATACGAGTACAAAAGCTGCACAACGAGGTTTGGGATCGGATGCGAATCTTCGGAGAAACATACGAGTATTTCATCGTTCCGAGTACGCAAGTTCCTCCTTTCAACGTGAATCAGCCGTATCCAACTGAAGTGGCGGGCACTCGTATGCAGACCTACATCGACTGGATGAAATGCTGCTGGATGATCACCATTGTCGAGAATCCATCGATATCGATGCCTTGCGGTTTCACGGCCTCCGGCCTGCCAGTCGGCTTGCAAATTGTCGGCCGGCATCGCAGCGAATGGAGTGTCTTGCAGCTCGCCTATGCCTTCGAACAGGCCACAGAATTCGGCAAGCGGCGACCGAATCTTGACCCACGCTAACCGAACTTCGTAACGGGACCGCTTGCTAGCGCGCGCGGTTCTGTAAGTTCTTACCAGTCAACGTGTATATCGGAACCGCGACTGACAGGGAGCGGACGTGACAAAGTTCGGCCTACCGCTAGCCGACGCGCTGCAGCACGATCTCTTCGAAGGCGACGAGCGCTTTGCCGCTCGCCAGTTTTTGCTTGCGGCACCGCACCGTCTGGCCAGTACCATAACGCCATCGCTCACCCTCCGGCACCGGTTCAATAATGCGGTAGATATCGCGGGCGACATGCTCAGCCTGGACGGGCCGCAGCAGCGAAATGCCCTGTCCAATGACATTCACGTGAATGGTGGCCAAGGCAGCCGGATTAACGTACGGGGGAGGCGCAGCAGGCTGCGGAGGCGGCGCTGCCGGCGGAGGCGGTGGGGGCATGAAAGCGGGTTGTGTCTCCACTCTGGGCGCAGCGGGAGGAGGCGGTGGCGGCGGTGGCGGCTGGTACGCTGCTGGCGCTGGGGCTGGCATCGGCGCGACGGGCGGCGGAGCAGGTGGCGTATAAACCGGTGGAGGTGGCGCTGCGGGTGAAGTCGCCTCTGGCTGCGCTGCCTCAACGGCCCCACCTAAACCGAGGCCGTAACGTGTTGCTGCCGCCGGGTGAGCCGCCGGCCTCGAAGCCGGCGCAAACGCTTCGGCGGCAACTCCTGTCACGGCTCGCGCACTCATTCGCGCCCGGTCGATGGCCGTAGCTACGACCGTCGCGCATAGCCATACGCCGGCGAACCAAACGTCCAAATCTTTTCGAGCCGCCATACGCTGCAAGCCAATACCGGCTGCGAGCACGAATGCCAAGCCGCAAACGGCCGAAAATGCCAGGCTTTGAAAGACCGATCTTCTTGCGCCATTATCGTAGGAAAAAAGAATCAGCAGCAGTGCGATGCCGCCGATAGTCGTTAAAAAGCCGAAAGGAGCAGAAGAAAATAGCAGGACGAGGCTCGCGGCAATAACAACATTGATTAGGACCTGGGGAGTGATTCGGAATTCGTTCATCAGTAACTTAACCCCGGAACACCTCATTGTAGCGAAGGCTTCGCGGAGCTCTTGTCCGGTCTGACCCGCGATTCAGCGTGTTCGGAATGTCTTCTCCTGCCCGTAAGTCGTGAGTAGCGGATGCTGGACCACAGCGCGGAACTCATAATCGCGTTCGGCTGCGAGGCCTTTCAGCGTGTAGGTAAAGCCGCCGGCGGCGCTCATTTCACTGCGAGGCAAACCGGTCCACGGTTCGATTTTTTCCGATAGGTCGGTTCCGTCCTTTTTCACGCGATATTCGAATCCTACTTCAACGTGGCCGGCGTTGCCCAGGTTCGCCAAGCGGCCGCGAAGGGTTTCCTCGCCGGCTGCCGCGTTCCACGACGCCGTCTCCGTCACAACTTCGGGTGGAGTCATGGCGGGTGTGACGTTCGTGATCTTCAAGACGAGCGGATCGGGCCACCGTCGATCGGTATATAAGCGCTGCGCGCGGTAAGCCGTGATATGAAGACCGCTCTCGTCCTGTGTCCATGAAGTTTTCGGCTGAATTTCCGGCTTGTACTCAACGATCTCGTCCGATTGGCCAAGCACCGAAATCCGCGTTTGCGCAGTGGTCTTGATTGATCGAAGCGTCACAGATTTTGAATCGCCCAGGCGCCATGGTTCCAGATGCGTCAAGAACGCATAAACGGTGTTCGCCGCCCTGCGCTTCGTAAACCAGATACTGTTTTCATTCGTAATAACCCATGGCCGCACATTCTTGATGGCTTCGCCGTTCACAAAATTCCAAAGCGCTATCTCGCGGAGCCGCGCATCTTGTTCCTCGGGAATCATGCCGTCGGGTTTCGGACCGATGTTCAGAAGCATATTACCGCCTTTGGCGCGGGTTTCAATCAGAATGTCGATCAGTTCCGTTCCCGATTTGTATTGCTCATTCGTCGCCTTCCAGGGCCACTCCGTTCCCGTCGTCAGATTGCCCTCCCACGCTCCAGGTAGGGCGACGCCCGGCGTGTACTGTTCGGGAGTTTCCATCACCCCGCGCGTAATTACGAGACTGGGCTGTAACTGCCACGCATAATCGGTCAGTTGTTCCGCAGGACCGTCGAAGAACATATAATCGATTCGCCCATAATTGGTCAGCAGCTCTTTCAATTGGCGCTTCGTGTAGTCCATGAATTCCGGAATATCCTGCGGATAAACGCCCGTAACATGCCGGTTAATCGTAATGTGATGCTGATAGAGCCACCAGAAATCATCGGGCGAAAAGTAGATGCCGATTGCGATCCCTTGCTTGCGGAATGCGGCGATCAAAGGACCTAGAACGTCCTTCCCGTATGGTGTGTGCATCACGCTGAAATCCGTAGTCTTCGTGTCCCACATGCAGAACCCCGCATGGTGCTTGGCCGTGAACATGACGTATTCGAAACCCGCAAGCTTGGCGAGCCGTGCCCAATCGTCGGGACGATATTGGTCAGGATCGAAATAACGTGGCAGCGTTTCAAAGAAACGGAAGGTGAAATCGGGTGAAGCGCCGACGAGAGAGTGAGAGATCACGCCGCCTAACGATCCATCCACACCCCAATGAATGAACAACCCGAATCCGCGGTCTCGAAAGAGTTCGACTGCGGCGGGATTGTTAGTACGGCCGGGATGCGGCTTTGCCGAAGTGTCTACATACTGGCCGTGGGCAGCAAGAACAACCGCGGCGAGACCGAAACATCGAACCCAGGGAAACATCGCTTCGCATCATAGCGAAAGCGGCTGCGCGGTCACGCGAAAAACCAAAACCGCCTTCTAATGGTCCACAGATAGATCTTCTCGCCATCGACAACACGTTTCCTTTTGGGTTTCCAATCGCCCATGTCAAACGTGTGCGAGACAACGCGGGCGCCGGGTTTTAGCTGCGCCTTCAGCTTGGGCCGCAACCGAAGGTTCACATCGGGAAGCAGGTAGAGCGCGACAATCGTGGCGTCCTCAACATTTGTGTCGTAAAGATCGCCGAGGCGGAATTCGACCAGCTGTCCTACGCCTTCTCTTCTAGCATTCTCCTGTGCTTCGTGGATGCGATCCGGGTTGTTATCCACACCCACGCCGCGCGCGCCGTACTGCTTGGCAGCCTGGATGACGATGCGCCCGTCGCCGCAGCCTAGGTCATAGATTACGTCGGACGATTTCACGTGGGCCAACTCGAGCATGGCATCCACCACCGGCGAAGGCGTCGCTACATAAGGCGTGTTGATCTGCACCTGGTCTTGAGCGGCCAGAGCCAGCACAAGGAAGCTGAGGAATAAGAGGCGAATCATCTTCGTTTTTCAAGGCTGAGTATTCGTGACGCTCTCGGAGCCCGTATGGGGAAAATGCGTCTCATACCAACTAATGCACCGATCGATTGAATCAACTACGTGCTTGCTTTCCCGTAATCCGTGGCCTTCTCGCGGATACCTAACGAAAATCGTCTCCACTCCCACGTCTTTGAGCGCGATGTAGTATTGCTCGGCTTCGGCTATCGGCACGTCCGGATCGTTCTCGCCATGCACCAGCATTGTTGGAGTGTGAACATTAGCAACGTGCTTGAGCGCCGAACGTTCCCAAGCTTCGTCCATCAATCGGCCCTGATGCAAAAATTGGCCGAATTCCATCTCCTCGTATTGATTGTAATAGGTCATGTAGTTGTAACTGATGAGATTGGAAATGCCCGCAATCGGGATCGCCGCCTTGAACTCGTTGGTCTGCGTGATCAGCCAGTCGCTGAGTTGTCCGCCGTAACTCACGCCCTCAATGCCCATGCGTTCCCGATCGATCCATGGGTTTCTGCGGATCGTCGCGCTCACGCCGTAGAGTACATCCTGTCCTTCGTTGCCATCCTGGTCGCCGAAAACAGAATCGGCGAACTTTTGCCCATAGCCGGTCGAACCTCGATAATTTACCTGCAGCACCGCCCAACCTCTGGCCGCGTAAACCTGGTTCTTGAAATTGAAAGCGGGACCATTCTGTCCATGGGGACCGCCATGAATGTTGACAATTAGCGGATGCTTACTCGAAGGAGCTATGTCGAAGGGCTTTGTGAGAAACGCCTCTACTTCGAACCTACTGTCATTACTCGCGAACGTCAACGATTCCACCGGCGCAATCTGTTTGCCCGCTAGCACATCGGCGTTTAGCGACGTCAACTGTCGCGCAGCCGCGCGCCCGGTCTTCAGATAGAGCTGTGCCATATCTCGCGGTGTCTCGAA
The DNA here is from genome assembly GCA_963722585.1 of Bryobacterales bacterium. GTDB lineage: Bacteria > Acidobacteriota > Terriglobia > Bryobacterales > Bryobacteraceae > KBS-96. The sequence continues at coordinate 172,699 of CAVRNU010000021.1, read as the reverse complement.
AGCGTATGCAATTTCTCCGCGCTTACCGAGCGAATAATCGCCGACCACGCCGGAACCGTTTAGCAGGGTTACCGGCGAAGCTCCCGAGACGGGTAAACGCGCCAAGTAAACGCTGCCCCGATCCTGATATGTGACGTAAACCCCCGAGCCATCGGGAGCCCATCGCGCCGAGTGCTGGCGATTGTCGATTCGAGCGCCAATCTCCCGGCGTTCGCTTCCGTCCGCTTTCATTATCCAGACGTGAGTGTCCTCCATCGTGGTCTCACGGTCCGTCAGGCCGCGCTTTGTGCCCAGGAAAGCAATGCGTTTGCCGTCCGGCGACCAACTGGGCGTGTATTCACAGCTTTCCGTCGCCGTGATTCGCCGTACGCTGTCGTCCGATACTTTCAAAGCGAACACGTCGTAGTTAAAAAATTCGTCCGCGTTCGGTTCGTGATTCGAGACGAAAAGAATCTCGCGTCCATCGGGCGACCAGTCAATCGAGTGCTCGTCGTACGTGCCATTTGTCAATTGCCGGACCTGTTTCGTTGCGATATCCACCGAAAAAATGTGCAGACGCCGGTTATCGTTGAAATGTGTCAGCCCCTCGCTCGCGGTTGGTTTGTATAGATATCGAGTGATTACCATCGGGTCGCCGCTCGCCTGTTGTGTCTCCGGGCCCGGAGTGGCGGAAATGAACGCGATGGTCTTGCTGTCGGGCGACCAGGTGAGATCTTCGCCACGACCGGGCAGAGGAGAGTTCGTATCGAACACCGGCGCGAGAAAACTTGACTGCGACCCATCGGCTTGTGCAACCGTCAACCCGTGTTGTTCATTCTCGCCGCCGAAATAGGCGATCTTGTTGCTGTCCGGCGACCATCGCGGGTTCGATGTGGCTTCCTTTTCACCGCCCAGCCGTATCGACTTCCCACTCGCTACGTCCATAATCCAGATCTGTGAATACGGGCGCCCAGGCCGGTCGTACATCGTCACTGTGTACGCAATCCGCCGGTTATCCGGCGAGAATTGGATTTCGCCCACTGAGCGGAAGCGATATAGATCGCTGCTCTGGATGCCCTGGCCCTTTAATGGAAGCGCGTCGAGCGCATAGATTGCAACGACTGCCGAAATAGGTAACAGCCGAAAAAACGACATTCATTCTCCTAAGCCTAGATTCGCAGGCGCCTACTGTAGCACGGCCATGAGGCAGTCCCACTCGACAAGGAGACGGAAGCCGCAAGGGCCAGTTTGTCGGACGCGTCACCCGTTCTTGGGCTGCTCGCCCTCCTGCGCTGGCGCCTCCCCGGAAACACGGCGCTTTGCCCGTCCACGGCCGACGAGCGCTCCGACAAAGGCGCCGCAAAATCCGGCCACTTGTGCAATGGCAGGCGCCAAACTCGCCTTGTCCGCCGCAAGCGATACGGCACAGAAGCCTACAAAGCTAAGCCCTGCTACTTTCATGATGCGAGACGTCTTGGGCATCGTTGTTGCTAGACGTACCACTATCGAGTGGCCTAAGGCAAGCTTCTATCAGCGAACCGGGACAATGGCGCATATTCATGCCATCGTCATGATCTGACACAATCTTCGATTAAGCAGCGACAGGGGAGCAAGAAAAGCTTCAAAACATCAACCGCTATACTTGTTTAGTTTCCACGAAATGGGCTCTAGTTCCAGTGTGGATTGGTTTCCGTTATGGCTGAGTCTGCGCGTTGCGGCGCTCGCCACCATTCTGGTGGTTTGTGTGGGCACGGCCGCGGCCTATCTGCTTTCGCGCTACTCGTTTCGCGGCAAGAATCTGCTCGATTCGCTGATTACGCTGCCTTTGGTGCTCCCTCCCACTGTTCTTGGCTACTACTTGCTGGTGCTACTCGGTCGATCGTCGCCGCTCGGCAGGTTCTATGAGCTGGTATTCGGTTCGCCATTGGTTTTCACCTGGCAGGCCGCAGTCGTTGCGGCAATCTTTCACTCCGCTCCGTTGTTTATCAAGACGGCCCGGGCTGCGCTCGAGAGTGTGGACCTCCGTTACGAGCACACGGCCCGGAGCCTGGGAGCATCGGAATTGCGAACGTTCTTCCGGGTAACGTTGCCCTTGGTTGCCAATCAGATTGCGGCGCTCGCGGCATTGTCGTTCGCGCGGTCGTTGGGCGATTTTGGAGTCACCATCATGCTGGCAGGAAACATTCCGGGGCGAACGCAAACGCTGTCGGTCGCGATCTACGATGCCGTGGAAAGCGGAAATGGAAGACTGGCGCGCACCCTGGTGCTCGTGGTTTCGCTCACTGCGATTGCGATTCTCTGGCCGGCCAACCGGGCAGTCCGGCGGTCGTGGCCCAACGCCGCCTGATGTGCTCGATCGTGTCCCTCGACCATGATTGACGCGCGCATCGTCAAGAAGTTGCCGCCTTCGCGCACAGGTTCCCCATTCGAACTCGATATTCATTTTCAGTCCGATTCAGCCGTCACAGTCATTCTCGGACCGAGCGGCGCCGGGAAAACTCTGACGCTGAATTGTCTCGCTGGTTTTGCCCGGCCCGACCAAGGCCGAATCCTGGTTCAGGATCAATTGTTCTTTGATGCCGAAGCGAAAGTGCATGTCCCTCCGCACAAGCGCCGCTGCGGATACATTTTCCAGGACCACACCCTGTTTCCCCACATGAGCGTTTGGGAGAACTTGAAATTTGCGGCGCATTCGATGCGACGGCCCCGCTTCAGCAGACTGGAACAGCAGCGGATCATGAACGACCTGCTCGAGGCTTTCGAATTAGCTGAACTCGCCCAGCGGATGCCCCATCAACTTTCGGGCGGCCAGAAACAAAGAGTGGCGATCGCACGCGCGTTAGTGGGCAGCCCGCGCCTGCTGCTCCTCGACGAGCCGGCGCGAGGGCTCAACTTGCAATTGCGCGAAGCGTTTTACGACATTCTGCGTCGCGCGAGGGAACGGTTGAAGGCCCCCATCGTCATCGTCACGCACGATATCGAAGAATGTTTTCCTCTTGCCGGTAATCTCTATTTCCTCGAGAACGGGCGCTGCCTACAATCGGGCAAAAAAGAGGACGTAATTGCGCGACCCGCTTCCCTCGAAGTTGCACGGCTGCTTGGCATCCATGTTGTGGTTCCTGCCGAGATCGTGTATCTCGATCCAGGGCGGGATCTGAGCCGGATCAGGCTGGCGAACCAGGAGATACAGACGCGCTACTTACCGGGGCAGTTGCTCGGAGACCGCGGCTGGCTCTGCGTCCGGCGCGGCGATCTGAAGGTGCTGCCCTATCCGCCGGAACCGGAAAGCAACCAGCTTGTGCTCGAGTGGCAGAGCCAAACCGCGACGGTTAGCGGCGTCCGCCTGGAATTCGAGGGCGGCCTGAGCGCGGAAGTGCGCGAAAGCGAACTTCACGACTGGCGCGCCAGCCGCGCCCTGCGCATCGAATTTCCGCCCAACGCTGTGCACTTTCTATCCTCCTGACCGTCCCGCCCGCGACAGGGCGCGACGAAAGGCGTCGTGCATGACCGCATCAACGTATTCGTGTTTCAATCCACGCGCCCGCGCGGGGCGCGACCGTCAGCGATGTGAATTGCTGTGCGCGCGAATTGGTTTCAATCCACGCGCCCGCGCGGGGCGCGACGCTGCAACCAGCGAAGTTATTGTGCTCTGTGATTGTTTCAATCCACGCGCCCGCGCGGGGCGCGACGCCTCACAAGCAGGTACGTTCACAGTCACACATGTTTCAATCCACGCGCCCGCGCGGGGCGCGACCTGTTGGCCGGATCGAAGCCTAGACTGTCACACTCGTTTCAATCCACGCGCCCGCGCGGGGCGCGACATCATACGGCGCGGTGCTGCAATCTGTGCCCTAATCGTTTCAATCCACGCGCCCGCGCGGGGCGCGACAATTGATCCATGTGAGGTACTCGCCCCAAGTGGAGTTTCAATCCACGCGCCCGCGCGGGGCGCGACGCGTGTTTTTCACGATGTAGAGATATATAGGTATGTTTCAATCCACGCGCCCGCGCGGGGCGCGACTTGAGAGCTTACGCTTGCTAAGCGCTCTCCAGTTTGTTTCAATCCACGCGCCCGCGCGGGGCGCGACTAGGTCGCCAGGCTGGTTCGATTGCGGGGAAGATGTTTCAATCCACGCGCCCGCGCGGGGCGCGACATCGGCGGATTTAGAAAGTGTGTCAAGCTTTTTTAGTTTCAATCCACGCGCCCGCGCGGGGCGCGACGTATGCCGACAAAGCGCTGATAAACCAGACACGCGTTTCAATCCACGCGCCCGCGCGGGGCGCGACGGCGATTGACAGACGGATGCGCTAGCTGAAAAGCGTTTCAATCCACGCGCCCGCGCGGGGCGCGACATGCGTGGAGGGAGCAAGACGATGAGCAAGACTAAGTTTCAATCCACGCGCCCGCGCGGGGCGCGACGTGTGGAGCTTGGAGTGTTGACCGTCCAATCTAGGTTTCAATCCACGCGCCCGCGCGGGGCGCGACGACCTAGCGCGTAATGGATGGCCCGCAGGTGCAGAGTTTCAATCCACGCGCCCGCGCGGGGCGCGACACGTCAACACAGGCTTGATGCGCCACGCCCTGCTGTTTCAATCCACGCGCCCGCGCGGGGCGCGACGCGCCTTGTACTCGGTAGCATCGTGATGGCTTGTAGTTTCAATCCACGCGCCCGCGCGGGGCGCGACGTCAGTGTAGCCTGTTAGTTCGATTGGGCTGGAGTTTCAATCCACGCGCCCGCGCGGGGCGCGACTAGATAGGAGGCAAACTAACATGGCACAAGCACGTTTCAATCCACGCGCCCGCGCGGGGCGCGACCTAGTAATTCGAGCATGTGTTTGTCTCCTTAGTGTTTCAATCCACGCGCCCGCGCGGGGCGCGACGTGCAGGTGCTCCTCGCACACGTAGGTGTCGCACGTTTCAATCCACGCGCCCGCGCGGGGCGCGACCTGCCTCCCGCCCTTGTCGCCGCCGTTTGTGAACAGGTTTCAATCCACGCGCCCGCGCGGGGCGCGACGGCTCCATTATAAACTGTGTGGTGCCAATGACTTAAATGCCAATCTCCGCGTACCCTGGTTGATCCGACGGGGGATATTCTTGCGCCGCGACATAGCTGAGGCGGCAAGTATCTGAAAGCATTAGCAATAACGAAATCGCGAATGCCCCGCCGATTTCACGTATGCTTCAGGTTCGCGGCAGGCGCCGCTACACGATTAGCGGCCCTTCCGGATCGTAGGAGGGCTTCGCTCCTACGTGCTCGACGCGGTGCTGCCAATCGCTTCCGAGAAAATAGAATCGCAGACTATCGAGTTCCGGATCTGTTTCGCCGATCAAATCCGCTCGAAGTCTTGTCCACCGCGCGGCGTCCACCAGACATTCAAATACCGATTTTTGAACCCGCTGGCCATAATTGGAACACAATCGCGCCACGCGCCGCAGCCGCCGGCGGCCAGCCCGTTCTTCCGTATTCACGTCGTAGGTTACGAGGACCAGCACAGGCCTTTACTTCCAAATCAGAGCCGGATAGGCATCGAGCCCGCCTCGAATATGCCGCGCCAGCAGCAAAGCCTGCACATAAGGGAGCAGCCCGATCGCTAGCTTCTCGCCAAGAAATACATGTTGAATCTCTTCCTGTTTTCGCTTCTGCCAGGCGATCAGCACTTCTTTGCGAGTGGCCTCGTTCATGGTGACTGCGCCCGATTCGCTGCGCTCGAACCCGGAAGGCTTGATCTGGCGCCGATTAATAAGCGTCAGCGCCAGGCGGTCGGCAAGCACGGACCGAAGTTCCTCCATCAGGTCGAGCGCCAGGCTCGGCCTTCCCGGGCGATCCCGGTGAAGAAACCCAACCGCCGGATCAAGTCCAACCGACTCAATGGCTCCCACGCAATCGCCGACCAGCAGCGTGTAGAGGAACGATAGCAGGGCGTTCATGTTATCCAGAGGAGGGCGACGGGTGCGTTCTTTTAAAAAGAAGCTTTCCTTCTCCACACCAACCAGATGATCCAGAACGGCGAAATATCCCCTGCCGGCCTCCCCTTCGATACCGCGCAACGAATCGAGGCTCGAAGTCGATTCCGCCAGTTCGACCAGTTGCGCCATTCGCCCGCAAACTTTCTCGAGCGCGCTGGCGGCCTCCCGATCTTCCATTTCACGCGCTCCTCGCAACAAAACCGTTCGCGCGTTTGCAACCTTGCCCGCCACGAAGCAGGAAGCAATGTCTAACGCGCTCCTTTCATCGAACGCCATCCGGTACTGCTCGCGCCTCAGCAGGACATTGCCGGAAATCGGACCCTGAAAGCGTCCAATAAATCGTCCATGCTCGGTCAAGAATGCCAGGTACACGTGATTTTCCGCACAGAGCGCCATCAGACCCGGCGTGCACATCACCCGCCCGATGCACACGATGGAACCTAGCGTGTGAATGGGCACGCGCAGCCGAACCTCATCGCCCACGCGCACCGTCGCCGTCTCTCCATCCCGGCTGAGGTAGGAATCTGGCGTCGTGATGTAAAGAGTGTTGAGCAGTTGCTTCATCGCGTATTGTCCTCATTGGCGGAACGCAGTGAGCTCAGCAAAGCCGCCCTCATATACTGTTGCGCGCTCTTCCCGCCTGTTACTTTTGGCGCGCACACTTGAAGCAGCGAGCAGCTCTTGCACTTCGGGGCATAGGCGGCCTGGGGCGTGACGGCGATGCGTGTTAGATTGTGAAGCCGCTCGATAAGGCCGACAGTCCGCCGCCGCAGAGTCTCATCAAACAGCACCGGGGTTCGCCGGCGTGGCTGGCCGTAGAACAGGTCGCCTTCGGGGATTGAGACTTCGAGCATTTCTTCCAGGCAGAACGCTTGCGCGCACAATTGGATCTCGTCGAAATCGCCCGCTTTTGGTTTGCCGCGCTTATATTCGACGGGCCGCGGGCCTTCCGGACGGAGCTCGACAACATCCGCGCGGCCCGCGATGCCATAACCGAGCGAGCGGATGCGGAGGCCGCGCGAGACGCGGACGCCATCCCGCAGTTCCGTCGCCTCCGAATCGGCGTTTTGGTGCAGCAATCTCCCTTCCGCCGTCAGACGGTTTTCGCTCCATTGCTGTTCGAGATGAATCAAACCCCACTGCCGCTCGCAGAATGCGAGGTGTTGCAGCGCGGAGAGCGGCAGGAGGTCCGATTCGGAGAACATGGACCTAGACGACGCGGCGCAGCATCACGCCAGACGGGAGATCGTACGGGCCGGGAGTCGTCAGTTTATAGTCGGAGAAGCTGCGGGCAACTTCCGGCCCATCGATCCGGATCAGATCGAAGAGTTTGTGAGACGGCGCATTGCCGAGGGCGCCCTCGTGTTCAAAGATCAGAAGTCCGCGCACGGCCATCTCGCCTCTTGCCGCTGAATGATCGTGTTCGAACAAATTCGAAAGCGCTTCGAACAAGAGTTCGAGATCGGCTGCCGTGAAACCGGTATCCCTCGCGAGGAAGGCGGAGATAAAGCCATGCGCACGATACAGGGCGTAGGGCACGGTGTGTTTTCGTCCCATCTGGCCGCTCGAGGCCTTTTCGTCATCGCCATTGCTACTGCGACCTGTGTCCGTGTCGTTCGTGAGGGCGGTACGCGTGATAGTGTGTTCCAGGCTTAGGACACGGGATTGCGACTGCGCGAAACCGATTTGAACCGGGCCGCGGACCTGGCCGCAATTCCACAGTTTCTGACTCTTCTTGCTGCCCTTCTTTTCTTGAGATCCCGCCGCTCCGTCTTCGTCCTCCGACTTGCCGGTGGTCATGACCGCCCCGAACGCGCGAATGTCGTAGAAGTTCTCGCACATCCACCGGCGGGCTTGTTCATTCGCGCGGTCCTGTGGCTCGGCTCCAAGCGCCTTGTAGGCGCGGCGCTGCTCACGAGCCAGGATGCCGCGCTCTTTGACGTAAATATCGAACGGTGGCTCGAAACCCTTCGTGAGTGCGACATAATTCCTGACTTTGCGCTTCAGGCAAACGTCCGTCACCAAACCAATTCCGGTCTCCGGGTCAACTCGCGGCGCGTTTCCCGCGTCGGGATCGCCGTTCGGGTTGCCGTGCGAGACATCGAACAACAGAACAAATTCGTATCGTTTGTCAATGGGAGCGATTTCGCTCATTCTGGTTTCTCCTGCATAACTATCTCTTCATTCGATTCGCTTCCGGGTTTCCTCCGGTAGAACTCCTGGCGCTGGTGATAGTAGCCCAGCGCGAAGAGCCCTTGTTGTTCAAGGCTGAGCACGGAAGGGAAACTGGACAATCCCTCGAGCACCTCGCCAAGTTGCGCCTGAAACCAGGCGGGTGAACTTGTCTTCCCGGTGTGATGCTGGGCCAATTTGAGCAGCGCCGGGAAGACGGTTCCGGGGCGAGTGCTCGCAGCGCCGTAATAACGGTCGACAATAGTCGAACCCGGGTTAATGGCCTTTTCCTGCAGCCTTTCGAGCACGGCAAGTAAGCGTCCCAGACGATATCCGGGATCGGTCTCAGAAGTATTGAGCCCCATGGGAACGGGTTTCTCCTTTCGATTTCGGTTGAGATATACGGCGACGATGGCGGCGCGCTCCGGGCTGACCTTGCGTTCGGCGCGGCAGCGTTGAATCGCGCCGCTCAGCAGCGTGCGTGGGAATGGCAACCCAAACAGGATCGCCAGGAAGAAATCGCCCGCAAGAGCTGGCGAAAGATTCTCGAGTTTCCCTTGGACGGCGAGCGACCTCAGCAGAAAGAACAACGGCCGCGGCGTCTCAAAGAAGGGGCCGATCCAGGAGAAATACTGCCGGACGTTGCTTTCAACTTCGGCCAAGTTGCCGGTGTGGAAACTCCGGAGGATCGCTCGGCCTTGCCCCCCGGACAGAATCAGGCAATAAAAACCCTGTCTCAGTCCGCAGGCCGTTTCCCGCTGTATGGCGCTTGGAGAATCGCACTCACCCCGCTTGGATCGGGGTTGTCGAACAGGCTCGTGAAGAGGTCCACAATCCCGCTCGTCTCATCTGCCCAGAACACGGCGGTCGTGTCATCCGAGAGGAGGACATATCTCTTCGAAAGAATCTGCCCGTCGTGATTTGGATCGGGATACCGGTCGCTCAGCAAGCGGGTGAGCGCCGTTGTGTAGGCGTCGGCGCATGCCCGGCAAAAGGGTGCGTTGCCGTTGCGCGACCACCCGTAAGATTCGAATGCGTCGGAGTTAAAGCTGACAAGAGCTACACCGCTCGTCGAGCCGCCTCTCAGCCTGATGCCTGGATGCTTGTCAACCGGAGCCGATGGCTTTCCACAGATGACGCAATGCTGCATCGTTTCCGGTTCGCCGTGCCGCTGCTCGGAAAAATACGCCTGGACCTCGGGCAGTTCGTGAACTATGCTGCCCTCGACTTCAAACGCAATTAAATCGTTTGAGGCGTACGTCTGCCTGTCCAGTTCGCCCGCCGCAGCGCTTCTAGCTTCGTCCGACATAGTGAACGCCGCAACCGCGGCGAGAGACGGATGAGCGATTTTCCGGGCAGCCCGAGATACGCAATCGGAGAAGAGGTTTCGCCGTTTCTCCAGATCGGTGGGCTTGCGCTTCCCATCTGGTTCCACGCCGAGCACATATTCCGACTTGTCGACCAGGAAATCCGCCGCGGCCGCCGACGTTCGCCCCCCTCTCCGGGGAATCGCCATCATCCGAGGCATCAGCCTCTTCTTTGGGCCCTGCTCGGTTGCGGTCGCTCTCAGACCGAGAAACCCGCCATCCGGACGAACCGTTATGATCCAGGCAACGGGCCGCGGTTCATAATCCGGATTCTGTACCAGTCCTTCCCGTTCCGCGAGTTCCTTCAAGCTCTGAAGAATCACAACTGCTCCCATTCGGGAACGTCGATAACACCTCGCTCGAGATGGGCATGAAACAGCACCGGTTCGTTTCCCTTCGCGCCGTAACGAATGTCGTGCAGCATGTAGCCCAGATCGCGAGACTCTTCCGCAAGCGGCGTTGGATCTCCGGAATAAGGCTCAACGACTGCCGGAAATTCACGGCATCCGAGATACGGCTGCATATGGAATTGGCCTTTCTCCAAACGGCGCCGGAACATCTCGTCGAATTTACGAGGATTGTCTTCCGGCCCCTGCCTGGGCGTCATCTCGAAACCGGCCTCGATAGCGTAGTCCACATCCCGCAGCGCCACCGTGTTTCGTTGCGCTCGATCTTCGTCGGCGTAGTAATCCGCGATGGGTAAGCCGGAACGCGCGGCAGCAAGAGCGTTGCGCGTCGAAATCCGGGTGTTGATCTCGTTCCGCTTCACTTGCACGAATCGTGGCGGGGCTAGCAGCAAAATTCGCCGAATCCGCCAAACTATGGCCGGTTTCCAGAGGATAGCTTCCAAAACGCCGCGAGCCGCGGAAGGTGTAATGACTTCGTACGACACTCGCTCGGTCTTGAGTTCCGGACGGGTAAAACAGGCAAATGCGCCGCGAACGCGGACGGTATACGAAAACTCGGTGGCCAAATGACACGCTCCAGAGAAAATCGTGCCTATTTCTCAGAAAAGATCTTGCATTTTTATGGCCGTCGATGTGGCCTCCGCGGGCGATTTCTTCAGAACTTACGCGATCAGCGCCTCTGGCTCAGCCAGAATCCGTCCGCCCGCCCAACCAAACCCGAAACGCAGGCTATAAACGTTCTTGTAGGCGGGCAGCACGCACCAAAGCTTGTCTTCGAAGCGCTCGATTGCACCGGCGGCAAGTAACGCCTGGACTTCCTGTGGATAAAGGTTGACAAGGAACGGTTGAAGCCGCCGTAAACCTGTGCGCGTCACACCGTCGCGGCGAATTTCGTCCAAACGCCGTTCCGCGTCGCCATACGGGGCGACCACCGCTTCTCCGGTATCTTTAATCATCTGAAAAAGGCTTGCCACTTTCTCAAATTGAAAGGCGCGCTCCGCCGCCAATACTCCGGGGTCCCGGTCGACGCTCGCGTACAGCCGGCGAAAATACTCATGAAAGACGCTGGGGTTTTTGAGATCCAGAATGCCTTCTCGCCACAGCGTCTCGGTGCATTGTCCCGCGATTCGCAGAAGTCCCTTGGGCGGCTGGCTTGGTGGAAAGAAGATTACCACTTCGCCGCCTTTTGAGAGTTTGCCTTCCCGGTTGCAGCGGCCCGCTGCCTGAGCCAGGGAATCCGCCCCCGCGAACGCCCGGTACACGACCGGAAAATCAATGTCTACACCGGCTTCGACCAATTGCGTGGAGACAACTTGGCAACGCCTTCCAGACCTCAAATACTCCCGGATCTGGGAGAACACGGCGGTGCGGTGCGCGGCGCACATTCGGGCGGACAGATGAAAGCAGTCGTCGCCGAGTAAACGCGCAAGTTGTTCGGCGTCGTTGCGTTTGTTGACCACTATCAAAACCTGGCCATGTTTCCGAACCCCGTCGCTGAAGCCGTCCCAGTCGACGGCTTGAGCGCTTTGAGGGAAGCGGAAGCGGCATCGATTCTCAACGACTCCGAACTCGGCGGCGACATCGGGCACAATCTCGCGACAGCCCGGAATGCGGAGCGCTGGTTGTGTCGCCGTGCAGAACACTGCAGTGACTCGATAATCGGCCACAAGCTGCGCGAGAACGTCGCGAATCGGTTCCAGCAGCCCCGGGTCGAATGTCTGAACTTCGTCGAAAACCACAACGCTCTTTGCGATGCGGTGAAGTTTCCGGCAGCGGGATGTGCGGTTGGCGTAGAGACTTTCGAAGAACTGGACATTGGTCGTGACGATAATAGGCGCGTCCCAGTTCTCGGCCGCGATGCGATTCAGTCTTCGCTCCTTGTCGGGATCGATGCTGCTGTGGTGTTCCACGACAGCATCGTCTCCCAGGATGTCCCGATAGACCTTCGCCGTTTGCTCGATGATGCTGGTAAAGGGAATGACAACCACTACGCGGCGAAGAGCGTGCTTCACCGCATGACGAAAAGCAAACGATAGCGATGCGAGAGTCTTGCCGCCGCCCGTCGGCACCGTCAGAGTGAACGCGCCGGGCTCCGATTCGGCGGCAGCGTGGCAGGACTCGAGAATGCGGGCGCGCATGGCGTTCACGGGCGTCGAAGAAGCCGAGGATTGCAGAGCCCGCAAATGTTCCTCGAGCCTGGAAGAAAGCTGCGGCAGTCCAATTTCCGGCAGGTCCCGTTCCTTACCCTGATAGAACCGCTCGGTATCGAGGAAATCGGCATCGACAAGCGCCGAAAACAGAAAGCGCGTCCACAGAGCAAGCTTCCGCGGGTCGTTTTGAAGGAACGATGGGGCGGGAGGAAGGACCACATTTTCAAGCTGCGGCGGCAACCCATCGCGGCGGCTTTCTTCGAGCAGTTTTTCTTTCGCTTCGAGCCTGCTATGGAGGTCTTGCAGATCTGCCAGGCCGCCGTGATGCCCTGCGATCGCAAAGGTCAACGGCATTGCCTTCTTTTGGAGCGCGATCAGCGCTCCGACGGTCGAGTGGTCCACTCTTTGATCCGTATGAGCATCGGGATCGACGCCGATCCGGTTTTGAAATGCCTGCTGATACTTTCCCGCGTCGTGCCACAGACCTGCCACGCGCCCCCAACCGCGCGCGAAATCCGCGGAAAACGCTTCCGCGCGCTCGGCGGCGTCACTGAGATGGCGGTAGAGTTCGTGCCATTCTTCCGGCGGCCTGTCCTTCAGGCTGTGCGCGTAATGAGTCCTCACGTGTCGCACACAATATCATTGAACGCCGGTCCCTCCTGCGGCCCTCGCGATATCATCGCTGGGTACTAATTCGCAACAAGGACACGAGACACTATGAAAGCGAATTGAGCGCCATAGTCGCGCTAGCGGTACTTGAGATCGGTTGCACTTCAAAACCCCCCGAGGCACAAAAAGCGCCGCCGCCCCGCTTCTCGGCCGCGGAAACTGACGTAACGGTGGGCGGCAAGAAAGCAGTCCGGCTGAGTCAGCCCCAGCCAGCCGATACTACAAAGCCGGCGATCCTGAGTGCGGATATCCTTCCTGGACGCGGCATGAACACGTTTCAGATCACCGCTTACGTGCCCGGAAAGGGCGTGATCAACATGCTGGTTGCTCCGCCCCTCGATCAGGCCAGCCAGCTCATGAATGGCAGCGCGGACGACCAGTTCGGCAATGGCTCGTTCCGCGCGGGCGGCGCGATCCTGGTTCCTTTTGCAAACCGTATTCGCGGAAAGCTGTCGGCGGACAAGCAGTCGATTGAAACGACCATCTACGGGAAGCAGGTCAGTCTGCCGGCAAACTCCAGAGGTAAAAAGCCCCATGCCGAAGTCCATTCGATGCACGGCTTGATTCTCAACAAAGCGTTCGAAAATGTGACGCTTCACTCCGCCGATAGCGAAGCGACCGTTGAAGGCACGCTCGATGCGGGCGATTTCGGAGGGCATTGGCTTTCGAAATCAAATGTCGCGGTCAAAGCCACGCTAGACGCCGGAGGTTTCGGCTTCACGGTTACCGTGACGAACACGGGAAACGAGGATGAGCCAATCTCCGTAGGCTGGCATCCTTACTTCGCCTTGCCGAGCGGGCAGCGAGAGCAGGCGCGCCTTTATATCCCGGCCAAGATGCTGGTTGTCGTGAATAACTATGACGATGTGTTTCCGACCGGAAAGCTTGTACCGCTAACCGGCAAGTACGCCTTCAACAAACCCGGCGGCCTCGAACTGGACAAAAATTCCTACGACGATTGTTTTGTAGATCTCGATCGAGACGCAAGCGGCCACGCCACTGCCGAAATCATCGACCCGGCGGCCAAATACGCTGTCCGCGTAATGGGGCTCTCACCCCAGATCACTGCTTTTCAGGCTTACTCTCCTATCGACAAACAGTTCGTCGCCTTCGAGCCCCAATTCAATTGGGGCGACCCGTTCGGCAAAGAATGGAAGGGCAAAGACACGGGGATGGTGCGCCTGAAACCAGGGCAATCGGTAACGTACTCGGTACGGTTGGAGGTGTACATTCAGCCATAGTCGCGCGCGATACCCTGAGCGCAGACGCCAGGCAACGTTCAGGTTTTCTATCGAATACAAGACACGCGTCGAATGGGATCGTGGCATCTTCGTATAGAATTGGCATCGTCCAGATGCCTTCGTGCAGGGCACTACACCAACACGCCGATTTCGCGTAGCCGATCCTAGATCCCAGAATCGATGACTGCGTTTTGGATCTCCGGCCGAAACGAGCGCAGACTTCGATACCATCTCCCAAAGGGACAAGCCTTAAGCGTGGCAGCAGAAAAGATTCTTCCGGAAGGGCGCGAGAGCCATGGCATCCGGGAGTGAGTCTTTTCCGGCAGGCGCGCGGCCGAGGACGCTCGACCAGGCCGGCACATGGTTCTGGAGCTTCCTCAAGACCGAGCTATCCCTCTATCCAGGGCGAACGTGGGTGGTTGCCCGCATGACCATCGCTGCCACCATCGTCATGCTTTTGGTCATGACGTTCCGTCTCCCGAGCGGGTTCCTTGCCGCCATTTTCACGCTCTTTCTGAGCAGGGAAAATCCAACGGCAACTCTCCGCGCTGGCGTTCGGACAGTGGTTGTCTTTGTACTCGCTGCGGCCTACACGGTGCTGGGCGTCTCGGTGGCAGTGGACGATCCACCGACCCACTTCCTGTGGATCATGGTTACGCTCTTTATCGCTTTCTATCTGATTCGGATCATTCCCGACTATGGCGCTGCCGTAGGATTTGGCTTCATGATTGGCGGCGCAATTCCACTTTGGGATGAGACATTGAGCGCTAATACGCGTGTTGAGAATACGCTGTGGCTTGCCTTTGCAGTGATTGTTGGCTCGATGGTGACGATTGCCGTCGAATATGTCTTCAACAGAGTGCACCCAACCAACGATCTGACTCAGGGCATCGAGACCAGGCTGCAGGTTGTCGAGGCTGTCTTGAGGAATGTCGCGATGGACCCTCCTTTCGATAACGAAGTGGAGAAAGAGATTTCACTCTATTCGAGCGTCGGAACGTCGAGGCTGCGAAGCCTGCTGATCCGCTCGGGTTACAGTTCTCAGTTCATCGCGCCGATAAACGCAGCGGTTTCTCTAGTCGGCCGTCTAGTCGATCTCGCCGCGAGCCTGTGGAGCTTTCGTACCGGCCAGCCAAATCCCCCCGATGCCGAGGACCGTGAGCGGTGCTTGCGTCTGGCAGACGAGATTT
Source organism: Bryobacterales bacterium (assembly GCA_963722585.1). Classification (GTDB taxonomy): domain Bacteria; phylum Acidobacteriota; class Terriglobia; order Bryobacterales; family Bryobacteraceae; genus KBS-96. Next base: position 157,556 of record CAVRNU010000021.1, on the reverse strand, counting down.
CTGAGCTGCGCCAGGATTTGAGGCTACGCCGGTTACCACGCAGTATTGACATTTCACTTAAGGGCAACCCGTCGAACGTGCCTTTCCTCCCCGTCATGGAAAGAACGGCCGCCCGTATACCACAAGCGTTTTCGGGCACAGAAACCCTGGCGGATGTCTTCATTCCAGCGCCCATGGATGAAGAAATCCGCCAACGCCTGCTCGTTCCAGACGCCTTCTCTAATCCTGCCCACCTTCAATTCGCGCTGCGGGGCATGCTGGCGGCGACGGCCTGCTACGTCATATACACGGCGATCGATTGGCCAGGCTTGAGCACTTCGATACAAACATGCATCATCACGGCACTGTCGACAATTGGCGCGTCGCGGCAGAAACAGTTTCTTCGTCTTGGCGGAGCGATCACCGGCGGTTTAATTTTTGGCATTGGAGGACAGATATTCGTGCTTCCTCACTTCGATTCGATTGCCGCGTTTACGATTTTCTTTGCGATAGTCACGGCGATTTCAGCATGGATCGGCACGGCGACTCCGCGACTTTCTTACCTTGGCGTACAGCTCGCCCTTGCCTTTTACGTCGTCAATCTACAGGAGTTCGCGATCCAGACTTCGCTCGCCGTGGCTCGTGACCGTGTCTTTGGCGTGCTGCTTGGGTTGATGATGATGTGGCTGGTCTTCGACCGCCTGTGGACGAGGAATGCTCTGGAGGAGATGCAGGCTACCTTTTCGCGGAATCTGCAAGGCTTTGCCGAGCTTACCGCACAGCTGTTGAAAGAAGACCGCAACGAAGCAGTCAAGCGAGTTCGCCAGTTGCGCGATCGAATCAACGCGGGCGTTGAGGTAGTGAGGGCGCAGGCGGATGCGATCGTTTTTGAGTTTGGTCCTACGCGCGAACGAGGGCTGAAAGCCCGCGAGGATATCAAACGATGGCAGCCTCTGCTTCGGACGCTCCTGCAGGTACAGAATACATTCACACAATATCGATTGCAGGTAAGACTCCAGGAACTCCCTCCCGGAATTGCGGAAGCTCAGATTGCATTCATAAGGGATACCGCGCGCGCAGCGCAAGCGATGGCCGACGAGGTTAGCGGGAAGATTTCGGAGACAGCGCCAGACATCGCGGCGTCTGCCGCGCGGGTGCAGCAGGAAATCCGAAAATATTACGAAGAACGCGGCCTTCCAATCCCTCCGCAAGCCTCGGATGTGATCACTCTAACGCAAAATCTCGCATCAATCCTTGCGCCGCTGCATGAGGACATCCATTCTACGGTCGTAAACGAGCAGCAGGCTATCGGCCGCCTTCGTCAATCCAGGTTTGGAGAAGCTTGAGTCTAAAACATCAGTCAAACCTCCGGAGCCAGATATCACGCACGGAGATCTTGCACGGCTGGCTTTCGATTTCGAAGCCGATGAGTCCCGGTTGGTTATTAATTGAGTCTTTGTTGTCATCGATGAAGACCGCCATCAGCTGGCCGTTCATGATGTGCATCATCACGCCGCCACGTGCGATGATCTCGTAGTCGTTCCATTCATTGACCTTCACATAGCCACCTAGCGCCTGCTTGTCGCCGATATTGGCAACGAGGCGATTGGTCTGGCCTGGCAGCGCCTGCGTTACCTGGCCGCGATACGCGAGAATACCCTGCATCGTGTTTTCGGAGTACCACTGGCCTGTATACGACGCAGCCCGTGCACTGACCGGGAACCAGAAGTCTGCCTGCGGGCCCGTCATCATGAACTTCAGGTCATACGGCGGCTGGCCTGCGGGCGGCGGGCGTGTCCACGGTACGCCCGTAGCGCTTCGGTACTGAATGCCGCCACCACCGCCTTTTTCGATCTTCATTTGCAGCTTCAGGTCGAAATCGCGTGTTTTGTCGCCGCGATAGACGATATAGTTGTTGCCCTTCGGCTTGCCCTCGAAGGTTTCTCCCACCATGACGCCGCCTTCGATGCGCCAGATGCTGGGGTCGGCGTCCCATCCGGTGAAACTCTTACCGTCGAAGATCTGCTTGTAGCCAGTGTGCTCGTCAATCTCATATGGCGCTGGGTCATGAAACTTCGGCATACCAACGAGCTTCTCGCCATGTGGGCCGGTCTGAGGCGGCCGCGCAGCGGGAGACTCGAGCGCCGGCGGCACGGACTGAGCGACAAGCGCGGGCGGGCGCGCCAGAAAAAAGACACCCAGCGCGGCTGCTGGCAAAAGTGATTGACGAACGAAGGTCGGGTGGGGGCGATACGTTGCGGACATGGAGTTTCGCGGCTTCCTATTGAGACGATTCAAGAACAATAGGAGTTTAGCGTGATGGAGTCTTTAACGACGACTATCTCAAAACGGTATATTTGCTACGGATAAGTCGGCTTGCTGCCACCCAAGTTCCGAGTGGTCGAAAAGAACGACGAGGGTCCATAGATGAATACACCGATCTATTACCGCCGCGGGTTGGCTAGGATGGTCAAGTGCTTGCGGTGGCCTTGCTCCTTGTACTTGACACGAAGAACACGGCGGGGCGACATCGACTCCGTTTTTTGGAGGGTTCTACGAGGAAGCGGCGTGACTTGGGCACAGTGCCCTTAACATCGGGGGAATTGAGCGAAGAAAAGCAGAGCGATGGAAATTGGGCCTTTGTGCTGAGCGGAAATACGGAGAACGGCCCGCCTCTCATCGTGGCTCACCTACAAGGTCAGCCGCACGGGCCAGATCGGAGCCATTCCCGTCCGCTCCCCTTGCGACCGGCATGACGGCCATTTACGCCGCCAGTCCCAGTGACACGGGAAAACCGGAATACGCGCAGTTCCTGCCTGACAGCAGCGCCGTCTTAGCGGAGCTGAGCGGACAAATTTCGCGCGGGCGATTGGTGGACCGATGGCGACAACATGGTGATGGCCATGAAGGACGGACAACGATTTGCATGGACGCGTACGTCTTTGGTTCCCGTCGCGGGCATTCCCGTCGGAACCCGCCTGGTAGTGCGCCTTCTGCAGCCGCTGGCCTCGCAAAAGGTAAAAGAAGGCGATCCGGTGAAAGCTGTGCTGATTTCGACTTCCTCGATTGAAGGCAAGATCATGCTCCCGCAGGGCTGCGAGTTCAGTGGGACGATTACAAAAGCTCATGGCGTAGGCTGGGCGTTGCGCCACGAAACTGCAGCGTGACTTTGGAATTCAACGCAGTGACGTTGGCGGGTGGGAAGACCCAGGCAATCCATACCCGGCTGCGGCCCTTCGACCCAGGAGATAGGCATCGTGTTCTCGAGTAAGCAGAAACCCTTCATCCACGTCATCGATCAATATATCGACAATGAACGTTCCAAAGTCGTGAACGATCTCGAGTTCACCGGCTGCGTGCAGGCGATGGAATTGGTCCCGCGCCCCTGGGCTCCTCAAGACGCGTATAACTCGACCGGCGACAGACTCCGGACCGATGGCGCTTGCTGTTCTTCGAATCGGCGATTGCTCGCATCCGAGAACATCACCCAGCGGCAATGCGGTCCCGCCGTCGAGATTCGAGCGGATTACGCGGGACACTATGCTGACACTGCGCAACGATGTCTGGCCCGGCAATGTTGGCTACCAAGGCGCGGCATCTATGAACTCGGCCTGCAATATGGCGCTGGCATAAATTCCGCGTCCATCCGCGAATTACCGTTCTCGGCGACTTCCGAGAAACGCGGGCCAAGAACCCCGAATTCCTCCGAAGCGCCTACGCGGCATCTTACTTCCTTCTTGAAGACTACACGCCCAGGAACTTCTTCACTACGAGTTCGACCTCGAGCTTCCGGCAACAGCGCTTCACTCTGGGCTTCGCTTTCACGTTCTAGAAATTTGTTTCTCTCGCTGAATCCGATTTCTTGTGTTACGCTGGCCGGGTCCAGTTTTCGCAGTTTGGATAGTGGATCTTTCTTTAGGAGGCCCGCTTTTGGGACGTTCTAGTACCTTCGGGCGCGTAGCTGTGAGCGCGCTTTTCGGAATCTTCAGCATTGCAGACGGATGGGCGTTGGAGAAACTGCAGCCAACCACGCCCGCGGATGCCGGCCAGGATGTCGAGTTTAATGTCTACCTTCCGTTACAACACACCGATCAACTCGATCAGTTACTTGTATCTCAACAAGATCCAAAATCGCCGAATTATCATAAGTGGCTGACGCCGACCGAATTCAGATCTCGTTTTGGCGCCGCCGCCAATGCTATTGCCCGAGTCACTCAGGCTCTCGAATCGTATGGCCTGACCGTTGTTTCCACGAACACGCACGGCGTTCATGTGCGAGGCAAGGTGAGTTCGGTCGAAAACGCGTTCAGCGTCTCGCTGTGGAATGGGATTACGGCCAGCCGGAGAACGGGCATGATTGCCGACCGGCCGCTGACGGCGCCGTCGGCTTTAGCCGAATCGGGCGCGAAGGTGGCACAGTTTTCGCCAGTGCCCTGGCATCACCTTCACGCCCGAAGGGTCACAGAGACGCAGCCGCTAAACCGGTATGGCGGCTACGGACCGTATTGGTTCGACGATCTGAAACAGGCCTACGACTGGCCCTCCGCCCAGTTTCTGACCGGCACGGGAGTCAGCATTGGAATTGTGGATGCGTCCGATTACGACGCGCAGGATATGGTTGAGTATTTTGGGCATGAAAAGATCTCGCCTCCCAAAATTATCGTGCGACCTGTGGAAGGAGGCGCGCCGTTCGATCCCGCCACCAACGACAATTCATATGAAGTCGAACTCGACATTCAGCAAGCGGGAGGCATGGCTCCGGGCGCGACGATCGTGCTCTACAACATTCCTGATCTGGGAGATGATTCCATTCTCGCTGGTTATCTGGACATCGTCGAGGACAATGTCGTCGATGTTGTCAGTTCTTCGTTCGGCGGTCCTGAACTGGCCTACTCGGCCGAGTATAATGGCGGCGTCGATTATTCGGGGATACTGACCGTCTACGACGATCTGTTCAAGCAAGGCAACGCGCAAGGCATAACGTTCGTTGCCAGTTCGGGCGATGAAGGCGGCCTGGGTATTCCGTCGCTCGATTACTTCACCACTCCGCCTCAAAAAACACCTGTTGTAGTTGGACATTTCATACCCGATATCGACACGCCCGCTTCGAGCGTCTATGTGACGGCAGTCGGCGGCACGAATCTTGAGACGACATTCAACCCAGCAAGCACGACGCTCGAGTCCGCCTATGTCAGCGAGAATGCCGACGCTGATCCGCAGCTACCTTACGATCCGTACGGTGTCGGCAACCTGTGCGCGGGCGGGTATTTTGGTTCAGGCGGCGGCCAGAGTATTTTCTTTTTCAAGCCCGGTTACCAGAATTTGGTCTATACCGACTCGGTATGGCGCACGATCCCAGACGTTTCACTGCAAATGGGCGGATGTCCCGTAGGATCGGTTACGCCATGCAGCCCCGATCGCAGTTTCGTGATCGCCATTGTGGGGGGAACTGAAGTGGGCCTCGTCGGCACCAGCATTACGTCCCCGGATTTCGCGGGTTTGCTCGCACTCGAAATCGAGCATTTCCAAAGCAGGTTGGGCAATGTGAATTATCAAATTTACCAGTTGTCGGCCTATCAGCTGGCGGGCTCGCAAGAACAGTACTTTCATGAGGGCATTCCCGGCTTCGATGGCTACTACTATACGCATCACGGCTATAACTACGTAGTCGGCAATGGAACGGTGTTCGGGAGAAATTTCATCCAGACGCCAACCGTGCCTGCGGCCGGTAATCCGCAAACGCCGTCTAATCCATAAGACGTGAATGCCATGCCGCCAGGAATGGCGGCATGAGCAGGGCGGAGGCCCGCTCCACCGGTCTGCTACGATGAGGGCTTGCTTTTTCCCGGATGAGCAACCCTTCACGCCGGGTTGTTTTCGTGCGCGATCCGGAAGGTTTTACTGCGCTCGAACAGCCTTGGAACCGGCTCTGGTCCGCCGCGGCCACCGCCGAGATTTTCCAGCATTTTTCTTTCGCGCAGGCGTGGGTGCGTACTCATGCCAACTCGATCTGCTTGCTCACAGCTATTGTCCAGGGGCCAGAAAACGATATTCGTGCCATTCTGCCGCTGGCTATTCAAAGCGGCAAACTGGTCTTCGTCGGGACCGGCTTCTCCGATTACAACGATCTTCTCGTTGATTCGAGCGAAGTATCGTCTGATCTTGAGCTCATTTTGAATGCGCTTTTGAGCGAGCCTGGCTGGTCGGAATGTGTCCTCGAGAACATACCGGGGCAGTCGGTCTTATGGGCTGCCTTCGAGCAGCTTCGCCAGTCGCCCAGCGATCTCTTCAAAAGAATCTTTGTTCACCCCGACGCCGTGCCGGCTCCGAGTCTCGTACCCGGACCGGACGGCTCCGAATGGCAGGACGCCATACGAAAAGAAAGCCTCCGCCGGCACCGCCGCAAACTCGAGAAACTGGGGACCGTGGCCTTCACACATCTCACAGATGCCAGAGAAATTGAACAGCATCTCCCTTTGTTCATGCGACAGCATGCGCAGCGGCGCGGTTTGGCGGGCGATCGCTCGCTGTTTCGGGACCAGGATGCAGTCTCGTTTTATCGCGAGTTGATCTGGTCCATGGATCCGGCTCGTGAACTTCGCTTTTCGACGCTAACGCTGGACCAGCGCCCGATTGCGTATCACCTCGGATTCGAGCGTTGCGGCAAATACATCTGGTACAAACCGGCGTTCGATGTCGATTTCTGGGATTATTCACCCGGCGAAGTGTTACTGCAAAGCATTCTAATGTACGCGGCTGGCAAGGGTCTGCGGGAACTCGACTTCACGATTGGAGATGAAGGGTTTAAATCGCGATTCGCCAATGTGGTGCGGCATAACTATACAGTCACCTTCTTCAGGCAGCCGGGAAGGGCAGCAGCTGCGCGGAGGCGAGCTGTCATCGCCGAAACGGTCCGCAAGCGGCCGGCTTTCTTGACCGGAGTCCAACTAGCTCGTCGGACTATGCGTGCAGTAAGGCGCGATGGCCTTGTGTCATCGGCCGTGAGCCTGTGCCGCCGCGCTACTCGGCAATTCTTGAGGAACGATCACGTGATCGTGTACCGCTGGTCAGGTGAACCTTCCGTGGTTGCCAGTCCGGCTGAACTCGAAATTCGTCCACTAACGCTAGGCGCGATCGCCGAAGAGGCGCCGGATTACGAAGACGTGCTCAATCCCGGCGCGCTTCGCCATTTCGCCCGGCGGCTGAAAGCCGGAGATCGAGGCTTTCTCGCGTTCCGCGAACACGCTCTTGCACACGTTGCGTGGCTTTGCATTCGCGATGAAATCGTGGCTGAATATGAAACTGGGGCGGATTGCCGTGTCAAGCTCGATGCCCCCGCGGCGATCATTTACGATTGCTGGACGCCAGCCTCCCAGCGAGGCTATGGTGTGTATCCCGCCGTCCTTCGCCACTTGTGCAACCTCGCTGCGAACGAGGGCTTCATTTCCTGGATTTATTGCGAGGCATCGAATCATGCCTCGGAAGCCGGCATCCGCAAAGCCGACTTTGTTCCCGCTTACCACTTCCACCGCCGTAAGGCCGGACGCGCGATCCGCTCCTGGGTTTCGCCGGTAAACTGACCATTACATTTCGAGCCGTAAGCCATCCACGACTTCATACGCCGAATCCCGGTTCAGAGTGTGCGTCCCAATTAATCCGGGCAGCCAATCGGGCCGGATCGTCCGGAAGGGCCGTTCCTCGTATTCGGTCTTAGTGAGCCGCAAAATTTCGTTCAACACAATGCCCGAGCCATAACCGCTCGAGTGGTCCTGCGACGGCCGGACCAACTTTCCATCGGCGAGAAATAGCTGTCCCGCGCCTCTGGCGCGAACAGCTTCCGAGCACACCGGGTTCCAGGGGTGATACTGCCAGCGCCCGTCCAACCGGTCTGAATAGAAAAGGAATGTTTCTACATTTGGGGCTCTGGTGGTCGTGAAGAAATACCACGTCCCGTCCAAATGGAAAGGGGTGGTGTCCACTACCGGCAAGTCCTCGACAAGATTGGCGCAATGTTCCCACTCGTCCGGAAATCGCACCGCCTGGAACAACGAGACTCGATGGGAAGCGGAACTTTCCGGCAGCAGAAACCATTCGCCGTTGTGATTGAACACGACGGGGTACGAGAGGTGGTGCTTCGCTTCCAACACCGGAAACGGTACGCCGCATTCGCGCGGCCCAAGCACTTCCAGCGCGGAGATTCTTCCGCGGGCCGTTGCTGCAGGTACTTCTTCAAAGAAGATGAAATGGCGCCCGTCTTCTTCAACAGCAAACGGGTCAGCAAATTCGCTTCCGTGCGGCTTGGGAATTGGCCAAAACGAGGTAGCGCCATGCGGCCGCATTGCCAAAAACCAGCGCTTTGTGCTCCTGCCGCGTGTGTGCACACTCCAGCTATGCTGCGTTCGCGATCGTAAAAATCGTAAAGTGCTGGGGCGCACGGAATCCGCGTCGTTGAGGCCGGGAATTGCCATCGGAGAGACCTTTGGCTGACCGCTGGCGAGTAGATCGAGGAAGGCGCGAATCAGCAACGGCCCGGCTATCGACGTAAGGGCATCGGCGGTCTCGGTCAACCGCCATCCGATTCTAGTTGGTTCCGAGTGACTCGCTAATACTTCATGGGGCGCGAAATCGCCATCGGATCGTAGCAGCACGATTTGGCTCACGGGAGCTTCTGTGAGGACTTCGCGCAAATATGGCGGATCGCCGGAACTCTCGGTCGGGTCTCCGAGCGAAAACCACCACACACCGTGCCGCGCCAGGCCGCCCGCGTTTCCCATGAGGGGAACTTGACTCAAGCACACCAATACGTCCAAGTTGCGCTTCGCGATTCTTTGCCGCGAGTCGTGCGTAAGTCCCAATAGCGGATCGCAGGCGATATCGACGAAACAGCAGGCAGGCTTCGTTGCGATGGGAACCTCGGCAAGAGGCGCAGCCTGTTTCTCGCTCCATCTCCACAGCGGTTTTAGCAATCCGGCAGGTGAGGAAGGCGTCGCCGCGAAACCGTTGAGTCGATATACTACATCCAATTTCACCGACGTTTCGGCAACCAGAAGATTCAGAATGCGCGCCACCCATAGCGGAGCCCGGTCGGTTCGCGGCAGCACCAGGCCAATCTTCAACACGCCATCGATATGCCTGTATCCCCGCCACAGATGAGCATCGACATCCGGCGGGTAAGGAGATTGGGCAATCGCCATCTGACGGCCCCAGTATAGACTGGCGGATGTTCAGCGTCCCCGCACGGGCGCGCAGTAACATCTACTCAAGGAGCAATGAATTCAACCACCCCTGGCCCGTACGAAGCACTTCTATTGATCTCCTTCGGCGGCCCGGAGCAGCCTGGCGACGTGATGCCGTTCCTCGAGAACGTAACGCGCGGCCGGAACATACCGCGGGAACGACTGCTCGAAGTGGCCGGACACTACGACCACTTTGGAGGAAAGAGTCCGATTAACGATCAATGCCGCGCCCTGATCCGAGCGTTGGAAGAGGAGCTGAAGCAGCATGGTCCGCATATACCTGTCTACTGGGGAAACAGGAACTGGCATCCCTTTCTCGCGGACACACTTCAACGCATGCAGGGAGACGGCATTCGGCGAGCGCTCGCTTTTGTGACTTCGGCCTACAGTTCATATTCAAGCTGCAGGCAGTATCGCGAAAATGTTCTCGCCGCTCAGCGGGCGATTGGCGAAAGCGCGCCCGAAATCGACAAACTGCGCGTCTTCTATAACCATCCGCACTTCATCGAGCCGTCGGCCGAGCGGCTACGTGACGCATTGGCGCGTTTTCCGAATGGAAGGAAAGTGTACGTCATCTTTACCGCTCACAGTATTCCAGTGTCGATGGCTCGAACATCCAGCTATCAGAAGCAGCTCGAGGAAACAGCGCGGCTGGTTGCCTACGAGAGCGGAGTTGAGCACTGGAAGTTGGTGTTTCAAAGCCGGAGCGGCGCGCCGGGCCAACCCTGGCTCGAACCCGACATTCTCGACTATTTGCGCAGAATCCGGGAATTAGGTGTCCGCAACCTGGCCCTCGCTCCGATCGGCTTCCTCTCCGATCATATGGAGGTCGTCTACGATCTGGATATCGAAGCTAAGGATCTCGCGATCGAACTGGGCATGACGCTCGTCCGGGCGCGCACCGTAGGAGACCACCCTGTCTTTGTGCGTATGATTCGTGAGCTGATCAGCGAGCGGATGGACCCGGCGCAGCCAAAGCTTGCGCTTGGCCGCTACGGGCCTAATCATGACGTGTGCCCCTCCGATTGTTGCCCCGCTCCAGCGCGGTAGACGCCCGCATGTCAGTCCGATTTCACTCAAGGCTAGAATGAAGGCGAGGAGAAAACCATGGAACGCGATGATGGTACAGGTATCCTGTGGTTTCTGGGTGGAGCGCTCGTTGGCGCAGCGGTGGCTCTGTTGCTGGCGCCGGAATCGGGTGAGCGCACTCGCAGAAAGTTGGCCAAGCATGCCCGCAAAGGCAGCCAGGCCATAAGCGAGTCGGGCCGTGATCTTTACGAAAAGGGCCGCGACCTATACGAGCGTGGCCGCGAGATTGCCGAAGACGCGGCGGAAATGTTCGAGCGGGGGCGCCGTCTCGCTGAGAAGAAAATAGATGAGGCGATTTAAAGCTTTCGGCGCACTCTCGCCGTATTGAGAACAATAGCCATGCCAGCGCTTGCCGCCGAAAGTATTCGTTCGCTACCGGCGTTTCAGAACGAGACCTATACCGATTTCACTCAGCCAGGGAACGCCGATGCGGCCCGGCGGGCACTCGTCGAAGTGCGCGCGAAACTCGGGCAGGAGTACGACCTCCTGATTGCCGGCGATCGCAAGAAGAGACCGGAAAAGCTTCAGTCCTTGAATCCCGCCAAACCTCGAGAAATTGTCGGAATACATCAGAAAGGCACGGCGGAAGACGCGAGGGAGGCAGTCGAGAAGGCGTACCAGTACTTTCCCCAGTGGAGTGATACGCCCACCGAGGACCGCGCGCGCTTGCTACTCAATTTGGCCGGCATCATACGGGCGCGCAAGTTGGAATTCGACGCCTGGCTGGTTCTCGAAGCGGGCAAAACTTGGCCTGAGGCCGAAGCGGACGTTTCAGAAGCAATCGATTTTTGCGAATATTACGCCCGGCAGGCTTTGAAACTCGCCAAACCCGATCCGCTCGTGCAGTTAAAGGGCGAGCGCGACCAGATGGTCTATCTTCCGCTCGGTGTGGGTATCGTGATCCCGCCGTGGAATTTTCCTCTGGCCATTCTGTTGGGCATGACGACCGCGGCGCTCGTGACAGGCAATACCGTAATCGTCAAGCCATCCAGCGACACGCCCACGATCGCCGCGAAATTTGCGGAAGCGATGCTCGAGGCCGGCTTTCCGCCGCAAAGTTTCTCGCTGCTCACGGGCGCAGGCGGCGTAATCGGAGACACTCTGGTGTCGCACCCGAAGACCCGCTTCATATCGTTCACCGGTTCGCGCGATGTCGGCCTGCACATCAACGAACTCGCGGCCAAGCCTCAAAAGGGACAGATCTGGATTAAACGTGTTATTGCCGAAATGGGGGGCAAAGACGCGATTGTAGTCGACCGCGAAGTTAATCTTGACGAGGCCGTGCAGGGTGTATTTGTATCGGCCTTCGGTTACCAGGGGCAGAAGTGTTCGGCATGCTCCCGGGCGATTGTGGATGCCGCCGTCTACGACGAGTTCATCGAAAAGCTGAAAGACAAGATGGCCGGGGTGAAAATGGGTGATCCCGGGGATTTCGGCAATTATATGGGTCCGGTTATCAACCGGCACGCCCAGGAATCGGTTCTGAACTATATTGAAGCGGGCAAGAAAGAGGGGCGGTTAATTGCCGGAGGCGCAGCTGGAAACGGGGACGGCTTTTTTGTCCAACCGACGGCGATTGCCGGTGTCGATTCGAAAGCACGCATCTTTCAGGAAGAGATCTTCGGTCCGGTCCTGGCTATTGCTAAGGCTCGCGATTTCGATCACGCGCTCGAACTTGCGAACGATACCGAATACGGGTTAACCGGAGCGGTGTATTCGAACAATCCCGCACACATTGAGAGTGCGAAAAAGCGCTTTTTTGTTGGGAACCTTTACATCAACCGCAAATGCACCGGCGCTATGGTGGGAGCGCATCCGTTCGGTGGTTTCAACATGTCCGGCACCGATTCGAAAGCCGGCGGCCCCGATTACCTTCTTCAGTTCGTTCAGGCCAAGTCGATTGCAGAGAAGGTCAGCTAAGCAGTCTGGCGGGGCAGGTCTCGCGGCTACAGCCGACCGAGTGCCGTTTAGTGGCCGGGCTTGCTCGGCCTTTGGCGGGGCCGCGCAAGTATAATGTAATTGCCCCGATTAGAAGGGGACTATCGGTACACAAACTCAGGGTCGAATCTGTTCGACGCGACGAACGGGAAGGGTGACACCTTCCCGTTTCGCTTTTCAGACTAGACGTACTATTCCATTCCGGGCCTGCGCAGGTGATTGGCTTTCTCCCCGCTCTCTAGGAGAATCAAATCACTCTCTCGCATGTCTCACGCATTCAGGAGGTCCTTCCGCACGGCAGCGCCGGCTATGGCGCTCGTTGCATGGTGTTTCGTTCGCCCTGCCCGCGCTGCCGAGCACTGGATCTCACTCACGACGCCACACTTCGAGATGTACACAACCAACAGCGCGAAACAAGGAACCGAGGCGCTGGCTGTGTTTGAACAGGTACGATCGTTTTTCCTCGAGATTAGCCCGGCAAACAAGGCAGCTGACGCGCGCCTTCGCATAATCGCGTTCAAGTCGGAGAAGGAATTCGCGCCATATCGCCCGAACGATGGCGCGTTCGCATACTATCAGCGGAGCCGGCAGCGCGACTATATCGTGATGGAAGATATTCGCGCCGAGCACTATCCCACGGCCATTCACGAATACACCCATCTCATTGTGGAAAACGCCGGGTTGAAGCTTCCGGTGTGGCTCAACGAAGGGCTCGCCGATCTGTATTCCTCACTCGAGCCGAAAGGCCGCAGCGCGATGGTGGGTAGGCCACTTGCTGGACACGTACAGGTGCTCGGCGCATTCGGCTGGCTTGACCTGGAGTTGTTGACCGGCGTCACGCCCGAATCGCCTTACTATAACGAGCGGAATAAGATGTCGATTTTTTATGCGCAGAGCTGGCTGCTGACACACATGCTCGCGCTCAGCCGGGAATACGGGCCGAAATTTCATCAATTCGTTCTAACTGTCGCGGGCGGGCAATCTACGGCGCAAGCTTTCGCTTCCGTTTATGGCAGGAAGCTCGAAGAAGTTGAGGGCGACCTCCGGCGGTATTTCCGGCAAAATACGGTGCGCGCTTCGATCTTCGATATCGAGCTCGAGAAGGCCAATCTCGATCCGGAAGTGCGCGACCTGACGGAATTCGAAAGTCGTCTCGCGCTGGCCGAACTGCTCGCGTCGCATAAAGCCACTGCCGCCGAAGCGCGGCGACAGCTCGAGCTGCTGGCCGCCGATCGGCCCAGTAGCCCTGAGGTGGACGAGTCGCTCGGATATCTGGCCTGGGAAGAAGGTAACAAAGCGGCGGCGCAGACGCATTTTGCGCAGGCGGAGCAGAAAGGCTCGACCGATCCCGAGATGTTATACGAGTACGCCATGTTGCTCGCCTCGTCCGGCGGCGGCCGCGATGAAGGGATTCGAGCTCTCTCGAAGTCAATCAAGTTGAAGCCTGGCTTCGAGGAGGCGCGGCTTGCTCTCGGCATGCAGCTAATTGACGCAAAGCGGTATGGCAGCGCTTTGTCTACGTTGTCTGAAATAAGGAACCTGAAACCCGATCAGGCTTTTTCCATTTTTTCCGCGCTCGCCTTCTGCAGTTTGCAACTGAAAAGCGCGAAAAACGCCCGAATTTGGGAGACCAAGGCCCTGCCGTACGCAAGCAGCGCCAGCGAGCGGGAGCAGGCTTCAACGTTCCTCCGCTACCTGGATATCCTCGAAAGCAGCGTTGCCGCGGTTCCCAACGGAGGCCAATGAAAGAAGCGTTCCTTCAAGCCGATCCCACGGCGCACTCCTGGCGATTTGAGCGGCCCTGGTAACGGTCCGCAATCACCTGAAAGATTCGGGGCAAGCTATAACTCAGGCTCCAATTGGGGAAATGACGCTTGATCTTAGTCAGGTCCGAAATATAGCAGATATGATCGCCGATCCGATTCTGATCGACGTAGGTATGTTTCAACTTAAAACCCATATCATTGAGAACCGAAATCGTCTCGAGTATCGAGATGCTATTTGACCTCCCGCCTCCGAGGTTGTAGACCTCGCCCTTTCGCGGGTTGGAATAAAATTCGAGAAACAAACGAGCAACATCGGCGCAGTGGATCTGGTCCCGAACCTGCTTCGCCTTGTAACCGTAGATCGCGTACTCGCGGCCAATAACCGCGCACATCACAATGTAATTGAGGTATCCGTGCAGCTCTACCGCTGTGTGCTGAGGCCCGGTCAGACAGCCCCCGCGGAACACTCCGACTGGCATGTCGAAATAGCGGCCGAACTCCTGGCACATAACATCGGCGGCTACTTTGGAGGCTCCGAATACCGAGTGAAGACATTGGTCGATAGGCATCTTTTCATCGACGCCATCCAGGCCGTCGGCATAGTCCCAACGCGTCGCCTTCTCCTCGAGCGCAAGAAAATTCGGCCGATCTCCATACACCTTGTTCGTGCTGGTGAAGCAGAATGGCGAATCCTTGCAAAAATCTCGGGCCGCCACGAGCATATTAAGAGTGCCGCCGGCATTTACGTCGAAGTCGTCATAGGGGATCGAGGCCGCTTTATCGTGCGAGGGCTGCCCGGCGGCATGAATGATAAAAGCAGGGCGCTCCTGCTTAAGAATGTCTCGAACGGTTTGCCGGTCCCGTATGTCGACTGCGAGATGCCGGTAAGTTTTCGGATGCTTCTTAAGAAGATCGGATACAACCGCGGTCGTGGAGCCGGCAGGACCGAAGAACTCCTGCCTCAAATTGTTGTCGATCCCGACGGCTGTCCATCCGGCGTTAGCGAGGTAGTCAGCGCACGCGGAACCCACGAGTCCGCCAGCGCCCGTGATCAGGACCTTTTGCTTGTTTATCGCCAATTCTCAATTTAGTACATCGTCCGGCTGTCGTAAATGCGGCTGATGCGCGCTATCGTGCTGGCCGGCTCGGCGTTTCAGACGGCCCATACTCTACGCGATGACGGATGCTGGACGAGGCGGTTACAAAGCTTAGAGCACTGCCTCCTCAGGAACAGAATCGCATCCCGCAGTGGATTCTCGAGGAACTCCCGGATAAGGAACCTTGGGCTGCGCGGTTCGTTGAAATGCAGGCTGCCCTCTCGAAGTTCGCGGTCGAGGCGCGCAGGGAGTTTGAGGCGCGTGGGGCGACTGAGCCACACCGGCTCCAGCACTGCGCCGTCGACTCCATGACGGCCTCGCGCACCTGATGCGCCGCCAGCCATTCCGACAATTCTCTCAATTCACTGCCAGGGTCCTGAACTTCCGGCGTTCGAAGCGAAATTCGCCCTCCGCCGCGGCATCGGTAATCACCACGGCCAGCATGCTCTTGTGTAGTCGATACACGCCACTTTATAGGATGTGTTCATCATGTTTGTCTTGGCGCATACGGCCAAAGTGGGTACTGCGTGATGGATGGTTTTCGACCGGTGCCCCACATCAGGAGCCGAACCAAGCGCTCAGAGACCTAAGCCACATACTGATGCCGCTGGGCCCAAATTCCGTCGGCGGCTCGGAGCGCGAGGGCTCCGATGGTGGAAGTTGGGTTCACGGCGGCGCTGGTGGCGAAGGAGCTTCCGTCGACGATGAAGAGGTTTTTCACGTCGTGCGCCTGATGCCATTTGTTGACAACAGAGGTTTTCGGATCGTCTCCCATACGCGCCGTCCCCAGCAGATGAAAGGCGGGCTGAATGACCCCGCTGTCGAGAATCTCGATGGCGCCCGCAGCCTGAAGCGCCTGCCTCCCCATGCGGTAGCCGTGATCCAACATCTTTAAGCTGTTCTCGCTGTAAGCGTAGACGACGCGCGGAGCGGGTATGCCGCTCGAGTCCTTCCTCTCCGGGTCGAGCTCGACGCGGTTCTTTGTGTCGGGCAAGTCCTCGCCGAGAACGGAAACGCGGATGATATGGGGAAACCTTTGGCGCATCACCTGGTGGTGGGTCGCGCCCCACGGAACTGGTTTCTGCACGAATCCGCCCCAGGCGTGATGCAAAGGACCGAAGGAGCGCTCGAGCAGAAATGAATAGCCCCGGATGAAGCCCCGATTCAGGTCTGTTTCGTAAAACTGCTGGCTGAAGGCGGGGATTCCGAACGGGCCGATGTGCCCGTCCATCGGAGCTTCGAAAACTCCTTCGATAAACCGGAACGGGTGCAGCATAAAATTCGCCCCAATGAGTCCCGATGAATTCGCCAAGCCATTTGGAAACAGGTTCGATTTCGAATGGAGCAACACGCGCGGCGTGCCGACGCCATTGGCGCAAACCACGACCACTTTGGCGAGCTGCTCGTGAAGGTTGCCCTGGCGGTCATAGTAGACAGCGCCGCGAGCCAAGCCATTCTTTCCGACCGTGATTTCACGCACCCGCGACCATGGCTTTACTACAGCACCTTTTCGAATTGCCTTTCTCCAGTAAGTGACATCAGTGGACGCCTTGGCGCCGATGGGACAGCCGAACATGCACTTG
The DNA here is from genome assembly GCA_963722585.1 of Bryobacterales bacterium. Taxonomy (GTDB): domain Bacteria; phylum Acidobacteriota; class Terriglobia; order Bryobacterales; family Bryobacteraceae; genus KBS-96. The sequence continues at coordinate 140,868 of CAVRNU010000021.1, read as the reverse complement.
CCGTGCAACTCGCAGGCCGGTCGTCCCTGGTAGTTTTGAGAAATGATGGCGTTGTCCGACACCCACCAATACCAGCCAAGCTTGTCGAATCCGCGTCCGATGGTTTCGCCAAGGGTCCCTAGCGGAAGAGGAGGTGTGGGCCGTTTCGAGCGAGGCGGGTTCGCCGGATCGCCGGTGATGCCTGCCACGCCCATCTCGCGGTCGTTCATGTCGTAATACGGCTCAAGTTCCCGATATGAGATCGGCCAATCCACGGCAACACCGTCGAGCGATTTGACGCGGAAATCGGAGGGGTGAAACCGCGGGAAATGGCCCGTCCAATGGTGCGTGCTTCCGCCGACCGCATTAAACATCAGAATGTCGGGGGGATTGGGCCCGGTTTCAACTACGGGGTAATCTTCCCATCGCCCTCGAACATTGGGGCTGAAATTGAAGGGCCCGCGCTTCAGTTGAATTTCCCAATTCGGGCGAGTGGAAGGATAATCTGTGGGCTTCACCCAGCCGCCCTGCTCGAGGCACAGAACCTTGGCTCCGAGATCGGTCAGGCGCTTGCTCACGGCCGCTCCGGCCGCGCCCGAGCCGATGACCAACACGTCGACAGGTTCTTCGGCCATGGTCACACCTCGCGATAGAATTTCGGCCGCTTCCGCATTTCGGTGAGGACGCTCTCGTCGAAAGGCTTCATGTGAGGGCCGGTGTGGTCGGTTGGATAGAGCTCATATCCGATGAGGCGCCACACGGAAGGTTGCGTGTAATAGGATTCGTAGACGCAATCGCGAAACAGAGCGAAGTTTTGAGGCGCGGATTGTTCGTAAGCTTTGAGAACGCTGACGCGTGCGTCCGGCGATAGACGATCGAATGGACCTTTGTCACTCAATGATGCCAGGCATTTTCGAATCTCCTTGCCGATACCGCCGCTTTCTGTACGTGCCAGCGCAACGAGATACGCTATTCCACCGGCTTCACTCGCCGACGGCATGCCGTCGCCCGCCGGAATGATTTCATCGATGGCTGCCTTGAGCGTCGCCAGCTCGTCCGGCGTAAAAGGTTCGCCGGCTCTTGCTGGGTTTGCCCGAGAGAGATCGGAGACAGAGATCAGAGCCGGCGCAGCCAGGCTCGAGTTCAGGAATTTGCGGCGGGTCCAGTTCATCTTCGGGGCGCGCTTTCTGTGCTGTTCCGAATCAGGCGGCATCGTATCACAGATCGCATTGACATCGGGAAAGCTCTACACTGATTTCTTCTGAAGCAGAAATGCATATATGCCCAACCACATATCCGCTCGCATCTGGGTGCGTCTAGCCTCCGTTGCCATTTGTCTCACTGCGATGGGCTACGCACAGCAAACTTCCTCACTGGCGAACACCGGCGCGCAGCCAGGCCAGCCGCTCACGCCGCTCGAACGGCAATTGCTCGAGCGGATCGAAAAGCTGGAGCAGCGCATCGCCTTGCTCGAGGCCAAGAGCGCGCAACCGGTAGCGCCGCCAAACGCGCCAGCTCCCGCCCTCGCGGCGCAGGCAGCCCCTGTTCAAAACCCGGTTCAAACCAGCGCTCCGCCCGATTCGGGCCTTCCCGAAATTCTGGCCGGAACCACATTTAACGGGTATCTTGACACGTACTACGCTTGGAATTTCAACAACCCGGTCGCGCGGGTCAACCTGCTGAGGGCATACGACGTCCTCAGCAATGCCTTCAGTCTGAATCAGGCCGATCTAGTGATTGAAAACGCCCCCGATCTCGAAAAAGGAAAGCGGTGGGGCGTTCGTCTCGATTTTCAATACGGTCAAGCAACTGAAACCCTACAAGGAAATGCTGCCAACGAATTGCGGCCCGACGTCTACCGCGCCGTGTTTCAGGCTTACGGTACGTATATCTTTCCCGTTGGAAACGGCTTAACCGTCGATTTCGGCAAATGGGCCAGCGCGCTCGGCTATGAAAACAATTACACGAAAGACCAAATGAACTACTCGCGTTCGTTCTGGTTCAATTTCCTGCCCTTTTATCACATGGGCGCTCGCGTGAATTACAAAGTCAACAGCGTGCTCGGCCTTAATTACTGGATTGTGAACGGCACGCAACAAACCGAGCCCACCAACGGCTATAAGGACGAAATGTTTGGCCTGGTCCTTCAACCTCATAAGACCCTGAACTGGACGATCAACTACTACCTTGGCCAGGAACACCCTAACGTAATCTTCAATCCGCCGAACCCGCCGCCTGGCCTTCCGACACTGCAGGGAACTCCAATCGAGCCGATTCCTAATGCTCCACAAGGAAAGCTGCACATTTTCGACAGCTACGCCACGTGGCAGCCTTCAAAAAACCTGACGTTCGGACTGGAAGGCGATTACGAGATCGAACGCCTTTATACCTATTCGGCTCCATCGCATGTGGACGGGGGCGCGGTGTACGCGCGATATCAACTCACGCCTAAAATCGCGTTTGCAACCCGCGCCGAGTATCTTTCCGATCGCGGCGGATTGTTCAGCGGCGTTACGCAGGCGCTGAAAGAAAATACAGTCACAACTCAATACAAGCTGGCGGACGGCTTCATGCTGATGGGTGAATGGCGGAGGGATTTCTCGAACCGTCCGTACTTCCTCACCAATATTCTTGGCATTCTGAAGAGGGAGCAAAACACAGCAACGCTGGGGTTGATCTGGTGGTTCGGACTGAAGCAAGGCGCCTGGTAAACGCGCGCCGCGCATGTCGCCTTCAGACATCGGGTCTAACCAGTTTTCACACAACCGAAACCCAAGAGTCCGGCTTTTCGTGCTACGCTCTCCGCAAGGAAGGGGGCTTGTGAGGTATCTTCTCGCAGTAATGGTATCGCTTGCGGCAATGACGCCTGCGCAAGCGCAATTTGAAACTGCCGACGTGCTCGGTGCGATTACCGATCCTACCGGCTCGGCCATCGCAAACGCCACTGTCACCTTGGTCAATCAAGACACTGGAGTTAAATCCGAAACCAAGACCGGCGGAAATGGCGACTTCACATTTCCAAACGTCAAAGTGGGCATTTATACAGTGACAGCGGAGGCGCCTGGATTCGAAAAGGCCATTGCGGCCAACATTCGAGTGGACGTAAACGCCCGGCAGCGGGTGGATCTTACGATGCAAATCGGCAAAGTTACGGATTCGGTTGAAGTGACCGGCGCCGCGGCAGTGCTCGAGACCGACTCGAGCGAACACGGGCAGGTGATCAACACGCAGCAGATCGTGGAGCTGCCGCTCAATGGCCGCAACTATTCGGATCTCGCGCTGCTTTCCACAAACGTTCACCGGTCGCCGCTTTCTGTGTTGTTCGCTGCCAACGGCACACCGCGCGAAGGCTCGTTCAACGTAAACGGCATGCGCAGCACATATAACAACTTTCTGCTGGATGGGGTGGACAACAATGCCTATTCGCCCAGCAACCAGGGTTACTCGAGCCAGGTGGTACAGCCTTCGCCGGACGCTCTCGCCGAATTCAAAGTAATTACTAGTAACTTCAGCGCGGAGTACGGACGCGTGGGCGGTGGCGTGGTGAATGCGGCGCTGCGATCGGGAACCAATGAATTTCACGGTACAGCCTACGATTTCCTCCGCAACACCGATCTGAACGCCGTGGGCTTCACCTTCAGCCCAGCGGTATTTCAAAAACCGACGCTGCAGCGCAACCAGTTTGGGTTTGCGATAGGCGGGCCTTTCATCAAGGACAAGCTGTTTTTCTTTGCGGACTATGAGGGCTTCCGCCAGTTGCAGCGATATCTGAATTTCGACTCGATTCCGGACACAAACGACCGGAACGGGATTTTACCAGTGACGGTTTACGATCCACTAAACCGGGCAGTTTACCCGGCCAACACGCCCATCCCAATCAGCGCCCTGAATCCATTCGCCGCGGAGGCATTGAACGCGCTGCCGGCTCCCAACGGGCCAGGCCGCTCGAATAATTACGAAGCGCTGCTGCTGGTTCGCGATTACAGCGATAAGTACGACGCCAAGGTGGATTACCAGATCAACAGTAAAATGACAGCCTTTGCGCGCTTCAGCCAGCGGAAAGATCTGCAGTACTATCAGCCGGACATTCCAGGGCCGTCGGGCGGCAACGGGAACGGCTACATACACGCCATTCAGCAGCAAGCGGCGATCGGCTATACCTGGACGGCTACAGCGTCATCGTTGCTCGAAGCCCGCCTGGCGTTCGATCACATTCTCGCGGGCAAAGTGCCTCCCTACCTGGGCGGTCCCAGCATGGAAGAACTCTACGGCATCCCCGGGCTGCCAACCTCGCCCAATCTCACTGGTGGCTTAAATTCGCAATCCATCAGCGGTTTCTCTCAACTGGGCCGGCAGACGAGTAACCCGCAATTCCAGAATCCGACTTCCTTTGACCCGAAGCTGAATTATTCCCTCGTTGCTGGCCGCCACACCATCAAGACGGGCTACGAATTTCAAACCATCCGCACGGAAGTGCTGGACATTAACCCTTTGTACGGAGCCGATACATATTCGGGCCAGTTCAGTAAACCGACCTGCGCGTTACTGGGCAAGCCGTCGGGCTGCTCGATTCCGAGTGATGCCACAAGCTACGATCTGGCGGATTTCATATTCGGGCTTCCCAGCACAATACAGCTCGGCAACGACCTGGTTACCAACCTTCGGCAGCATATTCATGCGCTTTACCTTCAAGACGACTATCGTGTTACGCCGAAACTCACCCTAAATTTGGGCCTGCGGTGGGAATTCGCTACACCCATCTGGGAACGTGACAACAACTGGACCAACTTCGACCCAACAACAGACACGTTGATTAAAGCGACGAACGGCAGCATTTACGATCGCGCTCTGGTGCACCCCGATTACAAAGATTTCGGGCCGCGCATCGGCATGGCCTGGAGCGCGGCTCCCAAGACCGTGCTGCGCGGTGGATACGGAATTAGCTACTCGTTCTTCAACCGCGTAGGCAGCGCGCAAGAGGGAATTAACGCGCCCCAGGCTCTCTTTGGCATCCTTACGCAGTCTATCCCGGCCGGCGGCACGGTTCCATCTAACTTTCTGACGACGCAGAACAGCTTTACGACCGGCATCGACAACCCCCAAAATTTTAATCCCATCACGTCGAATATCGACTATATTTCGCCGAACACGCGCTGGCCTTATATCCAGTCGTGGTTCTTCTCTGTACAGCACGAACTCGCGAAAGATACTGTGCTGGAGGTTGCCTATAACGGCAATCACAGCCTGCGCCTGCCTATCATTGCCGATTACAACCAGGCGTACCCAAACTTGCCGGAGCAAACGCTCGGGGTGCAGGCCCGCCGTCCCATTCAGACCTTCGGGCCTATTACCTGGCTCGATCCGGCGGGCGACAACGACTACAATGGCCTGTCCGCACGCCTTGAACATCGTCTTAGCGGCGGCCTTTACTTTCTGAATTCGTTCACGTGGTCGAAGGCGCTAGGCGATTCCGAGCAGGCGCTCGAGTATTATCCAGGCTATTACGAAGCCAATCCTCAGAACATTCGGGATTTGGCAGCCGAGCGCGGGCTGTCGAGCTTCGATGTGGAATTCATGAATGTTGCAAGCGTGGTCTACGAGCTGCCGTTTGGCAAGGGCCTCAAATACGGCTCGAATATGAACGGCTTTTTGGATGCCGTGGCGGGTGGTTGGGAGCTCAATTCCATCGTGACGGCAAACACGGGAACGCCGATTGATGTATCGTATTCGCCGTCGGCGGCAAATGACGTGACGGGCTTGACCAACGATTATAGGGGCGAAGCGATTTTGCGACCCAACGTAAGCGGGCACGGAGTGAGCGAGAGCACGTCAGCCATGCTCAACAATTTTTTCAATGGATATACATTCACCACTCCGCCTGCGAGCGATCCGTTCGGCGACTTGGGCCGGAACACGGCTCGCGCCCCTGGCCTTGCGCAATGGGATCTCGCGGCCAACAAGACCTTCCGCGTAAAGGAACGGCTCTCGTTGCAATTTCGCTCCGAGTTCTTCAACGTGCTCAACCACACCAACTTCGGACTGCCGACTACGATTACGACCAATGCGGCCTTCGGCACCATTCGCACAACTTATCCAGCACGCCAAATCCAATTTGCATTGAAGGCGGTGTTTTAGAAAGCCGGCCGCGCGGTGAAGATCCATGCGGCCCTTGTTCAGGTTCTAATTCCCTTGCCTTCGACGATAGTAACGATCCGGTTTACTGGCGCATCCGGAATTTTTTCCACTTTGCCCGTGGGCCATCGAAGTTCGAGCGAACATCGTTTCGCCGCGGCCAGTCCGAAATGCAGCCGAAAATCGCTCTGTGAGATATAGCTTCCGCCGCTGCGCACTTCCTGCATCTGGCTGTGCCCCTCCGTCCTGCAATAGACGCGCGCTCCAATGGCCGAGCGATTCGATTTCACTCCAACGAGCTTGACCTTGATCCAATTGCGATGGAGCGAGGAATCGCAGCGAAGCAGTTGAGGAACATCGTTGATGCAATTCACCAGGACGTCCACGTCGCCATCGTTATCGAAATCGCCGAAGGCGCAGCCCCGGCCCGGAACCCGCTCCGTGACGCCGGGTCCCAAATCCATCGAAACATCTTCCAATTTTCGATTGCCCAAATTGTGGTAGACCACCTTTCTTTCGCGGTATCCCGACTCTTGCTCCGTTTCCGCGACCTCGGGGATAGAGATGGCCATTGCAGAGAGAGATATCGGGCCAGCCATCGTATCGTAGTCGGCCGCATCCACACCCATGCCCGCCTGCGATTTTCCGTCGGCGCTGTAGGCTACGCCAGACTCAATGCCCGTTCCCCCGATTGTGAAAGAGAATGTTCTTGCCGCCCTGCAAACCGGGAGGACCACAGGCCACGACCAATCCTTCGTAGAGGCAGGGACCGGATTCAGGTAATGGAGCGGTCTTAGGATCGAATTCGATGTACGCAGCCCGTATTCCAACGGTTCCGGCCCGGTGTTTTCGTTGTCACACCGGCTTTGGGCGTGACATCGGTGAACGTTCCATCGCCGTTGTTGTGGAATAGCGAGCAATCGCCCCAATAGGTGACGAACAGATCGTCCCAACCGTCGTTGTCGTAATCGCCGGCGCAGCAGCCCTGTCCCCAGCCGGTGCGCGCAATGCCGGCTTTGAGCGAGATATCGGTAAACGTTCCGTCCCGATTGTTCTTATACAGGCGGCAGACTGGCGCCTCGCCCGCAGCGTAGTGGGCTTCGAACTGCGTTCCATTCACGAGAAAGATGTCGAGCCAACCATCGTGATCGAAGTCGAAGAAAGCCGCGCCGCAGCCGGTTGTCTCGAGCAGGTATTTGTTGCCCTTCTCTCCTCCAAACACCGTCTTACTATTCAGGCCGGCCTCTCGCGCCACGTTTACAAACTGCACGGGTAACGGCGAGGCGAATACGCGGGTGATTTGATCGAACGTAAAGACGGCCGCGTTCCGGCTTAGAGAGCGGATGAACTCACGGCGCGATTTCAAGTCAATATTGTACGAAGCCGCGCCGGGCAGCGGCTGTCAACCATGGAAGTGTTCGCTCTTCAATTGAATCCGCCACCAGCCAAGTGAAATCCGCTGTTCATACCGGGCGTTCAGAGCTAGCGCAAATCCCGCAAAAATGATGAGCAGCTTCAATCCGAGCTCGAAGAAGCTAAACCGGTGTCCCTGAAAGAAGCCTTGAAGCATCTCGACGGTGCAGGCCGAAAGGGCTGCCAGAAGCATGCCACGGCCAAGGGAGTTAAACCGCCAGAAGGCAAGCGGGGTCGCATAGCCCAGCGCGAAAAACAGCGCGCCTTTCAAAAGCTTATACGAGTAGAACAAAGGCGGATAGATCTCCTGAGGAAGTGGCTCAACTTCCAGGAAAATGGTCAGGGCAAGCAAGCCGAACCACCCTAATTTAGGGGCGATCGAGAAAGCCGGCAAAATCATGGCGCAGTGTGATGGCCAGCCTTCACTATAGCTGAGTTTCTGGAGCCGGAATCGCCGCCGGCAGGGTCGGGAAGGTGCTTTGAACCGGGAACAGCAAATGAGTCACTGTAGAGATATATGCCGCCGCACACTGAAGGAGAAACCGAAGTGGTAACTATCAAAATGTGCTGGCATACAGACGGTGGCCGACTTACAAACGAATGGGTCGAATTGGGAGCAACAGAATCTTACAGGCCAGCGTGGATGCAGTCTTTATACTCTTGCCAAGCAAGCGCACGGCCGTGCGCTCCCAACCAATTGTCATTGTCGCCATTCGGGAAGCCCCGGTACAATTTCGAAGCCAGCGTGATGTCGGGCCATTGCGCCTGAAGCGCCAATCTTCGACGCGCTATTCAGGTAGCACCAGGCGCCGCTCAAACCGTGAGCACTTCAATACCTATGGAGCGAAAAGCTTCAACGGATTCGGGCGAAGCGGCCGAGTCGGTGATAATTCGGTGGACCTGGTCAAGGCGCGCGATCACTGCGAGACTGCGCTGACCTAATTTTGTCGAATCGGCGATGACGGTCACTTCCCGCGCGGCCCGCACCATCCGGGAATTCAATTGTGCCTCGAGAATGTCGATGGTTGTTGGACCAATTTCCGCGTCGAGGCCCACGACGCTGAGAAACAGATGATCGGCATGTAACGACGACATCATGGCTTCGGCCTGTGGGCCAACGAAGGCGCACGAGACTTGGCGCAAGATGCCGCCAATCATAATCAGCGAGAGGTTAGCCGCATCGGCAAGTTTGGAGGCAATATTCAGCGCGTAGGTGATCACCGCCACGCCTTCAGGGTTCGATCGCCGCAACTGATCCGCAAGCTCGGCGGAGGTAGATCCGCTGCATAGAATCACTGTCTGAAACGGCCGGATCAGGCCGACGGCCGCCTTGGCGATGCGAACCTTCTCTTCGTGGCGCATGCTCTCGCGCACTTTCAAGGGATAATCGGGGCCGCTATCGAGGGGACGAATGCCTCCTCCGTGCGACCGTATCAGCAGTCCATTCGCGGAAAGGGCATCCAGATCGCTTCGAGCCGTAACGGCAGACACGCCGAACTTTCGTTTCACTTCCTCGACCGTAATGCGGCCTTGTTGTTCGAGAATGCCTGCAATCTCCCGGCGCCTCTCTTCGGTAAGCAGCCGAGGCGCTTTGATGACGACTACGTCCATTCGGTTATTCAATCCCCCATGCGCCAGCGCGCGGTATCCACCCATTTGATTTGAACGAAATCGGCGCTGAAACGCAAGGACGCGTCGACTTTCCGAGTACCACTTCACAATAGGATCATATGGCGGCGGCGATCGCGCAGGGCGGCGGACCTACTTCAGTCATTAATGCCACCCTGTATGGGGCTGTCATGGAGGCGAAGCGGCGGGGCGCATTTACACGTTTGCTGGGATCCCAATACGGCCTTCGAGGCATACTGGAAAGCCGTTTTGTGGATCTATTCGCAGTCGGGTTGCCAACGCTGGAAGGCATACAGCTGGCTCCCGGTTCGGCACTCGGGTCGTCGCGCGTTCGATTGTCCGGACCTGAATTGGATCGCGTGCTGACGATCTTTCGGGAATACGATGTTCATTATTTTTTCTACATCGGGGGTAATGGTTCGATGGGAACCGCGATGGATATCGCTCTTGCGGCTCGCTCGGCTGGATACGAACTACAGGTGACCGGCATTCCAAAAACCGTTGACAACGACTTGTATGGAACCGACCACACGCCTGGCTATGGCTCTGCCGCCCGTTTCTATGCGCATGCCATACGCGACATGGGCATGGATCATCGCGCGCTGCCTTCGCCGATCCTCATTTGTGAAGTCATTGGCCGCAATGTGGGCTGGCTGGTGGCTGCAACGGCGTTCGCTCGGCACGACGAAGACGATGCGCCGCACTTGATTTATTTTCCCGAACAGCCGCTTCCGCGCCAAACGCTGCTGGCCGATATCGAAGACGCGTACAGAAGGTGGGGACGTGTGTTTGTGTGTATCTGCGAAGGACAGTTGGACGAAAACGGGGAGCCTTTTGGAGCGGATGTCGACCGGCCGGATAACCCGCAGCACCGGCTCGCTTCAAACCTGGGACATGCCGTCGCGAGTTTCGTCAGCCGGGAGCTGAAACTTCGGACACGAAGCGAGCGCCCGTCGCTGCTGGCGCGATCGTGCTCGACGCTCGTTTCAGAAACGGACCGGGCGGAAGCGGAATTGGTGGGACGCGCCGCCGTTTGCGCCGCGTTGGCCGGAAACACTGGACAGATGGTCGGCTTGAAGCGCGGCGATGGACCCGAGTATGCGAGCGAGACCATCCTGACGCCGCTTGAAGAGGTTGCGCGAAGAGAGCGCCCGCTCCCGGCGGAGTTCATGGATACGGGCAGGAGGTTCGTGACAGAGTCGTACCATCGGTATGCGAAGCCTCTGCTGGGACCTGTGGAGCGGCACGCGCGCTTGTGATTCCCTCAACGCCGTTCGATGGCTGCCGGAATATCGCGGCTGGCAGCGGTTTACGGAGAGTTGGGTCGGAATTGTGGCGCGCTCTTGCCGCAATATCGTTTAGCTTTAGAGATTCGTCGAGCGTGCAGGGTGGAGCGGGGCTCCGGCCTGCAAAGTCGGTTTCGAAACCGACTTTCGTGCCCGCTCCACGCGCGCCATCCGTTCAGAACTCCTTAAATTCCTCATCGAGCGGAAAGGCTTCAGCCGCCGTTACTGCTTTCCCTGGACGGGTCGCCGGAATTCTGCGCGCACCGGCATAGTGCGCTGCAGCTTTTCCGGCAGGAGCTAGCGTGCGCGGGAGCACGTCCGGTTCGTTCCACTTTTTCACGTCGGCCGATTTCCGGCCAACGGCTCGGCCGACCATTGCGGCAAGGCTCGCCACAATGTTTTTCAGCGCTTCGGATTGGCCGGAAAGCTCTTCTGATGCGGAAGCGCTTTGCTCGGCGCTGGCGGCCGTACTTTGCGTGACCTTCTCCATCTGCGTGATGGCCTTACTGATCTGTTCTATACCGCGAGCCTGTTCCTGGCTGCCGCCACTCACCTCTTCCACCAGCGCCCGCACTTCCATGGATTGCTGTGTGATGGAGGAAATCTCCGCGACCGTCTGATCCACCCTGGTTTTCCCTTCGCTCGATTTCGTAATGGAATCTTGAATCAACGCAGCGGTGTCCTTAGCAGCTTGCGCGCTCCGTTCCGCCAGGTTCCGCACTTCGTCGGCAACGACAGCGAAACCTGCGCCAGCTTCACCAGCTCGCGCCGCCTCGACGGCCGCGTTGAGTGCCAAAAGATTGGTCTGGAATGCAATCTCGTCGATTACCTTAATGATTTTGGAGATTTTCTCACTTGACGCGCCGATCTCCCCCATCGCCCCGACCATTTCCTCGAGCGACCGGTTCATTGCGGTGAATGTTTCTTGCGATTTGGCTACGAGAGCGGCCGCTGAACGCGAGTTCTCGCTATTGCGGCCCGCCATCGAGTTAATCTCTTCCGACGATGAAGCGGTTTCTTCAAGAGAAGCCGCCTGTTCGGAGCAGCCGCTCGCGAGCGCCTGGCTGGATGAAGCAACTTGGGAGGCGGCCCCGCCCACCTGCTCCGCGCTTTCGGCCAGCTTCAGGATCGCTTCCCGCAAATCCCGGGTAATTTGCCGCACAACTAGAATCACCACGGCGCCGACGCACGCAAACAGGCCCAGCAGAATCGCCGCCAACCAGACGCTCCGGGTGTATTGTGTGGCCATCCCGTTCCGGCTCTCATCCAGGATCTCGGTCTGAATCCCCGTCAACCTTTGAGCGTCTTTTGCGATGGCTTTGTAAATGGGCCCCGTCACATCTTTGCGGATGCGATTGGCTTCGGCAGCATCGCCAGCCGACGCTTTCTGCACAATTTCTTCGTAGTGTGGAAGCCAATCGCTCAGTTTTGATGCAATGTCGGCGGTGAGCTCTTTCGATTCTTCCCTAACTATTAGGGGCCTGATCTCGGCAACTGATTTTTGCATCAGGTCAAAATTCTGCTTGAAAGCTTCTTGATAGGAGGCGAGTTCCGACTCATCTTTCGCAAAAGAGGCCAAAATAATTCCCCGCTGAGTGGAAATCATTTCGGAGTTGGCCATGGCAATTGTGTTAGCCAGCAGAACTTTCCGAATCGTGGCGCCAGACAGAACATCAGCTTGCTTTTTGAATGCGCGCTGAGACATTAATCCGGAAATACCTGCGACAGCAGCCAGTGTGAACATGGCAGCCGTGCCGGTCATTAATTTAGTGCCGATGGTAACGTTCGACTTCATTAAGTCTCCTTGCAGTCTTGCGCCTTGGGCGCGCTCGAATCAGGGGTGATCAGTAGCTCCCCGGTGTCGAGGATCTACTAAGCGAAGAGACACGTGTGCATAAGTTGTCTCAGGCGCCAGACAAACCCGCCTTATTATCAAGCAAGAATACTTGAAATCTCGAACGAGCAAGTCGTTAGCCCGACGTGGTCACTAACCCGCTTGCTGATGCGCGCGGTTCTGTAAGTTCCTATTAATCAACGTGCAGTATCGGAACCGCGACCGACAGGTAGCGGATGTGACGAATTCTCTTCAGTTGGCTGGCTAAAAACTAATGTGCTGGGGCAGGCTGCACAACGCGTTCTTTCGGCTGCATCGAGCTAATGCTTTGTGTTCGGAATTCGTATTGTTGTATCTGCAGCGCCAGATGGCCGGATTCCTGCCGCGTAACGCGCCCGCGGGCAACGAGGTTCAGAAGGCACTTTTCATTCAACTGCGCCGGCCAGCTAATGGAAACTTCGAGGCGTGTTCCTACTGGCAGGTCGTGATCGGCAGTGAACAACACTCCCGAACTGCTGATGTTCAGGGTCTTGCCTGCGCCCTGAATCACCTCTGAGCGCTGGCTCAGCGTCTTGTAACGAACTTCCCGTTCGATGGGGAAACGGCTCGACCGCCGGCGCTCGACGCTATTTTCGTTACGCAAAGGTTCAGCCAAAGCTCTGAATCTCCAGTACCTAGCTTACACAATTTCGCGGCATTTCATTGATTCTCTTCGACCTGATCAGAAGAATCCTTAGACGATTGCTCAAATTTGTGTCGCTCTTTTTGCTCTCTCAGCCATTTCATGCGCTCCGACAGGTTTCGTTCGAACCCTCGTTGGGTTGGATGGTAGAAATTGATCCCTTCCAACGATGGTGGAAGACAATTCATGGCGGTAACGGCGTCCTCTTTCCGGTGGGCATGCTCGTACCCGCGGCTGTAACCCAGATCCTTCATCAGTTTCGTAGGAGCGTTTCGGAGGTGCAAAGGCACAGCCTCGGCGCGGCGCGACTGGACTACGGCGTTCGCCTCATTCAAAGCCTGGTAAGAAGCGTCGGATTTTGGAGCTAATGCCAAATAAATGGTCAGTTGAGCCAGCGCTTGGTCTCCTTCCGGGATTCCTAAGAAATGTACTGTCTGCATGCAGGCAATGGCCTGCTCGACGGCTCGCGGGTCGGCCAGTCCGATATCCTCGATCGCCATTCGCACCAATCTCCGTGCCAGGTAAAGCCTGTCCTCGCCGGCGGTCATCATTCGCGCCAGCCAGTATACCGCCGCATCGGGGTCGCTGGAGCGTACGGATTTATGCAAAGCTGAGATTAAATTGTAATGCTCTTCGCCGCTTTTGTCATAGAGCAGAATCTTGCGCTGGAGGGCATCGGCTACTGACGCCGGGGTAATCTCTCCCTCCGATGCCATAGCTGCTGCCACTTCCAGCGTATTCAGGGCTGAACGGGCATCGCCATTCGAGGCTTCCGCAATCTCCTCGAGCAGGCTTTCGTCAATTCTGAGGCGCAGATAGCCTAAGCCTCGATCCTCGGAGCTGAGGGCGCGCCGCAGCAGGGCCACGACCTCGCCGGTCTGCAAAGCTTCGAGCGGATATACCTTCGTTCGCGAAAGCAATGCTGAAACCACCTCAAACGATGGATTTTCCGTTGTCGCGCCGACTAATACGACATCGCCGCGCTCGACATACGGGAGAAAGGCGTCCTGTTGCGCCTTGTTGAAGCGGTGAATTTCATCAATAAACAAGACCGTTTTCTGTCCGAGGCGCCGCGCCCGTTCGGCGTCGGCCATCACCGCTTTAATTTCCTTAATTCCGCTGAGAACGGCACTGAAAGGAACAAAGTGAGCGCCGCTTTTTCCGGCCATCAACCGTGCGAGCGTCGTTTTGCCGGTACCGGGAGGACCCCACAGGATCAGGGAAGTGAGCTGTCCGCTCTCGATTTGGCGCCGTAGCGGCTTGCCCGGTGCCAAAATGTGCTGCTGGCCGACAAATTCGTCGAGGCTTTGGGGGCGCATCCGGTCGGCTAGCGGACGGCCGCGATCTTTCGCGGGAGCGGGTGGTTCAAGATCGAAGAGGCTCATCTATTTCTCTCTGCCGGGCTGCCTCATATAGTGCAATGGAACAGGCGACCGCGGCGTTCAGCGATTCAACCCTATGCGTCTTCACCGCGATGATCTCAGAAGCTCCACGTAGCTCTGGCGAGACTCCGCGGGCCTCGTTTCCTACGATCAAGGCGCATGGGGAGTCAAAGCGCGCGCCCGCTAGACGTCGTTCTCCGGCGCTATCGAGCGAAACAAGACGGAGGCGGGCGGCCCGCGCTCGAGTGAGAAACTCATCCGCATCGAATCCCTCGCATACCGGTACGCGAAAGACCGATCCGGCGGAGGCTCGCATGAGTTTGCCGTTCGAAAGGTGGACGGAATTCCGCAGCATCGCCACCCCTGTTGCGCCAAAAGCCTCGGCCGAACGGATGATAGTTCCCGCATTGCCTGGATCTTGTAGTCCGTCTAACACCACGATCAATCCGTTGTCTCCTATGAGTTCCACCCACTGCGCCATTCGCGGCCGTGCTAAAGCGATCACTCCCTGGGATGCTTCGGTTTCAGCGATGCGACTAAACGTCCGCTCGGGCACTACAATTGTCTCGATAGATCTCTGTCGAGCGTCTCTTTCCCATCGTTCAAGGGCCCTTGGCGTGAGGATCAGCTTCTCTAACGGCCACGTGCTTCTCAGCAACTCTTGGGCCAGATGCGGGCCCTCCGCCACAAAGAGCCCTTCTTCGGTGGGCCGGCCTCGCGCCGCAGCCTGCCGGATGTCTTGCAGAATCGCGTTTCTTGGACTGCTGATTTCAACTACGCGGAAAGACATGGGGCTCATTACAACGAACAGTCAAATGAAACACGTCATAGACTGATAGAACAACGGGAAAAGGGGACAAGTAGATCAATGTGTTGAAGGGCCTCGTTGTATGGGCTTCGGCCGTTCTCGCAGCCCTGATATTAGCCTACCTGTTGTGGATAGCGCGCCGGATTCAACTGCAATCTACTCGCGACGAGGCGAGACAGGCGGACGTCATTTTGGTGCTCGGAGCCGCTGAATACCGGGGCAAACCTTCGCCCGTATTGCAGGCCCGTCTTAATCATGCGCTTCTGCTGTATCTGCGAGGGCTCGCGTCCTATATTTTGACTACTGGAGGAGCAGGCGGCGACCCGGTCTATACAGAAGGCGAAGTCGGCCGGGCATACCTGACTCAGCACGGAGTGCCGTCGGAGGCGATCCTGGTTGAGCCCGCGGGTTCGACGACGGGTCAGAGCATTGCGGCCGCAGTCGAGATTATGCGGCGCATGAACTTCCATTCCTGCATTGTCGTTAGCGACGGCTACCATATATTCCGCGCCAAACGGATGCTCGAAGGGCAAGGCATCACAGTCTATGGCTCTCCGCGCCCCGGTGGGCCGGCGGGAAGGCGCGTGCTCGATTGGCTCTACCTAAAGCAGGCTGTAGGATACGCGCTGTGGCGCATTGGGGTCAATCTCTAGTGAGCCGGGCCTTCCAACACCGGCGGCATGCCTCCCGTTATATTGAAATTGCCGATGAAGCAAGAACATAAAGCTCGAATGTTTGAAGCGATGCACGTGAACACGTTTATTCTGCCGAATGCGTGGGATGTGGCAAGCGCCCGCATTTTCGAGGAGGAGAAATTTCCCGCCGTTGGCACCACTTCGGCTGGGGTAGCATTTTCCCTCGGCTATCGCGACGGCCAGCGTATTCCCCCTTCGGAAATGCTCGCCGCCATAAGACGCATTTCAGGCGCGCTCGACGTACCCGTAACGGCCGATATCGAGGCGGGCTATGGCGACCCGGTTTCGACGGCGGAGCAAGCGTGGGAGTGTGGCGCCGTCGGAATTAATCTGGAAGACGTAACGGGCGAGGAAGAATCGACTCAGGTGCCGCTGCCCCGGCAAGTGGAGGTTATTCAGAGCATTAAAAAAGCCGTACCTAACCTTTTCCTCAATGCCAGAACCGACATCTTTCTCATGGGAATCGGCGTCGAGGACACGCGGCTCACAGCTGCCATTGAGCGGCTGAGGGCATACCGCCAGGCGGGAGCTGACTGTCTCTTCGCGCCGGGAGTGAAGGACCCGAAGATCATCGCCGAACTCGTCGCAGCCGTCGACGGGCCGCTGAATATGCTGGCCGGGCCGGGATTTCCCACGTTAGCGGGAATGAAAGATCTCGGTGTCAAGCGGGTGAGTGTCGGGTCGGGGGCGATGCGGGCGTGCCTGGGCTTGATTACCCGCATTGCGCGGGAGCTTCAGACGAGCGGTACATATCAGGCGATCATGGACGGACAATACCCGTATTCCGAAGCCAACCGATTGCTCGAGCGCAAGCTCTGAATCACGATATGGAACGTCTTCCCTACCGCTCCTGGGTAGAAGTGTCGCGCCCGCAGCTGGGCGAAAACTTCACTGCCATTACCGCCTTGGTGGGACCGGGCGTGGAGGTGATGCCGGTCGTCAAGGCGGATGCTTACCGGCACGGCGCCGTGGAAGTGTCGCGCGTGCTCGAGGAAAGAGGCGCTAAGTGGCTCGCTGTCAGCAGCACTGAGGAAGGCGTAACGCTGCGCGACGCGGGCATAACCGCTCGTATTCTCGTCATGGCCGATTTTCTGCCGTTTACGCGGGAGGCGATGCTCGCTTACGAACTCACGCCGGTGGTGCATTCTCTTGAAGACTTGGTAGAGCTGAACCGTATTGCCGGCAGCCGCGAGACTCGTTACAAATGCCATCTGAAGGTGGATAGCGGCATGGGACGCCTGGGCGTTAAGCCTGACGCGCAGAGCATCCTGGACACTCTGAAGAACGCGCCGAGTGTCGAGCTGGAGGGGTTGATGACGCATTTTGCCTCGGCGGCCAACTACCAATCGGGCCAAACCGAGCGGCAGGTCGCCGTATTTGAAGATGTCGCCCACTCGCTGGCTCGAGCCGGCGTACACCCCGCCTACCTGCACCTATCGAGCACCATACCGGTTGCTTACCGGCGCACGGCGGCATGGCAGGGAATGGTCCGTCCCGGGCACGCGATCTATGGTTACGTCTCGCCCGCGCGAGGCAATGCGCCTCTGAACGCCTTACATGTTAAGCCGGCACTCCGTTGGCGGGCCACCGTTCTTCAAGTGAAGGATGTCGCGGGCGGTTCGCTGATCGGGTACGGCGGAATGTTTCGTGCTCCCGCCCCGATGCGAATTGCTATTCTCGCGGCCGGTTATGCCGATGGCATTCCGCACCGGCTTTCGAATCGCGGACGCGTGATCGTGAATGGACGCTTCGCTCCTATTCTTGGCGCCGTTTCCATGGATCTGACAACCATCGACGTGACGCAGTCTCCCGATATCCGGCCCGGCGACGCCGTTACTTTGCTGGGCAGCGAAGGAGACGCAGCGATCGACGCCCAGGAGATTGCAAAAATCGCCGGGACTATTTCTTACAGCGTCCTTTGCGGCATTCATGCGCGAGTCAAACGCGTATATCTGTAGTCCCGCCTCGCTGCGACTGTGGCCTGTTTCCTCGTTACTCCACCTTCACTTCGGCCAGCGCGGCGAGTGACCGGAATGTCCTCACCCAGGCGGCGGCGTTGGCGTCCTGCTGGCGCGTGGCTTTTCCGGCGATACGTTTATAGGAACGCTGGAAAATTTCGTAGACCCGGTTCTGGACCGACCACAGAATGATGGGAAACGGAAGGGACTTTGCGACCTTCAGGGCGTCCCGAAGAGCGTCCAGCCCTCCGAGATCACCGGGATTTTCGGCGAACGCTTCGGCAATCTTTTCGAGCTTTCTGCGGAACGTGTATTCCAGAGTGGTGACATCGAGGGTTACGCTGCCCTCGCGCGCTTCATCGAGCAGGGCCAGAACGCGGCGCGAATCCAGTTCATGAGCGCCCAGTGCGTTACGCAGGAGGCTGTTGATCGCATATTCCATGGGCGTGCTCAATTCTTTCGGGATGGGCGAATTCAAGCCGGCGATAAATCGCATGAGCGGAGCATGGTTCTGAAACAGGTTCAAGTACACGGCCTCGGCTTCCGCGAGGGTCGATGCGAGTATCCTTTTCAAGATTTTTCTCTGTTCATCGCGAAACAGCGATTTCAGCGAATACGTTTTCTCGCCGAATTCCTGGTCGAGGAGCAGCACCACGGCCGGCATTTCCGCCCGCGAAAAGGCCTCGATGAGGAGGGTAACAAGATTCGAATACTGGGCCTCGTCCGCAAACGGCTTCACCGCT
Organism: Bryobacterales bacterium; assembly: GCA_963722585.1. Taxonomy (GTDB): domain Bacteria; phylum Acidobacteriota; class Terriglobia; order Bryobacterales; family Bryobacteraceae; genus KBS-96. The sequence goes on along the minus strand of CAVRNU010000021.1, from coordinate 122,327 downwards.
CCGATGATATTGTGGTCGCCGAAATGGACAGCGCTAAATATCAGCGCCTTCGATTCACCGGTTACCGTCGACGAAAACTCGGCTTTGCCGGCGCCGAGCCGAAGCTTGCCCGATTCGCGCCCGTGATACTCGACCCTCTTTACGGAAAACGCATTGATTTCCGTTTCGTCTCCGTATGACTCGAATAGAGAGCTGATTGCGTAATGAGCGCAGACATCTTCCAGGCCGACAACGGACGGTTTGACAAACTTGCGGAAGATTGTCGCGCCATCCGAATGCTCGGGCAAATTGCTTTTTGCGCGCGCGAGCCTGTTTTCGAATTCGGCTTCGAGCGTTTCTCCAAAAACTTCCTCGAAGAGCTGAACCACGCGGCCGCCGTACTGAATCACTTGCACTGTTTCGATGCCCGAGAGCTCGTCGAAAAACCAGCCGCAGCTCGTATACATCAACATGGCGTGGCGCTGCATTTCGAGCAGTTTCCAGGCACGTACCTTGGACTCGCGGTCGAGGCCCGGACGGAAGCACTCCTCTTCGAACCGCCTGCTGTTCTCACAGCCTGGGTCAAGCAAAACGGAGATGTATAAATCGCGGGCCGCCCAGGGATCGTGGAATATCTTGCTGCCCTCGAGTTCAAATCTAGGAGCTAGCCGGTCGCGGAGCCAGTCAAGAGCCTCGCGCAACGGACGGCGCCATTCCTGATGCCAGCCTGGCCGGCCGGAATTGCATCCGCAGTTCTCGCGCCAGCGCTCGACGCCATGCACGCAGCTCCACGAGCTGTTTTCGTGTATCGAGACCTCCTGCGTGGCCGCGGTCGAGGCCAGGAATTCGCCATAATTTGTGATTTTGGCCAGTTTTCGCGTCTGTATGTAATCGAGCGCGTAGGCGAGCGCCATCTCGCCGTAGACGTGGTGGTGACCATATGTCTCGCCGTCGGTAGCGATATGCATAAGCTGACGCCCGTCGCGGGTGTCTGAAAATCCGCTCACGAGACGATGGGCAAACTTCTCGCCGTTATCCAGCAATTTCTCGAACGCAACCGCTCGCGAGACGGGACCGTCGTAGAAGAACAAGTTGATTGATCCGCCGGAAGGCAATTTGCACAGATAGGGACGGGATGGGTCGATCTTCGAACCGCTGCAATCGATCCACTCGCCCCCTGCGAGCGGACGCATGGCCTTGGCCTGATTTGGAGCGAGTATCGCGTAACGCATGCCGGCTTTGGCCAGCAGGTCGAGAGTTTCTAGATCGACCGCGGTCTCCGGCAGCCACATGGCCTCGGGATCGCGCCCGAAGCGGCTCTTAAAATCCGCGATGCCCCACACGATTTGAGTGCTTTTGTCGCGCGTATTCGCGAGCGGCATGATGATGTGGTTGTATGCCTGCGCGATTGCCGAACCGTGTCCGGAGAACTGTTTGAGACTCTCTCTATCCGCTTTCAGAATGGCTTTGTATGTATCCGGCACGTGCCGCTGCATCCAGGAAAGCAACGTTGGGCCAAAGTTAAAGCTGACCCGGCTGTAGTTGTTTACAATGCGCACAATGCGCTTCTCGCCATCCAGAATGCGGGCGCTTGCATTCGGCGCATAACACTCCGCCGTCACCCGTTCATTCCAGTCGTGATAGGGATACGCCGAGTCTTGAAGCTCAATCGCTTCCAGCCACGGATTCTCGCGCGGCGGCTGATAGAAGTGGCTGTGAATACATAGATATTTCATTCGTGTCGATTACTGTTCCGCCGATTGAGCACGCACCGCTTGAAAAGGCACCGAGATGGTGAATATCGCGCCGCTTCGCGTGTCTCTGTTAGCCGCGATGACTTTGCCGCCATAACGCTTCACGATCGAGGCCACAATATGCAGGCCCAAACCCGATCTGCCCGTTGGGCCGGATTTCGTCGAAACATTTGGCCGGAAGATACGCGGCAGAATCTCAGCGGGAATTCCCGGTCCGTTGTCGGTAATTTGAATCCTCAACACGTCATCTACTTTCTCGGTTGCAATCTCGATGCGGCCCGGTTTTCGAAATGCCTGAGCCGCGTTTAAGAATAGATTCGCGAAAACGCGCTCCCATTCTTTCGCCGATCCCGGCAGCGGAATGCCTGGTGGAAGCCGGCGCGAAAACTCGATGCGAGGCTTTCGGGCTGTGATGCAGAAGTCCTGCGCCGACTGAATTGCATCTTCGATCACCGATGCCAGATCCGGCGTGTGATCGGGAATCGCGCCAACCAGCCGTTTTCCCCTTGTGACGCTTCGTTGTAGCGTGGCGGCCAAAGCGCGCCAATGGCGGTCGGCGTTCAGTAATTCCGCAGCCTCCGTAATCGTTTCAAAGACATTGTTGAGATCGTGTATCAGGCACTCGTGTGTAAGATCCGGATCGAAAAATTCATCCATACAACAAAGCGGGCCCTAACGGGTAATGTCCCGCAGTGTCTCGTAGAATTCAGGATACGATACCGAAGCTGCTTCCGCGTTACGAATTTCGCAAGCGCCCTCGGCGGCAAGCGCAGCTATAGAGAACGCCATCGCAATTCGATGATCTCCATACGAATCGAGCGCTGCCGCGTGTAACTTTTGCTTGCCCGGAATCGCCAGACCATCCGGCCTTATTTCAACTTTCGCGCCCATACGTCCGAGATTTTCGGCGACGGTTGAAATGCGATCGGTTTCCTTGACTCTCAATTCCGCGGCATCTTTCACCACGAGTCCGTTTTCGCTCAATGCTCCCAGAATTGAAAGGACCGGAATCTCATCTATCAACGCGGCAGAAAGCTCGCCCGAAATCTCTCCTCCCCGCGCGTGCGAATTTTTGACGCGGAGATTCCCAATCAACTCTCCGTTGACGCTTTCCACCTGCAGAATCTCAATCGATGCGCCAATCGAATTCAAAAAATCGAGCAGCGCGGTTCGCGTTGGGTTCAGTCCCACGTTGGCGATCACGAGATCGGCATCCCTTGCAATCGTCGCGGCAACCAGAAAGAAAGCAGCAGAGGAAATGTCGCCCGGTACAACAAGGTCTTTGGCTGTCAGCGGAGCTCCGCCCCGAACAGAAACGCGGCGGCGCTCGACCCTTATGTCGGCGCCCAGTTCGCGGAGGGCAATTTCGGTGTGATCGCGGGTGCGGACAGGCTCTGTCACGGCCGTCTCGCCTTCCGCGTAAAGTCCGGCTAGCAGCAAACAGCTTTTCACCTGCGCACTGGCGACAGGCGGCTGATAGTCGATCGCGCGGAGCTTGCGTCCGCGTATCGTCAATGGCGGATATTGACCATCTACAGCCTCGATTTCCGCGCCCATCTCTCCGAGCGGCGCCATAATGCGGCGCATAGGGCGGCGCGACAGCGACTCGTCGCCAAAGATCGTAGTAGTGAACGGCTGTGCCGCCAGAATGCCCGACAACATGCGAATGGTTGACCCGGAATTGCCGGCATCCAGCGGTTCGGAGGCCGGCGTCAACCCTTGAGTTCCTCTTCCGTGGACGATTAACTCCTTTCGTCCATCGCGCTCTCCAAACTCGTGGCGAATACCGAGCCGGCTCATGCAGCAGAGCGTGGATTGGCAATCGGCGCCCGTCGAGTAATTTAGAATGTGCGATTCGCCTTCGGCAATCGAGGTCAGCATCGCAAAACGATGGGAAATCGACTTGTCGCCGGGCACGCTAATGGCCCCGCTCACGTGCTGGGCAGGGGACACGGTTTCGGTCATTGAAACTGCTATTTTAGCGAGTCAGGTATCGTGGACAAGCGTCGCGCGTGATCGCCGCGTCCGAGATGTCTACCATCCCTCGCGAAAATTTTCGACCAGCATCAGATCGCTTCCCTCGCCGCTACCCTGCGAAAACAGCAGGTGACGGCGATCATTGGACACAGTAAGCCCGATTTCCAAAAATTGGGCTGGCTTGAAAAGAGTGGAGATGCGGCGCGTCTTGAAATTCAGAAGGTCAATGGTCTTCATGTCTTTCGAGAACAAAACTCCGCCGGGCACGGGGAAGAAATTGAATTCCTGAGCCCGAGGCAACAGCTGCTCCTCAGTTCCACCGTCAACGGGTACACGATAGATCGGGCTCATGCCCATCGCCAGCGAATAGACGAGATAACGGCCGTCGTCCGACTCCCAAGCCAAATAGCCGCCGTTGCGTGTAATTTGCTTCTGCTCGCGGCCATCCGCGTCCATCTTCCAGATCTGATACTTTCCGCTTCGGTCCGAAACGAAATAAATGAACTTGCCGTCGTGCGAATAGCTCGGCACTCCATCCACGCCCGGAGAAAATGTGAGCCGTTCGGGTTCCCCTCCCGTGGGCCGTACCCGGTACACCTCGAACTGTCCTTCTTTGTTCGAGTCGAACACAATCCATTGCTGATCTGGCGACCATCGCGGGGCGCCTGTGATTGGGGCTTTGAAATTCGTAAGCCTTTTGGTATTGCCTCCGTTTGCGTCCGACAGCCAGATTTCCGAATCGCCGGAACGCGTGGAATGAAACACGATCTGCTGCCCATCTGGCGAGTATTGGGCATTGTAATCGGTGTGTGTTGACGAAATCAGTCTGACGGGAGATCCCGATGGGCGTAAATCGGGCGTCACATTCAGTCGCCAGGTATCAATTCTCGTTCGTTGTACTAACGCGAACGCCAATCGATTGCGGTGAGCGGATACTGCCGGAAATAGACAGTGCCCGTCGGTCTTCCAGAGCAGCTTTGGCGCCTCGCGACCGTTGTCGAACCAAGAGCTTCGTTTCGAAAGCAAATACAAAGGCGCTGTCTCTCCGTTCACCCCGGAAGCAAAGACAATCGAGTTCCCGCTCGGCGTGAATACCGGCGTTCTCGTCGTCTGGTGGAGATACGTAATTTGCTTCGGTGCGCCGTCCGGCTTGAAGTTCCGCGAAAGCTTTAGTTCGTACAGCTCGGACGTGGCACCAAGATCGCGGACAAACACGATGCTCGATGAATCGGGAGCTACAGTTGGCTCCCAGTCTGCCAAATGCTCAGGCGGAGCCGTGATTGTCTGCCATGTTCCCGTCGTCACATTGATCGAAATGATTCGCGACTCGTCCTTGACCGAGCCGCCGCCGAGAACGATCGACTTACTGTCAGGCGACCACGCGAGTCGATCGGCCCCCGCCAAGGTTGCCAAAATCCGCTCCGAGCCTTTGCTACTGGAAGGTATTAGCACGATCTGTAAAGAGCCTGGCGCTAGAAGCCGTTCGAACGCAATCGTCGCGCCGTCGGGCGACCAAGCCGGAGCGACCTCCCTCGCCGAATCTTGCGTCAAACGCGTAACCGAATCGGTGCTGATTGACTTGACATATATCCGCCAGTCGTCCCCGTTCGGGCTGCGCGCGCAGTACACCACGCGTTCTCCATCGGGCGAAAACGACGGAACGAACTCATCGCCAACGTCGGAAGTCAAGGGAATTGGATTCAATGAAACCGGCGTCGTTTCGAGGCGCACGAATCCAGCCCAGGCGAACAAGGCGAATAGAACGAGAGCGCAGGAAATGCCGATAACCGCTAACCCAATGCGCGCGCCTAAGATCCGCGGAAATGGCTTCGTTTTTTCAAGTTCGCCGCGAGCGGCTTCTGGAAGATCTGCCACATCGGGCAGTTCGTCGTTGGGTTCGTTTGTTCCAAACGATTGCTTGCCAGTCCACCATTCGTCGAGCTCGGTTTTATACGCATACACGGAACCACGCCGGTCGAGCTCCAGCCGGTGGACGGGGAGCCCGTTCGACTGTTCCCACCTCTGGACAGTGCGCACACCCTTCTTCAAATAGGCGGCGATTTCCTTCCACGAGTCGAGACGATCGTCGGGGCCGGCAGAGGCGGTCGGCATGTCTGTCACTGTAACGTCTTCAGACGACTGAACTCTCTGTAACGTTTGGAAAGGCCATTAAGTTCCCGTTGGGCCAGGTGCGTCACAGGGCGCCAGGTCGCGTCAACAAGCGCAAGTTGTTGACGGCATTAGATGGCGTCGAGCAAGAGGCGCAAATTACTCGTCCGATACGGGCATGAAGCTTGCCTGCGTGCTCATATTTGCGGCTGTACAGCTTTTCTCACAGGATCCGATTTCTGACGGAAAACGAGCCCTCGACGCTGGCCGACCGCTCGACGCGATTCGTTCGTTTCGCATGGCGCTCGCCGCGCGAAACGGCGATGCCTCCAGCGGCCTACACCCGCTCTTGATCGCTCTGGCAACAGCGTATCTCGACGCAGGGGACTTGCATGGCGCCGAAGTAACTCTCGTCGAAGCCAGCCGCGCAGCCCCGCCGGATGCGCTCTCGAAAGCGGAGCTCGAGAATGACTGGGGTTCGCTGTTGCTGAAGGAGGGCCGGCTCAATGAATCGTCCGATCGGTTCACTCACGCTATGGAACTACTGAACGGCAATACGGGCGGCAACGAACTCGCCCCGGCGGTACTTAATAATCTCGCGGCAACGGAGATCCGGCTCGGCCGGTACAATCAGGCCCTTGGCCATCAGAAGGAAGCGTTGGCGAAGTGGGCGACCTTCGAGGGGCCCGACCATCCGGACCTCATTAAGGGGCGAGCCAGCCTCGCGACCCTCGAATTTCTGGTCGGCAGGGCGGAAGACGCGCGGCATTCGATGGATTCGGCAATTGCCTCCGCGAGGCGCACGTATGGGCCAAACAGCAGCGTCCTCGGAAACCTGCTCGAGAGCCAGGCGGTTATTTTGAAAAAACTGGGGCTGAAGAAAGAAGCTAAATCGGCGCAAGCCGAAGCGCGTCACATCCTCGGGCGGCAGCCAAGGAACACTGCGCCGCGAACCTGGAACGCCCAGGAAGCTCTCGTCGAGCCATCCTCGGTTCATGCCGTTTCTAAATAAGTTCGGCTGGGCTGCGCCGGGCGCGTTGTGGTACAACCACAAATCATGATGAATCGGCGTGAATGGATGCTAAGTTCGGCTGCTGTTGCAGCGGGCTCCCCGGCAATGGCCCAAACCGGGGTAACGGGCAAGCGCATTGTAATATCGAGCGCCAACGGACTCGCGGCGTGCCAAAAAGCACGGGAGATGGTTGACCAGGGCGCCGACACGCTCGACGCGGTCATAGCGGGAGTGAACATTGTCGAGCTCGATCCGAACGTCACGTCGGTCGGCTACGGCGGGCTGCCCAATGAAGATGGCGTGCCTGAGCTAGATGCCAGCGTGATGCACGGGCCGACGAGGCGTTGCGGCGCGGTTGCGGCCATACGCGGAATCAAGACGCCGTCCAAAATCGCGAAACTGGTGATGGAGCACACCACACACGAGATGATTGTCGGCGAAGGAGCGCTCCGATTCGCGAAAGCGTTTGGATACCAGGAAGAGGATCTTCTGACCGAGAAATCGCGCCTGGCGTGGCTGGTCTGGAAACAATCGCTCCGGAGTCCGAGCGCGTTTAACAATTGGATTTCGATGGATCAGAACCTCAGCGCTTCTGATGCGCCGTTGAAGGCTTTGAAAGCGATGTTTCCACAGACGGACGAAGCGACGCTCGTCTGGGCCTGGGACAAAGCGCTACACCCTCCCTACGGCACTATCAACTGCCTCGCGTTAAATGAAAAAGGCGAAATGTCTGGCGTTACGACGACCAGCGGACTGGCCTGGAAGATTCCCGGGAGGGTCGGCGATTCTCCCATAATCGGAGCAGGATTGTATGTCGATCAGGACGTGGGCGGGGCGGGCTCGACGGGGGTTGGTGAGGAAAACATACGGATTTGCGGCGGTCACACGATTGTGGAAAACATGCGGCACGGGATGCATCCGAAGGATGCGGTGATGGATGCACTCAAGCGCGTGTCCAGAAACTATAACGACGACAAGACCCGCCTCGCCAAGCTGGATATTGAGTTCTACGCGCTACGCAAAGACGGCGAACATGCAGCCAGTTCGTTGTGGGGCGGGGGCAAGAGCTATACAAAATACGCCGTGAATGACGGGGGCGAGAGCCGTCACGAGAGCTGTGTTTTTCTGTACCAGCGGCAGGGCTGACCGGGTAAACCCTGCCAATCAACGCGTCGTCTATATAGCCGCGCATGCAGACACGGCGAACATTTGAGTATGCCTTCTTGCTCGCGCTCTGGACCGTGCCAGTTGCCTGCGCTGCGACCCCGCAACCTCTTTCGCACTGCCTGTTTCACCGTCTAAACGATCGCTTCGAGGGTTCTTGTGGTCCGCAGTCCCATCAGACGCCGGCCATGACACTTTCGCCTGTCGCGGCGATCACCACGGGGGGGTTTGGCGTGAGGGCATTCAGCCCGCGAATGTTTGGGCGGGCGACATGACCGACAAGGGTATCCGAATGCTCCACTCGAGCTCGAGATCTATACGGGTGGCTGGAGTGTTCTGCGGACGGAATATGGTTGGTTTACAGTCATGAAATTCGTATCATTCCCAACGCTGAGATTCGATCTCGACGCCTCCCACGAGGTGAACCCCACCGGCTTGGACCGAAAGATTGTACGAGAGGCGGCAGCCATTCTTTCGAAAGACGCGTCTTGGAACCGCGCTGACAACCGCAAATGTCCGGCAAGCGCGACGATTTGGAGCATCTACTGCGCAATAGAGAGGGCAACGATGGCTGTAACTGGTGGTTTTCATCCCCGGCGTCCCGCTCTGGAGGTCGCGCGCGAAATCGTCGACGAACGCACCGCGACGCGTAACTACCCATCACCGCCTAACGGAGTACAACAATGACCCCGCAACACGTCTTAGCGATGCCCAGAGTCTCTTCAAAGAAGCGCTGACTCGAATGGGACGGCCGTAAATCAAAACTACTAATGAAGCCTGTTCGCATCGCCATGCTCGGCTCAGGGTTTGTGGCCGACTTCTATATGCAAGGACTTGCCAACGTAAACGGGGAAAAAGTCGTTGTCAACTATTCCCGCAATCCTGAACGAGCTGACGCATTCGCGCGTCGATAGTCGATCGACGAATGGGCCCCGGATTTAGATAGGGTCATATCCCGCGACGACATCGATTTGTATAGCATTGCGCTGCCCAACGAGGTCCATCTTCCGGTCTCACTCGCTCTTTCGAAGACCAGGCGGAATCCGGTCTGTACGAAGCCGCAGGCGAGAAATCGCAGCCAGCGGCCGCTTCCGGCGCCCTGCACGGCTATGCCGAAACAGAAGTGTTTGCTCCCTGCGTGGTGGAGGCGAAAGATATGGTCGAGCAAGGCGGAGTGGGCCGGGTGCTGTGGGTGCGGTCAAGAGAATCGCACAGTGGCCCGCATAGCCCGCATTTCCTCCAGCGCGGTGTGGCAGTCCCTTAAAGGGCCCTTTGGGGGACACGCCAATTCGTGCGCAACTCCCGATGATCTGCTCGTTTGCGATACTCGCGATACGATGGCATAGGTTAGAGCGCAGAAAGTTCAAGGTGTTCCGCCGTGTCTACTCTTTCGATCCGCTGCGCCTCTGCCGACGACGAAGAAAACATCGTCGCCCTGTGGCGTACCTGCGGGTTGGAAACGTCGTACAACGATCTGGCGCAGGATTTTCGTTTCGCCCGCGCGAAGCCGAACTCCGACATTCTTGTCGGCGTCGGCCCCGAAGGAAGGATTGTCGGCAGCGTCATGGCCGGACATGATGGCCATCGCGGCTGGCTCTATTACGTTGCCACAGCGCCAGACTGCCAGTTGCAGGGCATAGGGCGGCAGATGGTTGCGGCAGGTGAGGAATGGCTCCGTGACCGCAGGGTCGTCAAGGTTATGCTGCTTGTGCGAGACACCAACACGCAGGTCGTCGATTTCTACAACCACATCGGTTTTGAGGCCATACCGCGCGTTGTCATGCAGAAATGGTTAGTTGAATAAGTTTGCTAAGCCGCTTTGGTTCAGGCGCGGATAACTGCAGCGATGTGTCACAAACCGGTAAGTTTCGGGACGATTTGCGATGGCCCGTAAACAAAGCGCTCGGCAGCACCGAAAGTCTGTGCCAGACGGAACATCAGGGGCCCCTGTTAAGCGCCGTGCCCTTCTCCGTTACTGAGCCTGCCGGCTATGGCACGGCGACTTTAATGGGCAAGCCGCGCTGCTCGAGCACGGCCTGGAGTTGACTGGGAGTCAATCGCGAGGCATCGTATTCGATAAGCAGTTTATCTAGAGACGGAGCGACTTTAGCAAAGAAAATGCCGTAGACGCTTGTCAATCTCGACAGGCTTTCGAAATCTTTATCCGCCAACGCGCGCGACAGTGCATACGATGTTTGCACTTTGGTCATTGGCCATCAGGATAACATCGGAAGGGCCTACTTTCCGGTGTCGCTCTCTAGCTTCCACAGCACTTGACGAAGCATGCCGAGCAGAACCTCGCTATCGCGCGGCGGGATTTGCAATCTCCGTATGAGACGGCGTACTTTCAGCTCGGTTGACTCCGACGTCCGATCTTGAGCGTAACCGCTGCGCATGAGTAGATCCATCAGAACGGAATTGAGACGTTCGAGATTTTCTGCGGGCGCCAGGTCTGGAGGCGCGAATGCAGGAAGTTTCGCGGCCGCTTCCTCACGGCTCAGCTCATAGCAGCAGACGGCGACTGCCTGGCCCAGATTCATTGAAGCGTGTTCCGGCCGCGCCGGTATTCTGGTGAGCCAATGACAGTAGCTCATGTCATCGTTCGACAGGCCAAACTTCTCGGAGCCGAAAAGCAGCGCCCCTTTCGCGGATTCAATGTGCTCGCGAATCAAGCGCCCCCCAGTCTCGAGCCGGTATAGCGGGGCGTGCAGATCGCGGTGGCCGAGCGAGGTGGTTCCCACGACAAGCGTGCAATCGGCAACGGCTTCGGGTACTGACTCGTAAACCTGCGCGTTTTCGAGGATGTAAGCCGATTTTACGGCGGATTTGGCTTCGCGATACGCCGCGGTATAAGGTTTGACAAGCCGCATATCGGTGAATCCGAAATTGCTCATCGCCCGCGCGGCAGCGCCGATATTGAGCGGATTGCGCGGAGCGACCAGAACGATCCTGAGCGGACCGGGCAATTACTGCTCCAGGTACGTGTACCCGTGAAGGCCGTCCTCGTAAAATTTCAGGAGGCGCCCCGCTTCTTCGTAACCCAGCCGTTGTTCGCGCACAGCTCGCTCGACATCTCGACGGAACTGATCGAGCAAAGACTGCACATTGTATTGAACGTAGTTCAGAACTTCGCGGACGCTATCGCCCTGGACAACGGTCTCGAGCACCACATCGCCGCCTTCATCAAGCGTCACGTGAACCGCGTTTGTGTCGCCGAACAAGTTGTGAAGATCGCCGAGTATCTCCTGATATGCGCCGACCAGAAACGCGCCGAGAACATAGGAAGACGATCCGTTGAAAGCGTGAAGCGCAAGGGTTTTCTTCACGTCACGCCGGTCGATGAATTGGTCTACCTTGCCGTCCGAATCGCAAGAGATGTCGCCCAGCACGGCGTGACGGGTTGGCGGCTCCTCCAACCGGTGAATGGGCATGATGGGAAAAAGCTGTTTCACGGCCCAGCTATCGGGCATACTCTGAAACAGTGAAAAATTGCAGAAGTAGGTATCGGCAAGCATGCCCTCGAGCCCTTCCAGCTCTTCGGGGAAGTAGTCGAGATCCTGCGCGAATTTAAAAATCTTGCGGCAGATAGCCCAATAAAAGTTTTCGGCGAGGCTGCGCTGATCGAGTGGGAGATACCCGAGACTAAAGAGGTTCAAGGCCGAATCGAGCGCCTGTTGCGCGTCATGATAGGTCTCGAGAAGATTCTTTTTGCTCAGGGAACGATATGTCTCGAAAAGGTCGATCAAACATTGTTCTGAATCGTCCGGCACCGAATCGGGCAGGTTGTCCTCGCCAAAACCGCTTACGCCGAGAACATTGAAAACAAGCACACTATGGTAGGCGGCGACCGCGCGCCCACTTTCGGTAATGATGGTGGGATGAGGCACTTCGGCTTCATCGCAGATACTTTGAATGTGATAAACGATGTCCCTTGCGTATTCTTCAAGAGTGTAATTCACGCTCGACTCGAAATCGGTTTGCGATCCGTCGTAATCGATGCCCAGCCCGCCGCCCACATCCATGTACTTGAGGCCAGCGCCCGTCTTCTTCAAATCCGTGTAGATGCGTGCCGCCTCGATCACAGCGCCTTTAATCTGCCGGATGTTGGTAATCTGGCTTCCCAGGTGGAAGTGGAGGAGCTCGAGGCAGTCCTCCATTTGCCGTTCTTTCAGGAATTCGACGGCTTTCAGCGCCTCGCTGACAGTGAGTCCGAATTTAGAGCGGTATCCGCCCGACGATTTCCAGCGGCCTGAGCCGCGGCTTGCAAGCTTGACGCGCACGCCAATGCGGGGCCGCACTCCGACCTTCTCAGCGTGTTTCGCAATGAGGTCGAGTTCAGTAAATTTTTCGACGACGGGTGTGATGTTTCGGCCGATCTTCCGCGCCAGCATCACCATCTCAATGTATTCGTCGTCTTTGAAGCCGTTACAGATGATGGGCGTTTCGTTATCAGCCACGGCCAGAACCGCCAGCAGCTCGGGTTTCGAGCCGGCCTCGAGTCCGAACCGGTACGGCCGCCCGAATTGAAAGATTTCTTCGACCACCTGCCGCTGCTGGTTAACTTTGATCGGATAGACGCAGCAGTAGCCGCCTTGGTAGCCATGCTCGCGGATCGAGAGATCGAACGCCTGATGCATTTCGCCCAGCCGATGTTTCAGAATCTCGCCGAAACGAATCAGAATAGGCAGCGAAATGCCGCGCCACTCGAGAGTATCGACCAACTGCTTCAAATCGATCTTCCGCTGCGGATCTTTGCTCGGATGGACAAACAGGTTGCCGTTTTCGCCAACAGAGAAATAGCTCTTGCCCCAACTGGCGACATCGTAGAGTTCGGCCGCGTCCGTAGTGGTCCAGCGGTCGGACGGCTCGCGCACCTGATTGGGTTCTGCAACCTTCAAATTCAATTCAAATTACTCCTGGAATTGCGGACACAGCGAAACACACGCACTCTGCCCACAGTGTCAATTAGAACATGGGATTGGCTCTTGCCGCGCGTTACGTTTGTATAAATTTTCCTGGGTGGGTTAGCGCGCCCAATCCGGCGCCACATATGTATAGAAGAGAACCACGATGCCTACTACCGACGCCAAAAACAGACTGTGCTTCAACGTGAATCGAAACAATTTCGGTTCGTCTTCTGTCGCCATGGCTGTTGCAGCGGAGGCGACCGCGATGCTTTGCAGGCTGATCATCTTGCCCATAACTCCTCCTGATGAATTCGAGGCGGCGAGCAATGCGGGCTTCATGCCCAGGTGAAGCGCTGTAATCTGTTGCAGATTACCGAACAGGGCGTTTGCCGAAGTGTCGCTGCCCGTGAGGAACACGCCGATCCAACCGAGTAGCGCGCTGAAAAACGGGAAAGCTTTTCCGGCATGCGCGAACGCGAGACCAAGCGTTGCAGTGGCCCCCGAGTAGTTCATCAGGAAGGCAAGCGCGAGGACAAATACGAAGCTTGCGAATGCGGGCAGAAGATGACGGGCGGTGATGAGGCATATCTTCAAAAAGCGCGCCGGACTCACCTTAAGGACAATCGCAGCCGCGAGTGTCGAAAGACCGCAGGACGTTCCTGAAGCGGCGAGCCAATCGACTTTGTACATAGCGGCGTACGGATGGGCGCGAGCGGTGACGGGCGGCATTTGCACGACAAGATTATGCAGGCCAGGCCACGCGAAACTGAACGTGGCCCGGTTCAGAACACCCTTGACAGGGGCCAAACTCCACAGCAGAACGAAAAAAACGAGCACAAGGTAAGGGCTCCACGCGAACAAAAGATCGCGCCGCCCGTAGCGATTGCCGGGTTTTCCGCTCGAGAATTGCGTATGCGCCGGATGGTGGAAGCGCAGCACCAGAGCTACCGCGACGATTGATGTGAGCGAAGCCAGGATGTCGGTCAAATACGGTCCCCAGACGTTTGAGACGAAAAACTGGACGATGCCGAAAGTGACTCCGCAGGTCAAGGCGGGAATCCATACCCGCTTGAGTTCCCCGAGTCCGCCCATGACCAGCACAAGATAGGCAGGGATGAATGTTGAGATGGGCGCGACGATTCGTCCGGTGTTCGCGCTGAGATCTTGAAGAGGGAGACTCGTGGTCGCGTTCAGCGTCACCAGGGGAATGCCAATCGAGCCGAAAGCCACGGGAGCGGTGTTGGCAAGCAGGCAGATGGCAGCAGCATAGAACGGCGAAAATCCCAATCCGGCGAGTATGGCGGCCGCAATGGCAACAGGCGTTCCGAAGCCGGTCGCGCCTTCCAGGAACGCGCCGAAAGAGAAGGCGATCAGCAGCGCCTGGCAACTCCGATCGGTCGTCAGATGGCCGATGGAATCCTTCAGAATCTCGAACTTTCCTGTTTCGATGGCAAGTCGGTACAGGACGATAGCCCAATACACGATCCAGAAGATGGGAAAGATGCCGAACGCCGCTCCGTAACCGGCGGCACTTGCGGCAAGCGGGAGCGGCATGCGGTAACCTAAAACGGCGACGAGGAACGCCGCAGCAAGCCCTGTTAAAGACGCTTTCCATGCAGAGACCCGAAGGACGCCGATAGCCAGCAGCATCGCGAGAATGGGGATAGCGCCCACGAGCGTCGATAAAAGTAAGCTGCCACCGGCAAACGAATAATTTTGTGGCCACACAGGGTGAAATTATACGATTTAGGCATTTCAGGAAGCCTAAACTCTGCTGCTGTCTCGACGGGTAACGGTACGCAATAAGCCAAGTGCTGCCATGGCTCCGGGCTATGCTGGAGGGACGCGTTTCAAGCGCGTAAACGTTTTCAAACGAGGTCCCCGGCTTGACGCTCGCTCCAATCGACTACCTGATTCTTGTGCTCTATTTCGCATTTGTGTTGGGAATCGGTTGGTTAGTGAAGAGGAGGGTTTCGACCAGCGAGGATTTTCTCACGTCGGGCCGGTCGGTTCCGGTCTGGATCACGAGTCTGGCGTTTATTGCCGCTAATTTGGGAGCACAAGAGGTGATCGGGATGTGCGCTTCGGGCGCGAAGTATGGCATCATGACCGCTCATTTCTACTGGCTGGGCGCGGTTCCGGCCATGCTCTTCGTGGGAGTATTCATGATGCCGTTTTATTACGGCAGCCGGGCACGCAGTGTTCCTGAATATCTAAAGCTGCGTTTTGACGAAAAGACGCGCGCCCTGAATGCCCTGACGTTTGCAGTGATGACGGTGTTTTCCTCAGGCATCAGCATGTACGCGTTAGGGTTGCTGTTCGAATTGGTGTTGGGATGGAGTTTCACAAACTCGGTGCTGCTTTCAGCCGTGATCGTGCTGATTTACACCTTTCTGGGCGGATTGACGAGCGCGATTTACAACGAAGTGGTGCAGTTCTTCTTGATTGTTCTAGGATTCTCGCCGCTGGCAATATTGGCGACGGTGAAAGCGGGGGGCTGGGCCGGTATGCATGCGCGGCTAGAGCCGGTGATGCTCCACTCCTGGAAGTACCTGGCTCACACGTCCGACAATCCGATGGGTGTTCAAGCATTCAGCCTGATAGCGGGACTGGGATTCGTTCTTTCGTTTGGCTACTGGTGCACGGATTTTCTGGTCATCCAGCGGGCCATGGCCGCCGACAGCATGTCCGGTGCGCGAAGGACTCCGTTGATTGCGGCCTTTCCAAAGATGTTCATGCCGTTTGTAGTCATTCTTCCAGGAATCGCGGCAGTCGCCTTGCTGAATTCAGCGAGCGGCTACTATGTGCCTCTGAAACCGGGCGGCGGATACGATTACGACCAGGTATTAACCACGCTAATGGCCGAATTCTACCCTTCCGGAATGCTTGGCGTGGGACTCACGGCGTTGATGGCCTCATTTATGTCGGGAATGGCAGGCAACGTCACCGCGTTCAATACCGTATTCACCTACGATCTCTACCAAAGTTATATTCGGCGAAATGCGCCCGACCGCCATTACTTGCAGGTAGGGCGCGCGATCACGGTAGTTGGTGTGATCCTGTCCCTAGCCACGGCTTATGTGGCGACGAAATTCAACAACATCATGGATTTTCTGCAACTCGTCTTTGCCTTCGTGAATGCGCCCCTGTTCGCCACGTTCCTTTTAGGCATGTTTTGGAAGCGCGCTACGGCGAATGGCGCATTTTGGGGATTAGTGACTGGACTCGCGGCGGGCGCTCTCACGCTGAGCGTAACGGAAGCGGAATCGAAAGGCGGCTGGATTGCCGTTGTTCATCAGTTTCCGTCGAGCATGGCGCAGAACTTTGCGATCGCGCTTGCGGCCTGGGGCGCCTGTTTTGTCGTTACCATCCTCATCAGCCTGGTGACTGTTCCCAAGCCGGAACATGAGCTGCACAATCTGGTATATGGCATTACGGACGTACCTAAAGAAGCAGACGCGCCCTGGCATCAACGGCCATTGCTTCTGGCGGGAATTGTCGCTTTGATCCTGGTGGCTTTGAACGTAATCTTCTGGTAATCGTCATGAACGACCTTCGCGTTCCGACTGGAGCTTTGTTTTCGATTCTCGGAATCGTGCTCCTGATCTACGCTGTGCTCCATCCGAACGCGCGCGCGCCGCTGACGGAAACGAACGTGAATCTCTGGTGTGGTCTGGTTTTGCTGGGGTTTGGGGGAATTTTGCTTTGGCTCTCACGTCGCGCGAGTTAACCAGGGCTTTTCAGGCACAATTCAGCACGGAGGAGATGCCCGCGTGTTATCGGGCGCCGGGCCGCGTGAACATGATGGGCGAGCACACCGATTACAACCTGGGACTGGTTTGCCCGATGGCGATCGAGATGGCCTGTTATGCGGCGGTTGCGCCCGCCACGCATGGCGAGGTGAGGGCGTACTCGGCGAATCTGCGAGAACGAAGAGAATGGGCCGTCGATAGGCTTGGCTCTTTGGAGCCCGAGGGAAACTGGGGCGACTATATCCTCGGGGTGGCGGGCGAATTGGTGCGGAATGGGTATCGTGTTCCGTCATGCAATCTGTACATCGAGAGCGAGGTGCCGGAGGGAGCTGGGCTGAGCTCATCAGCCTCGCTCGAGGTGGCCGTTGCCCTGGCGTTCCTCGGCCAGCAGCACATGCCGAAACTCGAGATCGCAAAACTTTGCCAGCGTGCTGAATCGTCGTTCGTGGGGATGCCGTGCGGCATCATGGATCAATACGCATCGGTCTTCGGCCAGCAGGATTCTGCTGTTCAGATCGATTGCCGCACGCTCGAAAGCGAGGCCGTTCACCTACCGCGCGAGATTCAAGTGCTGGTGGTGAACTCGATGGTGAAGCACGAGCTGGCGAGTTCTGCCTACCGGCAGCGCGTGAAGGAATGCCAGGAAGCTGTCGCGGCGATCCGCCAAATCGATCCATCGGTTGAGAGTCTGCGCGATGTGACGGAAGAATGGTTTGAATCGATTCAGGAGAAGATTCCCGTTATTCTGCGCAAAAGGGCACGGCACGTGGTGACCGACAATGCGCGGGTTCTGGCGTTTGCCGGTGCGGCGCGCCGGCAGGACCTCCAGGAAATGGGGCGCCTGTTCGTCGAGTCGCATCAAAGCGCGCGAGACGATTACGAGATCAGTTGCGAGGAGCTCGATTTTCTGGTGGATACGGCGATGGGAATAGAAGGCGTGTATGGCGCGCGGATGACGGGTGGCGGATTTGGCGGCTGTACAGTGAATTTGGTTGCTCCGGGTTCGGCGCCTGTATTCCGGAAGCAGCTTGCCCTGCAGTATCAGAGCCTTTTCTCTATTACGCCTATGTTTTATGAGTGTGTACCGGCGGAAGGAGCGGGACCGCTCGAAAATCAGCCGAAAACAGTGTAAAATTGCGCTGGTATTCCTCGAATCAGCAAATGTTCTTTTCACCGTTCCGCCTCGATCCGGACAACGAGTGTGTTTGGAAAGGCAACGAGC
Source organism: Bryobacterales bacterium (assembly GCA_963722585.1). Classification (GTDB taxonomy): domain Bacteria; phylum Acidobacteriota; class Terriglobia; order Bryobacterales; family Bryobacteraceae; genus KBS-96. Next base: position 104,451 of record CAVRNU010000021.1, on the reverse strand, counting down.
AGAGACGGCTGAAGCATAAGTCCTTCGCGGTACTCACCTATCTGGCGCAGCACGCTGGAAAGCTGGTTAGCAAAGAAGACCTGCTTGAAGCGGTATGGCCTGAAACTCACGTTGGCGATGCGGTGCTAAAAGTTTGTATCGGGGAGATACGGAAGGCTCTCGACGACTCGATAGCCGAGCCGCGCTACATAGAGACCGCCCACCGGCGAGGATACCGCTTTATCGCTGCGATAACCGAGACCGAAGCGCCGGCGCAACCCTGTCTCGAACGCGTAGTCGAAAGAGAGATGGCCTTTTTCCAGCTGCATTCGGCACTCGCGGATGCGAAACAGGGCCGGCGCCAGGTCGTTTTCATTACCGGCGAGCCGGGAATCGGCAAGACGACGCTGGCCGACAGCTTTGCCGGGCAGGCGTCGGGCGATTCTACCTGCACCGTTACATACGGCCAGTGTGTGGATCATCACGGCATGGGTGAGCCCTATTTCCCGGTGCTCGACGCGCTGAGCCGGTTGAGCCGGCAGCCCGGCAAGCAATGGTTCGTCGAGAAGCTTCGCCTTTATGCTCCCACCTGTCTGGCGCAATTGCCGGCATTGATTGCGGAGGCGGACCGGGACAAGCTGAAGCGGGAGGTTGTGGGCGCTGCGAAAGAACGAATGATGCGTGAGATGGCGGAAGCTATTGAGGCGGCGACCGTAGACAGCACGCTCATCTTCATTCTCGACGACCTTCACTGGGCCGACCACTCGACGATTGAGCTGATTGCGCATCTGGCGCGGAGGCGGGAGCGAGCTCGTCTGTTGCTGGTTGGGACGTATCGGCCCGCCGATTTGATCGTTCACTCGCATCCGCTGCGTTCCGTGACAAGAGAGCTGCAGGTGCGCGGGTCTTGTTCCGAAATTGCCCTCGAGTTTCTGAGCGAAGCCGCGATTAGGCAATACCTGACTTTACGCTATCCTGGCTTCGACAGTTCGAAGCTCGCCGCAGTGATTCGCCGGAGAACAGACGGTAACCCGCTGTTCATGGTGAGCATGATCGAGTTCATGGCCGCAAAGGGCGAACTGACCTGTACGAATGGCGTATGGGAATTGACGGTTCCGCTCGAACAAGCCGCAAACAGCATCCCGGATAGCGTGCAGCAATTAATAGAAAAACAATTTGATCTATTGAATGAACGCACGCGAGAGTTATTGCAAACGGCAAGCATCGCGGGCCTTATCTTCACGACGCGAGAGATCGCAGCCATCACCGGGTCTCCGACGGAGGAAATGGCAAGCTGCTGCGAGGAACTTGCGAGCGAGCGCCAGTTCATTGAAACCGCCGGTGCGGTGGAATGGCCCGACGGCTTCGTTTCTGAAGCGTACCGGTTTATACACGTTCTCTATCGCGATGTTTTGTATAGCAGCGTTTCTCCGACGCGCTGCATTCAAGTCCATAAGGATCTGGCTTACTTTCTGGAGACAAGTTATGGCGAGTCGGCAAGGGTCATTGCGTCGGAACTCGCCGCTCACTTCAAAGGTGGCAGAGAATACCTTCGGGCTGTGTATTACTTGCAGGAGGCTGCCGGAAATGCGGCGCGGCGCTTTGCCAACACCGAGGCGGTCGAGCATCTTCAAAAGGCTCTCGATCTACTTGAGCGAGTTCCATATTCGGAGCGCGTCGAGCCGGAAGCAGCCGTGCTCGACCAGCTTGGCCTGGCGCACCAATCTGCCGGAAACACAAAAGCTGCACTTGCGACATTTGAAAACTGTCTATCGACCGCGCGCCGCATCGGGCGTTACGATCTGGAAACCAATGCGCTTCTCCGATTGAGCGGCGTCCTGTTCTGGACCGATCATAAGCGGTCGCTCGAGACGGCTAAACAGGCGGTCAACGTCAGCGCGAACGTCGCTGACAGGTGGTGGTACCGGCAAGCCCGAGGGCATTATGCCACTCGTCAGATCCGACTCAAAGGTTGGGAGAGGCGTTTATTCGAGGATTGCGCCGCCGCAATAGAATCGGCCCGGGAGGCTGGCGACAAAGAGATGCTGGCGCTCCACCTGATGTCTCATTCCTTCTTCTTGTCTTATCAGGCTGAGTATGAACGGGCTTGCTGTGAGTCTGATGAGGGCACTGAATTAGCTGTCGAAAGCGGTAATGCCTATCAATACATTTCCTGCCGATATTTCAAGGCGTGGGCCATGTTACACGCTGGCCACTGGGGCGGAGTTCTTCAGCTTGCGAACGAGGGAATAGAGCTTTCCGAGAAAAACGGACATAAGACCGGCATCACGTTCTTTCGGCTCGTGAAGGCTTGGTTGAACGCGCAGGCGTTCCACTACAAGGAAGCGTCCGAGTTGGCGCGGCAAGCGCTCGCCTCAAAGTGCGAGGGGTTCCCTCAGTTTCTTGGGCTCATTGTGTTGGGTATGAGTCTCACGGGTCTAGGTCAGCACCAGGCGGCCGAGGATTGTTTCAACCAAGTACAAGAGCTGAGAGATCGAGGGCCGTATTATATCGACTGGATTTTCCAGTTGCCCTTTTACCTGGCGCAGGCCGATCTTGAGCTTGCTGAGCATTCGTTCACCCCGGCAAGAGAAGCTGCAAGTCGGCTTTTTGAGCTGGCTTCAACCTCAGGCGAGCGCACCTACATGGCCCTCGCGCGGCACATTCTCGCTGAAGTGGAGCTTGCGGGAGACAACTTCCAGGCAGCCGATGAGAATCTCCGTCGAGCATTCGCCCTGATGGAGGGCCGCAATCTGCCGTTGGCTGAGTGGCGTGTGAATGCGACCGCTGCAAAATTGGCTGCCAGGCGGAATGAAGCGGTACTTGCGGATAACTATTTAGCTAATGCAGCGAGAGTTCTTTCCAGGCTCGCTCAGTCGCTCCCTGAACACGAACCTATGCGGAGCGGCATGTTGAACAGCCAACAGGTTCGAGCCGCCCATTCTTGCGGATAATAGCGCTGCTGTCCAAAACTTACTAGTTATTTACATTCGATTCACGACTTCAACTCGAAAGCTGCCTATGCTCGTTCCTGTATAGGAGGAAGTTTATGAATCGTAAGAATCTTGTTAGCCTCGCCGCGCTTGCGGTTATGGGGGCGACTTCGCTTTCACTAACAGCAGGCCTGGCTCAGGCTGACGATGATTCGCCGCGGCAGATTCTGCCCAATCCGGTAACCACGGTCTCGACAAAGCCGGCCAATGGAGACGTGAATCCCTACGGTGTTGCGTTTGTACCCAACGGGTATCCACAAGGCACTCTGCAACCGGACGACATCCTGGTATCCAATTTCAACAACTTAGACAACCTTCAGGGTACTGGGACGACGATAGTGCGGATTACACCCAACGGAACCCAGACTCTATTTTTTCAAGCCGCCGCGCATTCAGGATTAACTACAGCATTGAATATTTCTAAAGAAGGCCCCATTTTCGTGGGTGACTTCCCTTCGACCGATGGAACTTGCGAACATTCGACGGCTGGAGAGATCCTGGTGGTGAATTCACAGGGAAAGCAGATAGCGTCCTTTGCGAATTCACAATTCATAAACGGGCCTTGGGATTCGGCGCTGTTTGAGGGCGGCGACCGGTCGAAGCTGTTTGTGTCGAATGCGCTCACTGGAACGGTCTCCCGGCTGGATTTTGATATTGACAATGGTCAACCTCGCCTGATCGACGCCGTTCAGATTGCGTCGGGTTATGTGCACCGATGCGATCCTGTGACGTTTGTGGTCGGTCCGACCGGTTTGGTCTACGACGCACATACCGATACATTGTTCGTAGCTTCGACGGGTGACAACGTTGTTTTTGCGGTTCATTACGCAGGAACCACATCACAAGACCAGGGTAAGGGCCAAATCATCTATGAAGACAACGTCCACCTGCATGGGGCATTGGCAATGGAGGAGGCTCCGAACGGGCACTTACTGGTGACCAATTCCGACGGCATTAATCCAGATCCGAATCAGCCGAGTGAAATCGTGGAGTTTACGAAAGACGGGAAATTTGTTGCGCAGCTCTCCGTCGACCCGGCGCAGGGTGGAGCATTCGGGTTGGGGTTCGGTAATCCGAAGGACGGAACGGTAAGATTCGCAGCCGTTGACGACAACGCCAACACGCTGACAATTTGGAAGCTGCTGTTCGACGCGGACAGCAAGTAAGACAGAAAGACGAGCTGGTCAGAGCTAACTAGCCAAGGCTTCGCCTTGATATCCAGCAGATCTGAGCAGTAGAGAGAACCCGAGAAGGCATTCATAGGGTAGGCTTCCAGGTATCTGACCACACTGGAGGTTCCGATGAACGCCTTCGTCGAGCATCACAAAGATAGCATTCGGTTTGGGTATCGGTGCTTTGACCGGATTCTGTTGAACGGGCTGATTCAGCCCTTCCAACAACCGGAACGAGTAGTCGGGTTCTTCAACACCTACCGCAATCAGTATCCGGTGAGCCGGGCTGTTTTACACGAGATCGCCGATCAGTTTCACAACTGGGTCGTGAACCGGTCACAGAAATGGGGCGCACCCATCTTGGAAGCGCCGGAAGGGAGACGGGACGATTTCATGGACCGCTATTTCCGTCGAGCTGAACCCGATCAGGTAGTCGCCATTTTGAAAGCGCGCGAACCCGCCCGCATCATGATCGCGATCGGCAGCCAGAAAGAGAATCGGTGGCATCTGCAGATCGCGCAGCGCTGGGTCATGCAATACAACTTTTACGTGAATGACAAGCAATGGGGCCGGATGTTCGTCCGGGTTTGCCCTTACCTTCCGTTTTCTGCGCGCGTGTGCCTGAACCAGCATCACTGGCTCGCGAATCGCCTCAGGCAGGAAGGGATTGACTTTCGGCGATGCTCGAATGCATTTCTAAATTGCGGTAACCCGGAACGCTTGCAACAATTAGCTGACTCGTTGACCAGCAAGGATCTGCTTACCTGTGGCCAGAAATGGCTGGCGTACTTTACGCCGTTCTTCCGCGAGACTGAACGCCGACAGGCCGGCTGTCAGCATCGTCTATTTTTTGCTCAGGTTGAGTACTGCGACAATCTTCTATTTTTCAGGCGCGCCGCTCTGGATCAAATGGGAGAGCGTTTACTGGACGCCAACCGAACCATCGGCCAGCCCAACAAAATTACGGTCATCTTCGGCAGAAAAATCACCCGGCAATATCGCGGCAAACTGCAGACCGTGATCGAAGATATCCATCTTCCCAACCCGGTGATCCGCAGCCATTATGGCAATGGCTTCATCAAGCAATATGTCCGCGATCACCTGCTGCTGCGAACCGAAGCCGCTACCAATAACGTTACTGACTAGGCGTCAAGAAGGCGGTCGAGAACCTGCCGAAATTACGGGAACGGCTCGCTTCCATCAACGACAACTATCTGAACATCCAGCAGGACATACTGGAGACCTTCCTGGACCGCGGACAACTGCGCCAACTGGCAGCGCCTACCATACTGCCCAATGGCAAGCGGATTCCGGGGCTTAAACTCGACCATCCGCGGCAAATCGCATTAATGCACGCGCTCGTACGTTTCGCCCACGTCGCCGCTGGCAATACCTTCAGCACGATTGAACTGCTTGGCCCGACAATCGAAGCTTTGAGCTGCAGCTCGAGCGACTACACGCTGGCCTCGCTTCGCTACGATCTCTCCAAACTCAGGGCCAAGGGCCTTGTCGAGAAGCTTCCACACTCTCGCCGATACCGCCTCTTGCCGCAAGGATATTCGGTCTGCCTCGTGTTTCTGAAGTTGTTCGAGCGCATCTATGCCCCGCTTGCTGCAGGTCTGCTGCGCCCGTTTCGCAGTGACGCGCAACTCAGAACCCAACGATCGCAACTTGACCGCCTCTACCAGCGTGTCGTGGACGATCTCGATAAATTGCTATTAGCGGTGGGCCTCAAAGCCGCATGAAACACTTACGCAACGGGAACAAAATCCCCGTCACCCTTCGCATAACGGCCTAATACAGGCGTCATTTCGGCCGGTTTCCGAGCTCGGAACCCGGCCTTTTTTCTACCCGCGGCAGATGCCGCGTTTGCTGCTTCGAATGAAGTTAACAAGATGTGGTGTATGTTCGGATGCGGCCTCGTTTTCAATTCTTTTCAGAGCGTCTTCGAGTTTCAGGTTTGAGCGGTACAACAACTTATAAGCGAGCTTCAATTTTGCGATTTGCTCATTTGTGAAGTGGGCGCGGCGCAGGCCGACAAGATTGAGGCCGTTCGGCGCAACATTAAAGCCGGAGTAAAGAAAAAATGGAGGGGCGTCCAGATTCACGCGTGTATTTCCGCCGATCATCGCAAGTCTGCCGATTTTCGAATGCTGGTGGACGACGACGCCTCCCGAGATAAACGCCTCATTCTCCACCTCGGCGTGACCCGCCACAAGGACGCAGCTTGCAATCACAGTGTCGTCGCCGATCGTGCAGTCGTGAGCAATGTGGCCGGAAGTCATGATGTAATTGCCGGAACCGATCACCGTGGCGGATTCCGGCTTCGTCCCCCGCGAAATCGTATAATGCTCGCGGATTTTGTTGCGATTTTCGATTTTTAAGTAGCTCCGCTCGCCTGTAAAACCTTTATCCAAGGGATCGGTGCCGAGGACGGTGCCTGAGGAGATCTCGTTCGCATCTCCGAGTGTAGTCCAGCGTTTGACGTAAACATAGGGCTCGAACACGCAGTCTGCGCCAATGACGACGTGCGGCTCGACTACGCAATATTCTCCGATTCTGGTTCGGGGACCGACGACCGCGTCGGGATCAACGCGCGCAGTTGGCGCGACATAGGCTGACGGATCAATGGGCATGGCGCGAGAGTCGAGGGCCGAAGAGACCGGTCCACATGTTAAGTATGAGGGATGCCTCGACTGACAGTGGCTGAAATCGCGGACCTATGCGGGGGACGGGCCGAAGGAGATTTAAGCCGCGAGATCGCCTCGGCGAATACACTCGAGGAAGCGACGGGCGCTCAACTTTCTTTTGCCGCCAATCGCAAAGCGGCCGGGATGGCCGAACAAAGTAAAGCCGGTTGCCTGCTGGTTCCAATGAGCTTTGATTGTCCGCCGAACCGAACCATCATCCGAGTCAAGGACCCTCGAGTTGCCTTCGCCCGGATCATCCAGATCCTTTACCCGCAGGCCACTCCGAGAGGAATACATCCCAGCGCAAACATCGCGGCGAGCGCCAAAATCGATCCCGATTGTTTCGTCGGCTCGAACGTGACGATCAGCGAGAACACGCGGGTAGGCAGCGGATGCGTCGTCCATGCAGGCTGCTTCATTGGGGACGACGTAATTGTTGGCGATTGCTGCGTATTACACCCAAATGTGACGATTTACAAAGGTGTTCGCATCGGATGCCGTGTCATTTTGCATGCCGGATGCGTGATTGGAGCCGATGGTTTTGGATTTGCGTTCACGGGCGATAATTACGAAAAATTTCCTCAAATTGGGATCGTTCAAATCGACGATGACGTGGAAATCGGCGCTAATAGCTGCGTTGACCGCGCGGCGCTCGGCGTAACGCGAATCGGACGGGGAACGAAAATCGACAACCTCGTTCATGTGGGTCACAATTGCGAAATTGGAAAGCACGTGGTGATTGCGGCACAAACGGGATTTTCAGGAGGGGTGAGAGTTGGGGACTTCGCGGTCGTTGGCGGACAGGTGGGTGTTGGCGACAAGGCCACGATAGAGTCGAATTCTGTGGTCGGGTCGGGTTCCGGCATTCTGACATCGAAGATTGTCCGGGCTGGCGATCCGGTATGGGGAACGCCAGCGCGCCCGCTGAAACAGCACCTCGAGCAACTCGCGTCGCTCGGGAAATTGCCCCGTGCTTTAGAGGAACTGAAAGAGCTGAAGCAGCGGGTGGACAGGCTCGAGAAGGGCTAATCGCAGCAGGAATCCGATGCCCGCTCGAGAATGTGATTAGCCTGTAGCAGCATATCCTGAATCCGCTCGAGATGAGACAGAGTCTGAACATCGGTCGAGACGAGCTCCAAATAATAGGTGAGAGCTTCAATCGTGCTCAGCGGCTGGCGAAGCTCGTGCACGAGTTCCGCAAGCTGTGTAGAAGTACAATTGAATTCACCTCGTCCGGGATTGCTCGCATCCTTTACAAAGCTGGTGGGAAGAGCCTCGGAAAGAGGCCGCGGAAGTTCGTGCGTCATCGACATTGGTCGCTCGCCTTGCCGGCTGGGTGTGGCCAGAACAGGTACCGTCCGATTTTGACTCCGCCAGGAGCCTGAGTCAATAGGATTTCACATTAAAATGCGGAGTATTCTCGAAAAACTTTTCTGCAACTGGCAACAATGCGCGAACTACCGTTATGAACGTACCAGGGAAACAAATAGTACGTCACTGGAACCAAAGCCCTATAAAGCGTATGCTGTGTTATGCTGTAGGCATTCCAGTGGGCCTGTGGCGCAGTTGGGAGCGCGCTTCCATGGCATGGAAGAGGTCGAGAGTTCGAATCTCTCCAGGTCCACCAACCTCGCAACACTCCGGTTAGCATAACCCGATTCGAAGCCACAGATGGGCTACCGGTTCGCCGTTTTGTTCGTGATTCTCGCTGCGAATGGTTTCTTTGCCGCGGCGGAAGTCTCGCTCGTTTCGGCTCGGCCGTCCAATTTGCGCGCTTTGGCGGAACGGGGTGTCGCCGGCGCACAAGCGGCACTGAGCTTGCTTGCGAATCCCGGGCGCTTGTTATCTGTCACACAGGTTGGAGTCACGCTGGCCAGCCTGGGCCTGGGGTGGGCAGGCGAAGACACAGTGTACCGTTTGCTGCTGGAGTTACTGACTCCTTTGCCTTTGCGCATGACGCCTGTCGTCCTCCACGGTTTCGCTTTCGCGCTAGCGTTTCTGTCGATCAGCTATGCACACGTGGTTCTGGGCGAAGTGGTTCCGAAGAACCTCGCGCTCGAAAAAGCTTCACGCATTGCTGTTTTGACGGCGCCGCCTCTTCTGGTTTTCTACCGGGTATCCGCTCCCTTCGTCATCATGCTCGAGCGAAGCGCCGCATTCCTCCTCAGACTCTTGGGACTGTCGAGCGGACGCAAAAGCCGCGGAGGACATTCGGCCGAAGAACTGAAATACATCATTCAGTCGAGCGGGCGTGAAGGGCACCTTGAACGGTTTCAACAAGAGGCGATTCAGCGGATTCTTGATTTGTCGAACTACTCCGCGCGAGAGATCATGACGCCCCGCCACAGCATTGTTTCGCTTCCGGTCAACTCCGAGCTCGATCAGGTATTGAGTGTGATGGCTGAGCACAAATTCGCGCGAGTTCCCGTCTATGACGACAGGCCCGAGCAAATCATCGGAATCGTGCACTACAAGGATCTGATGCGCGTCTGGGAGGAGCGCCGGTTTGCGCACGAAAGGAACCGCGCAACCAGGCCGTTCCGTCTACGAAGGTTTGTGAGAAAGGCGCCGGTGGTCCCGGAAACAAAGCCCCTTAATCAGTTGATAGACGAATTCCGAACAACTCATAACCATATGGCTTTCGTTGTGGACGAGTTCGGCACCATCTCGGGGCTTGTGACGCTCGAGGACGTGCTCGAGCAGATTTTCGGGGACATCGGCGACGAACACGACCTGAAACGGCCGGCTGTTCAACAGGAAACTCAAAAACTGGAAGTGGAAGGCGTCACGACGATCCGTGATCTTGAAACGCGCTATCATATCGTGCTTCCGGCCGATGCGGGATTTGAGACGCTGGCAGGATTTCTCCTCATGCAGTTCGGCTACATTCCGCGAACCGGCCAATTCATTGAGCATGCTGGGCGCCGGTTCACGATTACCGAGATGGACCGGAATCGAATTGCAAAAGTTCAGATCGAGCGTCTCGAACCCAAACAGGCGATGGAAGGGGTCATGCCTTGAAGACGTTGCAGAAGGTTGGGGACGAGGATTTTCCCGTCCCCATTTTTTTATGGCCGTTTATAGTCGCACAATCTTAGTGCAGGGCCGAGGTATTGAGACTCGACGGCATTAATCGAGTGGAAGCGCCGGTTAATTGTATCTGGGTCAGAACAGTCTGTCCATTGATGCGCTGAAAAACGAGGTGAGGTTCTTTGCCGCGCAGCGAGTAGTCGCCGTTGAGGCTGATGACCGCCGCCGAGCTCCTGGCGGTGCGGTTTTGAAGAGTGACTATCCCATTCAACCCATCCTGCTGGACGATGTAATCGCCTGCGGGAAGAGTGGATCGCCCGACGACGAACGCAAACGGAACGTGCACACGGAGAACATAATCGGACTCCGAAAAAGCGGATAAGGCGGATACAGTAAGTAATCCAAGCACTGCAAAGACACGAAGAGTAAGTTTCATGATCGAAAGCTCCTGATGCTAAAAATGAATTTAGAAATTACTTATTAGGCGAACAACAAGGCGCCACGCATGCGGGCGCGCAGATAATCCTGCGGACCCGGAGAAAAGAACAAACCTTGAATAAGTTCTTACTGCGAGGAAGAAAGCGGAGTAGATTCCAACTGCGCGGCGTTATCGCGATATCGGCCGACAGGGCACGCGCCGCGAGTTGCTCCTGAATTCACTATACGCGATTCGAGCCGTGAACGCAACACAATGCCCGATAAATGTTTCGTTTCAACGCCATAAGTCCGCGCGCTTTGAAACGGAATATTCGGATTGAGAATTAATTTAGAAAATCAATTGTGGTAACGACGCACAATTTGGCCGTGAAGCCCCAATAAATGATGGCGAAGCAGCCGGCCGGTCATGGGATGCCTAAGATGCGGATCGATTTCGATGAGCGGCTCGAGCACGAAGCGGCGGTCCAAGAGACGCGGGTGTGGAACGGTGAGCTTCGGCGTGTCGATCACGGCGCGCCCGTAGAGGAGGATATCGATATCGACCAGCCGGGGGCCTTTCGGGATTTCGCGAACGTGCCGCTCTCTGCCAAGCCGGCGTTCGATCTCTAATACGAGCTGAAGCAATTGCAGCGGGAAACACTTTGAGCGACATTCGACGGCCAGGTTCAGAAACCAGGGCTGGCTTGCGAAATCCTGCGGTTCAGTTTCGTAAAGCGACGAGCGCTTGACGATTTCAATGTCCTGCTGTTCTAATAAGCGCAACGCAGAGTCCAGATTTTGTTCGCGATCTCCCAGATTCGATCCGAGTGAAAGGAAGACTCTCTTGCCGGACATGAATGGCTAGAACAAAGGATTCTGCACGCCGAAGCGATGCCGCCGCGGAACTTCAAAATAGTCGAAAGCTCTGTCGGTGGCGACTCTTCCGCGCGGCGAGCGATCGAGAAACCCGAGTTGGATGAGATACGGCTCGTACACTTCCTCGATGGTATCGGGCTGCTCATTGATCGCGGCCGAAATGGTGCTCAAACCGACAGGGCCGCCGGCATACTTTTCGAGAATTGTGCGCATAATTTTCTGGTCGATTTCGTCCAAGCCATAGCGATCCACCTTCAGCAGGTTGAGCGCGGCCTGTGAAACGTCGAAATCTATGCTTCCGTTGGCCCTCACCTGGGCGAAGTCGCGAACTCTTCGCAGCAAACGGTTTGCGATACGAGGAGTGCCGCGGCCGCGTCGCGCAATTTCGCGCGCTCCTTCGGCGGTGATCGAGACATCGAGCAAGCGCGCGGATCTCTCGACGATACTGGTCAGGGTATCTTCGTGATACGGCTCGAGAGTCAGCACGAGTCCAAAGCGGCTTCGAAGAGGAGCGCTTAATAAGCCCTGCCTGGTGGTCGCTCCGACTGCGGTAAAGCGGGGCAAGGCAATCGTATGAGTGCGCGCTCCCGGTCCGGTGCCGATCAATATGTCGAGACGAAAGTCTTCGAGAGCCGAATAGAGAATTTCCTCGACGTCTGGTACCAGGCGGTGTATTTCGTCGACGAAGAAAACCTGGCGTTCCTGAACATTTGTCAGAACGCCCGTCAGATCCAATTTCTTTTGAAGAATCGGACCGGCGGTCTGCTGCATGGTGGCGCCCAACTCCTGGGCGATAATGCCTGCTAACGTTGTTTTGCCAAGCCCGGGCGGTCCGCAGAGCAGCACGTGATCCATGGCCTCGGCTCGGCGGTTCGCGGCTTCGATGGCAATTTTGAGGTTTTCCTTGACGTGGGACTGTCCGGCGAATTCGTCGAGGCGAGTGGGTCGGAGAGCGGCTTCGAACTGCCGCTCCTCGTCGCTCGGCCCGGGCGAAAGCATGCCATTCTCTCGCATTGTGATTCCACCTTAACGCACGAGCGCCAACGAGCTTCGAAAGAGGATTTCGAACTCTTCACGCGCCCCCTGCTTCTTCGCTTTCCGGATAGCTTCGCCGGCTGCCGCGCGTGAACATCCCAAATTGAGCAGTGCTGAGAGAACATCCTGTTCGAGCGCGTTGAATTCCGCATCCTGGGCGGGCGCCGCCGCACCTTTGGCGAGCGAATCCACGCCGATCAGCTTTTCCTTCAACTCGAGTACGATGCGCTCAGCGGTTTTCTTGCCTACTCCGGGAATGCGAATCAGCTTTTGGACGTCGCCGGTTCGAATGGCGGAAACCAAATCGGGCGTGGGAAGGCCGGAAAGCACCGTGACCGCGAGGCGAGGGCCAATGCCGCTCACGCCGATCAGACGCTCGAACACGATCTTCTCTTCGGCGGTAGCGAAGCCGAAAAGCTGAAGCGCATCTTCGCGGACATGCGTGTGAATCCGGAGTGAAACCGTCGATCCGGGGTCGCCCAGAGTCGTGTAAGTGGAAACGGGAATCTGAACTTCATAGCCGACTCCCGTGGTCTCGAGAATGACTTGATTGGGGTGTTTTTCGAGAATGGTGCCTTTCAGGTGAGCAATCATGGGACATGCGTATCGACGGGGACGGAATATCTCGATTCTAGCGATATGGCGCGACGGTTATTTTTTGTTCCGGAGGTAAACCGCGGCACGGCGGAATTGAAGGGCGCCGATGCGGAACATCTGGTTCGGGTGCTGCGCGCCGAGGCGGCCGAAGTGTACGAAATCTCGGACAATCGCCGGACGTATCTGGCTAAGATCGAAACCGCGCGGAAATCGTCAGTGGTCTTTCGGGTAATGGAGGAGTTGCCGGCGCATCCGGAAGCCTCGACGGTCCATCTGTTTCCGGCGCTGTTCAAGTTCGATCGGTTTGAATGGATGATCGAGAAAGCGACGGAACTGGGCGCGACCAAAATAGAAGCGTTTAACGCGGCCCGATCGGACCGCGGCCTTGCGCAAGCGGCGGCGAAACGCATGGAACGTTGGAAAAGGATTGCGCTTGAAGCGAGTCAACAATCCCGCCGCACAAAATTGCCCGATATTGGGCTTCGAACGAGCCTCGAGTCCGCGGTCGACGAATCGTTTGGAGTGAAGCTGATGCTGGATGAGTCGAGATCCGCTCCGCCTATGTTCTCGATTCTCGGATCGATCGAAAAGTCGGTTCACGACCGGATCGGGATCTTGCTTGGTCCGGAGGGTGGATGGACTGATACTGAGAGGCGAACGATTCTTGCGGCCGGCTGGAGAGCCGGTTCCCTCGGATCTAGCATTCTACGTGCCGAGACCGCGGCGGTTGCGGCGCTGAGCGTTGTGAATGTCTTTTGGACCAGATGAGCTACAGCTTCAGTTCGCCTGCGCATCTCGGCGGACGGCGCGGCCCACTAGTTTCCGGGGATCGAGGAGATGCTTGGGCCGGAACTCGTTTGTGGGCCATTTGCATCCGTCGGTAAACTCGACGCCCAGAAAGTAGCCGGTCTCACGATATACGCAATAACGGACGATGCCCTGCAGGGTTCCATTTCCATAGTGGACGCAGAGACGAGCACCCCGATGCACCTGATGGTCGCTTTGCACGCACGCTCCTGATAACGAAATGTCCTCGAGATTCATGACGCAGGTTTGCAGCCGTCCTGATTTGTCTCGCCACTCCACTTCGACCAAATCCGCGCAGAGCATCCGCGCTTCCGATCGTTTTTCGTCCATGCACACCTTATCGGCAGTCTTAACTGGAGATTACAGTATTGCGAACGAGCCAGCGGCCCTATCTCTAAGCTATTTTTGCGGCTAGGTGGGTAGTCTGTAATGGAGGGGTTTCATGGGAACGCCAGCTACTCTGCCGCCTTCGCGCGGGCCTGCCACCACAAAGCTCAGCGTGGTGCTCAGGCTGGCCTTTTATTTCGGGGCTGGTCTAATTGGCTTGCAACTCATTCCCATTCTCTTGTGGCCATTATTTGGCGTGGTTGTTTCGGCGACGGTGGGACTTTTGGCGATCGCTGTTCTGGCCAACGTGATTACCATGCGCATTTTCGACCGCCGCCCGCTGAGCGACATTGGCCTGAACAGCACGCCGGGATCGGGTAAGAACTTTGGTTGGGGGGTCGCGCTTGGCGCGGGGACGGCCGCGCTGATGCTCTCGGCTCCCTTGCTCGCCAGAACCGGCCACCTGGTATTGAAGACCGGCGTCAACCCAAGCTGGCCCAGCCTGATCTTCTATCTGGTCGTTTTGTTATTCGGCGCGGCGGGGGAGGAGATTCTGTTCCGCGGCTATGCCTTTCAGCTTCTGATCGAGAAAATAGGGCCGTGGGCGACAGTTCTACCGGTTGGCGTCTTGTTTGGTTTCGCTCATTCCGCTAACCCGAACGCAACTCTTCTGGCAATAGTGAACACGATGCTGTGGGGTATCCTGCTCGGGTACGCGTTCTTGCGCTCACACGATTTATGGCTTCCCATTGGCCTTCATTACGGCTGGAACGCCGTCCTGCCTCTTTTTGGAGTGAACTTGAGCGGGCTTACAATCGAGGTAACGAGGTACGGCTATCAATGGGACCTTGGCCCACTGTGGAGCGGCGGAGCGTATGGCCCGGAGGGGGGCTTTCTCACGACTATGTTCGTCATCGCGCTATTTTTTCTGTTGCATCGAACGCCGATCGTACCGCAAGTCGCTCACGTCGCAGCTTCGCTCAACGACTAGCGAGGGGAACCTCCTGGTGCCTGTTGGCCAGCGGACTGCTCACGCTTTCGGGGGGACTTGCCGATGCCGGCACCAAGCTCAGTAACGACGAGCGCGACGAGATTACCCGCGGCCTGATGGCCGAATTTGCCAAGAGTAAGGTCTCACTTCCGCGCGCGAAGAAGCCGCTCAGTTATCCAAGCGACGGCAAGTACGACCGCGACGTCTGGGAGAAAGCCATGATGGAGAACGGCCCAGCGGCGCGAGTGGGCGACGAAATCCAGATTACGAACGTTGTGATCGAGGAAAAGAAGATTCTGTTGGAGATCAATCACGGGCTGAAGAGCGGCCAACACTGGTACGACCACGTGCAGGTTGGCATGGGCGGCCCGATGGGTCCCGTCAACAGACAGAGCGGACAAGGCGCCGCCGGCACGAATATCGCGCTGGTTTTTCCCAAGGGCGTACCGTCGTTGACGAGCGCGGAGGTCAAGGCGATGCTGAATCCCATCTTCGATTTCTCGAAGCACTCTGCCACGCAGGATTACGTGGACAGTTTGCCCCCCCCGATCAAGAAAGCGATTAAAGAGCAACGGCCCATTGAAGGGATGACGCGCGAGCAGGTGCTGCTGGCTCTTGGCCGCCCTCGCAACAAGAGCCGTGAAACGCGAGACGGCGACGAAATCGAGGATTGGGTCTACGGCGAACCGCCCGGCAAGATGACGTTCATCACGTTCGATGAAGGCAAAGTCGTCAAGATTCGCCATGATTATGCGGATGTGGGCGGCTATACCGCTCCGCCTTTGCCGCCAAATTGAAACCCGCACTAGGGCGCTTACGCTTCCGGCTCCGTTTCGACATTCGAGACGGCGCTTGGCAGAATCACTAATGCCGGAAGTGACGAATTCCTGTAAATACCATCGCGAGTCCTAGCCTGTCCGCTGCGGTGACGACCTCCGCATCGCGGACCGAGCCGCCGGGCTGAATCACCGCAGTGATTCCATGTTTCGCCGCTTCCTCAACGCCGTCTGGGAAAGGAAAAAATGCGTCAGAGGCGAGAACAGTTCCGGCGAGCGAGAGCTGAGCTTTCATCGCCCCGACTTTCACGCTGTCCACGCGGCTCATCTGCCCGGCACCCACGCTTACGGTTTGACCGTCACGCGCATACACGATGGCGTTTGACTTGACATGTTTCACTACTTTCCAACCAAATGCCAAAGCCCTGAGTTCTTCCTCAGACGGCTTCCGTGCTGTTTTTACTTCGAGCGCTGAAACATCTATGCGAGCGCAATCGGGTGTTTGCGCCAACAGACCGCCGGTAATCGATTTGATCACCGGTTCCATTTTGTTCACCGGCTTCACTTCCACGAGCCGCAGGTTCTTCTTGGTTGTGAGCAGCGCAATCGCTTCGTCTGAGAATCCGGGCGCGGCGATCGCTTCGACGAACAGCTTGCTCACTTCCGACGCGGTCTCGCCATCCAGCGTTCGATTGAAAGCCAGAACGCTGCCGAACGCCGAGACGGGATCGGCCTCGAGCGCCTTTCGATAGGCGTCGGTCAGCGATGCCTGCTCGGCGCACCCGCAGGGGTTGGTGTGCTTGATGATGGCCGCGGCGGGTTCTGAAAACTCGAGAATCAATTGCCACGCCGCATCGAGGTCTACCAGGTTGTTATACGAAAGTTCCTTCCCGTGCAACTGCCTGGCGTCTGCGATGCCGCCGCGCCGAAAGCTGTAAAGCGCGGCTTGTTGATGAGGATTTTCTCCATAGCGCAGCGCTGCGGTCCGTTGCACGTTCAAGTTGAGTGCCGGCGGTAACAACTCCGGGCTGGAAATGGTCCGGCCCTGGGCATCGATGCGGGCCAGGCGGGAAGAGACTGCGGCGTCGTATGCGGCTGTACGCGCAAATGCCTGCTGCGCAAGCTTCCAATGCGTTGCCGGCGAGAGGCAGCCACCGGTCTCGATCAGTTCGGCCGCAACCTCGTCATACTGATCGGGCGATACAACCACCGCAACGTCCTGGAAGTTCTTGGCTGCGGCGCGGATCATCGTGGGACCGCCGATGTCAATGTTCTCGACCAGATCTTCTCTGCTTACGCCTTCTTTCTCCGCATACTTTTCGAACTGGTACAAGTTGACAATCACCATGTCGATTGCAGGAATTGCGTGCTCGGCGAGAGATTTCATGTGATCGGGATGAGAGCGAATCGCCAGGATGCCGCCTGCGATGCGTGGGTGAAGCGTCTTCACACGGCCATCGAGCATTTCGGGGAATCCGGTGATTTTAGAGACCTCGACGACCGGCAGACCCGCATCGCGGAGCGCCTTGGCGGTGCCTCCCGTGGAAACAAGTTCTACATGGAAGTTGTGGAGCTGCCGCGCGAAATCGACGAGGCCGCTTTTGTCGGTGACGCTTAACAGGGCGCGCTGGATTCTGGTTGTCACTTCCTAATTCTTGCAAAGCGATACGCGCGACCTGTTGAAATCAGAACAGGAGTCGAAGCGCTAATTGTAACTGGCGGGAAGAACCCGAATCGCCAACCGGAAACCGGGTGCTGGTGATTTGGCCGAACGTGTTGCCTGCCGCAGTGCTGACGATCCGGTTGGGCTGTCCGAAATTCGGATGATTGAAAAGGTTAAACGCGTCCGCGCGGAATTGCAGGGTGAAGCGCTCGGCGATCTTGGTGTCCTTCAGGAACGAGAGGTCGATGTCTTCGAAACCCGGACCGATGATGACGTTGCGGCCCAAGTCTCCGAATTGGTTCGGCGATGCTAGAAAGATGCAGCCGGGTTGAACTGTTGTACAAGCGGCGTTTGGAATGTATTGAATATTCCCGTTGGCGGCCGAAGTCCCATAGCCTACCAGTATATTATTCGTCAGAATGCTCGGTCGCACCGTGGCCAGACCGGTAAAGTTGGCGGTCGTGATGAGATCGACGGGGTTGCCGCTTTGCAGCTGCGCGACGGCCGCAAACTCGTAGCCGGACTTCCAACGGTTTCCCTTGAACGGCAGATCGTAGATACCGCTAAAGGTGAAGCGGTGCCGGGCGTCGAAATCGGAAAGACCCCGATCGCCGTTAATGTTAGTGCTGTCCTGCAGGATCATGCTGGAGGCCAGAGTATTTAAAGATTCCGTATCGAGCGCTTTCGACCAGGTATATGAGGTATTGAACTCGAGCCCTTTGGCGAGCCGTTTCGTTGCCGTAACCCATAGCGCGTTATAGCTGGAATTGCCGTCGCTCTCGTAGGCCAGTATGTTGCTGAGTGCGACGCCCGGGTCAATGGGACTGTCGGAAGACAGGCGGGGGTACGGCCGAACGCCGTTAACAAACTGATTCAGATTCTGCGTCAGGCGCAGATGCGTGCCTTTGTTTCCAAAATAGCCGACGGTCAGGCCAAGCGAATTTCCTAACTGCTGTTCGATATTGAAATTCCATTGCTGAACGTACGGATTTCTAAAATTTGCGTTCACCGCGCTGGGCGAGAGGGACGGTACGGCAGCAGCTTCGTTCGCCGCGTTCAGCAGGCTGATGTAGGTATCCTTAGTTGTACTGCCGACAAAGGAAATAGGAGTGGCGAAGGGCGGGTTGGATGAAAGGCCGCTGACCAGGTTCGCAATGGGCTGATCGGCTTGGATGGCGTAGGCGGAACGCACGATTGTTTTCTGATTACCGAATAGATCGAAGGCAAACCCCACGCGCGGCTCGAAGTTTTTGGCGTTCTGCGCATACGGTTGGCTGACCTGCACCAGCTCGTCGGTCGCCGGATTGAAATTCGCAAAGCGGCCGCGCGCCTCCGCCGGTGTCCCGTTCCAGTCGTAACGCATGCCGAGGGTTAGAGTAAGCCTACTCGTCGCCTTGAAATTGTCCTGAATGAAAAAACCCAAAGCATTGATGTAAATCCGGCTCGGGCCCGAGGGACTGAGCGAAAAGCTGATTGCCTTGTCATTGAGGAAATCACTCAATGTATTAAACATGAACGTTCCGGGATCAACCTCAAAATTGTTGTTGTTCGAGCGGCGATACTCGCCTCCGAAGCTGATATTGTGGCGTCCAACGACCTTGTTGACAGAGTCGGACGCGACGGCCGTGTAGTCGCCACGGCCTTGCGGGAAAAGCGACGGCCCTCCCAGGTGCAGACCAATGTCGTTAATTTGAATGTAAGGGATGCCGGTGCCAGATGCGGTTGGGCCGGTGTCGATACCCAGCGACGCCGCGCTGGTTGTGAAGTTCGGGTCGAATGTGATGTAGATACGGTTGTATCCCAGGCGAAACTCATTTATTGTGGTGGGGCTGAAAACATGGGTTTCGTTGAACGTGAAGAGCTGGCGGTGGGATGAACGAGTGTCGCCAAATTCGGGAATGTTGTCGCCCTGGAGAGTGGGTTCCTGGCGAAGATCGTGTTGCAGCGCGTAGTAGCCGTTTAGGCGATCCTTTTCCGAAAACTGGTGGCTGATGTTGGCGGTACCTTGATCGATGTTGACAGGCGCGGTGGCCGATCCGGCAAATATCGAGCCTGGTTCATTAGGAAGGGGAATGTATGAGATCAATTTGTTGATGACCGGATCGGAAGTAGCGGCTGCCTGGGCGCGCTCGGCGGGACTGAGAACGGTTTGATTGATGGTCAATCCTTGCCGCTGGCGCAAGGCCTCGTAACTGAAGAAAAAGAACGTGTGGTTCTTCCAGAACGGTCCGCCAACTGCCGCGCCGAAATTATTCCGCTTGAACGGAGACTGCAGAATGGGCGTTGGATTGAAGTAGTTCCGCGCATCCATGTCGCTGTTGCGAAAGTATTCGAAGAGCTCGCCGTGAAACTCGTTAGTTCCGGCGCGAGTCGCAATGTTGACGATTGCGCCTGAATTGCGACCGTACTCGGCCGGGTAAGTGGAGTTATCCATCTTGAATTCGTCGACGGTATTGATCGAAGGTTGGAACGTGAGCTGGTTCTGCGAGATATCGTTGAGATTGATTCCGTTCACAAGGAAGTTGGTTACGTCTTCCCGGTTTCCCGCGCTGTTTACCCCGAAAGATCCTTGGCCGCGCAGTGGAGCCGTAAGAAATCCGTTCTGCGGCGGCGTCACCGTACCGGCAACTAGAAGCGCAAGATCGGTGAAGTGACGGCCGTTGAGCGGAATCTCCTGGACGGTCCGGCTGTCGATTACCTGGCCGACGGTGACCGACGACGTGTCAATCGCGGGAGGAGCGGCAGTGACCTCGAGCATGGTCGATGAAGATGCGACTCTCAGAGCAAAATCCTGACGCACGGTACTACTGACCTGGAGCGTCAAATCCTGTGCCACGACTGGTTGAAAGCCCTGCGCCTGGACTTCCACTTTGTATGTTCCCGGCGTCAAAGACGCGATCGCATACAGACCTGCCGCATCGGTTTTCGCCGCGTAATTTTCCCCTGTTCCCTGGTTTGTAACGGTGACCTTCGCGTTGGGGACGACTGCACCCGTTGCATCGGTAACAGTTCCCTGAATGCCGCCGGTCGACTGCGCGGATAAAATTCCGGCAACGAAACAAAGAATCGCCGCGGCGCACGCCGGACGATAGCGTTGTATGGACATCATCAAAACCCCCAGAATGCAAGGCGGACAGAGCCGGTATGTGGCGCGATTGTATCAAGTTTTTGCGGATTGCGCCGTTACAACCGGATCTGGGCGCAGCACAGGCGATTGGTGCCGTTGTGCGGAGCCCAGATTCTACAATCGGTTTGTGCCCCACTACTGCACGTTGATCCCCGGCGATGGCATAGGTCCTGAAGTTGCCGAAGCAACTGTTCGCGTCGTTGACGCAATGCATGTCGATATCTGCTGGCGCCGCGCCGAGCTGAACGAAGCGATCATTCTCGAATCGGGAAAAACGCTGCCGCAATATCTTCTCGATTCCTTAAACGAAACCAAAATTGGATTGAAGGGTCCGGTGACGACACCCGTGGCCGAAGGCTTTCAGAGCGTCAACGTGGCCCTGCGGAAAGCGCTCGATCTGTTTGCCAACGTCCGGCCCGTCCGCGCGCTTCCGGGAATCAAGACGCGATTTCAGGACCTGGCCATAGACATGGTAATTTTCCGCGAGAACACGGAGGATCTGTATTCAGGTCTCGAGCATGAAATCGTTAGGGATGTGGTGACCAGTCTGAAAGTCATCACGCGGACTGCGTCCATTCGAATTGCCAGGTACGCCTTCGAGTACGCGAAACGAAATGGACGCAAGCGCGTCGCCGCCATTCACAAGGCCAACATTATGAAATTGGCCGATGGTCTTTTTCTCCGCTGCTGCCGCGAGGTGGCGCAAAGCTATCCGGAGATTGACTACAAAGAGCTGATTGTCGATAACGCGTCCATGCAACTCGTAATGCGGCCGGAGACCTTTGACATTCTTTTACTGCCTAATCTATATGGCGACATTGTTTCCGATCTTGCGGCCGGGCTTGTTGGCGGGCTCGGCATTGTTCCGGGGGCGAACATGGGAGAAACTCATGCTGTGTTTGAAGCCGTTCACGGAAGCGCCCCCGACATCGCGGGGCAAGGAAAAGCGAATCCAACCGCCCTGATGTTATCGGCGGTGATGATGCTGATCCATATGGGCGAAGGGGAAGCGGCACGCAGGCTGCAAAGCGCGGTCGAGGCCGTTTACAGGGAAGGCAGGCAATTGACTGGCGATGTTGGCGGCACTGCCACAACAACAGAGTTCACTGACGCAGTTTTGCGTGTTCTGAAAGGTTAAGGAGAAATCGAGTCATGCGTTTCGATGCCATTGTCATCGGGTCGGGTCAAGGCGGGACTCCCTTAGCGCACAGGATGGCCGATAAGGGGCAACGAGTTGCGCTGATAGAGCCGAAGCATCTTGGCGGCACGTGCATCAACACGGGTTGCACCCCTACGAAGACCATGGTTGCGAGCGCGCAGGTGGCTCACTACGTTCAGCAGGCAGAGCGTTGGGGGATACGTGCCTCCGGCTTTTCGGCCGATATGGAAGCGATCGTCCGTCGAAAGAACGAGGTTGTCGAGAGTTTTCGTTCAGGCCAGGAGAAAAGGGTTTCCGATCGCAAGACGTTATCCCTATTCCGGGAAACGGCCCGTTTTGTCGCTCCACACCAGCTACAGGTAGGCGGCGACACCCTCGAGAGCGATCGAATCTTTATTGACACAGGCGCGCGGGCCCTGATACCAAACATCCCTGGAATCGAATCGTGTCCGTATCTCACGAACGAAACGCTCATGGAACTGAAGAGTCTGCCCGACCATCTGATCGTGTTGGGAGGGGGGTATATCGGGCTCGAGTTCGGGCAAATGTTCAAGCGTTTTGGAAGCAGAGTCACTGTTGTGCATCGCGGGTCGGAGATTCTGCCGCGCGAGGACGCAGATGTTGCCTCGGAATTGCGGAAGGCTCTCGAGGCGGAGGGTGTTGTATTCCAGCTTGAATGCGAAAACCACGCGGATATCGGGCGCCGATCGCGGTGTTACTCTCGAGTTCGACGACCGTCAGGAACCGCTGACGGGGACGCACCTGCTCGTTGCAACGGGCCGGACGCCGAATACCGAGGCGCTCGATCTCATAAAAGCCGGAATCGAGACAGATGGCACGCGGCAATATCAAAGTGAACGGCCGGCTTGAGACCAATGTGCCGGGGATATGGGCGATAGGCGATGTCAAAGGCGAGCCAGCCTTTACGCACATCTCCTATAACGATTTCCAGGTGATCTACGCCAACCTTTTTGAAGGCAAGAATGCGACCATCGATCGCCGCATTGTTCCCTATTGCGTTTTCACCGATCCACAGCTCGGCGGCGTCGGGATGACCGAGAAGGAGGCCCGCTCGAAGGGATTCAAGGCTGAAGATCGGCAAGATTCCGTCGAGCAACGTGGCGCGCGCGATTGAGCGCGGTGAAACTGCGGGCGTGATGAAGATCGTTGTAGACGCGTCGACAGATCGAGTTTTGGGCGCGTCCATCTTATCTGCCGAGGGCGGCGAGCTGGTACAGATACTGCATACAGTGATGCTCGCCAATCAGCCTTATACATTGCTTGACGGAGCGATTTACATCCATCCCACGATGGCGGAAGGATTCTTCAGCCTTTTGCAGTCCGTGAAGGAGCCGGAAGCGTGAGCGACCGGCGCAACGATCGCTATAGCCCTTTTTTGCCCAGAAACGCGATCAAATCGACGATCCGGTTCGAGTAGCCCCATTCGTTGTCATACCAGGAAACCACCTTTGCAAGATTTCCGTCGAGCACTTTAGTGAGTTCAGCGTCTATGATCGAGCTGTTCGAGTTGTGCATCATATCGCTTGAAACAACCGGATCTTCGGTGTAGGCCAGAATGCCTTTCAGCGGTCCATCGGCCGCCGATTTTAGTGCGGTATTCACTTCCGCCGTGGTTGCATTTCGTCTTGAGAACTCCCACAAAATCGACGACACTTACATCCGGCGTAGGAACGCGCATCGAGAATCCATCGAGCTTGCCGTTTAATTCCGGAAGAACTAGCCCGATCGCTTTTGCAGCGCCGGTCGAGGTCGGAATCATGTTCAGCGCGGCCGCGCGGGCACGGCGCAAATCCTTGTGGGGAAAATCGAGTACATTCTGGTCGTTCGTGTAACTGTGTATGGTCGTCATCGAGCCTTTTTCGATACCGAACGAATCGTTGAGAACTTTTACGAGCGGCGCGAGGCAGTTTGTCGTGCAGGAAGCGTTTGAGATCACATTGTGTTTCTTCGGGTCGTAAGTTTTGTCGTTCACACCCAGCACAATGGTGATGTCCTCGCCCTTCGCCGGAGCCGAGATGATCACTTTTTTCACGGAACCGCGCAAATGTTTCGCGGCATCCTTCCCCTCGGTAAACCGGCCCGTCGATTCCACCACAACCTGAACGCCGAGCGAAGCCCAGTCGATCTCAGCCGGGTCTTTAATTGCGAATATGCGGATCTTTTTGCCGCCGGCTACGACGTAATCGCCCTCGGCGCGGACGTCTTCCTTCAGCGTGCCTAGAATCGAGTCGTACTTGAACAAGTGAGCGAGGGTTTTCGTGTCGGTCAGGTCGTTCGCGGCAACGAACTCGACTTCGGGATTGTGTAGTCCCGCTCGAACAACATTTCTCCCGATACGGCCAAAGCCGTTGATTCCTACCTTGATTGGCATAATTTTATCTTATGAAATCGACGGTTTTGGAGCCGATGAACTGATCGCTTCCTAAAAGCGATATAAGAGCTCGAGATATCCGAACTTGCCGTCCTTGCCGCGCGGATAGATGGCCTCCATCGCCGCGCGGCCTTGCGCATAACCGAAGTATGGGGTTAGTGTGACCTTTCGGCCGACGCGATATTCAACGCTTGTGTCGTAAAGATTCGCAAGCGACCGCGCACCTCCCGCGGCGCGTCCTGTATAGCCGAACGTCCAAGGCTGGAACACGCCGCCACCGGAATACCAGAGATCGTTCGCATTCGTGAGGCGTAACGCATGAAATTCGCTCGAGATGGTGACTTTCGAATGCGGCCGCAGGATTAGCATGCCGAACCGATCGGTGTTATTCATCATGTTGAAAAATGGGAACCGCGCGTAGAGGCGCGGCGTGGGCAGCAACTGGAAGAAAGTCCCGTGCGTCTTGTCGTTCGGATTTCCGTCCCCCGAGCCCGTGAAGAATCCACCGCGAAGCCACGGTTTGAGAGCGGGAAGGATTTTGGGCTGATAGCCGCCTTCAACGTCATAGGCGTAAGATCTCTGTTTCTGATAACCCCATCGCCCGGTTTGGCCGGCACCCCACAGGATCAGGTCAAGATTGCCCGCGCCACTGTCGTAGGAATGCATCGAATGTCCTCCGAACGTGTCGATGCGAATATTCGCCAGGTCGGTGCGCCTGACTGCGAGGGCCCGGTTGTCGGTTTTTAACACGTGACGCCAATCGTCATACTCGATCGCGAAAAAGCGTGTATCCGCCGCGTGTTTTCCTGTGCCCCATTCCCGCGTGTAGGCGGTATAGCCAAAACCCACCCGGTTCCAGCCCCAGCCATCCACTTGAAAAACGCCACGAGTCGGAATGGCCGCTACAAATGTCAGATTATTTGCTCCGCTGCCGTAGACATATTGCAGGCCGTCGAAGCTACGTCCCACATCGGAGAAGGCAAAAGTGCCGATCAACCGTGCGGTCATGCGATCGCGCTTCAACGCGGCGAGCGTCGCATCTTGCGGCGTCACCTCCGTCCCGTCGTTGAATTCGAAGCGCCCAATTTTCAGGCTGCTCCCCGTGCTGCCGCCCAAGGAATTCAGCCGCACGTAGACTTGTTTGGGAAAGATCATCGCTGCGTTCTGGCTTCCGCCGTTCGCCGTAAAGTAATTCGCTCCCAGCCCCAGCGCACCTTGCGTTCCGGGCGCTGTTGCATTGGCTGGAAGTCCCAACAAAAACGGCACGGCAAATTCCACGTTCCATTCCCAGGTGTCGAGTTTTTCCGAAAAGCCGAACCGCAGCCAGTTTCCGGAATAGACGTAGTTGTTATTGCCCGAAGAAGGCTGAAACCAGTCCCAATCGTACAGGCGTAGGCGCAGCGCGCCCGAAAATGTGACATTGCCGAGCTTCACGGAATCAGCGGTGCCCGCATCTCGCGGGAGCCGGATCCCTTGTGCCGGAATTTGCCGGTGTGAACCCATCTTCGGCGAATCCGATGGCCGTTAACATCAGCACCCCGGCGAAAAATAGTGTGAATCGCATAACCCCCAAATTATTTCCGCAGTTTAACGTAGGTATACCTGCTTAGGGCCGAGCGGGAAATAGTATGAATTGCATAGCGCATCGCTTTTTCCCAGTTTTTGAGGTGCTCCAAAGAGGGCACGAGGCGTTTTGGTATATCTCGTTTGCCGGTGGGATAAGAAGTCCTATAACGCTAGTTTTCCCGCGTGTGTTCCAATTTTAGATTTTCGGGTTAGACTGCAATTTCTAGGAACGACAACGCTTTAATAGGCAGGCTTTACTCATGATTCCATCCAGACGGCGTTCACATAAGCGACGTTTACACAAACGTCGAGTAACTATTGCGGTCTTAACAGTTGCCATTTTGGCTGGTATACCGGCATTTTGGCAAATTATTAGCGGAATTTCGAATTCCAACCCGCCAGGCAACGATGGCGGCGGATCTATACAGACAGCGAGCTTAAACCTGACCGGGCGCGACAGGTTCCGGCCCGTATACAAATATTCGGTCGTTAGCGGCGGCGTGCAATCGGCGGCGGAACTGGCGGAAGCCGCGCAGCGCGACCCCGTGGTACGCGATCATTACCAGGATATTCGTTTGAACAGCGTTAAAGCACTACGTCTGGACAAAGATATGCTGGCCTACGTTTCGTACCGGGTAAACGACAAAATTCTTTGGACGCAAAAGAAAGTCCGTGTATCCACAGGGGAGTTAGTTCTGACAGATGGCAAGAATCTGGTTCGCGGCCGCTGCGGCAACAGGATCTCGGTTTCGAAGGTTGCAGTCAGCCCCGGCCCGGTGCCTCCCGACCCGGAATTCGATCTGGACGGGCTGCGAGATTCTTTACTGGCATTGAGCAAACCGCCGGTGGACTGGGAATCGGGACAAAGAGATGTAATACCTTACGTGCCGCTTGTTGTCCCTCCAGCGGCCGCGCCAGACGCTCCGTTGGGGGTCGTCTCCAACAGCGTGGCGACGCCTCAACTCGCCGCGTCACACCATTGGCTCCCTCTGTTAATACCGGCGGCTGCGGTGGTAGGAAGTTCGATCGGTGAACTGTCTTCGAATCACAGCAACAAAGTCGTCCAGCCAGTCGCGCGCCCGGTAACG
This sequence comes from Bryobacterales bacterium, assembly GCA_963722585.1. Classification (GTDB taxonomy): domain Bacteria; phylum Acidobacteriota; class Terriglobia; order Bryobacterales; family Bryobacteraceae; genus KBS-96. Next base: position 77,766 of record CAVRNU010000021.1, on the reverse strand, counting down.
GTTGCTCCCGAACCATCCGGATACGTCTGGCTGTTGGGTATCGGACTTGGATTGCTTCTCATCCGGTCGCGCCGGAGACGCATCCAGCGGGCGCAGTAGCACGCGCTCGCTTCACCGATTGAACAGGGTTGCCGCAGTCAAAGCGACGACCTGTTGAGCAAAGTCAAGCGCGTTCTCGCCTGCCTGCTTTGGCGGATCGGTGAGAACAGGGGTCACAATCTGCACGGCGGCCAAATCGGTTCGACGATTAGCTATGGCATTAAGGGCCCGATAGAAATGAAGTTCTTGTCCATCGGCCATGACTCTTTCCTTCGTCTGGAACCAGCGGAGAATCAACAGGCGCTCCTGGCCGCGAAGGACAAGGTCGTACCGGATCGGAACTGCGTAAGTGGATTTTTGCGGCAACTGAACTACGGCGGAATATAACTCCGACCAACCCTCATCGGGTAAGTATTCTTCTAAATCGTACTGTTGATTGACATGTGCCTGGGTCCGGTAATAGGCGACCAACAAGGTCATCGTAAGTCCCGTGTTGCCGTCCTTGTAGTTTCGACGTAGAAGATCGTCGGCGTTGAGCGTCCGAAGCAGCTCACGCGAGGGCGGCGCGGGTCCAGTTGATTTCCAGTGACCGGCTATTGACGGAAATTCATCGAGGGATCGCGTTTGGGAAATGACCGGATCGCGGCGAAGATCTCGCAGGAACCAGATCTGAAGCAGGAGTAGGCAGGCTGCGGCAGAAAGAAGACAGATCGCGCCGATCGGTGAACGAGGACGCATCAGGCCACGGCAGCCTCTCGGCGCAAGCCATGCAAAACGAACGCATGGGCTCCCCAGATGAGGCAGAATGCCAGAATCGACGTTATATAGCCAAGAGTCGAATGCCAGCCTCCTTGGGTGTACTTGTGGTTAAATTCGCCTAACATCCCAGTAACACTAATTCGGACAATATTCATTAGTATTGACGCGGGTAGAACGGCCGATACAAGCGCGGCTCGCAGCCAGATTCTGCTCTCATTCCAATAGCTGTAAATAAGGCAGAAGAAGGCCAATGTCCGGAGTGATTGAACTCCGCTGCACGCCTGAGACACAACAAGAATCTGCGATGGCAAGGAAATCGAGTTTCCAGTGCGAACTGCGTGGAATCCCAATAGATTCAAAATGATTTCGGCTCCGCGGCCGGCAACAGTCTGGAGAGGCAAGGCGAGCGCGTGGAAGAGCGGCGAGGGAATGGGAAGCGAAAACAGCAGCAGGCTCAAGGGAAAGGCCAGGAATCGCAATATCTTTGACCCGCACGTAACCAAAATGCACCCGACAAAGGAAAACAGGAACGCAAAGCGCGATAGAGTCAGCGAACCGCCAAGGATGGCGAGCGGGGCAAGCGCGGTTCCCGCCAGCAACAACGCGGCTCCACTTATGTTGGGCGCAATCTCTGCCGATGGCCACTCGATTCTTCGGCTCCAGATCACGTATGCGGCGATGACAGGGGGAAAGATCGCGCACGCCACATCGCCGGTTTGAAAGAGTACTTGAACGGTCCCTGTGATTGTTGACCGATAACAGAAAAGCAACAGCAACGACAGGGTCGCCACGTAGCAAACCCAGAGATTTTTGCCGATGGGCAGGTTAGTAGCCTGTGGCTGAACTCGAGACAGGCTGAATGCCTGTCCCACCGCGCTTGCAAATGGTTGAGGTGGCGTGGTGGCGCAGGCGCTTTCGCCTGCGTCCCCGGCCTTTGAAAACTTCTGCCACAGGCTCTTAGTGGAAGCCACGGTTACGAGCCTCGGCGAATTTTTGCGGCAGGTCGGGAACGGGCCTTCCCGGCCCACGAACAAAACCGGCGAGCTTCAGCGCGAGTTTGACGTTTGAATCCTGCATGAAGTATTTCCAGGCGTATCCGTTCTGCAAGTTGTCGATGCTCAGAAGCGAAATGCCGATATCGATACCGACCACTTCTGGATCGACCCATAGCCCGGCGCTTTGCCAGTGCGGGTTGAAGGCGTCGGCGAAGCCGTACCGCCCATAGACTGAATCGCCGTAGCGCGACAGCATTTCGCGAAGAACCGGCATACAAATTTCGGGGGCTAGCATCAGCGAACCAGTGGCTGCGCATGGGACGACGGTGCCGTTGATCGGACCCTCGATCGGAGGGCCGCCCCACGCCAGGTACCCGCCAGGACTGTCGGAGGCGGTAATGCCCCACAAGTTGGGTCCGAAACTCGGAAATTCGTTTCGCAAACTGATGCAGAAGTCGCGGTGAGCGTATGTGGCTATGATCGAGTTCCGGAAAAAATCCATCCCATCGCGGTCGTGGAGATTCCGGAAATCGATCCACGCGTGGGAAAACTGATGCGTGAATAGCGGGCCTCCGCTAATGAAAGCCCATTCGCGGTAGCGAACCCAGGGTCGCTTCCATCCATACCAGCTTCGCGCGGGTATGGGGTGGTTAGACGAACCAATGGCGAGTAAATAGAGCAGCGAGGCTTCGGTATAGCTGTCCCAGCGGTAGGGAATGAAGCCGCTGCCGGGTCGAAATCCATGGCTCAGCATGGTTGAGCTGCCATTCAGCATCCACTGAAAATCCACTCGGTCGTAGATTCGTTTCGCCATCAGGCCGATCTCGGGATACTGTTTCGAGAAATACTGGCCGGCGGTCAGGACGCCAGAGAGCAGCAGCGCCGTGTCAATGGATGAAAACTCAGAATTAAGCCGTGGCTCGCCCGTGGCCGGATCCATGAAGTGCAGAAAAAAGCCATGGACCTGGGGAGCGAACCGGCTGAGGAAACGAAATGTTGTGACGGCCCGGTCGCTGGCCTCAGACGAAGTAATCCAGCCCCGTTCTACCCCAATGCAGAGGGCTGTCAGGCCGAACCCCGTAGCCGCCACGCTTGCAACGGGATGGGGAATGAGGGCGCCGTCCGCCGGCCCGCGGTCCTGGACCAAGCCGGTGGAGGGGTCGCTTTGCTCTACAAAATAACGAAACGAACGTCTGGCGTATTCATCGAGGATAAATGTGTCCTCGAGCCGAGGCGAAAAAAAGGCGCTATATTGTGGGGCGGCAAGGGCAGAACCAGCGGCTACGCAGCCGCCCAGCAGAGCTTGCAGAAATGTCCTGCGGTCTTGTCCCGAGTTGAATCCAGACACGGCCTTTGTGAACGAAGTTTCCTTTTAAAGTTAAGTTGGAAGTTCCTGCCAATATCTCAGGAAGGTCCGGGTTTTATTTTGTCGCGGCTAGTGCGAGCACGTCTATTGCCATTTGGCTAACCGCCCGGGCAGGAATAGCTTCGAAACGCCGCTGTCCAGCTGCACGTAGAATCGAAATAGATATGTTTCTCTTGCGCAACATGTTCCTCTTGTGTTGCGGCCTGGCCTGTGCAGCAAGCGCTCAATCGAGCAGAACGCCGGTATCAAAGGCTCCTCCGCCTGGCGTGATCCATTCGGTTTCCGTCGAGGGCGCCAAAATTTATGACGTTTCCGACATAAAGAAGGTTCTAGGATTGAGCCCCGGCGAGGCTGCGTCGCTCACTACGCTCAAGGCCGCGCAAACGCAGTTGCTTCAGACAGACCTGTTTTCGAATGTCGAATATAGTTTTCATTACAGCGTATCGAAGCCGCCACTATACGACGTCGTCTTCAAGATTTCGGAGTACGAGCAGGTTTTCCCGCTGCAATTCGAAGAGTTGGGCGTTCCCGATGACGCCCTCCGAGCCTATCTGCGCGATCACATCAGTCTGTATAGCGACCGCATTCCCCCCACCAAGCCTGTTTTGCAGCGCTACACGGAAGCTGCGCAGGCTTTCGTCGCCCAGACCAAGCCAAACCTGAAGGTGAAAGCGTTTGTTGCGAACGACAACCCGGATCACCCATCTGTCGTCATTCGCCCTGATAGACCGTTGCCTCGAATTGCCGGCGTGACGGTGGCGGGCAATCGGGCCATTGAAACCCCCGTGCTGATGCGAGCCTTGAACGAGGTCGCCGTGGGGCAGCGTCTGTCGGATGCAACCATGCGTCAACTGCTCGAGACAACGGTAAAGCCTCTGTACGCGGCCAAGGGTTATGTGGCAGTCTCTTTTCCGAAGGTTGTCATGGAAAAGTCGCCCGAGAATGAGGGCTATCTGGTGCACATCACTATTCAAGAGGGCCCTGTTTTCCACTTCGGCAGTTCAACGTTTCGGGGTGGATCGTTCACGCCCGATGACGTTCGCTCGATGATGCATTACAAGCGGGGAGATGTATTCGACGCTTCAAAAGCAGAACAACTTCGCACCGATTTGGTGAAATCGATGCGACACGACGGCCACCTTGACGCGAAGATTGAGGTTGCGCGGGCAGAGGACGATAAGAACGAAGCGATCAATCTGACGTATCAAATTACGCCCGGTCCCGTGTTTACTTTTCAAGCGCTCGAAGTTCACGGACTCGACATTGAAAGTGAGCCTGAAATCAGGAAATTGTGGGCCCCTAAACCGGGCAAGCCTTTCAACCCGGAGTATCCGGACTACTTTCTGCAGCGTGTGCGAGAGATGAGCCTGTTCGACAATCTTGGCTCTACACGTTCAGATTTTAAGCCGGATGAATCGAGCCATACAGTTATCGTCAGCTTGTACTTCAAGGGCGCTGAAGGCGAAATACAAAAGGCTCGGAAGGACGGTGTTCCGCGTCCATCGGGCGGCCACGGCAGCCATCAGCCTCAGTAACTAAAATCTATTTTGCCGGCGTGAAGGGGAGAAGCGATTGTTCAATCGAAAGCGCGCCGGCTGTGGCCGTTGGCGGAAAGGCTCCGTCTGCTTTGGGGGCCCGACTTGCTACTTCATTCGTCGAGCGTACAGCTTCCTCCGTCTTCTGCAACGACGTCATCAGCGACCCTTTCGAAACGCGACGCACAATCGGATTGGCGATCCAGCGAAGCGAAATCGGGATATCGCGGCTCAACGCGATCGCTTCTAATTCCACGTAGACTCCGCCATCCCGTTCCTCGAAACGCGATAGACTATACAACCGCCAGATGTAGCCGTCGCCCGCATTCGGAGGCAGTTCGTGCTGATCCGGTTGGCCATAATTGTCTACCTGCTGAACGCGGGTACTGAAACCGACGCTGTACCACCGGCGTTTGTCGAGCTGGACGTATGACTCTTGGAACTCGGCGTCCATCGCAGTTTTGGCGAAGAGCGCTTTGTTCAACATGAGCATCGAGAATCTGTCGTCGCCAGGGCCCTCGCGGAGCGCCTTTGATTCGAGAACCATTGGAGCGTAAAACTCCTTGTAGCGTCCGTAGTCGCGGACCACAGCGAAGATATCGTCTAACCGGGCATTCGGTACGAAAACTGCTCCAACCCAGTGGTGGATGAGACCATGAGGCACGCCTTTCGGAACATTCTTTCCAACTGGCGCGATGACTATCTCACCATTGCGAACCTGGCGGTTTCGGTCCGGGGATTGGTCACTCCAAAGGAACTGGCCCGAGCGCGCGCGTTCCGCAATGCTGGAATTTTCGGCTTGAATATATTCGTTCCATGCTTTTAGCGTTTCCGGCCTCAAGTCGGCAGCTTTCAGGGGGGCGTCGGGCACGATCGAAAGCGCCACCGCGGCGAGAATCTTTAGAATGAGCCTTTTCATTTGGTAGTATTGATGTCCAGGGACTTGGACGAGCGCCGACCGATCGTCCAGATTTATTGTCCGATCGTCCAATTTCAGGTAACACCATGGACCCTATCACTGACATCTTCACGGCCATGCGAATTGAGAGCCTGGTCTACCGCCGGCTCGAATTGACGGCGCCCTGGGGACTCCGTATCGAGAAGGGCGTGCACGCCTGTTTCGGCATGATTGCCCGCGGCAACTGTTGGCTCGCGATCGAGGGCGAGCCGAAGCCCATTCCGCTCACCGGAGGGGATTGCTTCTGTCTCTTCGCTCAGGACCGCACGCACACGCTGCGCGATCATCCACGCACCCGCGCTCACTGTATTCGAGAAGTGATCGAAGCCGCCACCGGCGACGCAGTCTATTTTGGCGGGGGAGGAGTTCCCACAACTATTATCGGAGGCAAATTCACTTTCGATAAGCTCAACAGCAAACCCCTGACAGATTTATTGCCGCCACTCGTTCACGTCAGGGCGGACCGCGCTCAAACGACGCCTCTGCAGCAAACACTCCAACTGCTGGCGGCCGAGGCTGCTCAGCCGTCGGTCGGCTCTCAGCTCGTATTGAAGCGTCTCGCGGACGTTCTCTTGATTCAGGTAATTCGCGCTCATGTTGCCTCCGGCGCTTGCACCAAAACGGGATGGCTTCGCGCTCTCTCCGATCAGCAGATTGGGGCTGCGCTTTCGTCAATGCATGAAAGAATCGACCAGCCGTGGACAGTTGCGGGATTGGCTTCGGCGGCGGGCATGTCCCGATCGGCATTTGCTCTCCGCTTCAAGGAAATAGTGGGCGAAACACCGCTCGAATACCTGACGCGGTGGCGGATCTATAAGGCGGCCATGCTGCTGCGGGAAGGCAGGCAAAAGCTGATTGAAGTAGCGAATTCGATTGGCTACTCGGATGCCGCGTTCAACAAAACGTTCAAGCGAATTATGGGCGCTACACCGGGCGAATATCGCCGAAATGGCAACGCGCTCCCGTCTGATTAAACCTCGAGTTAGGGCACAATGGGCAGCACAACGGCCGACGGATGCTCGGCGTCATGGTAGATCGTGTTGGACGCCGTAACGAATCGGGTACCGAATTCGGCCTCCTGGCCGGTATTCAGATTTCTGTCGAAGCGAGGGAAATTACTGCTGCTGATTTCGAGGCGGAGTCGATGCCCGGCGCGGAACACATTGCTTGTGGACCACAAGTCGATCGTGAACCTATAGACCTGCCCTGGATTCATCAACTCAGGCGCCTCGTCAGAATTGCGATAGCGAGCGCGAATGATCCCTTCCGTTAGGTTCTGAGCGAAGCCATTCGGCCAAACGTCCACGAGCTTTGCCGTGAAATCGGTGTCCACGGCTGAAGACTTCGCATATAGATTGACGCTGATGGGACCGGTCACTTCAAGGTCTTTGCTAAAGGGCTCGGTTGAGTAGATCAGCACGTCTTGCCGGGATTCGTCGGGACGCTGATCTCTCGGGCCTGCCGGCAGATGCTGGGCGTCGCAGCATAAGGGGCCGCCGATTGTTGGAACCGGACTCGATGGGTCGTAGACGTAGTGGTCTGGCGGCTCGGAATGAGGAGTCGCCGTTCGGAGAGTGCCGTCGCCGCGGAGTGAATTCGCTCCAGTCGAAGCATGCAGAAAGTACTTCGTTTCGCGAGCCCGCTTCAACGGCCATTCATCTTCATCGCGCCATTGATTGTCGCCCATCACGAAAATTCTCACTGGCTTTTTCCCGAACTGATTCGCAGCGCCTTTAAAAAGATAGTCGTACCACTGAACGGTCACCTCGTCCTCGTCGAATTGCGCGGCGGCAGGTCCGAAATCGACATCGCCGATCTTACGTCCTGATCCGGCATGCCCGCCGATGGTTACTAAGAGCTGCTGGCCACGCCTTGCTTCCTCACTGCCGCTCTTCACGCGTATGCCTTGGTAATTGCGGAGCGAGCCACCTTGAAAGATGTCGTACCAGGCAGCGATCGTGAGCGCGGGAACCTTGATGTCGGGATAATGCTCTTCAATGGACCAACGCTTCCAATAGTCATCGTAGTTCGGGTGAGCCAGCCAGTCCAGAAAATACGGAGCCAATTCATTTGGAGAGTCCAGTTTCGGCGAACCGCCTTCCGAATTAAATAGCGGGTAGCCCGCGAGCGGCAGCTTCCAAACTCCTTCCATCGCATTTGTATCCTTCTGGATAACCCGGTTCAGCGTGTCTTGAGCGAGACCGGAAGTCCACGATTCGTTAAACCACTGCTCGAATGCGCCGCCCTGGTAGGTCCATCCATTGTGATAATTGCTGGCGGTTACAAACGGGCAAATGCCTGCTAAATGAGGGGGATGAGCAATAGCTGTGAGCATTTGCGTAGCGCCCACGTACGATCCGCCAAACATGCCGACTTTCCCGTTCGAGTAGGGAAGCGAAGCCACCCATTCGACTGTGTCGTAGCCGTCTTGCGATTCATGTTGAAAGGGACGCCATTCGCCGTCCGAAGTATACCGTCCACGGACGTCTTGAATGACGACAACATAGCCAGAGGCAGCAGCGCGATAGCCGAAACCCGCTCCGCCACTTTTGTTGTAGGGAGTCCGCTGAAGAAGGACCGGAAAGCGGCCTTGTCGTTTTGGCCGGTAGATATCGGATCGAAGCACAACGCCGTCTCGCATGGTCGCTTTCGCCCCTTGCTCGACGGTTATTTCATCGAGTTGCGCAGTCCATGCAGACTTTTGAAGCAGGACAAAAGTTGAGAATGTTATAAGCAACGAGACAGTATGCCGCATCAGAGAATGGTTACGATATCATACGGGCCTCTGATGAAGCACCTCGCAAAACTGTTCCGTATACTCTCATAAGAATGCGGAGAATCGACTAAATTGGCGGCAGCGGGCACGGCGCAAGCGCGGGCGATCGCGGATCGATATCCCGGCAGCGAACATCAGAGGCTCCAGCACGGGCGGGATCAGCGTCAACGTGTAAGCCGAGCTCGACTAGGCGACGTTCACTCGCGCAAGCGGACGTTCGATCCTATCGAAGTGGTTCTCGGCGCGACTGACGGGCGTCTCCCCTCCTTGCTGCCGGTGAAGTATTCGCGCATGTCCGCCTCGCCCTTCGCTTTCTTCCGGGGGTCAGTGCCTCTAATGGCAGCCGATCTGTCGAAGGAGCCGCATACGGGCTTGACCGTCCAACTTTGCGGCGACGCTCACGTGCAAAATCTAGGTTCGTTCGAAACGCCGGATGGGCGATTGGTATTCGATATCAACGATTTTGACGAGACGATCGCTGGGCCTTGGGAATGGGACGTCAAGCGCATGGCGGCGAGTATCGTACTTGCAGGGCTTGAATCCGGTCATCGGAGATCCGGCTCTGCCGACGCGGCCGAATCCTTCGCGGCGGCGTACTGCCGGTTCATCGACGAGTTCGCAGGCGAGCCTATTCTGGTCGCTGCACGGCATCAAATTCACCGTCTCAAAAAGGCGCAGGCCGTTTCCGCTGCGCTTCAGCAGGCCGAGCGCGCGCGTCCTGCCGATCTTTTAAAAAAGTACACGGCCCAGAGCGCTCGCGGACAGGTTCACTTCCAGAAGATCGATGGTGTTTTATGGCGTCTGGCTGGCAAGAAGCGAAGCGAAGTTCTGGATAGCCTGCCCTTATATCGCGAGTCGCTGCCACCTGAGCGCTTACACCTATTCGATTTCTTCCGGCCAATTGATTTGGCTTTCAAGATTGTGGGAACCGGCAGTGTCGGGCTTCGCGATTACGTCGTACTGATGGAAGGCAGCGGACCGAAGGATCCTCTATTTTTGCAGATCAAGCAAGAAGTAGCTTCGGCGTATGCGCCTTACGTGAAGCACGCCCCTGAGGCCCATCAGGGGCAACGAGTGGCTTTGGGGCAGCGTAAGATTCAAGCGGTTTCCGACTTGATGTTGGGGTGGACGCGCATCGGCGAGCACGATTACCTGGTGAGGCAATTGAACGACCACAAAGGTACCGTCGATCTCAACCAGCTTCGTGGATCGGGTCTGCGCAGCCTGGCTGAAATAGCGGGCGAACTGTTGGCGCGCGGCCATGCGCGTTCGGGCGATGCGGTTTCCATCAAAGGCTACATCGGAGCCGGCGATAAGGTACAGAAGGCGATTGTTCAGTATGGGTTAGGTTACGCCGAAACAACCGAATCCGATTTCGAATTATTTCAGAAGGCTATCAAAGCAGGTCGCGTAAAGACAGCTGCATAAACAACTCCCAGCGTGCCTACAGACGGCGCGAGGAAATCTTCTCCTGAAAGATCATTCCGGAAAAATCGACCAGGTTTCGGCGCCAAACCATCCAGGTGTGAGCCCCGGGCGTCTGGCGGAGAGAAACATCAAATCCCTTCGAGTTCAGCCAAGCAACAAATTTCTGGTTGAAACCGAGCAAATGGTCGTCGCGGCCGCAGGAAATGAAAAGCACGCGCAGTTTGGAACTAATGCTGCCATTGAGCGTTGGAAATTGAGATGCGAAGTCGTCGCCCAGCCCTCCCGAGCTGAACGCTCCGATGTAGGCAAAGCGGTCGGTTGCGTTCAGACCGGTGTAAAGCGTTTCTGCGCCGCCCATCGAAAGCCCCGCGATCGCACGCTCCTCGCGATTCGTCGATACGCGGTAATTGCGCTCCACCATCGGCATCACTTCGTTGAAAAGAGCGTCGCGGAATCTGTCGTAATTGCGCTGGCGAAGCGACGGGTCGCGAAAGGCCGCCGGGCCGGCTGACGATACAATTTCCGGCGCGCCGTAGCCAAGCGGCATCACAATCACCATTGGCTTCGCCTTGCCCTGGGCGATCAGGTTGTCGAGAATCACGTTTGCCTTGCCGACCGCTGTCCAGCCGCTCGCATCGTCGCTATAGCCGTGAAGCAAATACAGCACAGGATAGGCGGTTGTACTTTTCGAATCGTAGCCGGGCGGCGTATAGACAAAGAAATCGCGATTGTCGCCGATAATAGCCGACTTGTAGAAGTGATGGTGAACGTCTCCGCGCGGCACATCGGTCACCTCCCACGCGAGCGGCGTGGCGCCAGGCACATGAACCATACTCTGCAGATGGAGCAGATTGGGCTTAATGACCGTGTTCGACGGATCGATCATACTAACACCGTCCTGTACGAATGAATAACCATACAAATCGGGTGGAAGAGGATCGGTCGTGACCGACCAGACTCCCTGCGCATCCTTCATCATGGGAACGCTTGTCGCGCCCTCCCGGCTAAGCAAAACCTGCTTGGCGTCAGGAGACCGGAACCGGAACGTGACGCGCCCATCAGCGTGAACCTCCGGCGAAACCAGCGGCGGAGGAGGCGCGGGCGTCTGTTGTCCAGGACTAAGCCGCGACAATCCAATGAACGCGCCAGCAGCTAAGAGGGCGTAGGTAGCCCGGAGACAATTAGATGAAATCACCGGGCAATTATATAACTTTGGGGCGTATTGAGGGACAGCCGCTTTCGCCTGTCGACAGCCGACTTCCCGGTCGGCTTGCGCCTAATCGAGCGATTCCGGCTGCAAGGCGATGCCTCTTTCGCCAGCCGCTTTTTGCTCCCAATACTTGCGCAGCCAAGCCTCCCAGCTCTTGCCCGCTGCCGTATCGCGGCCCGTAAAGGCCAGTCCCGCTATATCCGAATAGGCAATCGAGACTCTGCCTGGAGAAGACTTCGGGATCAGTTTCACGAACGAATCTTCGAGTGTTCCTCCCGGCCGGCGGTCGAAGATATAACCCTCTAACTGCTTTCCATCGCTAAGCGTAATCGTAACGTCGCCGCGATAATCGAACGCCTTCTCGAGCGCAAGCCGCAAATCGTCGGGACTCGCCAATTCGGGTATCCAGCCCTCTAACTTCTCGTGAGCCGTGCCGGGGGCGACGTCTTGCTGGTCAGATCCGTTCATACCCTGCTGTCCTGCAGTTCGCCGCTTTGCGCTTCAATTTGTACGAGGGGATTGAACGCATGCACTGGGCGAATCGGCTCACGAAGTTGTTCAAGCGCTTCTTTATCTTTGTGAGACGAGCGCAGAACCGCTAGAACATAAGTCAGCAGGCCCTTCGGCGAGCTGAACGTGTGGTCGACCGCCGATGCCTCATACCCGCTATGCACCATGCAATTAGCGCAGCGGGGATTACCGGATTCGTATCCATATCGATCCCAAGCCGTTGCTTCCATCAGCTCGGCGAACGTTTCAGCATAACCGTCCTGCAGCAAATAACAAGGCTTCTGCCAGCCGAAGATGTTGTACGTCGGCATTCCCCATGGTGTGCACGCGTAATCCCGCTTCCCCATCAGGAATTCAAAAAACAGCGGCGATTGGTTGAACCGCCAACTCGATTTCCGGTTCGACAGAATCGTCCGGAAAAGCCGCCGCGTGCGCTCACGGCCCAGAAAATGTTTCTGGTCCGGCGCTTTATCGTAGGAATAACCCGGCGATAGCATCATACCTTCGACGCCTAACTCCATCATTTCGTCGAAAAATGCGCGAACGCTGTTCGGGTCGGCGCCGTCGAACAAAGTGGTGTTCGTCGTGACACGGAAGCCGCGAGCCAGCGCTTCTTTCACGCCTTCAATCGCCGCCTCGTAGCCTCCTTCGCGGCACACGGAAAAATCGTGATGCTCGCGCTCGCCATCGAGATGAACCGAAAACGTGAGGTATTTGCTCGGCTTGAAGAGCCCAATCTTCTCCTTCAAAAGAAGGGCGTTCGTACACAGATAGATGTACTTTTTGCGAGCGGCGAGGCCCTCGACAATCTCGCCGATTTGCGGGTGCATCAGCGGCTCGCCACCGGGGATCGAAACCATGGGAGCTCCGCATTCTTCCACCGCCTTGAAACAGTCTTCGGGCGAAAGGTCCATCTTCAGCACGTGCGCCGGATATTGAATTTTTCCGCAACCGGCGCAAGCCAGGTTGCACCGGAACAATGGCTCAAGCATCAGGACGAGCGGGTATCGCTTCCGGCCCCTCAGCTTCTGCTTCAACACATACGTCGCTACCGTCCACATCTGCGACACAGGTACCGGCATGCACTCACCTTTCCGAAAGAGCTTCTTTCGCTGAACGCGAATTCTCTTTCGCTTTTATCACTTCCTTTATGATACCGTCAAGCAAGACGAGTGAAACGGCGCTTTTGAAATGTTCGGCGCGCAAACATCCCCTTTGGAAGAAAACGAGCGGCAGGAAGTAGGAACGGCCCGGCGGGCGCCGGTTCAGGGCCGCAGCCAGGAAACCGTGCAACGTGTCCTCGATGCCACGTCGCGCCTGCTTGAAGGGATTCCGCTCGAAGAGATCACAACCAGCAGAATTGCGCAGGAGAGCGGCGTCTCGATTGGCGGCCTGTATCGCTTCTTCCCGGATAAGCAGGCGATCATCGATGCGATTGCGGTCCGTCACGTCAAGGAATTTGAATCTCAGGTCCGTAACAAATTGCTGCGCAGTATTCCGCTGAGCGGTCCCAAATTTCTGGGCGCGGTCATCGACAACTTCGTCGCATTTCTGGACGCGCGCCCTGACTTTCGCACTATCGTATTTGGCCGGCACATAAGCGCCGGAACGAGAGAACAGCAGATACGCCCTGATGTGGGAGCGGCCGGGCTGGTGAAACAGGTCCTCGCGCTGATGATGGGGATGAAGGATTCGCGGAAGCTGGCGCTCAAGATCAGGATCGCAAGCGAGACAGGCGAGCGGCTTCTGGCCTATGCATATGAGCAGAAGGACGTCGGGGAACGCAAGAAAATCGTCGAAGAATTGAAGAACATGCTGGCCGGCTATCTGTTCCGATAGGTTAGGGTGCGGCGTTATGGGCGTGGGTCAGAAAGCGTTGGTAGCGGGTGCGCTCGGTGTCACCGGGCGAGCGCTCGTTAATCACCTCATCTCGCTTGACGGTTGGGACGTGATCGGGCTATCTCGACGAAGCCCGGAGTTTCAAACTCCCGCTAAGTTCATTGCGGTCGACCTTTGCGATCGGCGACAGACTGAAGACCGGCTGAGCGGGATTGGAGAGGTGACCCACATCTTCTACGCGGCGCTTCAACCGGCGCGTAATTTCTTGGAAGAAGTAGCGCCTAATTTGGCGATGCTCGTCAACATCGTCGAAACAGTCGAGCGATTCTCGAAGAAGTTGCGCAAAGTGGTCCTGATTGAAGGGGCTAAATTTTACGGCGCACATCTAGGGCCATATAAGACGCCCGCAAAAGAGACCGATCCGCGCCATATGCCGCCGAATTTCTACTACAACCAGGAAGACTACCTGAAGGAATATTCGACCGGCAAGGCGTGGTCGTGGACCGCGCTTCGGCCGTCGTTAATCTGCGGTTTTGCAGTTGGAAATCCCATGAACATGGCAACGGTCATCGCTGTCTATGCTGCTCTCTGCAAAGAAACGGGGTTGCCTCTTCGCTTTCCAGGGTCAACTGCCGCATATCGCGCGCTAATGGAGATGACCGATGCCGAACTTCTGGCCAAAGCTGTGGTTTGGGCAGGCGAAAATGACCGGTGCGATGGGCAAGCATTTAATATCACGAATGGAGACGTCAATCGTTGGGAGAATATCTGGCCGCGGCTCGCCAAGTTTCTCAGGATGGATTATGCACCGCCTCAACGCCTCCCCCTTGCGCAATTCATGTCCGATAAAGAAGCAGTCTGGAAATCCGTCGTCAAAAAACACGGTCTTCTAGACTACTCTTTCCAAGAGGCTGCGGCGTGGCCGTTTGGCGAAGCCGTTTTTAATCTCGATTACGATGTAATATCTGACACGACGAAGTCTCGGCAATTTGGTTTCTACGAGTGGGCGGATACGGAAGAAATGCTCGTTCGGCTGCTTGCGCAGTTTCAAAAAATGCGATTCATCCCGTCGTGATCCACTCGGCGGCTTTCGTCGCAAGCCGGTGGAACGCGGCGACCGAGGACTCGACATGCTCCTCTTTCGTGTCCTCGATTTTGTTGTGGCTGATTCCGCCAAGCGATTGTACAAACATCATCACGGTTGGAATACCGGCCCGGCTCACTTCCGCCGCATCATGTAGCGGACCCGAAGGCAGAGATGGCGCCTCGCCCGCAATCTCCCGAATGGCATCCCTGCAGAGTTGAATCAGTTCGGGGTGAAATGCGATTGGTTCGATGTTCCAGATACGCGACCACTGGACGGTGCAGCGCTCCTCCCGGGCGAAGCGCTCGCTTGCCTCGATAGCTTCGCGGTGCATGGCCGCAAGCACGGCTGGATCGAGGTCGCGCTGATCGAGCGTCGTTTCGCAACGTCCCACAACGGCGGTGACGATTCCCGGAAACGTTTTGACGCTGCCCATCGTACAGACAGCATCTTTATGGCGCGCGGCAATCGGGCGAATCTCGAGAGCCAGCTTGGCGGCGGCTGCCAGCGCATCGCGTCGAACGTCCATGGGTGTTGAGCCGGAGTGCGCTTCCTGTCCGAAAAACGTTACAGCGTGCCGTTCTACACCCTTGGTTCCAAGCACAACTGCCAGGGGAAGACCCATTCGTTCGAGCACCGGGCCTTGCTCGATGTGCAGTTCGAGATAAGCACGCGCATTTTCCCGTTCGCGGATCGCATCGCCAATGCGCTCAATATCGACGCCACAGCGCCGCAGTGCGTCTTCCAGCCGCACACCGTCTTTGTCAGTTCGACCGCGGTCGGCATTGACGGTTTGGTTCCCGGCGAATGCAGACGAACCGAATAAGCTGCGTCCAAAACGCGCGCCTTCTTCATCAGCCCAATCAACCAGCCGGATCGTAACCGGTGGCCGGCCATTGAATTCATCCGCGAAAGTACGCAGCACTTCGAGCGAAACCAGCGCCCCAAGGCTTCCATCGAGCCAACCGCCATTCGGTACCGAGTCCAGATGACCGCCAAGCAGCAGCGCTTCAGGCGAGTGCCCGGGCAAAGTGACCCAGTTGTTACCGGCAGCGTCGTAGTGCTGTTCGACAGGCAAATCCGCGAGTTTCGTTCGAAACCAGTCGCGCGCCTTGAGCCACATGTCGGTCCAGGCGACGCGCTGCGCTCCGTCCTTGTCGCTTGTGAGCTCCCGCAGCTCCTTGAGCTCGTTCACTGTTCGTTTGGGATTAAGCGGCATTTAGAGGAAATATCTCAGAAATCAGACGGATCGCGCCTAATGAAGCGCCCGCGCCCGCGTTCGCCGACGAACTCGCCATCGCGCACCTGAACCGTCCCACGAACCGTAACCACCGACGGACGGCCTTCAATGCGCATTCCTTCGAATCCGTTGTAATCGTTGTTGACATGTTGCGTGGAAGCGGAGATGATCCCGCTGTAAGCCGGGTCGTACACAACGAGATCGGCATCGCTGCCAACTGCGATCGTTCCCTTTCGCGGAAATAATCCAAAAATCCGGGCCGCGCGAGTACTCGCCGCGTCGACAAACCGCTGAAGATCGAGCTTGCCGCGTTTGACACCATACGTAAAAAGCAGGTTCACGCGCTCCTCAATACTCGGAATCCCGTTAGGGATTTGAGTGAATGCGTTCGTACCCAACAGTTTTTGCTCGGTGTCGAAAGGACAGTGATCGGTGGCGACCGTGTCGATAAGACTCGCCGTCAACGCGTTCCACAGCACAGACTGGTTGCGCTTATCGCGCAAGGGAGGGGACATGACGTACTTCATGCCTTCGATGCCAGACTGCTCAGCGTGCGTCTTGTCGAGAAAAAAATGCGGAACCACCGATTCGATATGGATTTTGACACCGCGCTCTTTTGCGGCGAGAGCTGCTTTCAGTGCTTTTTCGCACGAAAGATGAACCACGTAGCCTCGGGCCCCGGTGTTTTCGAGGAAAGTCGCGAAATGATGAGTGCCTTCCGCCTCGACAGACTCAGGCCGGCTCGGCTCGTGCCATTCAGGCCCGGTTTTACCAGCCGCAATCGATTCTTGCTGAAGCTGCGCGACAAGCTCGGCATTTTCGCAGTGCGCAGTGGTGATGACTCCAAGCTTGCGTGCGAGCGCAAGAGTCCGATATATCTCGCAATCTTCGATACCGAAAAAATTCTTGTACGCGAGAAAAATCTTGAACGAGCTGATGCCATCGCGGACAATTTCCCGGAGCTGCGATTCGGTTTCACCGGAAAATTTCGAAACAGCCATGTGAAAGGTGTAATCGCAAGCGCTGTTTTTTTCGGCTTTCGACTTCCACAAATGGTATCCTTCGAGCGCATCGTCCATCCGCGAAGGGCAACACATTTCGATGTAAGTTGTCGTGCCGCCGATCAATGCTGCAATGCTGCCGGTCTCATGTGTGTCCTTGGCGAATGTCGCCATGAATGGCAAGTAAATGTGAACGTGCGGATCGATGAATCCCGGAAACACAAACTTGCCTGTCGCGTCGATGACATCCGCGCCGGGCGGCGTTTCAAGATCTTGCCCCATTCGCGTGATGGTCTCGTCTTCGATGTATATGTCGGCGCGGCAACGCGACTCAGCCGTTACGATGTCGCCATTCCTGATCAGCAGCGGCAAGCGGTGGAACTCCTAGTGGATGTGAATGCCGTGAGCGGCGCGGTAGCGCTTCATGGCTTCCCAATCGTCTGTCACCTCAGGCTGAGTTTTCGAGAGTTCGTCCCACGTGACGGACGGCCCAAGCGGCGGCAGCTCAACCATTTCGATGCAGTTGTTCACAGGACAAACGTTGTAGCACAGCCGGCAACCGACACAATCTTCTTCGCGCACTCGCGGCTGGGGGCGAGAGTTTACGGCCTCAAGCTTGCCATTTGATCGGACATCGTATGCAAGCGGTTCGACGATTCGTCCATCCGTTGCAACCAGATCAATGCACTGGTGAGCGGTATCGTTGCAAGCAACATAGCAAAGATTGCACTTGATGCACTTATCCGTGTTGATGCGCGCGACCGCGCGGAACGCGAGATCGAAGTCCTTGAAATCCGAGATGCCACGAAGCGCTTTCCCTCTCAACTCGTCGAGCGAGGCGAATCCCTTCGCTTCCATCCAATTCGAAAGCCCATCGCACAGGTCCTCGATAATGCGGAAACCGTAGTGCATAACAGCGGTACAAACCTGCAAGCTAGTCGCACCAAGCAGAAGAAACTCGGCCGCGTCTTTCCAAGTCGAGATGCCTCCCATGCCGGAAATAGACACGCCAGAAGAGCTGACGGCTTCGTCTGTTCCAAGCTCCGACAGCAGATTGAGTGCGATGGGCTTCACGGCGGGCCCGGCGTATCCGCCATGACCGCCCTTACCTGCAATGCTGGGCGTAACCTCGAGCGTGTCGAGATCGACTCCGACGATGGAGTTGATCGTATTAATCAGCGACAACCCATCGGCGCCAGCCTTGATGGCGGCGCGTGCCGGATAAACGATGTTGGTAATGTTTGGCGTGAGTTTGACGATGATGGGAATGCGGGCCGCGCCTTTAACCCAGCCCGTAATCTTCTCGCAGTATTCGGGAACTTGTCCAACGGCGCTGCCCATTCCACGCTCGCTCATTCCATGCGGACATCCGTAGTTAAGCTCAATTCCGTCGGCGCCTGTGTCTTCTATGCGGCGCACGATTTCGCTCCATGCCTTTGCGGACGATTCGACCATTGCCGAAACGACCACCGCGCGGTCCGGCCAATGCCGCTTCACATCGGCGATTTCACGCAGGTTAATTTCGATGGGACGGTCTGAAATCAGCTCGACATTGTTGATCGCCAGCATCTTTTCCGTGCCATAATGCCACGCGCCATAGCGATTCGAAACGTTCAACACCGGTGCGCCGATGGTCTTCCAGACGGCTCCGCCCCAACCTGCCTCGAATGCTTTGTGAATTTGCGCGCCCGAATTTGTAGGGGGCGCTGAAGCCAGCCAGAAAGGGTTCAGCGATTTGATTCCGGCAAAGCTCGTTCGAAGATCCGCCATTCAAATCGCCTCCGCTCGCGCCGATTGGGCGAGCCTTTCATGGATAGCGAGCGCAGCCAGTTTCCCATCCTGGACCGCCATCACCGTCGAGCACGTGCCCCAAGAGCGAATCGAGTCGCCGCCCGCAAACACGTTGGGTATGTTGGTTTCAAAGTCCGGATTTACGTCGATATAGCCGCGCTTTGTTGCCAAGCCGAGCGCCGCAGCGAATGGCGGTCGTTCTTGACCGATCGCTTTGACAACCTGATCCGCGGCAATGAAAAATTCCGAGCCGGACACGGGCTCTGGCGCTGGACGTCCGCTTGCGTCCAACTTACCGAGGGCAACTCGGATGCAGTCGAGCCCGACCACCTGTCCATCGCGGACCACGACTTTGACGGGCTGAGTTAGCCACCGAAACTCGACGCCTTCATTCCGAATAAAGGCAATTTCGTGCGGATAGGCGGTCACTTCGCTCTCCGAGCGCCGGTACACGATGGTAACTTCTTCCGCTCCCAGCCTCTTTGCGATGGTTGCGCAGTCTATCGCCGTATTTCCCGCGCCGATCACGACGACTCTCGTTCCCACCTCGAGGTGCGATGGATCGAGCTTGCTTTGCTCGATATAGGCGAGGCCATCGACGATCTGTTCTTCGCCAGGGATACCGAGCGACGGAGTCGGGCCGAATCCAGCGCTCAAGAACACAGCATCGAACTCCGATCGAAGATCAGCGAGTCTGATAGCGCGGCAGAGTTCGACACCCATTCGAAACTCAACTCCGAGGCGCTTGATCATTTCGATTTCAGCGAGCGCGACTGGAACAGGCTCCCGCAAAACGATAATGCCGTACGTGGATAGTCCGCCGGCCAGGTTGCGTTTTTCAAAGACGGTCACCGAATAACCGCGTTTTGCGAGCTCACCCGCACACGATAGTCCGGCCGCGCCCGCACCTACGACGGCAACTCGCTTTCCCGACGGTGACGCTCTGGAGAATACATCGACCTGCCTGTCGTAGACATAGTCCATGGCGTATCTCTGGAGCCGGCCAATCATGATCGGCTTATGTTCGGATCCAAGAACGCAGGCCCCTTCGCACAGCTCCTGAACCGGGCAGACTCGCGAGCAAGTCGCACCCAGAAGGTTGGCTTCGAGAATCGTTCGGGCTGAACCCAGAGTATTGCCCGACGCGATTTTCTTTATGAAGCGAGGGACATTAATGTGAGTTGGGCAGGCGTGTGTACACGGCGCGTCATAGCAGAACAGGCAGCGATTGGCTTCAACCAACGCTTCGTGGTCGCTTAACGGCGGTAGCAACTCTGCAAGCGGCGCATTCACTTCGGAGCTTCTATCTTAGTCGAGCGCAAGTTCTGTTGCAATCGGACGGCCGCACAAACTACGCTGAGCTATGGTTCGAGGAACGGACGCGCAACGCGGAGCAACGCCGGCGGTTGCGCCGGGCGGTGGCTATGATCCCAGCCTTTACAATGACGATCTCGCCCCGGTCGAGCAATCCCGCCGAACCTGGGGCGCCTACAATTACGCTTCGCTTTGGGTTGCGATGAGCGTATGCATTCCAACGTATATGCTTGCCTCAGGCCTGATCGCCGGCGGCATGAGTTGGAAACAAGCGATCGGGACAATTCTGCTGGGAAACGTCATTGTTCTGATCCCGATGCTGCTTAACGCGCATGCCGGAGCCAAGTACGGTATTCCGTTCCCGGTTTTTGTTCGCGCATCGTTCGGCGTGCGCGGCGCTAATGTTCCGGCAGTACTAAGGGCCATCGTGGCGTGCGGCTGGTTCGGCATCCAGACGTGGATTGGTGGACAGGCGATTTACTCGATGCTGCGCATCCTGGTCCCCGCAGCGGCGAACAGTTCAGCCGTACCCTGGCTCTGTTTTTTCGCCTTCTGGAGTCTGAACCTCTTTGTGATCTGGAAGGGCATTGACATGATCCGGTTCCTCGAGGGAGTCGGCGCGCCTTTCATGCTGGGCATCGGCCTTTTACTGCTCTGGTGGATTACGGGCAAAGCCGGCGGCTTGGGTCCGGTGTTGAGCAGCCCCAGTAAATTCAAGACGACAGCGCAATTCCTTCACTTCTTCATTCCGTCGCTGACAGGGATGGTTGGGTTCTGGGCCACGGTGGCTTTGAATATCCCCGACTTTACACGTTATGCAAAATCACAGAAAGCTCAGATAATCGGGCAGGCAGTGGGACTGCCGCCGGCCATGACCCTATACGCCTTTATCGGCGTGGCGGTCACCTCCGCCTCAGTCGTTCTCTTCGGTCAAGCCATTTGGGATCCTGTGGCATTGCTGGGAAGGTTCCAACAGCCCGTCGTCGCTTCAATCGCGTTAATCGCGCTGCTTGTTGCAACTCTCAATACCAACGTAGCCGCCAATGTAGTCTCGCCATCGAACGATTTTTCAAACCTCAACCCGCGGCTGATTTCGTTTCGCACCGGTGGACTGATCACGGGCGTTGCTGGACTCTGCATGATGCCCTGGAAGCTGCTGACGGATTTCAACAGCTACATCTTCGGCTGGCTGGTCGGCTATTCCGGGCTTCTGGGCCCGGTTGCCGGAGTCATGATTACGGACTACTTTCTGGTGCGCGGAACTCGGCTCGACCTCGAGGGCCTGTACCGGCGCAACGGTATCTATGAGTACCGGAACGGCATCAACCCGCGAGCACTGCTAGCGCTTGCCGCGGGCGTTGCCGTTGCGCTTTGCGGGCTGGTTGTCCCCACGCTCAGGTGGCTTTACGATTATTCCTGGTTTGTGGGGTTCGGCGTTGCGGGGTTGGTCTATTTCATCAGCATGCGCAACCCATCAGGATGAAGACGATTGAGTGAAGCGCGGCGGACCCTTATCGATACCGATACGGCTTCCGACGACGCCGTGGCGCTAATTATGGCGCTGCGCTCCCGCGACGTCGAGGTAGAGGCCATTACCGTTGTCGCCGGCAATGTTCCGCTGGACCAGGCGACTAGCAATGCTCTCTACACGGTGGAATTGTGCGCAGCCGAAGTCCCGATATTTGCGGGCGCGGACAGGCCGCTCGCGCGTGAGTTGCAAATCGCGGACTGGTTCCATGGCCACGACGGGTTGGGCGATCACGGCTATCGTCCGTCAAAGAGATCGGTTGAAACCGAGCATGCTGTCGACACGATCATCCGCGTCGTAAAGGAGGTTCCTGGCATCGAGATCGTTACTCTGGGTCCGCTCACTAATCTTGCGCTTGCTCTTTCTCGGGAACCTACGCTTGCGTCGCGTGTGGCTCGCTGCGTTGTTATGGGCGGCGCGCCTTGTTGTGAAGGAAATGTTACGCCAGCAGCGGAGTTCAATATCTGGGTCGATCCGGAGGCAGCACGAATTGTCTTCCGATCCGGCCTTCCAATCGAGCTGATTGGATGGCAGCTTTGTCGCGGTCCGGCTGCGGTGGGCAGCGACGATATCGAAAAGCTCACAGGCTTTGGAACAAGTTTTGCCGATTTTGCCGTCCGCGCCAACAGCACCGCGATGGAAGCGTATCGCACGCAGACGGGCGAGATTGGAATTTCCCTACCGGATCCGGTGGCGATGGGTATCTTGCTCGATCCGTCGCTGTGCCTTGAATCCAGTCAGCACTACGTCGAAGTTGAGACTGGCACCGCACTGACTCGCGGAATGACCATCGTCGATCGTTTGAACGTGGCAGGCAATCCACGTAACCGGCACGTCTGGTCGGAGGCCTTGAATAAAGCCGTTCGCACCACCATCTGCTGGAAACTCGACATCCCGCGGTGGAAAGCACTGCTCTTCGACGCGCTGCGATAATTTGCGCGAGCGCGGATGTGATATCTTCATATGGTTACCGATATTGGTAACTGATATATCAAAATGAGTAAACCAACCGACCTCGTTCAAGGCACCCTCGATCTTCTGATTCTCAAGATTCTCGATCTGGAACCCATGCACGGCTGGGCGATTGTCGAACGGATGAAGCAGATGTCGAAAGACGTTCTGCAAGTAGGCCCTGGTTCGCTCTATCCGGCTCTGCATAAATTGGAGCGCGAAGGTTGGGTGGCTTCCGAATGGTCGGTTAGCGAGTCGAATCGGCGCGTTAAGTTCTACTCGATTACCAAGGAAGGACGTAAACGGTTGCGCGCAGAGACTGCCGGCTGGAAACGATTATCCGGCGCAATTTCTTCGATCGTGTTCGCGGGTTGAAAGGAGGCCTGACATGCGAATTCTGCGAAGTTTGCGATCGCGAGCTCTTTGGCTTTTGCGGCGTGAGCAAGCCGAACGCGATTTGAGCGACGAACTGGAAGATTACATCGAACGGCAAACAGCGCGGCATCTGGCTCATGGACTTTCGCCCGAGCAGGCGCGCGCGGCCGCCTTGCGAGATGCAGGCGGCGCCGAGCAGTTGAAAGAGGAATGTCGGGATGCGCGCGGCACGGCATTCGTCGAGAACTTCCTGCGCGATCTGCGCTACGGCCTTCGCATTCATCTCAAAAACCGCGGTTTCTTCGCCACTTCGGCGATTACCCTCGCGCTCGGCATCGGAGTCGCCACGACGCTATTCAGCGTGGTTGAATCGCAGATCTGGCGTCCCTTTCCATTTCCCGATTCGAAGCAACTGGCTATTGTTTGGGAGAAGAATCTCAAACAGAAATGGCGGCAATCTTCGGTTTCGGTCGGCCGATTTTGCCGATTGGCGCAAGCGCAACCGCGCATTTGAAAGTCTCGCGGCAATGGCAGTTTGGAAAGCGACGCAATTTCGCTGCAAATGAATTTCGCGATCACCCTGAGGTTAGCGCAATTTCCGCAGGATTTTTCGAAACTCTGCGAGTGAAGCCTCAGGCGGGTCGAACATTTGACGCTGCCGACGAACAGCCGGGAAAGCAGACCGAAACCATACTGAGCAGCGACCTGGCCCGCCGCGCGTTTGGTTCTCCCGAAGCGGCCATTGGCAAAACCATCAAGCTGGACGGCGAAGCGTTTAGCGTTACAGGGGTGCTCCCGGATGAATTCCGCGCCGAGGTTCTTGGAACACCGGACGTGTACGTCCCTCTTGAAGTTTCGTACTCGAAATCGCGCGAGGTCCGGGATGTGCAGGTCATCGGGCGTCGACGCCCTGGAGTGACCATGGGCCTCGCATCGAGCGATATGGAAGCGGTAGCCCGGACCATCGCCGCCGAGCATCCTGAAACCGACGCAAATTTCAGCGCAATGGTATTCAAGCTGGGCGATCTGATGAACCCCGCCAACCGCACCTTGCTGCTGCTCTCGTTTGCCTTCTCCGTGTTTGTCCTTCTGATTGCCTGCGCCAACGTGGCCGGTCTGCAATTGATGCGCTCCGTCGTTCGCCAGCGTGAATTTGCTGTCCGCGAAGCGCTTGGCGGGAGCCGGTTGACGCTAATCCGCCAAGCGATCGCCGAGAGCGCGTGGATTGCTCTCGTGGGCGCCGGATTCGGAGTCCTCCTCGCAATGTGGAGCATTCACGCCATTCGATCGCTACCGCTAACAAATCTATTGGAGCGTGAATCCGAACTCTCGCTAGACGGCTGGTCGCTTGCATTTGCCGTGGTCGTTTCGGCAGGCGCCACGTTTCTCTTTGGACTCACGCCAAGACTATCTGCGTCAGCTATCAACCTGGAAGCTGCACTACGAGATTCCGGCAGAAGCGCATCGAGCGGCACGGGATCACGATTCCGCATCGAATTCCTCGCCGCCGCGCAAGTAGCTCTTGCCTTCATTTCTCTCTTTGGAGCGGGTTTGTTTGTCGTCAGCAATTGGGATATGCAGCATATACCCCTTGGCTTCCGCCCTGATGCTTTATGGACGATGCAAATCTCTTTGAGCGGTGCGAGGTATTCGAATGAAAGCCAAATCAGAACGTTCTATGAGCGAGTAGCAGCAGAGGCCGCCACAACGGCAGGTATCCGGGAATTTGTGCTTTCCAACAGCATCCCGTTGATGGGAGCCGCCGACGTAAAGTTTATCCGAACCGACCGGGCCCGCCCCGCTCATGGCCAAGAGCCATTCGCTCTTGAACACGACGTGACCCCCGATTACTTTCACACCCTCCAAATTCCCCTTTTGCGCGGACGCGGCTTCAGCGATCGCGATTCGCAAGCCAGCCCGCGCGTGGCGATCGTCAACGAAAATTTCGTGCGACATCACTTCCCCAGCGAAAACCCGATTGGTAAGCGATTATTCCTCTTGAGTGACGAAGATGCGATAGCGCGAGAAGGAATCGTCGAGATCGTAGGCGTCGCCGGATATGCGAGAGACGTGGGCCTCGACGAAGTTCCGTTCGACGATCTATACTTACCCTTCGCGCAAGCTGCGCCGCGCGGCATTTACGTCACGTTTAAGTCGAGCGCGCCCGCGTCCGTTGCGCCGGTTCTACGCCGCAAATTCCAACAACTCGACGCAGAACAATTCGTGAGCGATCCCAAGCCGCTCGAGTCGTACGCGACCGACGCTATGCGAGGCGCCCGGCTCAACCTATGGCTGATTGCGATTTTTGGGAGTCTTGCGCTCATTTTAACCGCCGTCGCCCTCTATGGAACGGTATCCTTCGCAGTTGCCCAAAGAACTCGAGAAATCGGCATTCGCATCGCGCTCGGAGCGCAGCAGTCGGGCATAGTCCGCCTGACGCTCAGCCGAGTTATCCGCCTGTCTGTGGCCGGCGCGACTTGCGGCTTTTGTGCGGCCTTCGTGATTGGATCGCTGCTCGGGAGCGCACTCTACATGGTGCCTCACGAGCACGAGGGCGTTCTGTACCAAGTAAGCCTGCACGATCCGCTGAGCTTTGCCTGCGCCGCGCTTATCGTGCTCGCCTGTGCCATCCTCGCAGGGCTCGCACCCGCCATCCGGGCCGCGAGAATCGATCCCCACGCAACGCTGCGCTGTGAATGATCCGCTGCATACTAGCAGTTTGGAGCGCTATCCGAAATTCACCCAGCTCGCGGAAAAAACCATCAGCCGCTGTCGCCTGATCGCCGAGTTCAGCGAAACAAGCGGCTCGATTACGCGGAGCTTTCTTTCCGATCCGATGCGTGACTGCCATCGCGCCATTTCCACCTGGATGGAAGAGCTCGGCATGCAAATCAGCGTGGACGCGGTTGGAAATCTTCGAGGCCTGCATGGCAGTGGCGAGCGCTCCCGGCTTCTCATGGGTTCTCATCTCGACACGGTTCCCAGCGCGGGTGCCTATGACGGCGTTCTCGGCGTGTGCCTTGCATTGGCGATTCTCGAAGCGCTCAAAGGCGTAGCTCTCCCCTTTGATGTCGAGGTGCTGGGATTTTCAGAGGAAGAAGGCGTTCGCTTCCGCGTACCGTTCCTGGGAAGTCTCGCAGCCATTGGACATTTCGATCCAGCGCTGCTCGATTTGCTCGACTCGAACGGCCACACAGTCCGCGAGGCGATCCAGCAATTCGGTCTCGATCCCGCACAGATTCCAGATGCGTGTGTTGCCAGCCGAGCATTCGCATATTTGGAATTTCACATTGAGCAAGGGCCTGTGCTGGACCTGGCAGGGGAATCGCTTGCTGCCGTCGAAGCCATTGCCGGACAAAGCCGGCTCGAATCGGTCTTTCGAGGCCGAGCGAATCACGCAGGAACGACACCGATGCACCTGCGCCGGGATGCTCTAAGCGGCACCGCGGAGTGGATCACAAGAGTTGAGGAGCATGCCCGATCCATCGACGGATTGGTGGCGACAGTTGGCACGCTCCAAGTCTTACCCGGCGCAGGCAACGTCGTGCCAGGCGAAGTTCGCGCAAGTTTGGATGTGCGGCATTCGTGCGATGAAACAAGGATCTCCGCCGTTCGAGCCATGTGCGGCGAAGCGAAACAAATCGCGTTTCGACGGGGCCTCGAGTTCACTTTCGAAGAGCGACTCAACCAGAATGCGGTTCCGATGGATCAGCGCCTGGTTAGATTGATCGAGCGGGCGATGCATTTGATCGGCCAGACCCCGCGTCGAATGGTGAGCGGAGCCGGACATGACGCGATGATAATGGCAGAGAAGCTACCATCGGCAATGGTGTTTGTGCGCAGCCTTGGCGGCATCAGCCATCATCCCGACGAAGCCGTGCATCCGGAAGACGTTGAGAAAGCAATCCGGGTAGGCGTTGCTATGCTTACTGAACTCGCATCGGACGAATGGCAGACAAATTGAAACATCTCGGCCACACTCGCAGTGTCTTCAAATTCGATCATCTGCTTCAGACACCCGACACATTCATTAGAGGGCCGCTTCCGGGAATGACACGTGGAACTGCGATCGTTCACTGCGGCCCCCCTCTAGGAGCAAAATTCACGCAATACACGGCAGAACTGGAGAGCGAAGGCACCTTGGGCCCGGCACATGGCCAGCGCTTTGCCTATGTAATCGAAGGCACGGCGTCGATCGAAATTGAAGGGGTGCAACACAAAATGGCGGCTGGCGGTTTCGCTTATGTTCCCGAGCGGAGCGAGCATCGCATAACCGCCCGAACCGAAGCACGGCTCGCGATCATCGAGAAAGCATACACGCCGCTCGATGGCACCGAGCGCCCCAGGCCGCTGGTCGGTAATGAATCTTCCGTACTGTCGCAGCCGGTGATGGGCGATGAGGCACTACAGGTGCGATGTCTTCTGCCAGGCGACGCGATCTTCGATTTCGCGGTGAATACGATGACGTATGCACCCGGCGGATATTTGAGCATGGTTGAGCTTCACGTCATGGAGCACGGGCTGCTGATGCTCGAAGGCGAAGGCATTTATCGGCTTGGCGATTCCTGGTACCCTGTTCAGGCTGGCGACTTTATCTGGATGCGCGCTTTCTGCCCACAATGGTTCGGCGCGCTGGGGAAGACTCCAGCGAAGTACCTTCTCTACAAAGACTGGAATCGTTCGCCGCTCGAGTGAATTGTAAGATGCAAATCCTAATCGACACCGGCCGCCTCAGGGCAGAGTTGAACCAGCTTGCCTCCTTCTCTGATGCCCCCGCGCCGGCAGTGACCAGGGTCGTCTTTAGCAGGGCTGACCTGAAAGCTCGCGCCTGGCTGAAAGAGCGTTGCCGGGCGGCCGGACTGTGGATCCGCGAGGACGCGATCGGGAACATTTTCGCGCGATGGAGCGCCGAGCAGGATGATGGTCCCGCGGTCGGAACGGGCTCCCACATCGACGCCATTCCCAACGCTGGGCGCTACGACGGAACTGTCGGGGTCCTGGGCGGATTGGAAGCTATCCGAGCTTTGAAAGAAAGCGGCTTTGTGCCGAAGCGACCGATCGAGCTGCTCATTTTCACATCCGAAGAGCCGACGCGTTTCGGTATTGGCTGCCTGGGTAGCCGCTTGCTAGTGGGCGCGCTGGATGAGCAAAAGGCGAGCAGGCTTTGCGATCCAAGTGGGGCATCTCTCGACGAAATCAGGCAAGCAGCGGGTTTTTATGGCCCACTATCGAGCGTTCGATTGCCTGCCCATTACTATGCAGGCTTTATCGAACTGCACATTGAGCAAGGTCCGCTTCTCGAACAGGCGCAGGTGCAGGCGGGATTGGTAACCAGCATTGCCGCGCCGGCAAGCATGCGCATCGTTCTCGAGGGCGAAGGCGGTCACGCGGGAGGGGTTTTGATGCCGGAGCGGCGCGACGCATTGACGGGCGCCGCGGAGATCATCCTCGCGGCGGAGAACCTCGCCATCGCTACCGGCGCGATCGATACAGTCGCGACCACCGGCGTTTGCGAGGTTTTCCCGGGCGCGGTGAACAGTATTCCGAGCATGGTCAATTTGGGGATTGACGTTCGAGATACCGAGCTGTTTCGCCGCGATTCGGTGGTTCGCCTTATAACGAACGCCGCCAACGCCGCCGCCCGAAAACGAGGGCTGAGCGTCGCGATCGAGCTTTTGAACGCCGACGATCCGGCGCAGGGTAACCCCCGGATACTCGATGTGCTACGCAGATCTTGCGAAGAAGAGAATGTCACTTGCATGGACATGGTTAGCCGGGCTTATCATGATTCGTTATTCATGTCCCGCATTGCGCCGACTGCCATGCTATTTATTCCGTGCCGTGCCGGAGTCAGCCATCGCCCGGACGAGTTTGCCTCTTTGCCGGACATTGCAAATGGCGTTCGGGTTCTGGCGCAAGCACTGGCGAAACTGGCTCAGTAAGCAATCTTTCCCGAACTTTGCATCCACTGCTCGAACGGAACGAAGCCTTCCTCTCTCAGCAGGCGATGGCCGCTGATTGTGCGCTTTTCCGGTTGCCGACCTAGTTCGTCGTAAATAAACGCATCGTCGAAGCCATAAGCCCTGGCATCTTCCCGGCTGCTGGCGAAATAAAATCGTTCAGGGCGCGCCCAATAAATGGCACCCAGGCACATCGGACATGGCTCGCAGCTTGTGTAGATTTCGCATCCGGAAAGTTGAAACGTACCAAGATCGCGACAAGCGTTTCGAATCGCAATCACTTCTGCGTGTGCCGTGGGATCGTTGCTTCTAGTTACGCAATTTGCTCCCGTCGCAATCAGCCGATCGTCTTTCACCACCAGAGCGGCAAAGGGTCCGCCGCCAGACCGGACATTTTGAATGGCCAGATCAATGGCCTGGCGCATCCAGTTTTTCGGAGTATTCGCCATCCGTTTAGAGCAATAGTGTAGCAGTCTGTTTTATTGGATGAGACAATACCCGGTAATCGAAAAAATTGAAGCACGCGATTCGATCCAGACACATCGTCACTCCCGAGGGCGTCCGATCGGGCGTTGTAATCATCGACGGTGCAAAGATCGCCGCCGTTGAGCCGGATGATTACGCCGGAGACGCCGATACTCGCGCGGACGTGGGGAACCTGTTCGTGCTACCAGGGCTCATCGACGCGCACGTGCACGTGAATGAGCCGGGCCGCACGGAATGGGAGGGCTTTGAGACAGCAACCCGAGCGGCAGCTGCGGGCGGTTGCACGTGTCTCATCGACATGCCTCTGAACTGTATTCCAAGCACAACCACCGTCGCGGCGTTGGACGAGAAAAGGCGGGCCGCGGAGGGAAAGGCCTATGTCGAGTTTGCATTTTGGGGCGGCGTTGTTCCGGGAAACGCCGACCAGATCGTTCCTCTGGCGCAAGCCGGTGTAAGGGGCTTCAAATGCTTCCTGACTCACCCTGGCACCGACGAGTTTCAGATGGTGACGGAAGCCGACCTCCGCGAGGCCATGCCCAAAATTGCCGACACCGGGCTCCCGCTTCTGGCGCACGCCGAGGTTTCCGGCCCCATTACGCAGGCTTGCGCGCAGTTAGACGCCAAATCGGCGGATTGGCGATTGTATGAAACTTATCTGCAGTCGCGTCCACCGGAAGCGGAAATGCAGGCCATCCGTCTCATGATTAGCCTGTGTCGCGAATATCGCTCCCTAACTCATATTGTTCATCTGTCGAACGCCGAGGCGCTCGGCGAGCTCGCGGCGGCCCGAGCGGAAGGGTTGCCGCTCACCGTCGAAACCTGTCCGCACTATCTGTTTTTCGAGGCAGAATCGATACCCGACGGCGCGACTCAGTTTAAATGCGCCCCTCCGATTCGGAATTCAGCTAACCGCGATGCTCTCTGGCAAGGCTTTCGGGACGGAACTATCGATTTGGTCGCCACGGATCACTCGCCCTGTCCGCCTGAGATGAAGTGCTTCGATACGGGGAGTTTTCGGTCGGCGTGGGGTGGAATCAGCTCATTATCCATCGCTATGCGCGTCCTCTGGACAGAGGCACATAAGCGCGGCTTTCAAATTACAGACGTTGTGCGCTGGATGGCGGAAGCGCCGGCGAAATTGGCCGGACTAGACGACCGGAAAGGCCGTATCGCGCCGGGCTTCGACGCCGACCTGGTCATATTCGATCCCGACGCGGAATTCACGGTAACCGGCGAGCGATTGTACTTCCGGCATCAATGTACACCCTATCTTGGGCTTCGGTTAAAGGGGGAAATCCAGACAACCATAGTCCGCGGCCGCCCGTGCTTCAATCGGGGCGCCATCATCGAGAGCGCTACCGGCTGTGAGGTATTTAGGTAAAGTGAAACATGGAGTTTCGTTTTGTTGGCTTGCCGGTACGACGCAAAGAAGTCTTGGGCAAGCTTACCGGAACGGCCAAGTACGTCGACGACTTGCATGTTGCCGGAATGCTGCATGGGGCCACCATCCGCAGCACAGTGCCGCGCGGCCGTATTCAAAGCATTTCATTTGAAGCCGGCGTCCCATGGGATGAGTTTGTCGTCGTCACGAGCGATGACATTCCTGGAGCCAACACTGTCTCGCTAATCAACGACGATCAACCATACCTTGCAAGCACGATAGTCAACCACAAGTACGAGGCGATTCTCCTGATCGCGCATGAGAATGAGGACGTGCTCCGCCGCGGCAGGGAACTGATACATATTACGTACGAGCCGCTGCCTGCTGTCTTCGACATGGATGAGGCGCTCCAACAGAGCGTAGTCATTTGGGGCGAAGATAACGTCTTCAAACGTTACCTGGTGAATAAGGGCGATGTGGATAGCGTTTGGGCGGAAGCCCCTCACATCATTGAGAACGAGTACTCGACCGGCGCGCAGGAGCACGTCTATATCGAACCGAATGGAATGTTAGCGACGGCGAGCCCTGAGGAAGGCGTCACGGTATCGGGTTCGCTTCAATGCCCCTACTACGTTCACAAGGCGTTGATGAATTTGTTCAACCTTCCGGCCGACAAGGTTCGAGTCATTCAGCAGGAAACCGGCGGTGCGTTTGGCGGGAAAGAAGAATATCCGTCCATGATCGCGGGCCACGCAGCGCTGCTCGCCTGGAAATCGGGGCGGCCTGTGAAGATCGTCTACGATCGCGAAGAAGACATGGCTGCTACCACGAAGCGCCATCCGTCGCACACCCGGCATCGCACGGCCGTTTCGAGCGACGGACGTCTGCTCGCAATGGACATCGAATTCACCATTGACGGAGGCGCCTATTCGACGCTTTCAGCCGTTGTTCTCTCGAGGGGAACCATCCATGCCGCGGGTCCGTACCGTTGCCCAAATGTTCGCATCCGAAGCACAGCCGTTGCAACGAATGCTCCTCCGCATGGCGCCTTCCGCGGCTTTGGCGCTCCGCAAAGCTTGTTTGCGCTCGAACGGCATATGGACAAGGTGGCGCAATCCGTTGGTCTTGCCCCCGACGAGTTTCGCAAACGTAATTTGCTCAAAACCGGCGATACCACCGCAACGGGCCAGATCATTACGCAACCTCTTGATCTCGCGGGCTTACAAGAACGCGCATTACGAACAGCGGGATACCATCAGAAAGTCGCAGCCTTCCGCGGGGAAAACGCAAACCGCGCGCTCAAGAGGGGCATCGGGTTTGCGTCATTTATGCACGGAGCCGGGTTTACAGGCTCCGGCGAGCGTTACCTGCAATCCGTCGTGGAACTCGAAGGAACCCGGGATGGAGGCGTTTGCGTCGTCTGCTCGATGACCGAGATGGGCCAGGGGACGAACACAATCTTGACCCAGATCGTTGCCGAAGCGCTAGGGATCAAATACGACCAAGTCGAGATCCGTCGTCCCGATACCGCTCTGGTCCCAAACAGCGGGCCGACGGTCGCATCGCGCACGTCAATGATTGTTGGCAAACTCGTCGAGCGCGCGGCTTGTGACTTGAAAGAGAAGCTGCGTTCTGAGGCGGGGCTGAGCGAGGGTTACTCTCCGGAGGAATTCACCGCATGTGTGCGAAATTATCTGGGGTCATCAGGTCCGCTGCGAACGCGAGCCCAATATAAAGAGCCACCCGGTATCCACTGGGACGATCAACGATACGAAGGCGACGCCTATGGCGCTTACTCTTGGGCAACGTATGTTGCCGAAGTGACCGTCGACACGCTTACGGGCGAAGTTCAGGTGGACAACTTCACAGCGGTTCAAGAAGTGGGCCGTGTTCTTAATCCTGTGCTGGCCTCCGGACAAATCGAAGGCGGCATCGTCCAGGCTCTGGGATTCGCGTTGCTCGAAAAGGTTGTCTGGAAGGAGGGCTCGATGGCCAACAACCAAATGACGAACTACATCATCCCAACCGCGATGGATGTTCCTCCTATCCAAGTTCTTTTCGAGGAAGTGCCGTACGAGCATGGCGCAATGGGGGCCAAGGGCATTGGCGAACTTCCCATGGACGGGCCGGCTCCAGCTGTGTTGAACGCCGTCGAGAATGCGCTCGGTGTAGCGTTCAATCACGTGCCTTTGACGCCCGAAGACATTTTGACCGAGCTGGCTGCGGATAAGGGGCAACCCCTCTACGCTCCGGATGAGATTGCGGGAAGTCTCGCGTGAAAACCTGGTCCATACCGCTTACCGTTAATGGCGTGCCGCGAGTTGTTGAAGCGCCACCGATGAAGCGCTTGCTTGATGTCCTTCGAGACGATTTCGAGTTAACCGGCACCAAAGAGGGGTGCGGCGAAGGCGAGTGCGGCGCATGTTCCGTGATTATGGATGACGTGCTCGTCAATAGTTGCCTCGTGCCCGTCCTGCATGCTTCCGGAACTACAGTCCGAACGGTGGAGGGAGTTTCAGAAGGCACTTGTTTGCATCCCATTCAAGAGGCTTTCGCTCGCTGCGGAGGCGCCCAATGCGGCATCTGCACGCCCGGCATGATTATGGCGTCCGTATACCTGCTCGAACACAATCCGCATCCCACGCGCGAACAGATTCGCGAAGCATTGGCAGGCAATCTCTGCCGATGTACAGGCTACCAGAAGATCGTCGATGCCGTTTATGAGGCAAGCCCGCGGCAAGTATGAGATCGTGTATTTGCGATTACGACCTTGCCTCGGCCGACACCCTCGAATCTACGCTCGAAATGTTAGCCAGCGGCGAAGGCTGGCGGCCAATCGCGGGCGGCACCGATCTTATGGTGCTTTTGAACGCGGGCGCGCTTCCTTTTCGGCGCCTGGTCAGTGTTCGCAATCACGGCGAACTGCGGCAGATTCTGGCAACTGAATCTAAGGTAACGATCGGCTCGGCCGTCACGTATACCGAGATCCAACGGCATCCCCTTTTGCAATCGGAGTTCCCGCTGCTATGTCAGGCGGCCAGTTGGACGGGTGGTGTCGCAAATCAGAATCAAGGCACGCTCGGAGGCAACATCGCGAATGCTTCGCCCGCCGCCGATTCGGCTCCTCCGTTATTAGTTCACGATGCCACAATCCGCCTCATCTCACTGATGGGCACCCGGTCTGTGCCGTACTTAAACTTTCATTTTGGATATAAAGCGCTGGCGATGCGCACCGATGAACTGATTTACGCGGTTGATCTACCGCGCCGCTCTCCCGCTTGGCGCTATCACGGTCGAAAAGTAGGAACGCGCAGGGCTCAAGCGATTTCGAAAGTTTCGCTCGCGGCCGCGGCGCGCGTTGAAAGCGGGCGAATTTCAGATATCCGCCTGGCATTGGGAAGTGTCGCGCCGGTCCCGCTACGGTGTTTGGCTACGGAGCGTTTTGTCGTTGAAAACTCGCTGACGCAAGCGGCTATCGCGAATGCCCGGCAGATCCTGGAATCGGAGATCAAACCTATCAGCGACATCCGTTCTACAGCCGTGTACCGGTCGCACGTTGCGCAAAACTTACTTACAGAATTCCTGGAGACGCTGCGGTGACGTTTCAAGAATTCAATCGAGCGGATACGGACGCTGCGCGTGCTGCCCTCCTCCAATGCTGCGGCTCTAACCAATGGACAGAGCGAATGTTGGCTAAGCGGCCGTTCGAAGATTTTGAGATACTGCTGTCGACGGCCGAATCGGTATGGTGGACACTAGAGCCCGCTGATTGGCTGGAAGCTTTCTCAGCTCATCCCAAGATCGGAGACAAGAAACTATCGGATTGGTCTTTGCAAGAACAGGACGGAGTCAACTCGGCACCCGACCAGGTTCTAGAACAGCTCGCGAAGGGCAATCAAGAGTATGAACAGCGATTTGGCTGGATTTTCCTCGTCAACGCAACTGGGA
Organism: Bryobacterales bacterium; assembly: GCA_963722585.1. Classification (GTDB taxonomy): domain Bacteria; phylum Acidobacteriota; class Terriglobia; order Bryobacterales; family Bryobacteraceae; genus KBS-96. Next base: position 43,292 of record CAVRNU010000021.1, on the reverse strand, counting down.
AAACGGCGCCGGAGATCCTTGATTTGATGAATGCTCGCATGAAGAAGGGGAAAACGGAAGAGCTGCATGCCGCCGCAGGTGAACAGGCTAAGATCACAAAGCTGCGCTTGAATAAACTGTTGACCGTATGAGCGGAATATCGACACACGTCCTCGACACGGCGCGCGGACGGCCCGCAGCCGGAATCAAGGTGCATCTCTTCTCGTCAGATGCGGCAATTGGATCTGGCGTCACGGACCAGGATGGGCGGCTTCGAGGTTTGCTGCCGGATGGGGCGACGCTGAAGCCAGGCAGCTACCGTATGTTGTTCGAGATCGGAGATTACTTTCCGCAGGGATTTTATCCGGAGATAAGCGTCTCTTTTGCCGTGCGGGACGATGCGACACATTATCATGTTCCTTTGCTAATCAGCCCCTTCGGATATACGACATATCGCGGGACGTAGCGTGGCGACGATTGGATCCAACACATACGGAAAGACTCGCGTGCGGCTGACCTATGTCGATCGAGCACGTGTGCCCCACGACGTTCGCGAGCTGTCGGTAAACATTCTCTTTGAAGGCGACTTTAGCGCGGCTTTCACGGACGGCGACAACGCCACAATCCTGCCAACCGACACGATGAAGAACACCGTGTACGTTCTGGCGCGGCAAACGCGCTGGGACGGCATCGAAATCTTGGCCCAATCTATCGCTCGCCACTTTCTCGAGCGCGTGCCACAGCTCTCCCAGGTCAGCATCGATATCGAGGAGGTTCCGTGGCGGCAGATAGGTAACTATGGCGCCGCCTTTTCCCAGGCTGGCAACGAGCGTCGAACGACGCGGATCACCGCGGGACGCACCCAGATCGAGATCTGTTCAGGAATAAAAGGGCTTCAAATCCTGAAAACGGCAGATTCCTCCTTTGTCGGCTACATGAAGGATCGTTTCACGACTCTTCAGGAAACCCACGATCGTCTGTTTGGGACGGTTCTCAAAGCGGAGTGGCAATATGTTCAAGGCGATATTTCGTTCAACGATTGCTATCGCGAGATCCGCACCATTCTGTTGGATTGCTTTGCCCAACATAAAAGCCTTTCGGTGCAGCACACGTTGTTTGCGATGGCTGAAGCGGTGTTAGAGAAGGTCAATACCGTCACTGAGATTTATCTCGTCATGCCAAATAAGCATTGCATTCTGGTCGACCTATTGCCATTCGGAGTGGACAATCCAAACCAGATCTTCATGCCCATCGACGAGCCATCCGGCTATATTGAAGCGCGAATTGGCAGGCGAAGCAGTTAGTGTCTTAAGTTCTCGTACCACTTCAGGACCGAACCGCCGATACAGGCCAGATCCGGACGCCCATCGCCATTCAAGTCCGCCACGGCGCAAGCGTTCGCGGGAATTGCGTCGTCCAAAACAGTCTTTGACCAGCTTCCCTTCGAGTCCGGCTTGTAAAGCAGAACACTCCCGCCTTTTCCCCGGAATCCCGCTACAACGTCATCGCGCCCGCCTCCATCGAAGTTGGCCGCAACAATCGTGTGTCCTTCAACCAGAGAATCATCGATCATCGTTCTGTTCCACCCCTGCTGGCCGTGGCGGTAAATTGCGACTTCGTTTCCGTGCCATGGTTCGATTGCGGCAAGAAACCGCTCGTTCCCTACTTCCCCGACGGTCACATCGCTCGAACCACATTTCGGACAAGCCGCTGGTCGGCCCTTGGTAATCTCGGTTCGCTTCCACTGCCCGTTCTCGCCGAGTTGATACAGATCGATTCCCGAAAAACTGGCTGTAAGAAGGCTGTCGCGGCCCCGCCCATCCCAATCTATTACGAAGATTCCGTGTTGAACGCCCTCGTTCGCATCACTGATCAGTTCGCGCTTCCAATCTTCGGGCCGGTAGAAAACCAGCGGCACGTGGTCGAGGTAGTCCGGGGCTTCGGCATTCGTCCCGGTCAATGGCGCGTTTACCAGGACCTTCTTTCCATGGCCGTCGATATCCGCCCAGCGCAGCCGGTGCGACGTGGGGAGCCGGTCGATTTCCTTCACTTTCCAGGGCTCGCGGGGATCGCCATTCGGAACGAGGATGGAAACGATACCGAGACTCTTCTTCGCCACGTTCGAAAACCCGGAGGCGAGCGCGATTCGATCGTCCCAATAGGCAGCATTAATCATTCCCTTCAGGTTGGTGGCAATGACATGGCGCTGCCAGCTCGGATTCTCATACCACACGAGATCCGTTTGCCCGCTTGCGACCGCAATGAGGTCGATCTTGCCGTCGTGATTCACATCGGCGGCGACCAACTGATAGCCACCCTTCAAATCGTTTGCGACTGTGTGTTGAGAGAACTGGGCAGCGGAAAGAAGGGAACAGACCATCAACGATAATGGGCAAATGGCGGTCGAAGGTAAGAAAACGCGCATTGTGGAGCGCATATTGCCATATACCACAGTCCTGCTCATTGTGGCGGTATTATACGTGGGCTGGACGTTCTACTCGCGATGGCGCGATGCCAGGAATGCCGAAGAGCGGGCCGCTGCCCAGAAGGCAGAACAGAATAAGAAGGTCGTGGATCAGGTTTTCGGCTCAGGAGAGATCAAGCTGCTTAATTTCTCGATTTCTCCGATTCGGCTCAGGCGCGGTGAAACGGCGCACCTGTGCTATGGTGTGTCGAATGCGATTTCGGTGACGATTTCGCCGCACGTGGAGGACACCAAGCCTTCTTATAATCATTGTTTGGAAATCGAGCCCCAGAGCACGACTACGTATACCTTAACCGCGAAAGATCAGGCGGGCCGCACTCAAACCGGGTCGCTCACGGTAACCGTGCATTAGGCCCGCTCGTCGCTTATACTGCAATCCCGTATACTTCAAAGCCTTATACTGCAAACCATGACCAGCGATCAGCTAACGCCGCAAATCAACGTCCTCATAGAGGCAAGCCCAGCCGGGGTGAAACCGGAACGGCTCGTGTCGCTCGACGCATTCCGCGGATTGACGATGATGCTCATGGTTTTGGTGAATAACGCGGGTTCCGGCGCCATTTATTATCAGTTCAAGCATTCACCGTGGAACGGGTGGACGATTGCCGACACCATTTTCCCGTCGTTCCTGTGGATTGTCGGCGTGGCCATCACGCTATCGCTTGGCGGTCGTATAAGTCGCGGCGCACCGCGAGGAAGGCTGTTTGGACAGATTGTGCGTCGCGCCGCCATCCTATACGTTCTGGGTCTGATCGTTTATATGGCGCCCGCGTTCGATCCCTCGACGCAGCGACTTTTGGGTGTTTTGCAACGAATCGCCATTTGTTATCTGATTGTCTCGGTTATTTATCTCACAAGCAGTATTCGCGGCCAGTTGCTTTGGATTGTAGGCCTCCTCGCCTCCTACTGGATGATGATGACGTTGATTCCCGTTCCCGGTTATGGAGCTGGAAACCTGAGTGTAGCGGGCAATTTCGCACATTTCGTGGATCACCTGGTTCTAGGCCGCCACAACTATGCGTACACGAAGACGTGGGATCCGGAAGGAATCGTGAGCACGCTTCCTTCGATTGCGACAGCCCTTTTCGGAATCATGGCTGGCCACCTTCTCCGATTGAAACGGCCGCTCACGGAGAGAATTGTCTGGCTGTATCTGGCAGGCACGTGTTTAATCTTCATTGCTTTGGTCTGCGACATCTGGATGCCGATCAACAAGTCGCTCTGGACCAGCTCATTCTCGCTGTTCATGGCGGGGCTCGATTTTATTGTTTTCGCGGGATTCGTGTGGTTGATTGACGGGTGCGGCTGGAAGCGATGGGTGCGCCCCTTGGTCATCATGGGCATGAACGCCATTACCGTGTACATGCTGTCGGAGCTGTTCGACGAGTTGATCAGCAACATAGGAACGGCGGGCGCATCGTCGGTAAGAGGCTGGATTTTCCACACGATCTTCGTGCCGCTCGGCTCGGCGCCGACCGCCGCCATGCTGTATGCCCTCGCGTATACCGCTTTGATGTACGCCTTCGCGTATTTCCTGTACCGGAACAAGTGGTTTTTGCGCGTTTAAGCGAACTTCGTCAGCCGTCCGCTTACTTAACGCGCGCGGTTCCGTAAGCCTTAGGATGCAACGAAGGTTTCTGAACCGCGACCGTAAGGGAGCGTTTGTGACGAAGTTCGTTTAAGGTAAGAGAATTCCGCCGGCGCGAGAAAATCACCGCGCATTTGTCTCCTTATCTCCGAAGCCAATAGATGTCGATTGAGGTGCGTCGGTAAACGACGCCCACTCCGCGGGAGGTCCAGGGAGATGATATCGAGTCGTAAATTCGTAAGCTCCTCAATGTTGCGCCAGTTCCTGTTGACTGCCGGAACTGTTCTTTTCAGCTTTACTTCTTTCGGCCAAGTTTCTGCGCCGGTACAAGACACGGCGGCGAGTGCGCCGCCCAGGATTGCAAAGAGCGCCAACGAGGCGATGGATTACGCGATCGCGAACGAGAACCAGCTCGACGAGAAGCTGCGGAAAATGCAGCCGGTTATCGAAACCTACATTCAACAGATGCAGCCCGACCCGGACCTGGGCCTTGTGCCTCGGGCGGACAATTATTTTCTCGGAAGACTGGATCTGAGCAGCGGGGTGAATCACGATTCGTTCGTTCCCCTGCAAGGCGGCATTGGACACTCGCTCGCATCGCTAGCGAAATTCGCCAATTCACAATTTGTGGCACGCGGTTTCGCGCAGATGGTGCTGATGGATGACGGCGGGTTCAACCGGAGCAACTACAGCTTTCAGTACCTGCGCCGGGAGTTCTTGGGCGATGTGCGCTGCATCGTGTACCAGGTTACGCCGTTGAAACAAGCGGGTCGGGGCCGGTTTGTAGGGCGCATCTGGGTAGAGGATCAGGATTACAACGTAGTTCGGTTCAACGGAACCTACACGGCATCGGGCAAAGACAATCCATATACTCATTTCGACTCGTGGCGCGTAAACACGGGCGCCAATCTGTGGCTGCCGGCGTATGTCTACAGCGAAGAAGGCATCAATCAAGCTTCATCGCACAAGCTGTCGTTCAAGGCGCAAACGCGGCTGTGGGGCTATCAATCGGCTCAAGACCGCGAGCGCGAGGAATTCACCAACATCACGGTTGAAACCCCGCAGGGCGTGAATGACAAAAGCGAACAGGCAGCGGACACGGCGCCCGTGGAGTCGCTGCGGCTGTGGCAGCGCCAGGCTGAAGACAATCTTCTCGACCGCCTCGAGGCGTCGGGTTTGCTTGCCCCTGCTGGTGAAGTGGACAAAGTGCTGCAAACCGTGCTCGACAATCTTGAAATCACGAACAAGATCAACGTGCAGCCCGAAATTCGCGTGCGGGTGATGACGACGACTCCGATGGAATCGGTCTACGTAGGCCATACAATCGTGGTGAGCCGCGGCATGATCGACGTGCTGCCGGATGAAGCGAACCTGGCCGCTGTGATTGCTCATCAACTGGGGCATATTCTGCTGGGCCATCAGCTCGATACCGGATACGCGTTCAGCGACCGCATGATTTTCAACGACGACCAGACGCTAAGGAAGGTCGATTTGGCTCGCAATGAAGACGAAGAGAATGCGGCCGACCAGAAAGCCATCGAACTGTTGAAGAATTCGCCTTACAGCAGCAAGCTAGGGAGCGTGGGCCTGTTTCTCCGCACGCTTTCGGCGCGGAGCGAAGAGCTTCCGCACCTCATTCATCCGCTGTTAGGCAATGGCATGGAAGCGGGTTCAGGCGATCTGCGGCTGGCATCGCTGATGCAGGGTGCGCCGGAGCTGAAACTTACGCAAACCGACCAGATCTCGGCTCTTCCACTGGGAACACGGGTTAAGATCGATCCCTGGACGAGCCAGCTTGCGCTGGTGAAGACACGCGGCGTGGCTCTGCTCGCGGCGAGCGAGAAGAAGCCGTTCGAGATTACGCCAGTGATGCTTCATCTGACGCGGCAATCCGCTTCGATGGGCTCAGCTGGCTCGGCCGGTCCGGCCGATCGCCCGAAACAGCCCGCACAAAGCTCGACAAACTCCGAAACAGGCGCGCCCACAGCTCAGTAACGGGAACGGGGCGGGGCAGGTCTAGGCCAGCCTCGCCCTGGCACCGATTGACGACCGGCGCGCAGGATACGATCCTGCCGCACAACCAGAATTACTTCAACTGCTTTTTCCAATAAAAGTTGAGGCTAAGAATTCCCCACTCGTTTCGGCTTACCACGGCGGAAAACTTCGGCGTGAATGCCCACTCCACTTTGATAATTTGGGCCGTTGTATCGGCCAGATCGGTAGTGTAGGTCATCAGGATGGTTGGGGAAATCTGCTGCTGGAGCGTGACCATCGCTTGCGGCACATCGGAACCGCTCGTAAACTGGGGGTCGATCTTGATCTGATTGATTCCAAACACCCGCTGCAGCCGGCTCGCGATCGGAGCCGCAACTGCTTGGCTGACAATGGCCGACTCGCCCATTTGCGTGAACGACTGATCCGGAGGGGCGGGCTGCTGCGCCGCAATTGTCGGATCCGATGTGGGAGTTTTGCCGGCGGCGAGCAGCGAAACAATTTCATCAAACCGAAGCGGCGGATCGGAGCGGTAGTTTAACTTCATGTTGTCAACCGGGCCGGTCACGCCCAGAGTAACATTCACGCCTTGGACCGTGGTCTCGAGTGCAATATCGAGAATCGGATCAATCTTCACAGGGTTATAAAAATTGATCACGCCGCGGTTTACAGTGTATTCGTTCCCGAAAAAAACCAAGGTGCCCTCGGTGATCGTAACCTGGCCTATAACCCCGGGATCGAGGAGGGTTCCGCGAACGGTTAAATCGGCGTTTGCCGAGAGATTTTGCGACACCGATGTCTGCACCGACAATGCCGACGATGTGATCACGTGAATATCAAGCCGCATTCCTTGCAGCGGTCCGGACGGGGCCGCGGGCGTCTCCGGCGGAGCGGCAGTCATCGATAAGAGCGAGCCGGTATCGCTCTGTTGACCCATGGCGATGCGATCAACCGTGATGGTGCCGCTTAAGAGGCTCCGCTCGAGTGTTCCGTTCAGCGTTATCGCCGCATCGCTCACGATACTTACTCCTGAATACCGTGTGCGAATCTTAACCGCAGCTGCCCGCAATCCGTAACGGACTGTTGTTCCGGTCAGACCGGCGAATCCATTCACTGTGATTTTTCCGCCGCCGGATTCCGCTGTCAGATTACGAATGGATGCGGTTGTGCCATTCAGCAAAATGACGCCGTTGGCATTTGAAATGCCATTCGGAGAGTCGGCGAGGTTGACCGAGGCGTTCTTGAGCTCGACGCGTCCATTCGCAACCGGCTGCGCCATCGTGCCGAGAACCGCCACGTTTGCAGTAACGCTGCCGCCTGAATACACGTCCCGGCTGAAGTCCTGCAGGACGGAAAGATCGGTGGCGGCGTTGAGCTTTAGGTTGAGCTGCTGTTTGTTGACGAAATTAATATTGCCGGCCGCCGAAATGTTGGTCGAACGGCCCTCAAGGCGTGCGCTGCGGATGTCCACGCGCGAATGGTCAAGCGCGACTACAATTGGCCCATTGTTCCTGATAAGAACGACCGGGTTCCCGGTTGCCTGGCTGTCACGCGTCGAAGTGGACGAAAGCTCGAGCTGATTCACGCTGAGCGTGCCTTGAACATTCTTGGTGTCGGCGAGTGGTCCCCGCATCGATACCTCTCCCGCGGCCAGCACGTCCATGGTGCTGGTTTCGGAAGCCGAGCCGGCAGCCGCAAGCAGCGGTGCGAAATTCGCGTAGCGCACGTTCGAGAAATACAGTTTTCCGTCTGTCGGGTATTCAGGCGCAATCTGGACGGTAGCTCGCGCCTTTACCGACGATTTCGCAAGATCCGAGTCAAGGCTTAGCGCGATCTGTTTACCCTGAGTGCGAGCCTCTAAGTCAAGCGACCCGAAATCCTGCGCATTGTATACGATTCCGCCGGCTTTCACATTCGAGTTCAATTGCGAAATAAGAACGGGATTCCGCTTGTTTTCTAAATTGAGGCCGGCATTCAGGTCTGTAAGAATCTGCAATGTACCTTTGAGCCCTGGGCGTGCATTTTGCAAATTACGGATTTGGGCGAGGTCAATCGGACTGCTATCGATGTGCAAATGCACTGTGCCTTGATTGAAGTTGTTCGCAGCATGATTCAGCTTGCCGTTCAGTTGAATGGAACCTGCTGGTGTGGCGAGCCGGAATTGAGGAATTTGAACACTGTCGGCTGCGTAGCTCATCTCGCCCTTTAGCTCGGTAATTGGTTCTCCATAGGCAGCTGCTTTCGTCAGTTCGAGGCTGAGATTTCCAGATGGATTCTTCACGGTACCCTCCAAATGCGCCTGTGCCGTGAGGACGCCCTGCACCGGGAGAGAATTTTGTCCGGCGAGGAGCAATGCTTTTTCCACTTGCAGGGAATCGATGGATGCGTTCAGCTTCGTCGGATATCCGTCGGCAAGCTGCGTCGTCCCATTCAGGGTTGTCGAGCCGCCCGCAACATTCGAGTTCAGCTCAAAAATAACGGAGTTGTTTGCGGTATGAGCCGACGCGGTCACGTCGCCGTAGGAGTTGGCTTTGTCCTTCAGCTGTGTAGCTGAAAAATTCGCTGTCATTGCGCGAACATCGACCGCAGACGATTGACCCTCCTTCACAAGGTCCGCCGTAAGATCCGCGGTCAGCTGCGCGGTGCCCGAAAAACCAGGCCGGCGCGCTTCGAGGGTTTTGAATTGTGAAACCGAAATTGTGTTTGTTCCGACGTTAAGCTGAATGCGTCCCGTTGCCAAACTGTCGCGCGGGTGAACGTACGTGGCCGACGCTGTCAACTGTCCGGTACCCGCCGTAATTTCTACCGGTTGAAGCTTAACGAGCTGGTCGGCAAAACTCAGTTGCGCCGCAGCGTGCTGAAATGGCTCGCCATAAGCCGCGCCATTTGCAATGTCGACGCTCGCACCGCCCGATGGATTGCTCATCGTTCCGCCGATCTTCGCCGAAGCGTTCAAGGTTCCGGCAAATTGCCCTGATGGTTCGCCTGCCAGCGCCATCACATCTTCCAAACCGGCGTTGTTGATCGAGGCGTTTGCCGTTACCGGCGATTGAGGAGAGGTACTCCACTGATGTAAGCCAATGCCTCCATCGAAATGCGCCTGCAGTTTCGGATTTTGTAACACCCCCTTTGCGATACTCGCTCCTGAAGCGGAGGCATGCAGGTCCGTGTAAAGCCGGTCGAATTTGCGCTGCGAAGCCGCAAACTTGGTGACTTGCAAGTTGCCGTCGATGGTAGGCGAGCGCAGAGGGCCGTCGATATTGGCGTTCACCTGCGCCGTTCCGCCTTCGAGTACGATTGGCATTGTCTGTGAGGGCTGTGAGGAAGCGGCGTTAAGCGCGGGCAAGAAGTCGTTGAGATTTCGGGAAACAAGTTTCACCGTCAGGTGATCTCCCAGCGCTCCCATCAAATCAAGCCTGGTGTGCGGAAGAGCTGCGTACGAATTGCCAAGAGATATAGCGTCCGTTTTGCCCGAATAACTGGCGGTGATCCACCCGTTGATTGGAACTCCTCGATGGCCTCCGTCAATGTTGAGTTGTAATTCGGCCGTATAGCCTGTCGTGCCCTTAGCTTTCAAATCGCCTTCTGCCGCTACCGTTCCTGAAATTACGGCGTCGTAGCCGACCGGCTTCGCGCCCAGATCGTGGCTCAGCCTCTGTATGTCGAACCCACTCAACTGCCCGTTCAATGCGAGCAACCTCGTCTGCTTCAGATCGGCTTTTGCTCGCAACTCTCCGCCGAATGCGTCGAGCTTCAGGCCAGCCAGCTCGATCTGTTGCGGATCGATCCTGAATGGCGTATCAAGCGAGACCGGACCTAATTCCTTCGCGCCGTTCCGTGCCGTAATATTCCGGCCTTGAATATCGCCCGTAACCAGATATTGCGAGTTACCCGAAAGCCGCGCGTTCCCGCTCATCGAGACTGTTCCTTTCGGCTCTGCACTTACATTCGCAAGTTTTGAAAGCTCATCCAGCAGGAGGCTGCACTTAAACGCGAGCGCGCGCCGGCCGGAAGGATCTTTTAGCGGGCCGGATGCTTGGAAGTTGCTGCCACCCAGGCTTAAACGGAGGGTCTCCACATCGATCCGCTGCTCATCCATATTCATTGCAACGTCGATATCGGCAGCGCGCGGCGCTCCCTTTTCCGGCTGTTGTCCCGCGGCGCCTATGACGCTCCAGACTTCATCAATGGAGACATGCGCTGCCAGTTTCGCGTCGACAACCGGCGCGGCCATGTGAGCCAGGCTCCCTGAAAAATCGATGGTTGAATTAGCGGTAGAAAGCCGTGCATTCTGAATCCGGACGGCATCCTGCTCCATTCGCACGGGCAGATTGAGATGCGCGATCAGCGGCGCGCGGTTACCCGATCTTGCAACAATCGGATCCAACTGCAAGCTGCCTTCATATGCCGGAGACCGCGTATCGTATAGGAGCCCAACTCTGAGGTTCTCGCCCCGCACATCCAGCGGGATGCTTTGCGACAGATAGTGGAGCGCGCCGTTTGTCAATTCAAACCGCTTCACCGCCAGTTCAACAATCGTTTGTAAGCCGGATTTGCTGCTCGGCTTCGTTGTGGGTTTCGGCGTGGGAATGTTCGTCTTTCCGTCAGCAAAGACCAAGACATTTGCTTCGGGCCGTGTAATCCCCAGATATTGCAGATCGATTATGTCCTTGAGACCGGACAAAAGTTTCAGCTCGAGATCGAGCGACTCAACTCGTAGAAGAGGGGCGCTTCCTGCCGGTTCGGTGCCGTGCAGCACGAAATTCGTGATTCTCACGCGCAGATGCGACAGGCTTAACGAAAAAGACCCGATATCGACTTTCCCACCTGTCGCTTCTTCCGTGGTCGAAACAATCTTTTCGCGAACGAAATTCTGGAACCATGCGGTCTGAACAATAATCAAAGCAGCGATCAGGATGGCAACCAGCAAAACGCCAAGTGATGCGGCAACTGTGACGAGAACCCGCGACCGCTTCGTCACTTGAGCGACTCCTCGAGGAACTGAATGTTGGTGGACCTGCGCCGCGAACGGATCCACCCATCGAATTGCTGATTGATCCTTTCGTTTGTGATGGTCTCGCGGATTTCACCCCGAGCGTCGTCCAGGCTCTCGGGTTGGCCGCTGCGTGTTTTCGAGAACTCAGTGGAGTGTTCCCGATAGTAGTTTTGAACGTCATCGTCCGTCACCAGAACCGCAGGACGAAAACGCTGGTCGATGAATCGCAATACGGTCAACTGCCAATAGAGATATCCGCGCAGTTGTTCTACTGAAAGACCGTACCCCGCCAGCAAGCGCGAAAACACTTGCGGAGATGGGGCGCGGTCCTTCTCCGTATCCCGCAAAAGCTTGTCGGCGTCCGACTCGGGTGGAACCTGGTACTCCCCGACGTCGATCTCCCGCTGGATCAGCGACTGATCGATCAGCCTGTTGGCTGCCGCTCGGCGGGTAGAGATGTCGAAGCTTAGCTTTTCGCGATTTAAGAAGCTGACCACTCTGATATCCCGTTCTATATCGCTGTCTTTGATAATCGCGTTGCCAGCCACAATCGCGATCCGGTCAATAATCACCCCCGGCGCCGCGAGAGATGAAATCATAAGTACCCAAGCGGACCTGCCAAAACGCATCAAAAGGTCTGCCCTATCGAGAAAAAAAACTGAAAATGCCCGGTCGATTGCTCGACCGGCGTGCAAAAGGGCGGCAGCTGGCTCGGAGGCACATTGGGGTTGCACTGCAGGAGTTGATTGTAGGTGCCTTTGAAGCCATTGAAATTTGGCGGATTCAACGAATACGCAAGATCCAACCGTATCGGCCCCACGGGCGTTTTGTAGCGAATCCCGAATCCGGCCGCCTGCACCATATAGTTGAAATCCTCAAGATTCCGTTGGTGATACCGGAACGAGACGTCATTCAAAGTCTGGTAAATGTTTCCCGCATCCTCGAATAGCACTCCGCCGATGTTTTGACCTATCAAAGGAAAGCGAAGTTCGAAATTATTAAAGAAGACTGCGTTACCGCCAAGTGGAAATCCTGTTGCCTGACCGGTTTCGCCGTTCGTGCCTTCGACGCCAATATCGCGAGGGCCCGCCTGGTTCTCCGGAAAGCCGCGATCGGTCGTGCTGCCGCCGCCTATGAAGCGCTCTGGAAGAGGAATGGCATTGATCGGTCCCAATCCCGGTGGATAATCGAATGGGACGATAACGCCAAACGTCGTCTGCCTGGCGAACACGAATTTGCTGCCGATCCTTGTATAGGTTGCATTACGCCCGAGCGCCTTCAAAAAGCTACGCTGTGAACCAAGATAGCTGGACGAGATACCTACACTGAGCGTGTTGTAAATTCCTCGATGCGCGTCCGCTGGGTCATCTCTGCGGTCTTGGGAATAATTCACGGTGAAAATTCCAAGGCGAACGGGTTGGAGAAGCTGGGAGATAAGAAGAGACGGGATCACTACATTGCCTGTGGTGACCCGGCGGTATGCAAATTGGAACGATATTCTGCTCGGCTTTGACAGACGCCGCGCGAGCTCGACAGAAGCTTCTTCGCGCTGCGATGAGAAGGTTTGGACGTTCCGCGCGTTATCGTAAAGTCCCGTCACCGTAAACGTCTGGCCATCCACGCCGAAGAAATTAGGATCGAGGTAGCTTAAGGCTGCTCTCTGCTCCAGATTCGACAACAATGTTTTCAGGGAGACCGTGTGATCGGTTCCCATGAAGTTGATCCGGCTGATGTCATAAGAGACCCTCGGGCTGAATCCTGTGCTTCCAGACGGAGCACTGAAATTCTGTGAGGTCGGGCCGAAGCGCGCGATGTCAGCGCCAAAACCAATATTCATGTTGTATCGATTGGCTTCGTCGAAATCGTAGAAAACGTACTTCTGAATCGCGTCTCCGTCCGGGTCTTGGATACCGGCGTCGATTCGCGAAAAAATTCCGAGGTTGTATAGCCGCCGTTGGCCTTCGCTGAGCGTGGCCTGCGATAGCGGATCGCCTGGCTTAATCGAAATCCGCTTCGCCACAACATCCCTTCGCGTTCTCTCAAGGCCCATCAGCAGCACGTCGCGCACGAATTCTTGCGGCCCCTCGTTGATCGAATAAGTGATGAGTACTTCGTGAGGCTGCTTCGCAGGCGTAACCGAATATTGAAAAGCCGTCTTCGAAAAACCCGCGACTGAATAGAACGTCAGAATTGCATTCCGATCGGCCGCAATATTCAGGTCGCTGTAAGGCTGGCCGGCGCCCATGCTCATTCTGCTCCGCAAAGACTCGGCGCTAATGCGGTGCACTCCTTCCAGATCCAGGTTTGCCACGGTCCATTGCGGGCCCTCCACAATGCGAAAGGTAACTGCAATATGATTCAGCTTGCCGCGATAATTGTTCGTTACAAAGGACGTCACTTTCACGTCTCTGAACCCGTTTGCCTTGTACAGATTTGTGATCGCGTCCTCGTCTTTCGATCGGAAGCCCTCGCTGTAGCGCCCATGCCAAAACTCGAGGGAGCTCGGGCGCAGAAACATTCGTTCAATCAGCGTCTCATCGCGGAAATACTTGTTGCCCTCGAACGCAAGATGGACCAGCTTCTTTTTTTGGCCTTTCGCGATAAAATACTCGATCACGTCCTGGTCGGGGCCGGCAGGGCGTTCGCGAAAAGTCACATCTACGTCCGGGTAGCCCTTCGCTTGGAAATAATCGCGCAGATTGCGCGCCCCCTCGGTCAATAGATCGCGGTCTACGCTACCTTCCTGGTAGACCGGAACATACCGTCTCAAGCGGCTTTTTGACACCTTTGCTTCCAGCGCCTCAATCTTGACTTTTGGTCCGGCCTGGAGCGTGAGCGTTGGGGTCACACGGCGAACGCCCGGATCGTAATCGAGCGAATCTATGCTTACGCTCGCAGTAAGCCGGTCCTGTTGCTGGTATTTTTTTTGAATGCCCGCGACGCCGTTCTGCGTTAGCGACGCCGTCATCTGCCGCCATCGTTTAATGAAGCGCAGCCTCCACCCGGTTGCCCGAATGATTGTTTGTAAGGGTAGCCGCGCGTCGCCATGAATGATCGGCGTCTGGTATTTGGCTCGTCTCCCTGAATCCACCCCTATGGTTACGTTAACCTGCTCGGTGTCAATGTCGAGGGAATGGCTGATCTTTATCGTCCCTTCGAATAGCCCGTTGTCCCGAAGCAGTTTGGCAATATTGGTTTCCGCGTTGCTGAGCATCTGTTCCTGGAAGGGACGTCCCGCCGTCATCTGCAGTGCGCTATAGATTTGTCCGCGATTGGGAGGGCTCTTGATCTTTCCCGTGATATCGACGTGCCCTACGAAGATTGCCGACTTCGTGATGAATCGCACCACAACGTCGTCTCCCGACATCTCCGCGTCCACTTGAATGTCCAGATAGTAGCCGCTCGCAAATAAGCGGTCAATGGACTGGGCAACATCGCTAGCCCGCAGAATGGCGCCCGCTTTCACTAATTGGTCTGCTTTGAGATCCACCTCGTCAATCGGCTGCTTTGAAGGCGAATATTCGACTCTCGCCACGCGTTTTCCAAAGAACGAGTCAGTCGATTCAGCCCTTCCATCGCGGAAGGAAGCAATTACCAACAGCGCGATCGCGAGCCGTCGCATCTTGGTCTCTATCTCACCGAGTACCCGGTCCGAGCTTCGCCACATCGGGGGCCAGTCTCGTCTTCGGCGCTTCGTACGAAATTCGGCGCCTGTCCGGGCTGTGCTTGAAACGTCATAAGGTTGATAGTAGCCAACTGGCCTGCCGTCTCGTGGACGCGCTGCACTGGTTAACGGTTACGGAGGCAAGTCCGCCTCGTCTCGCTTTGCCCGTAAACCGGATGAAAGGTTTTTCTCGCCGCGCGTATCTAACTGGTATGGGAAAGGGGGGCGGAGTATTGATTCCCCGAATCTCGTTCGACGTATGTAAAGAGGCGTTCACTCACTGGGTCGATCACCGCGCATCCCGGCTAGGAGCGGCGCTGGCGTTTTATTCTCTCCTCTCGCTTGCTCCCCTTCTCCTCTTTGTTGTGGCCATCGTGGCTCTCGTCTTTGGGCGCCAGGAAGCTCAATCCTGGATACTCCAGCAAGTCCGGCAGCTTGTCGGCCCGCAGGGATCCACCACAGTCTACACTCTCCTGCGCGATGCTCATCATTCTTCGTCGGGCTTTACTGCCGGGTTTATCGGCATCCTTACGCTGCTGTTCGGCGCGTCCGGCGTTTTCTCGGAGCTTCGCGATGGGCTCGACACGGTCTGGGAATGCTGCCCAGGAGGCGGGAGCGGTTTAAAGGGATTGGCCACCAGCAGGTTGTTTGCCTTCGGCATGGTTCTTGCCATCGGATTTCTGCTCTTGGTCTCTCTTATCCTGAGCACCACGCTCGCCGCTCTGCTACGGTATTTCAGCCAGATCATACCGGTCCCAGGCACCGTTCTACTGGCTGTAAACTTTGTGGCTGCCATCTACATGATTGCGTTCTTGTTCGCCTTGATATTCAAGTACGTTCCGCACGCCCACGTCGACTGGGCGGAAGCCTGGAACGGAGCGCTTTTTACCGCAATCCTGTTCACATTGGGAAAAATGCTGCTTGGCGTGTATCTTGGCGTGGCCAGCGTCGGCTCGGCGTATGGCGCGGCGGGCTCCGTGGTCGCCGTCGTGGTTTGGGTGTACTATTCGGCCCAAATCTTCTATTACGGCGCTGAGTTCATTTGGGTGAACTCGAAGCGCCGCCTCGAGCATCTTAAAGACAGCAGCTTAGATCGCCCAGGTTCCAAGCTTGCAAATGCCGCCGGGGCGTGACGCTCGACGGCTGGTGTGCCATTAGGGGGGAGACGATCTACTCGTGAAGGCACTCTATATCCATATCGGTTGTTGCATCAATTGCTAAAGACATCAGTGGCCACAAGCGTTTGCCTTTTGTTACTCGCCGTAGCTCCCGGTCTGTGTGCGGAGCGAGACGTTGTCGGGACTGTTTTTTACAAGGGCGGCGAACCGGCTGCGGATGCCGCGGTTGAACTGGAAGACCGCTCAACTCTGCAGGTTATGTCCCGGCGTACCGATCACGATGGCCATTTCAAATTCGATGGCCTGAGTCAGGACAAAGACTACACTGTTCGAGCTACTAAGAATGGGTATTGGAGCAAGACTTACGATGTCAGCCGCTTCAGTTCCCGCGCCATCGAGAAGGTTACCCTCTACTTAGTTCCCGCTCGTGGCGGGAAATGACTACGGCGTTCGAACGAGGCCATCGTATGTTAGTGCTTGGCTTCCTCGACGACTAGAAGACCGGCCGCCCGGGCCAAGCGAGCCAGACGCCGCGCGAGTTGGGGGCGTCGTCTCATCTTCGCGATCGCCGGCATCGTGCTCTGCTTCTACGGTGCCGCTATCTTCAGCTTCGTGCTGCTTCGGTGGATCGATCCTCCTACGACGTCAGTGCAAGTGGAGCGCCGGCTTCAATCTTGGTTTCAGGATGCGCCCTACCAGAAGCGCTGCAGTTTCGTACCGCTCAACCGCATCTCCCCCGCCTTTCAGCACGCTGTCATTTCGGCTGAAGACGCCCGCTTCTACAATCACCACGGATTCGATTGGAAGCAGGTGCAGCTTGCCGCCGCGGAAGACGCGGAAGGCAAGCGCCTCCGCGGCGCGTCGACCATCGATCAACAGCTCGTCAAGAATCTCTTCCTGACTACTTCAAGATCGTTCGTGCGGAAAATCATCGAAGCGTCCTTGGTCCCATTGGCGGAAGTGATATTGGGCAAACGCAGGGTACTCGAGCTATACCTCAACATTGTCGAGTGGGGTCCCGGCGTGTATGGCGCCGAAGCTGCCGCTTCCTACTGGTATCATCTTCCTGCATCACGCATTGACCGCGATGAGGGCGCTCGTCTGGCAGCCATTCTTCCAGCTCCGCGCCGCCGCCATCCGGCAAACATGGGCGCTTACGCAGCCATCATTCTCGAACGCATGCGCCAGGCTGGGTGGTGAAGGCGCGGGACTCTACACGAAGTTCGTCAGTGGGCCACTTGCTGGGGCGCGCGGTTCTGAACCGCGACCATCGGGGAGTGTTTTTGTGGAGTCGAGGTGTGACGCGGTGGTTTAGATGAAGCCTATCTGTTGCCGACGCTTTCGTCTGTCGGTGCCTCACTAGCCTCATCGTGCTCCGTTTCCACACCCCGCTCATCGAACCGGACGTGCGCATTTAACGCATCCGGCTCCCAGGAGAAAGGTTCACGAGTTCGCCCACGGGAAGCTGCGGGTCCGCGTGGTAAGGCGGACTAAACCCAGCACATCATGTAAGTCGGCTTCCGGAAATTGCTTGGTCGCCGGCATGGGCACTTTGTGTTTAGCGCACAGCCACTGCCGCAGCCTTCTCCGGGCATGTCGCTCGACTGCCCGATAGGCTTTGCTGACTGGACCCAGGCAAAAGTAATTCGCCCACCCCACCATCATTCGGTTGAGTTTCGCTATCAGCGTATCTTGATCCAGTTGGGTTTGGTTCCGTCCGGTCTCGCTGCTGATCGCTTCACAGATGCGGATGACCCGCTTCTTGGACGGTACGGTGCCCAGATAGGCCCCTGTCTGCGGCGAATAACAGCGCCCGAACGTATATCCCAGAAAATCGAACTTCTCTTCCGGCAGCTTGCAGACCCGCGTCTTGGTCTCGTTCACCGTCAACTTCAGCTTCTGCATGATGTCCCGCATCGCGGCTAAGGCTTCTTCCGCCCCGCCCCGACAACAGATCACCAGATCATCGGCATAGTTGAATATACGCTTCCAGACGCCTCTCGTGCCCCGGCTTCTTCCAGCCAAGCACGAACCGGCGCATGTACCAATTGCTGAGCAAAGGACTGATCGGAGCCCCTTGCGGGGTACCCCGACCTTCATCCCGATTGCGCGTACTGCGATGCTTATTCCCGCGCTCATCCGTTTCCTCAACCGGAGCTTCGAGCCACATCTTGATCAGATGCAGCATGGCTCCGTCAACGACCGGCGAGCCACCGACTTGAGTAGCTCGGCGTGCGGAATCGAATCGAAGTAGCCGCTTAAATCTGCGTCTACAATCTCTCCATGCCCGGTATTGCTCAGCTTATGGACATGCCTGACGGCGTCCAGTGCGCTGCGGTCCTGCCGATAGGCGTACTGTTCCGGTTGCAGATCCGCCTCGAAAATCGGTTCGAGTACGAGAACTGCTGCCGTTTCCACCGTCCGGTCCCGGATAGTGGGCACTCCTAACGGCCGCTGCTTGCCATCCGGTTTGGGAATATACACTCGCCGCACCGGACTGGGTCGATATCTTCGACTCTTCAGCTCTTGCGCCAGTTCGTCCAACCACCGCTCTACGCCGTAGTCCTCGATCCCCTCAAAGGTCTGGCCGTCTACTCCTGCCGCCCCGCCATTGGCTTTGCAGCATTCGTAGGCAAATGCCAGAACGTCTTTTCGATACACCTTGTCGTACAGCGCGTAGAAACGAAAGCCAGGCGATCCCTTCGCTTTGTCATGCAACGCCTTCTGCAACTTCTGAACACTGGGTGGGGTTGTTAGGTTCATCGCCAATCCCGCGGTCCTTCGTCCCTTCTTGCGTCTCCTTTCAACTGAGGCCCCTTCCCTCCCCCGGCATTACCCGGCTTCTTTAGTACTACGAGCCTCTCCGCCACCCCAATCGGCCCGGCCTGGCTCTCACGAGTTGCCGGTTGATCGCACTTGCTATCCCCGCTGGGGCTTCCCGTGTTGCGTCTGGTCCCCTTGGTCTGCATGCCGTCGCCAATACCCGGCAGGACCCATGAGATTATTTCGCTCGTACTCTCCCATCGGCTTCGGCTTTCCCTCGATCGTCGGCGGGTCAGCTCCTGCATCACCGGTTTCGGGGCCTGCACAGCGTTCACATCTGTTACGGCCTACAAACTTGCCAAGTCGCCTAAAGCGACCCTCTACACCACAGGCTTCAGCAGCTTCGTTACCTCCACTACTGCTCCGATTGCTACGGGTGGAGCGAACAGTTCCCGGGCGGGATTTAAGTCCCCCGCTGTGGACCAGCGCCTTTTCACGGCGCACGACGAACTTCGCCTACTTGAATTCGAGAATTTCCTTCTCTTTGGCCTTCGCGGCTTGATCTACCTTCGCGATATAGGAATCCGTCAATTTCTGTATCGAGTCGAGGGACTGGCGCTCCTGATCTTCGCTGATCTGCTTGTCTTTGAGCATTTTCTTTAGATGCTCGTTGGCGTCGCGCCGTATGTTGCGCAGCGACACTCGTCGCTCTTCGGCAATGTGCGAGAGTTTTTTCGCCAAGTCGCGGCGGCGCTCCTCGGTTAACGGCGGAATCGGCACTCGCACGAGCTTTCCGTCATTGCTGGGGTTCAGCCCCAGGTTCGAATTTCGTATGGCTTTCTCGATTGCGCCGATCATGGATGTGTCCCAGGGCTGAACGGTAATCATGGCCGGCTCCGGAACATGCAGTTGCGCAACCTGGTTCAGCGGTACTGGTGAACCGTAGGCCTCCGCTCGCACGCTGTCAAGCAAGTTAATGGAAGCGCGGCCGGTTCTAACCGTGCTCATCTCGTGCTGAAGATCGGTGAGCACCTTCTTCATCCGGCTCTCGATTTCTTGCTTCATCCAGCTCTCGATTTCTTCTATGTTTTGAACCTTGCCGCTTTCCGCGGCGGTAGCCTGCTGCTCGTGCTTCATAACGTGCTCCCTCTGTTCAGCAAATGATCGTGCCAATGGGCTCGCCCATGGCCATTCGCATTATATTGCCCGCGACGGTCAAGTTGAATACCATGATTTTCAGACCGTTGTCGCGGCACATTGCGACCGCTGAGGCATCCATCACGGCGAGCGACCTGGCCAGGACCTCTGTATAGCCGATTTCCGGATATCGCACAGCGTCAGCATACTTGTGAGGATCTTTATCGTAGACGCCGTCTACACGCGTCGCTTTGGCGATCACATCGGCTCTAATTTCGAGCGCCCGCAAAGTTGCGGCGGTGTCGGTGGAGAAATATGGATTCGACGTGCCCGCGGCGAACACGACGATGCGCCCCTTTTCCAAATGCCGGATCGCGCGACGCCGGATGTATGGTTCGGCTACTTGATGCATCTCAATCGCGGTCATTACGCGAGTCGGTACGCCTTGTTTTTCGAGCGCATCCTGAAACGCCAGCGCGTTGATGACCGTAGCCAGCATGCCCATATGGTCGCCCGTCACCCGGTCCATGCTTTTGGCGGCGGCAGCAACGCCCCGGAAAAAGTTGCCGCCTCCCACCACCAAACCAACCTGGATTCCCGATTTCGCGACTTCGGCGATCTCCGCCGCCAAGGCCTTTACCCGTTCCGCATCGAGTCCGAACGAACTCCCTCCAGCGAGCGCCTCGCCGCTGATTTTGAGTAGTATGCGTTGAAAGTGAGACATGCAGGCCCAGAGACAGGCTCACAGATTCAGGCTGTTACGGGAAGCGGCGATGCTTCGGCGCCCGAGGTGTCGGCCGCTTCACCCACCTTGTACCGGACGAAATTGGCAACGCTGACGTGGCCGTCTTTGCCGGCCTTCGACTTGATCAGCTCGCCGACTGTGATGGCGTTGTCCTTGATGAAAGGCTGCTCGAGCAGACACACTTCTTCGTAGAATTTGCTGAGCCGGCCTTCAACGATCTTGTCCACCATTTTTTCTGGCTTGCCTTCTTTCAGCGCGCGCTCGCGCTGAATGGCGCGCTCGCGCGCGAGGGCCTCCGGCGCCACGTTTTCCTTGCCGATGAATTGAGGATTTGCGGCCGTGATGTGCATGGCAATATCGCGGACTAGAGTCTGAAACTCCTCCTGTCCCAAGGCTCGCTGGGGAGCATGCACTTCCACAATTGTCGCAACCTGCGCCCCCGTGTGCACATACGAGCCCACTACCCCGCTGCTCTTGACTTCCAAATTGGCGAATCGCGAAACCGCGATATTTTCGCCGAGCTTAGCAATCTTCGACTTAATCAGATCGCTGACGGTTTGGCCCGGGTCCTTGGCGAACTTTTGCTCATACAACGCGACTGCTTCGGCTGCCGCTTGGGCTACATCCTCCTTCCGGACGTGCGTTGGCTTCAACTCCGCAACATGATCCGTAATATCCTGGACGAGGCCCTGAAAGTCTTCCGTGCGGGCTACGAAATCGGACTCGCAGTTCACTTCAACTAAAACGCCGAACTTGTGATCGTCCGCGATCTTCACGCCCAGCAGACCTTGTTTCGTCGAACGCCCTTCCTTCTTTCCGGCGGAAGCCAAGCCGCGCGTCCGTAGAATTTCCACCGCCCGGGAAAGGTCGCCATTCGCCTCGATGAGCGCCTTCTTGCACTCCATCATACCCGCGCCAGTCATCTCACGAAGCTTTTTTATTAATTGGGCGCTAATCTCTGCCATTCTTCATTCCTCACCTACCAACGCAGGCCGGTCGCTGACGCTCGCGGCTCCTTATCATCTTCATCGCTATTGGTGGGCCGCAGGCCCGTGCAGATTCCCTCTGCGGCTGAACGAACGGCCGCAAAGGGAGTTGATTTCTACTGTTCTCGAACCGTGTCCGCCAGCTCTTCAACAGCTTCACTTCCCGGGCCTTTGCGCGGAAGCTCTTCGGGCTCCTCAACGGTTGCCATGCTTTCGGAAATGAGCTGTTCGGCGTATTTCGGATCAAGGTATTGGGTGTATTCGGCCGGTGTCTCGTCAGCCGCGCTCTCCTCGGTGACCAGTTTCTCTGAAGTGAACTCCTGTTCGGTCGTGAGATTACGGCCCTCTACGACGGCATCCGCAATTTTTTGCGTAAACAGGCGGATAGCGCGCAGGGCGTCATCATTGCCCGGAATGACGTAATCCACTTCGTCGGGATCGCAATTGGTGTCAACCACCCCGACCACCGGGATGCCGAGCTTTCGCGCTTCTTTCACTGCAATGGCTTCCTTGTTCGAATCGATCACGAACATGAGATCAGGCAGGCCGGTCATATCCTTGATGCCCGCCAGATTCTGCTGCAGATGCTTCCGCTCGCGCTCCAGCCGGCCGATTTCTTTCTTCGCGCGCCCTTCATAGCCGGAATCCGACGCCATCGCGTCCAGGTCTTTCAGGCGTTTGATAGAGCGCTGGACCGTCACCATGTTGGTAAGCAGCCCGCCTAGCCAGCGCTGATTTACGTAAAACTGCCCTGCTCGAGCCGCTTCTTCAGCGATTGCTTCCTGTGCCTGGCGCTTTGTTCCGACGAACAGCACCGTCTTGCCTTGTGCCGACATCTCGCCTACAAACCGCATTGCGTCTTTAAACAGCTTCAGCGTCTTTTGCAGATCGATGATGTAAATGCCATTACGTTCGCCAAAGATGTATTCCTTCATCTTTGGATTCCAGCGCTTGGTCTGGTGCCCGAAGTGAACGCCTGCTTCGAGCAACTCCTTCATTGAGATTGACGGCAAATTGCCTCCTTAACGATCGGGTGGGAAAACGGCCCACCGTTGCGGATCCTGAACACGCTACGCGGCCCAAAGCGGAATTAGCGTAGCCGGTTCAGAGCCCGGTCGGACAACAAGCGGCGCGCGGCCGCTTGCTGCACAGGTTGATGCTTTGAACGGAAGAACAGCGGTTATCGCTTGGAGAACTGGAAACGCTTGCGCGCTCCCTTTTGACCGTACTTCTTTCGCTCATGCGCGCGAGCGTCGCGCGTCAGAAATCCAAGCTGCTTCAGCTTGCCGCGCAGCTCGGGATTGTACTCTACCAAGGCTCGGGCGATGCCCAACCGGCAGGCCCCTGACTGCCCGGTGATGCCTCCGCCATTTGCCAAAATCAAAACGTCGAACTTGTCCGCCGTCTCCGTCGCCAGCAACGGCTGCCGGACGTAAACGCGAGCCGACTCGCTCACGAAATAATTGTCGAACGGCCGGTGATTGACCGTAATTTGCCCCTTGCCGGCGCGCAGAAACACCCGCGCAGTGGCGGTCTTGCGCCGTCCGGTTCCCAGATGTTGAATCAACTTCGCTGGCACTAACTTCCTTCCTTGACTTCCTGTTTCACCTTCTCGCTTCCTTGCCCAGGTCGAGCGCTTGCGGCTTCTGCGCCTGGTGGGGATGCTGTTGATCGGCGTAAACCTTCAGCTTGCGGTACATCTGCTTGCCCAGTTTCGTCTTAGGCAGCATTCCCGAGACCGCCAGTTCGACCATCCTGGCCGGACGCGTCGCGCGCAACCTGCTGGCTCCTGTCTCAATTAAGCCGCCCGGATAACCCGTGTGACGCCGGTAAATTTTCTGGTTTTCTTTGCCGCCCGTAAGCTTCACCTTCGCTGCATTGACGATAATGACATGGTCGCCGGTATCGAGGTGCGGCGTATAAATCGGCTTGTGTTTGCCCATCAAAATCATCGCCGCGCGGCTCGCTACTCTTCCCAGCACGGCTCCTTCGGCATCGATCACATGCCAGGCACGGCTGATCTCGTGCTCGGACGGTACTTCGGTACGCATGGACAGAATTCTCTCTTTATCTCGAAAACTCGAAACACTTTATCGTAGCTAATTGGATATAAAAGAGTCAAACGCAAGGCTTGGCCTCGTCCTTCGCCCCGGTTGGATATGTGGCCGGCGTCTCGCGACTACCGACCGCGAGTCACTGGCTCAGGCCGCTTCGATTCCCTTCGAATCCCCTCGGCAATCCACATACGCAATTGCGTCTGATAGCCCACCGATTTCGCTCGGGCGATTTCCTTCGCTGCCGCAATCTGTTCAGGCATCAGTCGAATCGAGATGGGGGACTTTTAAGGTATATTACAAGGAACCAATCGCCATTTGATCGTATTGTTTCGTTTCAAGTACATTCTCAGTTAAAAACCGGCTGACATAGCAAATAGCGAAAAAGGAAGGAAAGCAGCGGAATGAATCTGTGCCGGCATGCGCGGTGGTCGTGCGTTTTGACGTTGGCGGTGTTCAGTTCAGCTCTGCTCAAAGCACAAACCGCGGCCGTTTCCGGGACCGTGATGGATGTAAGCGGAGCCGCCGTGCCATCGGCCGAGATCTCGCTGAAGAACCTCGCCGATGGCGGCGTTAGATCTACGGAAAGCTCCACTTCGGGCACATTCTCCCTCCCGGCTCTGACGCCCGGAAGATATGACGTCTCGGTCCGAAAGAAGGGGTTCGCGACCTATGAGTTTCGGAATGTGGAGCTGACCGTGGACCAAGCGCTTACGCTCAATCCCCGGCTGCAGGTGGGTCCGTATTCTCAAGTCCTCACCGTCCGCGGCGATGCTGTCGCGCCCGTCGATCTGGAAGATGATCAGTCGAGCACCGTCATCGATTCCCGCCGCATTCTCGCTCTTCCTCTGCTGGTGCGCGATCCCTATTCGCTTGTTGCGTTATCGCCTGGGGTTGTGCAGACCAATTCATCGCTGGGCGGATTCGCGGTGAATGGATCGCGGGAACGCAACAACAATTTTCTGCTCGATGGAGCCGACAACAACGACACATCGGTGCCAGGCGCCCCGGCTGGCCTGGTTTCCCTCAACCCTGAATCCACTCAGGAATTTCGCGTCATCAGCAGCAATTTTCTGCCGGAGTTTGGCCGCAACACCGGCGCGATCATCGACGTCATCTCGCGTAGCGGCTCGAACCAGTTGCATGGCGATGCGTACTGGTTCGGGCGCTACAGCGCGCTTGCGGCGCGCGACTATTTCAATACCAAGCCCAATCCCGAAAATCCATTTGTGCGAAACGATTTTGGCTGGTCGCTGGCCGGCCCTATAAAAAAAGACAAAACCTTCTTCTTCGTCAACACTGAATACCAGCGCTTCCGCACTACTCTGACCGAGGCATCCATTGTGCCCACGGCCGCGTTCAAATCCGGCGTGTTCACCTTCGATGGCTACCCGGTAGATCTGCGTGATCCTGGCTCGCCAAATAATGTTCTGGGGCTTCCTCTCGACCCCACCATTCAGAAGGCGTTGGCCCTTCTTCCCAACCCGAACGGCGAAAGCGTCGATGACGTCCGAGGCATCTACCGGTTCCCCAGCACCTCACGCCTCAACTCGGCTGCGACCACGTTCAAGCTCGATCACCGGTTCACTGAAAATGAGAGCTTCTTCATCCGCTATTCCTACGGAGGGCAGAGCGATCCCGATGCCTTTCACGATGAAATTGCACCCGGGTTGGGAGCGACAGGAACCGCGGAGCAGGTGCATTCGATATCGGCAAACCTGATCTCGACGCTTCGTCCTTCGCTTGTCAACCAGTTCACCGCCGGCGTGAACCGCCCGACGGACAACTTCAGCTGCGGCGGATACCAGCAGTTCGATGCGCTCGGCAACATTGATGCGTTTGGAAAGGGCAGCGATTATGCTCTTTCCGGCATCCCGGTCATCGGTTGCGGCAACCTAGGCGACAGCGATGGGCAAATGCGCCGTACTGGCACCTGGAGCCTTAGCGACGGACTCGCGTGGGTGAAAGGCAATCACAGTTTTAAGTTCGGCGGCGAGTTCCGGTATGTCTTCGAAAACGGTTATGACGCCTTCTCATCGAGGACGCTGTACAATTTCGATGCATTCTCGCTGCTGGGCCAGCCGATCGTGAACCTCGATCCCGCGAATCCTTGTAATCCCACTACTAACAGCGGCTGCGGAAGCGTGCAGTTTCAAGATCTCGCGGCGGGTCTGCTGGGGTTTGTGGCCGAACAGAACCAGGCGCAGTTTTTCAATCTCGCGGGCGACCGTACAGCGGTCGATTACCGGCACTACGTGCAGCATGAGTACGCCGAGTTCGCGCAGGACATCTGGAAATTGCGGCCCAATCTTACGCTGAGCTACGGGTTGCGCTATCAATTCAACGGCGTGCCTTTCGAGCGAAACGGAGAGCTTTCAAATCTGTTCCAGAACCCAGCCGGTTTTTCCCCCTTCACCTTCAGCTTGATTGGTTCGGGCGCCACCAAGAACCTCTATAACAACGATCCGTTGAACCTTGAGCCTCGCTTCGGGTTTAGTTGGGATCCGTTCTCGAAAGGAAAGACCGCGATTCGTGCAGGATACGGCATCTTTCACGACCGCATCTTCGGCAACCTGTTCGAGAACGCCGGAGGCAATCCACCCTTTCTTGAAGACGCCGAAATCTTTCCGCTATCATCTTTCGGCACATATGGAAATACCCTGCCTAATGTGCCGGTTCCTTCGACTCTGCCAACTTCGGCGACCGTGACCAACGGAGCCTTTCTCGAGCCGGTCATCATCGACCGCAACTTGAAGATGCCCGTGAGTCAGAGCTGGAACTTCAGCGTTCAGCAGGAGCTGCCGGGCCTGTCCACACTCGAGCTCGCATACGTAGCGTCAAAAGGCAATCATGAATTCCGCGTAGTAAACGGCAATCAGCCGATTCCCGCGCTGGTAAACGCTCAGATCGCCGCGGGTGTGCCACCCTCAGCCCTTCAGTTTTCGGCTTTATATTTCAACTACCCAACCACCAACAACACCGCGTTCTACGAACCTTCGGTGATCAAGTCCATCGGCAACTCCACCTATCACTCGCTTCAGGCGAATTGGAATAAACGGCTGAGCCACGGGATGCAGATACAAGCGGCCTATACCTGGTCCCACTCGATCGACGATGCGCCCGATCCGCTGAATCCCGGCGCGGGAGGCCGCTCCTTCCCCAGAAATTCGTTCGACTTGCAAGAAGAGCGTGGAAACTCCGATTTCGACCAGCGGCAGCGCCTGGTTTTGAATTATGTTCTCGACGTTCCCGTGGGAAAAGGGAAGGCGTACGTCAACAGTGGGTTTGTGGGCAGGATTTTGGAAGGCTGGCAGTTTGCCGGCATTTCGGTTTTTCAAAGCGGGTTGCCGTTCGACATTTACGGAAACGTGGACACCGAACACACGGGCCTCAGTTCGCGACCCGATGTGGTTGGAGACACCGCCATTCCCGCCGGTTCGGATCGCACTCAGACCGGTCCGCCCATCACGGCGTTTGCTATCGCGCCATTTGGTAGTCCCGGAAATCTCGGCCGCAACGTGTTTGTTGGTCCCGGGATCATTAACACGGACGTGGTTCTCAGCAAGACGCAGAGCTTGGGCGAGCGCTTGCAGGCGCAACTCCGATTTGAAGTTTACAATCTGTTCAATCGCGTTCAATTCGCGCAGCCGGGCAACGATCTTGCGGATCCAGGCACCTTCGGAATCTCGACGACGACTTTGACTCGCCCGGACGGCACAAGCTCGAACCGTCAGATTCAATTGGCTCTGAAGCTGCGCTTTTGAGCTTACCTTTGGTTGGCCTTCAATATTTTCTTGCGCAACCGGATCGATTTCGGCGTGATTTCAACGTATTCGTCTTCCCGGATGAATTCGATGGCCTGCTCGAGGTTCAATAGTCGCGGCGGAACGAGGCGAATGGCGTCATCGGACGTGGACGCGCGCATGTTAGTGAGTTTCTTTTCCTTGACTATGTTGACGTCCAGGTCGTTTGCTCGGGCGTTTTCGCCGACGATCATTCCCTCATAAATCTCCGCGCTGGGTTCAATGAAAATCACGCCGCGTTCCTGGAGATTGTAAATGGCGTAGCTTGTTGCGAGCCCGGGGCGGTCGGCCACGAGCGATCCGGTGGGTCTCGTTTCGATATCGCCCTGCCATTCGATATAGCCATGGAACAGCGAATTCATAATCGCCGTGCCTTTGGTGTCGGTAAGCATTTCGCCGCGAAGACCAATCAAACCGCGCGAAGGCACGTGAAACTCAAGACGCACTCGGCCGGAGCCGTGATTCACCATCTTGATCATCTTGCCTTTGCGAATCCCCATTTTCTCGATCACTACGCCTATAAATTCTTCGGGGCAATCGATGACCAGCAGCTCGAGAGGCTCATGTAGTTTGCCGTCTATGGTGCGCGTCAGGATTTCGGGTTTGCCAACCTGCAGCTCATAGCCTTCGCGCCTCATCATCTCGATCAGGATGGCAAGCTGCAATTCGCCGCGGCCCATCACTTTGAAGGCATCGGGACCACCCGCCTCTTCGACGCGAATCGATACGTTCGTGAGTAGTTCCTTGTCCAGTCGGTCCCTCAAGTTGCGCGATGTAACAAACTGCCCTTCACGGCCGGCAAAGGGCGAATTGTTGATGGTGAAAGTCATCGCGATGGTAGGCTCGTCAATCGGAATGCGCGGGAGCGGCTCGGGAGTTTCGGCGCTGGTAACGGTATCGCCGATCGTGATGCCTTCAACCCCTGCTATCGCAAGCACATCGCCAGGCCTCGCCACTGTCTCGTCCATCCGCTTCAGGCCCTCGAACGAATAGAGTTTGGTAATGCGCGTCTTATGAATGGAGCCGTCGAGCTTGCAGATCGCGGCTTCGTCCCCTAGCCGCAGCGTGCCATTGAACACGCGCCCAATCGCGAGCCGCCCAAGGTAGTCGCTGTAATCGAGATTCGCCACCAGCACCTGCAGCGTTTCTTGCGGGTCTCCCTTCGGCGGCGGAGTGTGCTCTAAGATGGCGTCGAACAGGGGCCGCAAATTATCGCTGTCCTCTTCGAGCGAGCGCTTGGCGATGCCGGCTCTGCCATTCGTATAAACAATCGGAAAGTCCAGTTGATCTTCTGAGGCGTCCAAGTCGATGAACAGATCGTATACTTCGTTCAATACTTCCTGGACACGCGCGTCCGGCCGATCGATTTTGTTGATGACCAGGATGGGCGGAAGCTTCGCTTCGAGCGCTTTCATCAAAACGTAGCGTGTTTGCGGCAAAGGACCCTCGCTCGCGTCGACAAGCAGCATCACGCCGTCGACAATTTTCAGGGCGCGCTCGACTTCGCCGCCAAAATCGCTGTGCCCCGGTGTGTCGACAATATTGATTTTCGTGCCGTGGTAGCGAATGCCGGTGGTTTTCGCGAGAATCGTGATGCCGCGCTCGCGTTCGAGTTCGTTGGAATCCATCACGCGCTCGACTACTTCTTCATTCGCGCGAAAAATTCCGCTCTGCCGCAGCATCGCGTCAACCAGCGTCGTTTTTCCGTGGTCTACGTGCGCAATGATGGCGATATTGCGCGTGTTTAGAGATTCAGAAACCGCACTCATTCAGGAATTCCCATGGTCGCACGGGCATAAGCTATCAGCTGTCAGTGGTCAGCTTTCAGCCCGCTGAGGGCTGAGAGCTGAAAGCCGATAGCTTTATTTGTGGAATGAAACGACGTGCTCGCCAGATGGGAGAACAACCGGATTTCCGGCTCCGCTGGCGTCCGGCTTCCAGAATGGCGTACCGTCCACGTCAATGCTCGCAACCGGGGATGCCAGCGATACCAGCGCACGCGTCGCATTGCCGTAGGAGAGCTCAACCGTGTCGCCATCAATCGCCACGCTGCGAACGTTCCCGTTGAACGCGGCGATCGTCACTGGCGGGTCGCTGACTCCTGTCGACAGCTTATGCGTGCCTGAGGGAATCAACACCCCTGCATTGTCTTTGAGGGGCCAAGGCTTGCCATCCATTTCGACGGGACCGTTCCAAGGTATTCGGACGGGCTGTACCGTTTGGACGTCTAGCTCATCCGGCGCCGATTCGGTAACGCGCGCACGCGCCGCGGCGGCCGGGAGAAGATTCAAATCCTGACGCTCAATCGAATTCTCGAAGTAGAGAGCGACGTGGCTGAACGATTGGGAGGCCTGATGTACGAGTTCGAAGAGCTCCGTACCGGTCTGTTTTTTCGTCGGGTACACATCCTGGTAGCGCTCGACAACGTTGATATCGACTGCTAGCCTACTTTTATCGAGCGGCGCTGTGGACCATTTGTCGGCAAGCTTAAGATAGCGAGCCGCACCCAGATTCCAGAGCGTTGCCGGGTCCTCGACCAGCACGGTCGCATTTTGCGATTGAATGAGCGGCATCGAGTGCGCGGTGTCCGCCCCCAGGGCATCGCGGATCCCTGGTTCCAAGCGATCGTCGATATGAGTGAGAACTACATCCAACCATGGCTTCTCTCTGCGAACCTGTCCGGCGACCTCGAGCCAGTCGCTTTGCATGTGCGACGCAAGCCCGGCGCGGAAATCGAGAAATGTGCGCAATCCGACCGGGTCGTGAGCCGCCGAATTGGGCGAAGCCGGATCGAACAGCCGTTGCGGATCGAACCCGGCCCGCTGCTTGAATTCGCTACGTACATCGTTGTTCATCGGAGTGAACCGCGCCGGATTCGACGGACCTTCAAGCGACTCGAAATACAGCTCCGCCAGGTTGACCCCATCCCAATCGAAGCGTGTCAACAGTTGACGAACCTCTTTCGAGACGGCGCGCTTACAGTCGGCGTTTTCGAGATTCATCAGCTTTCGCCAGTCGAGTTGAGCGTCTTCCCCTACCGCAGTCTTCTCGCGCCACTCGGGATGTTTAGCCCAAAACTCTTCGCTCACGTGCGGAAGCTCGAGCCATGCATAGACAAGGATGGCGTTTCTATGACAGGCGACGATCAGGCTCTTCAAATATTCGTCCCGCTGCGCGTCGGGCTCCATGTTGTGCCACGCCGCGACATGCAGAGCTGAAATGCCGGCCTGCCGCCAGCGCCGCGCCAGGTATTCGACATCCGCGCGCGATCGGTACGCCGAATCGAAGAAGCTCCACAACGTCGTGCTTCGAACGGGAATAGTTAGGCCAAGGTCGGCAAGAGTTTGGAGCAGATAGGGGAAGCGCTCAATGCCTTCCGGCCCAGGATCGGCCGCGAGCCACAGAATTGCGCCATGCGCCGTTCTTTTGCCCGCCACCAGCGGCGCGTTCTTCCAGTGCTCCCTGACAAATATCTGAAAGTCCTTTGGCACGCTGAATACGGGGACAGTCACTGGTTCGGCCCAAATGATCTTCATGTCGGGCGCATGCGTATCGACGACGCGGCGGACCGGAACCGATTCAGCTAGCGGCGTGATGCCGAGTTGCTGCGCCAGCGGACCGGCTCCCTGCACGATCAAAATGTGCTCGTCCGCAATGTGAACAAAATCGCCCTGGTCATATGCGCCAGCTACAGTGATCTCAGCCTGCTCGGCCGAAGCCGGTGGAATTCCGACTGCGCCGAAAATCTTGGTCCACGGCTTCGCATCCACGCCAGCCACTTTAAACGACGGAACGGCCGAAATAAGCGGCAAAGCGGTGGCCCACAGGCTGGCCACAAACAGAAAGAACGATTGGACAAGGCGTTGCATCGTGCTCGAATTTGCTAACGTGTAGCGGCGTACCAGAAGCTTAAGCGAAAGTCGGTGTAATTGGGCCGGCGCGGGTTATCCACATTCGTCGTGTAAGCGCCCCGCAGCAGATCGGCCGAAAGATAAACGCCGGGCGCCATCCACGGCAAGTGCAGCTTGGTTCCCGGACCAAATTCAACCGTGTTGGCCCAATATTCGCGTTTTACATCCTGAACGTAATTCCCGTTGAGATAAGCCTCCAAGGTATCGCCGCCGATGCGAAACGTGCGGCCCACCCGGTGCTGCGAATAAAAGAGCCAATCCTTATCGAAGCGGCTTACATAAATGGCATCGCCCGTGGTCTCGTAGAAGAATCCAGAGTGGGAGCTCCCGAGTAGACTGCCGAAACCTTTGGCAAAATTCAAGCCGCCGCGATAATCCGGAATCGCAATGCCAACATCCGGTCGGCCTGGTATATAGTTCATCGAAAGGCCTGCTTCCACCCAGCCCATTACGTGGTGCCACTGCTTTGTCGAAGCGCCCACTGCAACGACGATGGAGTTCTCGGAGAGATACTCGGGCGGAAGATTATCCATGCGGACCTGGCCGCGCACATCGCCAATAAAGCGCGCCGATAAATAGAAACTGACCGGCATCTTGTGTGGAATCGGAATGGTGCGCTTAACCTGGCCGTAGATGAAGTTGTCGTTCCAGCGCGTGGAATACATGGGCAGCAGCCACATGGTCGTCTGCGCCATGTTGATTCCAAGCAGGTTGTGCCACGCTTTGTTCGCCTCTTTAGCAATGGTCTCGTCGTCCGATTGGCGCGCCGCGTCGAACCATTTCACAGCTTCGGCATCGTTCTTGGCCGCGTTGTAGGCCCAGCCAAGCTGCAGCATCACCTCCGCATCGTTTGGGTTGTCTTCGTGGGCGATACGCAGGTAACGGATGGCGTCGTTCAAGTAGCCCGCGGCCAGACTTTTCATTCCCATGGCCTTCGGATCGGCTTTGATATCCGAACGGTTTGCAGGCGCAGGCGGGGCCGGGTTGTTCTTTTGCGGGTGCCGCAGCGCGTCGAGCTGCGTAAGCGTCAGTTTATCGTCCGGCGCGATGGCAAGTATCGCCTGAAATTCTGCAATCGCTTCCTGCTCTCTGTGCAAAGCGAGATAGAGGAACGCCAACTCCCGCCGCAGCGTTATATTTTGCGGATCGAGCTGAACCGCGTTCTGAAACTCGTAGACATAGGGATAGCGCGAACCGAGCAGTTCGAGCCCCTCTTCGGCCGTTCGGGAATCGGGACTTCGAGAGGCGGCGAGCGCGGCGGCATGCGCTTGCTCCACTTCGTTCAGTTGTTGCCAGACGCGGGCCAGATCGAGCAGCAGGCTGGAAAGCTGCGGTTTCAATTTGCGGCAAATTTCGTACTGCTCGGCGGCAAGCGGCAAATCGTCGCGGTTTTCGGCGAGTTGGGCCAGCTCCCAGTGGGCGCTGAACGTGCTCGGAGCGGACGGATCGGCCAGCTTTGCAATCGAAGCTTTCCATCGCGCGATTCCATCGGCCAGGGGCTTGTCGATATTTTGAAAGGCCGTTTCGGCGGTTTGTCGCGTGGAAGCGGCTACTCCATGCGTCCGGAGCCGGTCGAAAGTCCGCCGCGCTTCAATCGGCTTCTTCGTCTCGTAACACAAGAAAGCGTACTCGAGCGCGGCTGGCTCGTCGTGCGGATCTATGTCGATGGCGGCCTTGAATTCGTCCCGGGCTTTCGCGCTCTCGCCTGTCTTCAAGAAGGTATAGGCCAAATCCTTATGCGCGCCGGCGTTCCGCGGCTGAGCTTCCAAGCCGCGCTCGAACGCCGCGATAGCATCGTCGTAGGATTTCTGGGCAAGCAGCTTGTAGGCGAGCGTCAAATCGGGTGTACCGTCAGACTGGGCGCTTGCCACGCTGACGCATACGAGCGCGAGCGCGCAAAATCGAACTGCATGCATGAGGCGGGGAATCTTGAAGAGTAGTAGTGGCAGTGAGGGGTTGTGAATCTCCAGATTTCCCCTGCCTGCTACACCATACAATGACAATTGCTCGGGGTGAATGAGATTCTTCCTTGTTTTCTTATGCGTGGCGGCGGGATTGGAAAAAGGTGCCGCCACGAATGGCGGCATGGCAGGCCAGGAGGCCCGCTCCACCGGCACGGAAAACCGACTCGTTGGTTCACAGGTTTGCGCCGGTTGCCATAAAGCGATTGGCCAGACCCAATTTTCAACCGCCATGGCTCGCACATGGCAGGGCGATACAACCAGAGAAATTCCCCAAACCGTAACGGAGCGTCACGCAGAAGGGCCTGCGCCGGATATCGGCTACATTTTGCGAAGATCGGCCGGGACTTTCGAATTTGGGATTGCGATGCCCGGCCATCCGTTGCAGACATTTCCGGTAGTCACGACCGTCGGCGGCGAACGGCATGGCATCAGTTTTTTGCTGCGTGTCGAGGCGGTAGAAGGATTGTCATTGCCGCGAGCCCCGCTGGTCGAGGCCAGATATTTGCATTACGTTCCCCACAACGAGCTCGAGCGATCGCCCGGATTTCCCGAAGACAAGCCTGCCAATTACGAGACCGCGTTCGGCCGCGTACTAACTCCTGGATTTGAAAAAAAATGCTTGACCTGCCATGGAGAGCCGCGCAAGGTTGGGTCGCACGCCGAATCGGGCGTCACATGCGAGAGCTGCCATGGCGCCGGCCAGCAGCATTTATCAGCCGTTGCCGCGCGAGCCGGCGATTTGAAGATCCTCAATCCTAAGAGACTGCCTGTTCCCAATCAGATGCAACCCTGTGCCCAGTGCCACTCGGGCTTCAGCATCGTGGAGGACCCTCTGCCCGACGATCTTTTGATTTCCGATCAGGTGACAGGCTTAGAGAATAGCGAATGCTCGAGGCAGAGCGGAGGTAATATTACCTGCACCAACTGCCACGATCCGCACCAGGACGCGCCGCGCG
This sequence comes from Bryobacterales bacterium, assembly GCA_963722585.1. Lineage (GTDB taxonomy): Bacteria > Acidobacteriota > Terriglobia > Bryobacterales > Bryobacteraceae > KBS-96. Next base: position 9,151 of record CAVRNU010000021.1, on the reverse strand, counting down.
CCACGCTGGTTCGACGCTCGGAGAGCACCTGTCTGAGCTGCCACAGCGTAGCCGTTGCCGGGCATGCCGCGCTCTGCCCGGTAAACCGTCGCGATGGCTGCGTGGGCTGCCACATGCCGGACGAAGTGAAAGCGCCGCTCAAAGTCGCTGATCACTGGATTCGCGTTCATCCCGACAAAACAGGGCCCGTCAGTCCGCATGAGGAATCGTGGAACAGCAGAGTCGAGCCCAAACACATGTGGCTGCGGATGATCGCTGTGAGCGACCGGGCGAGAGCCGAGGAACTGCGAACAGCCATAGTCGGCGGCGCTTCGTTTTTCGAGCTGGCGCGCGCCAATTCGCTCGACAAAGCCTCGGCGCGAAATGGTGGATTTCTGGGCGATTTAAATGCGAGCCAGTTCGATCCGGCGTGGGCTTCTGCTGCCATGAAGCTGCGTCCAGGCGAGGTGTCGCCGGTCCTCGAAGCCGAGAGGCGTTATCTCATTCTCGGACGTATGCCGCGAAACTTTCGCGAAGCAGCCGAGGCTCAGTACAACACGGCAATGAAACTGCGCAACAGCGGGCAGCGGGAGCAATCGGCCGCCGCGCTTCTCGAGGCTTTGAAGATTTATCCCCATTTGCTGCGGGCACTGACCTATCTTGGCGTGACTTATGGCGAAGCAGGCAATCCCTCAACGGCCGCTGCTATCCTGTCGCTCGCCGGAGAACTGTACCCACAAGATGCCGGGGCGCATTTCAATTTGGGTGTCGCGCTGGGGGCGATGCAAGACGACGGCGAAATTGGCGAATATCAACACGCTTTGGAGATCGACCCCGATCTGACGACTGCGTACCTGAACATGGGTGCGGCCCTCTATGCGAAAGGACAGATTCAGCAGGCGATTGACGCATACCGGAAAGGAATCAATGCCAATCCGCTGATTGCATCGCTGCATTACAGTTTGGCCGTGGCGCTGCGGCAGCAAGGAAATGTGGCGGAGTCAGAGCGTGAGTTCGCGCTCGCCGCAAAGATCGATCCGAAAGTGGGGCCAAAATAGTTAACGCGCGGCCCGAATGTAGTGGTCCGTAAACGTCAGCGCGGGATGCAGTTGCACTTTCGGCATGTGACAGCTGATGCAGTCGCCGCCCTTTCGTGCATCGGCGTGAATGGTTGAGGGATCGTGGCACGATTTGCATTTCGCGTTGTAATAGCCGTTGTCGTTCCGGCGCGCATCCTCATGAGCCGCGTGGCAGGTGGTGCAGGCGAGCCGGCCGCTCGAAAAACAATGGCTCTTCATCAGGCGTAATGGCTGGAAACGGATGTTCTCCGGTTCGTTGTCGCCCACCGGCGGCTTGACACGGTGGCATGCGCCGCAGAATTGTACTTGAGCGGCGGCGGAGAGCTTGCCCGGATTGAACGGCGTTCCATGCCCCTGCGCGTGTTGCTCCGCTCCCGCATGGCAACGCTCGCACTGGATACCGGGCACAAGCGGCTCGAAATTTTCACCGATCCGCGTGGCGTGGCACGCAAGGCACGATTGAAGATCGTGCGGCTTCTGCTTCAACCCAAGCGCCGCTTCCGCATTCGGCGAAGCACCTGCGTTTTGTCCAACCGTGACGCCGTATTGATGGAGCTGGGGGAAATAGCTGACACGCGATTCCCGCACGGTGTCGCCGCTATGCACGATAGGAGTCTGCCCCTGAGCGCCCGCTCCCAGCACCCATTCAATCAATCCTTCGCTTGCATCCAAACCGCGAAACGCGGTGACCAGCAGACCGTTGCCGGAACGCGTGTAGGTGAATAGATATCCTCGATCCGATTCGTGCAGCGGGTGATCGGGGATGTTCTCTGCAAACGCGCTCGCAAGCGCCGGGACCATCGCATGCGCCATATGGGTATGAGAATGAGCCTCTGTTTCGCGCGGATGGCACGTCACGCAAGTTGGGGCGCCGGCCAGACTGGCCGAGAGTCCCAGAATGAGCCCGCAGAGCGCGCCCCTGAAAAACCCCATGAATGCTCAAATGCTACTACAGGCCAAATCCGAGATGGATGCTTAAGCGGGTCAGTTTATTTGGGCTGCTCGAGCAAGGGCGGCGACGTTTTGAGGTGCTCTAGCAGCGCTTTTCCTTCGTCGGTCTTTCCTTCGGCGACGAGCGTCTGGCCCAGCAAATATTTGCCCGAGGTATTGTTCGGGTCGATGGTGAGTCCGCGTCGCAGAATGCCTTCGGCGTTCTCGAAGTTCCGCTGCTTGAAATAGCACTTGCCCAGCAATATATAGGGTCCACTGTACTCGGGGTTGAGCCACACCGCTCGCTGCAGGTCTGGTATCGCCTCGTCCAGTTGCTCGCGCCTTGCATACACGTCGCCCAAGCGGTACCAGGCCATCGCGAAATTCGGGTTCACCGCCAATTCCTGCTTCAGATCGGCTTCGGCCTCATCGAATCGTCCCCGGTAAATCGCCACAACCCCCAGCAGATAGCACGCCTCGGGCAGTTTGGAGTTCAGCGACAATGCTTTATTGATCTCCGCGAGAGCCTGGGCTTCATATTCCTGCTTCAACATCATTTGGCCCGCGAGCAGGTGTGCGGAAGCCGTGGAGGGCGCCAGCCCGAACAGCCGTGCAAACGCTGCTTCCGACCGGTCGGCTTGCCCGGCTTGCAAATACGCATAGCCCAGCATGTAGTTAGCTTCGTTAATCGCGGGAAGCTTTTCGAGCCATGGTATGGCCTTCGGCGCCTGCGACAGCATGTAGTAGCTTTGGCCGATCATCAGCACCGATTCCCTGTATTCGGGCGTCGCCCCGTTCTCGGTCTTCACCGCTTCTTCAAGCGCGGCGATGGCATCGGCATACTTTTTCTGCTTGTAAAGTTCCACTCCGCGCTGATGCAGCGCCGTCGCGCCGCTCAGAGCAAACCAAAGCGCAATCAGGTGAAGCATATCGAAAGTATATTGATGCGCTTACGAGGGTGCCGCCTGCACTAACGTGTGGAAAATTCAAAAATTCCTGGTTCCCTTTCGCTCTAAATGAATTACACTAGCTCCAAGTGTGAAGGTGGGTTTCCCACCTGGGGGAAAACAAACCCTTTTTGCCTTAGCTGATTCTTAACTTCCAAGGAGAAGATTATGATTCGCTTACGAAGGGGACAGGCGGGTTGCGTCCTGATTGCGGCTGCCGTGATGTTGGCCTTAGGAGGGCTCGCGCACGCGCAGCAAGTATTCGGCAGCATCTACGGCACGGTCACCGATCCGACCGGTTCCGCGGTCAATAACGCCAAAGTCACGATTCAGGACGTTGGCAAAGGGACAAGCTTCGAAGTAAATACGAACGAGTCTGGCAACTATACAAAAGGCCAGCTGATCCCCGGCACCTACAAGGTCACAATCGAGGCGCCGGGCTTTCAGAAGGTTGTCTCTAACGACATTATCGTGGTCGTTGACCAAGCGGCACGCTACGATGCCGCCTTACAAGTCGGGCAAGCCAGCCAGGAGGTCGAAGTAACCGCGGCGGCCCCGCTGCTGCAAACCGACCGTGCCGACGTGGCGCAGACGTTCACATCGGAACAGATTAAGACACTTCCCAGCATCGGCCGCAATTTGCAGCAGTTTGAGTTGCTGAATCCGGGAACGGTGAAGCAGGGTTGGGCCCATGCCGCGGATGAAAACCCGCAGGGCAGCGTACAGATCCAGGTGAACGGGCAGCCCTTCTATGCGACCGGTTACTACCTGGACGGCACCGTGAACCAAGATCCGATTCTGGGGATCATTGTCGTTAATCCTACTTTCGACTCCGTAAACGAGGTCAAGCAGGCGGGGCAGGACTACGACTCCGAGTTTGATACGTTCAGCGCGGGTCTGCTGACATATTCGACGAAATCGGGCTCGAACGATTTCCATGGCGATGCGTTCGAATTCCTTTTTGTCAATACACCAGGCTTCCAGGACTTCGGCCGCAACCCGTTCACCGAGAACACGCCCATCGGCGGACACGCCGGGTCTTACTCGCCGACCACGCACCAGAATCAGTTTGGCGGATCGATCGGTGGCCGACTCATCAAAGACAAGCTGTTCTTCTTCGGCGACGCTCAACTGACGCGAAACATCAAAGGCGGCTCGGTGCTAACGACCGTTCCCACCGCCGCTGATCGAACTGGCAATTTAAGCGACTGGCTGGCCCTTGGCTCTCAGTATCAGATTTACGATCCGGCGACGGGGAATACCACGAACGGCGTCGGACGCACTCCTTTCGCCGGCAATGTGATTCCAACGAGCCGTCTTAGCCCGCAAGCACAGAACCTCATGAACTATTGGCCCTTGCCCAACACGGCAGGGACCGTGGTAAATGGCTTGGTTGCGCCATACAACAATTACACAACCAGCGGCGCGCTGACGAACAACGGGAACCAGTGGGACACGCGCTGGGACTACTACCAAAATGAGAAGAATACTTTCTTCGGACGTTATAGCTACGCATCATTCGATTTGAGTGCGCCTGGCGCGTTTGGGTTGCTAGCCGGCGGGCCGAACTTTAGTAATGCGAACTACGCTGGCAGTTCCAGCACTCTCAACCAAAGCATCGCCGGCGGCTGGACGTACACCTTCGGTCCGACATTAATTAATGAATTCCGCTTCGGCTTCCTGCATTATCACGTTACGGACGTTCCGAACGGCGTAGGCACCACCCCTGCCGCCGATGCGGGCATTCCCGGCACTAACCTCGCAGATAAGTACTACACATCGGGCATGCCGGCCTTCGAAATAGACAACCCGGTCGGCGATAACATGTATCTCGGTTATGGCTTGAATGTTAATCAATGCAACTGCCCACTTGACGAGAATGAGCGCCAGTATCAGTTCGTTGACAATATCACCAAGGTGCATGGCAACCACAGCTTCAAGTTCGGAACCGACGTTCGCTACGCGCTTAATCTCCGGGTTCCGAGCGACAGCCATCGTGCCGGACAGTTCTACTTCAATGACAGTATGACGGCGTTAGGGAACGGATCGGGCTCTTACAGTGCAGGCCTCGGAGTCGCATCTCTCCTTCTAGGCGACACTACCAGCTTTAGCCGTTATGTCAGTTCGAGCACGAACGCGCAGGAGCGTCAGAAGCGAATCTTCTGGTATGGGCAGGACGAGTGGAGGCCCAACTCCAAGCTCACCGTCACTTATGGCCTCCGCTGGGAATGGGTCTTCCCGGAGACGGTAAACGCTCCGGCTAACGGTGCTGAGTATAACCTTAACACCGGCTTGCTCGATGTCTTCGGCCAAGGGTATATCGGTGCTCAGGGCTACCAATCGATGAATTGGAAGAATTTCGCTCCGCGGCTTGGAATCGCCTACCAAGTCACTCCTAAGACCGTTATCCGGACGGGCTATGGATGGTCTTACAGCCTTGGCACGTTTGGCTCGATTTTCGGCCATAATGTTACTCAGAACCCGCCGGTCCTTGCGAACCAGTCTTTATCCCAAGCGGCGACCTGCGGCAATAACTTTTGCGATGTGTTTAACCTCGCTCAAGGACCGCCCGCGCCTCCGACTTTCAGCGTTAGCCCGGAGGGCACTTTGCCATGTCCTTCAGGAATCGACTGCAAGACACGGCCCCTGACGATGACCATGCCGGTCGTCTACTCCTACAATTTCACGGTTCAGCACCAATTGAGCTCAAAGATTGCCTTCACAGCCGGATACGTAGGGAACTCCAGCCGGCACCAGCAAAACGGGGTCAATGGAATTACATATGACGCCAATGCTATTTTCTTTGTGCCAGGCTTTACGGGTAACCAAAACACGCTCAGACCGTTTGATGGCTTGTACGGTCCCCGTTACAACTACGGGAACACGTCGGCTATCGATAACTACGCCAATGCCGCAAACGCCCGGTACGATTCGTTCCAAGGCACGGTAACCATTCGGGCCATGGCTGGCTTCACCCTGCAGGGCAACTACACCTATCAGCTCGGGCAAGGAGATGGCTGTGGATGTGCCGCTGGTGCGCCAGACTCCTCATACACATTCCTGTATGACCGATCGCTTGGTTATACCGACAACGGCGATTTCCCGCGACAGCAATGGACATTTGCCGGCAACTACGACATTCCGTTCGGAAAAGGCCGCAAATACGGTTCGAACTCGAACCGGTTTGTCGATGGAGTACTGGGTGGCTGGAATCTCAGCAGCATCTTCACTTACTACAGTGGGCGTCCTTTCTACCCGACGATTAATTCTTATCCCGGCCAACCCTATACGGGGCCAAACAATATTCCGGATAAGGGAACAGGAAGTCCATATGCGCCTAATCAGAACCGGAATCAATGGATCCTTGCCGCTCTCGAGCGGCGCGTACACCCTGCCGGCGCCTAACACGTTCGGAAACTATCCGATCTACCAGTTGTTTGGACCGCAATATGTGAATGTGGATGCTTCGATCATGAAGCAATTCAGCTTCACGGAGCGCTTCAAGTTCACGCTGCGTATGGATACAACGAATACGCTGAATCATACGAACCTGGATCTTCCAAACAATAACGTGCAGAGCGCAAGCGTAGGCCAAATTACCAATATTGCCTTTAACGGCAATGGCGCCACGATGCGCAGGGTACAGTTCTCGGGCGTACTCACCTGGTAGCTCAACTTGAGAACAAAACAGTAGAACGAAGGCCGGGGAGCGAAAGTCCCCGGCCTTTCCGTTTTAACGCCCACTGATTATCTGTTCAAGCGCGTCTGCCAAGATGACCTTCCTTTACGGTCACCACCTGGTTGGCTTTCACGGCCCGAATTTTGTCGATTTGGCCGCTGGGCCAGTGGACTTCGATATCGGCGGTTTTGGCGGTTCCGAGGCCGAAGTGCACACGGAGGTCGCTTTGTGAGATATAGCTTCCGCCGCTGCGTACTTCGTCCATCTGCTGGTGTTCACCTTCCGGCTTGCAATAGATACGAGCGCCAATACCGGAACGATTCGATTTGACGCCGACCGTTTTGACCTTGAGCCAGTTGTTCTTCAATGTGCTGTCACAGCGAAGCAGCTGGGGCACGTCGTTGACGCAGTTTACGACTACGTCCAAATCGCCGTCGTTGTCGAAATCGCCGATCGCGCAGCCGCGCCCGGGCACAGTTTCAAGAATGCCCGGTCCGGCATCGTTCGAAACATCCTGAAACTTGCCGTTGCCCAGGTTGTGATACAAGACTTTCCGTTCGCGGTAGCCGGACTCGTTTTCCTTTTCACGCACCTCCGGATAAACATGGCCATTGCATGTCAGGATGTCGGGCCAGCCGTCATTATCGAAATCGATGAAGCATGCGCCCCAGCCGAGAAAACGGGTATTCCGGCCCAGCCCGGCCTGATAGGTGACGTCTTCAAAATTGCCATTGCCCAGATTCCGGTACAGGCTCGATGTGTCGCCGGCGAAATTTGTTTTGACGATATCCAACTTGCCCGTGCCGAAGGCATCGCCCGCCGAAACGCCCATGCCGGCTTGCGTTTTTCCGTCCGCTCCGAACGCCACGCCAGCTTCTAACGCTACGTCGGTGAACGTTCCGTCATGGTTATTCTTGAACAGCGCGGACGGCGCGGAATCGTCCGCGACGTAAATATCCGGCCAGCCATCATCATCGAAATCGCCGACCAGAACGCCGAGTCCGTATGTTCCCTGCTTCTTCCAAATGCCCGCTTTTTCGGACACGTCGGTGAAGGTACCGTCGCCATTGTTGTGGAACAGAATGTCTTTGCCGCCTTTCAATCCGGGTGGGCCGCAGGCAACGATTAGTCCCTCATAGAGGCAGGGGCCGCTTTCCGGAAGAGGAGCGGTTTTCGGGTCGAAATCGATGTAATTTGCAACGAACAGATCAAGATGTCCGTCGCGGTCGTAGTCGAGGAACGCACAGCCGGTGTTCCAGCGCTTTAAGCCCGTTGTTGTGCGCGTAGTGACTCCTGCTTTTTCCGCGACATCGGTAAATGTTCCGTTGCCGTTGTTCCGCCAGAGGACACAGTCGCCCCAGTAGCTGACAAACAGATCTTCGTGCCCGTCGTTGTTGTAGTCGCCCGCGCAGACACCCTGTCCCCAGCCTGTTCGCGCGACGCCGGCTTTCAACGTGACGTCGCTGAAGGTGCCGTCCCGATTGTTTTTATAGAGACGGCTGACGGGCTCCGAGCCTTTCGGGTAATTGGCTTCGAAGCGAGTCCCGTTTACGAAAAAGATGTCCAGCCAGCCGTCGTTATCGTAATCGATAAACGCCACACCGCAGCCGGTGGTCTCGAGCAGGAATTTGTTCTTGTTCTCGCCCCCGAAAATGGTCTTGCAGTTCAGACCGGCCTCGCGCGCGATGTTGATGAACTGGACGCCGAGAGGTGTCGCTCGAAGCAACTGATCGAGCGAAAAAACGGGGACGGTGGCACACAACGATTTCACGAATTGTCTTCGAGAGAACACGTTAGTGCGCACCACCTCCGGCAGGCTGCGCCGCCTGGACGAGCGGCTTGACGACTTCGCCGCCACGCATGCCCTGTTCGAGCGTGTTAGCCAGGATCGATTCCTGCTCACGCTTCAAGCGCGCGCCCGTTGCAAACATTTCCTCACTCCCCTGTTTATCTCCTTTGATGCGCAAAATCTGGCCCAATGTGTTGTACGGCCCGGGTGTATTCGAGTCCAGGCGAATAGCCTCTTTCAGCTCGGCTGTCGCGGCGTCGAGATCGCCGGTTTGCTTCAGCAGAATGCCGAGCATGTAATGCGCTTCTGCATAATTGGGAGCGATCTCGATGGCAGACTGCATTTCCTTCTTCGCATTGTCGAAATCGCCCGTTTGCCAGTAAGTGATGCCGAGGGAATAATGGGGCTGCGCTAGCGCGGGGTCGAGCCGGATTGCCTCCTTGAACTCAGCTTGTGCGGCTTCAATCTGATCTTTGAGCTTAAGCGCGAGGCCGAGATCATAGTGGGCGGCGGCGGTCGGATCGAGTGCAAGCGTGTCGCGGTATGCCTTTTCGGCGCCATCGAAGTCGCCCGTCTTGATGTCTGCGTAACCGATGTTCATGAGCGCGGCGGTGTTCTTCGGATTGTGCGAGAGCACGGTACGGGATTCCTCGATGCCACGATTGGGCTGCCGCGTTTCAATGAGAACGTACGCCAGGTCGTTCCGTGCGGCATCCTTGGTGGGATCGATGGTCAGCGCATGCCGATA